>JABABQ010000034.1 GCA_014238155.1 Rhizobiaceae bacterium
ACTTACCTTCGCCTTGTCATGGCCATAGGGCACAAGATCATCTGTACCAATGCCGAGCTTGGCACCAATCTCCTGGATCGGTCTCTTCGTCGCCTCGCGGGCAATCTCAATATCCGTCTTAAACGCCATCGTGGTTCTTTCTGGTGGGTCAAATCAGTTGCGATTGAAAAAAAATCCTGCCAATTGTCCTCAATTGGCAGGATTTACAAGCAAAAATATTGCCTGGATTAAAATTTTCGGTAGGCGTTGTTCAAAACCACCATTGGATGATCCGGTGACATTTGAAATTTAATCAGCAATTCGCGGGCAATCATGTCCCTGTCTTGTTGATTGTCCGGAAGGTCGTAACTCTCCGGAATAGCCACCCAGCCATTGATATTGCGGTCAAAAACCGCCGGCTTGCCGTCGTCATAGCCCATATGGACATCTTCCAACCAATTGAGATCTTCCCAACCCATGAATTCAACATAACCTTTGAGAAAATCTGTTATTCGTCCATAGTCCGGCAACAGATTCACGTCATAACGATAGCCGATATGCTGACCAATTATCTGTTCCCGCTCTGAATCGATGCCACCGCCCTTCAGGAAGTGATCGACATCTTCAATTTCCGCACCTTTATAGCTTGTTCCAGCCATCTGACTGCTCCCTTATATGTGGTGATAGTCGGCGACACCGACAGTATATTCGGTACCAGCCAATGGAACCTGCGCAATGGCAGAAGCTTCCATGGTCAGCGCCGCCAGGTCTTCCGGTTCCAGCGAATGAATATTTGTCTTACCGCAAGCACGCGCCATCATCTGAGCTTCCATGGTCAGCGTGTGCAGAAAATTGTAAACCCGCTCGGCAGCCTCATCTGGATCCAGACGCTTTCTCAGTTCGGGATCCTGGGTGGCAACCCCAACCGGACAACGACCTGTGTGACAGTGATAGCATTCACCAGCCTCAACGCCCATTTCCGATGGATAGTCAGCCTCGGGAATGTCCTTGTTGCAGTTCAGTGCCATCATTGCGGAGTGTCCAATGGCAATCGCGTCGGCACCAAGAGCCAAGGCTTTGGCAACGTCGCCGCCATTTCGGATACCACCTGCATAAACCAGCGAAATTTCGCCACGCTTACCGATATCGTCAATCGCCCGACGCGCCTGACGGATCGCCGCCATGCCGGGAACACCGGTCTCTTCGGTTGCCAGATGTGGCCCCGCACCAGTTCCGCCTTCCATGCCATCGATGTAGATGGAGTCCGGATCACATTTTGCAGCCATGCGCACGTCATCGTAAACGCGGGCTGCTCCCAATTTCAGCTGAATGGGAATTTGCCAATCGGTTGCTTCACGAATTTCCTGAATTTTCAGTGCCAGGTCGTCAGGCCCCAACCAATCGGGATGACGTGCAGGAGAACGCTGGTCGATACCGGCGGGCAGCGACCGCATTTCAGCAACCTGGTCGGTAACTTTCTGCCCCATCAAGTGGCCTCCAAGACCAACCTTACAGCCCTGACCAATGAAAAACTCGCAGCCATCTGCCAACTGCAAATGGTGTGGATTGAATCCATAGCGCGACTGGATGCACTGATAAAACCACTTGGAGGAATAACGGCGTTCATCGGGGATCATACCGCCTTCGCCCGAACAAGTGGCCGTACCTGCCATGGTCGCGCCACGGGCAAGCGCGGTCTTTGCCTCAAATGACAGCGCGCCAAAACTCATTCCGGTTATGTAGATTGGGATATCAAGTTCGATGGGCCGCTTGGCCCTTGGACCAATGATTGTTTTGGTGAGGCATTTTTCCCGGTATCCTTCAATCACGAAGCGGGTCAGCGTGCCGGGCAAAAATGTCAATTCGTCCCAGTGAGGTATTTTCTTAAACAGCGAAAACCCGCGCATCCGATAGCGCCCGAGTTCAGACTTGATGTGTATGTCGTTTACCACCTCCGGCGTGAAGACGGAGGATGAACCGAGCTTGTATTTTTTCTCGGCCTGCAGCTTTGAAAAGCCGGTTTCCTGTTTCGATTTGTCGAGCATGTGTAAGTTCCTGTCTGGTTCTTTTTTGGAGCGTTAAAGCACCAGTTTTTTCTCGGAAGGTTCCAGGTTGTCGTAGCTCCAAAGCTGCTTCCCGGCGACAATTTTGGTGAAATGATCGACGCCATTTTCCGGCATCATATCGTATTGGGTGAGTTTTCTGGTCAGCCAGTCCTTGTCGAGCTGCGTCAGTTCTGCAGGCACCGCATCGACCCCCAGATCCTTGATCTCACCGCCAACAAAGATTGTTCCATCATACATGGAATCGCCCAGATTTTTTCCAGCATTTCCACAAACAACCATTCGGCCCCGCTGCATCATGAAGCCGGAAAAGGCGCCTGTGTCGCCACCCACAAGAATGGTGCCGCCCTTTTGATCAATTCCGGTTCGGGATCCGACGGAGCCCTTGCAAACCAGATCGCCACCGCGAATTGCGGCGCCAAAAGTAGACCCGGCGTTCTTTTCGACGACGCACACGCCGGCCATCATGTTTTCGCCAAATGACCAACCAACCCGCCCCGAGATACGCACCATCGGGCCGTCGAGCAGACCACAACCAAAATAGCCAAGTGAGCCATTCACGATAAAATTCATCCGGTGCAGAATGCCAACGATGATGGAATGCTTGGCGCCTGGATTTTCAAGCACCACAGTGCCGTGACCGGACTTGATCAATTCACGGATTTCGCCGTTAATTTCTGTAGCTTCCTTGCCCTCACAATTAATGGCACCCCGCTTGTTAAAGTCGACATCCGGTGCAAATGCATAGGCATATCCACCTTCATTCTCCAGGGAGAACATGGTTTTGATATCCCGGCCCTTAAGGGGTTCGGTATGAAGTCCCAGAAACTCGTCCCGTTCTGCAGTTTCGCTCATGCCTGCCATACTCTTACCTCCTCATCATAAGGGTCCCAGGTATCAATTTCGTGCGGAATAATCGCCCGGATGGCCACTTCTTCAGAGGCCAGCGCAACCATGTCATCGCTTTCATAGAGCACCATCGGTTTTGCAGCCATGGAGTCCTTGGCCATGCCCAACTGATCCTTGGTGGTGACCAGATAGGTGAACACACCATCGATATCGTCGATGGACTTGCGAAGCGTGTCTTCCAGGGTAAACCCCTTTTCCAGATGAGTCGCCACATAGACCGCAAGCAGTTCTGAATCACAGTTGGACACAAACCGTTGTCCCTCACGTTCCAACTGGCGCCGCATCAGCCAATAATTGGTGATCTGACCATTGTGAACCACTGCAATATCGCCATAGGGATAGGCCCAGTAAGGGTGCGCAGATCGAATATCAACGTCTGATTCGGTGGCCATACGCGTATGACCTATGCCGTGTGTGCCGGTGAAATTGTCGAGACCATAGGCATCTGATACGACAGTTGCATCGCCCAGATCCTTTATCAGTTCCAGCGAGGAACCGATCGACAAGATTTCGGCACCTTCGATATCTTCAATGTGATCGGCGAGCGTTTTCATGTCTCCGTCATATTGAATCTCGTAACGGAAGGCATATTCGGTTGCCTCCTCCAGTTCCGTAACCTTCACTCCCAATGTCTTAAGCGTCTCATCGACTGCGTCTTTGCGAAGCTTGATCTCGTCGTGAATTTTAAGTGCCCCGTGCAGGTCTTCCTGCTCGGCAACTTTGAAGCGAAGCACAAATATATTGGCTTCAGGTTCGCCATAAATGGCGAAACCGGTCGAATCCGGCCCCCGGTGTTTAAGCGCCTGCAACATATTGGTCATTTCCCGACCAACATTGCTGCTGCCCTTCCGGTGGATCAGCCCTGCAATTCCGCACATGGGCATAAGTCTCCTGTTGTTGAAGTGTTGACGGGTCGCTGACCCGCCAAATATTTGAGTGTAAGTTTAAGCAGCGTTTACGGCAGGCATTCCATGTAGGTCTCGTTATCCCAATCGGTCACTGTGGACATAGATCGGGCATATTCGTCATGCTTGTATTCGTGATACAGACGGTACATTTCGCCGGGCAGGCCGCGGCGCACCACGTCGCTGTTTTCCAGATGTGCCAGAGCCTCTCCCAAAGACATAGGCAGTTTCTTCACCTGCTTACCTTCCTTGATGGCGTCGTAAATATTTCGCTCTTCAGGCTCTCCCGGATCGAGCTTGTTGTCGATGCCGTCATCCATCGCGGCCAGCAAGGTGGTGCCCATCAGATACGGGTTCACCATGGAATCCACCGACCGGTATTCAAAGCGGCCGGGTGCCGAAACGCGCAGGCCGGTTGTACGGTTCTGGAAACCCCAATCAGCAAATACCGGCGCCCAGAACCCGGTATCCCACAGGCGACGATAGGAATTAACCGTCGAACACCCCACGGCAGTCAGGGCCTGCAGATTGTGTACAACGCCGCCGATGGCTTCCAGACCTTCCACGCCGGGCATTTGAGGATCATCATCATCCGGCATGAAGGTGTTATCTCCACCTTTGACATACATATAATTGTCTTTCATGCCCGGCAGATTGGCCGGGTCATTGCCGGTGCGCACAAATTCATCATCACCACCACGCCACAGAGACATGTTGTGATGACACCCGGACGCCGACACACCCATGAACGGCTTGGTCATGAAACAGGCAAAAATGCCGTGTTCACGGGCCACCTGGGCACAAATCTGCCGGTAGGTCGTCAAACGGTCAGCGTTGCGCAGCACGTCGTCATACATCCAGTTTAGTTCCAACTGGCCAGGCGCATCTTCGTGATCGCCCTGGATCATGTCGAGGCCCATCTTACGGGCATAGCGAATAACCTGCAGCGAAACCGGGCGCAGGCTCTCAAATTGGTCAATATGATAGCAATAGGGTTTTGAGAACCCGTCTTTCGGTTTGCCGTTTTCGTCAAATTTGAGCCACATCATTTCCGGCTCGGTGCCGATACGCAGGCTACGGCCATGCTTCTTTTTAAATTCCTCGTGCATGCGACGCAAATTGCCTCGGCAGTCCGATGTTAGATAGGCGCCTGGATCAACCTTTTCCTCCCGGTTACGGAACAAGGTACAGTAAAAGCGCCCAATTTCTGGAGCCCACGGCAATTGCATGAATGTTTCTGGTTCCGGAATACCTACTAGTTCAGCGGCCTCCGGACCGTATCCCATGTAATTGCCAGCCCTGTCTGTAAACAGGTTCATGGTGGCTCCATAGACCAACTGGAAGCCTTTCTTGGCAACCTGCTCCCAATGGTCGGAGGGAATCCCCTTGCCCATGATCTTGCCGGTAATTGAAACGAACTGCAGGTAAAGATATTCAATACCCAGATCGTCGATCATTTTACGAACTTCACGGACTTTCTCGTCACGTCCCTCTTGCTCTACGAATTTTTCGATATCCATCGCCATGCTCGACGTTCTCCCTTACGGATTCCAGTTTTGTACCTTTAACCTACCAATAGCATACCAATTATGACAACAAGAAAATTCAACAATGGGCATTTTTTTTAATTTTGTTCACCATGATCAGCGCATTTGCAGACAAATCGAAGCAACCGATCGGGCTATTGCATTGCAATTTTATTAATCTACACCTATTTTGACGTGGTAGGGGGGTGACTGTTTAATTGGACACTCTTTACAAACCACTGATTGACAAGGGTTTTGACAAATCGATAATCCCGAAATTGGAGAACTGTATCTGTGAGTGTTGCTTTGACTGAAAATCGATCAAGCAAAGGTTCTCGCTCCATCATGGCGCAAATCAAACGAGCGATTGAAGCTGGAACGATTGTCAATGGTGACCAATTACCACCAGAACGGGAGTTATCCGATACCTATTCAGCCTCTCGCAGCACCATTCGCAAAGCTTTAAACGAACTAGAAAAACTTGGTTTGCTTTCCCGAAAGGTTGGAAGTGGTACATTTGTTACCTATTCCGGGCCGGCAGAAATTGACGTTGAAAACGTCATCGATCAGATTAGTCCGCTGCAGCTTATTGAAGCTCGGGTCGGGTTCGAACGCCAAATGGCGCGTTTGGCAGTTGTCCACGCAACCGGACGTGATATCGAAAAGATGGAAACCATTCTTACCCAGCTGGAATCCAGTCAGCACGACAAGGACAAATTCACCCGCGCAGATAGCGAGTTCCACTTGATGCTGGCCAAGGCGTCGGGGAATCCATTAATGGTTCAGCTTTACAACCAGATCAACGAAGTGCGTTTGCATTCGCAATGGCAGGCCGCCCGCGAACTGGTTCTTAGCCCCGATAAAATCCGACAATATAATGTACATCACCGATTGATTTACCAGGGACTGCGAAACCGCGACGCTCATGCAATTATTGAGGCGTTAAATGCCCATATGGAACTGGCGCATCAGGATCTCATGGGTACCCCGTCGCTGGACTGATCCATTTTCGACAATTCATTAGGCAGGCCTTGTGGTGCTCTGGCGCTGAGGAACGAGCGATCGTGTTGTAATGCCGGAATGCGGTTACGCGCTTCTTCCACTTTTGCCATGTCCAGTTCCGCGCATATGATACTGTCCCCATCGCCAGCGTCGGCCAGAACCTCTCCCCAAGGATCGATAATCAGAGAATGCCCGTAACAGGCTCCTCCTCCACTCAGTTCTCCATGCTGGCACGGTGCAATGACGAAACATCCGTGCTCAATGGCCCGCGCTCTCTGCAAAACGTGCCAATGGGCCTGCCCGGTGACCCGGGTGAATGCCGCTGGAGTGGTCAAAATCTGGGCCCCCATCTTAGCCAATGTTCGATACAGCGCGGCAAATCGCAGATCATAACAAATCGACAGGCCAAGTCGCGCCCATGGAATATCGGCAATAACGGCTTCAGAACCGGGAGAAATCGTCGCCGATTCCCGATAGGAGCCTTGCTCCAGATTAACATCGAACATGTGAATCTTATCGTAGCGGGCGGTAATCTCACCCGCGTTGGACAACAGATAGGAACGGTTGGAGATACGGCCGTCATCATTGGTGATACCAATAGACCCAAGCAGCAACCAGACATTGAGCTGGCGAGCCGCCTCGGAAAATGCTGTCAAAACCGGATGAATGCTTTCTGGATAGGCTGATGGCAAAAACATGCCATTTGACGTTTCCAGTCCGGAAAAATATTCCGGCGTTGCTATAAATTGTGCGCCTTGAGATGCTGCGCGTCTCACCATCTGCAGGCACACATCTATATTATGCTGAACGTCGGGTGTTGCACAGTTTTGAATGCAGGCGACGGTAAATTGGTTCGACATGATTAACTCCAGCTCGGATGCCTGATTTTAGTCAGCTATACCAATGCAGACCGTTTAACAACCAATCTCGTTTCACCGAACTGAAAATGAATGTCGCATTGCAACAAAAGATACGATGTTGAACCCGATGGCGATTATGAATGCCGCCGAGTAACTGGTTTGAGTGTCGTAGAGCAGGCCTGCCAACCAGGGCCCGAACAAGCCCGCACATCCCCAAGCCGTAAAAACCCTGCCATAGATTTGGCTGCCGATCACAGATCCGAATGTCTTGGTCAAGGTTGCTGGAAATCCGGCAATCAGAGCACCATAGGCAAAACCAACCACAGCCAAACCAATGACAATCCCAATATCTGATGGCAAGATCAACAAGGACACCAATCCCACTGCCGATAATCCTGGCAAACATGGCAACGCCCTGCCCGGCCTCGCATAATCCAATACGGTGCCACCCGTCAGGCTTCCCGCCAAATTGAAAACGGCGATGATGACCGGTGCCAGCCAGACCGGAATGTTTGCTCCATTTGCCTGAGCCACACCCGCAGCATGGCCGATAACCATCAGACCGGCGATTACACCACCACCATAAGCCAACCACAGAATAAGTTCGCGGCGCGAGCCGGCAACCTGATCCACGTGACTTTTGTCTGGCGCGTCGAAAGAAATGCCAGATTGCCAAATCAACGTGGAGGCGATCGGCAAGACAACAAGCAACAACATCGCAAGGGATCCCATGGATCCGGCAAATCCATAATTGGATTGCAATGTGCTTAAGACCACCGGTGCCACTGCAGCGCCCATTGCATAGCTTGCGGTGATGATGCCCATGGCCAGACCTTCTTTGGCCGGGCTTGAACGGGCCGCGATCTGCAGACTAAATCCGTAACCAATTCCATTGGCCAATCCAAAAACCAGTCCAAAACCCAACCAGATCCCCCAAATCGAAGTTGCAAAACCAGCGATCAGGCAACCGGCGGCGCCAAACAGGCAACTCAGTGTCGCAATAACTGTTGGCCGCACCGACGCCAAAAGATGATGTACGAACAGCACCGAAATGGTGATGGAAATCAGCGCCCCCGAATAGGCAAAACTCGCGCTTGCCCTGCCGACCCCGAAAGCCTGCTCTATTGGTTCCAGAAACACCGAATATGCGTGCACTGTTCCCATTGCGAAGCAAATCAGAGAGCCGGCAACAATGACCGAAACATTCAATGAGCCAGACAAACGAAACTCATCCTTCGCCAGATCGAACGCCCGAACGAAGGATCGGACCGATACGACCATAAGTGAATTTCTTGCAGGCTTTCGCAGAGGCTATAATCTGAATTGCCGTTTCAATCGATGTCGAAAATAGTTCCATGGCATCGAGCATCGTTGACTGATCGTCATTAATCAATGCCGGGAGACAGACCAAATGCCACCGCAATCAATGGCCTCGGGAATCTTCCCTGTTTACATGAGTTCGGGTTCCTCCTCGAACTCTTCCTCAAACTCTTCTTCTGGAGGGTCTTCCGGCGTCCAATCCTCAAAAAATGGCAGTTTTCCGCCGGCATTCAGAGCGACGATGAAACCTGGAACGTCCAATGACGGCGGTCCTGAAGGATGATCGTGTGATCCGTCGTCAGATTTCTTTGCCTGACCTCTGTTAAAAAACTTCATATCGCCAACTCCTTGCGTATCTTGTGGACTTTATCCTTTGGGGATGATTGGGGGAAACAAGCACGCAAGAAGCGAATTGTCATTTCAATCCTGCCCGGTTGCACAACGAACGATAAATGGCCTGATCACAATTTTGCATAAATGGATGAGAATTTTTTGCAATAAATACAATGTATTGAGTTTAGCAAGTGCGGCACCGATGATCGGATCTGTGCCTGCATTGAGCGGCGTTAAAAACTGGACATTTTCCCACTCATTTGGTCGTGCTAAACCGGCACGGCCAAATGTGGCCTATTCCCTTTAGACTTCGGCAATTGTGGACTGAACTTTATCCCACTGAGATCGGGAGATCGCCCCCTTTCCGGCGATGACCCAATAAGTCTCATGATGATTCAATACATCATCACCAAGCAGAACAAGCCGTTCCGCGTCCAGGTCGGCCTGGCAGAGCGGTAGTGATCCGAGCAGAACGCCCATACCGCACCGAGCGGCCGCCAATCCGGATACAAAAGTATCAAACCGCAAATGTGGCACGGGCGTTGTTGAAACGCCGAATTGTGCGGCCCAGGCCTGCCAGCCGGGGCGCGGGCCGGAACAAGCGATACGCGGCCAGTGTGTCCAATCACCTGCACTTTTGGCCAGATCTGGAGACGCCATTGGTGCGATCCGTTCGGCGTAAAGCGGCAGCTTGTAGACATGCGGCCAATCGCCAACTCCATAGCGAATTCTGATCACCTCATCCACTGGCACGTCTTGTGTACCCAGCACAATCGTTTGGACCGCCAATTGCCCACCGGAAATTTGGCTAAGTTTTTTGAGGCGCGGAAGCAGCCAAAGATCGATTACGGATTGGCTAGCAGAGACGGTCAGGCGGTTCCGGTCAGCCCCGAATAAAGCCTCTGAACTATCCCGCACACTTTCCAGAGCAGATTGCACATGGGGCAGCCAGGTCTCGCCTTCGACCGTCAACGTGATTGATCGGGCGTTGCGAATAAACAGCGTTGTTCCAAGCAGCTTTTCCAACTGCCCAATTCGTTGACTGGTGGCAGACTGGGTGATGCCGATTTCTGCTGCCGCCAAGGTGAAGCTTCCACATCGCGCCGCCGCTTCAAAGGAGCGTATCCATTCCAGGGGGGGCAGTTTGAATTGACGGTTTGGCATTAGGAAACCAGATGCTTAGGGAGATAATTCCTAATTTGAGATTATGCAGGAAAATTGACAACTTGTCTCCAGAAAATTACTTTTCAGGGATTCTCAATGACCTCTTTAACACTTGATCCATCAGGGATTTTTCTCACACTCACATCACCAACTGCCACCTTGCGCTTTCACGCTATCTGGCTGCGCGACAATGCGAGCGATCCCGACACCCGCTCCGTTGACAACGGTCAGAGGCTTATCACGCTGCGCGACATCCCGGCAGATACACATATTGAAAATGCCGATCTGGACGGCGACGTGCTTGAGGTTACATTTGCGCCGGAGGGTAAAGCCGTCACCTTTGATATCAGCTGGCTTGAAGACAATGCTTATGACGTATCTCATACCCCAATGCGGGGTTGGACCGCTTCAGAAGTAGACACCTGGGACGCAGGTTTGATGAACAATGTGCCTTTGGGCGACTTTGGGGAACTGACGTGCGGAGGCGAAGCGTTGAACGATTGGCTGGGCAAAGTCACCCGATACGGTTTTGGCAAAATTATAAATGGCCCGGTTGAAGAAGGAGCGCTGTTTCGAGTGGTTGAAATGTTCGGCCATGTCCGAGAGACAAATTATGGCCGAAATTTTGAGGTCCGAACCGAAGTTAATCCAACCAATCTGGCCTTTACCGGGTTGGGCCTGCAGGCCCATACGGACAACCCCTACCGCGACCCGGTGCCGACAATTCAGGTGTTGTACTGCCTTGAAAGCTCGGCTGCTGGTGGCGAAAATATGGTAGTTGATGGATTTGCAGCAGTATTGCGCCTGCAGCAGGAAAATCAGGAATATTTTGACATACTGGCGGATCATTGTGCCCGCTTCAAATATGCCGGAGAAGCCGGTGTTTGCCTGACGTCACGGCGCCCGATGATAGAACTTGCGCCCGATGGTGAACTGATCGGAGTCCGGTTCAACAATCGTTCGTTATCCGCATTGACAGATGTTCCTTTCGACAAAATGGTCATCTACTACGAGGCCTACAGGCGCCTCGCTGAGATAATCGATGAGGAATCGATGGAAGTTACATTCCGTCTCGACCCGGGCGAAGCGTTTGTCGTGGACAACACACGTGTTTTGCACGCCCGCAAAGGTTATTCTGGTGAAGGTTCACGCTGGCTTCAGGGTTGCTACGCTGACAAGGACGGACTGCGTTCAACCTATAACGCAATGCATCGTGAAGCCAATCTGGAGGCGGCTGAATGACACCAGCAAAAGACGAGTTAACGCGCGATAACATTGTAGACTTCATTGGCTCCATATTCGACCGGCGTGGTGGCGAAGAATATTTGGGAGAGCCCGTCAGCATGGGGCAACATATGCTGCAAGGCGCCGCAATTGCCGAACAGAATGAGCAACCGGAAGAAATCATCGTTGGTGCGCTGCTCCACGACATCGGGCACTTCACCAGCGAATTCGGTACATTTGCGATGACTGACACCGAAGACCGTCATCACGAAGAGGCCGGTGCTGAAGTGCTGGAGCGCCTGTTTCCCAGCGTCATCACCGATTGTGTGCGCTACCACGTGGCAGCAAAGCGCTATCTATGCGCGACGAAACCAGACTATTTCAAACGGCTGTCTGAGGCTTCGGTACATTCTTTAAACCTTCAGGGCGGTCCAATGAACAAGGAAGAAATTGCTGAATTTGAAACCAATCCAAACCTCAAGCAAATTATGGCTGTGCGTTACCTTGACGATGCCGGCAAGCGCCCGAATATGGAAACACCCGATTACTGGCATTTCGCCCCGATGGTGCAACGCATGGTAGATCGCCACATGAAAGACCTGACATGACCGCACCTGAATACATATTCGAAGCCTCTACCAAACCGTCTCTGCCGTGGCACGAGGTTCCGCTAGTGCGTGCCGCCGAGACAAGTTTGACTGGCTACGGCTGTTTAGTGGACGATCCCGCAGACTTCAATATTGAGATCGTCCAATGGCCACGTCAGGGCTGGCGCCCCATCGATGATGGCACCGGCGATGAAGCGGGCTGGGTCGAAGGTGATTTTATCGGCGAATGGAAAGGCGATATACTTTTTGGCACCAACGCCGCTGTAAACGGCCACTACGTGCTGGGTTGGTCGACCGACCCAAAGTCTGCAAGCGAAACCGAGCAGACCGCGCCACGCGATCAAGTGCTGCTCTGGCACATGAATTATCATCCAGATGGTGGCCAGTTATTCTGGCCCAGGGAAAAAAAGCCGTTCATCGTGCCCGTCGCATTGCCAGGAGACAATCTAACACCCGATAAGGTGGTCGCTTTCTGGTGCGATGGATCAAAAGGCCTCTACATCCACCCCGGTATCTGGCACGAGGGAATATTTCCCGTCGAAGATAATCAGAGCTTTCTTGACCGTCAGGGGCGGGTTCATGCACGTGTCAGCGCCGATATCGGGCAGGAGTTCGGTGTCTATTTGTCGTGTCCACTACGCGTGGACAAAATCAAGGATTCCTAGATGAGCGGTAAAGTATGTCTGGTCGTTGTGGACGGTTTGAGAAACGACACGGCCCGAACTGACTGTGGTTATTTAATGTCGGCGGTGGAAGCCAAACAGGCGCAGGTCTGGACCATGTTAGCTTGCCTGCCGACAATTTCGGCTCCGCTTTATGAAACCATTCACACCGGAATGGCGCCTGCTGACCACGGACTGCTTTCCAACGAGTCCATTCGTCCATCGCCCCATCCGAACCTGTTTTCAGCGCTAAAAGCGGCCGGGAAAATAACCGGGGTTGTCGCCCATAGTTTCTTTCACACGCTTTATGGCGGTTCCAGCTTCGATGCGTTTGACCATGTTGAAATCAACGATCCAAATGCGGCGATCCCCTATGCGCGCCATTATACGATGACGGGATACAATCAAGCCAACCCAACCATGCCGTCAGAATTTGATCTTTGCGCGCAGGCGTGGGCGATTGCGCGAGATCATGCGCCGGAATATTTGTTGCTCCACACATCAAGCTGCGACACTCTGGGACATTACTATACCGGCGAAGGTCGCGAATATCGCATTCAGGCGACCCATGTGGATAATGCACTGTCGCAGTTGATTCCACGTTTGCGGTCCACAGGGTATGATGTTCTGGTAACGGCAGATCACGGGATGAATGCAGATGGACAACATGCTGGCGATGAGCAATGCCTGGGCGAAGTGCCATTCATTGCATTCAGCGAACGATTGAAAGTAGAGACCGATGTGATACTGGACCAGCGCACGATCGCCCCTACGATCCTCGCCATGCTGGCTCTTCAGGCGCCAAAAACCATGAATATTCCAGCAATGCAGTAGTGGTCAGAGGAATGGTTTCCCGTGTTCCTATCAGGCAGTTGCCAAAAGGATAACGCCACAGGCCACAATCAAGGCCGCAACCAAACGTGATTGCCATGGCCGTTCGCCAAACCAAATGACACCTATCAGAGCTGCGATAATGACGCTGGATTCGCGAATGGCAGATACCGTGCCCAGTGTCGTTAAACTCTTGGCGTATATTGCCAGGCCGTAAGCGAGGCCCGAGATCATCCCGCCAAACAGTCCGATTGCATATCGCTTCAACGATACGCTTGGCAAAATATCTCGGCGATAAAACAACATCGCAAAACCGGCAATGCTCTCAAGCAGAAACAGCCATCCGATATATCCCAGCGGACTGTTTGAGGCACGAACCCCCAATCCATCGACAACTGAATAGGATGCAATCGTTATCCCGGTTAAAATTGCAGCTGCAATAGCGCTTGCCGGAATTTTACCGTTCCTTCGGTTGAGCAATAGCGTCCCAATACCAAAGGAAACCAGTAATATTCCAGCCCACGCGACAGGTGGCAACACCTCCCCGGCGAAGAATTGCGCAGCAAGCGCAACGATGATCGGCGCCACTCCCCTGGCGATCGGATAGACTTGGCTCAGATCACCAAACCGATAAGACAATATCAAGAACCCATAATAGAAAAAATGGATCAGCGTTGAAGCTACAAGAAACGGCCATGCCTCCCTGGCAGGCGGCAAATAGACCATCACCATAACGGCAGAGGGCAAAAAATGGCCCAGATTGATTAAACCCATTGTCAAAATTCGGTCTGAAGAACCTTTGATTATCGCATTCCAGAACGCGTGCAAAACAGCAGCGGCGAGCACCAGCAAAATTGCAAAACTATTCGAAGATTCCATCTGGAAATTCAGTTCCTGACGCAGTCGGGTATGTTGATTAAGGTTGGACCGCCGATATGGCAGCTTCAACAATCGAAAGTGCGGTATCAAGGTCTTCACTGCTGATTGTCATTGGTGGAGACAAGGTCAGGACGCATCCTTGAGAAATCTTGAAGCTCAAACCCGCATCGAGACACCGATAATATATTTGTTCGGCCAGCTCTGGCGCCGGAGTGCGAGCTTCCTTGTCAGACACAATTTCGATGCCAAACATAAAGCCGCGCCCACGTACATCGCCAGCAATAGACGACGTCTTGGAAAACTCCTGCAACCGTGCAAGCGCGTCATTGCCCATTTTTGCGGTCCGCGCCACGAGATCTTCGTCCTCGATAATATCCAGAGTCGTCAGTGCGGCACGACCGGTAACCGGGTTTTTCTCATGGGTATAATGGCCAATGGCAAAATCGGCACAGACATTCAGCCGCTCGCGGGCTACCACCGCCGCAATTGGCAACACACCACCGCCCAGTGCCTTGCCAATCACAACTATGTCCGGCTCAACATCATCATGCTCAAAGGAAAAGAACTTGCCGGTCTTCCCCAATCCGGTGGGTATTTCGTCAAATATCAACAGTGTGCCGTGTCTATTACAGGCTTCCCGTACCGCCTTCCAGTATCCTGCAGGCGGGACCTGAGGCACTGCCCGCATCGGTTCAGCCACAACGGCAGCCACATCGCCTTCTCGCTCCAGCACATAGTCAACCATATTGGCGCAAGCCAAACCACATACATCCGGGCCGGCGTGACCATAAGGACACCGATAACAGGCAAATGGAGCTACATGTTCTGATCCCGGCAAAAGCGGCCCGGCAATATCGGAGCGAAATGTCGCTTCTCCGCCCACGGATGATGCGCCGAACCCTGCCCCATGAAACGCATCCCAAAACGAAAGCGTCTTAAACCGTCCGGTTGACGCTCGGGCGATCCTCAGCGCGACTTCAATTGCATCCGACCCACCAGTGGTAAAAAGCACGCGGTTGAGATCATCAGGTGCGAGCTTGCCAAGCCGTTCTGCCAACTGAACGGAGATGTCGTTGGTAAACCGACGTGGCGAGAAGCTCAATTGATCGAGCTGTTTCTTGATTGCGGCAATCAGCCTGGGATGACCATAGCCAATGTGATGAACACTATTGCCATGAAAATCCATATATCGTCGGCCATCGACATCTTCAATCCAGATGCCTTCGGCTTTGGCAATCGTGGCGACACACGGGCTGGACAGGCTTTGATGCATGAAAGCGTCGGCATCGCGCTGCAACAGTGATCGCGATTTGCCTCGCTGATTCTTCTCTGCCCAATCCGACCGGGCTTGCGAAGTGTTCGATTCACCTTCCGTGTGTGGCCTGCCCGACCCGCTCAAGAGACAAGCCCAACAGCGGGTTCAATGACGCAGTGTCTTGATTGCGGTGCCGGCATCATTTGATCAACGCGGCCAGGGAAGAGAATATGTCTTCACATTGGTAAAAAATTTCATTGCCTCGGTCACACCTTCCTTAACTGAATTACCGCTGTCTTTTATGCCGCCAAACGGAGAGGTTTCAATTCGATACCCCGGTTGTTCCCAGATATTGCAGGTACCAACATCGAGCCCATTGATATAGGATATGGCGCGGTTGAGATCATTCGTGCAGACACCGGAGGACAGGCCGAAATCAGTGGAGTTGGAAATCGCCATGACTTCCTCATCATCGTCTGGAACCCGAACGATCGGAATTATGGGTCCAAAAGTTTCTTCCATCACAAGTTCGCTGTCATGGGGCACTTTGTCGACGACGATTGGCGGCAATAACGCCCCTTGTCGTGGCGGGTGATAGAGAATTTCCGCGCCGTCTTTTTCGGCCAGCAAAACCCTGTTTTCAAACAATTCGGCGGCTTGTGAATGAATGACACAACCGAGTTCTGTTTCAGGGTCCTGGGGGTCGCCAAACTTTATATCCTTGGCCTTTTTGAGAACCATGGGAACAAATTTGTCCGCGACGCTTTGCTGAACCAAAATCCGCTTTATGGCGGTGCAACGCTGGCCAGAATTCCCGGTCGCGCCGGCAACGGCTATTGTTGCCGCTTTTTCAAGATCGGCATCATTGAGGTCATTACAGATGATCAGCGGGTCGTTACCACCCAGTTCCAGAGCCTGCCGGGTGTAAGACGCCTTGGCGGCGATCAATTTGCCAACTGGCACTCCACCAGTGAAGGTAATGATATCAATGTTTTCATTGACGATCATTTCCTCGCCAATGTCTTTTGGCAATCCGGTGACGACTTGAAACATTTCCGGTGGCAGTCCTGCCTCGTATAAAATGTCGGCCAACGCGATTGCCGTGAGAGGGGTCAATTCAGTTGGCTTGCAAACCATGCAGTTGTTGGTCGCAATTGATGGTGCGATTTTGTGGCTCACCATATTCAGCGGGTGATTGAACGGAGTGATCGCTGAAATCGCTTTTACAGGCTCACGCTTGGTGAATATTTTGCGATCTTTACCGTTGTGGGTCAGATCACAAGAGAAAATTTCACCGTCGTCGTTCAATGCCTGCTGGGAAGCAAATTGATAGACATCCTGGGCACGTTTGGTTTCATAGATTGCGTGTTGATGGCAAATTCCAAGCTCAAGGGTCAGCCATTTCGCGAGGTAGTCGCGGCGGTCGCCGATCAATTCACCCGCGCGCTGCAGGATCTGGGAGCGCTCGTAACGAGACAGATTGGACTTGTAAGCGGCAGCAAACTCAAATGCCTTGCGCGCGTGCTCGGCCTGACCAGCCGGAACCGTTCCTATAACTTCGTCGGTATAGGGATATTTCACCTCTACGACCGCATCGGTAAATACGATCTCACCACCAATGCGCATGCCTTCGTTGCGAACTTCAATTTTCTCAGCCATTTGGCAGGTTCCTTATAATTATTGTGCCGCAGCTTTGGTGGCAAAGAAAAACGCATCGAAATTACGCAGATCAGGTGCACTGTCCAGTTCCAACGTACGATTGACAATGAACGGCACGGTTTGCTCGTGCAATCCACCGTGTGAACGCAATGGTTCCTTCAACGCGGCAAGATCGTGGCGGTGCGCTGACGTGCCAATGGTAACTGTTTCACCCGAAGTTAAAACGATATCGCCAATTCGATCGGCTGGCAGGCCAAATCGGCCACACGCTTCTTCGCGTCCGCAAACAAATTCGATCCCATCGATTTTCGCAAGGCGATCGATAACGTCCTGTCGTTCAGTACTGTCTGGCAAATAAGCGGTAGCAAACGAGCCAAGCGCACCGTGGTGTACGACATAAGGATCGGTAATTGGCAATATGACTCGTGCTGCCGCTTCACCCAGCCATTCATCCAGCAAGTCTTGAATATACACGACATTTGGTGAACCGTCGGAATGATGTTTTGGCTTCATACCGTGATCGCCGGTAATGACGATTGCAGCACCCAATTCGTCCAATTGTCCAAGATAACGGTCAAAGTTTTCGTAAAATGCATTTGCAACAGGTTCACCCGGCGCGTGTTTGTGCTGAATGAAATCTGTGGTCGTCAAATACATCACATCTGGTTTCCATTCCTCCAGTAATTTGACACCTGCGGCGAATACAAACTCAGACAGCTCTGCCGAATAGACCTCGGGAACCGCCATGCCTGTCCACTTGCTGCCATTGTCAATTCCGTGTTCTGCAACTGTTGTAATGTCGGATCGCTCTGCGGAGAAACAAATCGCCGTGTCATTGTCGAATTTAAGTTCGGCGCCCAACAAGGCGCGCAATTTATCTTTGGCAGTTACAATGGCGACGCGCGCACCGGCTTCCTGAAACTTGTGAAAAATCGTCGGGGCACGCAAAAAGCGCACATCATTCATCATGACTTCGGCTTTGGTCTCTGGGTCGTAGAGATAATTGCCACAAATGCCGTGAACAGCTGGTGGGCGCCCGGTAGCAATCGACAAATTGTTCGGGTTTGTGAAGGATGGAATGACCGAATGGGCCAATCTATCGGTCCCGCTGGCCTTGATCCGCTTTAAATTTGGCATCAAACCGGCAGCAATTGCTTTATCCAGATAGGCTGGTTCGCAACCGTCCAGGCATATGGCAATCGCACAGGTTTTAGGGGCCGCATAGGTGCGGTCGTTGACCGTGACGGAAGATACGTCGTTCATTAGTGAACTCCAATTGAAATAAGATAACCAACGGTGTGGCGTGAAATTATGCCGCGAGTTTTGCGCGTTCGGAAAGTGCAGATTGCGGAGGACAGGCGTCGCTGACACCCATCTGCTTCAGGGCAGAGGCAGCGGCCATCACAACGCGTCGCATAACGTGTTCGTCCATCTGGCCAATGCACCCAACCCGGAAGCTATCAGCGACCGTCAGCTTGCCGGGATAAATAATAAATCCACTTTGCTTCATCAACTGATAAAACTGCTTGAATTCAAACGCCGGGTCAGCCGGGTTGAAGAATGTGACGATGATCGGGGACAGCCAGCGGTCCTTCAACAGCGTTTCAAAGCCGAGTTCGCGCATCCCCTCAACCATAACGTCCCGATTGCGCGCATAGCGCGCGCCGCGCGCTGCAACACCGCCTTCTTCACGGTGGAGACGCAACGCTTCCACAAATGCTGCCACCACGTGGGTGGGTGGGGTAAACCGCCACTGACCCGTCTTCTCCATATGGACCCACTGATCATAGACATCGAGTGACAATGAAGGACAGTTACCTTTGGAAGCTTCCAACTCGGATTTGCGGGCAATGATGAAGCCGAAACCCGGAACACCTTCAATGCACTTATTGGCTGATGAGACAAATGCTTCGCATCGAATATCCGTCATGTCGATGGGTATGGCACCAAACGCGCTCATCGTATCAATCAGCAGTTTTCGTCCGGCACCGTAGGTCGCATCGGCAATTTCCTTGATTGGGTTCAAGATGCCGGAAGATGTTTCACAGTGGACCACGACAACATGTGTAATCGACGGATCAGCCTCCAGAGCAGCCGTGACTTCGGTGCCACGTGGCGGCATGTAGTCGCCTTTGTCGATGACAACATGATTGCGGCCCATGCGGGCAATGGTCTGCACTATTCTTGAACCATAAGCACCGTTGCAGAGTACGAGGGTCTTGCTGCTGTCAGGGAGAAATGACCCCAGCATGGCCTCAACAGCAAAGGTGCCACTACCTTGCATCGGTACGCAGTCAAACTCATCTTTGAGATCACCGATCAGCGACAGAAGCTCGGATCGCATTTCAGCCGTTATACCACGAAAGTCAGCGTCCCAAGACCCCCAGTCGCACAGCATTTTTTCTTTCACACTGTAAGCCGTCGTCAGCGGACCAGGCGTGAGAAGGAATGGCTCTCCCAGGCGCGGTGTTTCGATTGGCAATGAACTGGCAATATTTGGCTTGGCTTCCATAATCGGTTCGTCCGCCGCGAGAAATGGTTGATTATTTCTCCAAATTTGCATCATTTTTATTATATGAAAAATCGATAATATGTATTGATATATAACTTATGCCGATGATCAATCTACCCGTTGGAAACCCGGCTGGTCATTAACAACCCATATCTGGCAAGAACAGGATAAGCAAAGCTCACAAAGCGCGAATTTATCTCTTTTGTGCCCTGGATAACCTCAAGATGAATATCGCTCGTTGCAATGCTCTCGGCGTTGCCGCTCCCCAACCTTTCCATATGCCGGTCATGACTGCGTTGTTCCAACTGCCGCATTTCTTCCTTTTCATTTGCCAGTTGGCGTGCTGATTCCAGATCCTCGGATATCAGAACATTCAGCGCGAGCTGAATGTTGGCCATGACACGGGAATGGAGGCCAGACAGTTCTTTTCTACCGCTGTCGGAAAACCTCAACCGCTCCCTGTGCTTGACTTCGCTCAACCTCAACAGGTCCTTGCAGATAATATCACCGACCCGTTCGAGACTGATAGCGAAATTAATCAGCTCCATGCTGGTCTGCGACTGTTCCTGCGTTAGAACCTGCTGATTGAGTTTTGCCAGATAGAGTTTGATTTCGGTATGAGACTCATTGATGTTTTCATCCATATCGCGGATTTGCCGCACCTTTTCCGGGATTGATGTATCAAATATCTCCATCAATGGCGCGAACATGATTTCAATCTGTTCGCTCATCCGCAGCAGTTCTCTAGTGGCGCTGGCCAATGCCAGATTTGGACTTTCCAACACACCGTAATCCAGAGCAATCTGAGGCTTGTCCGTCTGCAGGTTGGAGCCGCCGTTTTCATGCACCAGAACTTTTACCAGCCGCGCCAGTGGAACAACGAGGGGCAAACACAACACGACCAATGCGGTGTTAAACAGAAGGTGAAAATTCACCATCTGACGCGCTGGAGTTGCTCCCAGTTGATCGAGAGGCAGCAAGGCCCAACCAAGAGCCACGAGTGCCAACAGACCACCACCAAGTCTGAAAATGAGGTTGGCCAGTGTTATACGGCGGGCCTTAACATGCATGTTGCGGGTCAACCACACTGCGACCATACCACCACCAACATTTGCACCCAGAACAAGCGGCAACCCAGCAGCCAGCGGTAATATCCCCTGGCCGGCAAAGACAGCAAACAGAAGAATGGCGGCAACGCTGGAATGAAAAAAGAACGCTATCACCGCACCGCCGATAAAGGCTGTGATAATGTCGTCTCCAAGATACTGAACAACGACCGGGAATACCGTGCTTTCTCGCATCGGACCGCTGGCTTCACCGAGCATCTTCAAGGATAGAAGCAAGAATCCAATTCCGATTAAAATTCGACCAATCTGCTTGGCAGTTCGGGATTCAAATTTCAGAAATAATATGCCGCCAACTGATAACAGTGCCGGGGTCAGCCACAATAAGTTTAAACTGAGAAACTGGACGACAAGTGCAGTACCGAAATCGGCACCCAAAACAACCGCCAAGGATCCGGTAACACCCATCGCGCCAGTTGCGGCAAAACTGGACACCAAAAGGGCTATCGCGGTGGAACTCTGCAACAATACAGCCCCAAAGGCTCCCGCACAGACATTCAGGAACACATTACGCCGCGTCCCATTGAACAAGTCACGCAACGAAGAACCTGCGGCCCGCTCAACCCCCGTTCGAACCATGCGGGTGGAATACAGCAGGAGCATCACTGCAGCACATAACTGCAACAGGAACATTAGTATATGCATGGAATTCCTTGTTGAATTGCGTTTTGGCTTCGAATCAAATATCGGGCATCGCGCAAGTTAACAGGCTCCTCGATATTTGTGGCGCCATTTGACGTGATATGCATCACTGGCGCTCGAATCGAATTGTATCCTTGATAAAGAAAATATTGCATTAGTCAAAACGATAGTTTTAATCGTTTTATAGATTTTACTTATAGGATAGTATGGTCCCATGCGATATGTCCAACTGCGTGCTTTCCACTATGTCGCCATTTCCGGCGGGTTTTCACGTGCTGCTGAGGCTCTTCTTCTCACCCAGCCAGCCATATCTGACCAGGTACGTTCTCTGGAGACAGAATATGACGTACGACTGTTCAATCGAGAAAAGAAGCAGGTAACGCTGACGTCTTCTGGAGATAAACTGCTGGAAATTACCCGGCGAATGTTTGAATTTGAGAGTCAGGCTCAGGAATTGTTGTCACAAACCCGGGCGGTCAAATCGGGAAGGCTGACAATCGTCGCTGATGCAGCACACCATGTGACCAGTATTCTCAAACCCTTTTGCCAAAAATACCCCGGTGTGCAGGTATCGGTCAGCGCTGGAAATACTGAATCCGTTGTGTCCAATCTAAACTCCTATCAGGCTGATATTGGTATTTTGGGTCAGTGGCCCAAAAGCGGAGAATATGAGACCATTAAGCTGAGCTCGACTCCCATCGTTGCCTTCGTATCGACCGACAACCTGATCAGCCGGAAACAGTCGATTAGAATGGAGGATCTCGCCTTCCTGCCACTTGTTATGCGGGAACCGGGGTCGAAAACCAGAGCAAAATTTGAACAACTCGCCCGACAACTTGGCATCGAGCTCAATATCCAGATTGAAGCCGAAGGACGTGAGGCGGTGCGAGAGATTGTGGCGTCAGGCGATGGTGTAGGCATTGTATCCGACGCTGAGTTTGGCAGTGATTCCCGGCTTAAGAAAATCACTATCTCAGATTCGGACCTGACACTGGACGAGGCCCTGATTTGCCTGAAAGAACGGCAGGACAGTCGGCTTATTCGCTCATTTATGGAAGTCGCTCGAGAAACGATCAACTCTGTTTCAGCGTGATTGCCCGAGCCACGTCTGGACTTCGCTTACTGCCTGACATTGACTTCAACTCATTGATTCTGCACTCAGAACCTCCAGACCCAAATCGGTGAGATGGCTGAAAACATCTTTATCCGGGCACTTGTCAGTCACAAGATATTGGGCGCAATCAGCATTCTTTAACTTCACTGGTGCGGTCCGGTTGAATTTTTCATGGTCCGCCAGAAATAAAGAGCTAGTTGCCAATGAGATCATTTCATCTCTCATTTTGGCGCCTAACCGGGTGAAGTCTGTGAAGCCGTGTGTTGCGCTTATGCCGCCAACTCCAATGAGTGAATAATCTGCTCTGTAATTGGACAACATCTCCAGCGTATCCAATCCGCTTGTGGAGTGTTCAGAACGCCCAAGCTTTCCCCCAAGCAGATGAACTTCATGAGCGCTTGAAACCAGCGATACAGCAACTGTGAGATCACTTGTATAAATTGTCAGATCCGATTTTCCCGCCAGCGCACGCGCAACAATCTGTGTCGTGGAACCTGAATCGATGATTACCGATGCCTTATCTGGAATGAGGCCGGCGACAATTTCTGCAATTTTGAGTTTCCCGGCATAATTGATATTTTCTCGTTCACTTATCGCTGCTTCGGTCTTTTCAATCCACGCTGCCCCGCCCCTCACCTGTTGCAGCAAATTTTTTTTCGCCAAAATCGAAATATCGTTTCTGATTGTTTCGCGTGTAACGTTCAGCTGTTTTCCCAGTTCGACGATCGAGACAAACTTGTTGCGCTCTACCTGGTCCATGATGACCGAATAGCGTTTTTCAGGAAGCGGGCTCAATGATGACTCCTGTGAGGAAGGGTAAATTCTTCTTGCGTTAATTTGCAATATTTTGCAATAATTTGCAAACAGGAAATACCGAATTTAGAAAGTGCAAAGCGATGTCATCAAACGAACTTCCGGATTCTGCAGGAATTGTAATTATCGGTGGCGGCATTATCGGCTGTTCAGTCGCCTATCACCTCACCAAACTCGGTTGGAGGGATGTTGTCCTGTTGGAACAAGGGCAATTGAGTTCGGGAACAACTTGGCATGCTGCTGGATTGGTGGGTCAGTTACGCAGCCACTCGAGCATGACCGGCCTCATTCAATATTCAACGAAACTTTACGCCGAATTGGAGGCAGAAACAGGCCTGGCAACAGGTTGGAAAAATTGCGGCTCGTTGGCGGTCGCCCGGACCAGCGAACGCATGACACAACTGAAACGCACTGCTTCTTCTGCAAGGGCGCAGGGTGTTGATGTGGAGTTGATTTCTGCCAAAGAGGCCGGAGACTTGTGGCCGATCATGGCGATTGACGACCTACAGGGTGGTATTTGTTTGCCAGGAGATGGCAAAGCCAACCCCACCGATCTCACCCAGTCTCTGGCCAAAGGTGCCCGAAATGGTGGGGCTAAAATTATTGAGAGAATTCGGGTAACGGACGTGATCACAAAAAACAGAGTCGTATCTGCAGTTGAAACAGATCAGGGCACGATCAAAACGCAGATAATTGTCAACTGTGCGGGTCAGTGGGCGCGCAAGGTCGGCAAGATGTGTGGAGTTTCGGTGCCTCTGCACTCTGCTGAACACATGTATATTGTCACCGGTCAGATAGAAGGCGCTCACACCGATCTGCCCGTCCTGCGCGATCCGGACGGGTACATCTATTTCAAGGAAGAAGTTGGGGGTCTGGCGATGGGAGGTTTCGAACCAGAGGCCAAGCCCTGGGGTATGGATGGGATACCCGATGATTTTGAATTTTCTCTGCTGCCCGATGATTGGGATCACTTCGAAATCCTGATGGAAAATGCGTTGCAACGCGTCCCCCAATTGGACCGGGCAGAGGTTCGAAAATTTTACAACGGGCCGGAAAGTTTTACACCTGACAATAATTTTCTGTTGGGAGAAGCGCCTGAGCTAAAAAACTTCTTCATCGGCGCCGGGTTTAACTCGATGGGCATCGCCAGTGCGGGCGGCGCCGGTAAAGCCCTGGCCGAATGGATTGTCAACGGCGCCCCGACCTTGGATCTTTGGCCTGTCGATATCCGTCGATTTGCCGGCTTCAACAACAATCCTACGTGGTTGCGGGAGCGGATCAAAGAGACACTTGGCCTGCACTATGCCATGCCCTGGCCCAACCGCGAGTTGGAGACAGCCCGGCCATTCAGGCGTTCGCCGCTGTATGACAGGTTAAGTGACAAAGGCGGTGTATTTGGTTCCAGAATGGGGTGGGAACGTCCCAACTGGTTTGCCGCAGCAGGCGAGCAAAAAACGGCGGAATATTCGTTCGGCAGACAAAACTGGCATGAAGCCGTGCGCCGCGAACACGAAGCAGTGCGCAATCATGTCGGGATATTCGATCAGTCCTCGTTTTCAAAACTGATGGTCGAGGGCAAGGATGCCTGCCAGGCATTAAACTATATTTGTGCAGCAGATATCGACAAAGCGGTTGGTACTTCAGTCTATACAGGCATGTTGAACGAGCGTGGCACATATGAAAGTGACTTGACGGTATTAAGGCTCGGCGATCAGAAATTCCTCATTATCACCGGTTCTGCACAGACCATTCACGACGCTGACTGGATTAGAAAAAATACTGCAGACGACGCGCATTGCCATGTCAGCGATGTCACCTCTGCCTGGTCTGTTCTTTCGATCATGGGTCCAAATTCCCGAAAACTGCTGGAGCGGGTATCCCGCGCCAACTTTTCCAATAAGGCTTTTCCGTTCTCTACCGTTCAGGAGATCGATATCGGATATGCGACTGCTTATGCAAACCGGATGACCTATGTTGGCGAGTTGGGCTGGGAACTGATTGTGCCGACAGAATTTACCGTTGGCGTTTACGACCTGCTGCATCTCCACGGCAGCGATTTTGGCCTTCGTGACGCAGGATATTATGCACTTGAGGGGCTACGGATCGAAAAAGGTTTCAGGGCCTGGAGTCGGGAATTGTCGCCGGAAATCAATCCTTTCGAAGCTGGGCTAGCATTTGCAGTTGATATGAACAAGCCCGATGGTTTCATTGGCAAACAGGCACTTATGAAACAACAGGCGGCGGGTGTGTTGAAACGGCGGATTGTGCTGTTCACGCTTGAAGATCCCGATGCCCAATTATGGGGAGGTGAACTGATCATCAGAAACGGAACCCCCATCGGGGAAGTCCGCTCAGCCTCCTATGGTCATACACTGGGATCCAGCATTGCTCTTGCTGTGCTCGAAAACCAGGCCGGAATCGATTCATCATTCATTGCAACTGGACAGTATCAAATTGATCTGGCCGGAGAATTACACAATGCCACGGCCCATTTGCGCACGCCGTATGATCCCAAGTCGCAAAGGGTCAAGGCCTAAAACGGATTTGACCCGGACACGGATGTTCTGAGACTATCAACCTTCAACTTTGTAGATCGAATTATTCAATAAACCAAATCGATGGGTTCATCATAATTATCGATTTTAATTATGATCACCCAACAGGCATGTTGAACCTTGAGGCTGGCATAGACCCGCCGGGAGAAAGAGAGTTGCCAGAACTGATAAATTCGGCGACGCTGGAAGTAACAAAAATATGAAATTTAAAACCGGGAGAAGAATATGATCAAGAACACTATCAAAACGCTGTCAATTGGCGTCGCTTTCAGCATTGCAGCTTTTGCGAATGCAAGCGCTGTCGATCTGACCGTTTATACGGCTGTAGAGGCCGAGGATCTGGCTCGCTATGCCTCCGAATTCAACAAGGACCATCCTGATATCAAAATCAATTGGGTTCGGGATTCAACCGGTATTGTAACCGCCAAACTGCTGGCAGAAAAAGACAATCCACAAGCCGATGTGGTTTGGGGATTGGCTGCAACATCACTTCTTTTGATGAAATCTGAAGGAATGCTGGAAGCCTATGCGCCCAAGGGTGTTGGCAATCTGGACCCGAAATTCGTCGACAAAAGCTCGCCTCCAACCTGGACTGGGATGGATGCCTGGGTCGCTTCGGTTTGCTACAATACGGTTGAGGCTGGAAAAGCCGGACTAACGCCGCCAACAAGCTGGGCTGATTTGACCAAGCCCGAATATGCTGGCCATGTCATTATGCCAAATCCGAATTCTTCCGGAACCGGGTTTTTGGACGTTTCCAGTTGGTTGCAGATGTTTGGTGAAGAAGGTGGCTGGAAATATATGGATGGACTTCACGCCAATATCGCGCGCTACACCCATTCCGGTTCTAAACCTTGCAAATTGGCCGCTGCTGGCGAAATTCCAATCGGTGTTTCATTTGCCTTCCGAGGCGCCAAGTCAAAAGCTGCTGGCGCGCCGTTGGAAATCATCGTTCCATCAGAAGGTGTTGGTTGGGATATGGAAGCTACGGCAA
This sequence comes from Rhizobiaceae bacterium, assembly GCA_014238155.1. Taxonomy (GTDB): domain Bacteria; phylum Pseudomonadota; class Alphaproteobacteria; order Rhizobiales; family Rhizobiaceae; genus Pseudahrensia. The sequence goes on from JABABQ010000034.1 coordinate 26,934, forward strand.
TCATTGCCGGCACCGAGAAACTCGACGCAGCCAAAACTCTGGTTGATTGGTCGATTACCAAAAAGGCCAATGCGATGTACAATACTGGCTATGCCGTTGTTGCATATCCAGGAGTTGCCAAACCTGTTGAGCACTTCCCCACAAATCTGACAGAGAAGATGATCGACAACGATTTTGAGTTCGCCGCCAACAACCGCGCAGCGATTTTGAAAGAATGGCAGGCCCGCTACGATTCCAAATCAGAACCAAAATAATCATTACACAATACGACGAAAGGCGCCGCATATTGGGGCGCCTTTCTAATTTTGGGGTGGCTGATTTTGGGCTCCCCATGGTAGCTAGTTCTACCGATGCCGGCGTTTTTGGGAGGCGATATTGTCAGCTGTAGAAACTAAAATGGCGACCAGTAACCCGCCTGCACCAGAGCAATCATTTCTGAAAATTGAAGAATTGTGGAAAGCTTTTGGTAATTTTATTGCGCTGAAAGACATCAGCCTGGAAATCAATAAGGGCGAGTTTGTTTGCTTTCTGGGGCCATCCGGCTGCGGAAAAACCACATTGCTGAGAGCCATTGCCGGACTAGATATTCAATCGCGCGGGTCCGTTTCTCAAGACGGCAACGATGTCTCCAACCTTCCGCCCTCAGAACGGGATTTCGGCATCGTATTTCAATCCTATGCGCTGTTTCCAAATCTGACGATTGAAAAGAACATCGCGTTTGGCCTTGAAAATACTGGTGTTCCTAAGAAGGAAATCACTGCAAGAGTAGACGAGTTGCTGGCACTGGTTGGTTTGCCTGATCAGGGGAAGAAATATCCGGCTCAACTTTCTGGCGGCCAACAACAGCGTATTGCTCTGGCTCGGGCCATCGCTTCAAAACCCGGCCTGCTGCTACTCGACGAACCCCTTTCCGCATTGGACGCGAAAGTAAGGGTATCGCTGCGACATGAAATCAAGGAACTGCAAAGAAAGCTTGGTGTCACCACGGTTATGGTTACCCATGATCAGGAAGAAGGTCTTTCAATGGGCGACCGGATTGTGGTGATGAATCACGGTGTCGTCGAACAAATTGGCACGCCAACCGAGATTTACCGCGATCCCAATAGTCTGTTCGTGGCGGATTTTATTGGCGAAATGAACCAGTTGGATGCGACAGCTCCATCAAAAAATACAGTCATGGTCGGGAATACCGAGTTTTCCTGTATCCCCCATTCTCTTTCGCCGGATAACCCGGTCATTGCCACAATCCGTCCAGAAGACATTGTTCCGCATAGAAGCGGCGCCCGCTCTCCTGGCGCAGTAGATACGGTCTCATCGCCGCAGAATACGATCGACGTCGACATTGTGGACATGGAATTTCTTGGATCTTACTGGAGGGCCGGGCTGAGTGGCGAGCCATTGGGCAATATGCGCCTGGTTGCCAACTTTTCCATCAACGCCATCAGACGCATGGAACTTGCCGTTGGCCAGCGACTGTCGATAGAGTTGTCTCCCAATCGTTTAAGGGTATTTCCTGCAAACGTTCAGGCCAACTAATATGAGTGTTGCTGCCCAAACGAAACTTCCATCAGGCAAGGCAATCAAGCCGAAGCTCGGATCAGATGATTGGATCATGCGTGGTTTTATCGCGATGATTGCAATCTATCTGGTTGTTGCTCTCGCCCTCCCGCTTTATGCAATGCTGTCGAAGTCATTTGCAACGTACCAATTCGACTTGACTCAATTTGAATTTCAGGTCAGCGACGAAGCTGGTGTCTTCAGCGGTGAAGTGGTCTCTGCACAAGCATTGAACGACCAAACAAGTGCTTACGGCCCCGATGATCTCATTGCCGGATCAAATGGACGGTTGAAGGTCACCGCGTTCTTTCCAGAATTTTCGTTCCGCAGTCCGGTCCGCTACAAGATACGCGGTTTGAGCAACAGCGCTGTTTATCTGATTGGATCAGAACGACAAGTGGGTACAAATTGGGTCGAGACAGACTCAAACAAGTTTCGACGAATTGTCCTTCGGCCTTTGGCTTCCACCGGTTTCAGCAACTTTAAAACCTATTTTTCAACGCCTTCACTCGTCCGGTCTATTAACAACTCACTGTTGATCTCAACCATCAGCACAATCATTACTGTCACCCTTGCCTTTGGATTTGCATATGCATTGGCGAGAAGCTGCATGCGCTTCAAAGGGGTTTTCAGGTTGCTGGCCATGGCGCCGATATTGGTACCCTCGCTGCTGCCCGGCATCGCCCTGGTCTATCTGTTTGGCAATCAGGGCATGCTGAAATCGGTGATGATGGGGGAATCGATATACGGGCCCTACGGCATTGTCGCAGGGTCGGTGTTCTTTACGTTTCCCCATGCAATGCTGATCATCACCACCGCATTAGCCATTTCCGATGCCCGACTTTATGAAGCTGCCGTCACTTTGCGGGCGAGTGCGTGGAAGACTTTTTGGACCGTAACAATTCCGGGTGCCCGCTACGGATTGATATCAGCCGCTTTCGTGGTCTTCAATTTGGTTATCACCGACTTTGGACTTCCGAAGGTGATTGGCGGCCAGTACAATATGTTGGCGGTGGATATTTACAAGCAGGTGATCGGGCAACAGAATTTTGAAATGGGTGCGGTTGTGTCCGTGGTATTGTTGATCCCGGCAATGTTTGCATTTGCCATCGACAGGATAATCCAGCGCAAACAGGTTGCATTGTTGTCTGCACGGTCCGTTGTCTATGAACCCAAGCCGAACAAACGTTTCGACTGGCTGTGCTTTGCCTATTGCTCGCTGATAGCAATCTTTATCGCTGGCATTTTGGGGGTCTGCCAATATGCCGCACTGATAAAATTCTGGCCTTATGATTTGAGTCTCAGCCTAAAAAATTATGCATTTGACCTGATGGATGGTGGCGGTTGGGCAGCTTACCGCAACTCCATCAAATTGGCGCTGCTGACCGCATTGTTTGGTACGATTGTTGTCTTCACCGGTGCCTATATGGTCGAAAAAACCCAGGGGTTCAAAACCGGTCGCACGTTGTTCCAATTCTTGGCGATGTTGCCAATGGCAATACCCGGCATGGTGTTGGGTCTGGCCTATATCTTTTTCTTCAACAATCCCGATAATCCGCTGCACTTTATCTACGGCACGATGGCCATATTGGTGCTGTGTACAGTTACCCACTTTTATACAGTGTCACATCTGACCGCCGCCACTGCACTAAAACAGATGGATAATGAGTTTGAATCTGTATCAGCAAGCCTGAAGCAGCCATTCTATAAGCTGTTTGTCCGGGTTAGCGTTCCGGTTTGCCTACCGGCCATTTTGGACATTTCGATCTATCTTTTCGTCAATGCAATGACCACTGTATCTGCCGTTGTGTTTTTGTATTCTTCCGGTACTGCGCTGGCATCGGTGGCCGTATTGAACATGGATGACGCCGGAGATGTAGCTCCGGCTGCGGCAATGGGGATGATGATTTTCTACACCAACGTCATTGCCCGAACCATACATGCACTGGCTTCCAAAGGACTGATCCGGCATACACAGGCTTGGCGAACCCGATAGCTACATTTCAGTTGCCCTGATGGCTACGCCTTCATCCGCGACATCGACGGATCATACAATGGCTCAAGATGAACTTCGCAAGGAACTCGTTCGGTTTCGATTTCCAGTTCATAGGTGCCAGACCTGACATAGCCTGCATTTACCTCAGCCTCGCTGCGAACATAGCCGTAACCTATGGACCGTTGAACGGTGTAACCGAACCCACCGCTTGTCAGCCATCCAACCCGCTCGCCATTTCGATATATGGTCTCCCTCCCATGGATAACCCATTCTGGATCTACGGTAAAGCCTGCAAGCAACTTGCGAACTCCACGCTTTTTTTGATTTTCAAGTACGTCGCGGCCCCTGAAATTAACATCACTGCCTAACTTCACAGCCCAACCTAATCCGGCTTCCAGTGGAGAGTGATCCGGGCCGATATCGGAGCCCCAGGCGCGGTAGCCTTTTTCCAACCGCAAGGATTCGATGGCTCGATATCCGCCATTGATAATTCCGTGATCTTCCCCCGCCTGCTTAAGCGCTGCATAGACCGTCGTTGCATATTCAACCGGAAAATGCAGTTCCCAACCGAGTTCACCGACATAGGAAACCCGCATCGCACGTACCGGACAACCGGCGATGCCAATTTTGCGCTGCTGACCAAATGCAAATGCCGCATTGGAGACATCCACCGCCGTGACAGATTGCAGGACTTTTCGGGAATTCGGACCCATCAGGGAAAGCACTGCATTGCTCGATGTGATGTCGAACAGCTGGCAATTCATTGCCTCGGGAATGTTGCGGTCAATCCAGTTAAAGTCACGAGTTGCAAAACCTGTTCCCGTAACAATGTAAAACTCTTGTTCGCCTAATCGGGTGATTGTCAGGTCAGATTCGATCCCACCCTTGTCGTTGAGCATTTGTGTATAGACCAGCGAACCCACAGGCTGATCCACGTTGTTTGCCGCAATCCAGTTCAGCGTCGCCAGCGCATCGGGGCCCTTCAAGATGAATTTTGCAAATGATGACTGATCAAATAGTGCAACGGCCTCACGGGCGGCCCTGTGTTCGCGACCAACCGCTTCAAACCAATTGGGTCGACTAAAACTATAGACATCTTCGGGCTGTTCACCCGCAGAACAATCAGCAAACCAATTGGACCGTTCCCAGCCGAGTTTTTCGCCAAAACAGGCACCCTGTGTCTTCAATATTTCATAAAGTGGTGATTTCCGACTCGGTCGCCCGGATGAATGTTCCTCGCCCGGCCAGGCCATCGTGTAATGTTTGCCATAGGCTTCCACGGTCCGGGTACGAACCCAGTCGGTGTCAAAATGTGGGCGCCCGAAACGCCTTATGTCGGCGGCCCATAGATCGAATGGCGGTTCGCCCTTATGGACCCATTCGGCCAGCGCCATGCCCGCACCACCACCAGCAGCGATGCCAAAGGCGTTAAAACCCGCGCCGACGTAAAAATTGTTCAGTTCCGGCGCCTCCCCGAGAATGAAATTCCCATCGGGAGTAAAACTTTCTGGTCCGTTGGTCAGCGCCTTGATGCCAGCAGTGTTCAATGCAGGTACCCGGCCCAACGACAATTCCATCAATGGCTCGAAATGGTCGAAATCTCCATCCAGCAGCGAATAGTGAAATCCTTCCGGAATCCCTTCAACCGCCCAGGGCTTGGGATTTGGTTCGTACCCCCCCATGACAAGACCGCCAACTTCCTCCTTATAATATGTAAGCCGATCAGGATCCCTCAATGTTGGTAGATTTGGTGTGACACCCTTGATCGGTTCAGTCAAAATATATTGGTGTTGCATGGAGACGAGTGGGACGTTGACTCCAAAACGTGCAGCAAAATCGCGACTCCATTGTCCAGCGCAGCAAACTACATTTTCACACTCAATTCGCCCCTGATTGGTTATGACAGCCCGGATGCGGCCCTTCTCGATTTCAAGATCAATGACCTTGGTGTCTTCAAAAATCTGAGCACCAGCCATGCGCGCGCCCTTTGCCAAAGCCATGGTGATATCGGAGGGATTGGCCTGACCATCGGTGGGCATGAAGGCGGCACCCACAACATCATCAACGTTCATCAGCGGCCAAATATCCAACGCTTCTTTGGGTGTCAGCAGTTCCATCTCAAGATTGAAACTATGGGCAGTGGTTGCCTGCCGCTTGACTTCCGTCCATCGCTCCTGATTGCAGGCAAGGCGCAAACCGCCGTTCATTTTCCATCCTGTGGCCTGACCGGTCTCCTGCTCAATCGAGTTGTACAGATCGACAGAATATCCCAGCAACTGGGTGATATTGGCACTGGATCGCAATTGTCCCACCAAACCTGCAGCGTGAAAAGTGGTTCCCGAGGTTAGCTTTTTTCGCTCCAACAAAACGGTGTCGGTCCAACCGAGTTTGGCCAAATGATAGGCAGTTGAGCAGCCAACTATACCGCCGCCAACGATCACTGTCTTTGCTGTTGATGGTAGTTCGCCCAATTCGTTTCCTCAGTGCTGAGATAAGTTTTTATGCGCGGCACGAAACCGCGCGAGATTTTCAGCAGTATAATCTGCAAAACCAAAATCCAGATCAGAAGTAACCTCAGACACCATGCTCCACATTGTTTCCCGCAGCAGAGAAGCGCACTTCATGATCTCAAAATGACGACGCAATTGATCGGTAACCGCGGTTTCAAAATAGGTTTCCAGTGCAACATTCTCCAACTTTTCGCCCAATTCATTGTTCGATGACAATCCGCCCAGATCGAATAACGGTGAATTGTAGCCGGCATAGTCAAAATCAATGAGCCACAGCCTTTTGTCGTCGTTAATAAAATTTGCAGCCAGCAAATCATTATGGCCCAGTACGATGTCGTAGGGAGCCGATGCTGTTTCATAGCTGTTTCCAAGTTCAACGAGTTCCTGGGCCAGTATCCGGTGGGAGCTGTCGTTTTGAATAAGAAACGCACCATAATCCCGGATCACGTGAAACACCCAGAACATCAACACAGGGCCGCGCAGGAATTTTGGCGTCACGGTATGAAATTGTTTCACCAGCTGAATTATTCGCCGCAACAGTTCTGGAGACCCAACATCCTGTGGGTTCAATGTTTGCCCCTCAACAAACTCCATAACCATTATTTCCGGTTCGTGATGAACGATGCCAGGTGACAAGCCAGCTTCGGAAGCTGCCTGTGCTACAGCCAGTTCATTAAACCTCAAAACGTGGTGCTGGACGATATCCGCACCCACTCTGACGACATATTTTCCGGCGGAATCTTTAACCCGATAATTGGTATTCGTCATGCCGCCCTGGAGTGGTTCAACTTCCGCAGCGCCATTCCAGCATGGCAGATTTTCAATTCGTTGGATGTCGACGACCATGGTCACTTTCACTGTATTTCAGCCAAAATGGTATCATTGAAAAACACTGTTTGGGTACCCCTTGGGGCAAGTAGACACCGATTATCGAATTGTTGGGGAAAATTTGGAGCTGGAGAATCCCGTCCATCAAACGACAGTGCGCTGCCGCAAGACGTTTGGAAGAATGGATCCTCCAAGTCTTGCTCGAAAATGCAGGAACTCATCATACATTATTTAAAACGGTGCTCCCATCAACACCCGAACTCGGGATCGACTGATCATAAATCCTACGTTGCGTCATTCTATCTGGTTCGGTATCTTTCACAGAATTACCTTATATTTCCGTTTATATTTTGTATTCATAACTATTTGTGTTATTCTTTTCATTTTCTTTTTTTTTAAATTTTACTTACAAATGCTTACCTTATGCTTACCCAATTAATTACATCAATTGGAGGCCGACGCCAAAATCCGGTTTCCAAAAACGACAGTAGACAGGCTCCCCACCCTGCCTTTGGAACAACTGCATTGGGACACATTGCTTGCCGGTTTCGGCATCCGGGTGAAACCAAACAATATGAAAAGTTTCGTGGTCCAAATTCGGAACCGATTTTCCGGCAGGTCACGCAGTGAAATCATGGGCCAGCATGGTTCGCTAATGAACTTCTCTCAGGCGAAAGAATTCGCGACCGGGATATTCTTTGACGCTGCGACCCGGTGGCGGATGCCCATGATATCCGCGCGTCCCCAACCGTGCGCGAAAAGGCAAGCAACTCGCAGACGACTCCCTACGCGACGCAGCGGAATTGATCGCTAGGAAGTTCAATTAGCAACTTCACCCAGCGGTAGTTGTATGGGCGTTAAATAGTCAAACAGTGCAATTTGTTGACCAGACTGTTAGGCGTCACGATTGGCTTGGTTGCGGGAATTGAGAACAGGATTGCATTTGAAGGATTTGAAAACAGAATCCTAATTGCTGTGCTTCAAACCAAAGGTTCATTATAGGGTTGCGGGCCACTTAGGTCTGCATGAAGTATTCGATCGTCATCATTGGGATCAACTTCGGCGAACCAGACGTCTTCGGTCACGATGATGGATCCGTCAGTGCGTGTTGCCGTTGAACGGAACAGGTCGCGGCCTTCTTGGTCTGTTGCGCCTTGCTCGAGTTCGACGCTGATCTCGGAAATTCCCATTTCCTCCAGGGAGAACAACTCACCTTCATCAACGCGGGCATTGCCGTCGTCTACCCAAAGGTTCAGTCCAGTGCCTTCTTCTCCTGAAATCACACCGTCTGAATTGCCATCGAATTCGGCCAGTTGCTCATAGCCGTGATCATAGGTTCCACCCTGATCGCCAAATAAGCGAGTGCCGTCCATATCAGTAGCAGCGTTGCCATCAACATTATTGACCAACAATGCGTCACCAGATCCATCGAGCCATTCGATTGTTTCTGGACTATCATCACCGTCCATATCAAAATAAACAGTTTTTCCGATCTCCGAGATGCCGGACTTGTCCTTTGCTGTTGTTTCACCGCTGACATTTATGCGCCCATCCCCGGACAAGTCGAAGGCAATGGGTGACACTGCCGTGACTGCCGATTCCACATCAATCGCTTGATCGGCAAAATCGAGATCTTCGATATTTTGGATAGTATCGGTGCCATCAGGAGAACCACCGCGGGTATCGGTCACCACATATGTACCGTCCTGATTGTCATGCACGGTGTAGTCTGCTCGATTTCCCGAATAGAACGCAACATCAATGCCAAGGTCACCGCCGTCAAGCATATCATCGCCAGCGCCGCCCAACAGATAATCAACTCCCCCGCCTCCCAAAAGTACGTCATCGCCATCTTCGCCAAATAAATCGTCAGGCCCCCCACCCCCTTCGACATAATCGTCTCCTGAGCCTGCATAGATAATGTCATACCCGCCCAAACCAAATATTTCGTCGTTGCTGTCGGTGCCGTTGAGATTGTCATCTCCACCGGTTCCGGTCACGGTATTTGCGTTGGTCACCTGTATTGTGAATATTTTTGAGTATACGAGACCACCAGAATCCTGTGCCTCTATTGTCACAAAGTGACTTGTTGATGTTTCATAGTCGAGCGTCGCCCCGGTCGTGACGCGAAGTTCATCGCCGACAATCTCAAAAAATCCGGAAGGGTCGCTGGTTAATGTGTAGGTGAAAGTATCGCCTGGGTCAGGATCGATGGAGGTCAAAGTTGCCAACAAAGTGCCAACTGCTCCATTCTCCATAACAGAAATTACCTCGGCTGGTGTGCTGGACGTAAATCCCGGTTCGCTGGACTGATTCAAACTAAGATTATTGCCAGACACAACATCGATGATTGTTGCAGATTCGCCTTCCGCAAATTGCCAATTCGCCACCATGTTGGGTTCAGATGCAGGGAGAGTAGTATTGACACTCGCGGCAATTTCACCCGCAGTGCGTTCATCATCGAAAATACGAATATCGTGATAGGTACCGCTAAATACCTGACTTGTATCAAATCCCCCATTTTCACTGTCTTGTTCCTGCCCAAACAGCAGAGATCCACCTGTCGCTATCGTCTGCCCGGTCGCCACTCCACTTCCTTGGATAGCCAACACGCCGTCTTGATACAGTGCAAACCTGCCTATCGTGTTATCCCAGATCATTGTAAACGTGTGCTGCCCCCCATCCATCAGCGCGCTTGCATCCCACGACGTGAGATCGACATTGGAAGTGCCAATCTCCAGATAGATAAATGGAGTAGCAGATTTGCCAGTATCATAGGCAAGAGACGCTTCGAACCTGTCGTCTCCCGAAACGTTATAGGAGAAGAATGCCAGCGCTTCACCATCAACAAGCGGCACATCAAGGCTGAACTGAACTTCAACTGTCGCAGATGTCAGGCCGCCGACAATCGCATCGGGGTTGGACGCAAGATAATAGGCGCCGTTTCCACCATCAGTATTAATCGACGTTCCATTATTGCCCGATGCCAAAATGTCGGTGGGCGGATTTTCATTCGCATCGGTGACATCAATGTTGAAGGATTTTGACGTCGTAAGACCACCTGAATCTGTTGTTTCGATAGTCACCGCATGGGTTTTTGCCGTTTCAAAATCGAGTATCGCTCCAGCCTTGACTCGAATTTCATCGCCGACAATCTCAAAAAAGCCTGATGGGTCACTGGTGAGGGCATAGCTAAACGTGTCACCGATATCGACATCACTGGTTGCCAAAACTGCTACGACCGTTCCGGAACTGGCGTCTTCGCTGATCCGCGGTGAGGATTCTGGATTGGCATAGATACGTTGATAGACGCCATTGAGATCACCATCAGCACCGTTGATGTCGGTCCAGTTAAATACCACATCGCCATTATTGAGCACGGTGAGGCGCGGGTAGCGTTGTTCATCAGCTGCGTTGGTGACCACAACATTATCTTCGAGCAAGGTGCCATCGGCAGCGTAACGCTCCATAAACACGTCAAAGTCACCGTCTGCATTGCTGCGCCAGCTGGCGATCCATCCACCACCCGGCAGCCCTTCAACTTCAATGTCTGACAGGACAATCGCGCCAGCTTCCTCGTCAATGGCCATCTCGCCACCAACCGGTGATCCGGCAACATCATAACGTTGATAATACACCCCGGACCCGGCGCCCGCCAGATGATCATTTGATGTCCAGGCGACGATAAATCCGCCATCGGAAAGCATCGTGATGTCGGCGGCGGCCTGATCTCCCAATATCGTGGTATTTGCCTGAATTTCTCCACCGATCTTGCTGCCAGCTGCATCAAAACGTTGAAAAACAACCGCTGTCCCCGCTGCATCTACGTTATCTGAATGCCATGCAACCAAATACCCGCCTCCAGGCAGAGCCGCCAAAGCTCCGGAGCTCTGGTCACCAAGCGTCGTTGTGTTGGCTTGTATTTCTGCTGACAATGGCGCGCCTGATGCGTCAAATTTGCGGGTGATGACAGCATAGCCGTCCCCGTCGACATTTTCCGACCTCCACGTGAGGACGAATCCGCCGTCATCGGTGCCGACAATGTCGCTTGGAAATTGCTGGCCAAGGGTCGTAGTGTTGGCGTTTACCTCTCCGCCAACTGTATTTCCAACCGCATCATATACTTGAAAATGCACGCCGTATTCGCCGGGCACTCCACCTTCGGCAAAATCGAGCCAGGAGATCACAAATCCACCACCGGTTAATCCTGCAACATCGGCCCAATACTGGTGATGGTCGTCGTCGGTATTTACTCGGAATTCTGTACCAATCTTTTGCCCTGTGGAACTATACATTTGAGCGTAGATATCCCAATGCCCATTGCCGTCCTGATCCATCGAGTACCAGGTCGTGACATAGCCACCATCCTGCATTGCGTCGCTGGTGCCAAGGCGCTGACTGTTGACGGTGGTTGTAGTGACCATGTCACTGGAGCTGATACTGGAAGTACTGGTTGCGTCTATGTCGGTGGGCGCATCATTTACCGGTATGATATTGTACGCGAAAGTGGCAGCATTTGATGTTGCGCCCTGATCATCCTGCACCGTATATGTGATATCCGTCACAGGGCCATTGTAATCTGGTTCGGGGGTAAATCGGATAACCCCGGTCACAGTATTCACATACCATGTGCCTTCTCCGGCAACTACCAGACTGTCTCCGGCGGAAGCCGTGCCACCAATCTGAATTGTCGCCGGATCCAGGGTTCCGTCAACGTCATAGTCATCGGCCAACACATTCCGGCCGCCGGTTAAATCCTCATTTACGTTGAGAATTTCGTCGCCTGCCACGGGCGCATCGTTGACCGGATTTACTGTGATTGAAGCATAAACCGGTGTTGACGTGAGACCCTGATCGTCTTCGAGCACAACAGTAAAGGTGCGAATGCCGACAGTTGGGTCTTCTGACGCGTTGCGATAGGATAGGCTTTCCAAAATTTCTTCAGCGTCAGCAACTGTCAGCGGATCACCGGGACCGGTAAAATTAGTCAGCACGAGTTCCCGTGTGGCTGCGGTATAGACATAAGCTGCCTGAAGTCCGCTACCCAGGGTCGTCATACCGGCATTGTCACTGGCAAGGGAAAATGTTGGTGAGTTGACGGTCAGAATTTCCGATGATCCGTCAAGGACTGCATCGAGGGTTACGGTAACGCTGGCAAGCGAATCTTCCACATCTATTGGCGCGGTGTTCAGACCAGTGATCTTGATGCTCGCCATGCCCTCGTTAAATATGGTTGTGTAATTGCTGCCACCTGTGGTGCTGTCGAGGTCGAGTGATGGTGCGACATTTGCAGCAACAATCGACATGGAGATTGTTGCCGGGTTGGAAACTCCACCTTCATCGTCTTGCACCGTATAGCTTATATCGGTAACCGGACCGGAATAGGCAGCTTCCGGCGTGAAGGTAATTTCTCCTGTCGCAGTGTTGACCGACCAGATGCCTTCCCCCGCCACCACAAGTGAATCGCCTGGATCTGCAGTTCCCGTGATCTGTACGGTCGCTGGCACCAGGGAACCGTCAATGTCGCTATCATTGGCCAGTACATCGATAGCTACTGAGGCGTTTTCATTCACCATTCCGCTTTCACCCACTGCGACAGGCGCATCGTTGACGCTGATGATTGCAATTGTCGAAATTGCTGCGGGTGACTGATTGCCGTCCATGTCTTGCAGTAAAACCACAAATTCGCGATCGATTTCGGTGGGGCTCTCTGACAGGTTTTGATATGTCAGGCTTTCTAGCGCCTCTTCGACTTGAGCGTTTGTAATCGGTGTTGCGGGTCCACTCAGGTGATTGATCAACAATTCCTTGGTGATCGCGGAATAGGAATACGAGATTGTCAGTCCACTGCCGAGCAACGTTGAACCAGAAGCATCTGTGTCAAGGTTAATACTGTCACCATTGACGGTTAAAACATCATCTGATCCGTCATGCATGTTGGCAATGACTATGGAAATAAATGAAACCGAACTTTCAGGATCCGACGAAGCCACATCGATATCTGTCACCGAAACCGCTGCGCCTCCTTCCGAAAACGATGTTGTATATCCGCTGCCCACCGCGCTGTCGTCCAGATCAAGCGATAGCGGATTGTTTACTCCAACTATCTGATCCCAATATTCGATCAACTCGATATTGGTCAGCAGATCAGTACCCTCGGGCGAACCCGGGCGGTCATCGCGCAGTGTGTAGGTTCCGTCAAGATTGTTGATCAACGTAAAATCGGCCCGAAAGCCATTTGCATAATATGTATCAGTGTCTGCACCACCGTCAGCCGTATCGTCTCCCATTCCACCAGCAATCAGATCGCTGTCGTCGCCACCATAAATCGTATCATCGCCAGCTTCGCCACGAAGATTGTCATTGCCCTGTTCACCGGTGATGATGTCGTCACCATCTCCGGTGCGAATGGTATCATTGCCGTCACCGCCGGAGATATCATCGACGGCAACCTGAGTAGAATCATTGTCAAATACATCATCTCCGGCACCAAGTTCGACCGTGGTACCCGCGTTGAGGCCGAATATCCGGTCGTCATGATCACTGCCGACCACTCGTTCGACACTGACATAGGTGTCGCTTGCAGCTTCGCCGGTCTGTCCTCCGGGGCCACCGCTGGCATATGCCCCGTCAATGCCAAACGCATCCGCGGTGGTCAATAACAAGTCAACGCCAGACGTCGCATTGGCATAAGAGGCCGTATCAAAACCGCTGCCGCCATTAATCAGATCAGCGCCCGCTCCCCCCTCAAGAGTGTCGTCACCGTCTTCACCAAACAGGCTGTCATTGCCTGCGCCGCCAGATAAATAGTCGTCACCACCCCCCGTGCGAATTGTATCTGAACCAAATCCACCAAGAACCGTATCGATGCCGGTTGAAGATGCATCATTATCAAAATCATCATCGCCATAGCCGAGGCTGGCGGACATGCCAGTAGCGGTGCCGTAGAATGCGTCGTCGAAATCGGAGCCTTCCACCCGTTCAAAAGAGGAATAAGTGTCGCCGGCAGCGTCACCAGTCTTGCCACCCGCTGTCGAGCTGGCAAAAGCACCTGCAATGCCTCCCGCATCGGAATCTTCAAACAATGCCGCTACACCGCTGGTGGCCGAAATAAATGATACGACATCCACTCCATCTCCACCGTCCAGACTGTCGGCGCCGCTGCCACCATCAATCCAGTCGTCGCCGTCACCACCCGAAACAATATCATCCCCGCTGCCGCCTGAAACAATATCGGCACCGGCTGTGGATTTGGTTTTGACGATAACGCTCACCACTTCACTGCCGTTGCCGCCACCTGTTACATCAGCCCAGTCGTCGGTTTCCCAGCTGATCATGACGTTGCCATCGATCATCAGCGTCGCGGTCAGCGGCGGCATGTCTATCGCGTTGTCGCCCTCCACCGGATAGCTGCCAATATCAAGTTGGGGTCCGGATTTGCTACCATCGCTGTTTAACAACTGCGCCTGGACCACCATGCCCGACACATCATCGAAATCGCCACGTTTGTACCAGGTAGCGAGTATCCGGCCGTCGCCCAGTGCGACCAGAACAGGTGCCGATAATTTCGAACCCGTTGGGTCACTGATCTGCAAGTCTGCGCCGACGATATGGGTAGAGACATCAATCAGATTTGCAACAATGTCCGATCCGAGGCTGTTATCTTCCAACCACGAAACCAAAATGTCCCCATTGGCGTTCTTAACAGCCGTTAGTGGTGGCATATCGTAACTGGCACTGCCTTCAATGTGAGCTGACCCAATATCGATTTCTGGCCCGTCAAGGTCTCCTCCGGCGTCAACAAAACGCCCTTTGAGCGTCATATCAGCGTCATTGTCGTTCCATGAGTCACTATAATAGACGAGGAAAACACCACCATCGTCCAAAGCTACGGCAACCGGAGGTGACTGATGTCCAGTTGAATAGTCGTTGATAATCGTTTCTTCACCGGCAATGCCGGTTGCCGGATTGACAAGCACGCCGATGACAGCGCTACCGCTGCCATCTACGTTATCATCGCCAAAGGATGCCCAACTGACATAGACGCTGCCTGTGGTCAAAACGACACTGGTCAATGGCGGCATATCAATAAAATCGATGCCGGTGACCCCGAATGAACCGATATCAAACTCCGGTGTTGTCACCGTTCCGTCAGGATTGACAATGCGTCCATGGACCTGGGCATTGGTTCCGCCATCGCGGCCTTCATCGAACCACACAACCATGGCGCGGCCATCGTCCATGGCGGTAACCGAGGTGCCGGATTGTGGTCCCGCCGAGGTCTGGTTAATCAGGAAAGGTAGGCCGGGGCCACCGCCAGTTGTATCTACGACGACACCGAATATTGCTTCACTGTCACCATCCTGGTCGTGCTGACTTTCTGTCACCCAGGTGACCAATACATCACCGGTTGCCAGCAGAGTGGAGTTCAACACCGGCATATCGTGCAGATCGCGGCCCTCGACTTCAATATTGGAGAACTCAAACTGTGATCCGTCGAGCGTGCCATCTGCATTGACGAATTGTCCTTGCACCCGCGCTTGATGATCGTTGTTCTCCTGCGCCTGGTCGTACCAGGTTACCAATGTGCGCCCATCGGCCAGGGTGACCACGGTCGGACCGGACTGATTGCCAGTCAGATCGGTGTTGATTATGTGCTGGACCGGATCCACCAGGTCAGTGGCCTGGCTTTCGCGGTCAGCAAATATCACATCATCGCCTGCGCCACCTTCAATCGTGTCCGAACCATCCTGGCCATGAATCGCGTCATTGCCACCATTTCCGTAAATGATGTCATCATCACCAAGACCGAAAATGAACTCGCCTTCAACTGTACCGACCAGGGTATCGGGATTTGGCGTTCCGACAATCTGCGTCGATGTGCCGCCAATGAAACCGCTGTCATTGAGCACGGCAATTGTCACGTTTTCAGAATAGGTCAGTCCGCCTTCATCGGTCACTTCGATTATGATCGTATGGAAGGGATCGGTGGCGAAATCCATCGTAGCGCCGGAGGCAACAACAAGTTGATCTCCATTGATTTCGAAATTGCCTGATGGGTCACTGGTGATTGCGTAGGTAAAACTCTCGTTGAAGTTGGGGTCCACCGCTGAGAGTGCAGCAACAAAACTGCCATCAGGGGCATTTTGAAATATGCCAAGGGTGGATTCCGGTGTGCTGGTTGTGAAACCGCCACCAGTTGCCTGGCCCAAATTGAGATTGTTGCCCCCTGCAACGTCGATGATTTGTGATCCGCCACCTTCACCAAATTGCCAGTTGGCCACCAACCCGTCTTCGGTCGGTGCAACCGATTCTCCGGCATTCAGCGCGATTTCGGTCGCGGTTCGCAGATCGTCAAAAATGCGAATATCGTAATATGTTCCGGTAAATACCTGATCGGTTTCAAAGCTGCCGCCGGCGGTATCCTGATCGATGCCAATAACCAAATTGCCGCCAATATTCAGGCTGCTGCCGTTGGCGAGACCAGTGCCGTTGTCCAATCTGACACCGTCAATATACATCTCCCAGACGCCACCAAAACTGGTCCAGGCGAAAGAAATTGTATGTACATTTCCATCCAGCAATGGGCTGGCATCCCAAGACGGGAAGGCATTCTGCCCATCAATTCGCGCACGAATTTGCGGCGAACCATTGGGGTCAACAATGCGAAAGTCAAACTGGTCTGAGGTACCGACCAGATAGTTCAGCATCGGTAGGTCAGTCAGACCGGAATAGTCCTGAACTGCAAATTGCGCTTCAACCGTCAATGTGGTCATGCCGCCAAACAAAGCCGAGCTGTCATCGGGCGAGTAATAAGCCGCATTGCCACCATCGTGATTGATCGACGTGCCGTTGGTGCCAATCGCATGAATGTCGGTCGGCGCCAGATTGTCGACTTCGTTGAGCACATCGATGTTGACTATCTGGCTGGTGGTCAGCCCGCCGCTGTCCTGCGCTTCAACCGTAATTGCATGGAGCTGTTGTGTGTCATAATCGAGGGCGGCACCGGACGCCACACGCAGCTCATTGCCCACTATTTCGAAAAAACCTGACGGGTCACTTGTTATTGAAAAGGTGTGAGAATCTCCGACATCGACATCGCTAGCAGTGAGAGTAGCGACGACGGTACCATCGGCAGAGGCTTCGCTCAATCCGACCATCGAAACTGGCACACTCGGGATAAATCCGGCACCTGCCGCTTGGTTCAATATAAGATTGTTGCCCGAAACCACATCAACGATATCATCGGTTTCGTCTGCCCCGAACTGCCAATTGGCGATCATATTTGGGGATGAAGGCGGCAATGTCGCGTTGACCCCTGATAATATCTCAGTCGGTGTCCGCACGTCGTTAAACAGACGGATGTCATAGATTGTGCCAGAAAAACCTTCTGCAGGGACAAGTCCACCGCCAAGAGTATCCTGATCTTTGCCAAAGATGAGCACGCCACCGGGGTTTAGGGTTGTGCCCACCTCATGGCCGGTTCCGCTGATAACCTCAACTCCGTCCATAAAGAAGGACCAATCGCCAGCGCTGTTTGACCAAGCGAAGGATACGGTGTGCTGTGCTCCATCCAGCAATTCAGCGGCATTCCAAGGGGTTGATATCTGGTTCTCGTTGATTTCGAAAACCACAACCGGTGAGGCACTGTTTGGGTTCAAGATAGCCAACTGGATATCGTCTGATGGGCCACCTGAGTGATAGCTGAACAGCTCGACAGTTGTCAGACCTGTCGTGTCATCAATGGCAAATTGAGTTTCGATGGTGAAGGCATCTAAACCGCCCATCAGCGCGCTACCGTCAGCCGCCTGATAGTAGGCCGCATTGCCACCATCGGTGTTGATTGCCGTGCCGCGATTAGCAGTGAATTGAATATCGGACGGAGCTTCGTTGAGGTTGTTGACCACAATTGTAAAGTTTTCCGAATAAGTCAGCCCGCCGGAATCGGTAACTTCAACGGTAACGTCATGACTTGTTGCCGTTTCAAAATCGATATTTGCACCGGATTTGACGACTATCTGGTTGCCAATGATCTCAAAGAAACCTGAAGCATCGCTGGTCAGCGCATAGGTGAAACTGTCGCCCGTGTCCGGATCAATCGTGGCCATTGAGGTGGCGACGCTGCCCGGTGTTGAATTCTCATCAACTCCACCGGCCGTAAAAGTCATGTCGGTGGGTGCGTCATTCATCGCCTGCACGGTCACGACGGCAACTGTGGGTGGCGATGTCAGCCCACCTGAGTCCTCCAGCAAAATGGTGAACCGGCGGTCCGCTGTGGTTGGCGCATCGGATAGGTTCTCGTATGCAAGTGCTTCGATCGCCTCTTGCACGTCGGCGCTTGTCAGCGGTGTGCCGGCACCACCGATATGAGTGATAATCAGCTCCCTGGTGGCGGCAGTGTAGGTATAGGCAATCTGCAATCCGCTGCCCAATGTTGTAGACCCGGAACTGTCAGCATTTAGCGCGAAAGTTGGGGCATTCACCGTAAGCATTTCAGCCGCCCCGTCGGGCAGCGCATCGAGCGTAATGATGATCCGGGAAAGGCTGTTCTCAGGATCAAGTACCAAAACGTTTGCGCTCGCAACCGCGACAGAACCTGCGTCTTCGATAAATGTGCTGCTGCTTCCAATTCCGACAACACCGCTATCCAGATCCAGATCGGGTGCATCATTGGTATCGGTAATTGTCACCGAAATGTTTGAGGCATTTGACGTGGCGCCTAAATCATCTCGAACGGTATAGGTAATATCGGTCACGGCGCCGATATAATCTGGCTCTGGCGTAAACGTGATTTCACCCGTAACAGAATTAACCGACCAGGTTCCTTCGCCAACGACGATCAATGGATCGCCAGCAAGAGCGGTTCCAGTGATCTGAACCGTTGCCGGATCGAGGGAGCCGTCTATATCTGAATCATTGGAAAGAACATCGATCACCACCGATCCGTCTTCGAGCACCACATCAGCATCATCAGTTGTGACCGGTGCATCGTTGACCGACGTGATCGAAACGGAAACGGCAGCCGGATTGGACACTGCGCCGCTATCGTCCATTACCGTATATGTGATGTCACTGACCGGGCCATCATAGTCGGCTTCCGGTGCAAAGCTGATTTCCCCGGTGACTAGATTGACACTCCAGGTGCCTTCACCCGGTACAACCAGCGAGTCACCTGCGGATGCGGTGCCGGTAATCTGAACCGTGGCAGGGTCCAGCGATCCATCAATATCGACGTCATTGACCAGAATATCGATGGCAATTATTGAGTCTTCCGCGACACTGGCGCTGTCGGCAACAGCATTTGGGGCATCGTTGACCGCAGTGATGGAAACTGACACCGTTGCCGGATTGCTGATGAGTCCAGCAGTGTCCCGCAAAGTATAGGTTATATCACTGACCGGACCGGTGAAATCCGATTCCGGGGTAAACGTGATTTCACCCGTGATGGAATTAACAGACCAGGTTCCCTCACCGGCAACCACGAGTGGATCACCTGCAAAAGCAGTTCCAATGATCTGCACCGTTGTCGGATCAACTAGATTGTCGATATCGCTGTCATTGGCCAGAACATCGATCGCCACAGATCCGTCTTCGGTCACATTGTCGGAATCATCTGCGGCAACTGGGGCGTCGTTGACCGGGGCGATTGACACAGCAACAGTGGCCGGATTGGACACTGCACCGCTATCGTCCATCACCGTATAGGTGATGTCACTGACCGGACCATCATAGTCGGATTCCGGTGTAAAACTGATTTCCCCGGTGATTAGATTGACGCTCCAGGTGCCTTCACCCGGTACAACCAGCGGATCACCTGCCGACGCGGTACCGGTAATCTGAA
Organism: Rhizobiaceae bacterium; assembly: GCA_014238155.1. GTDB lineage: Bacteria > Pseudomonadota > Alphaproteobacteria > Rhizobiales > Rhizobiaceae > Pseudahrensia. Next base: position 46,666 of record JABABQ010000034.1, read on the forward strand.
CAGTGGCTGGGTCCAGCGAGCCATCAATATCGACGTCATTGGCCAGAGTATCGATGGCAATTATTGAGTCTTCCGTCACACTATCGCTGTCGGAAATTGCATTTGGTGCATCGTTGACCGGAGTAATGGAAACCGACACCGTCGCCTGATTGCTGATGAGTCCACCAGTATCGCGCACAGTATAGTTGATATCGCTTACCGGACCGGCAAAATCCGCCTCCGGAGTAAACGTGATTTCACCCGTGATAGAATTTACAGACCAGGTTCCCTCCCCGGCAACTACCAGTGGATCACCTGCAAGTGCGGTTCCGGTGATCTGCACCGTCGTTGGATCAATTAAACTGTCGAGATCGCTGTCATTGGCCAGAACATCGATCACCACAGATCCGTCTTCGGTCACATTGTCGGAATCATCTGCAGCAACCGGGGGATCGTTGACCGACGTGATCGATACGGAAACTATGGCCGGATTGGACAACGCACCGCTGCTATCCATGACCGTATAGGTGATGTCCGTGACTATACCCGTATATTCAGCTTCCGGTGTAAAGCTGATCTCGCCAGTGATAACATTGACGCTCCAGGTGCCTTCGCCCGGTACAACCATCGGATCTCCGGCCGATGCGGTGCCGGCAATCTGAACAGTGGCGGGGTTCAGACTGTCATCCACGTCATTATCATTGCCTAAAACATTGATGGTTACCGAACCATCTTCAGTGACCGTGTTTGCATCGTTATTGGCGACAGGAGCATCGTTTATTGCAGCTACAAAAATCAACTTTGTGCCTGAAGTCGCACCCCCATTTCCGTCATCAATGGTGTAAGTAATTGTATCAACACCATTAAAATTCAGATCAGGCGTATAGTTGAGCGTACCGTCGGGGTTAACCGATACAGTACCATTAAGAGCTGCAGGCCCCGTGACTGTTAAAACATCCCCATCGATATCACTGGCGTGGGAGAGCACGCCTAAGCTGATCGACGCTGTGTCTTCGTCAGTGCTGCCCAACGGAGGAGAACCGGCATCCGGATCGTCGTTAACCGGAGCAACAATCACGTCCAGGGAGCCTGAATTAGTGCCTCCGTTACCGTCCGACAATTGATAGGTAATGGTGTCGATGCCGTTGTAGTTGGGGTTTGGAGTATAATTCAGACTGCCATCCGGATTGATCGTGACGACCCCATTGACCGCAGAAGCACCAGTTACGGAGACTGTGTCACCATCCACATCCGCAGCAAATGACAGCACATCAATATTGTTGACGGCCAAATCTTCGTTGGTGCCAGAATCGGGCACTGTTCCGGTATTCGGATTATCATTGACCGACGTGATGCTAACAGAAACTGAAATCGGGTTACTGATCAGGCCTTCGTTGTCGTGCACGGTGTAGGTAATGTCGCTCACCGGGCCGATAAAGTCGGCTTCCGGCGCGAAGGAGATCTCGCCAGTTATCGTGTTGACGCTCCAAACTCCCTCACCAGCGACTGACAATGGATCACCAGCCAGGGCAGTGCCAGAAATTTGTACAGTGGCAGGGTCAAGCGTGCCATCAAGATCGCTGTCATTGGCAAGAACGTCGATGCTGACTATGCCATCTTCAAGGACGTTGGTGCTGTCGGCCACTGCGACGGGCGCGTCGTTGACCGGCACGATCGAGACCGACACTGTAGCAGTATTGCTGGTCAGGCCTCCGTCATCGCGAACGCTGTAGGTAATATCCGTGACCGGGCCGGCATAATCAGTTTCCGGGATAAATGTGATTTCGCCGGTGATGGAATTTACGCTCCACACGCCTTCTCCTGACACGGTCAACGGGTCGCCTGCAGAAGCTGTTCCCGAAATTTGAACAGTCGCAGGATCTAGCGTGCCATCGAGATCGCTGTCATTAGCCAGAACATCAATGACAACGACACCGTCTTCATTGACGCCGACCGAATTATCATTGGCGACCGGCGCATCATTAACCGCTGAAATGGATACCGACATCGTTGCAGCGTTGCTGGCCAGGCCACTATCATCCTGAACGGTATAGGTAATGTCGGCGACGGGACCTGTATAATCAGTCTCAGGCACGAATGTGATTTCACCTGTTACGGCGTTGACACTCCAGACCCCCTCACCCGGCACGGTCAACGGGTCCCCAGCAGCAATTGTCCCAACTATCTGCACCGTTGTCGGGTCAATTAGGCCATCCAGATCGGTGTCATTGGAAACTACGTTCAGCGTCACAGAGCTGTCTTCAATCACGAAAGCTGAGTTTGCGTCTGCAACAGGTGCATCGTTTACCGGTGAAATTGATATAGAAACCGAAAATGGGTTGCTGGTCTCACCCGCATCGTCCTGAACAATGTAACTGATTGGTGTGACTGGACCATCGTAGTCCGCTTGGGGAGTGAATGTGATCCAGCCGGTCGCCAGATTTACACTCCAGTTGCCCTCACCTGGCACCATCAATGGATCACCCGGCGCGCCAGTGCCAACAATTTGCACTGACCCGGGATTTATTAGCCCGTCAATATCACTGTCATTGGCAAGTATATCAATTGATATTGACCCGTCTTCAACGACCGTAGCGGAATCGGCCACGGGTCTTGGAGCATCATTAACGGCGGCAATGGTAACCGTGTAATTACCGAAATCGACACCGCCGTTACCGTCGCTGATTGCGTAGGTTACCGTGTCTGACCCGTTAAAATCAGCGTTTGGGTTGTAAGTGATGGTCTGATCAGCGTTGATGGTCACAACGCCGTTGCTGGCCGAAACAGACGAAACAACCAGCACATCGCCATCCACATCGCTAGCCGCGCTGACCACACCGGTTGTGACGGGCGAATCTTCGCTGGTTGTCTGCATGGTCATTGACCCGGCCTGCGGAGCGTCGTTTACCGGTACAATCGTCATACCCAACGAACCTGTTGCGCTGTTTCCTGCAGCGTCGACAATTGTGTAGGCGATCGTATCCGGCCCATTATAGTTGAGATCCGGCGTATAGCTGAGCGTGTTGTCGCCGTTGATAAATACATTGCCGTGCTCGGCCGCAGCCCCTGTAACGGAAAGATTATCTCCTTCTGTGTCAAATGCCGCTGCCAGCACGTCAATATTGGTGTTGGTATGGTCCTCAGGCAAGACTATTGTCGGCGGTGTTCCGGCGAACGGGGCTTCATTTGCTTCTCCCGAACCAATCCCGCCAAGTGCACTGGTTGGATCAGTGTTTGCTGTGGTTGGTAAGGTGTCAGAAGCAGACTCGATTGTTTCGTCAATTGTCAGCTTCACAGGGGGTGCCGCAATCTCCAGTTCGCTGAGCCTTTCGTCCTCCTGTTCAGCGCCTTCCGGAGCTTCGACCTGCAAATTAAAAAGGTCGTTCGCTTCGAACCCTAACGAATTCGACGTACCGTCCCGTCCTGCAGTCTGGGATTGGGCAGCAAGTTCAAATGATTCCGACCCCGCGGTCTTGTTGGCTTCCCCGTGGGTTCGCGTTGCCAGGAAGGCCTTGGTAGCGAGGGCCGATTGAGATGCGATCGAATACAAAATTGCGGCGCCGGCAGCATCATTTTGTGACGAAATCGGTGGTACTGCCCGCACCAGGGCATCATTTCTGTCTTGTGAACTGCCGTCGCGGACCGTCCACTTGAAGTGAGTCTTGATCAGTTGGCGGTCTTTTGTTCGAAGAGTCACTTCAACTGAGTGGGCCTGACTATCTCCCAAATCGCCTATTACTTTTCCTTCAATGCGCATACTTGCAGCATTGAATGTCAGCCCCAAAGGCAGGCCGTTAACCGAGACGGAAACACCCTCGTCCAACAAAAGGTCTGCGATATATCCGCCCAGATCCAGGCTGACGTCGGCGTCGATAATATCAAACTGATCGGGAACAAACTGGGTACCCAGTTCAACAACTGGTTCAAGATTTTCCAGACGGATCTTCTTAACTTCCGTCGACCAGTGACCGTCGTTGACGACGAAACTCACCTCATCGCGACCGGAATTTTCTTTTGGATGTCGGTAAGTGAGAGTTGCATCGTCATTGATGGTGACTTCACCAAATTTTGCCCACGCCTTGGAAATATGGAGGTGATTGCTAATCTGTTCCGTTATATGGTCACGAGCGTCAATCAGGATTGAATCTTTACCGCCCGGTTGCTCAGGAATATCGACATCGTCGACTGAGGCATCAATGCTGGCATCATTCGACATAGCATCGTCGTCATCAGACGAAACTTCGGGCGCCCGAGTGGACATTAGGCCGGCATCATCGATGGCCACCACCAGGTCGTCAAAACGGATCTCACGACAGTTTTTCAACACATCATAAGCGGAATTTGACCACAGCAGCGCCGAACTCCCGGCCGTCAGCTTCCATTCAAAATCAGTCGAAGAACCGGGTACTGAATATACGTACCCCCCGACAACTTCATGAGCGTGTTGACTAAATTTTCCTGTTTCATGTTGTTCCAACGAAACATCACTCTTTGCTCAAACCATACATTTGCCGCATCGGGGAAAGATGAATATCCAATGCGGTCAATTGATGCATTCCAATTCCGGCCGCAGATATTCCAACCCTCATGCCCAACAGTTTACGCAAGGTGAGCTATTTATAATGATCGATGGTTAATGAAGCGTATAAGTCATATGATGGTTATTCAGAACTCGGCTGACTGATATTCGATGCTCGCCCGACATCGCTGCATGGGCAAAGTTTTATTCAGTGTTGCCAGTTCAGGTGACGTTTTTCATACAATCGACAATGATGTCCAATCTTTTCAGATTTGGTCACACATCTTCTTTTGCGACCTATATATTTCAATGGGCTACAACTCGTCTTGGTCACACCTTTCTGACAACCGTCCACATACTTTGCATCGGTTGAATTTCATCTTTGCAGCACGAAGCAGATCCAAAAAAAATCGGTCCCTACAGAGGCAAGGAGCTTTCTCATGGAGAAGGTGAAGCAGGAACAACTGGCGGAACGGTGGCAGATTAGCGAAAAAACCTGAACGCAAAAGCTAGATCAGAAGAGATTCGGTCGCTTGCGGGCTTTTAGTTTCGTGAGGCCGATTTACAGGCGCGTTGCGACGCATATGCCTAGATGTTGCAGAACCACTCAATCAAATTCTTGCTTGGGAAATTGTATCGTTTATTTTCAATAAACTAAATGGTGCCCCCACACGGACTCGAACCGCGGACCTACTGATTACAAATCAGTTGCTCTACCAGCTGAGCTATAAGGGCATTGGCGTGTTGTTTAAGGGAAAAGCATAAAATTTACAACCTATAAATCGAATGTTTTCCCCAATGAATTCAATGCATTATCTGTGGCCACGAAAATTTCTACTAATCTTCAGGTCAAATGAATCTAAACTCCGTAATTGCGTGCCAATTTCCAATCCCCAACAATCTGACGCTCTTCCACAGTGGACACGTAAAATATTTCTCTTTGTCGCCGAAAGCAGAAATATTCTGGTGTCAACGACATCCCTTTGTTTTGGCATCGAGAACAGAAATGACGGAGGCAATAACGATGCACCAATTCGAAATATTCATACGCGCAAATAGAAATTGTTCAGGGCCAACTTGCGTCCACCGTAGACTATCACAACCGCATGAACGCATTCAGCCGGACTGGATTGTGAAATCGGATTTGGAATGGTTTCTTTTTGATCCACAAGGGCTTAATGATGCTGAATAAATCCCTCGCCTCCCGCGATCTTTCGTAACAACCCAGATCACTTATTTGCCCTGAACAACTCAATATCGGGACATCAGACAAACAGGACCTTCCATGACAATTATTGGTACGCCAAAGGAATCCGCATCTGGCGAGAACAGAGTCGCCATGACTCCGCAAAGCGCCGGTGACCTGCAAAAACTGGGCTTTGAGTGCATCATCCAGTCGGGTGCAGGAAAGGCAGCACGGTTTTCTGATGCTGATTTTAAGGCTGCAGGAGTAAGTGTGGTTAAATCCGCGGCCGACTTGTGGAAGAAAGCTGATGTAGTTGCCAAGGTCCGGCCTCCCTCCTCCGCAGAAACCAAAAAAATGCGCAAGGGCCAGACGATCGTATCCTTCATCTATCCCGGAGAGAACAAAACCCTTCTGGTCGCGGCAGTTGAATCCGGCAGCACGGTTATTGCCATGGACATGGTGCCGCGTATTTCCCGGGCACAGAAAATGGACGCCCTGTCGTCGACCGCCAATATCGCCGGATACCGCGCCGTCATCGAAGCCGGTAATTCCTTTGGGCGGTTCTTTACCGGACAGATAACCGCCGCCGGCAAAGTACCGCCTGCAAAAGTGCTGGTCATCGGCGCTGGAGTGGCCGGACTGGCCGCAATTGGTGCGGCTCAGTCTCTTGGCGCAATCGTAAGGGCCTTTGATGTGCGTCCCGAAGTAGCTGAACAGATTGAGTCCATGGGTGCTGAATTTCTGTTTCTGGACTTTGATGAATCCGGATCCGGAGACGGCGGCTATGCCGCCCCCTCCTCTCCTGAATTTCGTGAAAAGCAGTTGGAATTATTTCGTCAACAAGCTCCAGACGTTGATATCGTAATCACCACGGCATTGATCCCCGGGCGCGACGCACCAAAATTGTGGCTCAAGGACATGATCAAGGCGATGAAGCCGGGTTCGGTGATCGTTGATCTGGCAGCAGAACGGGGTGGCAATTGTGATCTGACCAAGAAAGATGAAAAGATCGAAACGCCCAATGGTGTAACGATCATTGGCTATACCGATCTGGCGAGTCGCATGGCGACGCAGGCGTCGACACTTTATGCCACCAATATCCGCCATATGATGAGTGATCTGACGCCGGAAAAAGACGGCGTCATTGTTCATGATATGGAAGATGATGTGATCCGCGGAGCAACTGTGGCTCATCAGAAAGAAATTACATTTCCGCCGCCGCCACCAAAAATTCAGGCGATTGCCAAACAAGCGCCCAAACCGCCAGAACCGACCAAGGAAGAGCTTGCCGTCCAGGAGGCCGCCGACATGCGCCGCGCCGGCATTCGCGAGATTTCCATGTTGGCGGCAGGCGGCTTGTTGATGATGCTGATCGGCCTGTATGCACCGGCGAGTTTCATGCAACATATGATCGTGTTCGCACTGGCATGCTTTGTGGGGTTCCAGGTCATCTGGAACGTCAGCCACGCCCTGCACACACCGCTGATGGCGATCACCAATGCCATATCGGGCATTATTATTGTCGGAGCGCTATTGCAAATTGGCTCGGGCAGCTGGCTGGTCATGATCCTGGCTGCAATTTCGGTATTTATTGCCACGATCAACATTGTTGGCGGATTTATGGTGACGCGCCGGATGCTCGCCATGTTCCAGAAGAGCTAGAGGCAGACAAATGGAAAACGGATTTATTACTGCAGTTTATGTAACTGCGAGCATCCTGTTCATTCTCGCCCTTGGTGGGATGAGCAATCAGGAAAGTGCCAAACGCTCCATTTGGTATGGTATTGTCGGCATGGGACTGGCCTTTTTGGCTACACTGTTCGATTCACTCGTCGGCAATTACTGGCTGATTGTATTGATGGTTGGCGGTGGTGCCATTGTCGGGTCTATCGTGGCGCGGCGGGTTGAAATGACCGGAATGCCACAACTTGTGGCGGCTCTGCACTCATTCGTTGGTCTTGCAGCTGTGTTTATTGGCCTCAATTCCGCATATGCGCCACCGGCTGGCATGGTGGGTGCTGAATTGGTCATCCATGAATGGGAAATCATTATCGGCGTCTTTATTGGCGCTATTACTTTTACCGGATCAATAATTGCCTATGGCAAGCTTGCCGGTTCAATTGATGGCAAACCGCTAACCCTGCCCGGCCGTCATGCCCTGAACGCCGCGGGCATTTTGCTTTGCCTGCTCCTCGGCTTCATGTTCAGCGCCCATTACGGTATCTGGACGCTGATCATCATCATGATCATCGCATTTGCGGTCGGCGCTCATCTGGTCATGGCAATTGGTGGTGCCGATATGCCGGTCGTTGTATCAATGCTCAATTCCTATTCCGGTTGGGCAGCTGCGGCGACTGGATTCCTGTTGGGCAATGATCTGCTGATCGTGACTGGTGCGCTTGTCGGTTCTTCGGGTGCCATCTTGTCCTACATCATGTGCCGGGCGATGAACCGCAATTTTGTCTCCGTTATTCTCGGCGGATTTGGTGGAACCACTGGCCCGGCGATGGAGATTGATGGTGAAATGGTTGCCACAAACGCCGATGCAGTCGTTGCCGCACTGGAGGATGCTGACAGTGTGGTTATCGTGCCTGGTTACGGCATGGCAGTTGCGCAGGCTCAGGGATCGATTTCTGAACTGACTCGCCGGTTGCGCGATCAGGGCAAGAATGTCCGATTTGCGATTCATCCGGTGGCAGGACGCCTGCCTGGCCACATGAACGTATTGCTGGCTGAAGCAAAAGTGCCTTACGATATCGTTCTTGAAATGGACGAAATCAACGATGATTTGCCCGGTACCGACGTGGTTATGGTGGTTGGTTCCAACGATATCGTCAATCCATCTGCGCAGGACGACCCCAATTCCCCGATCGCAGGCATGCCGGTTTTGGAAGTCTGGAAGGCCAAGCAGGTATTTGTCTCAAAAAGGGGAGCAGGAACTGGCTATTCCGGGGTTGAAAACCCGCTTTTCTTCAAGGAAAACACACGCATGTTCTATGGCGACGCCAAAGCATCTCTGGATGCGCTGCTGCAGAAAATGGGATAGGAACTTGATGCTGGAAGCACCTGTTTTGGGAGAGGAGTCTCAGAACAGGTGCTTGGCCCAACGATGGTGCCCCACCACCGTATTTGGACACTCCAGCCACTTATTGTTAGCAATGGACAACGCAGTTTGGATTGATCAAGATCAAGCTTCTCTCAATATTTAGGTGAATTCCGGGCCATGGCCAAACCTACAATTTGCTTCATTGCCAATTCCACCGACATTGCAAAGCAGTCTTGCGCCGCTCTGATCGAACGCTATGGGCAGACCGACCGCGACAAGGCGAATATAATCGTCGCCCTGGGCGGCGATGGATTCATGCTGCAAACCCAATTGGATTTCATGAATTCAGGAACGCCAGTATTCGGAATGAATAAGGGCACCGTCGGTTTTTTGATGAACGAATATCGTGATGAAGATCTCTATCAACGATTGGATCTGGCACTAAGAGCGACCATTCATCCCTTGCAGATGGTGGCGATCGACGAAGACGGAAAGCGCCATGAATCAATGGCGTTCAACGAAGTTTCCCTCTTTCGTCAGTCTCATCAAGCTGCGAAGTTACGTATCGAAATTGATGGCAAGGAACGCATGGCGGTGTTGTCGTGTGACGGTATAATGGTGGCGACACCGCAAGGTTCAACCGCCTACAATCTGTCGGCTCATGGCCCGATTTTGCCGCTTAAATCTCCATTGCTTGCGTTGACTCCGGTCAGTGCCTTTCGCCCAAGAAACTGGCGCGGAGCACTGTTGCCAAACACCGCAAAGGTTCACATCACCGTGCTGGAACCCGACAAGCGTCCGATAAACGCGGTCGCCGACAATACCGAAATAAAATCTGCAGTCGAAGTCTTTATACACGAAGACCGGGATGCCAGCGGCATATTGCTGTTCGACCCAGAACATACCTGGGACGAACGCATTCTTGATGAACAGTTTCGGTATTAGAGCCGCTCAGGCCGCTGCCAACATCAGCTGACGGCTGTAATCTTGCGCGGCTTCGCGGTTGACCTCGCAGGCCATCTGGCTGAGCATTGCAAGCAGAGCGCCATCCACCTGTTGATCGGCTTCAGCCCGCGAAATGATCTGGCCGATCAATTGCGGCATTTCCTGTGGTGCGCGCCATGCTTCGATTGCGGCAACGAAAACCGGATAAGCCGAACTTGGCAGACCCGTGCGTCCGTAAAGCGATTTGAAGGCAGCCACGCGTCCATCATCGACAATTGACTGAACCCGTTTCAAGGACGCACCGCTGAGGAGTGACAATGCGTTTTCAAGAAGCGCCGCATGGCCCATGCAGCAGGCACGGATCAACAAGGCTGCGCTCAACTGGCCGGATGTTTGCAAATGTTCAACAAATTCCGGCATCTGCTCTGGTGCGGTTTGCATGGCGATTTCGACCGTAACTTTATTGCGGGCATCGTTGGCGGTGTTCTGCAAACGGCCAGGGTCTCCCCAGCCCATTGTATCGGCGAAATTCAACAGGCAACCAGACAATCGGTTTGCCAGCATTTGCCGGGTCGCGGCGCCAATGCCGTCGTCGTCCAGGAGTATTGTACGTATATCGGCATCGTCGCCGAGTCGCTCCGCAATGTCGTGTTTCAGGCCTGGACCAAGTACAACCTGTCGATTTTGCATCAATTGGCAAATGGCATCAGCTCCTGCATGTTTGACCAGCCCACGAATTGTATCTCCATCCAGTTCCTCGCGGTTTGCGATGGCACACTGGATGGCCACCTCACCCCGGCAAACTGCATCGATCAGGTCTCGACTGCGCAAAATGGTTGATTGAGCATAAATATTTTCAGCAACTTCGGTGATGTCGCGGGCCAATGCCCAGACCAGATGACGCGGCGCGTTATCGCAGCGCGCGACTGCTTGGGCCAACGCTTTTCGCACTTTCGAGCTGGGATCTTCCAGATAAAGAGTCAGGGCCTGTTCGACATCGGACCGGTCCGCTTCGGGAATCCGGCCGTTAAATAACTTCACAGCCAAACGACTGATTGCCTTGGCTCTTTGATCTGCACCTGACTGAACAGACCACGTCATAAAACGCTCTACAAACATATTACTACCCAACACCACAGTTACCACTAAACCCACCCGACCTACCCGGGATTGCAAATGAGGCTACACAAAAGTTCTTAACCGAACGTTCACCATAAATATTTGCAATTTGATAAGCTTGATTTCGAGCAGAGGACATGCTGCACGATAGGTAAGAGATGCCGCCCCTGTTTGGCGATTGGAGTAAAAGTTGGCCGGATTGTATTTTGAAGAATTTCAGGAAGGTCAGGTGTTTGAACATGAGTTGCGCAAAACGCTGACCGAGAGTGACAACATGTTGTTTTCAACCATGACGCTCAATCCGCAACCGCTGCATATCGACCGGCACTTTTCGCAACAAACCGACTGGGGCCAACCGCTTATGAACTCGGTACTGACGTTGGGACTTGTTATCGGAGTTTCCGTTGGCGATACAACGCTGTGTACGACGATCGGCAATCTTGGCATGAAGGACACACAATTTCCGCATCCGGTGTTTCAGGGGGATACGATAAGAGCCACCACCGAGGTAGTTGGAGTGCGGGCATCGCGATCAAAACCTGACCGGGGGATCGTCGACTTCCTGCACAAGGGGTACAATCAGGATGACGTCCTGGTTTGCCAATGCCACCGGCAGGCCATGATGCTGCGCAAACCACAGGGAGCCGGTTGATGCGATCTGGTCTGTTCGTTCCCGGAGACAGCGAAAAGAAACTGACCAAGGGTATTTCCTGCGGTGCGGACAGTCTTTTTGTTGACCTGGAAGACTCCGTATCTTTGGACAATAAGCAGTTCGCACGTCAGATCGCCAGCGGGTTTCTCAGCGAAGTGAACCAACAGGCTCAACGACCCGGTTTGTTTGTGCGGGTCAATGCATTTGATACTGAACTGACCGAAGACGATCTCGCTATCGTGATGAAGTCTCGTCCTGATGGTATTGTACTACCCAAATGCGAGCATGGTCAGGATGTCACCCGCCTGGATGCAATTTTGCGGGTTCATGAAGTCGAAAATGACATCGTGGACGGGTCCACGAAGATCATCGCCATCATCACCGAATCGGCGATCGGTGCGCTGAACGCCGGCACATATCGACGCTCCAGCAAACGTCTGCAGGCCGTTGCATGGGGGGCTGAAGATTTATCAGCTGATATCGGTTCAGCTCGCCGAAAAGAAGATGGCACCTATCGGGATGTCTTTCGCTATGCCCGTGTTCAAACCTTGCTCGGCGCGATCGCTGCTGGCGTCGAACCAATTGACACAGTCTATACTGATTTTCGCGACGAGGCGGGATTGGCGCGGGAATGCCGCGAAGGCAAGCTCGACGGGTTTACCGCCAAAATGGCAATTCATCCGGCGCAGGTGCCGATCATCAATCAAATTTATACACCCGGTGCCGACGAAATTGCTCGGGCGCAAAAGATAGTTGATGCATTTGATGCGGCGGGAAATCCAGGCGTTTTGGGCGTCGATGGCGAGATGCTGGACCGCCCTCACTTGCGCAAAGCGCAAAACCTTCTGACAAGATATAAGCGATTGAAACTGAAATGAATGACGTCCTGACAATCCGCAGGGCGCAAGTTGAAGATTTTCAACAAGTGGTTGCGCTAATCCGCGCGCCGGTTAACCCAGCCAACAAAAAAGCCGCCGTTTCTGGAGGAAAAGGCGGCTTTGACATTCGGTTTGAGCCGGTTGGCTCAGATTGTGACTTTAAGAAGCTTCGATTTTGCTAACGGCAGGCTTGCCGGAACGCGGATCGACGTCAGTCTCAAAACTCACTTTTTGGCCTTCAGAAAGGCCCGTCAATCCGTTACGCTCAAGAGCAGTGGCGTGAACAAATACGTCCTTGCCGCCGTCGTCTGGCTGGATAAAGCCAAATCCCTTGGTTTCGTTGTAGAATTTTACGGTACCTGTGGTCATGGTAGTTCTTTCACTTCAAGTTTGCATTGAGACACGAAATTGTGCCCCTGTATTTCGAGATTGGAGAATAGTCTGAATGCAAAACCATCGGCGATGGGGAGGCAGAGCAGGTGTTCGTCAAACATCGATAACATCAACTAGGCATGAATTACGACTTTAACAAGTCATATTGCGCTGTTGGTAAAATAAAGTTGAACGCGGAAAACCGTGAAACACTTCCAATCATCACGCTTATTGTGGCCTCACCAGCTCGAACAATTCATCAAGACACACATAGTCGTGATAACCAGAACGCAAGATCGGATCAGCTTTCATGGTGTCAAAACGGCCCTCTGGTGTGATCATCGCATCGTCGATATGAACACCTACCACCTGTCCCAGTATCAGGAAATATGGCGCCTTTGTTCCATCAAGTAACGTTGGATTGATGATTTCCAACAATTTGCACTCCAGCGCCGCAGCAGCACCACTCACTCGAGGACAGGCCACAGTTTCACCGGCGGCCATTTCCAGACCAGCCTTTTCGAATTCATTGACCCCTGGAGGCAGCATGGCTGAGGTGATGTTCATCTCTTCCTTCATGGAGCGACTGACATAGTTGAAGGTGAATTCGCCCGTCTGGGAGATATTCTTGGCGCTGTCTTTCAAGCCGCCGGAAGAAAACATCAATATTGGGGGCGTGTCACAGACCCCATTGAAGAATGAATAAGGTGCAAGGTTGGGCAGTCCCTCACTGTCGAGACTGGAAATCCATCCAATCGGGCGCGGAGCAACAATGGCTTTGAAGGGGTTGTAAGGAAGCCCATGTGGTTCGTCTGCTTTGTAGAACATAATTGCTAGCTTTCTCGTATGGAGAAATGATTGTCGATCTCGGGCCTTGGCCGTTCTGATTTGGCAATTTCTGAAGTGCCTATGTGAATAATCCCGGCAATCTGTTCACCGTCCTTCAGCCCTAGAATTTTACGGGCCTTGTCTTCATAGACATACCAGGCCGTCAGCCACTGGGCTTCAAAGCCTAGTGAATTTGATGCGATCAGCGTGTTCATACAGGCTGCACCAGCCGACAGGTGCTGTTCCCAAATCGGTATTTTTGGATGTGCTTGCGCAGTGCTGATAACCACCAACACACAAGGCGCATGAAGTAGTTTACGGGTGGCCTGTACCTGCTTTTCTCGATCGGGCATATCTTCCAAGCCCGCAAGCAGTTGCAGCAGATCTTCGTGAATTTTTTGCCGCACCGGGCCTGGCCACAATTCAAATCGCCAGGGAGCCAGTTTTCCGTGATCGGGAACCCGGGTAGCTACATGCAATATTGTGCGCAATTGCGTGTCGTCGGGGCCCGGCGGATCCAGAGTGAGCGACAGCGAGGAGCGTCGTGTTTTCATATATTCTGTGAGATCTGTCATCGTTGAACTTACTTTGTTTCGACGAACCTTACCTACTTCACCAATTGCGACTTGAAAATGCCATAAGAGTAAGAGAAAGGTTCGAAATGCAAATTCGAGTCTTTATTGCTGGCCTAATTCTTCTGATTGCGTTCCCGTCATGGGCACAGAATGCAAACGTGGAGTATTCGGCCGGACTGTCGCCTTCCAATAACACCCGTCCAGCATATCAATTGTTGCTCGATGCGTATTTGGTATCTGAAGGTCCCGCCATCGAACGAGGAGTGGTGTGGCGAGTATTTCGCGACAAAGCCGATATCGACGGGAAGTTACCGGTTATCGCAACCGCGCGCGGGGGCTCCGCATCAATCAACCTGAATTCGGGCACATATCTGGTTCACGCAGCATTTGGCCGTGCCGGTGCCAGCAAGCGCATTAACATTGGCGCCGAAAATTTGGCCGAAAGCTTCATTCTCCAAGCCGGTGGATTGGTGCTGAATGCGGAGACGGCAAATCATGTAATTCAGCCCAAACATCTGCGTTTTTCTATTTTCGAAAGACAGCAGAATGAAGAAGGCCAACGCAAAATGATCGCTCCCAATGTAGAGCCAAATAAAATTGTCCAGCTCAACGAAGGCACTTATCATGTGCTTTCACGCTACGGCACGATTAACGCCACCGTGCGAGCCGATCTTGAAGTCAAGGCCGGTCAAGTCACCAAAGCCGTCTTGCAGCACCGCGGCGCCGGTGTATCTCTCAGGCTCGTTTCAAGGCCCGGAGGTGACCCGGTTGCCAACACTTCCTGGTCGGTCTTCACCGAAGATGGAGACAATGTTTTCAGCAGCCAGTTGGTGTCGCCGTTCCTGGTCCTTGCAGAGGGATCGTATGAAGCGGTCGTGCGCAACGGTGACGACAATTATCGACGGACTTTCGCGGTTCGATCCGGGGAGAATGCCGCAATTGAAGTTCTGCTGGAATAAACCGCATCCGGAGCCGTTCAGTGACGGTTGGCCCGGGCCAGTTTTTTGCGCCGCACATCTGGAGGCACAGCCTCATCCGATAGACTGGTGACCGCCTCTTCCAGCGTCATCGATGCCTGATGTTTGGAACCAAGACGTCGAATACTCACGGTACCCTGTTCGGCTTCACGCGCACCAATTGCGATAATTGCCGGGACCTTGGCCAACGAATGTTCCCGCACCTTGTAATTGATCTTTTCGTTTCGAAAATCAGTTTCCACATGCAGGCCAGCATCCCGCAATGCTTCGGCGACCTTTGCACCATAATCATCGGCTTCTGACGTGATTGTCGCAACTACCGCTTGCACCGGTGCCATCCACAGGGGGAAATGGCCTGCATAATGCTCAATCAAGATGCCGATGAACCGCTCCATGGACCCGCAAATAGCACGGTGGACCATGACAGGTTCCTGCTTTTCCGAATTCTGATCGATGTAGAAAGCTCCGAATCTTTCTGGCAGGGCAAAATCCACTTGAGTGGTGCCGCATTGCCAGTCCCGACCGATAGCATCGCGCAAAACATACTCGAATTTTGGGCCATAAAAGGCCCCCTCACCCGGATTGAGTTCGGTTTTGATGCGACCTTCGGAGTCCGCTTCAATCTTGTCCAGAACCTTTTGCATAACGGCTTCTGCGCGGTCCCAGCCCGCATCGCTGCCGACACGCTTTTCAGGTCGGGTCGACAGTTTGACCACGATATTGTCAAAACCAAAATCAGCATAGGTGGTCAGGATCAGATCGTTGATGCGCAGGCACTCATCTTCGAGCTGCTCAGGTGTACAGAACACATGGGCATCGTCCTGCGTAAATCCACGCACCCGCATCAGACCGTGCAGAGCACCCGAGGGCTCGTATCTGTGCACATTGCCAAATTCAGCCATTTTGACCGGCAATTCCCGATAGGAGCGCAATCCGTTCTTGAATATCTGAACGTGGCCGGGACAATTCATCGGTTTGATAGCGAATTGACGGTCGTCTTCGGTCACCGTGATAAACATGTTTTCGCGGTACCAGTCCCAGTGACCGGAAGTCTGCCACAGCGCTTTGTCGAGGATTTGTGGCGCATTAACCTCGTCATAGCCGTGTTCTTCGATCCGTCGACGCATATAATTGACCAGATTCTGAAAAACCCGCCAGCCCTTGGCATGCCAGAAGACCACCCCGGGGCCCTCTTCTTGAAAATGAAACAGATCCATTTCGCGACCCAGTTTGCGGTGGTCACGTTTTTGCGCTTCTTCCAACATAAAGAGATAGTTCTTCAATTGCTTCTCATCGGCCCAGGCGGTGCCGTAGATACGGCTCAACATCTGGTTGTCGCTATCGCCACGCCAATAGGCACCGGCGACGTTCATCAGCTTGAACGCGTTGCCGACATTAGCCGTTGACGGCCCATGGGGCCCCAGACACAGATCAAGCCACTCACCTTGTTTGTAAATATTGAGATTTTGGTCAGCATCGATCGCATCAACCAGTTCCACCTTGTAGGTTTCGCCGGTTGTTTCAAAATAGGCTTTGGCGTCGTCGCGGCTCCACACTTCCTTGGAAAAAGAATCATTGCGGGCAATGATCTGACGCATTTTTTTCTCAATGACGCCCAGATCTTCGGGGGTAAATGGTTCATCGCGGTCGAAATCATAATAAAAGCCGTTCTCGATGACCGGACCGATGGTCACCTTTGTTTGTGGCCACAAATCCTGAACGGCTTCTGCCAACACATGTGCACAATCGTGGCGAATGAGCTCCAATGCCCGTTCGTCAGCACGAGTCACAATTTCTATTTGTCCTGAATGTTCAACGGGTTCTTGTAAATCCTTCAAGTCACTGTTTAGCGTATACGCAACAGATTTCTTAGCCAGGGATTTGGAAATTCCTTCGGCGATCTGAAGCCCGGAAATGCCGGCTTCAAACTCGCGGACAGTGCCATCGGGAAATTCTAGAGATACGACGGGGGATTGGGCTGGATTTGCCATGACATGCTCCTGTATCCAGTCCCGCAAACAACGCGGGTGGTTTATTTATGGCTCTGCTCTTATGCGATGGTTTTAGCCGGGTCAACGGTTGCAAGTTTTGAAACTCAATCCGGCACTGGGTCATGGCCGTGGGAACCGCCCAGTGATTTCCATGGATTGCACCTTGCAATACGCGCCAGACTTAGCCTGCCACCACGCCACAGACCGTGGCGGGCAATGGCCTCATAGGCGTATTCGGAACAGGTCGGCAGAAATCGACAATTGCTGCCAATAAAGCTGGAAAGAGTGAGTTGATAAAACCGCACCAGCCCAACCCCAAAAATCCGCCCCGGCGTTTTGCGCCAGGGGCCGGAATAATTGCGGTTATATGGCTTGGATTCAGGCAAGTTCGTCCTGCTTGTCGAGAGCCTGCTCCATGGCACTGACCACGGCATCAAATGGCAGCATGGTTGATGCATGGCGGGCCCGATAATCGCGCACCGGTTCGAGGAATTTCAACTCTTCAAACTTTCCACCGGGCGGAGGGCCACTCTCCTTCAGCATTGACAGCATTTGCTGGCGCACCTGTTTCAACTCATCCAACGTACAACCGATCACATTTTTTGCCAGAATCGCGGCTGACGCCTGTCCCAGTGCGCAGGCCTTCACGTCCTGAGCAAAGTCGCTGACGCGGCCGTCCTGCTGATTAACATCCACGACAACCGTTGAGCCACAGAGTTTTGAGTGGGCCTTTGCCGTTCCGTTGGGTTCTTCCAAACGGCCGATGCGGCCAATATTGCCAGCATAGTCCAGAATCTTGGCATTGTAGACAGAATCGATGCTCATGAAATCATTGGCTCCAGCGGCGTTCAGCCTGAATGCGACATGTGATCCCGCATTAGTACTTGGCAGGGGGTTTGTTTCTCCTATATTATGTGTTGGAGACGAGAATTCAAACTTTGGTTTGCGGTTCGCGTCTTAAATGTGGTCACCGTGCCGAAAAGGCCCCGGAACCAGCTTGATGCCTACGTCGAGTTCGTCTTCAAAACGCGCTACTCGGCAACCCCAGAGAGAGGTTGGCATGAGCGGAACGCCGGTTTTTGCGAAAACTAACTGCTCGAATTGGAATACTTCTCATGGACCAGATTGTCGACAAGGCGTCGCTGGACATCCTATTGAACAAACCTAAGCGCGACATAAAGCGCCCGTCTCAGGAAGAGGCGGAGGCTGCTGTGCGCACATTGCTCCTGTGGAGTGGTGATGATCCTGACCGCGAAGGACTGCTTGATACGCCCGCCCGCGTCGCCAAATCCTATGGCGAGTTGTATGGAGGCTATGATCAGGACCCGGCCAAAATTCTGGGCCGCACCTTTGAAGAGGTGGCTGGCTACGACGATATGGTTGTGGTCAAGGATATTGCCTTTTATTCACACTGCGAACATCACATGGTGCCTATTATTGGCAAGGCGCAGGTAGCCTATTTACCAGATGGCCGCGTGTTGGGCCTGTCGAAAATTGCTCGTGTGGTGGATATTTTTGCCCATCGGCTGCAAACTCAGGAAAGCATGACCGCGCAGGTTGCCCACGCCATTCAAGATGCGCTGGAACCACGTGGGGTGGCTGTATTGATTGAAGCAGAACATTTGTGCATGGCAATGCGTGGCATTCGCAAACAGGGTTCAACCACTTTGACAACGACTTTTACGGGTTCCTACAAAGATGACCCTCAGGAGCAGCTGCGGTTCATGTCCGTGGTACGATAGGAGCCCAGCTTCGTGTCCCCAGCGAAAAACAATTTGCCCGATCGCGAATCGGGTACTCAGTTGATGCCCAAATTCAATGCAAACGGTCTGGTGACCGCTGTGGTGTCGGAATCTGCCAGCGGCAGGCCACTGATGGTTGCTCACATGAATGAAGCAGCACTGGAGCTCAGCATTTCGAGCGGCGAGGCGCATTTCTTCAGCCGTTCGCGCAATCAAATCTGGCACAAGGGTGGCACGTCGGGAAACGTGCTTTCGATCGACGACATGTGGGTTGACTGTGATCAAGATGCGGTGTGGCTTTCAGTGACCGCTCATGGACATGGCGCTGCTTGCCATACCGGACAGAAATCCTGCTTTTTTCGGCGCATCGTTGCCAAGGAAGGATTAGCCACTTTGGAACCAACCGGCGAAGCACCTCTGTTTGACCCCAAAAAAGTGTATGGTTCTTGATCCCGATCAACGCTGCCAAAGCTTGGTTTTCATAACTTAGTTATTATTTCGAGACATAATGAACGCGGACAAAGGAAGTGCCGCTATGTTTCGTGCAAGTGTGGAAGATATTGCTGAGGACATGCATCCAGGTCATTCAACTGAGACGAGCGAACCTGGAATCGCCCTGGCCCTCGGTGGAGGGGTAGCCCCCGGCTGGGCACACATTGGCGTCATCAAAGCTCTGGACGAAGCAGAAATCCCCATCAAGATGATCGCTGGCACGTCAATTGGCGCGCTGGTCGGTGGTTGTTATCTGGCAGGAAAACTCGATGAACTTGAAAAATTCGCCCGCTCGTTGACGCCGCGGCGGATCGTAGGTTTTCTCGACCTTAGCCTGCGTGGTGCCGGTCTTATCTCTGGTTATAAACTGGCCGAGCGCATGGAAGAGCACATGGGGAATGTGCGTATTGAAAATCTCAGCCGGCCGATGGTTTGTGTGTCAACCGAAATCAGCACCGGCCATGAGATCTGGCTCAGCGAAGGTTCGCTGATCGATGCCATGCGGGCGTCCTACGCCTTGCCCGGAATCTTCGAACCGGTGCGCATTGGTAATCGGATCCTGGTGGATGGTGCCTTGGTCAATCCGGTTCCTGTATCTGTGTGCCGAGCTTTTGAGGCTGATGCAGTTGTGGCCGTCAATTTGTCATACGATATGTTTGGCCGGGGTACGGTGGTCCGCAATTCGAGCCACGAATTCGGAGATGTTGTTTCATTTCCGGGCCAATCCCAACCAGGTACAAAAAACACCATGAGCCGCTTGGGCAAAGCTCTGGGCATTACCGGAGCGATGGTCGAAGCGTTCAATATCATTCAGGACAGAATTGCCCGGTCCCGACTGGCTGGCGACCCTCCTGACATCTCGCTGCGCCCGCCTGTTGGAAGTATCGGTCTCGCCGAATTTCATCGTGCTGATGAAGCCATCGACATCGGCTACGAGGCGACTAAGCTGGAAATCCCCCGGTTGCAGGCATTATCCTCCGCACGATCAAGCGCATTGAGTTGAAGTTGCCTTCTTCCGTACTGGGCCTGCACTGGACACCTATGGCAGAAATCGCCGACGGCCCACCGGATCAAACATCGCAAAACCCAGCCAGCCAAGCAGAAAACCTCCCATATGGGCTTCCCATGCTATGTGGCCTTCCACACCCAATGGAATAATTCCCGAACCAACCAGGAAATTGAAGCCAAACCAGATCAGAACAAAGGTCATGATGCTGCGATTGCCCAATGATTGCAGCAACGAGACTGAGGGCCGGTTGGTGGCAGCGCTGATCGGCTGACCAGGTGCAAAGGCAAAGCGCACGGCTGCGCCCATACAGGCAGACACAGCGCCAGAGGCCCCGATTACCGGCGAATGGCTCATCGCGTGAAACAAATAGTGCGCCCCTGCTCCGGCGATTGTTCCAAAAATCATGAATATGATAAAACGTCGCGGCCCCAATCGTCGTGCAACAGCGCTGCCAAATGCTGCAAGCCAGACTAAATTGACCAGAAGATGCGTCCAGTCGCCATGCAGGAACCCGTGAGTAAGCGGACTCCAATAAATTGACAATGGTTCAACAAGTTGACCCGGCAGTGCTTGATAGAACGCCGGCACGAATGCAAACACATTCAGCACCCAATAGTCCCATTCATAGCTCAACGTCTGGCTGCGAATGACATGGACAACAATCATCGCAGCACCAAGTACCAATATCGGACCGGGCAGATTAAATGCCGGAGGGTTTTCCTCGGCGATCGGTTCTGGTTCAGTCACAGGCAATGATCCAGCGTTGGCATTTTTTAGTTTCTAGCTTGAAACGCTTCGGATTGAAACGTGCCCATGCGCTTGCGGACTGACATCAACTCAACTGGAACTAAAAGACAAAAAAATAGCCCGGTGCCTAGCACCGGGCTATTGGTCAGTCCCGAATTCCCCATCCCCCGATGTATTCGTGAACCTTAGACCAGTTTTTCGAAACGATGCGCTGTCATTCGTTTCGAGGTATTTGAGCCTCGCGGTTCTCGCCAGACCCCTGGAGTATGCATAGTTAATGGCAGATTAACCGATGCAATTCAATCAGATCCACCGGTCATGGTTAACAGACGTTAACAAATACCGGCTTCAAACCAAACCAAACGGGGCACCCGTCCGTTCTATGTGAATGAATGTCGAGCAGCCGGAATAAGCCAAACGCCATTTTCGCACCTGATAGAAAGTTCCACCGGCTTATCTCCGGTTCCTACCCTGAAAAGCTGTGCACTATCCAGATTGACAGTTTCGGCGCAGTCAACTGGCACGCATTCTGCAACTTGTGATCGCATAGTGCCGAGGCATCCCCCGTAGTGTTTCACAATGGGACGATTTCAACCCCGGCAGGTCATTTAAGAAACAGAATGCGGATCGATGCGTCAAAAAAATACAAAACAGATGTTGGATTACTGGTTGAACCTATATTGGGAAACGGGCAACCAACCCGGCGAGGTATCCACCCGGAACTGGCCGTCGCGTAACGACATTCAACCGAGCGACTGCCGCTCGATTTTGGGAAACATGTTTATCCTGGAACGAGACGGACCCAATGTCAGTTATCGCCTTGCTGGCACACATCTGTGCAGCATGTATGGCCGAGAGTTAAAGCAGGAGAACTTCGCGGAAGCTTTTGTAGGCGAAGATCAGCAGTCAGCGGAAAGTTGGGTTCATCGTTTGGGAGTCGACGATTACATCGTGCTGATCTGCTCATTGGGTGAAACGGCCTATGGCGACACGGTCAATATCGAAACCTTGATATTGCCATTGCTGCACGAGGGACAGCCTGGTGAGCGCGTCCTCGGAATTACGACGCCATGCGAGAACCCGGCCTGGCTCGGAACAACGCCGATTATTGGTCAATCTGTCCGCAGCGTTAGAATTTTACGCCCGTGGGAAGATACCGCACCGAAATTTCAACCGCTGGATATCAAACCCATGGACAATCAGCTGGGATCAAGGCGCAGCAACATCAATGCTCCGTCAATTTTTTCCCATCAGAAAAATTCAATCACAGGTGACGCCATTTCATTTGATTATTCAACCGCACGACAAGTTAAACATCTGCGGATCATTGACGGCGGCCGCACCTGATCAATGTAGGATGAGACCCAAATATCAACTGTAACTTGTTCAGGAGGTCTTCAATTTTGTAGGCTGGAGCCCACAGGCGTCTGATTTTTACGCGACAAGCCATATAATTCAGCCAAAAAGAAGAGTTCGTTAACCATGCACACGCTAAATTTGGCGAGTTGTCAGCGCGACTGACCCCTTGTGTTCGCGATTATTTGATGGATCAGGCCATTCTTCAGAGTTCAAAAGAACCGCCCCGCTCTACTTACCAATCAACTGCGGTTGCGCTGTTTGGACGCTGCATGCTGCCCAATCAACTGGAAATCCCCTGTCAGGCGGTCGAGATGTCGCCGGACGAAGCCAAGCTGGTTTCCGCCCACAGTCCAAAAATTGGCGACCGCGCGATTGTCTATCTGGATAATGTCGGCCGGATTGAAGGCAATATCAGCACTCATTTTCAGGATGGTTTCGCCATTGAAATTGATTGCACACCCCGCAAACGAGAGAAATTGGCTGCCCAGTTAAGGCAGTTGGAAAATCACAATGCGTTTGGCGAAGACAACTTAAGAGATCATCAAAGAATTGAACCTCAGAACACGAATTCTGAGCTAAGGCTTGCTGACGGCCGCGCCTATCCTATTAAAATTATTGATATTTCCCTGTCCGGTGCCGCCATCCAAATTGACGTAAAACCGGCCATTGGTTCCAAGGTGTGGCTTGCCGGAATGGAAGGCACCGTGGTGCGTCACTTCCAGGAGGGCATCGGAATGCAGTTCGCCTCCGTGACAAATCAGAAAACGGTCAAACAGCGCTTCAGCTAAATCCGCTCTGTCCGGATATTCTCTATGCTGCAGTAATTCCCTTCCTGGCCCGATGACGCGAACGCGAAATTCGCGACAAACCTATTTCATTGCCAATTCAATCGGAATTGATTTTGTAATGTGTTGAAAGTCTTTCCCCATGTGATTGGCGAAGCAATTCCAACAGCCCGAAAATTTAGATAAAAATTGAACTAAATACGATTCAAATTTACATCAACCTTTATATAAAACTGTTTTAATTCAACGCTTTATTTCTAATCTGACGTAAAATTTCCTGTGTCAACTTCTCCCAACGGACGGGAGACCAAAGACACATGAACACTTTCAAAAAAACAATCGTGGCGACAACCATGATTTTTGCAGGAACGCTCTCGGGAGCATTCAGTGCCGATGCACGTACTCATATGCCGACGGCTGGACGTACCTCGCAACCAATTGGCCATGCTTATTTCTGTCAGCAGCTGCCACAGGAATGCGCCGTTCGCAGCAAAGCTACATCGGCACCCAAATTGACCAAGAAACGTTGGAACGATTTGGTCGAAATCAATAGTTTCTCAAACAACAATGTTGAACCGGTCACTGATTTGGACCTTTACGGGGTTGAGGAACATTGGACTTACCCAAAATCTTATGGCGACTGCGAGGATTATGTCCTGTTAAAGCGCTATATGTTGTTGCAACGCGGCTGGCCTGAATCAAGCTTGCTGATCACCGTTGTGAAGCAACCAAACGGCGACGGTCACGCAGTGCTGACCGTGCGCACTGATCGCGCCGACTATGTGCTCGACAATCTGGAGGGCAAGGTAAAGCAGTGGGACAAAACTGCCTACCGCTATCTCAAACGCCAGTCGACCAGACATACCGGTCACTGGACCACAATTATTGACCGGCGCAACCAAGTCGCCAGTTACTGAAGAAATCGACGGGTAACCGACGAAACCAATTGACCTGGTCACGTCCCCACTTCCCCGTCCCCACCGAGACCAGGTCAACGGGGTCGGTTCGCATGATGTGAGCCGACCCCATTTTTTTCAATTTCAGTGGGTTGGGGCGCGCTACGGCTGGACCGGTTTCAGGCTGGATCGAAACCGCCGACTGTTTTCCACATAATGGTGAGCTGCAGCCGTCATGCCTTCATGGTCCTCCTGATTCAGTGACCGCACCACTTTGCCGGGTGCTCCCAAGACCAGAGACCCATCTGGGATAACCTTGCCCTCGGGAATCAACGCTCCGGCACCGACAAGGCAGTTTTTGCCAATTATCGTTCCGTTCATTACTATTGCCCCCATGCCAATCAGCGAATTGTCGCCAATTGTGCACCCGTGAATAATCGCCTTGTGACCGATTGTGCAATTGCGACCTACCGTCAATGGGAAGCCCATATCGGTGTGCATCATGGTCAGATCCTGAACATTACTGCCTTCACCAATCACAATTTCCTCATTGTCTCCGCGCAATACTGCACCGAACCAGACATTGGCATCTTGTTTCAGGACAATCTTGCCGATCAAAGTGGCGCAGGGCGCAACCCAACAATCATTGTTCGGCATAGTCTGACCAGCAAGTTTTGGTGAGACTCCGTCTAGTTCGTATAGGGGCATGGCTAACTCCAAATGTTTGCGCTGTAATACGGCTTGCTAAGCTTGATTGACAAGCGCTGAAGCGCTAGCCCCAACAGTTAGAACACGATCTATGTATTGCACTGTCAGGGAATCGTTTAATTGACCAGTTGGAGCAAGATATTTGGCCTGTTGATGCTGTTTGGCGTGCTGACGGTAGCTGGTGTATTTTGGCTCAAATCCCGATTGACTACGCACGAATTCACAGTCGACACGTCGACGCAGCAATTCATTATCGGAAATGATGTACTGGAAATCCCTCTAAACCTGCTGCGCTTCGCCAGTCAACGCAAAAAAAACGTGCTAAATCGAGCCGATCTGGTGATGTATTGGGTCGATGGAACAG
Source organism: Rhizobiaceae bacterium (assembly GCA_014238155.1). Taxonomy (GTDB): domain Bacteria; phylum Pseudomonadota; class Alphaproteobacteria; order Rhizobiales; family Rhizobiaceae; genus Pseudahrensia. Next base: position 71,835 of record JABABQ010000034.1, read on the forward strand.
GCTTTTTGGAAGTCAACAGGAGAACCTTCCTTACGCCAGACGGAACGCAGGACCTGATATTTCTGACTCTGAGCCAACGAACGGTAAATGCCGAGATGAGTCTTCGACTGAAGCCAATATATTCAAAACTCCTTTCCGGGCCTCCTCAACAGGGACCGGCGGATCTGACATTACGCAAATTTACCACAGGGTCGGGCTATGATGGAGAAGAGCTTGCAATCTCGGCTGGCGGCGACCCACCCTGGGTGGCCCGTTGCCAAAGAGATGATCAACTTGCCTCCCCGACATGTATGCGGGATTTTTTCGTTGGATCGGGATTAATCGCCCGCTACAGGTTTTCCCGCACTCTGCTGCCCTATTGGAAGGAAGTTGAAATGCTGGTTTCGAGGAAACTGTCGCACATTGTTGCTACAAATAAATAACGCGCCCTAATCTCAGGCGCAGCGCTCTATTCTTCCGGCATCAGGTCGATATCGAGGATCGCCATGTTGAAGACCTGCATGCCTGCGGAGTTTGAATCATCATCATACAAGACCCCCAAAAATTCGTCGTTTTTGTAAATTTCAGCGGAATCTACCTTGTTTTGGCGTCTGCGGATCTCCACCGATTGTGAATTGAAGATGACTTTGAACTGGGCGTCCATTTCCTCATGCGGTTGATCCGGCACGTCCTTAGTAAAATTGTAGGACAATTCCCCTTCGTCCTCATCGCGCTCAATGCGGGCAAAGAACTCTTGTCCAATGGCGACCAGCGCCTGCTCGTCTTCTTCGGGATGCTGCAAAACTACAAGTTCTGAAGTGCTGAAAACCTTGCAAAGGTAATCGGTCAAGCTGTCGATCTCAGATTGGGTCAGCATCAGTCATCCATTGTGCACGCACCGTCTTGTGGTGCTTACGCCAAATTTTGCCAGCAAGGCAAGTGGCAGTCCGTTTCACCCAAAGGCTTATTTATCTTCGGCCAATATCTGGTTCATCGTGCGTGATGGTTGCGAACAACCAGCCACACCAACCACCCGCGCAGGTACGCCCGCTACCGTTGATTTTTCAGGCACCGGTTTGACGACCAATGCACCTGCAGCAACGCGAGAACAGGCACCAATTTCGATGTTGCCGAGAACCTTGGCTCCAGCACCAATCAACACACCATCTTTGACCTTGGGATGACGGTCGCCGCCTTCCTTGCCGGTGCCACCAAGCGTGACGTCCTGCAGAATGGACACATCATCTCCAACCACAGCAGTTGCCCCGATCACGATACCGGTCGCATGGTCCATGAAGATACCGCGTCCGAGCTTCGCCTGGGGATTGATGTCGGTTTGAAATATCTGGCTCGAACGGCTCTGCAAATAGAGCGCAAAGTCGCGCCGCCCCTGATGCCATGCCCAATGTGCCAGACGATGAGTCTGAATTGCATGAAAGCCCTTAAAATACAAAATGGGCTCGATGAAACGGGTGCAGGCCGGGTCACGGTCATAAACAGCAGCAATATCAACCCGCACGATTTCCGACCATTCCGGCCAGTCAGCCCGCATTTCATTGAAGACACCACGGATCATGTCAGCAGAGAATTCGGGCTGGCGCAGACGTTCGCAAATTCGCTGCACGACCGCATCTTCCAGTGACTTTTGATTAAGCACATTGCCATAAACCAGGCCGCTCATCGCCGGATCATTCTCAATAATCTGTTGCGCTTCTTCGCGCAGCGCCACCCATACAGGGTCCAGTTGAACCACGTCAGGGGATGCAGGAGTGTTATTGTCGACGGCTGAAACTTTGCTCGCCATAATATTTTCCTTGTAACGATGCGCCTTGCGTCTCAACCTTACATAGGTCATGGCACCGGCAGCTTAAAGGCAAAAAATGAAGGGTATCTTGAAATGAGTCAATCTCATGTCGAGCAACAGATTAACAAGACTGTTGGCACGCTTGTGCTTACCAATCGGAAGAAATACAACGCGCTGCCCCAGTCTGGCTGGCTGAGCATTAAGCCAGCGGTTGAGGAAATGCTCGACAAGGGAGTGCGGGTAATCATCATGAGTGGGGCACAAAACGACTTTTGCGCCGGGGCAGATATATCTGAATTTGATCGTGTGCGGAAAGATGCATCAACCGCGCGCATCTATGAAGCCAGCAATATTGAAGCATTCGCCGCTATTCGCAATTGCTGCGTACCGACAATCGCCAAAATTAAGGGGTATTGCTTCGGTGGTGGATTTGGTCTGGCTGCAGCTTGCGATTTGAGAATAGCATCCGACAACGCCAGATTTGCTGTTCCCGCCGCAAAACTGGGGCTTGGATATCCGGTGGAGGCGATGGCAGATATCGTCCAGGCCATTGGCGCACAAAATGCAAAATCACTCTTATATACCGCATCGCGATACTCCGCAGAAGATATGCAGCGAATGGGATTTTTAAGTGAAGTTGTCCTTGAAGACGAACTAGACCAACGGATTGACCAACTTGCCGGCGCCATATCGCAGTTAGCGCCTTTGACCCATGCAGCAACGAAGTCTGCGGTCCTTGCAATGCGGACAGCAAATTGGGAACATGCCAAAGCGGCAAGTGACGCAACATTTTCAAGTCAGGATTATGCCGAAGGTCGCGCCGCATTTCGCGAGAAACGACAGCCAGAATTCAAAGGAATCTAAGCCAGTCCCTGCCCGACCAAAAAATTGATAATAGCCTCGGCAAAAATGTCGTTTCTATCACCAGCCACCATGTGACCCGCATCCGTCACGTCAACATATTTGGCATGAGGTACGTGCTGCAAAAATTCTGCAGCAGCCTCTTCGGTGACCAACTCGGACTTTCCGCCCCGCACCAGCAAAGTCGGTACGGTGATCTGCTGAGCTGCCTCGAGCAGGACTTCGTGGCGTTGTGAGCTTCCAGTCATGATGTTGTTGCGACCTTCTACAAAGGCCGGGTCCCAATGCCAATACCACCTGCCATCTAATTTCTGTCTCAGATTTTTAGCCAGCCCGTCCAACGACCTTGGCCGGGTTCGGTGAGGCAGATAAGTCGCAATCGCCTCACCAGCTTCGCCTATACTGGCAAATCCATGGCGCAGGTCTTTCGACATGAAACCGAGAATCTTGTCCACTCCCGATGCCTGCATGCGGGGAGTGATATCGACTAAAACGATTGCTGAAAACAAGTGTGAAATCGAGCCGGTCTCTTCAGGAGCCTGTGCCAAAATCGCCGAAAGACCGCCCATCGATGCCCCTACAACGATTGGTGGCCTGTTATCTGCACCGAATTGAGCGCTGACTTGAATAGCGACTTGCCGCAAATCGTCGCAATTGTCTTGAAAACGGTAATTCTCACTTGTCACCCACTCGCTGTCGCCGTGACCACGTGCGTCCACCGTTACAACAGTATTTCCCCTTTTAACCAATTGATGGGCAGCGCCATCCCAGGAATGACGCGTTTGGCCACCGCCGTGCATCATCAGGATCGCCGGGTTGGAACTTTGTTTGTCGGGTTGATAGACCGATGCGGTCAGTTGGTTACCTTCCGATCCAATCAGCTCTGTCGTTTGCGGCTTACAATCCACGTCAATCATCAAACCGCACTCACAGCAAAAATGCCATTACCGCAGCTTTGTAGCTTTCCGCGCCCGTCGCTTTCATATGATCAAGCCCCTCAATTGTATGAGCTCTGGCCGACGGCATCATGTTCGCCAGTTGTTGGGGTGATCCGCCAATATCATCTTCGCTGCCAACAGCAATCAGCGTCGGCACCTGAATCGATCTGACGATTTCAGGAGTGATGTTATGTTTGGATGGCCGAATACAGGCGGCCAGTGCCATTCGGTCACTCCTGGTCGCATCGGCAAATTTTCTAAAAGCCAACGCACCTGGATCAGTTATTGAATTCGGATCTTCAGTTTCCAGCGCTTCAGCGATCAAATGATAACCGCCGCGTCCACCAAAAATGTGACTGCCCATCCCCCCATATATCGCTTTTGTAACCCGCTGTGGGGCTGAGTGACTCAACCATGCTGTTATGCGTGCACCCATGGAATACCCCATCACGTCGCTGGCAGCGATGTCCAGATGGTCGAGCAATGCCAACGCATCGGCAGCAAAAATATCGGGGCCATAATCTCTGGGAGAATAAAACTTGCTGCTTTTGCCATGCCCACGATTATCGATGGCAATCACCCGATAACCGGATCCGGTGAGCAGTTTCACCCAGCCTGTACCAATCCAGTTAACCTGAGCGGACGACGCGAATCCATGGATCAGCAGGATGGTTTTGTCGCCAGCGGAACCGGAAAAATCATAATAGGCAATATCCGCCTGCCTTAATTTCGCAATCTGTATCTGCGTCATTCAATCCGCCCTCTGCCTACGCAACAGCCCAACGGCCCAACGGCCCACCGAGATAGGTGTATTCGTGTTGATGGTTTCTTCATCCTTGTGCGCAGTATTGCAACCGTTCGCAAGAGTGGAGGGAGGCAAAATGACAGCTTTGCAAACTCCGCTCCACCGTATAAACCCAAGGCTAGATATTTCACATTGAGCGGGACGAAGATATGGCAAAGGCTGTTGTACCCCATTTTCACAATGATGGTGGCGTTGGCAACATTTCCGTTGGGGTCAAAGAGTTTATGTGCGTGGGTGCGAGCGCTCCAAATGACCATCCGCATGTGTTTCTCGACATGGGTGAGGATGCTGAAAAAGTATGCCCATATTGCTCGACCCTCTTCAAATATGACGCAGCACTCAAACCGCACCAGACGACCCCTGATGGGTGTTTGCTGGCCGACCAGAACGCTTAATACGGGCGTGACCCTTTGAAACGCGATAGACGGATTATCGCGATTGCCGGTGCCGGCATTGCTGGCATGACAGCAGCACTGTTTCTTGAAAGGGCCGGTTTTCGGGTTTTGCTGTTTGAGAAATCGCCGAAACCCGCAACCACCGGCACCGGCATTCAAATTTCCCCCAATGCCTACAAAGTGCTGGCTGAACTTGGCCTGTCCCGATCACTGAACACAGTGGGTTTTGTGCCAAATTCGATTGACATCGGGTGCGGGTTGACCGGCGCGCCGCTGATCCGGTTCGATTTGGGCGAAACCTGTTTGCAACGTTACGGTGCGCCCTACACAACGATCCATCGCGTAGATCTGGCACATATTCTGCAAACCGCCTGCGAGGACCGGGAAGATATCGATATTCACCGCGGGTCACAAGTGGCCGACCTGGCAGCCCATGCAAATGGCCTGACATTGCTATGTGAGTCTCAACACCAAACCACCGAGGAATATGTCGTATCGGCCGTCATCGGTGCCGATGGTGCCTGGTCGACATTGCGCAAATACGTCCATGACAGTGAGACGCCTCAGTTTACCGGCCAGATCGCCTGGCGTGCGCTGATCGACATTGAATCCACAAACCCTGCATTGTCGCGCACCTCAACGGGCTTGTGGCTTGGGCCAAACACACACCTGGTCCACTACCCGGTTCGGGCAGGAAATCTGCTCAATGTGGTTGCCATCACCCCCTGGACAAAAGACTACGCGCCACGAAGGGGTTGGTTGACGCAATCAGCGCTAGATGACCGAACATCTGTGTTCGAAGATTGGCTACCGCATTTGCACGAACTGGTTGGCACAAGAGCCGATTGGGGGGGCTGGCCTATATTTGCGTCCACCAAGGCCGGTAAATTTGCCAATGGTCCGCTTTGCCTGATTGGCGACGCAGCGCACGCGATGGTACCATATGCGGCTCAAGGTGGCGCCTGCGCCATCGAAGACGCCTATGTTCTGGCGTCTCAATGCAATGGATCAGGCGATGACCTCGCCGCTGCGTTTGACCAGTTTGAAAAAAGTCGCAGGCCGCGGGTTCAAAAAATCATGCGGTTGAGTGACAACAATCGACGCATTTATCACATGAAACCGCCCTACAGACAGTTTCGCGATATGATCATGAACCTCTCGCCGCAGACCGGTATACAAAAGCGCATGGACTGGATGTATGGCTGGGAGCCCGTTCCCCAACAGGTCGCTTCACCGTCCGGCACCCCACTGGTTAACCGGATCAGCAGACTTTGGCGCAGTTCAGACACCTAATCAGCCTCAATATCGCCAAACAAAAAACCCGCCCCAGTTGCGACCGGAGCGGGCCAGGTTTTTAACTCCCGTCATTATTGTCGACGGAAGAAATTATGATCAGTGAAGAATCTGGCTGAGAAATTCTTTCGTCCGTTCGTGCTGGGGATTGTCGAAGAATTCGGCCGGCTCGTTCTGCTCAACAATCTGACCGGCATCCATGAAGATCACCCGGTTGGCCACCTGACGGGCAAAACCCATCTCATGGGTCACACAAATCATGGTCATGCCTTCTTCGGCCAATGTCACCATGGTTTCGAGCACCTCTTTGATCATTTCCGGGTCAAGCGCTGAAGTTGGTTCATCAAACAACATGATACGTGGGTTCATGCACAACGAACGGGCAATCGCCACACGCTGCTGCTGTCCACCGGAAAGCTGGCCTGGAAACTTGTGGGCCTGTTCGGGAATTTTCACCCGTTCCAGAAAGTGCATCGCAATTTCTTCGGCTTCTTTTTGTGGCATCTTGCGCACCCAGATCGGGGCCAAAGTGCAGTTTTCCAGGATCGTCAGATGTGGAAACAGGTTGAAGTGCTGAAACACCATGCCGACTTCACGGCGAACTTCGTCGATCTTTTTCAGATCGCTTGTCAGCTCGATGTTATCGACAATGATCTGCCCCTGCTGGTGTTCTTCCAGACGGTTGACGCAGCGGATCATGGTCGACTTACCGGACCCTGAAGGGCCTGCAACAACAATGCGCTCGCCCTTCATCACCTTCAGATTAATGTCTTTGAGCACGTGGAAGTCACCATACCACTTGTTCATATTGTTGATTTCAATAGCAACCTCGGTTTCCGAGACTTCCATTTTTTTTGCTGTAGCTTCTGACATGGATTTAGTTCCTGTGACCTGTGTCGAGTTTGCGCTCGAAATACATTGAATAGCGAGACATGGTGAAACAGAAAATAAAGAACACCAGTCCAACGAAGATGGGCAATTCCCAGACAATGCCATTCCACTCAGCAGTTGAACGGATAGGCTGCATGATGCCGATCGGGTCAAGAAGACCAATAATCGAAACCAAGGTTGTATCTTTAAACAGGCCAATAAAGGTGTTCACGATACCAGGAATTGAGATTTTGAGCGCCTGAGGCAAAACGATTAGCTGGGTGCCCTGCCAATAGTTGAGACCCAAAGCATCAGCGGCTTCATATTGCCCCCTGGGCAACGCTGCCAGACCACCACGGATCACTTCAGCCATATAGGCTGCAGCAAACAGCGTCACCATGATGATAACCCGAAGGATCAAATCGAAATTGGTGCCTGGAGGCAGGAAGTAGTTGAGCAATGTTGACGCAACAAATAGCAAGGTGATCAGCGGAACACCTCGGATGAACTCAATAAAGCCAACACAGATCATTTTCACGGTCGGCATATCGGAACCACGTCCCAGAGCCAGCACAATGCCAATTGGCAGTGAAGCAACAATGCCGGTAACCCCGATAACAAAAGTAATGAGGAAGCCGCCAAACTTATCTGATTCAATTGGCTCCAGGCCAACAAATCCAATTGTGCTTGTTATGGCATCGCTTAGATTGGTCTGAATAAATAGCAGCCAAACAACCACAAACGCCAATGCTGCCAGCAACGAGAGACCAGCGCTTAGAGTTTTGCTTGCATATTGGTAGACAAAATAGACACCAGCAACCATTGCCAGAATGAGCAACGGTCCCCAAATTGCACCACCCCACAACATCCAATAGGCCAGTAGCGGGTAAACCGCCGTGAACCAAAGCATTTTTCGCGGCAAATTGTCGTGCAATAGGGGGGCAAAAGCAACAAACATCAGTACAAATGTCAGTATTGGACGCCAATACAGTTGCGGCGGATAAAACCCAAAGATCAACTGATTGAAGCGGCTGACAACAACGGCGAAACAACCGCCTGTATCAATTTCACGGCAATTGCGCAGGGAATCTGCCAGGAACACTGAATCAATCAACAACCATGGCAACAATTTGTACAGAGCTAGCAGAACAACGACCGTAAAAAGTATCGTCAGCACACTGTCACGAGTTGTGGAAAACAGATTAGCCCTCATCCAAGCAATCGGACCGTGTGTGTTAACCGGTGCCGGTAGTTCAGGCAGCATTTCCGTTGCGACGTAAGCAATATCTTTTTTCATCTCAACGCTCCTTCAATGCAACTGAACTGTTGTAGATATTCATCGCCGCTGAAATCAGCAGTGACACGACTAGATAGAACAACATAACCAGCAGCAGCGTTTCCATCTCCCGTCCGGTCTGGTTGAGGGTAATTCCACCCAAAGTTCCGGTAATATCCATGTAACCCACCGCAATCGCCAAAGACGAGTTCTTGGTCAGATTGAGATATTGAGAGATCAAAGGCGGAATAATGATCCGCAGCGCCTGCGGCAACACGACCAGGTTCATTGTCCGGCTCGCCGGTAACCCCAGTGACGATGCCGCCTCGGTCTGACCGTGGCTGATAGCCTGAATGCCGGCACGTACGTTTTCAGCAATAAATGCGCCAGTATAGAGCGACAGTGCCAGCCACAGGGCCATGAAACTGTTGCGCACATAAAGACCACCCTGAAAGTTAAAGCCCTTCAATTCAGGTAGTTCCAGACCGATGGGCATGCCCAATATGAAATACATCAAAAAGGTTGGCACAATGATGATGCCCAAGCGTATCCACAAAACTGGCAGAATTTCACCTGTTGCTTGCTGACGGGCAGCCGCCCACCGCTTGAAGATCCAGGCAGCGACCAATGAGGCTAGAAACAATATCCCCAAAAACATCGCACCGCTTTCAAATACCGGTGCTGGCAGATAAAAACCGCGGTTGGTTGGGACAAATCCACCCCCCAGAAGCGGCACGGCTTGTCTCGGCGACGGCAGAATTGCTGAAAATGCGGTGCTGGCCAACAAGATCCAAAGCAAAACGGGAACGTTGCGAAGACCTTCAATATAGATGGTCATCAATCGCGAGACGAGCCAGTTTTTAGAAAGACGCGCAACACCCACTGCGACACCAATAACTGTCGCGAATATGCACCCCAAAACGGCCACCACAAGAGTATTGAGAATGCCAACCACCGCGGCGCGCCAATGAGGTGAATCCGAACTATAGTCAATCAGGCGTTGATTGATGTCGTAGGAAGCCGCGTCGAACAAAAAACTGAAGGAAAAATCTTTCCCCAGTTCTCTGAAATTCTCAACAACGTTGTTTACCAGCCAAGCAACGGCCAGCATGAACATCATGATTGTAACAACTTGAATTGTGTAGGAGCGATAACGCTTATCGTAAATAAGCTGGCTTATACGAAACGGTTCCGCTTCGTCGGCAAAATCGGAGGCAACGGTCATCAGAAGGACGCCTGTTTTCAGTTAACACTGGAGCTGCCAACCACATCTCAAAAAACTTGCCCAACAGGCTAAAATTTGGAGTTCGAAAGCAGCGGTAGAGAAAAGGCGGGTTCCTTTCGAAACCCGCCTTTTTTGTTTTTAGTTTACCGAAGTGGTGCGGCGTAGAGAAGACCACCATCACCCGGCAGCGCGTTCAAGCCGCGTGCCAGAGCAATCGGCGTATCCGGGCCGATGTAGCGGTTGAAGATCTCGGCGTAGTTACCACCAGCTTTAATGGCGTCCATACCCCATGACTTTGGCAGACCAAGCTTGGAACCGAAGTCATCCAGTGTACCCAACATACGCAGAACTTCCTTGTCCTTTGAAGACTTGGAGATTTCATCTGCGTTTGCAGCTGTTACGCCTTTTTCTTCAGCGATAACAAGTACATTGCGAACCCATTTAATGATGTCAGCCCACTGGTCGTCGCCGTGGCGGGACAGAGGAGCCAAAGGCTCTTTGGAGATGATTTCTGGCAAAAGCATGTGTTCATCAGGCTTTTCAAACGAACCGCGTGTAGCGGCAAGACCGGAAGCATCTGTTGTATAGACGTCACAAGCGTTGGCCAGGTATTTTTCCTGAGCTTCAGCGTTTGTTTCAATCGGAACAGGCTCATAAGTCATGTTGTTCGTATTGAAATAGTCAGCCAGGTTCAGCTCTGTAGTTGTACCAGTCTGAATGCAGATTGTAGCGCCAGACAGGTTCAGGGCAGACGTTACGCCCAGAGATTTACGAACCATGAAGCCCTGACCATCGTAATAGTTGACCGGAGCGAAAGTGAATTTCAGGTCTACATCACGGCTGAAAGTTTCAGTCGTGTTACGAGCCAGCATGTCAACTTCACCGGAAGCCAATGCGGTAAAACGGGTTTTACCTGTGGTTGGGGTGAATTTAACAGCATTTGCGTCACCGAAGATAGCAGCAGCCACGGCACGGCAAAGCGCTGGGTCGAAACCCTGCCAATCGCCATTATCGTCGGTGAATGCAAATCCGGGTACACCTGTTGAAACACCGCACTGCATGAAGCCTTTGGCTTTCACGTCGTCCAATGTCGCAGCTGATGCGCTGGTGCCAACTGTAGCAACAGCTGCAGCACCGAGTGCGAGGGTAAGTAGTTTGATTTTCATGGGATAGCAGCCTTTCCTGTTCCATGATGAGATTAGTTCTTCCCGCCAAAGAAACTGTACGCGACACGCCATTGAATAAAAAACGTTGGGCCCTGATATGATCAGCACCCGCCCCGTCTCAACTCCCTTAACGTCAACACCCAACCGCCCATTTGTGGGCAATGTCTTTTCGACTGTTCGAATGTCAGGCCGCGAAGCCCTTTGACGAATGGATAACAAGCTATTATCGCTAACCGGTCAAGGTTATAACTCACTGGTTTACCATTTTTAGTCACTAAAATTAATGGTTTTGGTAAACGCGGGAGCTCGAAACGGGAAATACAGAGGCAAATGAGTACAAAAGACGAAATCGCTGGCAAGACACGCGAACCAGGAATAAATACGCGGCTGGCACATATTGGCAACAACCCACGAGACTTTTACGGCTATGTGAATCCTCCTGTGGTCCGGGCTTCGACAATTCTCTACCCCGACTACGCAACGATGAGGGATCGCGCACAAAAATATAATTATGGTATTGGTGGCACGCCAACGACCCAGGCGTTGATGGATGCGCTGACAGAACTTGAATCTGCTGCCGGTACTATTCTTGTGCCATCCGGTTTGGCGGCCATTTCAGTTCCGGTGATGGCGTTTGCTGAAGCCGGCATTCATATGCTGGTGCTCGATTCACTTTATTCACCCAATCGAGAGTTCTGCGATCTGGTTGTTAGCCGGCTGGGCATTGAGATCGAGTATTTCTCGCCCGATATCGGAGAAGGTTTAGCCAAACTGATGCGCCCGAACACGGGAATTTTGATGTTGGAAGCACCCGGGTCGAATTCGTTCGAAATGTGCGACATTCCGCTACTGAGCCAAATCGCACATCAGTATAATAAAGACTGCGTTGTGATGATGGACAACACCTGGGGGACACCGCTCTATTTCAAACCGCTGGATCACGGTGTTGATGTTTCCATTCACGCGCTGACTAAATATCCTTCAGGTCATGCAGACATATTAATGGGTGGTGTTTCGGCCAATGCAACGCATTTCCGAAGATTGCGCAAAGCATCTGGAGCCATGGGGATGTGTGTTGGTGGCGACGATGCCTATCTCATTCTACGAGGTTTGCGCACCATGGCGATGCGTCTTCGCCATCACGAAAAGTCGACGATGCAGATCTGTAAGTGGTTGCTGGATCATGACCAGGTATCGCGGGTCATGTACCCCGCCCTGCCCGATGATCCCGGCTACCAATTGTGGCAACGAGATTTTTCAGGAGCCAGTGGTCTTTTCTCTTTTGTCATCCCCGACAAAACTCCGGACCAGTGCGCGGAGTTTTTAAATGCCCTGCAGATATTCGGCCTGGGCTATTCTTGGGCTGGATATGAAAGTCTTGCGGTCATGGCTGACTTTTCAGATCGTAAAATGTGTCATGGGCCAGAAGAAGGAACCACAATCCGCATCCAGGTGGGTGTTGAAGATGTGGAAGACCTTATGGAGGATCTGTCGCGTGGATTTTCTGCCGTTGCAAAGACCTGAATTCAACCGGCGTGGCGCCTGCGGTGGGGTATCCAGCTTTTGGATAGTTTGAACATTGTGCCTCGCTGCGCCAACCAGCGAGCTGCAAGCAGGGCAAACCCTGTTCCGAACATCAGACCAGCCAGCGCATCGGATGGATAATGGGCATCGACCACGACTCTGCTCAACCCACCCAATAGGCCAAATACCAACCACAACACCCAATATCTGGGATACAGCAGGATCAACGCCATACAAAATGCACCAGAAGTTGTTGAGTGCCCTGAAGGGAAACTGGCAAAGGTTGATTCGAATGCACCGTAATTGAAATAGTGAGGGCCAAACTCCTCCAACAAGCGCGGTCGAGCGCGCCCTATCGTATTTTTTATGAAATTGGCTGCAATGCCGGACAGCGCCACAGTGAAAAAAATGAAGTTGACGTCAGCATATAAGTCGGCGCGTTTGAGCCGAGCGCGCCTTGGTAACTGAGACCAGGGGCTGATCGACAAACAGAGCCCAAATATTGCCGTGATCACCAGGATCCATCCACTGGTTCCGGTCAGCGTGATCAGTTCAAACACGGTTACGGTAAAGCTGTCGGAAGGAATTTCTTGCCGTTTCCATCGCACCAAATCGGCGTCAAGAAGCAGAAACAGCCACGCAATAGCGACAGTCAAAACCAAAATCCAAATCCAAAATCTGCTTTTTGACGGCAACAGACCTTGATTGACACCAGCCCGTCTGGGCCTGAAACTGCGTTGCCAGGCACCGACAAACGTGTCGCGGCTGCGCTGTAGGGCATTTTTGTTATTAGACCGGTTCATGCCCCACTGGAAATGCTCGACGGAAATATATTGAGGGGTGTAGTCGGGCAGTGGAGAAACGTCAATCAACTCGCCCGATTGGCTCAAAATCGACCCCGTCGACGCCCAGCAACAATTCCCGGGAAATGTCTGTCATTGTCACGATCGCTCCTGCCAAAGTTCCAGCTTCATCGAAATGCGGTTGCATGCGGCATTTCATATAGGTTGGCGTATCAGAACCGGATTCATCCAGCAGATGAGCATACTCAACAACATCACCGCTGAAGCAACGGTGAAAGAACGCTTTTGCCCGGCCATTAAATCTGTCATCACCGATGACTTCAGCAACGTGCTGGCCGCCTATATCACTTGGACTGCAGCCATAATTGGCGGCATTGGATCGCGATGTGTATTGGTACCGATGTTCCAGATCAATCAATGATATTCGGTTTGCAGAATTATTTATCAGCGCCGAAACGTCACAATATTGCGGGATGGCTTGGACCAGCGATTCAGGTAACATGTATTCCCGCAGCAATTGTGCGATTATCGCCACATCTGCCTTACGGGACAAAGAGTTACCCCGTTGATCCAGATCACCAAGAAAAAACACCAGATGTTTGTAGGCTTCCTGGCGGTCGCTGGCGCGATATTTCTTCAATGCAACCAGCAATTTTTGCAATTGATGATCGAGAAACTGAATTGCATCAATTTCGCGATCTGCTTCGATTTCAACACGCAATTGATCATCAATTGAATTGTAATGACTGATCAACATGTCCAGTTTTGTCGCCGAATTGCTTCTTGATTTATTTAGCAGCAATGGCTCAATGACTGGACGGTTCAATGGGCAACTTCTTTGTGAAATATGATTCCGTCGGAAAGGTGTGCTCCGGATGGAATTTCACCAAGTATTACCGAGCGATACACAGTCGCCGCACGGTTCGAAGTTCCCAGGCGTTTTGCTGCCGATTCAAATAGCAAGCGTACCGCCATGGAGCTTAGTTCAAGATGTTGGCCAATCTCTTCATCACACAGACCTTCACAGGCCAGCAGCACGGTGTCTCTTTGTGTCTTGGTGAGCACCTTCTTTTCGAAGAGTTTGGATACATCAGGAAAACGCGCCACGAACGCGGCAACGAAATGTGAACAGGCATCACTAACCAAGGTGCGTACCGCTCCGGTAAATGATGATCCGCCCAATCCAACAGTGATCAACGAGAGCCCACTGCCGATCATGATCGGAACAATGGCGATATTTTGATGACCGGTTTTTTCCAGCTCCTTAAAGAAACGACGATCATTCAACCCTTTGTATTGTGACCGGTCGATCGATTCCAGGCTAAACGGGCGTAACCGCTTAATCGCCTCGCGGGAAAACGGGCAACCGTCGGGGTATCCCGGGCCGGTTCGAAATTGCTGCATGGCTTCATGGTAGGCGGAATAAGGGCGCAGGATATTAGCCCGGTCTCCGACATCGCAAAATTTCACAGACAATAACTGGACGTCAATACGTTTCATGAACTGGGCAAATTCCCGACATGCCCCGCGCAAATCGATAGTGAACCCGATATTTGCTATTGCCTTTTGCAGATCCAGATTGAATTCGACGATCTCGCCCGGCTCGACAGATTTTTGATACATGCTGCCCTTCGCATCCCCCGTGATTCTTTCCCCAGAATACCTTTTTGAGCGGACTTACGCAATTATTGGGACTATTGAGGGCCTCACCACCCGGCACTGTTGCATGATCAAACAGTCTGACAATCAAATTATTGGCGATCCCTGGAGGATTCTAACCTCCGACCTACTGCTTAGAAGGCAGTTCCTTGTTCTCGGCATGAAAAACACCTTCCTTCATCAAATGAAAAGTGTTCATCAAACCGGGGGAACTCCAGGCCAATACTGGGCTTGCAAAGAGAAATGTGAGTTTGTCCAATGCTGAACGCGGCGACAGCAATCGCTTGAGACCAGGCGGACTATTTGGATATTTTTTTGAACCGAAATGGAGCACCAGGTATCTTGCGTAATGTCTGAGGTGGTTCCCCCATCATATAATGATTCCATTGGCAGACCTGAACTGCCCAGGCCTCACCTTTGCTTTTTGCAAGCATAGATCTTAAGCAATTTTTGTACGGGGTGAAATAGGCAAGGCTAATTACCACGACAGCCGCGCTTACGCCCATTCCCATCACTACTATTGAGGCAACTGTAAATTTGTTGAGTACCATAATCTTTCACCCTCCAAATCTGACTCGCGTTCCATGACGACTGCTAAATGTTTCTGGATACGAAGCAGGAGGAGACATGAGAGGATGCTCCAGAATCTCCACTAGCTTTCGCGTCTGGATAATCCGGGAAGGGCCTGCAAGCCCCTCCCTGATTGTCCAGTTAGCGCCGCTTAACGGTCACAGTCCGCCGAGGCTTCGACGGTGCTAGTGCAACGTGGTTTAAGCATGCCTGGGCAATGGCAGAACAGCTGTAGTTCTGTTCGATACCATCCTTGCTACAGCGGATTTGTTTACTCTGAGCAGTAGTCCAGTCTGCATAACGGCTGCTCAGGGAACGGCGAACGTTTGCTTTCCAGTTTGACATGGCTGAGCGCATGGCTTGCCGCTTATTGTCACGGACCGCAACGCCCTGAAATAAGCGGCGGGGGCATATTCTCCCAAGCGAAATTGCAGGTTGCTTATAGAATGCGGCAAACTTTACTGTCTGAGCTGAACTCTGACTGGTTGCCATCAAAACACCGACAGCAATTAACGTGAATGTAGTTTTCCTAAACATTGTATTTCCCACTTATGATTGTCAGATGGGTTTCATCTGAGTGTGCATTGGCAATGATTTCAGTTGACTAGATTTAAGATGAAGAGGCCTTGAACGGCCCGTTCATTTTGAATTCATGTCAGTAAAGTGGTCATTGCAATCACAACCTTTGAAAAGGACAGAGCCATGTGGGAAAGCAATGCGTTACTGACTGCTGCTGCATTGGAAACCGGGGGCGTGGTCACGCTACAGAATTGCAGTTAATTTAAAGACGCGCCCCGATGGTGGTGGATGGCGGGATGTTGATGAATTCATGCCCTGCCAGTTCGCAGATCAGCACTTTGGTGGTTCGCGGTGCTGGCTAACGTGCCTTTCATGCAGTCGCCGGTGCTCGATCACCTATGGGGGCAGTTTGTTCAGGTGCAGAAAATGTCACAATCCGGTCCACCATTCCCAAAATGATGATAACTTTGATCGGATTATGAGCAAGGCCGACAAGCTTTGTAAGAAGGTCGGCGGAAGTGGGAACCATCGGGATTGGTTGCCCGAACGCCCGAGGGGAATGCATCGTCGAACATACGATAAGCATCATCACCAGTTCTATCGATTGGTGGAAGCTAAAGAGCAGCAGTTGGAGGTCATGATGAAACAGATCAAATCAGATCGGGACGGATTGGTCGCAATTCTCGGAAAGCTTGTGTGAATCTGATCGTTTTGGAACCCCAATCTAATTATTCGTGCAATTGCCGAGCTTTTAAGGGGGATAAATAATTATTTTCATTCGATTTTATTGGCGATCCCTGGAGGATTCGAACCTCCGACCTACTGCTTAGAAGGCAGTTGCTCTATCCAGCTGAGCTAAGGGACCGTTTGGAAATTTACTATGGCAAGCAACGAATTGTCGCAATGGAAAATTTTACCAAAACTCACCGATTATTGCCAATTTCGCGTGCGAGAGGCACCGCAGCTCACCACATCCATGCACCCAAAACATTGCCAGTGGGACCAAACACTCTCATCGGGAAAAGTTCCGATCAGAGTTTTTGCGAAAAAAACCGTCAATGTGTCCAGGGGACTTTGCGGTCAAACTTGAAATTATCGGAATAGGCCATTGGTCTGCGACGCTGCTCATTCGGTTCGGTGATCCGATAATCGATTCCGTTGGCTTGCGCGTAGCGAACCGCCTCTTCCTTGCTGTCAAATTTCAGCCGCACCTGCGCGCGCATATCAGAAGAAGAGGTGTAGCCCATCAAAGGTTCGACTTTTTTCGGTGCTTCCGGTTCATGTTCAATAACCCAGAACACCGTTTTGCCTTTGCCAGACTGCATGGCGGTTTTGGCGGGGCGGTAAATTCGAGCGACCATCGTGTCTTCTCCGTTTGGTCTGAAAAATAGTCGGGGTAGCAGTATCCCAAACATTTCGAAAAACTGAGTGTTTTCAATAAAAACCTGCCCCACGGCTTAGATCATACAGGCGCCCGCAAATCAATAGGATACCCCCACCCACACCACGAAGTTCAACTCCGAAATGAAGCCTTATAACGATGATATATATACACCACCAAATGGAGTGTGTTGTGAATATGTTGAAACGTGTGATGAGAGGAGGTTGAATTGAAGTTCTCCAAAAGCCCTAACCGATAGGCGAAAAGCGGCGCCAAACAAAAGTGCGAAAAACTCATCCTTGAGCGCTCAGATAAGCCAGAAAGCCGAATGCTGGAAATCCAGGCATGGGACAAAACGACACAGTTCAATTGTTGCAAGACACTGATACTGTGGGAACATCAAATTCAGGGGCTAATGACTTAGAGCGGCACAACACCGAAGAAGGAGTGTGGCTGATGGTTGCCTTGAAACTTGGCGAAACATTTGCAATCGCCCGAAAATCCAAAGGTTTAACACTGCGCGACGTTGAATGGCAGTGCGGCGTTTCAAACGCGCTGATCTCGCAGATTGAAACCGGAAAAATAAAAGACCCCGGCTTTTTCACCGTCACAAAGCTCGCATTGGCGCTTGGACTTTCTCTCGACAGATGCGCCGAACCGTATGTTAGACATATGGAAAGTATGGAAAATAGTTCCTAACCGCGCAAATTCTGGACACAGGATGATGGTCGAGTCCGGCGATCAACCAGCTTGGGTCAGACGCCGCCTTTTTCATGGCAAAAGTCGATTCCACCCTTCAAGTGGCCGGCTCCCGTCTGTGAAATTTTGGTTATTCACAATCATCTAATGAGCCGCAGACGGGGAATTTTTCCGAGGGCTTAAAGTCCAGTTCAAAGTTAGCTCAATACGCAATAGAAAAGCTAAAGCTGCCCTTTGGATAGCGTTGATCTGGAGCAGGTTTCGGGAACAATTCAATGAGGGTGAATCTGAAGTGGTCGGGGCAGCAAGATTCGAACTTGCGACCCCCTGGTCCCAAACCAGGTGCGCTACCAGACTGCGCCATGCCCCGACATCGATCAGATCAAGGGTTCTCTAGGCACTACTGGCGACGTTGGCAAGTGGGAAATGCAGGAAATTGGGATCAATTTGGAGGGTGCGGGCTCAAATTCAAAATGGTTGGGATGGCGTACCTCAACAGATGGTCAGTTGGCTGGCAAAATCCATGGATGGCTGAGCCGGTCACCAATCGCAACACCGAAAAAGTCAGCCTCGCCCGCATTCACCTCAAGCACAAAACGCACCGGCCCGTTTGAAGAAATTATGTCGAGCGATTGCGGCACTGCTTGACGATGAATATGGGTCACCTGACCCGCGGCATTTGAAAATATCATATCCAGCGAAATAGCGGTGTTCTTCATCCACATTGAAACCGGACGTGTTGCTTCAAATCGAAAAAACATGCCGGAGCGTTGCGCCATGGCTTCACGAAACATCAGCCCTTTTGAACGGCTCGCATCATCTGAGGCCAGTTCGACTGTCCAGCTTTGGGAGCCGGCACGGGTTTCAATTGTCACTTCGTTCATGCCACCAGCAAGCCCGGCAGCGGGCATGAACGCCACCAATACTGACAATAATATTGCGAAAATTCGAGAAAGATTCATATCAATAAACGAGCGCGATTTCTTCCAAGCCAGCCTGAGAGTTGAAAGCGTCAAAATCTGGGCAGATCAGTGACTGCGCGGATAGCTCTCGCCGGTTACCGGTTGGATTTCAGCCGCCATAAGACCCTTTTGGCCATCACCAAATCGCACCATCACAAACTGACCCGGGCGCAATTCGGTCAAACCGTAACGCCGCAGAGTTTCCATGTGGATGAATATATCCTCAGTCCCCTCACCCCGGGTGAGGAACCCAAACCCTTTGGTGCGGTTGAACCATTTCACCTCAGCGCGAACCAGCTCACTGGTTGGCTTGACCTCTACATGGGTGTTGGCCGGTGGCAATTGCGATGGATGAATTGCGGTGGAATTATCCATCGACAAAACCCGGAACGCTTGCAGTCCGCGACTTTTGCTCACCACTTCGCAAACGATACGCGCACCTTCATAGGCCGTTTGGAACCCATCATCGCGCAAACAAGAAACGTGCAGCAATACATCAGGCAGATCATCATCAGGAACAACAAATCCAAAACCCTTGGATACATCGAACCATTTGATGGCCCCTGCGACGACAAATACATCCGGCGATTCCCGCTCGGGCAATCTTGTTGCCGGTTCAGAAATTCGATGAGAACCGGGTACTTCAAACCCTGTTTTGGTCGTCAGATCAGTGTTATCGGAAAATTCGTCCTGCATCGATCCTGGACCAGTGCCTAGTTTAGAACCCATCTCTGTTTCCCCTCACCGCAAGGCGGTGGCATCAATAAAACCGCTAGGCGCCCGGCTGTTATCCGCATTTAAGGTCGCCTGTTGAATTTCAACGATTCCACTGGGTAGAGCGGAACCGTTGATTCGTTCTTAATTTAGCACGACGGTGACGAATTACCGCTACATGAAGTGCTAATTAATTGTCGACTTTCCAAAGTGGCTGGATTTTTCCAAAGCTTTTTGAAGGGTTGGGCCTATCGATTCCTGCACCAACAGATCACAAATTCCGTCCAGCGGGGTTGGCTGGTTGTTGATTATCACCAACTTGCTACCGTTGGTTTTTGCCACAACCGGCAAACTTGCTGCTGGCTGAACCACCAGTGAGGACCCCAGAACCAGGCATAAATCACACCTCAATGCGACATGCTCAGCTTCGATCATTTTATTTTGCGGCATCGGTTGGCCAAATGAAATTACAGCTGACTTCACCAACCCGCCGCAGAGGTTACATCGCGGAGATTTGCCGGTCAGGGAGATGATCTCCTGAACCTGAGCCAACGTCATCGGACATTGGCAATCCAGGCACACCGCCCGAACTCCATTGCCGTGAATCTCAACGATGTCCTGATCTGCGATACCGGACCGCTGATGCAATCCGTCAATATTCTGGGTGATCAGTCCGCCCCCCTGGTTGGAATTAATGATGCTGGCGACGGCGTGGTGTCCGGCGTTGAGAGGTGCTGCCTCAAACTCCTGTTGAAAATGAAATCGGCGACGCCAATATTCCAATCTGATTTCCTCATTGTTTAAAAAATCTGAATATTGGATCGGCTTGATTTTTGACCAAATGCCACCCGGGCTGCGAAAATCCGCAATGCCTGATTCGGTGGATATGCCGGCTCCGGTGAATATGACAATGTTTGACGCTGAATCGATCTGCCCGGCGAGTTGGTTAGCAAATCCCTCGATCCGTTGATTTATAACTTCTTCACTGATGCCTTCATCTTTCTCCTTCATCTGCTTGTCTTTCCGTTCAGAACAACTATTTTGCCGCCGTCGGCACTTCAACCAGGATACTCCCTATGAAATATCTTCACACCATGGTTCGCGTGAAAAATATTGAAGAATCACTCGACTTTTACGTCAACAAGATGGGGATGGTTGAAACCCGGCGCAGCGAGAATGAAAAAGGTCGCTTCACTTTGGTTTTTTTGGCAGCAGGCGATGATATTGTACGAGGCAAGGCAGAAAACGCACCGCTTCTGGAGTTAACTCACAATTGGGATCCTGAAGACTACGACGGTGGTCGCAATTTTGGCCACCTCGCTTATTCTGTCGATAATATTTATGAAACCTGCCAGCGACTGATGGATGCAGGCATCGTGATCAATCGACCGCCGCGAGAAGGCCGTATGGCGTTTGTCAAATCACCGGACAATATTTCATTTGAATTATTGCAGAAGGATCAGGCTCTGGAACCGGCTGAACCCTGGCTTTCCATGGATAATTCCGGCAGCTGGTAATAATCTCGGTCAATCAAACTGGTTGCGTCATATTGATGCCTAACTTAATGCCCAAGTCGATGAATGGGGCAATACGGGGATTCTGGCGCACGATGTGCACGGCTAATTATGTTTACTGGAGGACCGGGCGGGTATCAGATGCAATAAGCCTTTTCGATCGTTCAAATCGAACGGCTACTCAAACAACTGCCCGGATCGCTGCACTACGCAGTTGGTCGGACAATTAGGAGACTGTATTGGTCAGTCTGATGCAAAATCGGTTCAGGAGTAATAGCTGGCGCTCCGCAAGTACCAAACTGTTGGGTACTGTCTGTTTTATCGCAGCAGGCTTGTTTCTTTCCAGCTGTACGGCCAGTAAAACTGCCGGTCCCCCAAGTCTGGCCAACATTCTTACGGTGGAAGGTCAATCCCATGATTCCACCGCGCCCTCAGGCAGCGGCGATAGCGCAGCCACAGGCTTAGCCACGACCTCGCCTTCCGAGTCGGAACAGCCCATCGCTGTGCCCACGGCCCGCCCAGGTTCTGAAAAACCTGCTCCGGCCATTAAAAATGCACTGGTACAGGTACAAAAGCCGCAGGAACCAGCGCAGCAGGCTGCAGATCAACTGGCAAATTCTTCTGCAGAGCAGCCACCAAAACCACGCTCTTTGTTTGAACGTCTTGCTGCGGCGCGTTCGTCGGCACAAGCTGCAAAATCAGTCAATAAAACCAATTCCGATGAGGCAATTGCCACCGGGGTTCCGAAGACTGCGAGCGAAACGTCGGAAATTGCTGCCAAACCAGTCGCTCCCAAATTGACCCCTGTCAAAAGACAGTCGACAGGATTCTTTGCCAATCTGTTCCAAAACAATGCATCTACACGATCGCGCGCATCGACGGTGCGTTCCGGGGTCACCCGCACCCGCAATTCGGCAGGCCACCGCAACCGTTTGAGATGGAATACCAGCGCGCTGCCCGGGGTGCGCAATAAAAAAGATATTTACGGGATCGATGGGGTCGAAGAAGAACACGAATTTGACGAAGGTGTTCAACTTGCCTCCGTCACGAACCGGGCGCGACGCGGCAGTCACGGCCTGTTGCTGCAGCGCGAAGATGTTAAGGTTGGATGTTTTTCACCAAAACTGATCAGGCTTCTGAAACAAATTGAAAGACGATTTGGCCGCACACCGATCGTCACTTCAGGTTATCGAAGTCGGGCATATAACCGCCGCATTCGCGGGGCTCGCAATTCCATGCATATTCACTGCAAAGCCGCCGACATCCAGGTGAAAGGCGTCAGCAAAGTGCGTCTGGCTCGCTATGTGCGTTCACTTCCTGGCCGAGGTGGCGTTGGCACTTATTGCCACACTAAATCTGTTCATGTGGATGTCGGTAGAAAGCGCGATTGGAATCGCCGCTGCCGTCGCCG
Source organism: Rhizobiaceae bacterium (assembly GCA_014238155.1). GTDB lineage: Bacteria > Pseudomonadota > Alphaproteobacteria > Rhizobiales > Rhizobiaceae > Pseudahrensia. Next base: position 94,203 of record JABABQ010000034.1, read on the forward strand.
CAGAGCCCGCAAAAGCTAAAATTTCAGCTTCGCCACCGATAGCGATTTGCTGAGATGGAAAATGCGCTGAATTCTGCATTTTTTTGACAAAATCCCACTTGCGGCCAGCAATTTTCCTGCCTATACACCTTCCGACTGTGGTCCCTTCGTCTATCGGTTAGGACGCCAGGTTTTCAACCTGGAAAGAGGGGTTCGATTCCCCTAGGGACTACCAGCCTCATTTATCATTCCTTTGAATTCATCGGACGCTTGATGCAGTTGGCTAATCTGATCGCAGAGTTATGTTCAAACAGCACCAACATGAATTAATGGCGTCGGTGATACTCACAGTGTTGGTGACACGTGTTAGTCATTCGTCATTTCACCGGTAAAGCTGTGCTTCATCGCGCAAGAAATCTGTCAAAGTTCCACTACCATTGAACTTAACAGAATCGACAAGCTCTACCCTGATTGTTTGGTCATTACCGGTCTCGACGGTCTCCGTGAGGAAGAAACTGGCAAAAGTTAGCGGTGGAACAGGAGGACCCGAGGCACCGTTTCCTATCGGTGTCGCGATACAATTGATAATGGCACCATACAGGATCCTACGGTCGATGCCGGCGGGCGCAGTTTGACTGGAGCATTGCGGCGTACCTGATTCCAAATTAACGGAAGGACCGGATGGCCTGGCCACAAGCCCATTGTCTATCTCATAACGATACATGTCATAACGTGACGGAGCGTTTGTTGCGCTTGCCGGAGATATGCCGTCGGCGCCCACTGGCAGGGGAACGGCGGTGGTGTCAAAATTGTTTTCGGTCCAGTAAGTGTCAAAATCCCAATTTCCGTTTCCAACCCGCCCACCAGCAATCGAGCAATTTCCTGCGTTAAAGCAATCATCTCTTGGCAGGCGTTGATAGTCGGTTGTTGGTTCGGCTACTTCGGAGGCACTGCACGAATTGCCACCACCGCCGCCGCCGTTACCGCCATTGCCACCGTTGCCACCGTTGCCGCCATTGCCACCGTTGCCGCCGTTACCACCACCGCCGCCGCCGCCGCCGTAACCCTTACGAACATTGTTGGCAGGCGCGTAGTCAGGATTGTTCTTTTGACCGCTGAAAGAGCCTTCATAGACATCGAAACGCACTCCCAGTGCCTGTCGAACGGAAGCAATGAAACCTGTTTTAACTTCAACCAAACGACCGCTGTAGCAGGCAGGAGAATTTATGTTTGCAATCATATCTCGGATAACATTTGCACCGTTGCCGGCTGAGGGTGGTGGCTGTAGAAATCCATAATTGCCTGGCGTGTTATGTGCGGTGTTTCCGCCCTGTTGTCGCAGTTCAATCATCCGCTTTCTTAATGATGGTGTGCTCATCACCGTGTCGAAGTCTGGTGTTTGGCCTTCGTAAGGATTGCAGATGTAGACAGGGGTGAAGTCGCAAACCCCGCTGAGAAATCCGGCGACTGCAGTTGTACTTACGGTCTGGGAATTATCAGCCGTGTCACCGGACAGATAGGAAATCGGAAATATGTTGGCAAAACTGGTTGGATTGACCTTTACCTCGATAAACCGGGTTTCAAAGGCTGTGGCTGCATACTGGGTCGACGTAATCGGGTTTGAGTCCTGCGCAGGCAGATCTTTGAGGAAGCACCACGAAATGGAGCCACGGCTTCTGCAGGCCGCAGCACCAGGATTTACTGTTGCAGAGCCACTGCTTGCCAATGGTGTACGACCGGTCGTTGAAAAATTCGATGTGTTTTCGACAAGGTTTTCAAGCGCCCTTTCGGCTCTTGTCCACGAATCTGGTGCGCCATCAAGTTCTGCTGCGGCGGCGAGCGCGTAGCTGTCAGCACCTTTTTGCAAATCGGCATGAAGATTTCCGATACGCGACATATCGATAACCAGTACAGAAAATCCGACGATGACAGGCAGCAAAATAGTCACATAAACCATCGCCATGCCGCTGTGGTCAGCAGTAAACTTATGGGCAGTATTCTTGAGCCACAACATGACGCGACCTCCTAAATTAGATACAAAGTTATGAGGCGAAGCCGTTCGCTAGCTTCGTCCCAATCAGATTGCCGCATCTATTTGGACGTTTATTTCGCCGCGATCCCGCGTCTATGATTTATGCAGTTGCACGTCGGCAGTTATTACTAACCAGACTGGTTCTAATTCTATGATCAGAATGCGTAGTTCGCATCAGCCATGGAGCGACGATCACAACAAAGTCCGATGCAGTTTTTAAAACACCCAGAGGAACGAATAATCGTTCCTTCCCAACTAAATCATCATTGACCAGAAGGAGATCATGATTTTGGCATGTACTATTCACGAGATTACCTAAAACATTTGCGTATTAAACAAGTTCGTCGTTGCACTGCCAAGCAACGATGCAGAAGTATTCACAAAAGAGTAGATGAATGTAAAGCCCGGCTCTGCGACATAAAGTCCAATCGCCAAATCATCGTAAACACAGAAATTTCCCAACGGATCACATCAAAAATTGCCAAAACTCTCCCATCGGCGAATGACGTCTTTAGGACGATACAAAGCTGTCGTTCTGTTTTTTCTTTCTCGTTTACTTCTCGTTGAATTGGGTCCGTTAATTCAACTGAGCCTGCGGTGTTTGGTGGGCACTTCACCTGCGCCAGCCGACGTCAATGAGTGCCGCAATCAACGGCCATCTGAATATCTTATGGAAGCGTCTGAGCCGTACCGCCAATTTTAAATTTTAGATCAATCGAGGCACTGTGTTGTCGGAGGAAAACTAATAGAAAATCCGATATAACATATTGATTAATAGCATTAAAAAACCTATATTCTCTCCATACTTTCATCACATTGAGGCTCGAAATCTTGCACCCTCAAGGAGGTATCAAGTGCTCACGTGCAGGCCAGTTTGAACCTCGTTTGAACCGGTTTGGAAATTCAGGGATTCCAACTTGTCGCCATCATTGAATTCGTTTCGCTACGGAGCGGGACGGGTGAATATGTCCGTCATTTGCCGTTGTATTATTCGCGAATACAATCTGATTTTTATTGGTCAATTTCACAAAATGCACTCAACACAGCAACGGTATTGCGGCTGAAAATTTGCACATTCTGATGCGTTTCGGTGGATCAAAAACTAGTGAAAAAATTTCTCTCCGGCTCCACTCCAATCACTTTGTGCGCCAAAATGCCGCAGTATAGATTCATCCGGATTTAACTTATTCACAACCTACCGTAAGGTCGATTCAGCGTCTGAAATCCGTTCGCGTTTGGCAAACGCTAACCCCAATTTGCAAACGGATTGGTGAGACCGGCCAATTTGGGAATGCAGGTGGATGACCCGGCATCTGCCGGTCAAATGAAAAACTCACACAAAACCTTCTTTGAGTGACAGGGACTGGATCTGATGTTTCTCAACAAATTGTTGTTTGCGCTGGCCCTGTTTTTTCTACTGGAGCGTTTCGGCAAGGCGCCTTCATCCCCGACCAAACTCATCGCATCAACCAGCTTTGCTATCTTTTTCATACACCCGATCCCGATCATGGTGTTTATCAAAACAAAATCATTTCCAATCACCGGGCAAGCGAGGATTGATCTTGAACTCGCAAGTGGTTTCATCGTGACAGTTGCGGTTATCATAGAGGTGATTGCCAAACGAATATTTGGCCAGCGCAGCCGCTATCTGCTGGGTTATCAGGGCAACTGCACTTACTTGTATCCGGTCATTTCAAGATAGCCCCTGCCCGAATGCGTGCCCCGAATAACAACCGGGCCTTCCCAATAGGGAAAACTGGTCGACATCCATGCATTTTTGTTGAGAGCCTCGATCTCAATGTCTATTGCTTTGTCTGGAAGTTTCACTCGCCAGACGGTAGGCACGGCTCGGTCAGCGACAGTGCTTCTGGAAACTTCCTCCATGCTGAGACTGCCATCAGGATAGCTGGTCGATGTGCCCCGTGGAGATATCCAGGTCGCTGACGTATAGGTTTCGTCGCGGCGGTTGCCACCACCGCCACCGCGCAATTGGCCCGCCATCAGTTTGCTGCCATCGCTAAAATTGAGTGCCACCCAGTCCCAACCAGATTGGGCTGCAGACAGTGGTTGAGAAGACCATTCCCGGTCTAACCAGGCGGTCCCGATGACATTAACAGACCCATCGGGCAGGTTGAGACGGCCGGAGACTTCGAAATGGGGTTGAGAATAATAGTGACTGGCATGGCCTGATGATGATTTAACCGAATAGCCGTTCTGGCCGTGAAAGATCAATGGACCTCGCGCTTTCAGATCAAGTTGATAGGAAAAACCTGCTCCGCTAGCGGCGACCGTCAGTTGCCGAAAGTTTTGGTCGCCGGGAGCTTTTGCTGCGAGCCGCCAATCGTTGATCCATGCGCTAAACGGCAATGATTGTGCACCAGCCAGGCCGAGACTGCCCCTTGCGCGGGTTTCCGATACATAATGTGCGCTGGGCGTGGTTACTGCGGCATGCCCCATCCACAATTGCGACGTTGACCAATTGCCGGCTTCGGGTGACTTCTGGGCAGCTGGCGGTTTCAGTGCATTTCGAAACAGCGTCCATTGTGCACCATAATTGCTGCCGTCCTCGCCGGTCAGGTTTGCGGTAAGATACCACCACTCAATGCGAAAGTGTGGATGAGGACCATGATCCTTGGGGAATTCAATAAGAGTTTGGGGGGATGGAACAGCATAACCCTGAGCTTCGGTTCCAAGTCCACCGTAACCCTGTGCGCCGACCGGTACGGCAGATAACAACCAGAGGCCGACGAGAGCCCAGATCCATGTCGCTTTAACGCTCATGGGCAAATACCTTGACCAGGTCTGCTGGCGCAATAGTGCTGAAACGACGGGCGGGTATCGCAGCGGCAAAGGCTGTTGCAACCAAACCATAAAGTGCCAATACCAGCCAGTCATCGACAAACAGGAACATTGGCAAACGCCAGCCAAATGCCTCGACATTGACAACAGCCAGCAACAACCACGCCAGCCCGAGCCCAAGCGGCAACGCAAATATCATCGTCAAAGCCGCCAACAGCAAAGCTCGCAAGAATTCCAACCCGGCCAATTGCCGGCGGGTTAGTCCCAGTGCCCAGATCGGAGCCAATTGAGGCAACCGCATGGAAGATTGGGTCAACAGGCTGGTAAAAATTGCAAATCCTGCAACGGAGAGAGTCAATACATTAAGCGCCTGGGTGATTGTGAATGTCCGCTCAAAAATTTCCAGCGAGCGCCGCTTTATGGATGCCTGATCCACCAGGTTTCGCCCTTCAAGCCCAAATTTCAGCCTGATTTCTTCCGCGAGCGCTTGTGACTTGGCGGCATCAACACGAATCGCATATCGAGTTTTTGCAACTTTCGGAAACCAGCGCGTCAACAAATCAACATTGATCATCGCCTGTGGCCTTGGATTTCCATAATCGGAATAGATACCTGCAACCGGTAATTTATGATCTTCGGAAAGTCTGATTACGTCCCCTGGGGCAAACCCGCGTCGGCGAGCCAGTTGCTCGTTGATCAGCACTGCCCGCCCCGCTGCCACATTGTCCCAACCACCCTGCTGCAATTGAAGCATCGGCCAATAGTTGCGATAGGTTGCATGATCGGAAAACCCAAAAATCTGACCGGCTTCACCCTCTATCGTCGTCACGACATTCCAGACCGGCAGAACGGCATCGGCCCTGCCCTGCAGCCAGTCGCGCAATTTGATGGATTGCTTTTCATTGGCGGTCCGGACATACAGCTCCGCAGCCAGGCGCTGATCCAGCCAACCATCAAATGTCAGCCTGAAACTTCCAACCATCGTGCTCACACCGATATTTGCTGCCAACGCCAACAGCAATGCCATCAGCGCCAAAGACAGGCCCGGCAGTTGCTGTCTTGTATCGGCCCAGAACCATTGACTTACCGGCCTGCGGGCAAATCGTTCAAATACGCCCATTAAACTGGCAATCGCGTCGGGCAGAACCACCGCAGCACCCAACAGACAAGTCGCAACTATCGAAAATGCCACAACCAGACCTGAACCCCACTGCAATAATGCAAGGGCAAGCATCAACAATCCGCCGGATACCATCAAACGATAAAATGTACCGCGCCTGGTCATCAACGCCCATGCTCGTGGCTGAGCTGCTGCAAGGACCGGCATTCGTAACAATTTCAACAAGCTCCAAAAGGACGCCAGAAGAGTGCCTATGATGGCAATGGCCAAACCGGTCAACCACCAACCCACGCGGAAATCCAGTTCGCCAGATACCTGCGCTCCGTAGAGGCCGCGCAGCGTTGCTGCCACATCGGGCAGCAACAGCGCAGCAATGAAATAGCCCAAAATAACACCCGCCGCGCCGGCGATCACAGCAATCATCAACAATTCAAGGATCAACGCCAGCGCCAATGTCCGCAGCGACACTCCCAACACCCGCAAGGTGCGACACATGCCGCGTCTTTGTTCAAATGCCAGATTGATTGTGCCTTGAACGATGAACAGTCCGACCGCGAAGGCCAACATGCCAAACGCCGACAAGTTGAGATGAAAGCTGTCGGTGAGGCGATCAATGTCTGCCGCGGACTGATTGATGATGCGTTCAAGTTGCGGAGCCAACACTTGAAGTTCAGTTTGCATTAAAGATTGCCGTGGCGCCAAAACCAGTCGACTGATCTGGCCCGGTTTATCCAATAATCTTTCCGCCAAGTCGATATCGGTGATTATGGTTCCTGGAGGTACGTTTTTGCCAGTTGTAACTATTGCAACGCCAGGCAGGATGGCAGCCTGTTTTGCTATGTCGGCCGATGCCAGTATGAGGTGCGGGGACGTCAAAAACGCCGCCAGATTGAACTTGCCATCGTCCTGGCTCCAACTGTCCATTGTTTGTGGCATGCTGACCAGGTCGACACCGATTACTTTAATTCGTGTGTTTCCGCTGGACAATTCGCCTTCCAAAACCGGAGATGTACGCCAGCCCGATTGTTGCAAAGCTACATAGGTGGTGAGTTTTATTGATTGACCGTCACGACGCTGCAGAACTTGATTGGCTTGCGGCAACAGGGCCGTTCTCGCCTGATCATAGCTGCTGCGCGCCTCAGTATTTATTGCCTGCACACCGGTCCACAATCCGGTTGCCAGTGAAAGTCCAACAAGCAGTGTGAGGAATTGCAATGGTCGATATGTCCAGTGAGACCACAATACTCGAAGCGCAATTTGCAATGTCACGAAACCAGACCCGAGGTAAGGTGCAAGCTTCCATCCATACGCTCTGCCAGGCGCGACGAATGAGTTGCCACAAGCAGACCGGCACCGGTTTCCTCCACCAGTTGCAGCATCAATGTGATCACTTGATCACTGGTGTTTTCATCAAGATTGCCGGTAGGTTCGTCGGCAAGGATCAACTTCGGCCGCGCCGCGAGAGTTCTGCCGATTGCCACCCTTTGCTGTTGCCCGCCTGACAGTTGTTCCGGATAAGCTTTGAGAAATTCCGTCAGACCAAGTCGCTGACTCAGTTGGTTGATCCAATGGGAATCTTCAGCCCCCGCCAGGCGGGCGTGAAAGCGCAAATTATGCGACACCGTCATAGATGGGATCAGGTTGAACTGCTGAAAAATTATTCCCACACTGGTACGACGCATTGCGGCGCGCTGACGATCGTTAAGGCCGGCAAGAGAAATGCCATCAATCCAAATTTCTCCAGCATCGAAGCTCTCCAGGGCGCCGATGAGATATAGCAATGTGCTTTTACCACAGCCCGATTCACCGGTCAGCGCCAGACGATCTCCAGCCGCCAGTTCAAGGTCAACGCCGCGCAAGACCTGCAGCATGCCCTCTTCAGTGACGAAACTTTTCTTCAGGTTATTTACGCTGAGCAACATGGCGATAGCTTAGGCGATAAACGGTGCAGCTGCGCGGAAAATCTTCTTCACCAACTGCCGCAACTTCTCCAGATCTCACTCATGGTCCAATTTTATCTGGCAATTCGGCAGCATCGAGAAGGCGCATTTGAATGCGCCTACGGCCGCGATAAAAGTCGGAACTGAGAGTGCCAGCAAAATGCATTTGCTTGCCAATATTTGACAATATGGCTTTTCCAAGCGGGTCGTCGGCAATGCGAAAACCAATACCGTCGAGGGACGCGCCATCAGGTGATCGCAAGGAAAACCGTACATGATTGGCACCGACAACGCTGGCATGGCGAATACCGTGCGCTGGAAACGCAAATACCGGTTGGCTGTGACCCGCACCATAGGGGCCGGCTTTTTCCAAGCGATCAAAAAACTCATTATTTGCACCACGTGCACTCAAAGCACCATCAATTTTCAATTGTCGGTTTTCATTAAGGGTCTCCACCAGTTTTGAAAATCGCTCCTCAAGATAGGTGCGAAAACCGCCCAACTTCTCCCGTTTGATTGTAATACCTGCGGCCATGGCGTGTCCGCCACCTTTTTCAAGCAGGCCTTGTTCGACCGCTACGCGAACTGCGGCACCTAGATCAACGCCTGGTATTGAACGACCGGAACCTGAGCCAGTTCCAAGACCGTCAAAGGAAATTGCAAAGGACGGCCGACGGAATCGATCCTTGAGTCGGGAGGCCAACAGACCGACCACGCCCGCATGCCAGGTCTCGCTTTCGGTGACAAGCACAGCCGGTCCATCACCAAGACCAAATTCCGCCTCGGCTTCATCGATGGCCTGTTTCAACATCGCCGCTTCCATTGCCTGACGTTCACTGTTCAGCCCATCGAGTCTGGCAGCTATTTCTTCGGCCTCAATCGGGTCAGCGCAGGTCAGCAGTCGCGCGCCAAGTGCAGCATCACCAATACGACCACCGGCGTTGATTCGGGGCCCAAGCAAAAAACCCAAATGCCAGGCAGCAGTCGGTCCATCCTGTCGTGCGACCTTTGACAAGGCGACAAGTCCCGGGTTTTTTTGCCGACGCATGATTTCCAGCCCGCGCAGCACAAAAGCCCTGTTCACACCTTTCAAAGGCACCACATCGCAAACTGTCCCCAGTGCCACCAGATCCAACCAGTCCATTAAATTGGGTGGTGCAACTTTGCCTTTGTACCAGTTGCGATTGCGCAATTCACGGTTCAACGCCACGAGGGCGAGAAACACCACCCCGGCAGCGCATAAATGCCCCTGCCCGGACAAATCATCGTCACGGTTGGGATTAACCAGCGCCACCGTATCTGGTAGCGCTGATGAAACCTGATGATGATCCAGCACCACAACATCAATGCCCAATTCATTGGCCCGGGATATGGCTTCATGGCTGGTCGATCCGCAATCGACAGTGACCAGAAGTTTTGCCCGCCGCTCGGCCAGTTGCTCGATGGCTGGCAGGTTGGGGCCATATCCTTCAAATATACGGTCCGGAATGTAAATCTCACTATCCACGCCGCAATGGCTTAGAAACTTGTAGATCAGGGCAGCAGCCGTTGCACCATCGACGTCGTAATCGCCAAATATCGCAACACGCTCGCCGTTTTTCACCGCGTCAGCAAGTCGGCTCGCAGCGACATCCATTTGAGTTAGGTTTGATGGGTCGGGCAGCAATTCCCGCAAAGTGGGATTGAGGAACGAAGTTGCACTCTCCGGTTCCACTTCACGGCCAGCCAGAATTCGGGCAATCAGCCGGTCAACCTCATACTGTTCGATCATCATCTCCGCGTTGCCAAGTTGACGCCGTGTAGCACGCTCCACCCAACGCTGGTTGGTCAGCGAGTTTTCAACTTCCAGAAAGGCGCGTTCAGATGGATCCATAAGCCGGGCCAGATTGCACTTTTGATGGTTTCACTTCAACAAGCATGGCTGGACGAAGCGCCCGCAAATGGGCAGTGGCAAACCCCAGCACAAGCACTCCCCCTAGCTGATGAATCAGTGCCCAGAAAATCGGCACCTGCAAAAGCAAGGTTGTGATACCGATCACCGCCTGGAGAGTTACCAGGCCAAACAAAATAAACCCCCTGCGGGCATGAGGAGACCCTGGCTCGGTGCGCATCAACCATACTGCATGAGCAAATGCGGCAGTCCACACAAGATAGGCAATGCACCGATGGAAGAACTGCACCGTCAGCGCATTATCGGTAAAATTTAACCAGAATGGGGACGCAGTCCACAGACCGTGGGGCAGCATTTCTCCATCCATATCCGGCCAGGTATTATAAGCCATTCCTGCATCCAGACCTGCCACCAGACCACCAACAAATATTTGCAGCAGTATAAGCACCACCAGCCAGCCTGCCTGAGTAAATCCATTGTCTGAGCCATCACTCGTGTGCGGTGCAACCGATCGGGCGACCCAGATCGTTGCGGCAGCAAAAACACAGGCAGTCGTCAAATGAATTGCCAGCCTGATCTGACTGACATCAACCCGATCCACCAGACCAGACACCACCATCCACCAGCCAATTGCCCCTTGCAAGCAAACCAGCACGAACAGGCCCAGCGATGCCATCTTGAGCCAGCCCGTCAAACTTCCTCTGATCCAGAAATAAAGCATCGGCACCAATACGGCGAGGCCGATAAAGCGTCCCAGAAAACGATGTCCCCATTCCCACCAATAGATCGTTTCAAACTGCTCAACCGTCATTGACTTGTTCTGCAATTTGAACTCCTCGGTCGTTTGATAGAGCTTGAATTCAGCCATCCAGTCAGCCTGATTGAGTGGCGGAATGAAGCCGAGCAGCAAATCCCATTCGGTGATCGACAGTCCGGAATCTGTCAGACGAGTGGCACCTCCCACCAGCACCATCAGCACGATCAAAGCAAACAGGATATAGAGCCATTGGCGCACAGCTCGGTGCGGATCGCTCGATAGATAGATTGCTTCGGTCATCGCTGTTTTATAGGTTTCATCGGGGCCTACAGGGACCCAACCGGGTGATTATTCGCCTGTTTCGCCCGCCCGCTGGCACATGTAAAGGCGAATTTTCAAATTAGTCGGCTCCCCTATAGAACGCTGTAGATCCCCACTGGTGTTTTGGTCAGCTTTTGACTATGTCACCCTTAGTCAAACTCGGATCAAGTCGAACATATGCGAACCACCCTGCCCCTGCGCGCCAAGAAAATGATCGGCATGTTTTTCATCGTCCTGCTGGTCATTGTCTATGCATTGGTGGCCGTTGCAATTGCCAGCGCGACTTTGGCAAACGCACCCTGGTATGCACATATGCTTTATTTCATGTTCAGCGGTGTTTTGTGGATCCTGCCGGCCATGGTCATCATCAAATGGATGTCGACCGAAAACTAATCCTTGTTCGAAACTAGCCGACGCTGACGCGCCGCAGTCCATTGCCCAGCCTCGTTGGCAGGCCGGTGGTCAACGGACCAAAATAGCGCATTTTCTGATACAGGCCGTTGATCGATATTCTAGGCAATGCCGTCATATGATCCTGATGAGCGGGAAATAACATACCACCTCTGGTGGTGACAGCGGTTTTGAAACCCAAGTCCCCCATCATGTTAAAATCGCGCGTGGATGCGGCACTGCGATAGCCGTATGGAAAAGCAAAATGCTGAGCGCGCACCCCCAGTTCCGACGCCAAAATCGCTGCTCCCCGGGTGACCTCATCGCGCGCCTGTTCAGTGCTCAAACGCGCCAATGCGCGATGATTTAACGTGTGCGCACCGATAGAACATTCGGGATCTTCCATCAAACGATGGACCTGTTCCCAACTCATGATCTGATCTTTGTTCATATTGTCCAGATCAATTTTATAGAGCCAGCACAATTCCCTCACCACACGCGTTTGATCAATTTCTGGGACGTCGTTGGTCAGGTATTTCAAAAGGAATTTGAAAGACTCCATTTTGTCCAGATGAGTTGAGCAATCCAGTTCCACAGGCCCATGTCGGCTCCCCACCATCTGAAGAGCGATCCGGTCTTGTTGACGCACCAGTGCTTCGATCGCCTCCCACCAAAGATCGGCGGTTCCCTCAATCAATCCCGGAGCCAGGTAAACCGTGTAGGGAAGATCAAATTTCTTCATTACCGGAACGGCGTGATTCAGAGTGTCCTGATAGCCGTCGTCAAATGTAAAAACGGCAAATCTGCCTTTGTGCGCCAACGGGCTGCGAATGCGTTCGCAGGCTTCGTCTAGGCTGATGATTTCAATATCGCGGCGCTGCAGAAGCTTGATCACCGATCGCAGGAATTCCGGATGAATTGTCAGATGGGCGTTTGGTGAAAACCGTGGAACTGGATCGGGATTGACGTGGTGCAGCGTCAGGATCATGCCCAGTTCGCAGTCGAGCTGTTGGTAAATCCGGTCAAGTCCGGTGTAGTTCAGACCGGCCAAAATGCGTCTTTTGTTACGGATTGTCGCACTGCTCATCGGTCAATTTCTATTAATTCTTCGTCCAGGATCCACAATAGCAGCAATTGTTTAGACTTTCCTGCTAATTGATCTTTCTGGCTCACTACATATCTTTACAGTTAAAAATATCTTTTTTATGTCAAATCAAAATCCTCCCTTTAACGAAGCCGAGCTGGACACGACTGGTTTTGGGAAAATCCGTATTGAAATACACGAGGGGTTTGACGCGCTGGCCGACGATTGGCGGCGACTGGAATCCGAAGGTGTATGTTCGCTGTACCAGCGCCTCGACTGGGTGAGACCATGGACCGAAAATGTCGCAGGCCCGGCGCGCATCAAGCCGCGACTGGCGATTGGACGGTTCGGCACTGAAGCCATGTTCATCTTGCCGTTGGGAATACGTAAACGCGGACCCTTCAATGTGGCGACATGGTTGGGTGACAGTCACTCAAACTTTCACATGGGTATATTTTCCAAATCATTCATTCAAAACGCCCGGAGACAGGACGTTCGTGACGTGGTCGATTGTGTGGTCAAACTAATGGGCCGAGTGGACGTGCTTGAAATGTGTTGCCAGCCCGTTGTTTGGCAAGGTTTTACCAATCCGTTCACATTTCTCGACTGGCAAGAATCCCACAACCACGCATATGCTCTCGACCTTGGTGCCGGTTTTGAGGATGCTATCAACCGTAAAAACGGCGCCCGCAAACGTAAGAAATACCGCTGGCAGCAGAACAAGTTACGGGATGTCGGCGGGGCTGAATTGCGCGTCGCCACCTCCGAAGCAGAAGTCGATGCCATGCTTGATGTGTCATTTGCTCAAATGGCAGGACGATTCAACCGGGCCGGCATCTGGAATCGCTTCGAGGATACCGGCATTGAGACCTTTATCCGCCAGATGGCCAAGTCTTCGCTGGATGATGTTGAACCGCAATTGCTTATTTATGGCCTGGAGATCGACGGGAAATTCAGCGCCACGCTTGCCGGCGGGGTGAACAAAGGACAGTTTTCCGGTTGTTTCATCTCGTTGACCGATGGCGACTATTCCCATATTTCGCCGGGCGAAATGATAATTCATCTCGTCATTCGCGATTGCTGTGAGCGTGGATTGAAGAATTTTGACCTTGGGCGTGGCGAAGAACGGTATAAATCGTCGTGGTGCGACACCACTGTCGCGATGTTTGAAACCAACATGGCGATTTCCAACTGGGGCATCGGCTTTGCATTTTACGAGCGCGGAAAAATTGCCGCGAAACGGTTGGTCCGTAACAATCAAAGTTTATGGAATTTGGCAAAGAGAGTCCGTGCTCGTCTGTATGGACGCATGTAGCAATCCGGCAGTTCGTTGGTCGGTAGCCTTCTTGAATATCCGATTTTTATCCAACAGCGTTTGCTGGCACTTGATGATCGGCGGCGTTTGCTTTGACAATTATCGGGCTGCGATAGCCTGACTGGATCAGCATTTCACCGATCAGCCGGACCACGGGATTGGAAGGATCCACGACGTCGACTATGTTGATAGTCGAGGCCGATGAAACTCGTGACAATCCGCTCACATCAGCGCTGCCACAATCGACGATGACAAAATCATAGGTTTCCTGCAAAGCATCGAGGATCATCGGCAGTTGGGCCGCACTGACCGCGGCAGCGTCTGCCGGGGCATTGCCGCTAGGCATGATATGGGCATTTGATGCCTGATCACAATGTAACGCATCGGCAAATCCAGCGGAGCCGGAAAGTAGATCTTTGATACCTGGTGCCATTGCGTTGCCCAGCATGGTTTGAGTCGCAGCAGCCGATCCGGCCATGTCGACAACCACCACACTTGAGGGTTTTGCTGACAGCGAACGGGCCAGCACCGCTGCGGTGATCGTGTGGTTGTTGGATTCTGGAGAGAGGATGGCAATCCTTCCACCGGCCATAGCGGAAATCGAATTCGCAGCCACCGCGATGGGTAAAGTGGTGCCGTGATGTGCGGCGGCGGCGGCCGCGTCAAAGTTTTCAGTGGCCGGTGCCAATGACGGTGTCTGGTCAAATTGGACGCGCCTGTCAGCGATGTTGGCAGCACTGACGCTAGGATCTGTTGGGATTTCTCCAATTTTCCTGGCATAGTCCTGCCGAACTGCGGCTCCGCTCATCACGCCACCCGCCAAAGCGATCATTGAACCAAAAACCAGTGTGCCAAAAAATGCCCCAGCCAGAGTTGGCAGCTTCTTCGGGAAATAAGGTTTTGACTGAACCTGCGCCTTGGCAAATACATAGGCGTCAGCAGGCAGAAACTCGCGATTTTGCCGTGACTGAGCCTCTTTGAACCGCAACAGATAGCTGTTGAGCAACTGTCGCTGTGCATCGGCTTCACGCTCCAGGGCCCGCAACTGAACCTGCGCCTTACCAACGCGACCCGCTTCGGATTTCAAGACGTTGCGTCGCTGGATCAAATCAGCTTCACGAGCGCGGGCAACTTCTGCTTCTCTTTCCAAACTGATTTTTATTTTCCCGGCTTCAGCAAGAATTTGCGAAGTCAGCACCGACACCTGGGATTTTACGCGTTGTACCCGTGGATGGCCGGGTAGCAGAGAAGTTAATAATTCCGACAATTGTGCGCTCAACGTCACCTGCCGCTCGCGCAATCGCTGGATCAGAGCCGATTGCAAGACGCTTGATGCCGCGTCCAACGAGCCAGAGTCCAGCGCTTGACGTATCGAGTCGGCATTTGCTTCAGCGCGTGACAACTGCCCTCTGACACGGCCCAATTCGGTTGACAGTTCCGACAGTTCCTGGGTTGCCAGGGAATTGTTATTTCTTCCCTGTAACAGATCGGAACTTTCACGAAACTCTGCTGCCGCAGCTTCCGCCTTCATAACAGAGTTGCGTAACGCCTTTAGTTCAGGTTCCAGCTTTTCAAGTTCTTCTGGATTGGCACCGCGCTTCAACTCTTCCTGCAGTTTCAGATATTCCTGCGTCAGCATATTTGGGACAGCTGCGGCGAGTTGTGGATCGCGCGACCAGAATTGCACCACAATAACTCTGGCCTTATCAGCCTGAAATACTTTTAGCTGGTCAAAATAGGCCTCCAGCACACGATCTTCAGCGGTAACATTGCGTCCGTCTTCGGTCAGACCCAGCATCGACAGGAATCGATTGAAACTGGATCGATTGAGTACCGGGTCAAATTCAGCTCGCGACTTCAGGTCCAGCGACGTAGAAATTTTCTGTGCAATGGCACGAGACTGCAGCAATTGAATCTGACTGGCGATACCGGGGTCGTCGATGCCAGCCGGGTTCTGCCCGCTGGTCGCATTGGGACCAGTCAATATGGAATCCGTCGTCCGAATGAGAATGCGGGCCTCGGAACGATAGCGAGGTGAAATGACCTGCAGAATCACAAATGTAATCAAAGCAACTACAATGCTAGCAATCAGCAGACGTGCTTTATTGCGCCAGATGGAACCAAAAATTCCGCCCAGGTCAACATCAACGTCGCGGTTTAACTCATACTCACCAGCCATGCTGTCATGCTCTTTAAACAATACTCATATAGCGGCGATAATGTCGTTTTATGGTTTCCAAGGCGTTAATTGTTTGGCTGATTGACGATTTCTTAAATCTAGACACCAGGGTTTCTTTTTATTCTCACCGTTTACCGGGAATTAACCATAAAGCGTTTTTTTGGATCAAAGCGGCTCGCACTAGTAGGCTTGTGCCGTGAGTAGTTTCTCTTTCGACCATCAGTCGAAAATAGTAGCGGTTGGGTAGACAGTATGAACAGGCGCAATTTTTTGTTTTCTTGTGTCGGCACCGGATTGGTCGCTGGCATCCTTTCGGGTTGTGCAACGGCCTATCAGCCTGCACCACCGGCTTTCCACGAAGCCCTGCAGGAAGTATACAGACTGGATGCCGGTGATCGGCTGCGTATTACGGTTTTTGAACAAACCGACCTCACCAATACGTATTCAGTCGACAAAGCCGGGTATATCGCCTTTCCACTCGTCGGGTCGGTTGCTGCCCGAGGGCGGACCATCAAGGAAGTGGAAGCAGGAATTGCCCACAAACTTGCACAGGGTTATATCCGCAACCCCGACGTTTCGGTTGAAGTCGACCGCTATCGTCCCTTCTTCATCATGGGTGAAGTTGGATCGCCGGGCCAATATACTTACGTTCCAGGCATGACCGTTCAAAATGCGATTGCAATCGCCGGCGGCTATTCCGCCCGCGCAGAGCAACAGGACGCGGACGTTACCCGCCAGATCAACGGTGAAGTCATGACTGGCAGGGTGCCGATTACCGACCCCATTTTGCCGGGTGATACAATCTATCTGCGCGAACGACTGTTTTAATTTATGACGCAGCCAAGCTCTGCCGATCCTGAAAAGCTGCGAATACTTCACTGTTTCCGCTCTCCCGTGGGCGGGATTTTTCGTCATGTACGTGATCTGATCCACCAACAAAAAACCCAGGGGCACTCCGTCGGGGTTATCTGCGACAGCAATACCGGTGGGGATTACGAAGACCAGTTGCTGGCCGAACTGGAACCATCTGCAGAACTTGGCCTGTTCAGAATTCCAATGGACCGCTCGATCGGCCCGCGCGACGCGCTGGTCATGTGGAAACTCTATTCGAAGATTCGCAACGTTCGAGCCGATGTCATTCACGCACACGGCGCCAAGGGCGGCGCTTATGCCCGTCTCATCGGCACACTCTTGCGCCGCGGACGAGGCCAACGCCTGGTTCGTCTATATTGCCCCCATGGCGGGTCGGTTCACTACGATCAAAATCGCTTGTCAGGCCGATTATATTTTGGGCTTGAGCGGTTTTTCGAACTCCTCACGGATCGGCTGATTTTTGTCAGTGAATATGAGCGTGATTCCTATTTTGCTAAAGTTGGCAAAGCCCATTGCCCATATTCAATGGTCCGCAACGGGCTGAACAGGGATGAATTTGCACCCGTAGAAACCGATGAAAATGCTACTGATTTTCTCTATGTTGGCATGATGCGTGACCTCAAGGGGGTCGACCTGTTGATCGATGCTCTGCCGCTCGTGGCAAAGCGGCTCGAACGTCCGATTTCGGCTACGCTCATTGGTGGTGGGCCGGATCTATCGACCTATAAGGCTCGCGCCTCCGAGCAGGGGGATGAGGTAAAAATCAAATTTTTGGACCCAATGCCTGCCCGTCATGCATTTGCTCTTGGTAAAACGTTGATAGTGCCATCGCGGGCGGAAAGCATGCCCTACATCGTGCTGGAAGCGCTGGCGGCAAGTCGCCCGCTGCTCGCCACTCGAGTTGGCGGCATTCCAGAAATTTTTGCCAAAAATTCGGGCGCGTTGATTGAACCGAACAATCTCGACGCGCTGGAACGCGCAATGAGCGGTCACGTCACCGGAACCGTCATCGGAGCAGACTTCGACGAACTGCGTGAGGTGGTCAAAACCCGTTTTTCTGCCGAGGCCATGACCGAAACGATCATGCAGGCCTATCGCGATACCCTAAAAAGCTGACCCGCCTCAAGGCAATTGGCGCACAATCCGATGCGGCGTTGACGACAGGTTGGACCTACGATCTTCAATTGGTTGATTTCTAAACCATTCTTTAGATGTTTTGCTGCAACCTGAAGCTAATTTTCAGCATCACCGTTTAGTAGGACGATTTGATGGAAGTCGGCGATCCGCAAGACCCAAAATCCACTTACAGTGCCAATGCAGTCATGGCTCAGACCATAGCTGGCGAGTCCACCAGCCCAAGAACCAACATCAAACTGAGTCTGCGCGCCGAACAGGTCGCATCGCAGTTTTCGCAAAACGCGATTTCCCCGTTTGTGGTCGCAACCGTTCTACGCATTGTGGAGTTTTTTGCGGCGATGGGCATCGGCTTGGCGGTCTATTTTATCTATGTCGTGCCGATGGATGGCGTCAAAACTTCTTATCTGCTGACCTGTTTTTTGGGCGCTGTACTGACAATTGTCGCGCTTCAGGCGACCGACAGCTACCAAATATCGTCACTTCGCACCAATATTCGCCAACTGGGCCGTGTACTCGGTGCCTGGGCGGCAATTTTTGCTGTATTGGCGTTGCTGGCCTTTTTCTCTCGTATCTCAGAAAACTATTCCCGAGTGTGGTTCGGCAGTTGGTACCTGGCGGGTTGCGGCTTTTTCATTGTCTTCCGCAGTTTGGTGGCAGTGTTGGTGCGCCGCTGGGCCCGTGACGGGCGCCTGGAGCGGCGGGCGGTTATCGTCGGCGGTGGCAAGAATGCTGAAGATCTGATCATGTCGCTGGAAGCCCAGGCGGATAACGACATTCGCATTTGCGGCATATTTGACGACCGCAAGGGCGATCGTTCTCCCCCCATGGTTGCCGGATATCCAAAACTTGGAACCATCGCGGAACTGGTAGAGTTTGGTCGACGTGCCCGCATCGACATGTTGATCGTGTCGCTGCCGATCTCGGCGGAAAGCCGGGTGCTGTCGCTGCTCAAGAAGGTTTGGGTATTGCCGGTAGACATTCGCCTGTCGGCCCATACAAACAAGTTGCGCTTTCGTCCCCGGTCTTATTCCTATGTAGGTTCGGTGCCATTTCTCGATGTATTCGACAAGCCAATTGCCGACTGGGACTCGGTTATGAAGCGCGGCTTTGACATCTTCTTCTGCATTTTGGCATTGGTGATGTTATCGCCCGTTATTCTGGCCGCAGCTATTGCCATCAAGATGGAAAGCAAGGGTCCGGTGATATTCCGCCAGAAACGGTTCGGCTTTAACAATGAGGTCATTGAAGTGCTGAAGTTCCGTTCCATGTTCGCCGACATGTCGGACCATGATGCAAAAAAGGCAGTTACCAAAAATGACCCCCGCGTCACTCGCGTTGGGCGCTTTATCCGCAAGACGTCCATCGACGAATTGCCCCAGTTGATCAACGTGCTGAAGGGCGAATTGTCGCTGGTCGGCCCTCGCCCGCACGCGGTCAATGCCCATACCGAAAACAAACTCTGGGATGAGGTGGTCGACGGATATTTTGGTCGTCACAAGGTCAAACCTGGTGTTACTGGATGGGCCCAGATCAATGGATGGCGTGGTGAAGTGGACCGGGAAGAAAAAATCAGAGCCCGGGTTGAGCACGATCTGTATTATATCGAAAACTGGTCAATTCTGTTTGACCTCTACATTATGATGATCACGCCGCTAAAACTGATCAACACTGAGAATGCATATTGAACCCGGCCACCGTCCCTGTTGAGGCGATTGCCTCGTCTCCGCCTACCGGGGCATCTCCATCTGCAGCCTTCAACGCATCCAATATGTTGGCTCGATGGAGCATTGGACTGACCGCGTTTCTGGGCGCTTTTGTGATCCGAGAGCCTGCTCCCTACGAGATCTTTCTATTGCTGACCATGGTTCTGTTCCTTGTGTTCGGCATGCGTTTGAGCCGGATGGTCATCACTCTCGGCCTGCTATTCGTAGTTTTCAATCTTGGCGGTATGTTGTCGTTGTTCACGATGGCGGATTTCAAGGAAATTCCACTTTATCTGGCCGTTTCTCTGTTTCTGGGTCTGTCATCAGTATTCTGGGCTGCGGCCATAGAAAGCGACATGGGCCGTTTGCGGGTATTGATGCGCGGATATGTTGTTGGGGCTGTCATCACATCCTGTCTTGGAATTGCCGGTTATTTCAGTGCTTTCCCCGGCTCCGGCATATTCACACTGTATGACCGCGCCATGGGGGCATTTCAGGACCCCAATGTTTTCGGACCGTTTCTGATATTGCCAGCCCTCTATCTGACCTACGGGCTGCTGTATCGCAACATTACGCTGGCGCCGATGCGCCTTGCCCTGCTGATCATCATTCTGCTTGGGCTGTTTTTATCGTTTTCGCGGGGTGCCTGGGGAGGAATGGTGATTGCCAGTTTGTGTTTTTACATCATGCTTTTGATGACCGAACAATCCCCAAAGATTCGTGCCAAGCTCATTCTTGCCGGGGCTGCAGGTCTGGCGACACTCGTCGGCCTGTTGATCATCTCGCTGCAATTTGACGCTGTCTCCGACATGTTCGAACAGCGTGCCCGTGTGGTCCAGGACTATGATGGAGCCGAGCTTGGCCGTTTTGCCCGCCATGCGATCGGGTTTCAGTGGGCGTTGGAAAACCCACTTGGCATTGGTCCTCTTGAGTTTGGCCTGATCCTAGGAGAAGACACCCACAATATCTGGGTCAAATCGCTGATGGCCTATGGCTGGCTGGGCTTTTTTGCTTATTTGACGATAACTGTCAGCACGTTGATTGGCGGCGCCAGGCTGGTTGGGCGCATTCGTCCGTGGCAACCATATCTTCTATGCGCCTACGCCACATATATCGGTCACGTTCTGTTGGGATGGGTGATCGACATCGACCATTGGCGACACGTATATTTACTGATCGGCATAATTTGGGGATGTATGGCGCTCGAATCCCATCGCCAAACTGCCCGCGCCCATCAGTTCCTCAAGCAACAATATGAGCATCGACCGTTAACTGCGTAGGGCGTGCAGGATGGCAGGCTTTGGAGTAGCACGCTCCCTTTGCTGGCGGCGTGGAACGTCAATGCGCTGCCTAATGTAATACCCAAAGCCAAGCTAATAATCACAAGCACTCTTTGAATTACGGTCAAATTTCTCATGACATGTTCCGACTAATTGACCTGCACCCCTGTATTATCAGTTGATATTGCAAGAATATCAACTGTCGCAATTATTAATGGTAGATTAGCGTTGCACCGACCACAGCGAGGTCGGACTAGCAACAGCAAGTTTTCAGCCAGCCTCTTCACCACTTGTGATCAGATTAAATCAGACCAGTGGGACTTACGCGCATGTAGGAGCCCAACCACGCTAAAAGTGGTCAGGTATGCGAAATAATATCAGTCTGAATAATGTGAAAAATCTGGTCGGAGTAGCAGGATTCGAACCTACGACCCCACGCCCCCCAGGCGTGTGCGCTACCGGACTGCGCCATACTCCGACTTGCCCTTGGTTTAGTCAGGGATCGGCAAAATATCAAGCGGCCTGATTGATTTTGATGCGGAAATCTAGCGCACCTGATCGAGCAGCCGCTTGCATTCCAGCAGCTCGGTCAACACACCCTGCAGATCAGCGCGCGCGTCACCACTTTGAGACTTTGAGGCAGCCATTGCCGAGGCTACCTGAGCGACAGGAACGGCCTGTTTGCCTGGTTGATCCTGACCATCGGCCAATACCGGTGCTCCGCTGGCAACTGCCGTGACGAACCGGTTGCCCTGTTCCTTCAAGATTCGTTGGACACCCTTGATCGTGTATCCCTCTGCATAAAGCAAATGCCGGATGCCCTTCAGCAGCATCACGTCATCGGGACGATAATAACGTCTCCCCCCGCCCCTTTTGAGCGGTTTGATCTGTTTAAAACGGGTTTCCCAAAACCGCAATACATGCTGCGGTAAATCCAATTCGTTTGCCACTTCTGAAATGGTCTTGAACGCATCAGGGCTTTTCACGCCTACTCTCTCCTCCCCAACCCAAGTGATGCTCCGATCCCCACCGCATCACCAGGACAACCAAGTAATAAAGTTATGAATTTATTTTGACCGTCCCTGATTGGACTGCAGAACTTTGTCTTTCATGATGTTTGATGGACGGAACACCATCACCCGTCGAGGTGTGATAGGCACTTCCTCTCCAGTCTTTGGATTGCGCCCTATCCGTTCGTTTTTTGAGCGAATTGAAAATGTGCCAAACGAAGACAATTTGATCGTTTCGCCGCGCACCGCCGCCTGACAAATTTCTTCCAATACACTTTCCACCAGATTGGAAGATTCTGAGCGGGACAAACCTACCTGCTGATAAACTGCTTCACTCAAATCAGCTCTGGTAAGCGTTTTTCCGACCATTTTGGCATTCCTCAATAATCATCTGGCATGACGCCAGCACCGCAAAGACTCAAAAAGCTTAGTCGCAGTAAACCTTCCGGTCAATTGTTCCGCAACGTCAATTGACGACTAAAAATCGCCTGAGGTACTGTTTTGGATGGGAATTTCATCGGCTGAATTACCAGCGCACCAGTACCGCGCCCCAGGTAAAGCCGCCACCCATAGCTTCCAGCAACACCAGATCGCCTTTTTTCAATCGTCCATCTTTCACCGCAGTGTTTATTGCGAGGGGAATTGAAGCCGCCGACGTGTTGCCATGGTGGTTGACCGTAATGACGACTTTGTCTGATGCAATGTTCAGTTTTTTGGCAGACGCGTCGATAATCCGACGATTCGCCTGATGGGGAATAAACCAATCGATATCTTCCGCTGTTAGGCCGGTTGCTTCAAAGGCCGCTTCAATCACGTCGGTAATCATGGCAACCGCATGTTTAAAGACTTCCCGCCCCTGCATCCGCAAATGACCAACCGTTTGGGTTGTCGAAGGACCGCCATCGACATAAAGTTTCTCGCGATGCGAACCATCGGAACGAAGGTGGCTCGTCAGAACACCCCGGTCGTTGGAAAGCCCAACCCCTTCTTGAGCTTCCAGAACGACGGCACCAGCACCATCGCCAAAAAGCACGCAGGTTGTGCGATCTTCCCAATCCAGTATTCGCGAAAATGTTTCAGCCCCAATCACCAGAACCCGCTTGGCCTGGCCTGACTTAATGAACGTGTCAGCCGTCGTCACCGCATAAACAAAGCCCGAGCAAACCGCCTGCAGGTCAAAGGCCGCACCATGTTTCATGCCGAGGCGGTTTTGAATATTTACGGCGGTGGCTGGAAATGTATTGTTGGGAGTCGACGTGGCCAATATGATCAGATCAATGTCGTCAGCGGTCACGCCGGCATCGTCGAGAGCCGCGCGGGCAGCGGCTTCTCCCAAGCTTGCTGTGGTTTCATCGGGCTCGGCAATATAGCGCTGCTGAATACCAGTGCGCTGCTGAATCCACTCATCAGACGTGTCGACCTTTGTGGCCAAATCTGCATTGGTCACCACGGTGCGCGGTTTGGCAGCACCCGACCCTAATATTACAGAACGGATCATTCATTCATCTCCAGTCGCTTCAACTTCACCGAAACGGGTTTCTTCTAGGTCGTTTGCAATTTTTTGCTGCAGACCATTGCGAATCATATTGTGGCCAACGTCGATCGCGCTGGCAAAACCTTCTGCATCCGTGCCGCCATGGCTTTTGATCACCACACCATTGAGACCCAGAAATACGGCTCCATTGACCTTTCTGGGGTCCATCTTAACGCGCAGTTGATTAAACGCCTGCTTGGCAAACAAATAGCCGATTTTGGCCATCAATGTGCGTGACATGGCGTCCCGCAGATAGGCGCCAACCTGTTTGGCTGTGCCCTCGGCGCTTTTCAACGCAATATTGCCGGTAAATCCTTCGGTCACAACGACATCGACCCCGCCACGCCCCAGATCATCGCCTTCGACAAATCCGCGATAATCCAGTCCCGGCAGGTTGATTTCGCGCAACCGCGCACCGGCAGAACGGATCTCTTCGAGCCCCTTGACCTCTTCAACCCCAATATTGAGTAGACCGACGCGGGGACGATCCAAGTCGAACAATGCCCGGGCCATCGCCGACCCCATCAAGGCATAGTCCACCAAGGCCTCCGCATCAGCTCCAATTGTCGCGCCGACATCTAGTACGATGCTTTCACCCTGCAGATTTGGCCACACCGCTGCCAAGGCAGGACGTTCGATACCGGGCATCATGCGCAGACAAAACCGCGACATGGCCATCAGCGCCCCGGTATTGCCTGCCGAAATCATCACATCAGCTTCACCGGACTTAACAGATTCCAGCGCTTTCCACATACCAGATACCCGTCGGCCATGTCGCAGCGCCTGGCTGGGCTTATCGTTCATGGCAATCGACATTTCACAAGGATGAAACACCGATTCTGATTTCAAACGCTCATATTTATCAAGTTCGGGCAGCACGGCATCAGCTTCACCGTGCAAAATAAACCTCAGTTCAGGATATCGGCGTCGAGAAATCTCCGCCCCAGCCAACACAACGGAAGGCCCAGCGTCCCCGCCCATCACATCCAGCGCAATTGTAATCGTATTCGCATTATTGGACATGGAGAATGGAAGTAACTTTCTCGTTCAGCAGCTTTGCGTCGGCGATCAAATGCCACAGCAACATTAGTAACGCGACGCATGAGATATACAAAGCAAAACTCAATTGCGAGCCATAACAACGCGTTTCACGACATTTTTGGCTCAGATTTCAGTTCCGCCAGCACCGAAAACGGCGAATCGCGCTGCCGGTCCAAACCTTCTTCTACAAACTGTGCCCCTTCGATACGGGCAAATGGGTCAATGCCCAGTGCAAAAGTTTCGAGCCAGGCGGCTGCCAAATTGATTGAATCGCCGATAAATTTTTCAGGAACATCCTCACCTTCGGGATCCAGTACCATCTCATGATCTTCAATCGCGGGCGGACGCAGCAAACGGGAACCTTCTGGAAGATAGATGAATTCAATACTTTCCCTGACAACCTGATTCAGCGGTTCGGCTGTTACAGCGCACGGCTGAGCAATTGACGCGACAACCGTGCCACTCAACTTCACTCCATCGCGTTTCCACGGCGCAACAACACATTCCACTTGAAAGGCTTCAACTGACAAAAGCTCATAATATCTGGCAATCGCTGAGCGTTCCGGCTCGCCCGCAGTATATTTTATCATCTGGCCTTTTTTGGCGAGTTTTCTGACGTTGAATTTATAGTCAAATGGATATGGTTTTACGTCATGTGTCATAGGCTGTCCTTTCCAATAGAGGGCCTTCATACACCGCTTGCTTTTGGGCAATGTCCAACGCCTGCTTATTCGCCAGATCTGCTGCCTGCCATGCCATATAGTGTCCCAGATCTGATTCCGCTCCGTTGGACTCAAGCTCGGCATAGAGGTTGCGACGAATGACAATGCTCAGCGCGTCAGGAATGTGGTCGCTATCAAGAGCCAGTTCATATGCGCCGGTGCGGCCATAAAAAACTTGAGTCATTTTTGCAATTTTCTTGGGCACGCTCTGGTCGCCCACGCCAGCTTCACGCAACGCCGAATCCATGTCATCAATAAAAGCATCGAACACCAA
The DNA here is from genome assembly GCA_014238155.1 of Rhizobiaceae bacterium. GTDB lineage: Bacteria > Pseudomonadota > Alphaproteobacteria > Rhizobiales > Rhizobiaceae > Pseudahrensia. The sequence continues at coordinate 119,584 of JABABQ010000034.1, forward strand.
TTGTGAAATTTGTCTCGACCTATGGTCCTCGTTTTTTAAACGATTATGCAACAAAAACAGATGCATGACCAAAATTTCAAATCGTCCGTCAAATGTATCAGGAACCTGATACCGAATATAAAACTGCCGGTCTCGCGACCTTGCCACAACCACGCCATAAAGTGCATGTGCAAGCTCAGTATTAACGTTTCGGCCAAACAGGGCTTTGAACATTGCACGAAAACCGGATAAGAAGCGCAGACACGGCGCGTTTAGCGGTGATATAGGCTTTTGTTGTTCGCTCGAACAGGGGGCCACGAGAATCGGGGCGGAGAAAATTTCGATGACTAACTACATGAACGGTTTCGGTCCTGCACATAAAATCAGGGGTTTTGCTCTGATTGCCGGGCTTGTTGCAGCGCCTTTGGTGCTGACCGCATGCACTTCAACTGGTGAAGTCTTGTCGCACGGATACCAGATGAACGAACAGGCACTGGAACTGGTTCCCACTGGCTCTTCACGCGAACAGGTTCTTCTCTCTCTTGGCACCCCTTCCACCACCAACAATCAGGCAAACGGCGCTGAAACATTTTATTATATCAGCCAGAAAAAAGCCCGCCGGTTCGCCTTTCAAAAGCCTTCGGTGGTCGATCAACGTGTTCTTGCAATTTATCTCAATGATTCGAGCACAGTGGAAAGAATTGCTGATTACGGATTGAAAGATGGCAAAGTGTTTGATTTTGTCTCACGCGTAACGCCAACGGGCGGCAAAGAAGTTTCGTTCCTTTCGCAGTTGTTGAAGGGTGGCCAGGCATTCAACCCGTTCGGCAGCAGATAGAATCTGTCAGTTCAACGTATATCCATTTAACTTGACCGCGATTTGCCGTGTCCAAATTCTATTGCACCGCGACATTTGGTGATTGAAAGCGTAACCACAACAGCGACAGCAGGCACATGCCGACAATGGGAAAAACCGTGTAGTTGATGGCATTCCATCCGTCGGCACCAAACGCGTTGAGCGTCTGACCCGACATGAACGAGCCAAAGGCGACTAAACCGAACAGAATAAGGTCGTTGGCACCCTGTGCTTTGGCGCGCTCCTGTGGCCGATAGGTTTCGGTCAGCATCGATGTGGCACCAATGAACCCAAAGTTCCAACCGAAGCCGAGCAGAATGAGCGCCACATAGAAATTGGTCAGCGATATTCCCATCAAAGCTACTGTGGAACAGGCCAGAAGCAGAATCATGCCAATGGTGACGATTCGCTCCTTGCCAAAACGGTTTATCAGATTGCCGGTGAAAAAACTCGGACCGAACATCGCCATCACATGCCATTGGATGCCAAGGGTCGAATCATCAGGGCTGAAACCACACAGTTTCATAGCAAGGGGTGCACCAGTCATAACAAATGACATCAATGCAAATGACCCAACGGCGCAAATTACTGAAACAATGAAGCGTGGCTGCATCATAATTTGGCCTAGTGGTCGGCCTGTGTCTGCTTGTTTACGTTGTTCATTGGTCGGAGGAGCGTCGAACTTCAGCTGCGACAAGGCCGCCATGCCAAACATCAACAGGATAGCGCTGGCAAGATAGGCTGCTGCGAATTCGATTGGCGAAAATAGCTCGCGCACAAAACCTGCAATATGCGGACCTACCCAAAAAGCTATCAGTCCAGCAGCAACAATTGCGGCAACGGCCTTGATGCAGCTGCTTGTCTGCCCGATTGCTCCTCTAACATAAGCAACAATGAATCCGGTGACCACGACGGCGGTTGCAAAATATGGTGCCGCCAGATCAAAGTCGGGGGAGGTCGGATTGATGAAATAGATGGCCGTTTGTGGACCAACTATGGCGGCAAAAATACCGCCAGCCAGAACCCAGGATATGGCCTTTGGTTGAAATTCAAAGTCTCCCTGATCGGCTGCAGCAAACCGATATTGCTGTGTGAATGCACCACCACAACCTGTGAGTGCCATACCGATGCAGAACAGAAAAAAATCGCCCCTAAAAATCGCGAAACTCGAGACAATCGCTCCACAAATTCCAACGCAGGCACCGGAGATGAATCCATTGCGACGACCGAAGCGTCCCATCAGCATGGCCGCAGGCAAAGCGGCCAGCGCGACTCCCAGATTATAAATGGCCACCGGCACCGTTGCCAAAGCCTTGTCGTCGCCCAGCAGATACATCCCGACCAGGCCACCCAGAGCGATGGAGATGGGGGCGGAAGCACCGCAGAATGCCTGAGCGGTTGCCAGCAAAAGTGCATTGCGTTTGGCCGACGCGTTGAGGTCGACCGCAGGAATGGTAGACATTGTAGCCTTCAAATTTTATGCGTCTGAGGATCCCGTCCCACAAAGGTTTGCAATCTAGAAATGGGAGAAGGAGTCGTCTTCTATGGACACCCACTTGCCGGCAATGTCCAGAGATACCGAGCCAGATGTTGCATCTTTTATGCAACCAACATGTGTTGCCATGACATTATCAGAGGCACACATGCGCTGAAATTCTGTTTTGTCGGATGCAGGTAACGTGCATAAAACCTGATAATCGTCCCCACCTGTGCAAATCGTGGTCCATAACCTATCGTCATCAGACACCAGCAAAGCCGCCGCGTCAGATAGTGGAATACTGGACCGGTCTATTACTGCACTCACATTCGACGCGACACAGAGCTTGCGGCAATCGCCGACCAGACCATCGGAGATATCCATTGAAGCCGTGGAATATTGCGCAATCGCCGCCAAAGCGGCGGTGGCGACGGGCGGGTCTGGCAAGTGATAAGCGTTCACCAGATAATCTGTCGACTTTGAGTCTGCCTGAAGTTCCCCCGTTGCCAATTTCAAGCCAAGCGCCGCATCACCGATGGTGCCTGTAACCATGATCACATCCCCATCATTTGCGCCCAGTCGACTTTTGTAGTGAGCCGGGTCGATCATTGCGAACATGGTTACGGCGATGCAGAGCCGATCAGGGCTTCGATAAATATCACCACCTGTCAGTTGAATACCATATTGCTCCTGATCTCCGGCAAGGCCCGAGGCAAAACTGGCGATATCTTTATCCTGCCAGATATCGGGTACTCCCAGCGCCATAGAGTATGAATGAGGCACAGCAGCTTTTGCGACAATATCGCTGATATTCACCCGCAGTGCCTTTCGAGCGACCAGATCAAGGGGAGTGTCGGGAAGAAAGTGTATACCGCTGGCGATTGCATCCTGCGTCACCACGACCGACTTGCCCGTGGGAACATCCATGAGCGCGGCGTCATCGCGAAGGCCGAAAGAGCCTGCACCAGCCAATGGTGCCAGATAGGTGGAAATCCAGTGAAATTCGCCGGACCGTTTCACCCCTTCTCCCCATTATCGGGATCATCGCCGCCTTCGACGGCGGCGGCGACCTTCTCAGAAATACCAACTTCGGCTTTGGGCTTCAGCTCACCGCTGCGTACGGTCCGAGCGATGACATCAAGCACGCCATTGACCATTTTGGGTTCATCACCATCAAAAAAAGCTTTGGCAATCTCAACATATTCTGACACCACCACTCGCGCATCAACGTCGCGGCGGTTAGTCAGTTCATAAACTCCTGCTCGGAGCGTTGCTCTCAGTGTTGAATCAATGCGCGCCAAAGGCCAGGTGTCGGTCAGCGACTCATGAATGATGGGATCGATGATTTTTTGATCCTTGACCACACCAGAGACAATGCTGCGAAACCATGCAGCATCGGCTTCCAGATAGGTTTCACCGTCAATCTCACGGCCCAGTCTAAAATTCTCGTATTCGGCAATTACTTCGGTCAATCCAGTGCCGCTGATATCCATCTGGTACAGCGCCTGAACTGCTGACAGCCGGGCGGAACCTCGTTTGTTGGCAGGTTTGGATCGGTTTGAGTTAGACAAGAAATTTTTCCCGCAATTTGATCATCTCGAGCACTGCGGATGCAGCGCCTCCACCCTTGTTAAGCTCTTCCTTGCGGGCACGAGCCTGGGCCTGTGCTTCGTTTTCAACCGTCTGAATACCATTTCCCAGTGCCAGACATTCGGCAATGGTAAGGTCCATGATGGCACGGGCGGATTCAAATGCCACGATGTCATAATGGGTTGTTTCACCACGAATAACGCATCCCAGTGTGATGAATCCATCATAATGGGTGTTTCCGCGGCTCATACCTTCCAAAGCCATGGAAACCGTTGCAGGAATTTCCAGAACCCCGGGAACCGCTACATAATCCCAGGTCGCTCCCTGCGCATTCAACACTTCTTCGGCACCCTCTACCAGCGCTTTGGAAATATGAGTGTAATAAGGTGCGTCAATGATCAGTATGTGGGGCATGGGCCTGCTCTCAATTGTGGTGAATTGCACAAAACATGGCTCGCCATACAGCGCAAGGTTTAATCTTGTTGCATCGAATAATCTGCCAGTCTGGCAGCGTATCGCGCCATTGTATCAACTTCCAAATTGACCAGATCGCCAACCTTGGTGTCACCCCAGGTTGTTACCTCTTGAGAATGTTTGATCAGCAATACATCAAAGTCGGCTCCCTGCACTTGATTGACGGTCAGCGATGCCCCATTCAATGCAATGGAGCCCTTTGGCGCGATGAATCTGGCGAATTCTTCGGGGACCCGAAGGGTAAATCGTGTGGCATCCCCCTCGATTTTAACCGCCACTATCTCAGCACGTCCGTCCACGTGACCGGAGACGATATGTCCACCCAGTTCGTCACCAATCTTCAATGCTCTTTCAAGATTGATCCGCGTGCCGATTGTCCAGATTCCCGCTGAAGTCAGCCGCAATGCCTCTTCCCATGCTTCCACCACATAGGTGGTATCAGACTTTTCAACCACGGTCAGACAAACACCGTCATGGGCAATCGAAGCACCAATATCGATGTCATCAAGTGGATAAGTGCAGACCACATGAAGGCGCTTGCCAGCGGCAACCTGCTCAACCAGGTCAATGGTGCCAATATCTGTTATTATTCCGGTAAACATGGGCTATTTCCTGCGCAAAATCTCGAGCCTGTCTTCGCCCAATTGCAGTCTTCTGCTGACATCGAACCCGGCTGGCAGAATAGTTGATGTCACCGGTGAAGCAAGACCATGCGGCCCAATCATCAGATCAGATGAGAATAACCAGATCTCATCGACAAGGCCTTGTTTTAGAAAGGAGGCTGCTACTTGCGCACCTCCTTCAATCATCAGCGATGAGTAGCCTGCATTGGCCAGATCTTCAAGAAATTCGGGCAACGCCAATTGGCCATGATAGCTTTCAGACGCAAACAATGTGACGCCCAACTCAGCCAGTTCATGGGGTAGTTGATCGACGCTTGATACAATCGCAACCGGCAAGGCGCGGGCCGATTGCGCGAGGCGACATTCGGGAGATAGCCTGGCTTCGGTGTCGAGAACAAATCGATCCGGAGAACGCCACCCGAGGCCGGGTAAACGGCATGTTAAGTCCGGGTCGTCGGTATCAGCGGTTCCACGGCCAACCAGGATTGCATCATGTTCCGCCCTGAGACGGTGCACCATGTTTCGTGCCAGCGTCCCGGTGATCGCAACCTCTTCGTCGGGTCTGCCCAACATGCCATCACCAGAAACGGCAAGTTTCAAAACGACCTGCGGGCGATCATTCTGCTTTCGATTCAAGTATCCGGTCAAATCATGCGGTGCCAAATTGTTCCGTTCATCGACTTCGACAATCACACCTGCCTTTTGCAACAATGCGTGGCCCTTGCCGTCAACGCGCCTGTCTGGGTCGGTCCATGCGGTGACAACCCGACTGATGCCGGCTTCGATCAGGCCAACGGCACAGGGTGGCGTCGCGCCATGATGCGCGCATGGCTCCAGCGACACATAGGCAGTTGCTCCACGGGCATTTTCACCGGCCTGATCAATCGCAATGCGTTCTGCGTGAGGACGTCCTCCGATTGCGGTAATGCCTTTTCCAACGACAATGTCATCCTTGACAATCATTGTGCCGACAGATGGATTTGACCCGGTCTGGCTTCTGTGCCGCAAGGCAAACCGCAGGCAGGCATCCAGATATCGGTGATCTTGTGGGCTCAGCATTTGGCCAGTCTCGCATAGCTAAAGGTGAGAATAAATCTAGTTCCGGTCATCTTCTGCGTCAGACAATTCGCCCAACACCACCTGAAAGTCCGAAGCTTCGGTAAAATCCCGGTACACGCTGGCAAAACGAACATAGGCTACTTCATCCAAGCCTTTCAGGCCTTCCATAACCATGGTTCCAACGGTACCAGCATCGATTTCCGAATCGCCGGAAGATTCAAGTCTTCGCACAATGCCTGAAACCATGCGCTCAATTCGGGAACGATCGACATCGCGTTTGCGGACCGCCAGTGAAATGGAATTTGCCAATTTGTCTCGATCAAACGGGACTTTTCGGCCGGATTTTTTGACCACGGTCAATTCGCGCAGCTGCACCCGTTCAAATGTCGTGAACCGTCCGCCGCAATCTGCACAAATGCGGCGTCTGCGAATTGACGTATTGTCCTCGGTCGGTCGGCTGTCTTTGACCTGGGTGTCGTCACAATTGCAATAAGGACAGCGCAAATTTGGCTCCTTGGAAGGTAAATTAAATGCAACAGTCCTGCTGCACTCAATCCGTTAGTGAATAAGCGCCCGTTCGATCACAGTTTGGGATAGATCGGGAACCGGTCGGTCAGTTCGATGACCTTTTTGGCGACAGACTGTTCAACTTCAGCATTACCTTCTTCGCCGTTGGCAGCCAGGCCATCCAGAACTTCAAGAATGTACTGGCCAACCTGCTGAAATTCTGCAACCCCAAATCCTCGGGTGGTCGCTGCGGGCGTGCCCAGACGAACGCCTGAAGTGATGGTTGGTTTTTCGGGGTCAAATGGTACGCCGTTTTTGTTGCAGGTCATATTGGCGCGACCCAAAGCGGCTTCCGCAGCCTTGCCAGTCAGCCCTTTTGGGCGCAGATCAACCAACAAAACGTGAGTATCTGTTCCGCCCGACACCAGATCGAGACCGCCAGTTTTCAGCGTTTCGCCAAGTGCCTTGGCATTCTCCACCACATTTCCAACATAAGTGCGATAGTCACCGGTCAGCGCTTCACCAAACGCAACCGCCTTGGCCGCGATTACATGCATCAACGGTCCGCCCTGAATGCCGGGGAAAATTGCCGAATTGATTTTCTTGGCCAAAGTTTGATCATTGGTCAGAACAAGACCCCCGCGAGGGCCACGCAAGGTTTTGTGGGTCGTAGAAGTTGCCACATGCGCATGCGGGAAAGGGCTGGGATGCACGCCACCGGCAACCAAGCCGGAAAAATGCGCCATGTCGACCATCAGATAAGCACCGACACTGTCGGCAATCTCACGGAAACGGGCAAAATCGATCTGGCGCGGATAGGCCGAACCACCCGCAATGATGAGTTTGGGCTGGTGCTCCTTGGCCAAAGCTTCAACCTGATCAAAGTCGATCAGGTCACTGTCTTTGCGGACACCATATTGGATCGCGTTGAACCATTTTCCAGACTGGTTTGGTGCTGCGCCGTGGGTCAGATGGCCCCCTGCATCGAGGCTCATCCCCAAAATGGTGTCGCCGGGCTTAATCATCGCCATAAAAGCGGCCTGGTTAGCCTGAGAACCGGAATTGGCCTGAACGTTAGCAAATTGGCAGTCAAACAGTTTTGTAACACGCTCGATTGCGAGATCCTCAGCAATATCAACGAATTCGCAACCGCCATAATAACGGCGGCCCGGATAGCCTTCGGCATATTTATTGGTCATTACCGAACCTTGTGCTTCAAGCACGGCTCGTGAAACAATGTTTTCAGAAGCAATCAGCTCAACTTCGTGACGCTGACGGCCCAGTTCGCCATCTATGGATGCGGCGACTGCGGTATCGGCATCAGCAAGTGAGCGATTGAAAAAAGCATCGGTTTCCCGACCGGATTTTATGTTTTCTGCAATTGCCATCGACTGGCTCCCCAAAAAGAAAACCCCGCGGTCGGGCACAGCCCTCAGCGTGGTTGATAATGCTCGTGATTTAAGTCTGCCGGAATGGCGGCACTATTCCGTTTGAGACACCTGAATGTCTTGTTCGGCGTTTTACTGACTCAAAGCCAGTTCGTCTACACCGTCGCGCTGGTAAATATCATCTCGGAACTGAGCCGCTCCGTCATCTGTGGACCAGGCGCTGATATAGGTGAAATAAACCGGAACCGGCTCGACAAGTTCAAGATCGGTTCGTTCACCTGAGGCAATGATTTGCTCAATCTGCGAGCGGTCGGCTTGCGGCGTTTCTTTGGCCAGCCAAACGAGAAGGTCGCGGACATTTTTAACCCGCACACAACCAGAGGAATCAAAGCGCAACAGTTTGTTGAACAGGCCCTTCTGGGGCGTGTCGTGCATGTAGACAGCATGTGGATTGGGAAAATTGATTTTCACCGACCCCATGGCATTGATGCGCCCAGGTTCCTGTCGAAAACGGTAGTTGACGGCTTCATCCGTAGACCAGTCAACCGATCTTGGGTCGACCTGTTCGTTATTTGTATCAAACAGCAAAATCTTGTTGTCTGTCAGATATTTAGGGTCTTTGCGCATCAACGGGATGATGTCTTTGAGGATGATCGATTTTGGTGCTGTCCAATAAGGATTCAGATTGAGCTCGTAAATTTTGGAATTCAAAATCGGCGTCTGACGACTGATCCGACCGACGATGGCAGTGTGTCTTTGGGTGACGGTCAGGCCGTCCACCGCTTCAATCTGAGCGGCCGGAATATTGACAACTACGTATCGATTACCCAGGAATCCCGACATAGATTTCAACCGCACCAGATTGGTATGTAATTGCCCCAACCGAATGTCCGCGGGAATATTCAACGCTGAAAACGAGTAACGCCCAAGCACGCCGTCTGTCGGCAGTCCGTGGCGCTGCTGAAAGCGTTTCACAGCGGCATCGACATAAGTATCGAACTGGCTTGAAAAGCCAGCATTTTTGGGCATGTCGCCAGATATCATCAACCGCTTGCGCAGTACTGCAACCGTCGGGGAGGATGCTCCAATCTTCAGCTTCTTGTTGGCAGGGACAACCGGCCAGCCACCCGAAGCGACGATAGTTTGATATTCTGCGATAGCCTGGTGCACGTAATCGATGGTTTGTGGTGCAAAAATCGGAGTGTTGGAAGACACTTGCGAAGTCTTGCCGGAGCGGGCGTCAAACTGGTCGCCCCAGCGATCCCTGCCATTGGCATTCAAAATTCGATCAATGGCGGTTTCAGCCAGAGCTTTGCCTGCACCCAAAGGTGACAGTGTCGCGACTGCCCCTGCCCCGGTTACTGCGGCTGCCAACAAAGATGTTGAGCCTGTCAGAATACCGCGGCGGGATATCTTCTTTGGCTTTTCAACGCGTATGTTGAAATCTGGCATTGTCACTACAAACCCTTGTATTGCATGTAACTGTCTTTAATCACGCAAATATGCCCCGATTATGGTTAACAGGAGTTAACGATAATCAGTTTCCGTATTTTGTTCTCCAAAAATGCTTTTTAAGGAGCCCAATTCACATTTGCACCCTGATTTACGTCACTGAACCACAAATACAAGTGCAATCAAATCAAGTCCTTGTCATCACAAACCTGGTGAAAGCCCTGAATCACTGCTCATTAACATTGCAATATGAAAACTCGATCCAAAATTGCCGGGAAAAGCCCGCATCGGTCAGACTTCAGACACCTTCCCGGACCTGGCGTTCATACTCGTCAGCGTCATACCAGCCAAGAGATTTTTTCACCTTAAGATCGGTATCCAGATCCCATTCTTCCCAGCCGGGAACGCTGACTTCATTTCCAGTCTCAGCGTGCGTGCCTTCCAGCAGCCATCCAAACATGACATGGTTTCCCGCAACACGCAGATGCTCCACCTTTAAGTTCATGCCTGGAAATTCAGCAAAAAAACCGGAAATCATCCCCATTAACGCTTCGGGCCCTTCGATTGGATCGCCACGATTGATCGTAATACCGCCGTCATTTCGATAAAACGCAGCAACTGCTTTGGGATCTCCCGAACTCCAGGCTTTTGCGTAGTCCTGAGCCATCTGTTCAACTGACATGCGGTTTCTCCAACCAAAAGATATTGAGCCGATCAGGCTCCAATTCGGCAAAATAGCAAAGGTTTCGATCAGGTCAATCAAAACGCCAAGAACCCCGGTTGATCATATCAACCGAAGCTCTTTTGTGTGGCCGTTTAAAGTGACTAAAGACGATACAGAATCTGATCCGTCCAGAAACGCTCAAGACGCTGCAGTGATTTGTTCAATTGCTCAAAACTTTGTGGATCGATCTGACCGATCTGCTCGAGTGACTGAGTATGGCGTTCATACAGTGCATCAACGGCGGTGGCGACCTCTTTACCAGCATCGGTCAGGCTTACCCGAACCGAACGGCGATCAGTGCGAGACCGTTGATGATGAATGTAGCCCATGTCGACCAGCTTTTTAAGGTTATAGGATACGTTCGAACCCAGATAGTAACCGCGTGTGCGCAATTCGCCCGCTGTCAGTTCTGAATCTCCAAGGTTGTAAAGCAGCAGAGCTTGCACAGCGTTGATGTCGCTGCGTCCCTGACGATCAAACTCATCTTTAATAACGTCAAGCAGTCGGCGGTGCAAACGCTCAACGAGAGTCAGAGCTTCAAGATATACGGGTTTAATGTCATGTTGCTGCGCTTCGTCCACCTGCGCAACACCGATCATATCGGTATTTGTCATTTTGGGCCTCACTTCCTGTTACGGTGGTATTTTTTGTCCACCTTGAGGCACAAGATAAGCGCGTCAGATAAAATTTGAGTCAAACGACAAACTTAATTGGTTCTTACCACGGAATTCTCAATTTGTTGTTTTTATTGATTTTAATTTTATAGAAAGGCTGAGGATTCACTCTTTCTTCGCGATAAATACCTCCAGCAGTTGAAAAACCACATAAATCGTCAGGCACCAAAGATGGAACAACAACACCAGCGATGGATACTGAAACAAGTCGGGAAACCGCAACAGTGATACCGATTGGAATGCCACGGCAAAAAACCAGATAACCCTGCCCCAGGGCAATGTAGTCCACAATCCAACGCAAACCACCGGCAACATCACCGCCATCACCGCCGTATAGATTTTTAGCGCCAGGCCCATCGTATCAAACCGGTAATTTGCACCTTCCCAGTAACCTATTGCGCACAGCCATGTGTAAATCGCTGCTGTAAAGAAGATGATGGCCAGCAGTCGCAGGAACAGCTTGAACATGAAATCATTTATCCGTGCAGCCTTTGACGGTGGTTTGTTGCCGCTGGACAATTCCACATTCATGACAGTGACAACTCCTCTGGCCCGAGACCATGGAAATGAGCTTCCACGTCTTCGGGATCAACTTGCTGCAAACTGACAGGCTGCCAATTTGGTGCGCGGTCCTTATCTATGATTGCCGCACGGATGCCTTCATAGAATTCGCTGCCCGTCAGTATACGGCGAAGAATTCGATACTCCATTTTCATACACTGATTGATGTCCAGATCGCATCCCCGGTTGATTTGCCGAAACGCCACTTCCAGACTTGTTGGAGACTTTTGCCGCAATGTGTTCAGGGTTTTGCCGGCCCAAATCGCTTCGTCACAATTAGATTCCGATGCCAGTTCAAGGCTATTTTGGATTTCAGCGACTGACGGCATGTCAAAGTGGTGGTTGATCCACTTCTCGCAGCGTTCCAACGGGCCCGGGCCCGTGTGGCTTCCAACAAACTGCTGATGATATGCGTCGATAGCGGTTTCAATATCTTCGGTTTCGCAAAGAATCTGTTCCAAAGCAGGCAAACCCGCTGACGCACAGCCGTGGCTGGCCAGCCCGCTCCACAAAGCGTCATTTTGTTTAACGCGCTCTCCGGTCAGGCCAAGAAACAAACCAATTCTGCCGGGAAGACGCGACAGCAGGTAGGAAGCACCAACATCGGGAAAGAAACCGATGCCTACTTCCGGCATGGCAAAAGCGATGTTGTCACCAGCAATGCGATGTGAACCGTGGAACGACACACCTACCCCGCCTCCCATCGCAATGCCATCAATCAGCGCAATATAGGGTTTGGGGAAATTGCTGATCCGCGCGTTAAGAACATATTCGCGAGCAAAAAAGTCAAAGTCATAGTTTTTGGCGATGCCGCAGTCATAAAGATGACGGATATCACCACCGGCGGAAAAAGCCCTGCCCGGCACGGCTGTAATCAGCACACGCTCAATCGACTCATCAGCTTCCCACAGATCCAGCTGTTGGTTCAGCGCCGACAACATGGCGTCTGTCACCGCATTGAGCGTTTCTGGCTTGTTCAACGTAACAACGCCGGCACGGCCACGCGCTTCAAAGAGAATATCTTCTCTGGATGTCATCGACTAATGTCCTTTGGCGAATTGCCCCAAGCTATTCACTGTTCAACACGCGGGCAATGGGTCTTATCGAACGAAAGAACTTTTTCCTGCTCAATTGTGTGGTACATCAGTCGACGACATCAAAACCCAACGGCATGAGGCGATTTGGCAATGCCCAATTCGACAACTGAAATCATTGATAGTGTGACAGGAAGTCGTAGGCTGCGCCGCAACCGTCGTTTTGACTGGACACGCCGCCTGGTGCAGGAATCGGTTCTGACGGTCAATGACCTGATCCTGCCGATATTCCTGATGGAAGGCGGCGATACCGAAGAAGCCATTAGCGCCATGCCCGGTATTTCACGCTACAGCATTGACCGCGCCGTCAAGGTGGCTCAGCGAGCCCACAAGCTTGGCATACCGGCGGTCGCGCCGTTTCCCAACGTGGCGCTCGACAAACGCGACCGGACCGGCAGCGAGATCACCAATCCAGACAATCTGATCTGCCAATTCGTGCGCGCTGTTAAAGCCGAATGCCCCAATATTGGCGTTATTACTGACGCTGCACTGGACCCGTTTACAGATCATGGACATGACGGCGTGCTCGACAATGGCATTATCGTCAATGATGAAAGCGTCGCGCAAATAGTTGCCGGTGCTCTGCGTCAGGCCGAAGCTGGTGCCGATATAATTGCTCCATCAGACATGATGGATGGACGCATAGGAGCTATCCGACTGGCGCTGGATGAAGCAGGATTTCAGGATGTTGGCATCCTTTCCTATACCGCCAAATATGCTTCAGCCTTTTATGGCCCCTATCGCGAAGCAATTGGCACGGATGGACTGCTGCAGGGAGACAAAAAAACCTACTATATCGACCCCGCCAATTCCGAAGAGGCAATGCGCGAAGTCGAACTGGATATTGCCGAGGGTGCCGACATGCTGATGGTCAAACCTGGCATGCCGTATCTCGATATCGTGCGGCGCATGAAGTCAGAGTTTGGCATGCCGGTATTTGTCTATCAGGTGAGCGGCGAATATTCGATGATCGAGAGCGCCGCAGCCAATGGCTATATCGACGGCGACCGGGCGATGATGGAAAGCCTGCTGGCTTTCAAGCGTGCTGGTGCCGACGGAATATTGACTTACCATGCTCTGCGCGCGGCAGAAAAATTGGTCGCCGAGCGTTAGAACGCCACGATATTTGGCCACTGCCTTCGGCAATTCAGTGCTGGTTGTCGATTGTCATCAGCACGTCGCGGGTGGAATCGTCGGCCGGAAACATCAGTTGGTTTGTCATGGATTGTGCAGGCTCAATCGTCGCAGGCGCACCAATTAATGCCGTGATGAACGTATCTTTCCTGGCCCTGTTCGTGGTGCCATTCCTGTGGCCGGTAGGAGGATCCACATCGAACCCACATGCGGTATAGAGTGAACACCAATCTTTACTGCGGCAATCCTGCCTGGCGCAGTGCTTCAACGTCTCTTTTGAGCAAGTCACTATTGGTGTGAAGTTGTGTCTTGGACCAGTTTGAAATCGTGAAGTCCGGCTTGTGGTTCAGTACTTCTTTCGCCTCGCGCCGGGCAGCTTCGAGTTGATCCCTGATCACATATACGATTGCCAGGTCGACATGGCCAAAGCCCTTCACCTTTTGCCCGTACTCTTGAAACGCGGCAATCGCTTCGTCATACCGCCCGGCCAGCCTGAGAGCAAAACCGTTGATACCGGCATAATATCCAGGATATTTGGGGTTCAGTCGAATGGCCTTCTGCGCAAGTCTGATTGCTTCGTCCACCTGTCCATTAAAGCAATAAGTAATGGCAAGTCGGATGGCGACGTCGGCGTGATTTGGATTGATTTCCAGCGCCGTCTTAAACCGGACAATGGCCTCTTCGTGATGTCCTTCCAGAAAATTTACAAAACCCAGCACTCCAAATGCCTCGGCATTGTCTGGATCGAGTTCCAAGGCCCTGGACACATGTTTTCGGGCTTCGGCAATCGAATCCGTACGTGATTTACTAAATCCCCAACGGGCCTCAACGGTGCAGATAAATCCCAGAATACAAAGTGGTGCAGGATAGTTTGGGTCAAGCAGTATCGCTCTTTTGGCGTTTCGCCGGGCCGCGGCATAACTTTCCCTTTCAACAATGCGAGTGTTGGCCACCGCCCGCATCTGATCGACCCACGCTTCAAGATTGGCAGTGCCGGTTCCCCGCAGGCGCGCCATTTCTCCCTCAGTCAGTTCAACCTGAAGTTCAGTCGTCACCCGCAACGCGATTTCATCCTGAAGCTGAAATATATCTTCAATGTTGCGATCATATCGATCTGCCCAGACATGATGCCCATCCTCGGTGTCGATAAGCTGGATAGATATGCGCACCCGGTTGCCGGATTTCCGAATACTGCCCTCCATGACGTATCGAACACCTTGCTCCGCACCAACCTGCAACACATTAACTGCACGCGACTTGTAGGTAATTGTAGAATTACGGGCGATGACAAGCAGACCCGGGACTTTAGACAAAGTGGTGGTGATTTCCTCGCTAATCCCATCGGCCAGCACGTCTTGTTCGGGGTCGCCTGACAAATTGGCAAAGGGCAGTACCGCGATCGATAGATTGTCCAAACCACCTGTTGCTGTTGATTTTGGTGCAGTCGCGAGGTCCGGCTTTGAATCATTTGAAATGCGGTAAATGCGTACTGGCTCGGTGACGTTTTTTAAGTTCTGTTCACCCAAGTCTTCAAAGCCGGCTTCTATTTTGCCTTTGGCCTGGCGATAGGCATCGCCTGAAATGCATATACCACCAGGCTCGCTCAGCGCTTCTATGCGGGCAGCAATGTTGACCCCATCTCCATATATGTCGTCACCATCGGCAATCACGTCACCAAGATTGAGGCCGATGCGGAATCGAATTAAATGACGTTTATCACCGTCAGAATCGTGGTTTGAGGCGGCCTCTTGCCAAGCCAAGGCACATTCGATGGCATCGACAATACTGGCGAAATCTACCAACAGACCATCTCCCATCAGTTTGACAAGTCTTCCCCGGTGACGGGCAATCAACGGAATTAGAACCTTCTCCCGCACAGCAGTCAGCCGCTGAAGCGTACCAGTTTCGTCTTCACCCATGAGGCGTGTGTAACCGACCACATCGGCAACGAGTATCGCGGCAAGTTTGCGTTCCAAGTCGAGCCTCCCAGGTGCTCAAGCTAGCAAGAAGACCTGGACAAATCCACTTCAACAAATGGTCGGTAACTGACCTGGCAATTAGATGCTGAAATTTGGTCGTCTCCAAACGGCCGATCTTTCCGGCAAACTTGAAAACAGCTGTTTGCCTCCTACATTATGAGGAAAGCAAAGGGCTATTCATGGTTGAAGACATCATCGACAACGATACGGGTGCAAGAATTGTCACCCCTGAAGAACTGGATGGCGTCAGAACGGCCCGCGTTATTTCTTTTTTCCTCGACTATATCATTATCGGCTTGCTGAGCATTCCACTGTTCATTGTAGTCGGCCTTCTGGGTATTCCAACCCTTGGCCTTGCCTGGGGATTGCTGCCATTCGTTCCGGCAGTTGTCGCGCTGCTCTACCTTGCAACCACGATGGGCGGGCCACGCCAGGCAACAGTCGGCATGGCCTTTATGGGCATCCGCATCCGCAAGTTGGATGGCAGTAGTGTCGATCCGCTATTGGCCTGTCTGCATGGAATACTATTCTGGGCAATCCACACGGTCGCCGTCATTTTACCGCTACTGATCAGCTTCTTTTCTTCACGCAAACGGCTGTTGCATGACGTTTTGCTTGGCACATATGTAGGACGCGCCTAAACTCGTTGGTAGAAACGGCAGATTGCCACAACTCAACGACGGGACATGACGGCGCATGGACCAATTTCATATGTGGATGACCTTTGCGGTGATCGCATGCACGATTGTCGCTTATGGTGCTGAAAAATGGTCAATCGAAGGAGTGTCGCTGGCGGCGTTGGTCTTTCTGTTGGCGATATTCAGCCTGGTTCCGCAAAACTCTGGCAATCAGATATCACCAACCGAATTGCTGATGGGCTTTGCCAATCCGGCATTGATTACCGTTTTGGCACTACTGGTGATAGGTCGAGCCCTGTTCAACACCGACGCGCTAGAACGGCCCGCCGAAATCCTGTCAAAATTTGGCGGCAACAGCGCGCGGCGCACCATTCTGGTGTTACTGGTTACCGCGGGAATCACCAGCGCCTTTCTCAATAATACCCCGGTGGTTGTGATGTTCATTCCGATCATCGTAGCCATCGCCGCCCAGCGAAATTTTTCCGCCGCCGCCGCTCTGATGCCGCTTTCCTATGTCGGCATTCTGGGAGGCATGACGACACTCATCGGGTCTTCGACCAATCTGCTGGTGGCTGGAGTTGCCCAACGCTATGGTTTTGAACTTGGGTTTTTCGACTTTTCCATTCCCGGCCTTGTTCTGGCCGGTGTCGGGCTGGCCTATGTGGTGCTGGTAATGCCAGTCCTGTTGGGCAATCGCTCAGCCGCAGATCCGAAGATTCGGGCAGCTACAGGGCGGCAATTTGTGGCGCAAATTCATGTGGTGCAAGGCCATCCGCTGGCCGGTGTGGAATCTGTTGCCGGGCTATTCCCGGCTCTGACAGACATCACGGTACGATCGATTCAACGCAATGGCGAGCAAATATTGCCCCCGTTTGAAGATACAACACTAAGCCCCGGAGACATTGTTATCGTTGCGGCCACCCGCAGGGCGCTGACCATAGCACTGTCAGACGGTGCAGCCAGCCTGCCCAAAATGGCAAGCGAAGATCTCGATCCAACCCGCCCCACCGACACTTTGTCAAAAGTCACCGAAAGTTTCATGATTGCCGAAGCTGTGATAGCACCGGGCTCTCGTTATGCGGGGCGCACAATTGATGCTTCCAGAATTCGTGCAACCTTCGGAACGATGGTTCTTGGCCTGCAAAGACGCAGCGGCATGGCCCGCGGATTGGTGCGGGCGATCCGGCTGGAACCTGGCGACACGCTGCTGATCGGGGGGCTGC
The DNA here is from genome assembly GCA_014238155.1 of Rhizobiaceae bacterium. Taxonomy (GTDB): domain Bacteria; phylum Pseudomonadota; class Alphaproteobacteria; order Rhizobiales; family Rhizobiaceae; genus Pseudahrensia. The sequence continues at coordinate 137,016 of JABABQ010000034.1, forward strand.
CCGAAGATATCGAAAGATTGCGCGCCAGCCGCGAATTGCTGCTGCTGGAACATTCTGCCGGTGAGGTGCCTCTGCGGGCCTATGCTCCCCGAGCCATTGGCATTTTTGGTTTGGTAATTCTGGCAGCATCGTTTTCCATCCTGCCGATTGTTGTCGCCTCGCTGATGGGCGCCTATGCGGTGATTGCCAGTGGCTGCCTGTCGATCCGTCAGGCTGCGCGTAGCTTTGACCGTCAGATTTATATGATGGTGGGTGCATCGCTCGCCGCTGCGCTGGCGCTGGAGAGAACCGGCGGGGCAGCCTTCCTTGCGTCGGGGGTGGTTGGATTGTTGGAGGGCCAAACCCCGGCTATGGTCTTGTCGGCTCTGTTCATTGTTACCGCCCTGCTGACGAATGTGCTGTCGAACAATGCGACGGCCGTTTTGTTCACACCCATCGCCATTGGCATTGCGCAGCGGCTGAACGTGCCTTTGGAACCATTTGTCATCTGCATCATATTCGCTGCAAATTGTTCGTTTGCCACTCCCGTTGGCTATCAAACCAATTTATTGGTGCTGGGACCGGGGCGCTACCGCTTCAGTGACTATCTACGCAGTGGAATTCCGTTAATCATAGTTTTATGGATTACGTTTTCATTCTTTGCACCTTTCTATTATAATCTCTGAATGACTGCCCATTCACTCGATACGCCACAATTTTACCTGACCGCACCGGCACCGTGTCCCTATCTGCCTGATCAGATGGAACGCAAGGTGTTCACCCATCTGGTGGGTGAACGGGCGCGTATGGTGCATGACGAGCTGTCTCAGGGCGGGTTTCGTCGCAGCCAAAACATCGCCTATCGCCCAGCATGCGAACATTGTCGGGCCTGTCAGGCAACCCGCGTACTGGCCCGGGAATTCAATCCATCACGCTCAATGCGGCGGATCGAAAATAAGAATACCGATCTGATTGGCTATGAAACCAATAATGGTCCGACATCCGAGCAATATTCGCTGTTTCGCCGATATGTCGATTCACGCCACGGCGATGGCGGTATGGCGGGCATGACAGTGTTGGATTACGCCATGATGGTTGAAGACAGCCATGTTGATTCACGGATAATTGAATATCGCAAACGCGGCCCAGACAGTCGAATTACCGGAAAGGGAGTTGGGGAACTGGTTGCTGCTGTGTTGTTTGACCGACTCAGCGACGGCAATTCCATGGTCTACAGTTTCTTCGATCCCAACCGAAAAAAGCGCTGTCTCGGTACGTATTTGATCCTCGATCACATCGCTCGGGTGCGTCGGGAAGGATTAAAATATTGCCATCTGGGCTATTGGGTGAATGGCTCGTCGAAAATGGAATATAAAGCCCGCTTCATGCCGCAAGAGCGGCTGCAGTCCGGCGGATGGATCGAATTTCGCAATTAATCCACAATAGATTTACCAATCCCGGTGAGTGAAAAGACTGGATGAAGCTTCAGCTTGGCTTTATGGAGAAGTTTCACACTTCTTCTTCGACCAATATTTCTCTTCCACATCATGGCTTCGCAACTCGTACATCAACCCAGCACCGGATTGAGCCTGGCCTTCATTGGTGGATTCGCGCTTTCCATTGATATTCCACTGATCCGGATGGCAGGGAGTGATCCTTACACAGTGATGGGTGCGCGTGGCCTGGGCATCGCGCTGGTCCTGACATTGTACTGGCGGTTTTTTGCTAGGCGAACCAACATGCCGCGCGAACTGTTTGCCGACAGGGATTTTATCATCGTCGGAGGCCTATCTGGTCTTAACAACATTTTTTTCTCGCTGGCCGTGTTCAACACATCAACCGCCAATGTGGTATTCATTTTGGCGTTCAACGCCATGCTTGCCGCGCTGTTGTCATGGCCATTGACCCGCGAACGTCCGACAACGGCAACCTGGATGGCGATCATTGCCACTCTGGTCGGCGTCAGCATTATTGTTGTGGATGGCTTTGGTACGGGCAATCTTGTTGGTGATGTTTGCGCGTTGATCTGTGCAGCTCTGTTGGCTTTGTCGCTGACACTGGCTCGCCGATCGGGCAAAGACCTTTCGCTAGCCCCTGGCTTTGGTGGCGTGGTGGCCGCCGCTTTTGCGCTGCCAATGATTCTGTGGATGGGCAGCGTGCCCCAGGCTCCGATTTGGTTGGTGGTCGATGTGATCGTATTGGTACCGCTGGCTGGAATTACCCTGTGGCTGGCTCCCAGATATATTCCTGCGCCTCAGGTTGCCTTGTTTTATTTACTGGAAACTGTTCTCGCGCCCCTTTGGGTCTGGATGGTGTTTGCAGAAGTGCCGGGCAAAAATGTGTTCATTGGCGGTGCACTTGTCATTGCGGCCATCGCAGGACACGCTGGTTGGGAATTGTATATCAGACGCAATTCTCGTTTGAATGTTCTGGCGAATGTTTAGATGGTTGCATCGAACCTTTCGCTTGCGTTAGGACTTGGACGTTGGAACCAACAATCGACGTGACGACAAAGGCGAGATCAGAGCTATGAAATGTGTATTTATGCAGTTGCGCTGCAAGCCAGGAAAAACCTACGAAGTCGCGGACAAGATATATGAACGTGAAATCGTTTCCGAGCTCTATTCAACCAGCGGGGAATTTGACCTGCTGGCCAAGATCTACATCGACGAAAACGAAGATATCGGCAAATATGTCAACGAAAAAATTCTCAACATCGATGGCATCGTACACAGCCTGACCACGCTGACCTTCAAAGCCTTCTGATTCGACTCCCTTGCCGCTAACCAGCTCTCAAGGTGGATTGAAACTACTCAGATGACGCAGACAGATGCCAGACATGTGCAATGCCGGCGCGCATTCTTCGACACGACACATCAGCGAAGCATTTGATAACAAGGGCGTTCCCGCAACACTTGGTTCATTTAATTCAACTTATGCACCGCGGCGTTAAAAAAGTGATCACGATATTTGCGCCAAAATCTTGACAACAGAGGATTTGAGTCCCATTCTTTGACTATCGCAGAGCCAAATATGCTCATTAAATCAGTGATTTAGTGAGAGGTTTGGAATTTATCCGAATTACTTGTCTGATTGTGCCCGACACAATCTGATAAAGCAAAACGGCCTTGATGCGGTAGATTGGAGGCGGAATGAAACCACCAAAACAGCGTTCTGGCCCAACCCGAAGGGGCGGCCGCGGACGGTGACTTCGACGGTGCTAAAATCCATGTATCGCCAGACCAAGGCCCCAGTAGGCAAACCCCCGAAAGGCTGAGGTCAGGAGCATTGCCCGGAACTCGATCTACATAGCTATAACTTACAAGTTGGAGCAGTGACTTCAGCTAAAATTCTGGTCGAAAACACGACCACCATTTCCACCCCGTCGGCGCGAGTGTTCAAAGCGCGACGGGGTTTTTGTTTGCTCGGCGAAGACGGGTTTTTTGATTGCCCGGCGAAATTGATATCTGGCAGGCCGCCGTTCGCAGTTGGATGCGGTTGGAGAAAGTGGGACTTGAAATCAAGCTTGTGCTGTTAGCCAAATTTGCCGTTGCGCGGAAAACCCTTGGGAACCATGCGTCCGGCCTGCGCCCGCTCACCGATAAATTCTTTCAGTTCAGCGAGAGACCGAGTATGGGTTCGCGCGGCGCTGTCGGTCCAGCTCAAACCTTCTGTTCCGACAAACGTCTTGGCATCTTGAATGCCTCCATCTTTGTACTTCTGCAGGCGAACTCCCTTGCCTCGGGTCATCTCCGGAACCTGATCCAACGGGAATATCAGCAATTTGCGATTTTCACCGACCACGGCGATTTGATCCGGAGCCGTTTCGCCCGCAACAATTTCTGCACAGACCTTGGCTTCAACCGGCATTGCTACATTCAGCACCTGCTTGCCTTTGCGCGTATTGGCGATCACATCTGACTCTGCCACTACGAAGCCGTTGCCGAGAGTTGAAACGACAAGGCGATTGCGCCCGGGCTTGTGAACGAAAATGTCGAGAATATCGGCGTCATTTTCCATATCGACCATTATTCGCACGGGTTCCCCGTGACCACGGCCACCTGGTAATTTATCGCCGGTCAGCGTGTAGAACTTGCCACCCGTGGTGAACATCAGAAATTTATCGGTCGTTTCCGCGTGAAATGCGGTTTTCAGCCGGTCCCCTTCTTTGAAGGTCAGCGCATCGAAATCGGCCGCATGACCGCGCAGTGCTCTGATCCAGCCCTTTTGCGAAACAACAACCGTGATCGGCTCTTTTTCAATCATCGCTGCCGCAACGGCTTCCAGGTCGATTTCCGCAGCCTCTTCAAAGCTCGATCGTCTGGCGCCAAGTTCGGTATCTTTTCCAAACTTTTTCCGAGTGTTTCCAATCTCCCAGGCGATGGTTTTCCACTGAGCCTCTTCGCTGGCCAGCAGTGCCTCAATGCCAGCCTTTTCTTCTGACAGATTGTCATGTTCAGTGCGGATTTCGACTTCTTCCAGTTTGTGCAGACGCCGCAAACGCAGGTTCAAAATGGCTTCGGCCTGAACTTCGGTGATCTCGAATCGGACGATCAGCGATTCTTTTGGATGATCTTCAAAGCGGATGATGCGGATCACTTCGTCGATGTTGAGATATGCAACCAGATAACCGCCGAGGATTTCCAGCCGCTTGTCAATTTGCCCCAAACGGTAGCGCGAGCGGCGCAACAAAACGTCCTTACGGTGGTCCAGCCACTCCCGAAGCACATCGCGGATCGACATCACACGGGGAACCTTGCCCGCTGACAACACATTCATGTTGAGCGGGAACCGGGTTTCCAGCTCGGTCAGTTTGAACAACTGTTCCATCAACAATGTAGGATCAACCGAGCGCGACTTTGGCGTCAGCACGATTCGGATGTCTTCTGCACTTTCGTCATTTATGTCGTCGAGCAAGGGCAGTTTTCTTGCCAGCAACAATTCGGCGGTTTTTTCAATCAGCTTCGATTTTTGAACCTGATAGGGAATTTCCGTGACAACGATCTGCCAGGTTCCCCTCCCGGTATCTTCCTTTTCCCAGCGCGCACGTGTGCGAAATCCGCCCTTGCCTGTTTTATAGGCTTCAAGAATGTATTCCCTTGGTTCGACAATCACACCGCCGGTGGGGAAATCGGGACCCGGAACAAATTCCAGAAGTTTTTCAAAGCCCGCGTTGGGAAACTTAATCAGATGCAGAGCCGCATTGCACAATTCCTCCAGATTGTGAGGTGGAATATTGGTTGCCATTCCAACAGCAATTCCGGCCGATCCGTTGGCCAGCAAATTGGGAAATGCACCGGGGAGAACAACAGGTTCCTCATCAGCCTCATCATAATTGGGGCGAAAATCTACAGCATCTTCATTAATGCCATCAAGCAGCGCCGTGGCGACTTCCGTCATCCGCGCCTCTGTATATCGCATTGCGGCAGGATTATCGCCGTCGATATTGCCGAAATTTCCCTGCCCATCGACCAATGGATAACGTTGAGCAAAACTCTGGCTAAGCCGCACCAGTGCGTCATACACAGACTGGTCTCCGTGCGGGTGATATTTACCAATGACATCACCGACAATACGGGCGCATTTTTTGAATGCTGTATCGGGGTTAAGGCGCAGTTCGCGCATCGCATGAAGAATGCGCCGGTGTACCGGTTTCAGACCGTCGCGCACATCCGGCAGCGCCCGCCCCATAATCGTCGACAGGGCATAGGCCAGATAGCGTTCTTCCAGGGCGGATGACAGATCAATGGCCTCAATGCCATCGCCTCTTTCGTCGCCACCGTCGCCACCGTCGCCGCTGCCTTTGCCGCCGCCGCCGTTCGAATCAGATGGTGGTGGTGCTACATTTCCCATAGGCTGCCGATAGCGAATTTGAGTGAATGCGACAAGAACCAGCTAACTATTTGGCGCTTATTATCTTGAGATCTTGTGCGTCTCCTCACTTTCGTTACGATTGGACTGCAGTAATATCAAACGCACAAGCCCCGATTCCAGGATTTATGACATGTACATTCGCACCGCCACACTGACCGTATCGCTGCTTCTTGGCAGCACCCACGCCTATGCCGCAGAAGGAAAACTGTTGTTCGATCAACTGGTCGCCCTGGCCGGAGTTGAGGGCACTAAAATTACCTGGGGTTCACATACCGAGCAGGACGACAGCTCCTTCAGTCTGACGGATGTTAATGTCGAAGATGAAAAGGGCGAAGTGACGACGATCAAAGCCATCTCCGTTCGTAATCTTAAGGACGTCAACGGTCGCCTGACTTATGATACAATTGCCGTGGTTGATATTCAGGGTAAGACGAAGGACGACGGTGACATCGCCATTGCAGCCGTGGGATCATCCGATGGAGACTGGCCCAGCGGTATCTGGGAAGGCGGGTTAACGGCGGAAGAAAAGCGGCAGCGGATTCGTTTCGGCAATTTTTCAATCAGTGGGATAGCGTTAAGAGACAAAGCGGTCAGATTTACGCTTGATTCCATTGTGATGACCAATGCCGATATGCCTTTGGATTACCGATACCTACCCGAACAGATTGACAAGACGGACGGTGAACCAGCTGCTCCACTGACATTTGATCAGTTTACAATTGCCGGACTGAGCGGCACTGGACAGGTGGATTCCGGGCAGAATGTAAATTTCGGCATGGATTCCCTAAGCCTGGCCAAAGCAAATCTTCCAAGTACGATCAATGCTACGATTTATGATTGGATGAAAATCTATTCTTCCATGTCGATAAACGGCATCCGTGCTTCTCTTGAGGACCAAGAGGTGTTCAGGCTTGAAAAAATTGCGGGCACTATTTCCCCGGTGACTGCCGAGGGAACGGTTGAATCCAAATCGGATATGACCGGCCTGTATATTAATTTGAAGGCAATTCCCGATCCCAGTGCTCAGGCCGTATTCACCGAGATGGGCTATGACAAGATTGAAGGCTCAATGACCGGCGTGGCAACTTATAACCCAAAAACCGGCCGTGTTGCTATCTTTGACACGTCGATAAAACTGCGCGAAATGTTCGATCTATATATCGACTACGCGATATCCGGATATACGGCTGAAATCGCTCAAAAATTTACGCAAGCGCAGATGGAAATCGCCAGTGGTAAGGACCAGATGGAAGTGTTTGGACCCATGCTTGCTGAACTGAGTGGCATCAAATTGGAGTCCTTTGGCATTGAACTGGAGGACAAGTCGCTTACCGGCAAAATCCTCGACTTTCAGGCAAAGCAGATGGGAACAACCGGCGATCAATTGGCCTCTGGCGCGCCAATGATGATTGGCATGGGAATGGGAGCGCTGAATATGCCGGCGCTGACCGAAATGGTGACATCCGCGGTTGGTAAATTTTTAACTGAAAAAGGTACTCTCAGCGTGCGTGCTGAGCCAGCAGAGCCGGTTTCGATCGTCAATGTCGTGATGGCCGCCCAGGCCGACCCGACCAAAATTCCTGATATGCTGAATCTTCAAGTTACTGCCCGCTGAGTCGTCTGGTAGAAACCCAAATGGTTCAACATTCTGCAGCAGCAACTCTGGCAGTAGCCAGCCCGTTTGGGCCACTCAGCGTATGTGAGGCAGGCGGGGCGATTGTGAAGATCAACTGGCGGGCGCCGGAGCGGTCTCAGGAGACCACCATATTGCGGCGTGCTGCTGAGCAGTTGGCCGCATATTTTGCTCGGGAACTGCGGGACTTTGATCTGCCGTTGATGCCGACTGGTGATGAATTTCAGCAATCGGTCTGCCAGGCCATGCTGGCCATTCCTTACGGTGCCACAACCACTTATGGCGAAATTGCCACACAATTGGATTCCTACGGTCAGCCGGTAGGCAATGCCTGTGGCGCCAATTCGATACCCATTATCATCCCCTGCCACAGGGTTCTGGCAGCAAATGGCCTGGGAGGATATTCGGGCGAAGGAGGGGTCGAACGCAAAATCGAGTTGCTCAAACTGGAAGGTGGGTTTCCCTACCTTCTTTAGCAGGCGCCGGGCGTAATTGCTGAACTGCTCAATTCCCGAACAGCGTTGACCACATGGCGATTCCGACAACCAGCAACATTGCTACCGCCATGCCAATATTGATCAGACGTTGTGTCCTTTGGGCCAGAGCAAGACGATTGACCATCACACCGGCGGCCAGCCATAAAATGTGGATTGGTATCCAAATCGCATTCAAGATCAGCAGTTTGATCAACACTTCGGTCAGCAGGCTGTCCGGCCAGATTGGAAAGTTGGAGAACACGAAAGTACCAACAACATAAGCTTTGGGGTTAATAATCTGAAGCGCTATGCCTCCCCAAAAGCCCGGTGGGCGGGTCGATTCGATGAATGCGACTTTCGACCCCGCAAATGCGATTTTTGCCGCCATGTAGAGCAAATATGCAGTCGACAAAATTGTGAATACAAGTCGGATGCGCTCGTCGGCCAAAAACAACGCAGCCAGACCGGTTGCGGCAGCCAGTAACACCCCGTTGGAGCCAATGAACAACCCTGATCCATACGTCCAGCCGGCGCGGTAACCATACGCCGAACCGACTCCCGCCAAGGATAATACGCCCGGCCCAGGCGTGATCAGCAGGAAGAATATTGCGACTGCAAATGTGCTCATCGACGCTGAGTAGCGCAATGGCCGATGGCGTCAACCCGCCAGGGCAATTGGTCGAAAAACCACCTCCCCTAAATGGGAGCATTTAAAATTTGGTTTACCCGCGTTTTCAGGTTGAATTCAGTTTGTTTCTCCCAATAGGCCTCGCGGCTTCTCTGGTGAAAATTCCAAACAACAACGCTCATCCCCAAGGTTTCCATGCCGTGACAGTTAATTTGCCGGGTCAGTTCGCCGGCATTTTGCCGCTGCAACTGCAAACAATAGGCTTGATCGGCTTGCTGTCTGGTCCAGCGACCCGGGTAACCGTCAGGAAAGGACAATTGTGGCGCGCCACGATACAGCGCATCGTGCAACAAGGCGGCCATGTTTGAACCGAAATCATCGTCAAACGGACGCGAAGACCCGTCGGAGACAAACTTCGGTAAAATTCTGACCCGCCCAAACTGTTGTGTATAAAAATCGATTGGGCGGATCGTCTGCAACTGTCCCAGGCGATTTTTGACAAATGGCCGACCGGTGCTCGCCGCCGCATTCAATTGATCTCCGGTGATTGAAAAACTGCGATATGGGTTGTCGGTGCCTGCCTGATTGACACAGGCCGACAAGGTACCAGCGCCAATGAGCACTAACGCAAAACCAAACATCCTTGCCAGATGCACCGCCATCTATCTTTCAACTATTCAACCCGACAATTTATGACAAACTAACACGCTGTATGTCGAACTCAATTCAAGTTTCCTTGGGCAGGTTGAGACGCAAATGCAGATCTTTCAACTGCGGCTTGTCAACTTCGCCCGGCGCACCCATCAATAGGTCTTTGGCTTGCTGGTTCATCGGAAACATGGTGATTTCGCGCAAGTTTTTGACACCACACAGTAACATCACGATACGGTCTACACCTGCCGCCATGCCACCATGTGGTGGGGCGCCATATTGAAAAGCCCGGTACAATCCGCCAAACCGCTCCTCAACAACTTCCTGAGACAACCCGGTAATTTCAAATGCCTTGACCATGGTTTCCGGCAAGTGGTTACGGATACCGCCAGAGGCAATTTCAAAGCCGTTGCAGACCATATCATATTGCATTGCATCAATGCTGAGCGGATCTTCGTTTTCCAGCGCCTCAATACCACCTTTGGGCATGGAGAATGGGTTATGGCCAAATTCCACCTTCTTGTTTTCCTCGTCCCATTCGTAAAATGGGAAATCGACGATCCAGCAAAACTCAAATGCGTTTTCGTCAATCAGGCTGTTGTCTTCTCCGGCCTTGGTTCTGGCTTCGCCTGCAAATGAAGCAAATTTTGCAGGATCACCGGCAGCAAAGAAGGCGGCATCGCCGAGTTCAAGACCCAGCTGCTTGCGCATCGCCTCGGTCCGCTCTCCACCGATGTTCTTTGCGATCGGTCCGGCAGCGTCGAATTTGCCTTCCAGTTCACGCCAAAATATGTAGCCCATACCAGGCTGCCCCTGCGCTTGAGCCCAGGAATTCATGCGATCGCAGGACTTGCGGCTGCCAGCGCCTTTTGTCGGGATCGCCCAAACTTCAACATTTGGGTCACTATCGATCATTCCGGCAAAAACTTTAAAGCCAGAGCCACGGAAATGTTCTGTGACGTTCTGCATTTCAATTGGATTGCGCAAATCTGGCTTGTCGGTACCGTAGCGGCGAATGGCTTCCTTGTAGCCAATGCGCGGCCAGTTTTTGGCAACTTTCTTGCCCTCCGCAAAGGCTTCGAATACTTCTGTTATCACCGGCTCCATGGTGGTCAGTACTTCTTCCTGCTCAACAAAACTCATTTCCAGGTCGAGCTGATAGAATTCACCGGGCAGACGGTCGGCCCTGGGGTCTTCATCGCGAAAACACGGAGCGATCTGGAAATAACGGTCAAATCCCGACATCATAATCAACTGTTTATATTGCTGAGGCGCCTGTGGCAGGGCGTAAAACTGACCAGGATGAATACGACTGGGAACCAGAAAGTCCCGCGCACCTTCTGGCGACGAGGCGGTCAAAATGGGTGTTGAAAACTCGTTGAATCCGGCGCTGTTCATCCGGGTGCGCATGTCGGCAATGATCGCCATGCGCTTCATGATATTGTTGTGTAAAGTCTCTCGACGCAGGTCGAGGAAGCGGTATTTGAGGCGAATGTCTTCGGGATAATCCAACTCCCCGAAGACCGGCAACGGCAGTTCCAGAGCTTTGGACAAAACTTCTATATGGCGGGCGTAAATTTCGATCTCACCGGTTGGCAAGTCGGAATTCACGGTGTCCTGCGAACGCGCTTTTACGTCACCATCTAGGCGGATGACCCATTCGGAACGCACGGCTTCGGCAATCGCAAAACCTGCCGAGTCCGGGTCAATGACGATCTGGGTCACCCCATAGTGGTCGCGCAGGTCAATAAACAATACACCTCCATGGTCACGAACCCGGTGCACCCAACCAGAAAGTCGAATGGTTTGCCCAACGTCGCTCGAACGAAGATCGGCACAAGTATGGCTACGGTAGCGATGCATGGTGGTTTCCTGCGAAAATTTGGAATTTGCAGCGCCCGGGGGACAAGCGCGAAATATTTGCGCGGGTTTGGCCACGGAAGACCGAAAAAGTCAAGGTTTGAGTGTTCAGCAGCATTATTCAGTTGAAGGTTTTGAAAGAGTGGAGCTTTGATCACCTCGACCGGCGCAGCAGCACTATTTTCCGGCTATGCACCACGGCGCCGCAAATCCGACATTCCAATCTCTGGGACGTCGCCTTTTGGCCTATCGCTTGCCTCACAATGAGCAGAGGCATAGGGACAGCACCAAATCTTCCTTAAGATCATGTCCGCGATTCGTCCCTTAATCCCTTTGCTCATTGCCGCCGGTTTACTTCTGGCGGGCAACGGGCTGTTCAGTACTCTCATCGCCGTGCGGGGTGCGCAAGAAGGAATGGGTGCCGGGCAAATCGGCTGGATGGGGACGACCTATTTTGTCGGCTTTCTCATCGGTTGCATCACCGTGCCACGATTGTTGCATGAAGTTGGACATATTCGCACATTTGCAGCACTCGCCGCCCTTGCCTCCTGCGCAACATTGTTTCTAATCTTGATCATTGATCCCTATTGCTGGATGGCGTCTCGTCTGGTGATCGGCGTGTGTTTCTCCGGCTTGTTCACCACTATTGAAAGCTGGTTGAACTCCGGCATTTCCAATCAGGATCGCGGCAAGGTGATGGCGTTTTATCGCGTGCTGGATATTGTTGTGGTTGCTGGCGCGCAATTCCTGATGCCGATATTCGGCACAGGAGGCTTCACTCTGTTCGGCATAATGACTTTGATGATCTGCCTGTCGCTGGTTCCGGTTGCAATTGGTGACCGCTCAAAACCCAAAGCCCCGGAAGTTGTGAAGTTTGATGTTAAGGCAATCTGGGTCATCTCACCACTCGCAAGCATTGGCTGTGTCGCCATTGGCATGACGAATGCAGCATTTCGATATGTCGGCCCGTTTTATGCAGAATCTATCGGATTGTCGCTCTCCAGCGTTGCAACTTTTATCAGCCTGGGCGTCATCGGTGGGGCGGTATTGCAATATCCACTGGGCCTGATGTCAGACCGCTATGATCGGCGCTGGATACTCATTGCAGCAACTTCAGGAGCAGTTTTTTCAGGCTTATTCCTGTCGCTGATTGCTGGAGATAATCTCACTCTGGTCTATGTTGGGACTTTCCTGTTTGGAGCATTCTCCCTGCCCTTATATTCGCTATCTGCGGCGCACGCGAATGACCGCGCCACCCAAGACCAATATGTGCTGCTGGCGGCCGGATTGATGTTCTTTTATGGCCTCGGCGCATCGGTTGGGCCACCTGCCTCATCTTTGATGCTCAGTTTATTTGGCCCCTCATCATTGTTTACCTTTACCAGCATTGTGCACGGAACTCTGGTGGTCGTAACCTTGTGGCGCATGCGCCAGCGCAAGGCTGTGCCGCTTCACAGCCGGGGGCCGTTCCAGATGTTGTTGCGCACATCTCCGGTAATGCAGCGATTGGTGCGGACACGCGGCAAGTAAGATCATTAAAATAGAGGCTGGCCTTGACGCCAGACCGCGTTTATACCGCGCGCATGAAAATTATTACCGACACTGTTGAACTTGCAGAACTATGTTCAGAATTTGCCCGGCACGATTATGTGACCGTTGATACCGAATTCCTGCGCGAAACAACCTTCTGGCCCATATTGTGCCTGATCCAGATTGCCGGCCCCGAGGACGAGTGTATTGTCGATCCGATGGCTGATAGCATTGATTTAAAACCGTTTTTTGACCTAATGGCAGATGAAAGCGTGGTCAAAGTATTTCACGCGGCGCGTCAGGATGTTGAGATCGTCCACAATCTCGGTGGCCTGATACCGCGCCCGCTGTTTGACAGCCAGGTCGCAGCGATGGTTTGCGGTTATGGCGATTCAATTGCCTATAATCTGCTGGTCGCCAAGATTACCGGTGGTCAAATTGACAAATCATCGCGGTTTACCGACTGGGCACGTCGTCCGCTAACAGAAAAGCAGCTTAACTATGCACTCGCTGATGTGACCCACCTTCGCGATGTCTATCAACATCTCAAACAGAAGCTGGAAGAACAGCAGCGCAGTTTTTGGGTTGATGAAGAAATGAAAGTTCTGACCAGCGAAGAGACATATGATCTTCCGGTTGAAAAGGCTTGGACGCGCCTGAAGATGCGGGTGCGCAAACCACAGGATCTGGCGGTCATGCAGGCTGTTGCTCAATGGCGCGAGACGGAGGCACGCGAGCGAAATGTTCCGCGCGGGCGGGTTATGAAAGATGACGCCATTTACGAAATTGCTCAACAACACCCACGCGACAAACAGGCATTGGGTCGTTTGCGCGCTGTGCATAAAGGCTTTGAAGGGTCCCGGCATGCTGAAGGCCTGCTGGAAGTGGTCGCAATTGCCATGGAGATTCCAGCCGAAAATCTGCCAAAAGTTCCTCGCCCCAGCCGCTCTCCCGAAGGTACTGCAGCTGCTACCGAATTATTGAAAGTTTTATTGAAAGTCGTTGCCGAACAAAATGGTGTAGCCAGCAAAATTATAGCAACGACAGACGACCTCGAAAAAATCGCTGCCGATGATGATGCTGACGTTGCTGCCATGAAAGGCTGGCGCCGCGAGCTATTTGGCAATCAGGCCCTCGAACTGAAGCGCGGCGACATCGCACTCGGGTTCGAGAACAAGAAGATTCATGTCATTGAGCTCGAATAAGACGCTCTGAGCTCTGCAAGGTACTCGCTTCAACTACTCACGTCTTGGTGGAATTTGCCGTGATCTTCGTGACGCGCATCGATCCAGCGCACGGTTCCCGTCGAACTGCGCATGGCAACGGTGTGGGTCGTGATATGACCATGATGGAACTGAACGCCCCGCAGCATATTGCCGTCAGTCACGCCGGTGGCGGCAAACAGCACATCTCCCTGGGCCATTTCTTCCATCGTATAGGCCTTTTCGGGGTCGCTGACGCCCATTTTGGCGGCACGCTGTGCTTTTTCAGGCGTATCCAGGATCAGGCGTCCCTGCATCTGACCACCCATGCAACGCAAGGCCGCAGCGGCAAGAACACCCTCCGGCGCTCCGCCAATGCCCATATACAGATCGATGCCAGTTTCTTCCGGATCGGTGGTGTGGATGATGCCAGCCACGTCACCGTCGCCGATCAGGCGGATTGCCGCACCAGCAGCGCGGATTTCTTCAATCAGTTTGGCATGACGCGATCGGTCCATGACACAAGTTGATATTTCGGAAACTTTGCAACCTTTGACCCTGGCGACCGCATTGAGGTTTTCCGTTGGTGTCGCATCAATATTCACGGTGCCAATTGGATATCCCGGACCAATGGCGATCTTGTCCATGTATACGTCTGGCGCGTACAGCAATTTACCACGCTCGGCGATGGCAATAACCGCCAGAGAATTTGGCTGATTTTTGGCGCAAATTGTTGTGCCTTCCAGAGGGTCCAGCGCGATGTCCACTTCCGGGCCCCCATAACCGACCTCTTCGCCGATATACAGCATTGGCGCCTCATCCCGCTCGCCTTCACCGATCACAATTCGGCCGCTTATCGGTAGATTGTTGAGTTCGTTGCGCATCGCATCAACCGCCACCTGATCGGCCTTCTTTTCATCTCCCTGCCCGCGCTCGCGTGCAGCAGCAACAGCGGCGGCCTCCACCACACGCGCCATTTCCATGGTCAGCATGCGATCAAGATGTCCTACTTGTTGTTTGGATGAAATTGCCATGATGCTTGGTCCGATTCAGCTAAGAGTTGATTTTACGTGTGCCACATAATCCGGTGATCACCCAAGGTTCTCAATCCGGATCATTTGCGGTTCTCCAATCAAGCGACCGTCGGACCTGACACCATCAAGGGCATTGCGAATGGCCTGTTCAGTCGTTTCATGAGTTATAAGAATAATCGGCGCCTGCTCTTTGTCGTCATGATTTTTGGCGCGACGCTGGACAATGCTTTCAAGCGAAATGTCCTGTTCGGCCATGCGGGTCGCAATGGCCGCCATTGTTCCAGGCGTGTCGACGACAGTCAGGCGGATAAAATATCCACCTGCATGACTGCGCATGGGGGCCCGCTCATGTGGTGTCAGCGAATTTGCCGGTTGTCCAAGTGCCGGACCATGTTGATGGCCAGGGCGAGACTTGGCAATGTCGCAGATATCTCCGGCAGCGGCTGACGCAGTTGCGTCCCCCCCTGCTCCGGGTCCAGACATCATCAGACTGCCAACGGTATCGGCCTCGACAGCGACAGCATTGGTAACCCCACCGATTTCGGCAATTTCAGATCCCAACGGCACCATTGCCGGATGAACGCGACTTTCAACGCCTTCTGCAGTACGCGTTGCGATGCCGAGAAGTTTGATGCGGAACCCAAGATCGCGGGCCGCCTCGATATCTTCAATCGTAATCTTGGTAATGCCCTCCAGATATATGGCATCGGGAGCAATCGCCGTTCCGAAAGCCAGGCTGGTCAGGAGCGCCAATTTGTGGGCGGTATCATTGCCTTCAATATCGAACGTTGGATCAGCTTCTGCAAAACCCAATTCTTGGGCATCCTTCAAACACTCCTCAAACGTGAGGCCGTCCTGTTCCATGCGGGTCAGGATGTAGTTGCATGTACCATTCAAGATACCTGAAACACGGGTAACGGTGTTTGCGGTCAGCGATTCTCGCATCACTTTGATGATCGGGATTCCACCGGCTACAGCGGCTTCATAATTCAGCAGCAACCCTTCCGCTTCCGCGATGGCTGCAAGCTCCACCCCGTGCTTGGCGAGCAGCGCCTTGTTTGCAGTGACTACATGTTTGCCAGCCTTCAGGGCCGTCTTTACCGCACCATAGGCAGGCTCATCCTCTCCGCCCATCAACTCGACAAAAACATCAACATCTTCGCTTGTTGCAAGAGAATTGGCATCATTGTGCCAGGTGATGCCGTCAAGCGAAATACCGCGATCCTTGTTCTTCGATCTTGCTGTGACGCCAGTCACATTAATTGCGCGACCACAGCGGTCCGCCAGCATTTCCTGCTTTTCTTGTATTAGACGCACCAACGCTGCGCCTACGGTACCGAGACCGGCAATGCCAATACGAAGAGAATTGCTCATGGGGGCAGACTTTATCATAGTGAATTACACTGGCGCTTGATTGCCCCGTTTCAGCAAAATTTGCAACGCCACATCGTGCCCGTTTACCGTCGTCAGCGATTATTCTTCCGGAACACCATCTTCAATGCGCTTCCTCATCGCTTTTTCACGTTCCAGCGCCAATTTTTTAAGCGCAGCAACCTCGCGTTGATAGTCGGTTTCAGAATTGCTTTGCGCCTGTTGTTGTCCGGCCTGTGCCTGACGTGTCAGTTCTGCCTTGAGCACTGATCTTTGGGTCGGCGTCATTTGGGTCGTTTGGCCAACGGGAACGTGGCCAATGATCGGAAACTGGCCGGTATTTTGGGGTTTACCGGCTGGTTCGACAGATAACAGGTCGTCCGTTGAACCCGTGACGCAGCCAGTCAGAATAGCCAATCCGGCCAGCAGGATGATCTTCAATAAATTCATAAGCCATTCTTAGTCGACGAATATGGTGCAACCAAGAACAAATGCGTGTCGGCCGGCCCCTACGGCCAGCCGACGGCATCGATCAAAGTGATTTTAGTGCAGAATCAAGATCGGCAATCAAATCATCGACCTGCTCGATGCCAATTGACAGACGGACGACATCTTCACCCGCTCCAGCGGCCACCTGTTGCTCATCGCTCAACTGGCGATGGGTGGTTGAAGCGGGATGAATGATCAGTGATCTTGTATCGCCAAGATTGGCCAGATGCGAGAAGATTTCGACATTTGACACCAGTTCGACACCGGCCTTGTAACCGCCCCTGACTCCGAATGTGAATACCGCACCTGCCCCTTTTGGCATGTATTTTTGCTGGTTGGCGTGGTTCTCATCACTTTCCAGACCGGCATAGGAAACCCATTCCACCTGATCGTGACCTTGCAAAAATTTAGCCACTGCCAATGCGTTGTCGCTGTGGCGCTGCATGCGTAGTGGCAGGGTTTCGATGCCAGTGAGAATTTGAAAGGCATTAAATGGTGATATGGCTGGCCCAAGATCGCGCAATCCCAGCACCCGACAGGCAATCGCAAAGGCAAAATTGCCAAAGGTCTCGGCTAGAATCATGTCGTTATATTCAGGACGCGGTTCGGTCAGAATCGGGTAACGGTCGTCTTTGCCCCAATCAAAGGTGCCACCATCAACGATAGCCCCGCCCATCGAATTGCCGTGACCACCCATGAACTTGGTCAGCGAATGCACTACAATATCTGCTCCATGCTCGATAGGACGGCACAGATACGGCGTGGCCATGGTATTGTCGACGATCAGTGGAATGTGATGCTTGCGGGCAATCTCGGCAATGCCGTTGATATCCATGACGACACCGCCAGGATTGGCGAGACTTTCGATAAAGATGGCTTTGGTTTTGGGTGTGATCTGGGCTTCAAAATCCTCAGGCGTCACCCCTTCGGCCCATTTCACTCGCCAGTCAAAAGATTTGAAACTCTGACCGAATTGGTTGATCGATCCGCCATAGAGCTTTTTGGAGGAGATGAACTCGTCACCAGGCTGCATCAATGCATGCATGACCAGCAACTGAGCCGCGTGTCCGGAAGCGACCGCCAGGGCAGCCGTACCATCTTCCAACGCGGCAACGCGTTCTTCCAAAACTGCCGTGGTGGGGTTGGTAATGCGGGTGTAGATATTGCCGAAAGCCTGCAGGCCAAATAAAGCAGCGGCGTGATCAACATCGTCAAAAACAAACGCGGTTGTTTGATAAATCGGTGTGGCGCGGGCACCTGTCGCAGGATCAGGCTGGGCTCCGGCATGGATGGCAAGTGTGTCGAAACCGGGTTCGCGGTTGCTCATGGCAATACTCCAAGGGTCATAAAAATTCAGAAATTACGTTATCGGGCAGACTTTCGCCCACGTCAAAGAAAGAAAACGACGAAACAGCCACAATATTCAGTAAATTTCGCGCTGTATCATCGAGATGAAACCAAGTCACAAGCGTTTGATCCGCTCTGTCAAAATCTGAAAAAATCGCTCGTCGTCTAGATCACGCACAAAGAAGCAATTCGCAGGCCGGTCGCTCACCCGCCACCAGTCAGCCACCGTCATGCCCATGGTCAGCTCTGAGGACGTTTCTATCTCAACATTTATCTGCCGTCCGGCATAAATATTCGGCTCGAGCAACCAGACGATGACATTCGGATCATGAAGTGGCCCACCATCAGTACCATATTTGGTCTCATCATAGCGTTCGAAGAAATCCAGCAGTTCAGCCGTGACTTCCCCGGCACGATTGCCCGTCGCTCGAAACGCCTCCACCCGGG
This sequence comes from Rhizobiaceae bacterium, assembly GCA_014238155.1. Taxonomy (GTDB): domain Bacteria; phylum Pseudomonadota; class Alphaproteobacteria; order Rhizobiales; family Rhizobiaceae; genus Pseudahrensia. The sequence continues at coordinate 155,537 of JABABQ010000034.1, forward strand.
TTCGAGTTGTTAACGCCTTGTGGGTGACGTCGAGCGGCATGACGGTCAATTTGATGCCGCTGTTGAAGACAATCGCGGCGGCTTGTGGGTCGACATAGATGTTGAATTCAGCAGCCGGCGTGACGTTGCCACCTTCAAAAAACCCACCACCCATGAGGACGATTTCAGTAATCCGCTTTGCAATCTGTGGCTCTTTTTGCAGCGCCAGCGCAATATTTGTCAGTGGTCCCAGTGCACAGATTGTAATCTCGCCAGGATCGGATGCCATAATGGTTTCGACGATGAAATCCACCGCATGCTTGCTCTGAACCAGCATTTGCGGCGGCGGTAAAGTCGGACCATCCAGACCGGTTCGGCCATGAACATGCTCAGCTGTCACCAGTTTCCGATTGATCGGTTGCGCTGCGCCAGCGAAAACTTTTGTGTCGGGTCGACCAGCCAGTTCGCAAATCTTACGGGCGTTCAGCTGGGTCAGTTCAAGCGGCACATTTCCGGCAACGGCAGTAATGCCCAGCACGTCCAGTTCAGGACTGGCCAGCGCAACCAATATCGCGACAGCATCATCCTGCCCCGGATCCGTGTCGATGATTATCTTGCGGGGATCAGGCATGTGCCTCCCCCAAACTGAAATGTTGATAGCCGCTTTTCAGTTTTGGTTTTTTGCTGGATATGACGCGTCGGTTGAAGCCGCACCAACCGATTTCACCACAAAGCCGGGCATATTCAATTTTTGGACAGCGATTTTGAATGACCTTGATACCGGCCATTTCAAGCACCGACGCTACTGCTTCGTCGCGAATGCCTAATTGCATCCAAACGATTTTGGGCAGCTCGGGCATACGCATCACCTCAGCAGCAAAATTCGGCAGAAATTCCGGCTTACGAAAATAGTCCACCATATCGACCGGTCCCGGCAGATCGGCAAGGCTTGCATATGTCAATGAATCTGCAATTTCGATGCCTGCCGAGCCGGGATTAATCGGCGCGACATCATATCCTTTGGCGACCATGTAGGTGGCGACAAAATAGGATGGCCGTACCTTATTTGCACTTGCGCCAACAATTGCAATTGAACGCACCGACAACAAGATGCCGCGAATTTCATCGTCGCTATAGCGATCCCGGTCATTCATCGCGCCACTCCGGGGTGCGGTCATCGAGAAAAGCACCAATTCCTTCTTCGGCATCGCGGGCAAGCATATTCTCGGTCATCACCTGCGCTGTATGTGCATAGGCGTCTGCCAGGTTCATCTCCGTCTGCTGGTAAAATGCCTGTTTGCCAATCTTCAACGTGTGGCTCGATTTTTTGGCGATATTTCGTGCGTATTGGAGGGTAATCTTCTCCAGATATTCAACCGGCACAACGCGGTTGATCAAGCCAATTTCGCGCGCATGACTTGGGGTAATGGCTTCGCCGGTCAACAACATTTCCATGGCATGTTTACGTAATACATTGCGCGAGAGGGCCACCATGGGAGTTGAGCAAAACAGCCCAATATGAACACCGGGCGTGCAAAAAGTGGCATCTTCAGAGGCTATGGCCAGGTCAGCCGAAGCAACAATCTGACATCCTGCAGCGGTGGCCAGTCCATTGACTTCGGCGATTACCGGTTTGGGATGATTGACAATCGACTGCATGATGGCGGAGCATTTATCCATCAGGGATTTGAAATAGACCCTGCCCCGATCGTCGTCCTGCCGGTGGGGTGTCAATTCCTTCAGATCATGTCCGGCACAAAAAAGGTGCCCGTTTGCCGCAATGATGATGACGCGGACAGCCGCATCGCCCTCGGCTGCATCAAGAGCCGATTGAAACGCTGCCAACATGGCGTCCGACAGGGTATTGGCCGGCGGGTTGTTCATGACAAGCCGCAGCACACCACCTTCCAGTAGTTGGCTGACAAGAATGTCGCTGCCAAGATCTTCGGCTGTGCGAATCGTGAGGATCTCTGCCATTTGCAAATGTCCAATTTATCATGTTGCCCCTTCGATAGAATGTTGCAAAAGTCAACGCAACACCAAGCGAGGGCTTATTGGAATGAGTGACAAGGTTTTGCTGCAAAAAGATGGGCGAATTGGGCGCATCATTCTCAACCGGCCAGAGGTGTTGAATGCCATTGACGGGGACATTCCCGCGCTAATCGCTCTACGGGTGGATGAGGCCAATGCCGACCCGGACATTCATGTCATCGTGCTCAGCGGCGCCGGTCGTGCGTTCTGCGCGGGATATGACCTTACCTATTATGCCTCTTCTTTTGAAGGTGCGGGGCACGAACTGACTCAGGAAATGCCCTGGGACCCGATGCAAGACTACGCGTTCATGCACCGCAATACACAACTCTTCATGTCACTTTGGCATTCCCACAAGCCGGTTATCGCCAAAGTCCACGGCTATGCGGCGGCGGGCGGCTCCGATATTGCACTGTGTTGTGACATGATCGTCATGGCCGACGATGCTGAAATTGGCTACATGCCGGCGCGTGTCTGGGGCTGCCCCACGACTGCAATGTGGACCTATCGTCTGGGACCGGAGCAAGCCAAACGCATGCTTTTTACAGGTGATCGGATTGCTGGAAGCGAAGCACAAAGCATTGGTCTGGTGCTGAAATCAGTGCCTGCGGCGAGCCTCGATGAAGAAGTCGACACGCTTGCCCACCGAATTGCGGGGGTACCGGTCAATCAGTTGATGATGCAAAAAATGGTCATCAATCAGGCAATTGAAGCGATGGGCCTATTGAACACTCAAAAAATGGCCACGTTGTTCGATGGCATTACCCGCCATTCTCCAGAAGGCATCAACTTCAAGTCGCGCAGTGAAGAAAAGGGCTGGAAAGAAACCGTGCGTGAGCGCGATGCCGGCACTTTCGACTGGACCCACAACCGCCCGATCAACCCAAACTCCTGACATCTCAAATTGAAGGTCTATCCATGACACAACCACAGCCGGTGATGACGGCCGATCAACTCAACGACTTTATCGCCGAAGTTTACCCGCAAATCCTTGAACAATTTCCTGGCCATGATGTGCGTCTGGTCGAACCGGGTCGTGTCGTTGTGCGCATGGATACGGATGAACGCCATATTCGCGCTGGCGGCACCGTGTCGGGCCCTACCCTGTTCGCTCTTGCTGATATGGGTGGTTATGCTTGTGTATTGTCACACACTGGTCGGGAGGAGCTTGCCGTGACCACCAATCTGAATATCAACTTCATGCGCAAAGCCGAGCCGGGCCCTCTGGACGCCGATTGCAAAATCCTCAAGCTTGGCAAGCGTTTGATGGTATTTGAAGCGTCGATTTGCCAAGCCGGCCAGAAAGATGTCATCGCCCATGCCACCGGAACCTATGCCATTCCGCCGAAATGACATGTGCTCGAAAATAATCACCCCAAATATAGTGGTATTATAATACCTTATTTTTAACTCGTTGAATTTATACTGTTTTTTCAAAACACTTCGATAATTCCGTCTTGACCGCCCCTCAAGTCTTTTCTATACCCCTCTCCAACCGGCCTCGCATGTTTGCGGGGCCTCGATTATTCGGGGCTCTGACATCCAAATTGGCCAATTTGAACATTTAACTCAATCAGGACTTTATTGGTCATGAAAACTTTTTCGCAAAAGCCTGCGGAAGTTGAGAAAAGCTGGATTGTCATCGACGCCACCGGCGCCGTTCCAGGTCGTCTCGCTTCCATTGTTGCCAATCGCCTGCGCGGCAAGCATAAGCCAACATTCACACCTCACGTCGACGACGGTGACAACGTTGTTATCATCAATGCCGACAAGGTTTCTTTCACTGGAAAGAAATTCAACGACAAGAAATACTATTGGCACACCGGATATCCCGGCGGCATCAAAGAGCGGACGGCTCGTGCGCTGCTGGAAGGCCGTTACCCGGAACGCGTCATGCAAAAAGCTATTGAGCGCATGATGCCTGGGGGTCCCCTTTCTCGTCGCCAGATGAAAAATCTCTACGTATACGCAGGCCCCGAGCATAAGCATGAAGCTCAAAAGCCACAGGCCGTTGATCTGGCCGCGATGAACTCTAAAAATGTAAGGACTGCGTAATCATGGCCGAAATCAACTCACTTGAAGATCTGGGCGCCGCAGTAAACCAGGCAGCAGCAGAAAATTCAGCAGCCGAAGCCATTGCAGAAAATCCATCCCTGGCTGGCAACCCGCCTGCGCCCGTTCATGAGCGTAAGGTAGATGAGCTCGGTCGTTCGTATGCGACCGGCAAACGTAAGGACGCTGTTGCACGTGTCTGGCTGAAGCCCGGTTCCGGCCGCATTATCATTGAAGGCGCTGTTAAGAAACGCGACGTTCAGAAGAAAAATCGCAAAGAAGGCGCCAAAGCCAGCAAACAGCGTGATTTCACTGAGTATTTTGCCCGTCCGGTTTTACAGATGGTTGTCAAACAGCCACTGGTTGCTGCCGGTCGTGAAACCCAGTTCGACATTGTTGCTACCGTATCCGGTGGTGGCTTGTCCGGACAGGCTGGCGCGTTGCGTCATGGTATTTCCAAGGCTCTGACCTATTACGAGCCAGAGCTGCGTGGCATTTTGAAATCTGGTGGGTTCCTGACCCGCGACAGTCGTGTTGTTGAACGTAAGAAATATGGTCGCGCGAAAGCCCGTCGTTCGTTCCAGTTCTCCAAGCGTTAAGGCTTACCGAATTTGCACCAATTGGTGCTATAAAGGGCGGGCCTCACGGCCCGCCTTTTTTGTTTGAAGTGATGACAGACATGAAACCAGTAAAACCCAAGGGCATCGACAATGCCTTCACCGCACAGTCCCTGCATCAGCAGGCCAGCGACCCAACCTATGCCGGGGCGCTGTCTTTCATGCGGCGCAAATACACCACAAACCTGACCGGCACCGACGCAGTCGTGTGGGGACTTCCACTCGATACATCGGTATCCAACCGGCCGGGCACGAGATTTGGACCACGCGGGGTGCGCGAAGCGTCTTGCGGAATGGACAATGATCCGCAATATCCGTTTGGCTCGCGGCTTTTCGACGACATGGCGGTGATCGACTATGGTGACTGCTATTTTTACTATGGCCAACAGTCCAAAATTCCAAAGATCATCGAAACCAACGCAACAGCGATAATCAATTCCGAATCCTCTCCCTATCTGCTGTCGATCGGCGGCGATCATTTTGTCACCTATCCTCTGCTCAAGGCTCATGCTGAAAAACACGGGCCGCTGGCACTGGTCCAGTTTGACGCTCATCAAGACACCTGGGACGACAAGGACGGAGCAGTTGACCACGGTACGATGATCACCCGGGCGGTGAAGGAAGGAATTATCGACGTGGACCATTCCATCCAGATTGGCATTCGCACAATCGCACCGGAGTCATACGGAATTGAAATCATCGATGGTCTGCAATGCCATCAAATTGGTCCGCAGGATATTGCCCGCAAGGTTTATGAACGGGTTGGGGACAAAAATGCCTATCTGACATTCGACATCGATTGTCTGGACCCGGCTTTTGCACCCGGTACTGGTACGCCGGTCTCAGGTGGGCTGAGTACGGCACAAGCCCTGTTGACGTTGAGAGCGCTGAAAGATCTCGACGTGGTCGGATCTGATGTGGTGGAAGTGTCGCCTGCCTATGACCATGCTGATATAACTTCAATCGCCGGTTCAACAGTGGCAATGTACATGTTAGGCAATCTTTGGGAACGACGATTTCAGTCTTCATAAACTGAATCAACTGCTTCGGAAATCGATTCCGAATCTGAATATAACTCGTTGAATTAAGAGAATATTATGTCAAATCCAAAAATCTATGTAGACGGAGAACATGGAACAACCGGCCTGCAAATCCTCGACCGGCTGAAGAGTCGTAAAAACATCAACCTGCTGTCAATGCCTCACGAGGAACGGCGCAACCCGGACGCCCGGAAGGCGCTTTTGAACGAAGCAGATTTCGCAATTCTATGCTTGCCGGACGATGCCTCGAGAGAAGCCACCAGCATGGTGGCCAACGGAGATACACGGTTGATTGACGCCTCCACAGCACACCGGACTAACCCAGATTGGGTGTTTGGTTTCAAAGAGCTGGACCCGGGACATGACCGGCTGATTGCCAAGGCTCGGTTTGTATCGAATCCAGGATGCTATTCGACCGGCGCAATCGCGCTGATCCGCCCGTTGACCCAAAATGGGCTGTTGGACAAAAGCTCCCTGCTCTCGATCAACGCGGTGTCGGGATATACTGGCGGTGGCAAAAATCTGATCGCCCGGATCGAAGATAGCACGCACGACGATGCTATTGCTTCACCCCATTTCCTCTATGCCACCGGCCTCGCTCACAAACATGCACCTGAAATCACCAAACATAGTCTTCTTAAACATACGCCATTGTTTTCACCGAGCGTCGGCAGATTCCCCCAAGGCATGATTGTTCAGGTGCCGTTGCACATTTCCGCGACAAATGCTGCCTCACGAGACGCGGTTCATGCCTGTCTCGCCGCCCATTATGACAGCAGCGCTCACGTACGCGTGGCATCGCTGGATGAGAGTAAAGGTATTGCCAAGCTTGACGCTGCTGCGCTGGCTGGCAAGGACACGATGGACCTGCATGTGTTTGGCAATGAGCACCAGATTAATCTGGTCGCATTGCTCGACAATCTTGGCAAAGGAGCCAGCGGCGCCTGTGTCCAGGCATTGGATCTAATGCTGGCTGGATAAGGTCGTAATCAGACCGTGGTATCGCTGGCGATTCAGCTATTCTACGGCTTTTGCACTAACCCTGCACTGGTTGAATCGCAATGTCTGACGATTTGTGGTTAGAATCTTTCAACTGCCGGCGGCAGAGGGCGCAGCGCGAACAATGATTCAGACGATTAAGCTGCTTCTTCCCGGGCTGATACCCTCATGGAAATTCTTCAAGGCGATTGAACCCTCACCGCGTGTGCAGTGGTGTATGATGGACGAAGCCGCCCAGTCCTGCACTGATTGGCAGGAATATCGACCGCGTCCCACACACATTTCGGCGGGATCCATGTTGCGCAGGATATTCTGGAACCCAAACTGGAATGAAGCACTTTACATGGTCAGTCTGGCGGAACGACTGTCGCTGTCTTCGAGCACCCACAGCCGCGATGAAATTTTCAAACGACTGAAATTGCAACTGATCAGAACCAATGCAATTGATGCCGGCCGGCCGTGCCTACAATTTCGACTGGTATTTGTTCTCCGTGAAGGAACCGAACTTGTCCAACAGATCACCTATCTGTCGAAGACGCGGCGCATCAGCGATATTGTCGCATGACGCTGGACGACGCCCTGCTGGCAACCGAATTATTGCTGGCATGGGCGCTGATTCTGCAAAGTTGCGAACACCTTTCCACGACTAAATACGACAAGCCCCTATTTCTGCTGCGAATTGCATGTTGTTTGGTATTGGCAAGCGGAACTGCGCCTTTGTTGTCGCTGGCCATGCTCGCCGTGATCAGTCTGATCATGCTGCACCGGTTTCAGGGGCCCTACAACGGCGGCAGCGACCGCATGAGCGTGCTGATCGTCTGGTGCCTGTTGTTTGCCCATGCGCTACCGACAATGGGGCTTCGGGAAACCGCATTTGGCTATCTGGCAGTGCAAGTGGTGCTGTCTTATTTCGTTTCTGGCTGGGTCAAACTCATCAATCCGCAATGGCGAACCGGACGAGCCTTGCAAGATGTATTCGCCTTCTCCGCCTATCCGGTGAGCGAAGAGTTGCGGCGTCTGGCCGATTTCCCGAGATTGTGTTGGGGTATGGCCTGGTCTGTGATCTTGTTTGAAGTAATGTTTCCAATCGCAATGATCGATCAGGCATTGCTGATCATTGCACTGGCCATCGGCGCTGCGTTTCATCTCGCCAACGCCTGCCTGTTTGGCCTCAACCGGTTTTTCTGGATTTGGCTGTCAGCCTATCCATCAATGTTATGGCTGCAAAGCCGAATTGTGGATGCCTTGTGGTGAGGCCTGGCACGACGAACTAGACTTCGTGCCACTCGACAGGTCGGTCGAGCACGGCGGCAAGACCCTTCATCCGGCGGTAAAGGCGTTCACCTTCAAAGTCGGCAATATCGGAAGTGACGGTCAGTTGCACCGGGCCATCTTCCTCTACCCGAAAGCCGACTTTGGGCAGAACTCCCGGCATAGCAGTTGAAAACTGAAATCCGATGCGGAACAGTGCCCCAAGCAATTTGGCCCGTTGGCGCTGTCGTTTTGACGCAATAGTGATCAGGGCCGGACTGAGGTCATCCTCCACAAGCCCTTCATGGCGATAATAGGTTGCCAGTGCCAGAAACGCACGGCCCGCATGATCTACCCCAACAAAGTCAGCGTTTGAAATCAGATTGAGGGCCTGGTCTCCACGATAGTCAGGATGAGAACGCCAGGTGATATCTGCCAACAGACAGGCGGCCTTGCGATAGCGTTTTTCATCCGTCGTTTCGTCAATGCCAAAAGTTCTAAACGCTGCACCGGTCCATTTAACGAGTTCGCGTGCGTGAAGCGGCGAGCGGGCGCGCAACACTGCGAATTCTTCGGCAGCCGTCAGCAGCGGATCCAGTTTCTGCACTGGTGGTGGCAACAGCGAATAGAGATAACCTTCACGCACGCCCAATCCTGAAAATACGATCCGCTCCGGCTTCATGACCGACATGATTTCAGATAGCAGAACCGCACCATACGGCATCAGCGCACGGCGGTTCGATGATATCGCTTCAATCCCTCGTATTGCTGAACCATTCTTGCCGGTCAGACGGCTGCACAGCTTGCGGGCTTCCTTTGCACTGATTTCGTAGTGGTGCATAACAGTCAGCGGATATTTGGACCTCACCATATTTAATCGCCCAATAGCGCGCCACGTCCCTCCAACCGCATAAAATGTTCCACCTTTGGCAGCCTTTAGTACGGAGTTGCTCTTTAACGCCTCACGGGCGAAATGGCGGGCGGCAATGACATCGCCACCAGATTGGTCATGCAGACGCAATCCGCCAAGCGGCAAGGTCACCCCTTCTCCCGTGGGAACACCGTTAATGCGGGTCAATTCGACACTACCGCCCCCCATATCAGCAACAACTCCAACCGGATTGCGAAACCCGCACTCGATTCCATAGGCAGCATACATTGCCTCTTCGATGCCTGTCAGAACATGGATCGGAGCACCGAGCGCATCTGTGGCCCGGCGAATAAACTCCGGCCCGTTTGCCGCCTCGCGTGCGGCGGCGGTGGCCAGCGTGCGAATTTGTGTTGCTCCAGACTGTTCGGCCAGCATCCGATAGCGCCGCAACGTCGCCAGTGCCCGCTCAACTGCCACATCATCCAGCTTCCCTGTCGAACCAATATGGGCTCCCAGACCGCAAAGAATTTTTTCGTTGTACAAAGGCGTTGGCGACCGCGAGAGGCCTTCGTAAACTACCAGACGTACAGAGTTGGACCCGATATCGATGATGGCGACAGGTGAAAGTTTGCGAATCCGACCTTGGGCCCGCAATATTGTCTTTGACGACTTCACCATCAGGCCGCGGATTCCGGCGCGGTTTCGTGGGACGAAAACGGTTCCAAAATGGACTTTGGAGCGTTTTTCTTGAGCGATTTCCCGCGGCCGGACAGGCTTGGATTGGTCATGAAATAGTCCTGCGCACTGAATGGTTTTTGTCCTGGCCCGACTTCAAAACGCTGCGCCGTGCCATCAGGCAATATCTGCCAGCTTTGCAAATTGTCTATCAGATTGCCAAGCATGATCTGATCCAAAACCTGTTGATGAACCGTTGGATTTTCCAGCGGAACCAACACTTCAACGCGACGGTCGAGATTGCGCGGCATGAGATCGGCGGAGCCGGCAAAAACCAAGGCTTTCTTGGAGGGCAGCCCATAACCGTTGCCGAAACAAAATATGCGTCCATGTTCCAGAAAACGACCGATAATCGATTTCACCCTGATATTGTCAGACAGACCCGGAACCTGGGGCCGCAGGCAACAGATGCCACGCACAATAAGATCAATCTGAACCCCGTCCTGACTGGCTTCATACAGTTGATCGATCATTGCGGGATCAACCAGCGAATTCATTTTCATCCAGATTTGTCCTGGCTTGCCAGCCTTGGCGTGTTTGCGTTCCTGATCTATCAGCTTGGTCAGCTTGTTGCGTAACGAATTGGGCGACACCAACAGTTTCTTCAATCCCTTCGGCTCAGCATATCCTGTGATGAAGTTGAAAACCCGAGCCACATCAATTGTGATGTCGCGGTCCTTTGTAAAAAACGACAGGTCCGTATAAACTCGTGCGTTTGTCGGATGATAATTGCCGGTGCCAATATGGCAGAAATTTACCAGTTCTCCTCCTTCGCGACGCACCACCAATGACAATTTCGCGTGTGTTTTCAACTCGATAAATCCGTAAACCACTTGCACGCCAGCCCGTTCCAGATCACGCGCCCAGCGAATATTGGCTTCTTCATCAAAGCGAGCTTTCAACTCCACCAGAGCCGTCACCGACTTGCCGTTTTCTGCCGCCTCTATCAGCGCCTGCACTATGGGGCTGTCATTTGATGTCCGATAGAGGGTTTGCTTGATCGCGACTACATCGGAATCTTGCGCTGCCTGCCGAATAAAACGCACCACAACATCGAAACTCTCATATGGATGGTGAACAACAAGATCCTTTTGACGGATGGCAGCAAAACAGTCTCCGTTATGCTCTCTGATACGTTCAGGAAAGCGAGGATTATAGGCTTCATAGCGCAGCCTCTTGTCACCAGCTTCAACCAAATCGTTGAGATTGTCTAACGCCAGAAGTCCATCCAATATGACGGTTTGATCGCTCGTGACGTTGAGCTCCTTCATGACAAAGCTTCGCAGACTATCAGGCGTGTCGGAGGTGAATTCCAAGCGGATCACCAATCCCCGACGGCGTTGTTTCAAGGCGGTCTCGAACAGACGCACCAGGTCTTCCGCTTCCTCTTGCACCTCAATATCGCTGTCACGCACCAGACGGAACATGCCGCTTTCAACCGTCGAATAGCCTGGAAACAGTCGGTCGATGAACATACCAATGATTTCTTCAACACTGATGAATCGAGTTGGCGCCTGGGGTGGTTCGTCATCGTCGGTTTGAGCAACCGGCAATGGGACGAAGCGTTTAAGCGGCTGCGGCAAACGCAATAGCGCCGTCATCGTTTTAGTGCCGTTGGTGCGCTGCAGTTGCAGCACCAGCGTCAGCCCGAGATTGGGCACAAAGGGAAACGGATGTGCCGGGTCGATGCACAATGGCGTCAGAATCGGGAACACCTGCGACAGGAAGTGGTATTCCGCCCAGGTCCGTTCTTTATCGTCCAGATCATCGCTCTTGACGAGCTCAACCCGTTCGCGGTTCAGTTCTACCAACAGCGACTCAAGAACTGCGTGCTGATGTTCCTGCAGATTGGCAATTTCCTTGGTCGCAAACGCCAACTGCTCAATCGGCGTTTGGCCATTATCCGACAAAGTTGCAAGTTGCTCGCGCACCTGTGCGGCAAGACCAGCGATGCGAACCATCAGAAATTCATTCAGATTGTCCGCCGAAATGGTCAAAAAACGCAACCGTTCCAACGGTGGATGTTTTTGGTTTTCCGCCTCCATCAAAACCCGGCGATTGAACTGCAACCACGAGATCTCGCGGTTGATGAATCTTTGCGGGCTTTTGGTAATCTGAACTATGGACATGGTTATTGTGAAGGCGTTCCCGTCTGTGGATAAATGTAATACCGGCACATTATGACAGTTCTATATGCACATAAAGTGCTCCCGACAGCCAGTTATTCCTGCACACCCAGTTGACGCAGAGCTTGTGCCGCCAACGGTTTTGTAATCGCTCGCTTTTGCGCCATGGACAGGCCATCGAGAGTCGTCACCAACTGCTGGGCGCAGGCAAGTGACCGCTCCATCCGTAAAACCATATATTCAATTACCGGTCCGTCGACCTCGATCTGCAGGTCGGCAAACAATTTTGCCATCACCCCTTGCAGCAATTCATCATCAGGTTCGTTCAACTCAATCAATCGTGCGAGATTCATGCGCGAAATCAAATCTGGAAGTTGCATGCCCCAGTTTCCGGGCCAGGTTCTGCTGGTCAACAACAGGTTTCCGCCATGGGCTCGCACCTCATTGATCAGATGAAACAATGCCGTCTCGTCAAAGAATCCAGGACCAATGTCCTCCACCACAACGTTTGCACCGGACTGAGCCGGCAACTTCAGCTCGTCCGCCGCGGGCAACTGGATTGCCTTGGCCATATTCGCCCACACAGCGGCCAAATGACTTTTCCCAGCGCCAACCGGGCCTGCCAAGATTACAATCGGAACCGGCCAGTCTGGCCATGAATGAATGAAGGTAACTGCGTCTCTGTTGACTGGTGAAACAATCAAATCCTCAACACCCTGCCCGATATTTGTCGGCAGACCGAGCGGAAGCTGAACATTGCTGCTCACGATTCCTGCTCCGCTACACCGTCGTGTTCGCCGCCGCTGCGGTCGTCGTCGCCGTTGTCGCCAACGCCTGCATCAGCGCCATGTCCAAGATAAAACGGACTGGCCAGATATTTCTTCAACCCATAGCGTACCAGAACCCCAATCGCTGCAGCCACCGGCACGGCGATCAACAGTCCGGTAAAGCCGAGTAGGACACCGAAGGCCGATAGAGAAAACATCAGCCAAACAGGGTGCAGCCCAACACTTTGGCCAACAAGTTTCGGTTGCAAGATATTACCTTCGACAAACTGACCGAGCGCAAATATGGCGAAAACCAGTGCGATCCAGGTATAGTCGGGCCAGAACTGAACCAGAGCGACACCAACCGCCAGGATCATTCCCAATATGGACCCAACAAAAGGAATGAAGCTGACCAAGCCGGCAAACATACCGATCAACAAGCCAAAATTCACTCCGGTTGCCGTCAGTCCCGCTGCATAGAACAGTCCCAGGATCAGGCACACAGCCCCCTGCCCGCGTACAAATCCGGCAATGGCGCTGTTCACATCAGCAGCTATTTCTGACAATTCTGACTCGTGATCACGCGGCAACCAGCCCTCAACAGTTCCAATCATGCGGTCCCAATCGAGCAACAGATAAAAAGCGACAATGGGGGTAATGACAAACAGCGAGATAACATCCACCAGCGCCTTGCCGGAATTCCACAATGAGCCGAGCAAGGTTGACAACCACCCAGCCCCTTGCTGCAGCACTGTATTGAGATTTTCTTGGATGTTGACCGAACTTTCTCCGATCAGATTTTTCAACCACTCGCTCTCGGTATGGGTGAACAGTGCCTGAAGTCGGGTGACATAGTCGGGAATGCGCTGAATGAGACCAGACAACTGGTTAGACAGAATGGGAACGACCAGAATCAGCGCAAGAATGAAGACAACGATGAATACGATGAGGATCAGAAATGTCGCCACAAGACGACTTGCTCCCATCGCTTCCAGGCGGTCAGCAACAGGATCCAGCAGATAGGCCAATGCCATTCCGGCAACGAAGGGCAGCAATATCGAGCGAAATACGTATAGGAAGATAACCGTGAACAGGAAAGCTAAGCACCAGAACCAGATCTGTCGCCGGGTTGCGATTGACAATAGGGAACCGACCTGAGGCTGAAGCAATTCTTCTACCGGATTGGTTGTTGAAACTTCGCCGTCTACTGGATCAGTCAATCTCGTCACCTCCCAGGCCCACGATCGCGCTAGTGAACGCCACCCTCACTTGTCGCAAACAGCTTGATGCCTTGAAAAGTATAAGCAGCAGCTGAAAGTGCTGTCAGCAAACCAGTCAGCCATTCCAGAGACGCCTTTGCAGTTGGCCATTCAATACCAAATGCCAGGGAAAAAAGCACCCATGCGGCCAATATTATCTGAACCGCCGTGTTGGTCTTCGAAATCCACAACGGTCTGATGGTTACCGGAAGGGACAGGAAAAACGCCAACAAAACACCAAATATGATCAGCAGGTCACGACTGACGATGAGGATGACCAGCCAAAGAGGAATGCTGCCCAGATAAGCCAATGATATGAAGACACAAACCAACATCAATTTGTCGGCTATGGGATCAAGGATTGTACCCAATTCTGTCTGCTGATTGAAATATCGGGCCACCGTGCCATCGATCGCATCTGACGCACCGGCCAGCAGAAACAGCAAAAAGGCCATAAGCATCTGATCGCTCAACGCCGCCCATACTATGACCGGAACCAGCATAATTCGAACCAGAGTAATCAGATTGGCTATTGTCAATGAGGTAACTGCGCAATGAATTCAGATATCAAGTAGATGCCCACATTACATGGAATTTTCAAGCGCTCTCGCAACATTGATAATTGGTTTATTTGACTTGATTGTAATCCGACCCACCTTAAGATCATGGCAAATCAACGGATCAAGAATGGTTGCGACTGTGCGTAAACAACTGGCTGTAGCAATAATTGGACTTCTACTACCTTTGTTGTCGGTCTCCACGGTGCTGGCAGCAGACAACCATGCTGGCTATTATTATCCAGAACCGAAAACCACCGAGACCTATGTATCGGCGCTGAATGTGATGCCAAGCATGAGCAAAAGATCTCGGGTTGGATTTCTCATTGGACTCAGCAAACAGCAGCTCGACAGGGCCTATCCACCGCCTTACCACATGTTTGCCAAGGGCTATCACGCCCAAAAATTGATTATTGTGGCAACGAGTGGCGAACGATATGACACATTGTTCCGGTTGCGTGCGCTGTTGGCATCACTCACCGCACAGGCGCGAACTTCTCCCCTGTTTGAACAATCAAGACAGCCGGAAAATCTGAACTTTCTTGATCTGGCGCGGTTGGCCGGGTTCACTCAGGTGACGATTTCCAATGGCGAAGCATTGGCCCACAGAATTAATCTGCTGAGTGCAAATTAACGCTGGTTTTCCACGAACTTGTTTGCGTTTGAACAAGACGTGCACGTCCATGCCGCCTATAGAGAGGCATGAGCACGAACAAACCTCCCCTATCTTATGCTGATGCTGGTGTTGACATCGACGCCGGCAACGCACTCGTTGATGCAATCAAGCCTTTGATCGCTGCCACACGGCGCCCCGGTGCTGACAGTTCCATTGGGGGCTTTGGCGGAATATTTGACCTGAAACAGACCGGATATCGCGACCCATTGCTGGTTGCCGCAAATGACGGTGTCGGCACTAAACTGAAGATCGCCATCGATACCGGCCAACACAGTACAATCGGGATCGATCTCGTCGCTATGTGTGTCAATGATTTGATCGTTCAAGGCGCGGAACCGCTGTTCTTTCTCGACTATTTTGCCACCGGCAAACTCGACAATGGCATTGCCGAACAGGTGATAGCAGGAATTGCCAGAGGCTGCGAAATGGCCGGCTGTGCACTGATCGGCGGTGAAACGGCCGAAATGCCCGGCCTGTATGGAGATGGAGATTACGACCTTGCTGGATTTTCCGTTGGTGCAGTAGAGCGTGATTCATTGCTGCCAACAGCGATGCAGGCAGGCGATATACTGTTAGGAATACATTCTAGTGGCGCCCATTCAAACGGTTTTTCCTTGATTCGTCGCATTGTCGAACGCAGTGGCCTTTTATGGGACGCCCCCAGCCCATTTGGCGCAGGGACACTGGCCTCAGACCTGCTTGAACCAACAAAAATTTATGTGAAGTCCGTCCTCGCCACAGTTCGCCTGGAAGGCGGTGTAAAAGGATTGGCCCACGTCACCGGGGGTGGTTTGACAGAAAACCTGCCACGGGTGCTGCCAGCCAAATTGTCGGCGTCTATCAATCTGTCGAACCTGTCACCCGCTCCGGTGTTCGAATGGTTGAAAACTGAGGGCGGAGTTGAGGAAGCCGAGATGCTGCGCACATTTAACTGCGGCATCGGCATGGTAGTGATTGCTGCAGCCGACGCTGTTGCACCCGTCATCGAAGCATTAACTTCCGGCGGCGATACGGTTTCGCATCTTGGTGAACTGGTCGAAGGCGACAGATCAGTCATATTTGATGGTCAGGTGAACTGGGGCTGACATGAAAAAGCTCAAAGTTGCGGTGATGATTTCAGGGCGCGGCTCAAATATGGGCTCGCTGGCGCGCGCTGCAATGGATCCCGACTATCCGGTTGAAATTGTTCTGGTGCTGTCGAACAAACCGAATGTCGAGGGTCTGAATCTTGCCCAGCAACACGGCCTGCCCATTCGGGTGGTGGACCAAACGACTTTTGACAGCCGAGACGAACATGAACTGGCGGTGACACAGGCCCTGCAGGAAGCGGGAGCGGAACTTGTCTGCATGGCTGGCTATATGCGCATATTGGAGGACGCCTTTGTCAACGAGTGGCGTGGACGACTGATCAATATTCATCCCAGCCTGTTGCCATCTTTTACCGGCCTGGACACCCATGCCAGAGCTCTGGAGCGCGGCGTGCGCATTCACGGCTGTTCGGTTCATTTCGTCAATAACGAACTAGATGCCGGACCGATTATCGCGCAGGCAGCAGTCGTGGTGGAACCAAACGACGATGAGAGCAGCCTCGCCGCCCGCGTTTTGGAGGCAGAACACGAGCTCTACCCGCGCGCTCTCAAGCTGATAGCCGAAGAAAAGATTCGCTGGACCGGCGACGATTCAGTCCGCGACAACAATGCAACTGCTGATGACGTTGCGCTTTTGAAGTAGTTAGGCCGACCTCACGTCATCTCGATACGCACTTTGGTATCGTGAAAAGCTGCTGCACCATGAGGGGCAGAAGACTCCGCACTTGTCAAAGTATTGATGCCGCGCCCGTCTTCGTGATCCGAATTGGCCCAAATACCTTCAGCAATCAGCACGCCACGTTTCAGTCCTTCAAAGATATGCACATGTAGGATAACGGCGCCGCGCTGATTGACCAGACGCACCTTTTGACCATCCTGAAGCCCCTGTTCTGCAGCATCTTCGGGATGTATCCGCACGCTGGGTCTGTTTTCTCGAGCCCGCGATTTTTCAGATTCGTTGAATGTCGAATTCAAAAATGACCGCGCCGGAGACGTTGCCAACCGGAACGGATGCTCAGCATCAGCGCTTTCAATAACATTCCAATGATCAGGCAAAGTCGGGGCATCGTCCACCGGTCCCTGCAGACCCATGGTTTCGGGCGGCCGGCCCCAAGGTACATTGAACCAGTCAGCCTTCAGATGAAACTTTCCGTCCTGATGAGCAAATCCATTTAAATAATGGCTCTCTTCAAAATCTGGCTGACAGTCGATCCATTTAGTTTGCTGTATTTCTGCAAGTGTGCCGCGCCCGCTGCGTTGCAACATGTCGTCGATGAGCTCAAGTTCCGTCAAGCCGAATCCAGGCTGATCGGCAACGCCCAAACGTTTCGCCAGTTCCTCGATGACAAAGTGGTTAGTCCGACAGGTTGTTGGCCCCTCGATCAGTTTGGGTCCAAGAATGATGTGCTGGTGCCCTCCACCACGATAAATGTCGTCGTGTTCCACAAACATCGTTGCGGGGATGACCAAATCCGCCATTTGAGCGGTGTCGGTCATAAATTGTTCATGGACAGCAACAAACAGGTCATCACGGGCAAATCCCGCCTTCACCAGTTCCTGTTCGGGCGCAACTGAAACAGGATTGGTGTTTTGAATTAACATGGCGGTTATCGGCGGGCCACCATAAAGGCTGTCAGGATCGCCGGTCAGCACCCGCCCGATTTTTGATTGATCCAGCGATCGGACAGAAGGATCGGACAACGCCGTTCCCTGTATCATTCCTCCATCAAGGCCAAAAATTTCGGCATTGCCATGAAACGCACCACCGCCTTCATATTGCCAGGCACCCAAAACGGTGGCGATACAGGCGACCACGTGCATGTTGACAGCACCATTGCGCGACCGTGTGAAGCCATATCCAAGTCGGAAATAGGTTTTGGGATTGGCGGCAATCAGCGCTGCAAATTCTTCGATTTCTGCGACAGACAGTCCAGTAATTTCAGCCGCCCATTGCGGTGTGCGGGTTTGCAAGTGTGATTCAAGTTCTTCGGGTACATCACTGTATTTTTTCAGAAATTCCCAATCCGCCTTGCCATCCCGGAACAGGCAATGCATCACCGCGCAAGCCAGCGCTCCATCGGTTCCCGGCTTTAAACAAAGCCCAAGATCGGCTTGTTTCATAGTGTCATTTTGATAAACATCGATGACCACGATCTTGGCACCGCGATTCTTGCGCGCCTTGACCGCATGGGTCATCACATTGACCTGAGTTGATACCGCGTTTGTCCCCCAAATAACCACACAATCAGACAATGGCATTTCGCGAGGATCGGGACCCATCACCTTGCCGGTAGCGGCTGAAAAACCTGTCCACGCATTGGTGACGCAGATCGTGTCATATTGCTTGGAATAGCTTTTGGCGTTTCGCAGGCGATGAATTGAATCGCGTTGGATCAGACCCATCGTTCCGGCATATTGATAGGGCCAGACGGTTTCTGATCCGTATTTCTGTTCAACCTGAATGAATTTTTCGGCGATCAGGTCAAGTGCATCAGTCCAGGAAATATCCTGCCAGTCATCGTCCCCGTTGCCATCACAGCGTAATTTCGGTTTCAACAGTCTGTCGGGATGTGCAATACGCTCGCTGTAGCGGGCAACCTTCGCGCAGATAACACCATCGGTATAGCTGTTGTCGGGCGCACCACGCACTTTGCCAACTTTCGTACCGTCGATAACTTCAACAGCCAGCGCACAGGTTGAAGGGCAGTCGTGGGGACAAGCTGAATTGAGTATTTCAACATTGAGTGGCTTGTTCATTACAATTGCTCTATCTCACAGACGTCAAGCTTGATAGCAAATGTACAAGCATCCAACAATTGCGAACTTCTTACCATGAACTATCGTCACGCATTCCACGCTGGCAATTTTGCCGACGTTTTTAAGCACATCGTGTTGACCAGGGTCATTGAGTATCTCAAGCGCAAGGACAAACCGTTTCGAGTGTTTGATACCCATGCGGGACTCGGCCGCTATGATCTGACAAGTGAAGAAGCATTGAAAACCGACGAATGGTTACTGGGTGTCAAAAAAGTGTTGGACGCCACGCCACCCTCAGCCGTCGAGAAGTTGATCGCCCCGTGGAAGGATCAGGTGCTGGCCATCGGAGAAGGTGTCTATCCGGGTTCTCCCCGCATCGCACACGGTTTGCTGCGCAAGAGCGACCGGCTGTCATTATATGAGAAGCATGAGGATGATTATCCCGTATTGGTGAAGGAATTTGAGGGAGATTATCAAACCCGTATCAACAAATCAGATGGTTGGTTGGTCTCCGTATCTCCAATACCGCCGAAAGAAGGGCGTGGTTTAATTCTGGTTGATCCACCGTTTGAAGACGGACAAGACTTTGATCGAATGATCAAGTTGCTGAAAGAGTCCAATCAAAGATGGGCCGGTGGGGTCGTCGCGCTGTGGTACCCGGTCAAACGCAGAGACCATACGGACGAGTGGCTCGGCACTTTAAATAGCCTGAAATATCGCGACCTGCTAAACGTCGAACTCTATATTCGTGAGCCGCGCCCCTCCGGCATGCTTAATGGTTGCGGCATGGTTATCCTGAATCCTCCCTATATATTGCGCCAGGAACTGGAAACTATCCTGCCCTGGCTGTCGGAAACCCTGAAGCAGGACAAGGGTTGGGGGTATCGCATTCAAGATTTATCCGCCCGATAATCTCATTTGGCGTCCGCAACAAGCAGAATGTATCTATGGCGCGATTGACCCTTGGAACAACCTGCCCCATTTTACCCAAGACCTAAGACGGAGTGCGAATCATGACAAGAAAAATCCTTTCCGGGCTTGCTGTCGCCGCGGTGGCAATGACTTCAGTTCCATCTGCTTCTGCCGGTCTGCTGGATCCATTGTTGCAACGCACATCATTTCCAGAATGCCGCGACCCGGGCGTGCTCGATACAATCATTGAGCGCTTCAACTGGGCTGAACAACGAACTTGGTTGCGAGGCATCAATCTGGATACTATTGAACGTACCCGCGAACGATTGGTTCAAAGCACCAATGTCAGCCCCATACCGCGGCGCTATTGCCGCGGCCATGCGCGCCTGTCCAACGGCAAACATCCAACGATCTATTATTTGATCGAGGGTGGTCAAGGCTTGGCGGGCAATTCCTATAATGTCGAGTTTTGCATCAGCGCTCTGGACGAATGGAAAGAATATGATGGTTCCTGTCGGGCCATTCGCTATTAACAGATAATCAGGTAGTGGATCTCATGAAATTATTGAGTTCGGGCGCTTCGCCCTATGTTTCGAAGGCCGCAATTGCGGCAAAAATTGCTGGTATCGATATAGAGACCGTCGACGTTGATTCGACCAATGGCGACCCGGTTCTGGACGCCGCAAACCCCCTTTCAAAAATCCCCTGTCTGGTTCTTGATGACGGCACCGGTGTTTATGACAGCCGCGCAATCACCCGACATTTTGATCGCCTCAGCGGCGGCAGGCTCTATCCCAGCAGCAGCGACGAAGCGGCATTGCTGAAGGCTGAACGCATCGAAGCACTTTGCGACGGCATCAATGATTGTGCGGTTGGATACATGTACGAAGCTCGTTTCCGTCCTGAAGAAAAGGTCCATCAGCCTTGGCTCGACCGCCTTTGGGCAAAGGTTGAACGAGGGCTCGACGCTGTCATGGCCTCACCGCCTCCCTCAGGCGCCGATGCCAATATCGGTTCCATCGCTTTAACGTCTACACTTGGCTATCTGGATTTACGGTTTTCCGAAAAATGGCAAACGGGCCGCGAAGACCTTGTCGCCTGGCGCGATCAATTTGACGCGGCCCATCCGGAGCTGGCGGGATTGAAACCAAATGCATGACGCCCCAAATCAAGGCGGCTGAAAAATGGGGCTTCGGCCCCTTTTTTTGCCCTGATTTCAACCCTGTCGCTCAAACAATAAGGCATCATGCTGGTTTACGTGTTGTTCTGCCTGAGTCTTGTTTTGTTGCTTGCTGGCGGAGACTGGTTGGTCAAGGGTGCGGTTGGTGTGGCCGAAAGATTCAACATATCTCCGTTGATCATCGGGCTTACCATTGTTGCGATTGGCACCTCTTTGCCAAAGCTCGCAACCGGCGTCATGGCGGCAAGACATAATAAAGGATCCGTCGCGCTGGGCAATGTTGTCGGTTCAAGCCTGTTCAACACCGCAGCCATCATGGGCGTTACCGCGTTTATCACTGGCGATGTGGCCGTTGGTCAGCACATAATCGGTTTTGATATGTGGGGCATGCTGGCTGCAACCCTGTTCCTGATCGCGCTGCCGGTGTTCAAACTGAACATCGGTCGCACCGGTGGCATATTGCTGACGGGCACCTATCTGGCTTATCTGGTAGCAACCGCAATCATATAGGTCTCGTCATGAATAAAACAGCGTTAGTCACCGGGGGCGCGCAACGGATTGGCCGTTCAATAAGTCTTGGCCTGGCCGACGCGGGTTATGCCATCGCCGTTCATCACAATTCCTCCGCAGTGGCGGCCGCTGAACTGGTGGCCGAAATTAAATCCAGAGGTGGACAGGCCACACAAGTGCGAGCTGACCTCACGAGCAGTCAACAAACCCGCGAAGTGATCGACCGCACCGTCGCCGAACTGGGACCCGTTGACCTGCTTGTCAACAATGCTTCGATGTTCGAGGAAGACTCGCTTGATACTTTGGATGATGCAGTATGGGACAGACATTTTGCTGTTCACGTTAAAGCTCCTTCGATTCTCGCTTCTGCATTTTCTGCTCAAAACCTCAACGACGGTCTGATCGTAAATATTATCGATGAGAGGGTCTGGAAACTGACCCCCAACTTCACTTCCTACACTTTGTCAAAATCCACGCTTTGGACTGCAACCCAAACCATGGCCCAGGCGTTGGCACCAAACATTCGCGTTAACGCTATTGGTCCCGGCCCCACATTGCCAAGCCACATTCAAGGCCAGGCTGTATTTGACCAACAAATTCAAACCCTGCTGCTAAAGCGTGCACCCGACCTTTCAGAATACACCAACACAATTCTTTACTTTGTTTCCGCCAAATCTGTCACCGGACAGATGATCGCGCTTGATGGTGGACAACATCTGGGCTGGCAAACGCCTGATCAGGCAGCGCCTGATTGATGTGTTATGATGAGACAATGACCGACTCACCTGACACCGAAGAAGCTGCACCAACGCGCGCCAAACCGCGCGATTCCGGCGATATATTGTGGGAGGAAACCTCCAGCGGCGACGGCGGCGACGGCGGCGGGCGCGGAGATGGTGGCGATGGTCGCACACGGATTGTCGGCGCGGCGCTGATTGCTGATCTGGTCACCCGATTGCCCAAAAAACCCGGTGTTTATCGCATGATGAATGCAGCAGGTGACGTTTTGTATGTGGGTAAGGCCAAAAATCTGCGAAACCGGGTGCAAAACTATGCCCGCGGAGTTGGCCATGGCGGAAACCGGACGGCCCGGATGATCGCAGAAACCACACAGATGGAGTTTGTTACAACCCATACCGAGACGGAAGCGCTGCTGCTGGAAGCGAATCTTATCAAGCGCTTGAGGCCGCGTTTTAATGTGTTGATTCGTGACGACAAGAGCTTCCCCTACATTCTGCTATCGGGGGATCACGAGGCCCCTGGCCTGTTCAAGTTTCGCGGCGCACGGTCACGCAAGGGAAATTATTACGGTCCGTTCGCCAATGCCGGATCCGTCAACGTGACAATCAACGCTTTGCAGCGGATATTCCTCATCCGTACCTGCACCGATTCATTCTATGCCAACCGCACCCGTCCCTGTCTGCTGCACCAGATAAAACGCTGCGCCGCGCCCTGCACCGGTGAAATATCGCCGCAAGGCTATGCCGAGTTGGTGCAGCAAACCAAAGATTTTCTGACCGGCAAAAGCCAGGAGATCAAGACACGATTTTCAAAACGCATGCAGCAGGCATCTGACGAACTGAACTTTGAAACAGCGGCCATCTATCGCGACCGGTTGGCCGCTCTGTCCCATGTGCAAAGCCATCAGGGAATCAATCCGCAAACGGTCAAAGAAGCCGACGTTTTCGCTGTATATGAAGAAGCTGGCCAGTTCTGCATTCAAGTGTTCTTTTTCCGCACCGGACAGAATTGGGGCAATCGGGCTTATTTCCCCCGCGCCGACAAAAGTTTTGACGAAACCGAAGTGCTAAATGCCTTTGTCAGCCAGTTTTACGATGACAAGCCGGTGCCCAAGCTGGTGCTGTTGTCGCATGACATCACAGAAGCTGATTTGCTGTCGCGCGCGCTAACCGCCAAGGCTGGCAAGAAAGTCCAGGCCTACCGCCCTCAGCGCGGAGAAAAGCGCGACCTGGTGAAGCAGGTTCATTTCAATGCCAAAGAGGCGCTGTCACGCAAGCTAGCCGAAAGCGCGACGCAGACAAAATTGCTCGGCGGTCTGCAGCAGGTGTTTGAACTGGACAGGCCACCCAGACGCATAGAGGTGTACGATAATTCCCACATAATGGGGACCAATGCAGTAGGCGCAATGATCGTTGCCGGGCCTGATGGGTTCGCAAAGAACCAATATCGCAAGTTCAACATCAAGAATGAAGATCTGGTACCGGGTGACGATTACGGCATGATGAAAGAAGTATTCAGCCGCAGATTCTCTCGACTGATCAAGGAACATGGCGAGCGTAGTCCAGCGTCGGATGGCGGTGGCAATGACGGTGGTGATGACGCTGCAGCGGATACTTTGCCTCCCTGGCCTGATCTTGTGTTGATTGACGGCGGTGCCGGGCAATTGTCAGCAGTGAAGGACGTGATGGAAGAACTGGGACTGACCGGCAAGGTCAACCTTGTCGGCGTTGCCAAAGGACCAGACCGGGATGCCGGACGGGAACGTTTTTTCAGACCTGGAAGACAGCCCTTTTCGCTGCCGGTGCGTGACCCGACGCTTTATTTCATTCAGCGACTGCGCGACGAGGCCCACCGCTTTGCCATCGGCACGCACCGGGCGCGGCGCAAAAAGGACACGCTGAAAAATCCGCTTGATGAAATTTCCGGCATTGGACCGGCGCGCAAGCGGGCGATTTTACATCATTTTGGCAGCGCAAAGGCCGTCTCACGGGCCGCAATTGAAGATCTGATTGTTGTCGACGGCGTATCAGAGGCCATGGCCAGACGAATTCATGATCACTTTCAAAAGGGCTAGGATCTGTGCTCGAGGCTCTGTGACAATTCGCACAGCCAAAACAGCGTAAAACATTCAACATAGTTACACCGTATCAATATAAACAACTTGGGCCTTCGGGAGACTTTGTGAGATGAAAACCGTCAAATATATATCTATGGCCGTTGCCGCCAGCACTGTTGCTGCTTTAAACTTTGCACTGCCAGCTACTTCAGCAGATGCGCGACCCAGCACCAGATCCTATACCTGTGAGGCGCTGAAAGACCTGATTTATGACCGCGGTGCAATCGTCATGAACCATAAAAACAGCAGTCTTTATCGCCGATTTGTCCACTCCCGCCATTATTGCCGACGCCCGGACAACTCGACTAAACGCTTTAGAGTGCCCACCAAAACAGGCACCTGCTATCTGAGAGTATGCTACGAACAGCGCCACTTGTTTAACGACTAAAGTCGTTCAGCGGCCCAGCTCAACCATGATGGGCCGCAACCGTCTTAAGGGTGGAAAATCCATACAAAGCTTCAAACCCTTTTTCGCGACCATGGCCAGACAGGCCAGTACCACCAAAAGGCAATTCCACACCGCCGCCTGCCCCGTAATTGTTCAAAAACACCTGACCGGAACGCAGTTTGCGAGCGAGGCGCATCTGCCTTGCACCATCGCGGCTCCAGACAGATGCGACGAGGCCGTATTGCGTGCCATTGGCGATTTCCAGCGCCTGCTCCTCATCTTCAAACGGGACAATTACCTGTACCGGCCCAAAAACCTCATCCTGTGCAAGCACATGATCGGCGGCAACATTGGAGAACAGAGTCGGGGCAACATAAAAACCACCTGCTGGGAGGTCCGACGGTAATTGCGCTTGTCCGACTACTTCAAGATCACCGGCCTTGGCCAAATATCCTTCAACGATCTCCTTTTGACGAGCGGATATTAGCGGACCGACATCGCGATCATACATGGCGGGCGCGACGTCGAGAGCTGAATATTTCTCTGCCATGCGTTCAACAACTTCATCTAAGACACGCCGGTGAACCAATATGCGCGAAGACGCCGAACAGGTCTGACCGGCATTTTGAATCCCCGCATTGACCAGAAATGGCAGCGCTGCGTCGATATCAGCATCATCAAACACAAGTTGTGGTGATTTGCCGCCAAGTTCCAGGGTGACGGGGACAACATTATTGGCCGCCGCCGCCTGAATGATGCGACCGGTGCCAACCGATCCGGTAAACGAGATGTGGTGGACATCTGGATGACTGGAAAGCGCAGCACCCGCTTCTGCCCCCAACCCCGGAACCACACCCAATGCGCCGTCAGGTAAGCCCGCCTGTCGCGCCAGATCAGCAAATGCGAGCGCGGTCAAACAGGCTTCTTCAGCAGGTTTCAGCACCGCTGCATTGCCCATAGCAAGGGCAGCCCCAACGGAACGACCAATGATCTGCATTGGATAATTCCAGGGAATTATGTGACCGGTCACTCCATGAGGCTCACGCAGAGTATACACCGTGTAGCCATCGAGATAGGGGATTGTACTGCCGTGGATTTTGTCGACCGCACCGCTATAGAATTCCATGTAACGCGCCAGGGCGATGGCGTCAGCCTTTGCCTGCTTCAGCGGCTTTCCCACATCAAGCGATTCCAATGTTGCGAGCACATCCGCCTTTTCAATAACCAAATCGCCCAGACGATGCAGGATGCGCCCGCGTTCCGGGGCCGTCAATCTACCCCAGTCGCCGGTCAATGCCGCCTTTGCGTGATGCATTGCATTATCTATGTCGGACTGATCTCCTCGAGCAATTTCGCATAAAATTTCTCCAGTCGAGGGATTTGTCAGCTCTAGAAACTTGCCCGACTGCGGGGCCACCCATTTGTTGGCGACAAAACATTTATTGGAATCAAACCAGAGTTCATTCGGCTGCATAGACATCTTCCCTGTCCCAAGCGATTTTCTCGTTCGTCTTCGATGTTGAACACGGCTTCGGCGCCTGGGGCAAGACGCTGCGCCGCGTTTCGAAAGAGACCAAGCCTCCTGCGGACGCAAACGAAGGGAAAATACCGGTTGCAAATTCATCACATCAATTAGCCTCGTCGCCAGGCGATTTTATGGTGGACAATTGACCGCTCACGCCATACGCCAAGGTAATGAATGAACGCCCCGCCCCGCGCTATTTTGACCGCAAATCTGCTCCCCATGTCACCACATTGGTCCTGATCGCAGGTATCGGTGCGATGCCGATCAACATATTTCTTGCCTCGTTGCCGGAAATGGCCCGTTTCTACGATCAACCCTATTCGATCATGCAGTTTACGCTGACGGGTTATCTGGCCCTAACAAGTCTGGTTCAGTTGTTATTGGGACCGATTTCAGACCGCGTTGGTCGCCGCCCGATAATGTTGTGGACCTTGGTGTTGTTTGTCCTGGCATCATTAGGAGCCGCCCTGTCAACGTCATTTGAATTGTTTATGACATTTCGATGCCTGCAGGCGGTGATGGTTTCCGGGTTTGTCATATCACGCGCCTCGGTGCGAGACATGGTAGCGCGGGAAAAGGCGGCCAGCATGCTTGGATATATTTCCATGGGCATGGCGCTGGCTCCGATGATGGCCCCACCGCTTGGCGGGTTTCTTGCTGACCTGTTTGGCTGGCAGAGTAATTTCTATGCCCTGTCTGTGATCGGTTGCATAACTCTGATTGTCGTTTATTTTGATCAGGGTGAAACCAATCAACACATGTCCACCAGCTTTACTGAGCAGTTTAAGGCTTACCCCGAACTGTTCGTCTCGCGGCGTTTTTGGGGATACACGCTGACGCTTGTGTTTGCTGTCGGCACTTTCTTTGCGTTTCTTGGCGGCGCGCCATTTGTGGGAGAAAAATTTTACGGGCTGACCGCTTCGCAGGTCGGACTGTGTCTGGCGATTACACCTCTTGGTTACATGATCGGAAGTGGCATTTCCGGCCGGTTCGCCAGCCGCTTTGGTCTCTACAAAATGATATTGACCGGCTGTCTGATTTGTCTTTTTGGCATGGCCCCGACGTTGCTGACTGCCTGGCTGGAAGTGCAACACGCCCTGGGCTTTTTCGCATTCACATTTGCCATTGGCTTCGGCAATGGTCTGGTTATCCCGTCGGCCAATGCCGGTATGTTGGACGTGCGACCTCAACTGGCGGGTTCGGCAGCCGGACTGGGTGGGGCGCTAACGACGCTGGGCGGTGCCGCATTGTCTGCGTTGGCCGCTTCCCTGCTGACCGAGGAAACAGGTATCTATCCTTTGATAGCCTGTATTCTGGGTGCCAGCGCCTTAAGCCTGATTATGGCATTATATACCATTGCAATTGAACGTCAGGTAAGAGGCGCAGACCCAGGCGAGTTAGGTGCAGCCAACAAATTGTCAGACTAATTGATATTGATTGAACGCTGGCCGCTTGAAATTAATCGCGCAATCGGGTTTGTACGTAGCATGGAACAAACGCCCAAAACACCACGTCAGGCAGGCCCTTGGAGTATTCCGAATCTGCTGACCTATGCGCGCATCTTGGTGGTGCCGCTGGTGGTGCTTTGCTTTGATCTGGAAGAACGCGGAAAATCCACTGATGTGGCCCGCTGGTGGGCATTAGGACTGTTTGCTTTTGCCAGCATCACTGATTTCTTTGACGGCTATCTCGCCCGTATCTGGGAGCAGTCATCTTCGCTTGGCAAGATGCTCGACCCAATTGCCGACAAATTGCTTGTTGCAGCATGCCTATTGTTGCTGGCCGCAGATGGCGCCATCGCCGGTTGGTCAATCTGGGCCGCCGTGGTAATCCTAAGTCGGGAGATCCTGGTCTCTGGACTGCGAGAATACCTGGCTGACTTGAAAGTCTCAGTGCCTGTTACCCAGCTTGCCAAATGGAAAACCGGATTGCAGATGGTCGCGCTGGGTTTCCTGTTGGCCGGACCCGCGGGCGATAAGGTCTTTCCATTGTGCACGCAAGTCGGGTTGGTGCTGCTGTGGATTTCTGCTGTGGTAACGCTGATTACAGGATGGGACTATTTTCGGGCTGGACTGAAACACGTGATTGAGGAATAGGTGATGGTCGATAATGGCGTCAAAATTCACTATTTTTCATGGATCCGCGAACGCGTCGGCATGGGGGAGGAAACGGTAAATCTTCCAGAATCGGTAGAAACGGTGTCCCAGATGCTAAAATGGATGCAGGGACGCAACGATCAGTTTGCTAGCGCGCTTGAGTTCCCCGACATCATTCGTGTGGCCCTCGACCAACAACATGTCGAGCATGAACACCGTCTCGATTCTCCACGCGAGATTGCTCTGTTCCCACCGATGACTGGCGGTTGATCGAAATGGTCGCTCCCAAAGTCATTGTTCAGCTTGATGACTTCGACCAAAACGCCGAAATATGTAATTTAACCAGCGGCAGAACCAATATTGGGGCTGTCGCGACCTTTACCGGACTGTGCCGCAGCGAAGACGACAGTCTGACTGCACTAGAACTGGAGCATTATCCCGGCATGGCTGAGGCCGAAATTGAGCGCGCGGCATTGGAAGCCTGCCAACGCTGGCCAATAGACGGGATGACCGTGATCCATCGCTACGGTGTGATCCAACCCGGGGAGCAGATTGTCCTGGTGATTGCCACCAGTCGTCACCGGGATGCAGCCTTTGATGGCGCCCGCTACGTCATGGATTTCCTCAAGACCAACGCTCCATTTTGGAAAAAGGAGCACCGCGCCGATGGCACGCCGGGCAACTGGGTCGATGCCAAGGAAAGCGATGAGGCCGCCAAGAAGCGCTGGGAATAGCGCGCAATTTGGCCACTCAAAGGTTGCGCAACGCGCTGAACCTCAACACCCCATCATCTGCAATTATGTTGGCTGCTACTTTTTCTTGCGCATTGTCGGTGGCTTTTTGACCGGAGTGTTTACTGCGGCCTCCACCGCCTGCGGCTCCATAGATGCCATAAGCGCCTCGATGTCGTCGGCTTTCTGTGCCGAAGGAGGGTGATCTTTGCCAAAGTACAGAGTTTGTGAAGGAAAGGCGAAGTCCGTGCCGCTCTGCTCCACAATATCCATGACCGACAGCAAAAACTCTTCCTGTACTCCAAGAAAAGCGTTGTAGTCGTCGGCAATGACATAGGCGAATATCTCTATGTCTATGGAGTGACTGCCAAGGCCGACGAAACGCACCCGCGCAGGATCCTCGGTAACGGATTGCGTCCGGGCCAGCAATTTGCGCAATTCTTCCAGAAGATATCGCACCTGAGCCGGCGTCGTTTCGTATCGCATTGTCAAAACCGTATACAGCCTAAACTGATCGCGCCGGGCATAGTTCTCGATCTCCAGTGAAGCAAATGCCCCGTTGGGGACAGTCACGATGGTGCGGTCGAGCGTGCGCACCTGGGTAGACCGAATACCAATATCCTCCACCGTTCCCATGACCTCGCCGAACTTGCAGAAATCACCAACCGCGACAGGTCTGTCAGCAACCACGGTGATCGATCCCACCAGGTTTTCGATAGTGCGCTGAGCCCCCAGAGCCAAGGCGATACCACCAATACCCAAAGCCGCAAGGCCAGTGGAGACATCAAATCCAACAACGTCGAGAATGGTAATGCCGGCGATACCAAGTATCACTGCTTTGGCCATGCGTTTTGCCAACATCACGACAGCGACGGAACTGAGGCGTTTGGTGCGCGACATGCCGTAGCGGACAAATTCTGCGATACCTTCTACAATGCGCATGCCAAGCCAGGCCAGTGCCATCAGGCTGGCAATGGTGACCATCCAGCTGATATAATCGCGTGCGACAAGTTGTACACCGATGCTGATGACGATGACGCGGTATAGCGACACGCCAATGACCACGCCCAACGGAATAACAATGGTCGACAAAACGCCACGACCCGGAAGATGCGACCGCCGTTCAAGCAGCATGCGCAACACCCAAATCAAAATCCAGCTGATTGTCAGGCCGATCAGCAATGCGACGATTGCCGACACGCCAATCGCCAACCAGTGACCGGTGGATACAGCACCAATTTTGTCAGATTTAAACGAATCCGGCAAAATCCTGTCGAGCAGGCTCTCATTGGATGTTTTCAGCAAAAACGGCACACGGTTGAGGGTATTCGATTCAAACAACCAAATTTGAAGCCCGCCGTGTCCGGTAATCCTTTCAACCAGCAAAGGCACTTTGCGGCTGGACCGATCGAGCACGCCGACCTGATCAAGATTTACTTCAAGCTCGTCACCAACAGTTCCATCGGGCAATGCCGAGAGCTGATTGATGTCATAGATATAACCATTGCGGTCCAGCAGCTGGATTAACTCTTTGGCGCGTTCCTTGCCTCGAAAGATTTGCTCTTCTTCCGGGTGATTGGACATGTCCAGGTAGCGGACAGCCTTGTCGATGTCGCCAGACCGGATTGCTTCCAGATACCCTTCCACCGTGCCGCGTGGCGTGGTGCGTGCCAACGGATCGACAGCGACGGGTTCTTCGGCCTTTTTGGCCGTGGGCAGGAATTGTGCAAACGCGTGGGGCGCCAAAGTGACCTGGCTCAGCGTGAGCGCGATGGCCATGGTCATGAAAAGCTTTGTTATCTGATTAAACATATTCGGTCAGACCCATCGTATGAATCACTTGTCCAATGGCAACAGTACTTAGCGATTGTTGACTTAAAATTCTATGTGTCAGGAACAGTAGCCGTTGCAACCATTACCCGCCCCAACAAATATTCACATTCGTCCGGATACAAAAAACCCGGGCCGTTCTCGTAAAACCCGGGTTTTCAATCAAAACAATGCTGGTCGGTTAGCCAACAATTTCGCAGCCGGCAAACCAGAATGCGATTTCTTCAGCAGCCGTTTCAGCAGCATCGGAACCGTGGACGGAGTTTTCACCCAGCGACAAGGCATGTTCTTTGCGGATTGTGCCGGCATCTGCATCAGCCGGGTTGGTTGCGCCCATGACTTCACGGTTTTTCAAAATTGCGTTTTCACCTTCCAGAACCTGAACAACGGTTGGGCCGGACGACATGAATTCGGTGAGTTCGCCAAAGAAAGGACGCTCGCTGTGAACCGCGTAAAACTGCTGTGCCTCACGCAGGCTCATGTGAACGCGGCGGGAAGCCACAATCCGCAGACCAGCTTCTTCCAGCTGGGCAGTAATAACACCTGTCAGGTTGCGTTTTGTGGCGTCTGGTTTGATCATTGAAAATGTACGTTCGATAGCCATCGATTGGGATCCTGTAGTAGAATGGGGAATTGGTTGCTGCGGGCTATAGCCGCAACACCCCGTCTCGGCAAGCCATTAAAGCCTTAAGGGCGCTAGGCGGCCATGGTCTTGGCATTTCTGGCCATGCCGTCATAAAGATCCAGCAGGCGGTTAAACCAATCTGCCACCGGTCCGTCCTGAGGCAAATGATCCTGGGTGCAGGTTGTGCGCATCCATTGCAGGGGTCCAAAGACAACATAATCGGCAAAAACCGGTGTTTCGCCTCCCAAAAAGGCCTGTCGGGACAGCAGGTTTTTCAATGGAAACAATGCGGCTTCCAGTGCTTCGCCATTCTTTGGAAATTTGGCGTCAAACTCTTCCAGCGTGCAGCCAAACAGTTTTTCGCGGGATGCCCGGAAAAATTCCTGATCCACCGGAGCCAATGCCTGGTGGATATCATAGACACAAAGCTTGGCAACTGCGGGATGGATTTGGGTCGTCGCCCAACTGATAACGAATGCAGTGAGTTCCTCTCCGCCTTCGCCATTAAACAGGCTTGGTTGGTCTGGATAGTTACGATCGAGATATTTTGCGATTTCATAGCTCTCTTCCACCACATTATCACCGTCTCGCAGCACCGGCACTTTGCGACCCTCACCATTTTCCACCGATGCGACTTTGGTAAACGGCACCGGAGCTGATATGAAATCCAACCCCTTGTGAGCAAGTGCCATGCGTGCCTTCCAGCAATGGGGGCTGAACAGATGATCTTCTGTTGCACCGCATAGTTCAAAAAGTTGGATGGTCATTTGAGTTTTCCACTTGTAAGGATTGCTTAGGCTGGGTTTTGGCTAACACGCCTTCAACAAGGACGAAAGACAATGATTGATCACTTCATTATGTTTGCTGCTTATAACCGCTGGGCCAATCAACGGTTGTTTGACGCAGCGCGCCAACTAGCCCCCGAACAATATAGGGTCAATTGCGAAGTGGCCTTTAATTCGATGCAGGGAACGCTCAATCACATTTTGGTCGGTGACACTGCATGGATGAGCCGTTTCCAGCAGGTTTCCAATCCAATCAAATCTCTGGAAGCGATCCTCTATTCTGATTTCGATGACCTGTGGACGGCCAGACAGCAGATGGACACGCGGATTATTCACTATGTCGAGGGCCTGGATGAGACCAAATTGAACAGCGACTTTACCTATACGACAGTGCTGCTCCCCGAACAAATCACTCAAAAATTATCTCCGACACTTGCGCATCTGTTCAACCACCAAACCCATCATCGCGGACAGGCGCACGCCATATTAACCCGCCTGACCGGTGAGGCACCGCCTTTAGATCTGATTTATTACATCCTCGATACGCAATCAGCGAAGGTGTCCTGAACATTGGAGCGTAAAACCAGCATCGACGCATTTGGTGCATCGAGCCTCATCCTATTCGCCGCCCTTCTAGGACTCAATCAGGTTCTGGTGAAAGTCGTCAATGGAGGTCTGCAGCCAGTTTTTCAGGCAGGTCTGCGCTCGCTTTGCGTCTTTCCAATTCTGCTGCTTTTTGCCGTTATTGCCAAACGGCGCTTGTCGATATCTGACGGCAGCCTAATACCTGGTGTGATTGCTGGGGGCTTTTTTGCGGCCGAATTCATCCTGCTATTTCTGGCGCTGGACTATACCACAGTCTCCCGCGCCTCGGTTTTCTTCTACACAATGCCATTCTGGGTCGCCCTTGGTGCTCATTTTATCATTCCCGGCGAACGTTTGACGGGCATGCGCCTGACCGGGCTTGCCATGGCAATTGCCGGTGTGGTTCTGGCACTTTCCCAAAACAATGCGCCAGCGACTGAATATGCCCTGATCGGCGATCTGGTTTGCCTGGTTGGAGCAATTTTATGGGCCGCCATTGCTTTGATTGCCCGAACCACCAAACTGAACAAATCTTCTCCCGAAATGCAGCTGATCTATCAGGTGGCGGTATCAGCACCGTTGATTTTGATTGTTGCGCCGCTGTTTGGACCACTCATCAGAGAGTTGCAGGCGCATCATCTTGCAATCTTCTCGTTTCAGGTAGTCGTTGTGGTCTGTATCGGTTTTTCAGCTTGGTTCTGGCTGCTATCAAAATACCCTGCTTCAGACATGGCCAGTTTCACGTTTCTTGCCCCGGTTTTTGGTGTCGCATTCGGATGGCTGCTGCTTGACGAACAGGTTGGCTTGCGGCTACTGGCTGCGCTTGTTCTGGTGGGAGCTGGCATTGTCCTGGTGAATCGAAAGCCGAAATTGACCAGCTAAATTTGGCAAATTTTCAGATGGCTGCGATGAAGTACTGTAAAATTGCAGGTTCTCTCTTGCACTTGTCATCGGTTTCGCTCAAAAGCCGCGCATGTTGACGATTTCCGATCTCACCTTTCGCATGCAGGGGCGCCTGCTGCTGGAGAATACTTCACTGGCCGTGCCCATGGGTGCGCGGGTTGGCTTTGTTGGCCGCAACGGAACCGGGAAAACCACACTGTTCAAACTGATCACCGGAGACTATGGCCCCGAAACCGGATCACTGAAGCTGCGCCGTAAAATGCGCATTGGCCAGGTGGCTCAGGAAGCTCCTGGAACCGAAAAGTCGTTGCTGGACACCGTGTTGGAAGCCGATGTGGAACGCAGCCGACTGATGGCAGAGGCGGAAAGCGCCACAGACCCCACTCGTATCGCCGATATTCATACGCGGCTTGCGGATATTGATGCCCATTCTGCCGAAGCGCGTGCGGGTGCTATTCTGCATGGTCTTGGATTTAATTCTGACGAACAAGCCCGCCCCTGTTCGGATTTTTCGGGTGGCTGGCGGATGCGTGTGGCGCTGGCAGCTGTGCTGTTTTCAGAGCCCGACCTGTTATTGCTCGACGAACCAACCAACTATCTCGATCTGGAAGGCACGTTGTGGCTGGAAAACTATGTGGCTCGTTATAGCCATACGGTCATCATCATCAGTCACGACCGGGATCTGCTGAACAAATGCTGCAACACGATTGTGCATCTGGAGCACCTGAAACTGACCGCCTACAAGGGCGATTACGATTTCTTTGAAAAGACCCGCGCCGAACGTATGGCCCTGCAAACCAAGATGAAGGTCAAACAGGACGCCAAACGCGCCCATATGGAATCTTTCATTAATCGGTTCAAAGCCAAAGCTTCAAAAGCCACTCAGGCGCAATCCCGGGTTAAAGCCTTGGAAAAAATGGCGAAAATATCCGCCGTTCAGGACAGCGAAGTAGCGCCCTTGCATTTCCCCAGCCCCGAAAAACCGATCGCGTCGCCGATCATCAACCTGCAAAACGCAGTTGCAGGCTACGAACTGGGCAAGCCGATCATTAGTCATATGGACTTGCGCATCGATGCCGATGACCGAATCGCGCTGCTGGGTGCCAATGGCAACGGCAAGTCGACATTTGCCAAACTGATTGCCGGTCGCATGCAGGTAATGGATGGCAAGGTGGTGCGCTCTGAGAAATTGCGGGTCGCTATGTTTGCACAACACAATATGGACGATCTGTATCCAGAACAAACGCCGGTTGATCATGTGCGCAAGCTAATGCCCAATCAACCCGATGCGAAGGTGCGCGGTCGGGTCGCACGGATGGGTCTGGGTGCTGAAAAGATGGAAACCCGGGCGAAAAACCTCTCGGGCGGCGAAAAAGCCCGCTTGTTGTTGGGGTTGGCCACTTTCAATCAGCCGCATTTGCTGATCCTTGACGAGCCAACTAACCATCTCGATATCGACACTCGTGAATCCCTTGTCATGGCGCTGAACGCCTATTCCGGAGCGGTGATCCTCATTTCCCATGACCGTCACCTGGTGGAAGCAAGCGCTGAGCGTCTGTGGTTGGTCCATGATGGTCGGGTTGGCCCCTATAACGGCGACCTTGATGATTACCGCAGACTGGTCCTGAAGGGACCGGGATCACCCGGTTCAAAAAAACAGGAAAAGAAAAGTAAGGCCAAGCCAGTTATCGAGAAATCGGCGGGGGAAAAGCGGCGCGAAGAAGCCACCCGCCGTGAAAGTCAGGCAGACCGCCGCAAGCGCCTCCAAAATCTTGAAGCGATTATGAAAAAGGCCTCTGAGGCGATCAAAAAACTGGACAAGTTGCTGGCGACTGCCAGCACCGAGCGAGATGCCAAGCGCATTCGGGAACTGGCCAAAAAAAAGGCCGAGTTTGAACGCCGCCTGAATGATGTTGAGGAGGAATGGCTGGAAATCAGCGAGGCGCTGGCCGAAGCCTAATATGCTGCAGCGCTAACCTGCCTCAATCGCATCCAGTGCGGCTTCAATTTTGGCGACGGCGCCATCGATTCCGTGCAGTTTTTCAAGACCGAACAGCCCGATACGAAACGTTGAGAAATCCTCGGGTTCGTCGCACATAAGTGGAACGCCCGCGGCAATCTGCATGCCTTGAGCAGCAAATTTCTTGCCATTTTGAATTTCTGGATCATCGGTATAGCTAACCACAACACCGGGTGCCTCAAATCCCGTCGCTGCCACGCTCTTGAAACCACGTTCGGCGAGCATTACCCGTACCTGCCGGCCAAGTTCAAGCTGCTCCTGACAGACTTTATCAAACCCGTAGTTCTGGGTTTCCAGCATAGTGTCGCGAAAGCCGGTCAGAGCGTCGGTGGGCATGGTTGAATGATAAGCATGGCCGCCATTTTCGTAGGCCAGCATGATCTGATGCCATTTCGCCAGATCAATCGCAAAAGAACTGCTCTTCGTTCCTTTCATGACATCAAGTGCCCGTTGACTAAGCATCACCAGTCCCGCAGATGGCGAAGCACTCCAGCCTTTTTGCGGGGCGGAAATCAGCACATCTACACCACAGTCTTTCATATCAACCCAGACCGTGCCGGAAGCAATGCAATCCAGTACAAACAACGCGCCAACTTCATGCGCCGCCTCAGCCGCCGCCTTGATATAGTCGGTTGGCAATACGATGCCGGCAGAAGTTTCCACATGGGGCGCAAATACCACATCGGGCTTGTGTTCATGAATTTCACGAACAACATCATCAATTGGATG
Source organism: Rhizobiaceae bacterium (assembly GCA_014238155.1). Lineage (GTDB taxonomy): Bacteria > Pseudomonadota > Alphaproteobacteria > Rhizobiales > Rhizobiaceae > Pseudahrensia. The sequence goes on from JABABQ010000034.1 coordinate 192,018, forward strand.
CGGCGCAAACGGGGCCGGGCTTTCATTTCCCGTCTGGCGAGCCTTTAAGGCGACGTGCTCGCTGGCAATGTCTCCAGCTTCAAATATTTGCGTCCATCGATAGGAAAACCACCCATTGCGGACAACTAGCGCTTTGTTGCCAGTTGCAAACTGCCGCGCCACAGCTTCCATTCCATAAGTTCCGCCTCCCGGAACAACGACCGCCGCATCGGCATTGTAAACATCTTTCAGAATCGCCGAAATATCTCTCATAACTTGTTGAAACTGCTGAGACATATGATTGAGAGAGCGATCAGTAAAGACCACCGAAAACTCCATAAGGCCATCGGGGTCAACTGGAAGTGATTGATTGCTCATCTGTATATACCTTTTGAACAGGAGACGGCGTTGACTCAACAGAGGTGGCAATTCTATGCCGCCTTGCGCCAGCGCCCTTCTTCATCTTGTTGCCAATATGTCAGCTCATGGCCAGCTTTTTTTTCAATTTTCCAACGTTCCCGCGTGGCAGCGACGGCTTCTTCATCGTGCCCGTCGAACAAATATATAAGCCTGTTATATTCCTCTGTACTTCCTGGTACGGCTCCACCAATCAAAAATCGAACGCTAGAATTATTGGGATTTTCAGTTGTCGTTGTTAGCCAAATGGGTTGATCTTGTGGCTTGCCAGGCGCCCTGATCTGACTAGAGCTCTCAGCTCCATGAGGTAAAAAACTGTCGTCGCGGTAGGACCACAAATGATCATTGAGTTGATCGCGCTGAGGCACATTTTCCAATTGAACCGTAACCTTCCAGTCACGTTCCAGGCATCGTTCCAACAATCCAGGCAGCGCCTGCTGAAAGGTTTTCTGGGTTAGATGGTAAAATAAAATTTCTGTCACGCGCACCTCAATGGCCGTTATTTGCCGCACGCCACTCGCAACGGAGATGGCGTCATGATTCGTAATTATCTGCCACCAGTCGATCCAGAAGCCGCACGCCAAATCCGCTGGCCCACGACTTGTTGATCTCGGATTGCGGCGAGGCCATTGCTGTGCCGGCTACATCCAGATGGGCCCATGGTGTTTTGCCAACGAAACGCTGAAGAAACTGGCCTGCCGTGATCGAGCCCGCATAGCGACCACCAATATTCTTCATGTCGGCATTTTTGGAATCGATCATTTTATCATATTCGGGGGTCAATGGCATACGCCAGACCTTTTCATTGGTATCCAGTCCGGCAGTTGAAATCTGATCACTGAGGTCATCATCATTAGAAAATAAACCTGCATGTTGGTTTCCCAACGCCACCAAAATGGCACCTGTCAGCGTCGCCAGGTTGATCATGAATTTCGGTTTGAATTTCTTGTTACAATGCCATAGCGCATCAGCCAGCACCAAGCGACCTTCTGCATCCGTATTGAGTACTTCAATTGTTTGACCCGACATGGATTTGACAATGTCACCGGGGCGCTGCGCATCCCCGTCCGGCATGTTTTCGACCATGGCTATGATGCCCACGGCGTTGACCTTTGCTTTTCGTGCCGCGAGTGCGTGCATCAGACCGGCAACGGTTGCTGCCCCACCCATGTCACCTTTCATGTCTTCCATACCCCCGGCGGGCTTGAGCGAAATGCCTCCTGTGTCGAACGTTACCCCCTTACCGACAAATGCCACTGGCCGTTCTCTTGATGCACCGCCCTTCCACTGAATGATTGCCATGCGTGGCGGGTTTCGAGAGCCCCGTGCAACGCCCAACAATGCCTCCATTTTAAGTGCTTTCATGGCCTTTTCATCGAGAACTTCAACGGTGCAACCCAATTTCTTCAATTGCACTGCACGTTTGGCAAACTCTTTAGGTGTCAATACATTTGCAGGTTCATTTACCAGGTCACGTGCCAGTATTACGCCATCAGAAACCCCTTTCTGGCCGTCCCATAATTTCTTTGCAGCGCTGGCGGATTTAGCGTGAAGGGTCAGAGTTTGGGACTTGGAGCGGCTGCGTTTTTTGGTCTTGTATCGGTCGAAACGATAGCTTGCCAAACGCGCACCAACGCCCAAATCAAGACATTTTTTCGCTGGAACCGATGGAATTTTTTCGTCTTCGCCTTGTGGCAATTCCACCATTACGGCAACTTTTGCGCTGCCCGCCACCGTCGTGCGCACCCGTCCACCAAGCCGCAACCAGTGAAACTCTGTCATCTTCTTTACATCTCCCAACCCGATAATCACAATCCGGTCGAGATCGCTGTCGCGAGGGGTCAAAATGTCCAGTGTCTTGCCAAATCCGCCTTTAAAACTGGCCGCCTTTATCGCCTTTGACAAGACGCCTGCTGCATCCAGTGCGCTGCCCGATGCACCCAGCTTATTGTCACCATCAGCAAATACAACAAGAGTACCTTTGGCAGGCATTGCTGCCGCGGTGAATTTAACTGTTGGCATCATCGTGGGTCATCTCCAAATAACAGCACCGGATTCGGTTGGAATGGATGATGATTGCCGTTTGGACAGCACATGTAAATGGCTGATGTCGTGGCAATTCGGCCACTAATTCAACTAAATGTTAACCAGCCTTATTCGCCGCTTTTTAGCCATTACCATTGCTTAATGGAGTTGTTAAAATTTGCCATACCAATTGCAGTCCAACCGCCCTACCAGCGTCGCCGGAGTTTTTGATGGGTTTGACCCTGATCGAACGCTATGTCTTGAGGAAATCAGCCACTGCTGTCGCTGTCGCAACGGCTGCGCTGATTGCCGTGCTGTGGGTGGTGCGCGCTGTACAACAGGTGGATGTTTTGCTCAACAAAGGACAGGGCATCGTTGCTTACCTGAAAATGACCACCTTGGGTGTCCCGACTCTAACAGCGGCAATTATTCCGATTGCCCTGCTGATTGGGCTGATTCAGACAATCAACGCGCTCAACAAGGATTCCGAACTGGTTGTTATGCATGCCTCCGGTGCGTCTCGCAGCGTATTGCTGAAGCCATTTATCCTGTTAGCCTTGTTCGTTTCTCTCATCGTGATCAACCTTCACCTTTGGGCAGCGCCACTGTCGATGCAGACCCTGCGCTCCTATGTCACGAATATGCGTGCGGACATGGTTTCGGTGGTGATTCAGGAGGGTCGGTTTCGAAATGTCGGACAAGGCTTGTTGTTTCACGTGGCCTCGCGGGCACCGGGCGGCATTCTCAAGGGCATCTTGATTCATGACAACCGCGATCAAAAGCAAACCTTTACCTATTTGGCAAAGGAAGGCACGGTTTCCGAGATAGACGATCGGGCATATCTGATTCTCAATGGTGGCCAGATCCATCGTCAGGACGGCAAGGATGGTGCCATTTCGATCATTAAATTCAATTCTTACGCTTTCAACCTCTCCGATTTGTCTGGTGGACAAACGGTGCACCGACAAAGCCAAATGGAATTGAGTACCTATGATTTGTTTTTTCCCAATAAAAACGACTCTTTATACAAATCCCGCCCGGGTTATTATCGAGCCGAACTGCATACACGCCTCACAGGTGGTCTGTATCCAATAATGGTCGCACTGATGCTGCTGACATTTATTGGCAATCCCAGTTCTCATCGGCAGGGACAAGTTATCGTTACCGTTGTCGCCTGCGCTGCAATTGTCAGTATTCGCGGGCTGACTGTATGGGGCGAAGGAATTTTGCGAACCAATCCGTCCATCACGTATCTGGTTTGGGGTGTGCCGCTAGCTCAAATCGCTTATTCGAGCATTTTGCTGGCGACAGACAACAATGCGATGCCTGCGGGTCTGCTGACCAGACTGGAGAATTATCTGAGCAGGGTCGGACAATTTCTGGAGCCCCTGCGCTTGCGCTTGCTGGGTGAACGTCTTGCCGTGGAGGAGCCATCATGATTGGCAAAACCATGAGCCTGTATCTTGCTGGAACGTTATTGCGAAATACGATTGGCATTTTTGCATTATTTTTCGCCCTGATCGTAGTTGTTGATATTATTGAATTTTCTCGAAACGTCAGTTCGATTGATGATGTTGGATTTGGAGAAGTTATTAATGTGGTTCTGCTCCGTGCGCCCACATTCGCCGAAAATGTCTTGCCATTTTGCGTGATGTTCGGCGCATCGGCTTCGCTGATTATGTTGAACAGACGTCTGGAATTGGTGGTGGCGCGTGCATCTGGTGTTTCTGTGTGGCAGTTTTTATTGCCGTTGGGCATTACTGCTGCATTGATGGGTGGTTTTACGTCGATGGTTTACAATCCGCTTGCATTAAACGGGCAGATACTCTCCAGCGCCGAAGAGGCCAAGATTTTAGTGCGCGGTGAAAAGCAAACGGATACCGGTTCCAAAGGCTCCTGGATGCGGCTCAACCAAAAAGACGGCGATCTCGTGTTGCGCGCCCAGGTGGTGCAAAATGCCGGCCTTAATCTGACCCAAATAATTGTCTATCGGTTTGATGCAAAAGGCGAAATGATTGAGCGTATCGACGCTTCGGCAGCCAGGTTTGTTGAATCGTCCAGCCAAGGTAATCACTATGAGTTGACGGATCTGATTTCCGTTCGCCCAGGGAGCAAAAGCCAAACAAAAGCCAAAGGCATCCTGCCAGTGGAAATCTCCGAGTCCCAATTGCAGGCCAATCAAACAACCGTCAACAATGTGAGTTTTTGGGGTCTGAAAGAACATGCAACGCGAATACAATTGGCGGGCAAAAATCCGTTGCCATATCTAACCAGACACCAGGCGCTGTTGGCCCTACCTTTATTGTTTATTGCCATGGTCTTACTTGCTTCCACAGTTTCGTTAAGGTTCGCTCGCTTTGGCGTCAACGCGAAGGCTATTCTTGCTGGTGTTTTGGCCGGGTTTATGTTGTATGTCTTATCGAAGCTTTTGGTCACATTTGGGAGCAATGGGCTGGTTCCGCCATTCGTGGCGGCGTGGTCCGCAGCGATAGTAGCGAGTTTGATTGGAATAACGGTTCTTTTGCATCAGGAGGATGGCTAGGTGGTCCACATGCTTCCTGTACGTTCCCGCGCGCATTGTGATTGCCGCCACGCTATCCCTACGCCCAGATTCCTGGCCCTCGCACTTGCTCTGTCGCTCTCGGCTGCGGGCCCGGCGTTGCTGACAGGTTTTGCAGGCCCAACACCGGCCAATGCCCAGGAATTAAGTCAAACCGATCCCGATGCCCAGCTGTTCCTGACTGCCGATGAACTAATTTACGACAACGACAATGAAACAGTTACAGCCTCCGGCAATGTCCAACTGGAATACGACGGCAAGAACATTGTAGCTGACCGGGTTTCCTATAATCAGAAAACCCGCCGCGTAAAAGCATTTGGCAACGTTGAAATTCTGGAACCGGACGGCAACCGGATATATGCCCAGGAAATTGATATTACCGACGATTTTGGCGAGGGTTTCGTCAACGCGCTGCGTGTTGAAACTCCCGACAATACCCGCGTCGCAGCGGAAAGCGCCGAGCGCTTTGCCGACCAGAAGACGGTGTTCCATCACGGCGTATATACTGCATGTGAGCCCTGCAAGGAAAAACCCGACAGCGCTCCGCTGTGGCAGATCAAAGCTCAAAAGGTGATCATGGACGGCGTCGAAAAGACCGTCACCTACAAACACGCAAGGTTTGAACTTTGGGGACTGCCGATTGCCTATTTTCCATATTTTAGCCATGCGGATTCGTCGGTTAAACGCAAAAGCGGCTTTCTGACACCGCAAATCGGCACCAGTGACGAATTCGGATTCTGGTACCGACAATCCTATTTCTGGGTAACGGGCGACAGCCACGATCTCAAACTGACGGCAACCAAATTTACCAAACAAGGTGTTCTGGCTCAGGCAAACTGGCGTCATCAACTTGAAAACGGATTTTATAATATTAAAATCGCTGGAATCGACCAGCAAAGTCCCGATGAATTCGCAACCAACACCAGCGATAGCCGTGTCGATGATCGTGCAATGTTCGGCTCAACTGGCCGTTTCACCATTAATCCGCGCTGGACATTTGGTTGGGACGTTCTTGTGCAGAGTGACAATAACTTTTCCCGCACCTATAAGGTCAAGGGCTACACAGCCTCGACGTTTACCAATCGGGTTTTCCTGAACGGCCTGAATGATCGCAGTTTCTTTGACCTGGCAGCAAAGCGTTACCTTGTACAAAATAACGGGTTGACCGACACTGCACTTGCTTTCAGCTTTGAAAGCCAGCAACCAACCGTTCTTCCCGTACTGGACTATAATTACGTTAAATCGGAAGACGTAGCGGGCGGCGAAGTCAGTCTCGATGTCAATATCGCCAACATCATTCGCAATTCGCTTAATGAGGTCAATATTGGCGGCGGGGAGATACGCACCCACGGGATCGATGGAGAAACTGCCAGAGCTTCTGCAGATCTGAGTTGGAAGAAAACCGTGACAACTGCGGGTGGTCTGAGCGTCACACCATCACTTTCGATACGAGGAGACTGGACTGCAACAGAAATCTGGAACTCCAGCAACGCTGTTTCGGAAGGTACCTATTCGAGGTTCATGCCAACCGCAGGGCTGGAGGTCAGTTATCCAATATTGGCGCAAACTGAAAATTCAAGCCATGTGTTTGAGCCGATTGCCCAGGTCTTCGCCCGGCCTGACCTGGCTTTCTCAGGCATTGCACCAAACGAGGACTCACAGAGTCTGGTATTTGATGCTTCGACGCTTTTTCAACGCGACAAGTTTTCCGGATATGATCGCATTGAAAGCGGCACGCGTGCCAATATTGGCCTGCGTTATTCGGGTCAATTTGACAACGGGCTGAACCTCGACGGCATGATCGGACAATCCTTCCATCTAGCGGGCGAAAATCCCTATGCCCGAACCGATGATCTGGTCAATGTTGGAGAAAATTCCGGTTTGGAATCTGACCGCTCCGATTTGGTCGCATCTCTGTCGCTAACCAGCGCGTTTGGCTTGCATTTCAATACCCAGGCGCGCTTCGACCAGGAAAGCTACGACATCAAACGTTCCGACTCGACCATGTCCTATTCAAAATCCTGGTACAGTTTTGCCGCCAACTACACATATATTGATGCACAGCCGCAATATGCTTTCCAAGATCGTCGTGAGCAGGTGGGATTTTCCGCATCGATGAAAATAACTGAAGACTGGAGGGTATTCGGAACCGCCCAGTACAATATGGAATCAGATCTGGTTGTCAGCGATCAGGTAGGCCTAAGCTACCACGATGAGTGTTTCACTTTCACACTGGCTTTCAGCGAAAGCCGATCAAGTTCGGTATCTGACCCTTCACGCGCAATGACATTTAAAATTGGATTCCGCACAATTGGCGACTATGAAGGCCAGATCACAGACGCCAGTTTTGAAGAATTTACCAATAATGAGAATTTCTGACTGCTGAGTGGCAAGTTGCAGTTGGTTTGTTGGGCAGAAACTAAAAAACGCTCTAACCCACATGACAAAGATCAAACAATGACAAAAAACCCCAAAGATTCTCGCCGCAAACCGGTCACTCTTGGCCTTGCACTTTGCTGTGCAATTTTTATCGGTGGTTGCAGTCGATCATCTGACCCGGTATCCCCTGCCGTACCCACAATTGCTGAAAAACCCGCAATTACTGGGGCTCCCGAAGTTGGACGCATCGACGCACGAGGTGGAACGAAAATTGCCGTTCTGGTCAATAAACAACCGATCACCACCAATCAAATTCAACGACGCGCGGCATTTGTAAGATTACGGCGGATTAAGGGAAACAGCACGACGATCGCCACCAATGAATTGATAGATGAGGCGGTCAAACTGCAGGAAGCACGTCGGATCGGCGTTGTGGCATCCGAAGCTCAGGTGAACCAGGCCTATGGTCGATTTGCCCAAAGCAACAAAATGTCAGTCAGTCGGCTCGACCAAATGATGGGCCAGGCAGGCGTTACCAAGCGGGGATTCAAGGATTATGTTCGCGCAACGATGAGTTGGCAGAGAGCTGTTGCCGCGCGAATGCGCAACACTACTTCCGCGGGTGGAACATCACCTGCCTGGTTGCCGGCGGCAGGAGCACAGTCTGCCAAAGCCACCGAATATACCATCCAGCAGATCGTATTCATCGTGCCGCAAGCAAAACGCGGGGCTTTGCTGGCTAAGCGGCGCACCGAAGCCAATCGCTTTCGTGCCCAATTAAATGGTTGTCAAAACGCCCGGCAGCTAGCCGTCGGCCTGAAGGATGTAACCGTGCTCGATCGGGGCCGACTTCTGGAACCCGAGTTGCCGCCACGCTGGGCCAAGGCCATTAAGTCCACACCGGCTGGCAAAGTCACGCGAGTCCAGGACGATCCCAAAGGTGTCGAGATGATTGCGGTCTGCAAAACGCGTGAAGTCATTGGCTCTGCGGATGGCATCGATTCGAATATTCTTTCAGGCGGCAAAAAGGAATCTCCGTCGAATAAAGCAGCCAGGGAATATTTGAAGCAGATCAAAGACCGGGCAATCATTCAGCGCCGCTAAGGCGATATGTTCAGAAAGCTGACCCCATGGCGTCGACGCCTCAGCATTGCACACCACTGGCGGTGTCGATTGGAGAGCCCGCCGGAATTGGTGCGGACTGTCTCCTGCTGGCCTGGCAAGCACAACTTGCTGGAACAATTTCCCCGCTGCCTCCCGTTGTTGTTGTCGGTGATCCGCAACATCTTGCACAGCGGGCGAAATTGCTGGGTATCGAGCTAAGCATTACTCTGATAAATGCCGCGGTGGACTGGCAAACAGCTGATTCAAGTACTTCACTGCGTTGTGTTGCCTTGCAGCATTCGTTTGTCGGCACCGCTGGCAAGCCCCACCCAGATAACGCCGCCGGGGTAATCGAGGCAATTTCAACGGCAGTTGATTTGGTCAAGTCCAAACTCTGCCGTGCTGTGGTGACACTACCGATTAACAAAAAAAGCCTGTATGACAGCGGATTTGACTATCCCGGCCATACAGAATTTCTTGCAGCCCTCAGCGAGACCTGGCCCGGAATTTCCGCTCCACCACGCCCGGTCATGATGCTGGCGGGGCCAAAATTACGAGCTATTCCGGTAACCATTCATATTCCGTTAAAAGACGTTGCCAACCAATTGACCACCGCTGCAATTGTTGAAACAGCCAGCATCGCCGTGCGAGATCTCAAACATCGCTTCAACATAAAATCCCCCCGACTGGCAATATCCGGCCTCAATCCACATGCCGGAGAAGAAGGGGCGTTGGGCAAGGAAGATGCTGATGTCATATCCCCCGCCATCGAGCAACTCAAGAAAGCTGGTATTGACTGTTTTGGTCCCCTGCCCGCCGATACCATGTTTCATTCAGCTGCCAGAGCCCAATATGACGTCGCCCTGTGCATGTATCACGATCAGGCTCTGATTCCGGCTAAAGCGCTGGCGTTTGACGAAACCGTCAACGTGACCTTGGGACTCCCTTTCGTGCGCACCTCACCGGACCACGGCACCGCCTATGACATAGCCGGAAGTGGGAAGGCCAATCCCGCCAGTACCATTGCTGCCCTGCGGCTTGCCGATCAGATGTCGAAGGCCAACGTCAAGTGAGCCATATTGACGACCTGCCTCCGTTGCGCGAAACGATTGCCAGATTCGATTTGGCAGCAAAAAAGTCCCTTGGCCAAAACTTCCTGCTGGATCTCAACATTACCATGAAGATTGCGCGGTCGGCTGGCGCTCTGGATGGCGTGACGGTGTTGGAGATTGGGCCGGGTCCGGGAGGATTAACCCGGGCCTTGCTGGCCAGTGGTGCCAAACTTGTGGTGGCCATTGAACGCGACGAGCGCTGCTTACCGGCGTTGCAGGAGATATCCGAAGCCAGCGATGGGCGGTTGCGAGTGGTGAGTGGTGACGCACTGGAGCTCGATCACGCCCTGATATTGGCACAGAACGGCGTGGACCTGCAAACCGACAGAATAAAAATACTGGCCAACCTGCCCTACAATATTGCCACTCCATTGTTCACCAACTGGATTAGTGGCAAAAACTGGCCACCCTATTGGGAAGGCATGTCGCTGATGTTTCAAAAGGAAGTCGCTCAACGGATCATTGCCCAACCTGGCGATAAAGCGTGGGGCCGGTTGGGCGTTTTCTCGAGTTGGAGGTGTCATTGCGACATCGCCTTTGATCTGCCGCCACAGGTATTCACACCACCACCCAAAGTCACATCATCTGTCGTCATGGTTCAACCCCGGGACAATCCGTTGGCTGTCGAGCAAGCCCGCCTCGAACAGGTAACTCAAGCAGCATTTGGACAGCGGCGCAAAATGTTGCGCCAAAGCCTCAAAGGCATTGGTGGGCAGGATTTGCTGGACCGGGTTGGAATTGAAGGATCGCTGCGGGCTGAACAATTGGCCACTGAGGATTTTGTCGATCTGGCAAACTCCATTGGCTGAATAACTGCATTGGAATTTTCATGTCTTTGCTGTCTGTTGTCCTTTCCATTGCCCCGATCTTCATTGTCATCATCTTGGGCCATCTGTTGCGTCGCAAAGGCGTGCCAAATACCGAATTCTGGAATTTAAACGACAAGCTTGTCTATTGGGTGCTGATGCCTGCACTGTTGTTCCACAAAACGTCGAGCATCGAAATTTCTTTCCAGCTGCTTGGTTCCTACTCGGTCGTTATATTGGGCGGGTTTTTTGCAGCTCTCCTGTTTGGCCTGTTATCTGCCCGGCTGGCCGGTCTGCCAAATCCGCTTGGCAGCTCAGTGATGCAAGGAGCAGCTCGCCACAACACCTTCATCGCCCTGTCGATTGCCGACCGTGTATTCGGCGCGGACGGGCTTGCATTGGCAGCGTTGGCAACAGCGCTGTTGATCCCCGTCACCAATCTCACAGTGGTGCCAATGATGGTCATGCTCAATCAAACAGATCGCTCGGGGGGAATCATCCGGGCTGTGTTAAATGATCTGGGGCGAAACCCTCTGCTGTTAGCCGTGGCGGCCGGCCTGATTTTCAACCTGATTGGCGCCAACAACGTGCCGGTCCTCCACGAAACAACGCGCATACTAGGAAATGCTGCTTTGCCAGTCGTCCTGATGTGTGTCGGGGCTAATCTGAGATGGAATGTCATGGAAACTTCCCTGACACCACTCGCCCTGTCTATCATCGGGAAATTGATCATCTTCCCCATCGTGACTGTGTTTTTGTCACTGCAACTGGGACTTTCCGAACTGGAAATTTACGTTGCGCTGTTATTTGCTGCCGCACCAACTGCGTCATCTGCCTATACGTTGGCGCGGCAAATGGGCGGCGATGCGCCGGTCATGGCGGCGATCACAACCATTCAAACCGGACTTGCATTCATCTCCCTGCCAATATCCTTGCTGCTGGTGGAGTGGCTGTTGTCCTAATGTCAGTACCCTGGAACTTACTTCAGCAGGCCACCAATAAAACCGGCCATGCCGGCAGCGCGGCGATCCCGGCGTAGTCTTTCAGCCCGCAAAATGGCCTTTACATCTTCAAAACAGATATTCAGATCATCATTGATGAGGGGATATTCATACTCATCCCAATGCTGCATTTCCACGCGGGAATTCTCCAGCCGCCGATTGATCACCTCGTCGGAATCTTCCGCCCGCCGGACCAACCGGTTGCGCAATTCTTCCATTGAAGGTGGCAGGATGAAGATGCTGACAATGTCGGCGCGTGCTGCCTCAAACATCTGCAATGCGCCCTGCCAGTCGATGTCAAATAACATATCACGACCATCATCCATCGCCGCTTGAACCGGTTCAAACGGCGTACCATAGAAATTACCGTGTACTTCTGCCCACTCCAACAACTTGTTGTTGTCCCGCATCAACTCAAATTCGCTCTCGGATATGAAATGGTAGTCCTTGCCATCAATTTCGCTGCCACGTCGGGCGCGTGTTGTGACGGAGACCGATAGGGAAATGGATGGGTCGTCGCGCAACAGATTGCGGGCAATTGTTGATTTTCCGGCCCCCGACGGCGAAGACAGAACCAGCATCAGCCCCCGACGGCCAACGGTTCTGATGCTGTCGCCGTTCGTTTCAGGTTTGTTGGGCATGGCGCGGCTCTACTCCACGTTGAGGCATTGTTCGCGAAACTGATCAATCACCACTTTCAGTTCCAGGCCGATATTGGTCAGCGATACGGCATTTGATTTAGAACACAAAGTGTTGCACTCACGGTTAAATTCCTGAGCCAAAAACTCGAGCTTCCGCCCGATCGGGCTACCGTATTGAATTAGGTCTCCTGCAGCCGCAGTATGGGCAGCAAGACGATCCAGCTCTTCGCGAATATCAGCCTTTGTCGCCAACAGAGCGACTTCCTGATGCAATCGATCTCGGTCGAGTTCACCATTCAATCCATCAACACGGCCCAACTGTTCCTGCAGCCGTGCCGATATCGCCTCAGATGACCGGGATGGATCGTGTTCTGCAGCATTTGTCAGGTCTTGCACTTGTTGAACCAACCCCAGAAGAATGGTGGAAAGCGCCCCACCTTCCTGTTCGCGATTATGTTTGAGCCCAGCGGTGGCCTGTTCCAGGCTGGACAGCATAGCGGCTTCGAGTTTCTTTTGCTGATCTTCTCCCAGAGCAGATTCATTGGTGTCGAGCACGCCTCGAATTGTCAGAATATCCGCCGCCGTGGACGGTGCCCTTTTGGAAATCGATTCAATTTTCTCGATTGCCGCAATTACACCTTTCAACATGTCTTCATTTAAAACAGTTGCAGCAGACCCGCTTCGCCGACCGAGGTTCAGCGATACCTGGAGATTGCCCCGAGAGAGCTTTTCACCAATTTGTTTCCTGGCCGCCTGTTCCATCCGCTCGTAGCCGGAAGGCAGGCGCAAGCGAATGTCGAGATTCTTGCCGTTTACGGCGCGCAATTCCCAGATCCAGCTGACATCATCAAGCTGTCCCTCGGCGCGACCAAACCCTGTCATGCTCCTCAGCATCAATTGTCCTTGGCGGGCGTATCAACCACCCCGTCAGCCAGTTCTTTCGCCTTGGCTTCTGCTTCTTTGACGCGCTGCGCTTCAATCGCTCGCCATTTGGTCACATTTGCATTGTGCGCCTTGAGAGTTTGGGCAAATACGTGACCTCCTGTACCGTCTGCAACAAAGAATAGATCCTCGGTTTTTAGCGGATTAGCAACCGCTCTAAGGGATTCAATGCCCGGATTGGAAATCGGCCCCGGCGGCAAGCCGCTGATTTGATAGGTATTATAGGGGGTACTCTTATCCAGTTCCGAGCGGCGCAATCCACCACGGTCCTTGGGTTTTCCTCGACCACCCCACAGGCCATAAATCACCGTGGGGTCGGTTTGCAGTTTCATGCCCTTGCGCAGCCGGTTGATGAATACCGATGCAACATGGCGCCGTTCGCCAGCGATCCCGGTTTCCTTTTCTACAATTGAAGCAAGCGTAACCAATTCTTTCAAAGACCGAAGCGGAAGGTCAGGATCGCGGGAATACCAGATGTCCCGGACCGCCTTTTGCTGTGCCTCGTGAAGCATTGCGATCACAGATTCTCGGGTCGCACCTCGTTGAAATGAATAGGTGTTGGGCAACAACGACCCCTCGTAAGGAATGGCAGGAACATCACCCTCCAGCGTTTGATTAGCAGCAATACGCTCGACTATGCGAAATGAGGTCCAGCCTTCGGGAAAGGTAATACTGTATTCAATCGGGCGACCTTCGGTCAGTTGTTCGACCACTTCACGCATGCTCATGCCCGGAGAAAATCCAAACTCACCTGCTTTCAGCTCGGCACCTTTACCGGAAGCTTTCACGCCACGAGTGAATACCCGCAATGGCCCCTGTTTTTTTATGATGTTTTTTGCTTCCAGACCAGCAACAATGGAGACAAAAGTTGCTCCCTTGGGAACCATAAATGTGGTTTCCACAGACAGCGGCCCTCGCGCATCGTATTCCTTCTTTCCGTACCAGATAATGCCGACGAACGTGATTGCACCGAACAGCGCCAAGGTCATCAGGAAGTTGAAAACCCGCACCATAGTGCCTCGCGCCTTGGAAGAAGCCTTTGTTGGTGCAATTATTTCCTGAGGTTCAATCGCATCACGGGGCGATTGGGGCACAATTGGGCCGCTGTTGGGGCCGCCATAGGTGTCAAATTCCCTGTCCAAATCGATCTTATCTCGACGTGCATTTCTACCAAATATCGACTTCTTTTGTTTGTCACTCAAGGACTTATGCTCTTTTCCGATGTGCCCGAAGCCGAGCAATTATGCCACCTGCCACAACAGAGAATCAAAGCAATGTGGCAAAATCGCGAAAATAATAGCTTCGACCACCCCGCGACACAATTATCCGCCGCAAGATCATTCAGCCTTTGTGAACACCAGTGACGCATTGGTTCCACCAAATCCGAAGGAATTCGACAACACCGTTGTGAGTTCCTTGTCTATCGATTTATGCGGAATCAGGTCGATTGCGGTCACAGCATCCGGATTGTCAAGATTTAGGGTTGGAGGCAATTTACTGTCGCGCATCGCCAGCAAACAGAAAATCGCTTCCACCGACCCGGCCGCGCCGAGCAGGTGACCTATAGCCGATTTGGTTGAAGACATAGCCAGACTGGCCGCATGATCTCCAGCCAAACGTTCCACCGCGCCAAGTTCCATTGTATCCGCCATTGTCGAGGTGCCATGGGCATTGACATAGCCGATTTCTGAGGCATCCATGCCAGCCCGCTTCAGGCTGGCTGCCATGGCGCGATAGGCGCCTTCATGGTTTTCCGCTGGTGCAGTGATGTGATGCGCGTCGCCAGACATGCCATAGCCCACCAGCTCGCCATAAATTTTAGCTCCGCGGGCTCTGGCGTGCTGATACTCTTCCAGCACGACCACGCCCGCGCCCTCGCCCATGACAAATCCGTCACGGTCGGCATCCCAGGGACGTGAAGCTCGGGTTGGATCATCGTTAAACTTGGTCGAAAGAGCCTTGCACGCGGCAAAACCCGCCAGGGAAATGCGACAGACGGGGGATTCTGCTCCACCTGCAACCATAACATCTGCATCTCCAAGCGCGATCATCCGACCGGCATCCCCAATGGCATGCGCTCCGGTTGAACAGGCGGTCACAACCGAATGGTTC
Organism: Rhizobiaceae bacterium; assembly: GCA_014238155.1. GTDB lineage: Bacteria > Pseudomonadota > Alphaproteobacteria > Rhizobiales > Rhizobiaceae > Pseudahrensia. The sequence goes on from JABABQ010000034.1 coordinate 207,096, forward strand.
GGCCCTTTCAGACCATGCATGATGGAAACATAGCCGGAGGCCAGGTTGATCAGACGCCCAGGAATAAAAAATGGGCTTACCCGCCGTGGACCCCGCTCGGCAAGCAGCAGGGACGTTTGCTCAATCCCTTGCAGTCCACCGATTCCAGAACCAATCATCGTGCCGGTGGCACATTTTTCATCTTCGGTTCCGGGGTGCCAGCCGGCATCGTTCAGTGCCTGAGTTGCTGCAGAAACGGCGTAGACGATAAAAGGATCAACTTTGCGCTGTTCCTTCACTTCCATCCAGTCATCTGCATTAAACAAGCCATCAGCCGTGTCACCCAGAGGGATCTGACAGGCAATTTTGGCCGCCAGATCTTCAACTTTAAAAGTTTCGACCTTAGCGGCAGCACTTTTACCCGCGAGAATATTAGACCACGTTGACTCGGCTGACCCACCCAGGGGCGACACCATACCAACACCGGTTACCACCACACGTCTCATTGCAGCCCCACCATGCTAAAATTTTGGAAAATGCATTTCATATGAAATGGAATTTGTGGGGAGCCTTCAATAGCTCCGCCACACCATCCGCTCTTAACGAGCGGCAAAGCCGCTAGGCTTTGTTTTCATCCAGATATTTTACCGCGTCGGCAACTGTCTGAATGGTTTCAGCAGCATCGTCTGGAATTTCAACGCCGAACTCTTCTTCAAAAGCCATCACCAGTTCAACAGTATCAAGGCTGTCAGCGCCCAAATCATCGATAAACGAGGCGTTGGTAACCACCTTTTCGGCTTCCACACCAAGGTGTTCTACAACGATGTCTTTTACGCGCTTTTCTGTATCGCTCATATTGGTTCTCCGATATCGACCAAACTAATTTGCGCCTTACCTAGTTAACGCGCGTGATTAGATCAAGCGCTATTGTTGCGCCCATTCACAGGGCAATCAATAACCTAAGTGAAATAAACCCCTAAATCATCGCCATACCACCGTTCACATGCAGTGTCTGGCCCGTCATGTAAGCGGATTCATCGCTGGCGAGATAAACTACAGCGCTGGCCACTTCGTCACCCGTTCCCAAACGTTTTGAAGGAATCGTGCCAAGGATCGCGTCTCGTTGCTTGTCGTTAAGGGCATCGGTCATCGGTGTAGCGATAAAGCCCGGTGCTATGCAGTTGACGGTGACACCCCGGCTTGCAATTTCCATCGCCAGTGATTTCGACATGCCGATCATTCCGGCTTTTGAAGCGCAATAATTCCCCTGCCCCGGATTTCCGGTTACGCCAACAATGGACGTGATGTTGATGATCCGCCCTCCTTTGCGACGCATCATCGGATAAACCACATCACGGGTCAGCTGAAACGCCGACTTCAAATTAATGTTGAGAACCCTGTCCCAGTCCTCATCGCTCATCCGCACGAACAGGCCGTCCTTGGTGATGCCGGCATTGTTGACCAGAATGTCGATGCCACCGAGATCTGCTTCGGCTTTGGCTGCGAGAGCTTTGACTTCTTCTGCATCCCCCAGATTGGCCGGAAAAATGTGAACTCTGTCGCCACCGCCAAGTTCTGCGTCAATTTCCTCAAGCCGTTCTACCCGCGTCCCGTGGAGGCCGACCACGGCTCCTTGCGCGTGCAATGCCTTGGCGATGGACACGCCAATGCCGCCGGAGGCTCCGGTTATGAGGGCTTTTTTTCCGGTGAGGTCAAACATGGGGTTCTCCGAACTTAAAAATCTAGTTTTATTATGATGTTAGATGGAATTGATGAGAATTTGAATCGGCAGATTAAAAATCTGGATTGCGTGATTTTCCAACTGCCGGAAGATCAACTTGCTGGTGTTTCCATCACCTTGGCCAAGTCTTCAGGCTTGCCAATGGGCGTCCCAATAAGATCCCGTTCGATGCGTCTTGCAAGCCCTGTAAGCACCTTGCCGGAGCCGATTTCCCAAACCTTGTTGACGCCGTGGCTGTGCATGTATTGAACGCTTTGCGCCCACCGCACACGGCCGGTTACCTGCTCCACAAGCCGTTTCTTGATGTCGGACGGGTGCGAAATCGGCTCGGCCAACACGTTGCAAACAAGCGGAACAATGGTGGGTTTCACATCGACAGTTTCCAAAGCTTCGGCCATGCGTTCCGCTGCCGGTTGCATCAGTGTGGAATGAAATGGTGCCGATACAGGCAACAGCAAAGCCCGCTTGGCACCGGCTTCAGTACAAGCAGCCATGGCGCGTTCAACGGCTTCTTTGTGGCCCGAAATTACCAATTGTCCGCCACCATTGTCGTTGGCGATCTGACAGGCATTGCCATCTTCAGAGGCGCCAACACAGGCGGTTTCAACTTGCTCCTGCTCCAGTCCGATGATCGCCGCCATCGCTCCAACTCCAACGGGCACAGCAGCCTGCATGGCCTCACCGCGAATTCGCAGCAATCTGGCGGTATCTGATATCGTCAATGCGTGGGCCGCCGCCAGCGCTGAATATTCGCCCAGACTGTGGCCAGCAACATACGCAGCGGTCGTGACCTGAAATTCCCGGGTCTCCAGGGCTCGCAACGCCGCCATGCTGACAGCCATCAGTGCTGGCTGTGCATTAATTGTCGATATCAGTGTCTCCTCTGGTCCTTCCCACATGATTTTTGACAAATTTTGGCCAAGAGCTTCATCAACTTCGTCAAAAACTGCCTTTGATTCGGGGAAGGCATCAGCGAGTTCTTTACCCATGCCGATGGCCTGGGAGCCCTGTCCGGGAAATGTCAGTGCAAGCATGAGATGCTCCTTGATGGTGCTGCGTCAGGTCAGCGATATGGTTCTGTCAGCAGTCCTTTGCAGGAAGTTGCCTCGATATACAGCGTCTAGATCAGGAATTCCGTGCCCGCAACTCGGATATGGTGGTTCTTGGTGAAATTCCTTCACTGTCGATGACCAGTTCGATCAATCCCCCGGAGTTCGACGCGCAGGCCCGTTCAAAAGCCGCTTCAAATTCATCGGTGTGCCGCACCGTTTCACCATGCAGGCCATAGGCCCTGGCAAACATGGCAAAATCCGGATTGACAATATCAGTTCCCGATACCCGGCCCGGAAAATCGCGCTCCTGATGCATTCGTATGGTTCCATAGGTGCCGTTGTTAAGCACCAAAATGACCGGTGCTGCACCATATTGCAAAGCTGTGCCCAACTCAGAACCGGTCATCTGAAAGTCACCATCTCCGGCAAAGCACAATACAAACCGATGCGGTTCAGCCAGTTTGGCAGCCACAGCTGCAGGAATTCCAGCCCCCATGGCTCCTGCCTGAGGGCCAAGCAGGCGCTTGCCATCACCATAATGCAGGTAACGACCTCCCCAACCGGCAAAGTTACCAGCTCCGTTGGTGACAATGGTATCTTTGGGCAGGCGCTTGCTCAGATATTTGATGATCACGCCCATATCCACATCGCCAGGTTGCGGACGCACTTCAAGCCCGGCCTCCCAGGCAGCCCGTCCTGCCACCGTCCGTTCTTGCCATGGGGTTTGTGCCAATGGCTGTTGTGCAGCCAAGGCAGCCAGAGCAGTATTGGGGTCCGATACAATTGCCAGTTCCGGCGTAAAAATCTTGCCGATCTCCTGCTCGCTGGCATGAATATGGATAAGTTTTTTGTCAAAATTAGCGGGGTTGAACAGTTTGTAGCCGTCGGTCAGCGTTTCACCAAAACGCACGTTAAGCGCCAGGATCATATCGCTTTCATCGAGAAATGATCTGATTTCAGGCGCAATGCCAAAGCCCGCTTCTCCGATATAGCTGGGGGAATAATTGTTGATGACGTCCTGATTTCTAAACGTCACAATAACCGGCAGGTTGTTGGCTTCAGCAAATTTGGTCAAGGACGCCGCGCCGCTGCGGCTCCAACCTCCGCCACCTGCCACGATCACCGGCCGCTCAGCCACTGCCAGTGCCTGCATCACCTTGTCAATCGCCTCAGATGAGGGGGCCGCCTGAATGGCCTTGATCAATCCACGCGGCTGGGCATCTGTTTCCTGGACCAGCATGTCCTCTGGCAATGCGACAACAACTGGACCCGGGCGGCCTGAAAGTGCAGTTGAAAAGGCACGAGACACCAGTTCTGGAACCCGGTCAGCATCATCGATTTCGACAACCCACTTGGCCATCGTGCCAAAAACCGCCTTGTAGTCCAGTTCCTGAAAGGCCTCACGATGGCGCATGCTTGTTTCGATCTGACCGACAAACACAACCATTGGTGTGGAATTCTGCATCGCAGTATGAATGCCAATTGACGCGTTTGTGGCTCCGGGACCGCGGGTAACGAACAGAACACCCGGTCTGCCGGTCAATTTGCCATAGGCTTCGGCCATAAACGAGCCACCACCTTCATTGCGACATCCAATAAATCTGAATCGGTTGGAGACATCGTGCAAGGAATCGAGAACGGCGAGATAACTTTCACCTGGAACGCCGAACCCCATTTCGACGTTCTGTTCCATAAGACATTCAACAAGTAGTTGTGCACCGGTGCGCATGCTGTTCGTTCCCCGCAATTCTGGCCAAACCTTTTAGGTCAGATGCACCTATGTCGCTCAAAAATCGATAGGTTGCTATCGAATTTTTACAGTTTCGAACTTACCGTTCTTGATTTCCAGTTCCCGGTAAGCACCCGTGGCATTGCCAATGCCGGTCAGCTTAACGTCGCCGGCGCTATCGAGACCCGATTCAGAACCCGACTCCAACGCCTCAAGTTTGATTGCCAAACCCGCCTGCACCGATGTGCCGACAAGTACAGACGAAGTGTTCAGGGGATCGATACCAATCGTCATTTGGTCAGCAGAGCCAGCGCCATCTGTGCCTGGATACGTCCCGATGGTACCGTTTAACTCATCACCAATTTCCTCAATCAGGGACCCGCCAATCATTCCGTCACCGAGTACAAACTTTTCAAAAGCGCCAGTATCCAATGCGGTTCGAATGATTTTCATACCACCTCGGTCCAATTGCCCGAAAACCACAAGGTGCTCGACTCCCGCCGCCGCCAACGCACCGATCTCATCAAAGTAGTCGCTTTTGTCATCTTGATGTGAAACAGAAATAGCAATTGTCCCTCCCTGCGCCCTGAAGGCGTTAGAAAAGGCGGATTCCAGACGTGCGCCATAGGAATTGTTTGCGAAGGTTACCGCAACAATCCTTATGTCGCGGTCGGTCAGAATATCCGCCAGAACATGCCCCTGGCGTGGGTCGAAATGCATTTGTGTCGACTGACTAAAACCAGATGCAGCAGCGACTTGCCAAACCCCCAAATTTAACAGTCTGTCGTTGTCAGCGGCGGTGGCAGTGGCGACTGCGGCTAAGCAACAGACAGCCGAGCCGAAAATCAAACACAGCGCAAGCCAAACTTTTTTCAACATTAACTCCTGAGCAATTGGTGATTGTTTTTTTCAAATCTACACGCGCGTTTCGCCACCCGCGATCCAATTACAATTGTCTGCCACCTACAGATTCCGAAAAACGTCACGATTGCGGCAATTTAATGATCCAGCGTCGGCAACATTGGCCTTTCCCCCTGTCATTTGCCCTTGAAGCAGGCCAGGGAATAAGCGATCTGTAGACTGGAAACCGGTAAACAGGATGCAGACCATGACGCGCAACACAAAACCAAGATCCTGGGCAGATTTGGCTCCCCTGCTGGTAGATGTCGCAATGGGCCGCAAACCTGCAGATCTTGTGGTGCGCAACGGTCGCTGGGTGAATGTCTATTCTGGCGAGATCGTACCGGCAACCGACCTGGCCATAATTGCCGGTCGATTCGCCTATTGCGGTCCTGACGCCAGCCATTGCATCGGGCCCAACACCACAATTGAAGATGCTGGTGGCCGCTATCTGGTTCCTGGCCTGTGCGATGCTCACATGCATGTGGAATCAGGTATGGTGACGGTGACCGAGTTTTGCCGTGCCGTGATACCCCACGGAACCACTTCGATGTTCATCGACCCGCACGAGATCGCCAATGTGCTTGGCCTGGACGGTGTGCGGCTGATGCACGACGAAGCTGTTGAGATGCCAATCAACGTTTTTGTTCAAATGCCAAGCTGTGTCCCCTCGGCTCCCGGATTGGAAAATGCCGGTGCTTCGCTTGGTCCGGAGGAAGTCGCGGAAGCGCTGAACTGGGAAAATATTATCGGGCTTGGCGAAGTTATGGATTTTCCCGGGGTAGCAGCAAATTCACCGCGCATGGTGGGTGAAGTTGCTGCGTCCATGGCGGCCAACAAAACCGTTGGAGGGCATTTTGCGTCGCCTGTGCTGGACAGAAATTTTCACGCCTATGCGGCAGGTGGCCCTGCAGACGACCATGAAGGAACACGCAAAGAAGATGCCATGGCCCGGGTTCGTCAGGGCATGCGGGCAATGTTGCGGCTGGGGTCGGCTTGGTACGACGTCGAAACCCAAATCAAGGCAGTAACCGAAGACGGGCTCGACCCGCGTAATTTCATCTTATGTACCGATGACAGTCACTCCGGCACATTGGTCAATGACGGCCACATGAACAGAGTTGTCAAACACGCCATTGAGTGTGGCCTTCCCGCGATCACCGCAATTCAGATGGCAACATTAAATACTGCGCAACATTTTGGAGTAGAACGCGATCTCGGTTCAATTGCCCCCGGGCGAATGGCCGATTTTCTGCTGGTCGACGATCTCGATCATCTCACAATCAGCGATGTTTATGCGCGTGGCCAACATGTTGCCAATGCCGAAGGTATGTGCACCGGCCTGCCACCCTATTCCTATCCCGACAGCGCTAAAAACACGATCAATATGAAATCAGATCTGACGGCATCACATTTTGATATCGCGGCACCTCAAGGCAGCGAAACCGTAAAAGTGCGGGTTATCGGCGTCGTCGAAAATCAAGCGCCCACCCAGGCGCTGGAAGCAAATCTGCCAGTCGAAGGCGAATTTGTCAGAGGTGATATTGAGGCCGACATCTGCCAGATCGCACTGGTTGAGCGCCACCGCGCTACAGGTGGGGTCACCAACGCATTTGTCTCCGGATTTGGCTATGATTCTCCCTGCGCGATGGCTTCCACGGTGGCTCATGACAGTCACCACATGATTGTGGTGGGCACAAACAAGCAAGACATGGCCCTGGCTGCGAACCGCTTGCGCGAGGTCGGTGGTGGCGTAACTTTGTTTGCCAAAGGCAAAGAAAAAGCCCTCGTTGAAATGCCAATTGCCGGATTGATGTCAGATGAAGCCTCGCCGATTGTAGCTGCCAAGGCCGAACAGTTGGTCGCTGCTATGGCCGAATGTGGGTGTCGGTTGAACAACGCATATATGCAGCACTCGCTGCTGGCCTTGGTGGTCATTCCCGAACTGCGCATATCCGACATCGGATTGGTTGACGTGCGCAGTTTTGAGAAGGTTGACTTATTCCTCTGATTGACGGTTTGTTGACCACGCGCCGAAGAGCCTATTCTCGATTGACCGTCATTTGACCCTCCTAACTTTTCTCACCGTTTTGTTTGCTGCCGTTCTTCACGCTTCGTGGAATGCCTTGGTCAAATCCAACGATGACAAAGTTGTCTCAATGACCGCCGTCACCCTGGGCAGAGCACCATTGGCCCTGCTTGCCATCCCGTTTGTCCCGTTTCCAGCGCCAGAAAGCTGGCTGCTGCTCGGATTGTCGGTGATCGTCCATCTGTTTTATCAACTGAGTTTGATTCAGGCCTATCGTCTGGGGGATTTTACTCAGGTCTATCCGATAGCCCGAGGCAGCGCCCCGGCAATGGTGACACTGGTATCACTGTTCGGACTTGGCGTCGTGCTGACGCTCAACCAGATCACAGCCATCTGCTTGATCCTTGCAGGCATTTTTTGTCTGTCATTGCTGAAACAGACCGATGGACTTCGCAATCCAAAAGCCGTTGCAGCGGCACTGCTCACCGGCTGCTGCATTGCCTGTTATTCGCTGCTTGACGGCTTTGGCGCCCGATCTGCGGGAACCGCAATGGGTTATATTGCATGGATGTCATCAATCAGCTCGCTGGTTTTCAGCATTGTCATCGGGCTATATCGCCCTGATGCACTAAGGGCGGCGTTTTCAAAAGACCTACGGATGACCTGGATGGGAGGGGCCGCTTCAGTCACAGCCTATATGCTGGTGGTCTGGGCAATGACGGAGGCGCCAATTGCCGTTGTCACAGCTTTGCGCGAAACGAGCACGATCTTTGCGCTGTTTATCGGTGTTCTCTTCCTGAAAGAACGACTGACGCCAGGCAAAGTTTTCGCCACACTGCTGACCATTTCGGGGGTGTTGTTATTGCGGTTTGGCGTTTGAATTCAGGACCGGCGGTCAAATCACCGCCTTTTCCACAAATGGTTCTTTTTTGGTGATGCGTTCAAATCCAAAGGGCGACAGGTCCAGTGACCGGAATTCGCCATAGGCCAGCAATTCAGACATGCCCCGCCCCATGGCAGGAGATTGCTGAAACCCATGGCCGGAGAAACCATTGACGAACATGAAATTCTCAACCTCGGTATGGGGGCCTAATATGGCGTTTTGATCCAAAGTGTTGAAGGCATAATGTCCGGCCCATGAATTAATCAGCTTGATTGCTTCAAACTGCGGCACCCGATTGGCGATAGTCGGCCAGACCTTTTCCTCCCAGATCGAATGGTCCTGTTCAAAATCATCATAATCCACCGGCGGGTCGACTTCAGGTGGGCATCCGGCCAGATAATAAGCGCCGTCACTTCTCATATGTACTCCCGATGGATCAATGGTCAGCGGCAAGTCTTGATCCAGCGGATGCGCGGCATCAAAGATGAAAGTGTATCGTTTGCGCGGTTCTACGGGGATTTCGATCCCGGCCATGCGTGATGTCAAAACCGCGCGCGGGCCAGACGCGTTGACGACCTGACCGCAGGATACCACTTCTCCAGATTTCAAGGTCACAGACTCAACCCGGTTACCGGCGGCATTTTTGGTCATCGCCACCACTTCGTTGCCAATATATTCAACTCCCAACTCCCGGGCTGAGCGCTTCCACCAGTCAAACAGGGTATTGCCGTCGAAATACCCCTCGTCCACTGTATTGTGGTTGCCCGCAACAATGCCTTCAAGGTTGTAAAACGGATAGTCGCGGGCAATCTCTTCAGCCAGCATGTGGCGGGTGCCAGCACCACAGGCCTGTTGCAATTTTTGATTGCCGGCAAGGATCGCCGCAAATTCCTGATTGTCGGCGAGATACATGTATCCGTAGCTCTGCAAGACGACCTCCGGCACCCGTGGGTCATCGCCCATAAAGGCACGGAAATTTTTGACGAATTCGACACCAAATTGAGAAATTCGAACATTGATCTCATTTGAAAACTGTTGGCGAATACAGGAATTTGTGTGGGAGGTAGAACAAAATTCGTAGCTGGGATCCCGCTCAACCACCAGGATTGACCCATCAAAGTCAGGATTATTGGCCGTAAACCACGCAACTGACGAACCCAACATGGCTCCGCCAACAATAACAACATCATAAGAAGATTGTTTTGCAGCCTGTGCCATTGTTCACGCCCATCCTGAATAAGCCGAATACCATTTTCGCTTGTAATTCATGCGCTCCAATTTACAACCGTTGTGTGAGTTCAGAACGATATTTTTGAATGTTGCCGAACCAATCGACCAATTGTGCCGACAGATCTGAACATTTGGAGCTTGCATTAGCCGTCAAACCGGCTATATCGCACCCGCACACGAATGTCGGACTTCCGGCTGGTGGCTGAACGGATGGGCTTTCAGACTGATCTGAAAGCAGGTTTATCAAGTTAAACCGTCCTCCCGTGCTTCCGCTCTCGACACTTGTTAAATCGCGCCTTTCCACTCGTTTGAGTATCTGAAAAGCGTCGATGAGGCTTTGCGCAGGAAGTTCGAAAAACAAGGAAAGGTGGCCCATGGCCCTCTATGAACACATATTTATGGCTCGCCAGGACGTTTCGTCCCAGCAGGTCGACGCGCTTGTTGAACATTTTAAAACTGTTCTGGAAGCAAATCAGGGTTCGGTCGGAAAGATCGAAAACTGGGGACTGAAAACCCTGCCTTACCGCGTAAATAAGAACCGCAAGGCTCATTACGCGCTAATCAACATCGATGCACCCTCTGCTGCTGTCCAGGAAATGGAACGTCAGATGCGCCTGCATGAAGATGTTCTTCGCTACATGACCGTCAAGGTTGAAGAGCACGAAGACGGCCCGTCAGCAATGTTGCGTCGCAACGAACGTGACGACCGTGGCCCACGCGGTGATCGGGGCGACCGCCCTCCTCGCCGCCCTCGTCACGACGCTTAAGCTGCAGAGTAAGGATTAAGACCCATGGTTGCTATCGAACAAATGCCAACTCGCCGTCCATTTCAGCGTCGGCGCAAGACATGCCCATTCACCGGTGAAAATGCCCAAAAGATTGACTACAAAGACGTCAAACTTCTGCAGCGTTACATTTCAGAACGCGGTAAGATCGTGCCTTCACGCATCACAGCCGTGAGCCTGAAGAAACAACGCGAGCTGGCCCGTGCTATCAAGCGCGCCCGTTTTCTGGCACTGATCCCATACGTGATCAAATAAGGCTGAAAATACAGCGCTGCTTGAATTTAGTTTGAGCAGCGCCACTAAAATGTTGACCCGGCCGCAATAGGGCGACCGGCTCTAACTGCCCCAAGGCAGGACAGCGAGACAATGACAAGCAATTCTATCCTTATCGCCGTTATCTGTGGCCTGATCGCAGCAGTGTTGTTTCTCAGCCCGATGCAATTTGGCGGCATGGGGCTGGTCATGTCCTCTTTCACCGCGCTGCCGCTTTTCATTGCGGTTTTGGGTTTTGGAACGACTGTCGGCATTATCAGCTGTGTGGTTGCTGCCGGCATGGTCGCGGTCTTTATGGGGATGTTGGGTGGATTGTCGGTGCTGTTTGCCACACTCGCACCAGCGATCTGGATCGGCCACAGCGCCGGGCTCTCGCGCAACGAAGGTGGCACTGAAGAATGGTTCCCCCTTTCACAGGTATTGTTCCGACTGGCCATTATCAGCGCCGTGATCGTTATCGCGATCGGCTACATGACCGCCTATTCAGAACAATGGGCAGTTGATGAAGCCATTGCGATGATGAGCCAGGTTGCCCAAATGCAAAACCAGGCAGGCGATGGCACGGTCATCATCACCCAAGCCGACATCGAAACGCGGGCCAAAGATGTTGCATCGCTAATTCCGGTAATGATGCCTGTTTCAATTCTGGTGCTGATGGTGCTCAATCTGCGGCTCGCGGAACGTTTTGCGCGCCGCCGCAACTGGATGCTGCGCCCCAAAGACGACTTGCCCTCCAGTGTTGAAATGCCGCCTATGGCGGCAGGTGTGTTTCTGGTCGCCGCCGCCGTCGCCGTAACCACCAGCAATCAGATTGGCATGGTGGCCCAAGTTGTCACTGGTGCCTTCGGCGGAGCTTTTGCTCTGGTTGGACTAGCGACCATCCACTTTCTCACACGCGGCCTGCCAGCCCGGCCCTTTCTGCTGCCGGTTGTCTATGCCGTGCTTTTATTTTCCCGTTTCATCGCACCGGTCTTTGCCGTGCTTGGTGTTGCAGAATGCCTCTTTCGACTGCGAGACCGCTTTGGCGGCCCGCCCAAATCAACCTGATTACTAATAAAACCCTGATTACTATTAAAACAAGGACAACTCCAATGGACGTCATTCTTCTCGAGCGCATCACCAGACTTGGCCAGATGGGCGACACCGTCACCGTAAAAGACGGATATGCGCGTAATTTCCTGCTGCCCCAGGGCAAAGCCTTACGGGCCAACAAAACCAATATGGCGCATTTTGACTCGCAGCGTGTTCATCTTGAAGCCCGCAACCTGGAACGCAAGAATGAAGCTGCGGAAGTTTCTGAAAAGCTCAACGGCAACACATATGTTGCAGTACGTTCTGCTGGTGAAACTGGCCAGCTCTACGGCTCGGTTGCTGCCCGCGACATTGTCTCAACACTGGAAGAAAACGGTTATTCCGTTGGCCGCAGTCAGGTCGAGCTGCGTGCTCCGATCAAAGTTATTGGCCTGCACTCAGTTCTGATCGCGCTGCATCCTGAAGTTGAAGTTGAAATCGTCATGAATGTTGCCCGTTCTGAAGACGAAGCCGTCCGTCAGGCTGCCGGTGAAGACCTGACCAGCCGTGACGCATTTGAAGGCGATGATGTGGCAGAAGAAGACGAGCTGAGCATTGAAGACATTTTTGAAAATCCCGAAGATGCCGACCTCGATGAACTGATCGAAGACGAGGAAGCTCCTGCTGAAGAAGCAGTTGTCGAAGTGGCTTCTGACGAGGTAACTGGCGACGACGCTGGCGACGAAGCTGGTGACGAAGCTGGTGGGGAACCTTCTGAAGAAGAAAAAGCCAGCTAACGTCCGGAATCCTCACTCCAAACGACATATTATTGCCTTGCGGGCGGCTCCAGTGAGTCGCCCGCTTTTATTTCCGCCGCAAATTTGGCAGATTATGTCAAGCAGATTTGTGAGATTCGCCAATTTGCCTGCTCGAAGTTTGCACAGCCTGTGAACAGTGGGAGAATTGAAATTTGTTTTCCCGTTATCGGCGAATTTGGCTGTCGTTGTGACATTTCGCGTCTATAGATGGACTTCTGTTCAAGCGTAACCATCAACAGATGCAGACGACGCACCCGGTGCGGCGAAAGGGATATTTATGGCCGAAACTGCCGAAAATATTGTTGCAGGCCCAGGATCGGGACCGACCTCGTATCGGACCGCACCCAACAATATCGAAGCGGAACAGGCCTTGCTCGGCGCCATTCTCGTCAACAATGACGCGTTTTACCGGGTCTCTGACTTTCTCGAACCCGACCACTTTTATGAGCCGCTTCATCGGCAGATTTACAAGGTAACGTCCGACATGATCCGCGCCGCCAAGCGGGCCAACCCTGTCACCATCAAGACATTCCTGCCGGAAGACGAAAAAGTTGGAGACATGACAGTCGCCACCTATCTGGCGCGGCTGGCGTCGGAGGCAACCACCATCATCAATGCCGAAGATTACGGCCGCTCCATCTATGATCTGGCAACCCGCCGCAATCTCATTGGCATCGGCGAAGACATGGTCAATATCGCGTTTGACGCGCCGGTGGACATGACACCAAATGTTCAGATTGAAGACGCCGAGCGGCGACTGTTTGAATTGGCTGAAACTGGCAGATATGACGGTGGGTTCAACGATTTTGGTTCAGCTGTCGGCAATGCCATAGATATGGCAAGTGCCGCATTCCAGCGCGATGGTCATCTGTCTGGCATTGCCTCGGGTCTGCGGGTACTGGACCAGAAAATGGGAGGGTTGCAGCAGTCTGACCTGATCGTTCTGGCCGGTCGCCCGGCAATGGGGAAAACGTCCCTTGCCACCAATATCGCATTCAATATTGCCGAATCCTATGAACCGGAAATTCAGGCGGATGGTACATCAAAATCTGTCAATGGTGGTGTGGTCGGGTTCTTCTCGCTTGAGATGGCGGCCGAGCAGTTGGCGACACGTATTATCGCCGAACAGACCGAAATTTCTTCCTCGAAAATTCGACGCGGTGAAATTAATGAAGCCGAGTTTGAAAAGCTCGTTGGCTGTTCCCAGATGATGCATCGAATCCCGCTCTATATTGACCAGACGGGTGGCATTTCCATTGCTCAGCTTGCCGCCCGTGCGCGACGACTCAAACGACAGCGCGGTCTGGACGTGTTGATTATCGACTATATCCAATTGATGCAGGGCAACAAACGCACCGAAAACCGGGTGCAGGAAATCACCGAAATCACCACGGGTTTGAAAGCCCTTGCCAAAGAACTGGACGTGCCAATCATCGCGCTGTCGCAATTGTCGCGTCAGGTTGAAAATCGTGAGGACAAACGACCACAATTATCGGATCTGCGTGAATCGGGATCCATTGAACAAGATGCAGATGTGGTGTTGTTCGTCTATCGTGACGAATATTATGCCGAGCGGTTGATGAACGATACCGACAACAAAGACTATGAAAAAAATGCTCAGCGCTATGAGGCTGGCCGCGGCAAGGCGGAGGTGATTATCGCCAAGCAGCGCCACGGCCCAACCGGAACGGCAAATCTTGCCTTCCAGGCGGAATTTACCAGATTCACCGATCTGATCGACGACGACCATCTTCCGGAACGATTTGAGTAGGCCGTGACTGTCGATTCTGATCTTGTCGGCGGTCGGCTGACCATCGACCTGGGTGCCCTTGTAAACAATTGGCGCCTGCTTGCCAGCCACGCAGGCGCAGCCGAATGCGCCGCAGTCGTCAAAGCAAACGCCTATGGATGCGGCATTGAACCTGTTGTGACGGCGCTATCAAACGCTGGCTGCGAAACATTTTTTGTCGCGCTGCCGCAGGAAGGCATCCGCGTCAGGCAGACATTGTCGGCAGCCCGATGTTTTGTCCTCAATGGATTGTTCGCTTCAGCTGTGCCGGTTTATCTCGGAGAAGGTTTGACGCCAATCCTCGGCAGCCTGCCCGAAATTCAAACTTGGGTTACGGCCGCAATTGCGGAAGGGAAACCCCTTCCCTGTGCTCTTCACATGGACAGCGGTATGACCCGATTGGGCCTGACGTTGGATGAGTTGGAGGCGGTTGTCGGCGATCACGAAATCATCGATAATCTGGACGTCAAGTTGTTGATGACCCATTACGCCTGCGCCGACGATATTGGCCATGCCCAAACCGAGCGTCAACGAGATCTGTTTCTAAAAGGCGCAACTCTGCTGCCTGGTGTGCCCCGCTCTGCTGCAAATTCTGCTGCCATCCTGCAACAGAGTGATCACGGTTTTGAACTGATCCGCCCGGGTGTGGCAATCTACGGCGGCGAGGCTCTCAATCACACGGCCAATCCGATGCAACAAGTGGTGAAACTTGAAGGGCGTATTGTCCAGATACGCACTGCCAAGGCAGGAGATGCTGTTGGCTATGGAGGAGCAGAAGTGCTGAAACGTGACAGCCGCATTGCCTATATCTCGGTTGGCTATGCAGATGGGTATCACCGGGGTGCCAGCCACAAGGGTGTTGCCATGCGTCAGGTTGCACCGCCAGCGCAAGCCGCATTCAATGGAACGATCATCAATGGTGTCGGTCGCATTTCGATGGATTTGTGCGCTTTCGACGTGACCGACATATTGGAGGCTGAAATCGCCGCCGGAGACTGGATCGAACTGTTCGGCGATGTCATCCATGTTGACGATGTTGCGAAGGCGTCCGGAACAATCGGTTATGAATTGTTGACGGGACTGGGCAACAGATATTCCCGCATATATGTTGGCGCCGATGGCTAGCCCCAAAATCCAGTTTGTCTGCCAGAATTGCGGTGGTGCCCATCCACGCTGGTCGGGTCGTTGCGACGCCTGCGGTGAGTGGAATACGCTGGTGGAAGAAAGTCCGGGCACCGGTGTTGCCACAGGACCCGGCAAGCCTTTGAAAAAAGGCCGTGTGGTAGCCCTTGAACCGCTCAACGGTGATACCCGTCCGGAAGCCCGGACCGAAACCAAAATTGCTGAATTTGATCGCGTGATCGGTGGTGGACTGGTTCCAGGATCTGCCCTGCTGGTGGGGGGTGATCCCGGCATTGGAAAGTCGACATTGCTGATGCAGGTTTCTGCCGCACTGGCAATACACGGACATTCCGTGATCTATGTCTCCGGTGAGGAAGCGGTTGCCCAGGTCAGGTTGAGGGCTCAGCGGCTTGGTGATGCCAAGGCGCCTGTGCAATTGATCGCCGAAACCAATATCGAAAACATCATCACCACGCTGCAGGCCAATCAGAAACCTGCCCTGGTGGTCATCGATTCCATCCAAACCCTGTGGACTGATCGCGTGGAATCAGCGCCGGGAACTGTCAGCCAGGTACGCAGTTCTGCCCAGGCGATGATCCGCTATGCCAAACAATCCGGTTCTGCTGTTGTACTGGTTGGCCATGTGACCAAGGAAGGCCAGATTGCCGGTCCTCGGGTGGTTGAACATATGGTCGATGCAGTTTTGTATTTTGAGGGCGAAGGTGGCCATCATTTTCGCATTCTGCGCGGCGTAAAAAATCGATTCGGACCGACCGATGAGATCGGCGTATTTGAAATGTCAGATGTCGGGCTGCGCGAAGTTGCCAATCCCTCGGAACTGTTTCTAGGCGATCGCCAAAAGGCTGCACCGGGAGCAGCAGTTTTTGCTGGAATTGAAGGGCGACGCCCAGTTTTGGTTGAAATTCAGGCTTTGGTGGCCGAATCGACACTTGGCACGCCGCGCCGAGCTGTTGTGGGTTGGGACAGCGCTCGTCTTTCGATGATTCTTGCCGTGCTGGAGGCCCATTGCGGGGTCCGCCTCGGCGGCCATGACGTTTATCTCAATGTTGCTGGTGGATATCGAATCTCGGAACCGGCAGCCGATCTGGCAGTCGCTGCTGCATTGGTATCCTCACTTGCAAACAAACCTCTGCCCGATAACTCCGTGTTTTTTGGTGAAGTCAGTCTTTCGGGACATTTGCGCCCGGTCTCGCAGGCAGCTGGTCGACTCAAGGAAGCCGGCAAGCTCGGATTCGATCAGGCAACCTATGCAAAAGGCAGCGAAACCGTGAAACGAAGCGGTTTAAGGCTAAATACGATCACCACACTGGCAGATCTTGTGGTTGAAATTGCTTCAACAGCGAACGAAGTCTTGCCCCAAGGTGGTGTTACTGGCACATAGTGCGCGTTAACGAGACAAGGTGAAACCGATGCCAATTACTGAGCTCGACGGCATATTGGTCGTTATTATGCTGATATCAGCAATCCTTGCGATGATCCGCGGATTTTCCCGCGAGGTTTTGTCCATTGTATCATGGATCGCCGCTGCATTTGCTGCCGCTACATTTTACACAATGTTCAGCCCCACCATTGCCAGTACAATCCCCAGCGTTGCATCCAACCCTCTCGTGGCCGATGCCATTTCTGCCGCATCCATCTTTTTGATTGTTCTGATCATCGTCAGCTACCTGACCATGTTGTTGGCTGACCTGATCATCGATAGCAGGATTGGCGTGCTGGACCGCACTTTGGGATTTATTTTCGGTGCAGCCCGCGGAGCGCTTTTGGTTATTATCACTTTGATGGGGTTTCTGTGGCTGGCCAATGAGAACGAACCGGAATGGGTGGCCAACGCCAAATCCAAACCGATGCTGGTCGCCATCGGCACCAATATCCGCGACGCTTTGCCGGAAAATCTTGAAGAAGTCATCAAACGTTTCTTCGAAAGTGAAGGCAAAGACAAAAAAGAAGGCGAGCAGGATACTGATCAAAAGACCTGATCAGACTTCGGCGCGATTAGTTCTAAGGAACATAAAATGTTTTCCGATAAGTTTCACGAAGAATGTGGTGTCTTTGGCATTTATGGCCATGCCGACGCCGCTGCGCTAACAACACTTGGGCTGCATGCTTTGCAGCACCGCGGTCAGGAAGCTGCCGGAATTGTCACGCTGGACGGTGCAACCTTTCATGCCGAGCGCCATGTTGGTCTGATCGGTGATACATTTACCAAACCATCGGTGATTGCTCGCCTGCCCGGCCATAGCGCCATCGGCCACAATCGTTATTCCACGACCGGAGGCGAAGGGATGCGCAATGTGCAACCATTTTTTGCCGATTTTGCCGGAGGCGGGTTTGCAGTTGCCCATAACGGCAATCTCACCAACGCTTCAACTATTCGCGGACAATTGCAGAAACGTGGAGCAATTTTTCAATCAACTTCCGACACCGAAGTAATCTTGCACCTGATCGCCATGAGCGAGGAAAAACGCCTTGTTCCAAAACTGACCGATGCGGTTAAACAACTCGAGGGCGCATTTTCTCTGGTCGCTCTATCCGGCAAAAAATTGATTGGTTGCCGCGATGCACTGGGAGTTCGTCCGCTGGTATTGGGTGACGTGGATGGCTCATACGTGCTGACTTCGGAAACTTGTGCGCTCGACATTATCGGAGCACGTTTCGTGCGCGATGTTGAACCCGGTGAGATGGTTGTCATCAACGAGCATGGTGTTGAAAGCCATTATCCGTTTGAAGCCAAGAAACCGCGCTTTTGCGTCTTTGAATATGTCTATTTTGCGCGTCCCGATTCTATGGTTCAGGGCGAAAATGTTTACAATGTGCGTAAGAAGATTGGCGAAGAACTGGCTGTAGAATCTCCGGTTGACGCCGACATTGTTGTGCCGGTGCCGGATTCTGGAACACCAGCAGCGATTGGATTTGCCCAGGCAGCCAACCTGCCCTTTGAACTCGGCATAATTCGCAATCATTATGTCGGTCGCACGTTCATCGCCCCGACCGACAATATCCGCCATATGGGTGTTAAACTGAAGCACAACGCCAATCGGCGCCTGATCGAAGGCAAACGCGTTGTGTTAGTCGACGATTCCATTGTGCGTGGCACAACCAGCCAAAAGATTGTTGCCATGGTGCGCGATGCCGGTGCCCGGGAAGTGCATATGCGCATTGCCAGCCCGCCAACCGCCTCAAGTTGTTTCTACGGGGTCGATACGCCGGAAAAACAAAAACTTCTGGCCTCTCGGATGAGCATTGAAGAAATGGCGGATTTCATCAAAGTCGATTCGCTTTCTTTTCTGACCATTGATGGATTGTATCGCGCGACAGGAGAAGCCGCCCGAGACAATGACTCTCCACAATTTTGTGATGCTTGTTTCACCGGAGAGTATCCGACCCGATTGACCGATCGTGAAGGCATTGAACTGGACGGTTCCGACAATGTCAGACCGATTTCCCTATTGTCGGGTGGACGCTGATTAATGCCTGACCAAAAACTGCTCGAAGGCCGGATTGCACTGGTCACCGGGGCATCTCGCGGTGTGGGCTATGAAGCCGCATTGGGTCTTGCCAAAGCCGGCGCCCACATTATCGCCCTCGCCCGCACTGTCGGCGGACTTGAAGAACTTGATGATGACATCAATATTGCCGGTGGCAGCGCTACCCTGGTGCCGCTGGATGTCACCGACTTTGAAGCTCTGGACCGATTGGGTGCCAGTATCCATGAGCGCTGGGGACATCTCGATATCCTGTTCGGCAATGCCGGAACCCTGGGTGTGCTGACGCCCCTGGCCCAGAATAAACCATCCGTCTTTGAAGACGTCTTCGCGGTTAATGTGACAGCTAATTTCAGGCTTATAAGATCGATGGACCCTCTGCTGCAGGCGTCTGACGCCGGGCGGGCAATTTTCATGTCGTCTGGCGCGGTGCGCCACCAGCGGGCGTTCGTCGGGCCATACACTGCTTCCAAGGCAGCGCTTGAAGCGATTGTCCGCACTTATGCGAAAGAAAATCGTTTGACCACCGTAAACGCCAATCTTGTTGATCCGGGGACGCTGCGCACCAAAATGCGGGCCCAATATGCACCTGGAGAAAATCCAGAAGATGTCACCCCGGCAAAAGAAATAGTCCCGACCCTGATCGAACTGGCATCTCCGGAATTGACCGAAAACGGGCTGGTCTATGATTTTCCAAACCGACGCTGGTTAGAAGATTCTGCTCAATAAAATTTTGAGTTCCTTAACCCACTCTTGGCACGTTGAAGTCAACGCTCAGGAGCTGCCGCTATGAAACCGGAAGTTGAAACCAACATTCTGCCGCTGATCAAAGAGAAGAACATGATCGGGGACGACCGCTATCTATCTGATGTAACAAGACGTTTAAGAGAACTTCAAGCACTTGCGGGCGAAATGGATGACCGCAAGGGCCGTCCTAAGCGATGGCTGGGTCGGGTGGAGTCGTCTGACAAAACCTAGCTTCTGGCTACCTTATCTAAAAAAAAGTCAAAAAATATTCATATTCTCGATTGATATATGGTTGACGAGTATATACTTGAACACCATATGGTTCTGAACAAACTATTTTCTCCCATTCGGGCCAGCTGACCAACGAGACAGATATGAATGTAAGAACTCTTTGCCTGGCGATATTGGGCTGCGGTGACAGCACTGGATACGAGATACGCAAGCTCGTGACCGATGGGCATTTCAGCCATTTTGTTGATGCAAGCTTCGGTTCCATCTATCCCGCGTTAACACGCATGGAGAACGAGGAACTTGTCGTCAGTCGGGAAGAACAGCAAGATGGCAAACCGAATCGCAAGGTCTATTCGGTTACCGATGCCGGTCGTGAAGAATTTCTCGCAGCGCTCTCCAGGCCAGCTCAGAAAGACATTTTCAAAAGCGAGTTTCTGCTGCTGGCGATGTGTGCGGAACTGATGCGTCCCGAAGACGTGCGATCTGCAATAGATTTGCAAATTGATTATCTCAATTATGAACTGGAAATCATCGAAACCGCCATGCGCAGTGTTGACCTTAAGGCCAAGGACTGGGTTGGCGATTATGGGCGTACCTGCCTGACAACAAGTTTAAATTACATCATGGATAACAGGGCAGAGCTGGAGGCAATTGCCGGAACCAGCCTGCATCCTGATTCTCCCCTAATGGCAGCGGAATAGGAGCCGCATTGACATGAAATTACGTGGATCCCACCTCGTATCGCTGGCTATTCTTGCCGGAATTGGCGGATGGATGGCTACTGGCAAACTGATTACAGGCGGCCGGTCCGACTCCAATCCGCAAACCATTGCCCAGAAAGAAGCCAAGCTCACCAAAAAGGTGTTTCAGGTTCGCATAGCGGAATTGCAACTCAGCGAGCGGACCGAAACTTTGACCATTCGGGGGCGCACTCAGGCAGATTCGGTGGTCAGTGTGCGAGCTGAAACTGGCGGCACCGTGGAGTCCCGCCCGGTCACCAAAGGTCAACTGGTAATGCCCGGCGACCTTCTCTGCGTTATCGACAAGGGTGTTCGCAGCAGTCAATTGGATCGCGCAAAAGCTATTTTAACGCAGGCCGAGGAAGATTATGAGGCCAACAAAACATTGGTCGACCGTGGATTCGCTACCAACACCAAATTGCGTGGCCTGAAAGCTTTGTTGGATACGGCCAAAGCGGCACTGGCAACAGCTGAACAGGACATGAAGCGAACCGAAATTCATGCCACCGTAGGCGGACAGGTTCAGCCGCCCTATGCCGAAGTCGGTGACAATCTTTCAGCTGGCGATGTGTGCGTCACACTAATGGAAACCAATCCGATGCTGTTTTCCGGACAGGTACCGGAACGTGAGATCACTGCTATAAGCCCGGGCATGGCCTCTTCAGTCGAACTGATTTCGGGAGAGAAGGTGATGGGCAAAATTCGCTACATCTCTCCGGCTGCGGATCCCAACACGCGAACTTTCAACATAGAGATCGAAATTCCCAATCCCCAACGCACCCTGCGGGATGGAATGACTGCAACAGCCAAAATCGCCTTGAAACCGGTCAAAGCCTATAAAATCAATCCGAGCTGGTTGGTTCTGAACGATGCTGGTAAATTTGGTGTCCGGTCTGTCACCGCTGACAACATTGTCACCTTCAATCCCGTGACAATTATAGCCCAGGACGAAAAGCGGTCCTGGGTTGATGGCCTTTCACCAGGTCTGAAAGTCATCACTGACGGACAAGATTATGTAACCGTTGGAGAAAAGGTCGAGGCGTTCACAGCCCAGCAAATGGAAGCAATGAAAAAAGCTGCGGACGGTGGGCAACCGGAGAGCGAACAGCCGGAGAATAAGTCATGACTAATGCCCTGGCGGTAATTCTAAGCCGGCCCAAAACCGTCCTGACAATGATGCTGGTGATGGTCATTGCCGGCGTTCTGACTTATATCAACATAGCCAAAGAGGCTAATCCCGACATCGATGTGCCAGTCTATTTCGTTTCTGTCGGCCAGCAGGGCATTTCACCTAAGGATTCCGAGCGTTTGCTCGTTCGACCACTGGAAACAAAATTACGCGGTCTGGACGGACTGAAGGAAATCACCACCGTTTCTTCACAAGGCAATGCCCTTGCTGTGCTGGAATTCAATATCGACACAGACAAGGACAAAGTCCTTGCTGATATTCGAGACAAAGTTGATCAGGCCAGGGCGGAAATGCCTGCCGATGCCGATGAGCCCATCATCAACGAAACCAATTTCGCCCTGCAACCGACAATTATCGTCACATTGTCGGGGAAAGTTCCCGAACGGACTCTGTTTAAACATGCCCGTCGCCTGAAGGACGAAATCGAATCCATTAGCACCGTTCGCGAAGCCACTCTGTCCGGCAATCGCGAGGAAATGCTGGAAGTAATTTTGGATTTGGCCCGCCTTGAATCCTACAATATTACTCAGTCGGAACTGCTCAACGCCTTGAACCAGAACAATCAGTTGGTGGCCGCAGGTCACATGGACAACGGAACGGGACGATTCAATTTGAAAGTGCCTGGACTGGTTGAGGAAGCCAAAGACGTCTATGCAATTCCCATCAAACAGAACGGTGAAGCGGTCGTAACATTGGGTGACGTCACCGATATCAGACGTACTTTTAAGGATCCATCGAGCTTTACTCGGGTCAACGGCGAACCAGCCATCGCATTGCAGGTTGTAAAACGCATTGGCACCAACATCATCAAAAACAACGAAGCCGTGGTCAAAGTTGTAAAAGAATTCTCCAAAGATTGGCCTGAACCAATCAAGATCAACTACCTGCTCGATCAATCCAGTTTTATTGGCGAAGTTCAGGGCAGCCTGCAAGCCTCAATCATGACCGCCATCGCACTGGTGCTGATCGTGGTTGTATCTTCACTGGGCCTGCGGTCCGGATTGCTGGTGGGCATATCGGTGCCTGTTTCCTTCGCCGTCGGCTTTATGATCCTTGGCCTGGCTGGGATGACGGTCAACATGATGGTTCTGTTCGGTATGGTGCTGACGGTGGGCATGTTGGTGGACGGCGCCATTGTTGTGACCGAATACGCCGATCGAAAGCTGGCCGAAGGCATGCCGGCCTCGCAAGCCTATACCAGAGCTGCCCAATTGATGTTCTGGCCCGTGGTTTCATCGACCGCCACAACGCTGGCCGCATTCCTGCCGTTGTTGCTTTGGCCGGGAGTTCCGGGCGAATTCATGTCGTATCTGCCGATCATGGTAATCATTGTCTTGACGGCATCATTGATGACCGCGCTGATCTTTCTGCCAACAGCGGGTGCTGCCACCGGCTGGATAGCTGCCAAAATTGGACGCAAAGGCGGGCTCAGACTAACCGCAGTGACCACTTCCACCATTCTGGCGCTGGCCGCATATGCTCTGGCATTCCGTGAAAAGATAACTTTTGGACTAGATCCTATTATCCGGGCACTGGAGAGCACTGCCGGTGCCACGCTGGAATTCCTCGTCCATGGAATTGGAACCACCAACAATCTTGATGAGCTTGGCAAGATTGCTTCATCTGAAATTAATTCAACTGGCCGATTCATCGAACAAATCGACCCAGTTGCGTTTGTTGTGATGCTGGTGGTGGGAGCAATTGCGTTTCCACTGATGTACCTAATCCTGACATTACTGGCGCGCCGTGAAACCAAAGAAGATCGTGTCACGCTGATGTTCACCAGCCAACATGCTCTCGACGTCAAAAAAGTGCCAGGTGCACTGGGCGGCTATCTGCTGATTTTGAAACTGCTATCAGGCAATATCATTGGCAATCTGGTCGTCATTGCCTCGATTCTCGGCGTGGCGTTTATCGTCTTCGTCAAGCTGTTTCCGGCACACAATTCCGGCGTGGAATTCTTTGTTGATGAGGAGCCTGATCAGGCAATTGTATTGGTGTCTGCACGTGGCAACCTTGCAGCCGTGCAGGTACGCGATCTCGTTGGTGAAGTAGAAGAAATTGTCCTGACCATCCCAGGCATCAGAAATTCCGTCATGATTGCGACGGCACCCGGTGGCAGCACCGGATCCAGCAGTCCAATTGGGGGCGTCCAGGACAAGCCCGCCGACGTTGTTGGCGAACTTCAAATTGAATTGACTGAATTTAGCGACCGCCCCGTGGCCCTAGAGATTTTTAAGGAGATTCGCGAAAAAACGGCCTCCATACCCGGGATCAAGGTAGAGGTACGCAAGATCGAAGGCGGGCCACCGACAGGCAAGGACATCCGCCTCCAACTGAAGTCAACCAAATATGAAGACATGGTGGCCGCAGTTACACTGGCACGGCAATATTTTGACACTTTGCCCGGCGTTCAAGACCTGGAAGACGGACGCCCGTTGCCGGGCATCGAATGGGAATTGAAGGTCAATCGCGAAGAAGCTGGCCGTTATAATGCCAGTATCGTTGCCATAGGTTCCATGGTGCAACTGGTCACCACCGGTGTGCCGATTGGTAAGTACCGACCAGATGATTCCGAAGATGAACTGGACATTCGTGTTCGCCTGCCGAAATCGGAGCGCAGCTTTGGTTCCCTCGACAAGTTAAAATTGCCAACCGAACAGGGCCAAGTACCCCTGGCGAATTTCGTTGAACGTTCGGCCAAACCAAAGGTCAGTTCGATCACTCGCAAAGATGGTCTTTATTCAATGGAAGTTAAGGCCAATATCATTCCCGGACATGTTGAGTATATTGAAGATGAAGGAAAAGAGCGCGTCATCACTCCAGACGACAAAGTCGCCGAAATCGAGACATGGTTGAAAAGTCAAAATTTTCCAACAACAATTCAGTACAAGTTCCGCGGTGGTGATGAAGAGCAAAAAGAATCTGGCGAGTTTCTGGCTCGTGCAGCCGGCATTGCTTTGTTCCTGATGTTCATCATTCTTGTGACTCAGTTCAATTCTTTCTACCAAACCATCCTGACGCTTTCGACAGTTGTGCTGGCCATCATTGGTGTGCTTATCGGGCTGATGGTTACCGGTCAGAAGTTTTCAATCATCATGACGGGTACTGGGGTCGTGGCTCTCGCCGGCATTGTGGTGAACAACGCGATCGTCTTGATTGACACGTTTAACCGGTTGCGCTCAGAAGGCGTGGAAACCCGCGAAGCTGTCCTCAAGACCTCAGCCCAGCGGCTTCGTCCGATCATGCTGACGACAATCACTACAATTCTCGGTCTTGTCCCGATGGCGTTGCAGCTCAACATGAACTTTTTCACCAGCACCATTTCATACGGTGGTATTACAACCGTGTGGTGGGTGCAGTTGTCGACTGCCATCATCTCCGGACTGGCATTCTCAACCGTGCTGACACTGATCATGATCCCCAGCATGTTGGCAATGCCCGCAAATATTGCTGCCCCGTTCAAATGGATCTCAGTGAAAATACGTCGCCCGGCAGCGGTTGAAGTTGCAACTGTTCAGGAAGTTCAGCTTGCCGATCTCAATGAAATGATGCGGTCGGCCAAGGTGGCAAAACCGAAGAAGAATGCAATCAAGAAAAAGACGGTCCGGCACGCCGAAGACAGCAGTGTTGTGGAATTGCCAAAATCAGTCAAACAGAAAAAAGACGACGACCAACTGCCCGCCGCAGCCGAATAATCTGCGGTGGCTGGCGCCGTTCAGGCTTCTGGTACGTCGACAGCTTTCACCGTTTCCGCCGCCTCACGACGGGCCCAGTCCCGGTAACTCAGCGGAATGGTGATGAGATACAGGATCGCGAATGATGTCAGCACCATGAATGGATAGCTGAACAGGATCACGATCACCAATATCAATCCCAGCATGACCGGCAAGACCATGCCGCGAGACACCCGCCCGCCGACCCGCTTGAACGACCAGGTGGGAAAGTTGGACACCATCAAAAAACCTGCAAACAGCATATAGCACGCAGAGAACACGGTAACGGCCATGCTGCGTTCGAGCCCCAGCTGGCCCATATAGACGGGCAGTAGAACCAACAACGCGCCCGCTGGTGCCGGCACACCGGTAAAAAAGTCCACCTGCCAGCCAGGTCGATCAGGATCATCCAGCATGACGTTAAACCGCGCCAACCTCAAACAGCCGCAAATGGCGAATACCAGTGCCACGACCCAACCCAGACTGCTCATTTGATTGAGCGTCCACAGATAGAGCACCAGCGCCGGTGCTACTCCAAAATTAACGAAATCTGCCAGTGAATCGAGCTGTTCGCCAAACGAACTGGAAGATTTCAGGAAACGCGCAACGCGTCCGTCCAATGCATCCAGAATCGCTGCAAACACGATGGCCACAATGGCCAATTCGTAGCGATCTTCCCATGCCAGCCGGATACTTGTCAGACCTGAACAAATCGCCCCCAGTGTGATCAAGTTGGGCACCAACATTCTGAACGGCACGTCCCGCAGTCGGGATATCTGCGCCACCTCGTCGTCATCACCACCTTCATCGAACAGGTTTGGCGGTTCCACACCATCCGCATTGGGGATGGGTTTGGGGTCTTCGCGTTTGGGGTCGTATTCGGGAAATGGCGGTTTCATCGGTGAGCCGCCTAAATTCTGGTCGGGTTCAGGCTGGAGGGCGCAACGTCGTCCTGCGCCGCAATCACCGTTTCGCCGGCAATCATTGTTTGTCCAAGCGCCACCCGAGGGTTAGCGCCACCGGGCAAAAATACATCAACCCTGGAGCCAAACCGGATCAAGCCAAATCGCTCACCCTGCCCCACGGCCTGCCCTTCTTCGCACCAACACAGAATTCTGCGCGCCACCAGACCAGCAATCTGTACAGTTCCTACCGGTCCATTGGGACCGTCGATAACGATACTGTGCCTCTCGTTTTCTTCGGATGCTTTATCCAGATCGGCAGAAAGAAACTTGCCTGCCTTGTGACGCGACACCAGCAGGTTGCCTCGCACCGGAGCGCGATTAACGTGGCAGTTGAAGACGTTCATGAACACGGTAATGCGCATACGTGGATCGCTGCCCAATTCCAGTTCTGCCGGTGGCACAAAATGACCGATGCTGGACACAACACCATCCGCAGGACTGACGATCAGATCATCGCTCAATGGGACAATCCGTTCCGGATCACGAAAAAAAAGTGCGCACCAGATGGTCAGGATCAGCCCAATCCAGAACAGCGGTTGCCAGACAAAGCCAAGTGCCACAGTCACGGCTGCAAAGATCGCAATAAACCGGTAGCCCTCTTTGTGGATTGGCACCATGGCATCGCGTATCGAGTTGCTGACAGACATAAATTACTTTCGCTGGTTAACTTGCATATTGGTATACCCAAATCGGTTAATTGCGCAAAGCGAAATGGCTCACAGATTGCCCGCAAACAGCGGACCGGATATCTCCCGATAAAGTTTCTCACGCATCGACACAGCGAAAGTCTCAAAGCTTTCAGCGTTTAACAGGAACGCCCCCGGACCGCCTATCACCCGATCACGATAGTGGGTTCGCAGTTCAAATCTCGCCAGATCACCCAGGTCATATTCGATAGAATGGATCACCAGACCGTTGATCGTGATGCCTTTTGAAATTGCCTGATCACGGGCAATCGCCGGATCATTTCGGTCGCTTGTACCATCACCCGACACATCAATGGCCAATCGGCGACCATTGAAGCTGTTTTTTTGAATTTCCGCCGTCGAAAAGGTGATGGCCCCGGCAATATCGGTGAATCCGCTCAACAGGCGCGGCATGGCGTCAATTTCGCCTGCCAGCCGAAATGCAGACTGGCGACTGTTTACCTGTATCCAGTCCACCGCTAGCCGTTGATTTCCAGCACTGGCCCATTGAACTACACTGACCGCAAGACCTTCTTCACCAAGCCCGTCGATTGCCGCCAATACCTGTGGATGACGAAACGCCCCGGCTATTCCACTGCGCTGCAGGTTATATTCGTCACTATCCACACTGGTCGATGCATCAACCGCCAATACCAGCTCAAGCTCAACAATTTGCTGATCAACGTCCTGCGCAAACACATGCTGGGCAAACGGGGTTGAAACCAGGCAGACAATCAACGCCGGTTTCCAACTCTGCATCAGGCCGTCGGCTCCACCGGTGCCCGTTTGATTACCACACCAAGATCGTCATTCTCATGAGCTTCCCGCAGGCGTTTTTCGGCTTCTGATGCCTCAAGCTGGCGGTTCCACATGGATGCATAGAGACCATCTTTTTGAAGCAGTTTAGCATGGGTGCCGCGTTCGGCAATTTCACCAGCCTCAAGGACTATTATTTCGTCAGCATCAATAATCGTCGACAGGCGATGCGCAATGACGACCGTGGTGCGATTGGCGGAAACAATATCAAGAGCCGCTTTGATCTCCTGTTCCGTTTGCGTATCCAGGGCAGATGTCGCCTCGTCGAGCACCAGAATAGGCGGGGCTTTCAACAGTGTTCGGGCAATCGCGACACGCTGTTTCTCACCACCGGACAGTTTCAACCCTCTCTCGCCAACCTGAGTATCGAAACCTTCTGGCAACCGTGCGATGAAATCCTGAATTTGGGCGCGTTCGGCGGCCTGTTCGACTTCTTCTTCGGTTGCGTCCACCCGACCATAGCGAATATTATATGCAATCGTGTCGTTGAACAGAACGGTGTCCTGCGGCACCATTCCTATTGCCCCACGTAAGCTTTCCTGTTCAACGCTGCGCAGGTCCTGGCCATCAATCGTGATCGAACCGGACTGAATGTCATAAAAACGGAATAACAGCCTCGAAATGGTCGATTTACCGGCCCCGGATGGACCAACGATTGCAACCGTTTTGCCTGCTGGCACATCGAACGATACACCGTTCAGGATTGGCCGGTCCGGATCATAGCGAAAATCTACATTTTCGAAGCGTATAGCCCCGTCGACGATATTCAGCGGCGGTGCGTTAATTACATCTTCAATTTCCGGTTCGACTTCAAGCAGATCAAACATCGCTTCGATATCGGTCAGGCCCTGGCGAATTTCGCGATATACGAATCCGATGAAATTTAGCGGTATCGACAATTGCATTAAAAACATATTGATCAGCACAAAATCGCCGATGGTCTGTTCGCCACGTTGTACGGCCAGAGCGGACATGATCATGCAAATCAACATGCCAATCGAAAAAATAACGGTTTGCCCGAAATTGAGCCAACCGATCGATGTCCAGGTCCGAGTTGCGGCCCGCTCGTATTTCGCCATCGAAACATCAAACCGACGCGCCTCCATTCCTTCATTGCCGAAATATTTGACGGTTTCGTAATTCAGCAATGAGTCAATTGCTTTCGAACTCGCTTCCGTATCGGAATTATTCATGTCCCGGCGAATCTGAATACGCCAGTTACTCACCTTGATGGTAAAATAGCTATAAGCCCAAACAGTCACAGCGATGACAGCGACATAGGTCCAGCCGAAATTATAAGCGAAGATGCCGGCGTAAAGGGCAAATTCAAGGATTGTCGGAAACGTGTTGAGAATCGTAAATCGAACAATAACTTCAATACCTTTAGTGCCACGTTCAATAATTCGTGACAAACCGCCCGTGCGCCGCGCCAGATGAAAGCGCAATGATAATTTGTGCATGTGAATAAAGGTTCGATAGGCCAACTGCCGAACTGCATGTTGGCCAACACGAGCAAACAAGGCGTCGCGCAACTGGTTCAGCCCGGTCATCACCAGCCGCGCAACGACAAATCCGATCACCAGCATGATCGGAGTTGTGAGGGCGACCGGCAACCATGCAATGTCCTGATCCAATCCATCAAGCGCATCAGTGGCAAACTTGAAGAAAAATGGCACAACTGCCGTAACCAGCTTGGCAGCTACCAGAAAAACAGCTGCCCAAAGAACCCTGATTTTTAAATCCGGTCTGTCCGACGGCCACATGTAGGGCCACAAGTTTTTGATAGTTGCCAGAGACGACTTGTCAGCAGCCTGTTGAGCCGCCTGCCCTCCCGCCTGAGCAGAATTATTGGTCAAATCAAGCTTTCATGGTTTATTTGCGCATCAATCACTAGCAGCATTTTCCTTCGCAACAGGAATCCAGAAATGAACTCGTGGTCAACGCCATGGCTTTCAGCAAGTCATCATTTACCTGATAACTGGAGCGCGGCGGGATGGTCTCAACGGTCACGATCCCCGCCTCAATCAGCACTTTTAAATGTTGAGACACAGTCGATTGTGCCAGAGGCAGAACCTGAGTGATGTCTTTGCATCCACAATGACGGTGCAGTGCAATGTGGCGCAAAATATCTATGCGGGCAGGGTTTGAGAGCGCCGAGAACACCACCGCCATGTCGGCTGAATTCTTTATCTCACGCCTTTGCTTTTCAACGGATTCTTCACAGCACGCCATGCCCGACCCTTTCATCGTATTATTACGATAAAGTAGGAGTTCACATATACGTGTTCAAGGGCAAGTTAGCCTTCCTGCTCAGGTTTTTGCGGTATCTTGAAAATCTGCCCGATAAAGATGCGATGTGGATCGGCAATCTGGTTGCGATTTGCATTGTAAATCGTTGTGTAACGGATGCCGCGCCCATAAGTCTTGCGCGAAATTCGCCATAGATTATCTCCGCGTTTGATGATCACTGCCCGCCCGGTCTTCAGCACTTTTGGCATACGTGGCGGCGGCGAGGTTTGCGGCGACGGCGACGGCGACGGTTCTGATGACTTTGGAGTTGGCGGTGATGCTGCAACCTCAACGGTGGGCTCGAGTTTCACCAATTCTGTCGTTTCGACTTTTGGTTCTGCTACCTTGGGGGCTACAGTGACTTGCTGCTCGACACGCTTTGGCGGCGGATCGGCAGCTTTTGGCTCTACCATAGCAGGTTTCGGGGGTTCCAGTGCAGCTACTTCAACCGGCTGCTCTACTTTATCTGGAACTCTGGGAGCCGTCACCGTCGCCACAACCGTCGCTGTGGGGGGGGTCGGTTCCAACTCGTTGGGGATTTCATGAACCAACGGCACAATGGCGCGGGCCAGGACCGAACCATTTGTACTGTCAATCACATCGGCGCGGACCGAATGTTCCCCCTCATCCAAGTCAAATGGTTTGGAGACCAGAAATCGATTGTCTGACGTTCCGCGCGCCAAGCCGATAAACTTATTGTCGACATATATGCGGACTGGAACGCCGCTTGGTATCGAGCCCGCGATGAATATCTGTCCGCCTTCCATCTCGACGGCCTCTACGACCACTTGTGGTGCTGCAGGAATCGGCTGTGGTTTTGGCAACTCAATGACATCAGTGGGCTGGACTGAAACATTTGCTGGCTGCTGAAGCTCTGGCTCGAGTGCCGCTACCTGTTTCACTGGCTCTTTTACTACAATCTCAACTTTCTTGGGCTGAATCTCAAGCTTCTCAGGTTGAGGCTCGATTTTCTCGAGAGTAGTTTCAATCTTGGCAACTTCAACCGGCTTTGGCTCTGCGCTGGTGGCAGATTTGATGTCCGAAACCGCCTGTTTGGCAGGTTCAGCTTCAACAGTTTTAGCCGGCGCTTTTTCTACCACCGGATCAGCAGCCACTTCCACGACCGGCTTGGCAGGTTGCTTTGCTTCAAGCACTTTGGGCTTGGAAATTATGCGGCTCGCTTGACCCTCTTCACTAATCATCGCCAGCAATTCGCCCCCAGCCTCGGGCACTGTGACCAGGCTGGTTTGCGAAGACAAAACCGACTTGCCGTCGCCCTGATCTGCTCGAAGCGACAGCACATAGTCGCCGGGGGCAAGCGGATTATCCGGCAAGGCCACAAAATCACCGGTCGGACCTGCATTGGTCGAGACAATGACGGTGCCATCAGCGCTGATGACATCAACTTTGGCATTCGGCGCGGCATTGCCGGCGATCAGCATGGAGCCGTCTTTCTCGACCCTCAAAATATCAAATTTTGGTTCAATGGTAACGAGTTCGGCAGCCTTCGGAGCGGGCACAGCCTCCGGTTGTTTTTTAACTTCGGGCTTTTTGGTTTCGCCCGGTTCAACTTTTACCTTGGCCTGCTCGTTGACCAGCGGTTGTTGTATAGAAATACTGTCCGGCTGAAACAGCTTCGCAATTTCATCCTGATATACAACCACAGCCCCAGTTGCCACGGCTGCTACCGAACCGGCAGCTACCACCGATTTCACGCCAAATAGAGCCAGTATATTGGCCATTCTATCACCCCAAACTGTCGTCGCCCCTGATATATAGGCAGAAATGGGCGGGTAGGTTAAATTTCTCAGCACCCTATAGCACGGATATCGACAATTTGGCCAATGATTGAAACGCTTTGACGGGCTTTCACCCCGCAATTCTTTTTCTGTTGACCTGCGACGGTTCACAGGCATCCTCGCTGCATGACCAATGCTGATAAAAATCCGATTCGTTCCCTGTGCGTCTATTGTGGATCTTCACCCGGAAGTGATCCAGATTTCAAAGCTGCTGCCGTTTTGCTCGGCAAACATCTGGCCGAACATCGCCTGCGTTTGGTCTATGGTGGAGGCGATAAAGGGTTGATGGGAGCACTTGCTGAAAGTGTGCTGGCACATGGCGGTGAAGTGCTGGGCATCATTCCGGAATTCCTGCTGGCTTCAGAACAAGGGCAACAGGCCAAAAATATCGCAGGGGTGAATCTGGTTGTTGTCCCCGACATGCACACTCGAAAACGCCAGATGTTTGATGAATCAGACGCCTTTTTGGCCATGCCCGGAGGAATCGGCACACTCGAAGAACTGGTCGAAGTCCTCACTTGGGCCCAATTGCGTCGCCATCAAAAACCGGTCGGTTTGTTGAATATCAACGAGTTCTGGTCACCCTATGTCGAGTTGGTACGGCACATGGCGGATGCGGGATTTCTGCACAACCCGGATCGGGCCATGCCGCGAACATTTACCAGTGCAGATGACGTCGTTGCCGGATTGTTTTCCTGAAGCCTCAGGCCTCGCCACCACGAAACATACTCCAAGTATAGAGTATCAGTGCAGACCAGATCATGACGAATGTCAGACCCTGCCAAAAATCCATTTGCTCGCCAAATACCAGAAACGAAATCGCAAAAATGATTGATGGTGCGATATATTGCATCAGCCCCAATGTTGCCAGGCGCAACAATTTGGCACCGAAAGCATAAAGTATCAGTGGTGCGGCGGTGACAACCCCAGCAAACATAAGCAACGGGCCTTCAATGGAAACCAGTGTGAAATGATTTTCACCGATGGAAATCAACCAAATCAAATAGCCAAACCCAAATGGAAAGAGGATGACAACCTCCATCAAAAAGCCCTGCGTCGGCCCGACCGGCACCGTTTTTCGAAGGTAGCCATAGGCTGCAAACGAGACCGCCAGTGTCAATGCAATCCACGGAAAAACACCACCAAACACGGTTCTGATCAAAACCGCCAGACAAGCGATACCCACCGCCACCGCTTGCAATCTGCTCAGTCTTTCCCCCTGCAATGCATAACCCAACATCACGGTAATCAATGGATTGATGTAGTATCCAAGCGCCGCTTCTGACGTTTTATTGATCCCAATCGCCCAAACGTAAATGGCCCAATTTATGGTGATCAAAAGCGCTGTGATGAACATCATCGTGAATATTTTGCGGTCACGAAACAGGCTCAGCAATTCTCCCAATCGCCCCTGAGCCCCAATGACAATGAGAGCAACGGGTACCGACCAGATTATCCGATGGACGACCATTTCCGCTGCCGGTACATGTTCCATGGGCTTGAAATACAGCGGTAAAAATCCCCACAAGCCATAAGCGGCCAGCGCATAGAAAAAACCTCTTCGAGAATCTGCCTTGCTGGTCCGGGCTTCAGCCGTCACGCAATCGCCCCGCATTTGATCAGCTTATAGTTCAAACTGTCGATCAGGGCCTGGAAGGATGCATCTATGATGTTGACGGAGACACCAACCGTCCACCAGCGTTCACCTGTCTGATCTGTGGATTCTATCAAAACTCTGGTAATCGCCTCGGTCCCGCCATTGAGTATGCGCACCTTGTAGTCGACCAGTTCCAGATCTTTCGTCTCAGCCTGATATTTTCCAAGATCTTTGCGCAGAGCTTTGTCCAGCGCATTGATCGGTCCCATACCTTCAGCGACCGACATGGTAGTCTGACCGTCGATCATCAGTTTGACGACTGCTTCCGATACCGTCACGACGTCACCAACCGCATTGAACCGGCGCTCCACACTGGCACGATAGGAATCTATTTTAAAAAATTGCGGCACCGTTCCCAAAGTCCGGCGCGCCAACAGCTCAAAACTGGCTTCTGCCGCCTCATAGGCATATCCGGTAGCTTCGCGCTCTTTTACAATGGCGATCAATGTATCCAGCTTGGGGTCACTTTTGGATACTTCAATGCCGCGACGCGACAATTGGTCGAGAAAATTCGATTTACCACCCTGATCCGAAACCATCAGGTTGCGGGCATTACCAACTGAATCTGGTGTCACATGTTCGTAAGTTGTCGGATCTTTCATCAACGCCGATGCATGAATACCGGCTTTCGTGGCAAATGCTGAGGAACCGACATAGGGCGCCTGACTTTCAGGGGCGCGATTTAACAGTTCATCAAACGCGTGCGACAAGCGTGAAATGGATTTCAGCTTGCTGGCATCGATGCCGGTTTCAAATCGTTCAGCAAAATGCGGTTTGAGCGCTAATGTCGGAATAACCGAGATCAAATTGGCATTGCCGCAGCGCTCGCCAATGCCGTTTATGGTGCCTTGTACCTGACGGGCTCCGGCCTCAACAGCGGCCAGCGAATTGGCAACTGCCTGCCCTGTGTCGTTATGGGCATGAATGCCAACATTTTCTCCGGGTATTACCTTGCAAACCGCTTCAACAATGGCCCGGATCTCACTTGGCTGGCAGCCTCCATTGGTGTCGCACAACACCACCCAACGAGCACCGGAATCAAATGCCGTTTTGGCACATTCAAGTGCGTATTGCGGATTGGCCTTGTAGCCGTCGAAAAAATGCTCGCAGTCGACCAGCGCTTCCTTGCCAACACCGATTGCCGCCTTCACAGAGGTTGAAATACCTTCCAGATTTTCTTCATTGGTACAGCCCAAGGCGACTTTTACATGCAGGTCCCAGGCCTTCGCGACATAGCAAATGGCCGAGGCAGCCGACGCCGTCAATGCGGCAATACCCGGGTCGTTGGAAATCGAAACGCCTGCCCGTTTGGTCATACCGAATGCGGTAAACTTGGCGTTTTTGGTTCGTTTCTGATCAAAAAAAGCCGTGTCTGTGGGGTTGGCCCCGGGATAGCCCCCCTCGATATAATCGAGACCAAATTCGTCCAGTAATCCGCTGATCGCAATTTTGTCCTCAACGGAAAAATCAATGCCTGGGGTCTGGGCCCCGTCACGCAGGGTGGTATCAAAAAGGGTGATACGTTGCTTGGT
The DNA here is from genome assembly GCA_014238155.1 of Rhizobiaceae bacterium. Taxonomy (GTDB): domain Bacteria; phylum Pseudomonadota; class Alphaproteobacteria; order Rhizobiales; family Rhizobiaceae; genus Pseudahrensia. The sequence goes on from JABABQ010000034.1 coordinate 242,310, forward strand.
CATGTTGAGCTCTTCGTTGAGGTTTGTGGTGGCCAATGATCGGTGTCACGGTCGGGGTGTTGATGAGATTGCAGATCGTCCATAAAACTGGATTCGCCGCTTGAGTTTTGACGCACCGGTAATTGGTGCAATTGATCGACAAAATCCAGCTTGTCAGTGACATTTACCTGGGTGGCCGGCGGCGCCAATGTTGGGTCGTCGAGCGTCGCTATGGCGAGTTCCACCTCACCTCCCCAGTCGTATGTCAACGGCGTCCCACAATCAGCACAGAAGCCACGGGTAACCTTGTCAGAACTTTTGAAATATTTTGGTTCGCCGCGTGTCCATTGCAGATTGTTGGAAGTGACCAGCGGTGCATAGAAATTTCCAAATGCTTTCTGGCACATACGACAATGGCATATCGAAGCCTTGCTGACGCTTTGAGAGCGATAGCGGACCGCACCGCACTGACATCCTCCTGAAATCATGACTTCACCTCCCAACTGGTGATGCGCATGCCGGTTTCAGAATCTTTTGAATCCTTTAGTTGAATTCCCTGAGCCAATAGATCATCTCGAATTTTATCCGCTGCAGCCCAGTCCTTGTCTGCAATGCAAGCAAGGCGTTTGGCGATTTGTGCGTCGATTGTGGTTGTGTCGACTTCAGCAGAACTGGATTCTGTGTTTATGCCAAGAAACGACAACCCGTTGACAAATTGGGTCGGGGCCGCCGCATTAGCCGCAGCCGCTCCAGCGAGTTTCTGCAATTCCTGTATTGCCAACGGGGTATTCAGATCATCCTGCAATGCCTGATGGAACATGTCAGAACTAGCGCCACCAGACACTACACCCCTTGCAGTGCTGGCGGCTCGTGCCAGTTTGCGCAGGATGTTTTCCGCCTCTTCCAGGCGTTTGACCGAAAGGTCGATTGGTTCGCGATAATGGGTCATCAACATTGCCAGACGCACGACATTGCCGGGCCATTTACGTCCACCCACCTTTTCTGTTTCCAGCACTTCATTGACGGTGTGAAAATTGCCCAGACTTTTGGACATTTTCTGCCCTTCGACCTGCAGAAATCCGTTATGCATCCAAATGTTTGCCATTTTCTCGGTACCATGGCAGCAGCGCGACTGGGCAATTTCATTCTCATGATGCGGGAAGATCAAGTCGAGCCCACCACCGTGAATATCGAAGGTCTTTCCGAGATAGGCCTCTGCCATGGCTGAGCATTCAATGTGCCAACCCGGTCGCCCTTGGATAGTCTCACCGTTAAACGTGCCATCCCATCCGGGTTCAGTCGAGCTGGATTCCTTCCACAGCACAAAATCGGCGGCATCTTCCTTATGTTCCTCCACGGCGACGCGCGCACCTGCCTGTTGATCGTCGAGATTGCGATTCGACAAGGCGCCATAGTCAGCCATGGAATTTACCCGAAACAGCACTTCCCTGCCCTGGCTTCCCGCTGCAACATAGGCGTGTCCTTTGTCGATCAGGATCTGAATCATCGACGCCATCTGGTCGATGAATTCAGTGGCACGTGGCTGGTGGCTTGGCTCCAGGCACCCCAGTTTGCCCATGTCGGACTGAAACTGGTTGGCGGTTTTCTCAGTAACTTTACGAATCGCCTCGTTGAGCGGCAGATCGGGAAAATCTCGAGTCGCACGTGCGTTAATTTTGTCATCAACGTCGGTAATGTTGCGCGCATAGATCACATGTTCTTCACCAAAAACATGGCGCAGCAGGCGAAACAGAACATCAAAGACAATAACCGGACGTGCGTTGCCGATATGGGCAAAGTCATAGACCGTTGGACCACATACATACATGCGCACCTTGGCTGCATCGATGGGTGCGAAAGTCTCTTTGTTGCGAGACAAGGTATTGTAGAGTTTTATTTCAGAGGTCACTTCGTTCGGTCCATTCAAATTTACGTTCTTCAATACGTATCGAGCCCTGCCGACTTGAACGTTCGTAAACTTGAAAGAGAGACGAGAACGGCCAGGCCAGCGGATGCGCTAGCGAATAATAATCCGACATTTGCAAATCGCAGCGGCGTTAGCAGCAGCAAGTGCGACGGTTACTATGTTGGCAATCAATCTCATGACTGCTTTATCACCGCATTAACGTGGTTGGTCAAGTCATTGCGTTTAGCATCATCCAAATAGGCGGAACAACAGGGTGATGGCGAGAGTGGCCATCACCAGAGCAATAAACGCATCCAACAGCCGCCATGCGGACGGGCGAGCAAACAGCGGTGCAAGCACTTTCGCCCCGTATCCCAGTGAAAAAAACCATACGAAAGAGGATACCGCAGCACCCGCGGCAAACGTGATACGCATGGAGCCGGAATATTGGCTGGATACGCCACCCAACAAGACGATTGTGTCGAGATAGACATGCGGGTTGAGGAAGGTGAAACCAACAAGGATTATCACCGCACGTGTCAAGTTCTTGGCACCGTTTTCCAACGCCTGGAGGCCTACGGGCAACAGTGCGCGACGCGCGGCAATTATTGCATAAGCCGCCAAAAACAAGACGCCACCAAGTGTCACATAGAACAATAATCCGGGGTTGGACCTAATCAACGCTCCCATGCCGGCGACACCAAGAACAATCAGCAGCGCATCAAATACAGCGGCCAACAGACACAAAATGAACACGTGTTGACGCATCAGGCCCTGCCGCAAAATGAATGCGTTTTGAGCACCGATGGCAACGATCAACCCGCCGCCCAACAGAAATCCTTCTATCGCTGGCAGCAATATCATCCCGGGCTAAAACATCGAGAATTGTTCATTATCGTCTTGCTTTGATTTCGCAGGTCGCGTGGCTTTTACACGATTTTGTATGTCACGACCAGCGTTAGATACTTTATTCACGGCGCTACTTACTGGAATACTTTCAAAGTAATCGTCATTGACTGGTTGCATCAGATCCAGCACGTCCCGTGGCTCTTGAGTTTTGACGTCCAGCCACCGTCCGAAGTCCTGCGATTGTATGACAACTGGCATGCGGTGGTGAATCTCGGAAAAACTTGCATTTGCCCCCGTCGTGAGCACACATCCGGTGTCAATTTCGCTGCCATTCGGGTCCGCCCAGGTTTCCATCAGGCCACCGAAGGCCACGATTTCACCAGATCTTGGTCGAACCCAATAGGCTTGGCTGGGCTGGCCTTTGCCGAATCGCTGCCATTCGTAAAATCCACTGGCAGGGATGAGCACTCGCCGATGACGCATGGCGTTTCGAAACGACGGTTTTTCGATGGCTGTCTCTGATCGCGCGTTGACCAGCAGAGTGAATTCTTTTGGATCCTTCACCCATGCCGGCACCAGCCCCCACCGCACCAGCCTGCCCTCAAGCTTGCCGTCGGCACCCGGACTGACCGTCACTATCGGCTGACTGGGTGCTATATTATATCTCGGAGGCATTTCTTCGCCCATCGTTTGGGGACGCATCAGGTCGAAAAATTCAAACAATTCCTGCCATGATGCTTCCAGACCGAATCGACCACACATGTCTCTGCTTCCTGCTGTCCGAGCTTGGATTATTCTCACCAGCACGGTATGCGAAGTCATGTCTTCGCGCCACTATCCTTCCGCTCCCTTGCTTGCAGCTTGCACAGCCATCTGGCGCGACGACAAAATATTGCTGGCCCGGCGCAGTGCTGCTCCCAACAGTGGCACCTGGGCCATGCCAGGTGGATTGGTGGAAGTCGGTGAAACTTTGGAGCAGGCTGCCATCCGGGAAGTGCGAGAGGAGACGGCTCTGGAACTGTCGAATGTGGTGTTCAACCGGTTCCACGAAATCATCCTGCGCGATGATGACCATCGGGTTGAGCGGCATTTTGTGCTGGCCATGTTTGTGACAATTTGCGAAACCGGCACCGCCATTGCCGGTGACGACGCTGCCGCAGTCGACTGGTTTACAATTGATCAACTGCCAAGCCTGCCACTGACCGGACAAACCGATTTGTTTGTTCGCGAAAGTCTGAATTTGCTGCCTCTGCTTAGAGACCGCCAGGCACCAATGGAGTAACTCCCTGATCACCCATATTTGTTTTCTCTCAATAGAGCGGGCGAGTCACACTGACTAAGACAGGAGGAAATCATGCGAATTATCTGTCTTTTGTTTGCCGTAGTTCTCGCCAGTGCCGCCACAACAGGACGGGCGCAGGAAAGTCGCTGGAAGGCTGAGGGGTGGCGGACCGATTTCTCCAGATCATCCGTCGATTATGCCGAAATTCTCAGCGGTGGCCCGCCAAAAGACGGTATACCGCCAATCGACAATCCCAAATTCGAATCCGTTTCAAGCGTTGCAAACCTGAGCGATCGCGAACCAGTTATTGGTCTGTCAATCAACGGTGACGCTCGGGCCTATCCATTGCGGATTTTAACCTGGCACGAAATTGTCAATGACAAGGTGGGCGGGACACCCGTGACCGTCACTTATTGCCCTTTGTGTAACGCCGCGATTGTTTTTGACGCACGCGTCGACGGCGAAGCCATGAGTTTTGGCACAACCGGCAAACTGCGTAATTCTGATCTGATTATGTATGACCGCAAAACTGAAAGCTGGTGGCAGCAATTTGTCGGCGAATCGATTGTCGGGCAGCACCTAGGAAAGAAACTGAAGCTGGTTCCCGCGCATTTGGAATCCTGGCTGGATTTCCGCTCCCGTCATCCACAAGGCAAAGTACTTGTCCCGAATAATCTGAACATGCGTCCCTATGGTCGCAATCCTTATGTCAATTACGATATTGCCACCACGCCATTCCTCTATCGCGGATCAATGCCTGAAGGCATTTCTCCGATGGCTCGCGTCGTGGTTGTGCGACGCAACGGCGATGGCGGTGGCGGCGGCGGCGGCGACGGAGACGGAGAACCAATTGTTGTTGCACTCGAATTGCTGCGCAAATCAGCAAACATGAAACTTGGATCGGTCCAGCTCAGTTGGAAATCCGGTCAGGCATCGGCCCTTCACACCAGTGAAATTGCAGAAGGCCGGGATGTTGGGACGGTTTCAGTAACCCGGATACCAGATGGTGCTGATGTCGCTTATGATGTGACATTTGCCTTCGTCGCCCATGCATTCCATCCCAATGCCGAAATAAGGCGCTGAAAATAGTCTTTGTGCACTTGGCCCACCTGCCCTATGTGGACGATATGAAGATCATTGCCTGCCTCACAATGTTGCTGTTGTTGCCGTTTCTTGTCGTTGGCACTGCCCAGGGCCAATCTGTCGCCCAGCCACCAAGTGCTGATGATACACCATCTTCAAACAATCCCAGCTCGCGCATTGAACCCATCGCACCCTATGATGACAAGTTGCTTAGGCTGTCGGAAATCTTGGGGGCTGTTCATTATCTACGCACCCTTTGTGGTGCCAATGAAGGCAATAAATGGCGGGCCTCGATGAACGCCATCATAGAGGCTGAAGAACCCGGTCCAAATCGCAGAGCACGTCTGATTGCTAATTTTAATCGTGGGTACCGCACATTTTCCGCTTCTTATAACAATTGCACAGCGTCAGCCGTATTGGCCACCGAACGCTATTTGAAAGAAGGCGCAACTTTGTCAAAACAAATTACCAATCGATATGGCAGGTGACTTGGTCGCCGCGTTAACCCTTTCGGAAATCTGGTCAGGAAAGCAGTTCCAATTATTGGTTCGGGAAGTTAAGTTGTTAACAAGAGATAAAGAATGGACCGCTTATTTGAGCGAGACACGAATGCTGCATGAAACGCCTGAAAACCTGGATGCGCTGATCCGTGAGGAAAAGCAGCGCGTCGCCGTCGAATTTATACAGGAAGCGTGGAATAGTGCCCTGCGCGAAGGTATTGAACCGTCAATCCTGGCCGATTCAGGATTGAGGGCCATATTGACGCAATTTTACGCCCATGATGGCGAAAAGGCAGTTGTAGAGTTGATCGACGGATTGTCGGAAAAGCTGCGTTGCGGTCAGTTTGATGCAAATCGCGTGCTCCAATAACTCGATGACCTTGCCACAGGGCAGCTCAATCAGGCTTCTTAAATGATTTTGAACGTGTTAATCTGATGAGTGGTTGGCGGGAAGCCTGCCAGTTCCGACACCTGACCAGGCGCATCATGGCTTCGACGAAACTCAACCCACTTGCAATCGCACTCATAACAACGCTTTCGATCACCCAACTATTACCAATTGACCAGGCCGGCGCAGCCACAAACACCCCGACCACATCGATAATCGTTCCTGTAGAGGAACCTGAGGAAAAACCAGCGGCAAATCCCGTTCCGGCGATTCCAGATGATGCGTTGCCGAATGTCGACACCAATGCAATTGAGACCGAAGAAAACTCAGCAGCACCTGAGGACGAGGAGAATTCAGCCGCGCTTCCAACGATATTGAGAGATGTTGAGTTATTGCCTGACGCGGTGCGCGCCACCCATTCCAAATTGGTGACAGCAGCCAAACTGGGAAATGTAGAAGCTTTGCGCGAACTAATCGGCACCGGAGAAACAGCAACTTCTTTGTCAATTGGCGGTTTGGAAGGCGATCCCATCGCCTTTTTGAAAGAAACATCCGGCGATGATGATGGCTATGAATTATTGGCCATTTTGCAGGAAGTCCTTGAAGCTGGATTTGTTCACGTTGACGCAGGTACGGAAAATGAAATGTTTATCTGGCCATATTTCTTCACCTGGCCATTTGAAAAACTGACGCCACCGATGAAGGTTGAACTGTTTCGCATTCTGACCGCGGGCGACGTTCAGGATTCTACAGATTTTGGCGGCTATATTTTCTATCGAATTGGCATCAGACCAGATGGCAAATGGGAATTTTTTGTTGCCGGCGACTAATGCCCCTTACCGACGGACATGAAAACTCCTAAATGGGAATTATGCAAAATATCGCCCCCCTCACCTCCCGCGCATTGCTTAGTTTGGAAGGAGCTGACGTCGTCAGCTTTTTGCAAAACCTGATTACCTGCGAGATTGAAAATCTCGAAATTGGAGCCGCCAGTTTTGGTGCTTTGCTCACACCACAGGGGAAAATTCTGTTTGACTTTTTTGTCGTGCGCGAGGCAAACGGCTTTATCCTTGATGTCGATCAAGAGCATCGTGACCCGCTGGCAAGGCGGCTGACTTTTTACAAATTGCGTGCCGACGTCCAAATCACAAATGACGAGCGCACTGTCTTTGTTGGCTGGCCCAATTCAAATTCTCAACCACCGCAGGGTTTTATTGATCCGCGCAATCAAAATCTTGGTTGGCGTTTTTATGGTGAAAAACTGGAAACCAACAGTGATGAAACCGATTGGCATCAAAACCGCATCGCCTCAGGCATTCCACAATCGGGGTCTGATTTTGAACTGGGCAGCCTGTTTCCTCATGATGCCCTGATGGATCAATTTGAACATTGTGGAATCGACTTTTCCAAGGGCTGTTATGTCGGCCAAGAGGTTGTTTCGCGAATGCAGCACAGGGGCACAGCGCGCAATCGCTTTGTCATTGTCTCATCCATTGAACCTTTTCCAGAAGATCTGGTCGGAACAAGTTTGACTGCGGATGATAAGCGCGTCGGCACGATGGGGTCCAGCATCGGGTCTACAGGACTTGCATTAGTTCGGTTGGATCGGACTGGCTCCGCATTGGAGGCTAAAATGCCAATTATGGTTGGCGAAATCAGCGTGCAACCGTCGATACCTGCATTTGCCACATTCGGCTGGCCACAATGAGCAGCGGCGAAAATACCGGTGGCTCAACATCTATGCGGGCATGGCAGCGGATGCTTTCGGGGCGGCGGCTTGATTTGCTCGATCCGTCTCCTTTGGATGTTGAGTTGGAAGACATTGCTCATGGTCTGGCTCGCGTGGCCCGGTGGAATGGACAGACCCATGGTGAATTTGCCTTCTCCGTTGCCCAGCATTCGCTTCTGGTTGAACAGATTATGGGCCTACTCAACCCTGCCCTTTCGTCTCCTCATCGTCTCTATGCTCTACTTCACGACGCACCTGAATATGTCATTGGCGATATGATCTCGCCGTTTAAAGCGGTGGTTGGCGGGGCCTATAAACAGGTCGAAAATCGCCTTGAAGCGGCCATTCACCGCCGTGTGGGTCTGTCGGCTCACCCTGACCACAAACTCAAAGCGACCATAAAAAAAGCCGACAAAATTGCCGCATATTTTGAGGCAACCCAACTGGCCGGGTTCGAATTCAAAGAAGCCGCAAAATTCTTCGGCCAACCCAATGGGGTCTCAATCGACCAGCTTGATCTGTCCCCGCTGCCCACTTTGACAGCACAATCTCGTTTCTTGGATCGTTTGGCACAGATCATGGATGATCTATGAGCCAAATCTGCGTCTGCCCCTTATCTGACCTTGAGCCGACGCTCCATTCCAGCGGAGCACGCTGGATGGTCAGCCTGATGGGTCCGGGCAAAGCAAGTGCGCAACCAAGCCAGATTACCGGCGGTTTCCTGAGCCTTGAGTTTCATGACATCAACACCCCTCGCGAAGGCCTGTCACCACCGAATTCATGTCAGATTTCTCAGCTATTGGAGTTTATTGACCGATGGGACCAGACCGACCCATTATTGATTCATTGCTGGATGGGCATCAGCCGTTCAACCGCAGCAGCGGCGATTGCGCTTGCTCAACGCGATCCGGATCAGGATATGGCGGCTCTGGCACAAAGGTTGCGCAGGAACTCGCCAATGGCGACACCGAATGCGCTGATGATCTCTCTGGCTGATGACCAACTTCATCTAAACGGACGATTGCAACAGGCAATCGCAGCAATTGGCCGTGGAGCAGATGCAGCGCAGGGAGAACCATTCTCCATGGGTTTGGACGAATGAACTCGGCACTTGAAATTGGCCTTCATGCGGCCGTCATTGCGGTTGAAACCGGTTCACCACTCTATCTTGCTGTCCCGGGAAAAAACTCAGACGGTGACATACTGGACGGCTTGCCCTTTGGCCCTTACCAACCAGATCAGCACCGCACTCTCGACACCGGTCTGCGCAGCTGGGTTGAAGAACAAACCCGCCTCAGTCTGGGATATGTCGAGCAGCTTTACACATTTGGTGATATGGGTCGCATTCACGGGCAGAGTGATGGATTGGAAAGTTTCGTTTCCGTCGGCTATCTCGCTTTGGTGCGCAAACCCGAAGTTGGGTCCCGCAGTCATTTGCTGAATTGGGGAGATTGGTACAGCCATTTCCCATGGGAAGACTGGCGCAGCGGGCCACCGCCGATGTTAACCGAACAATTGATGCCGGCACTGGCCGCCTGGGTTGCCGGGTCACCTGGCGAACGTTCCAACGCTTCTGGTCTCGACCGACAGGTTCGGTTCCGTCTCGCATTTGGCTGCGAATTGCCGAAATCCAACATCCCAAAAATAATCGCATGGGACGAGGAACGGGTGCTCGAACGATATGAACTGATGTATGAGGCGGGCCTGGTCGATGAAGCGGTTACCGACGGACAAACCCCGCAACTTGCCATCGCACCCAGCCCCGGAAAGCCCATGCTGCACGACCATCGACGTATTTTGGCCACTGCGATTGCCAGATTGCGGGCCAAATTGAAATACCGACCGGTAGTGTTTGAATTGTTGCCTGAGAGTTTCACGTTGACAGAGTTACAACAGACCGTTGAAACACTTTCTGGCCAAAGACTGCACAAACAGAATTTTCGCCGTATGGTTGAAAAGGCCGAACTTGTTGAACCAACCGGAGCTACAGCCTCACGAACTGGTGGACGGCCGGCTGCCTATTTCAGTTTCAGAAAAGCTGTACTACGCGAGCGCCCTGCCCCAGGACTGCGTATCGGGTCGCGCGGCTAAGCCTGGTCAATCTTAATATCGAGGCCGATATCCAACGTTGGTGCACTCATCGTGATCTTGCTGGTTGAAATCATGTCGACGCCACTTTCGGCGATCGCCTTGATCGTGTCGATATTGACGTTACCCGACGCTTCAATGGGGATAAGCCCCGCCACAATTTCCACACCCAACTTCAATTGTTCCGGCCCCATATTGTCGAGCATGACGACGTCAGGCTTTGCCTTCAGCGCTTCTTTCAACTGATCCAGCGTATCAACTTCAACTTCAATCTTGATCAGATGTCCGGCAAAGGCCCGTGCTGACTCAATTGCCTCACGCACCCCGCCCGCCACAGCGATGTGATTGTCTTTGATCAGGATGGCATCGTCCAGTCCGTATCGATGATTGGATCCACCGCCGCATTTCACCGCATATTTTTCAAAAGCCCGCAGCCCGGGAATTGTCTTTCGCGTGCAGCAAACCACCGCCTTTGTATGGGCAATGCGCTCAGCAAACTTCGATGTATAGGTGGCGATTCCCGAAAGATGGCAAAGGTAGTTGAGCGCCACCCGTTCGCCACCCAATACCGAGCGCGCACGCCCTTCAATTCTGGCGATTTTTTGCCCTGGCTTTATCCGGTCACCATCATTGACATAGGATTTGAACTTGATCTTGCCATCCAATTGACGAAATGCCGACTTGGCGAGTGCCAATCCCGAAATCAGACCTTCCTCGCGGCTGTTCATATGGGCAATGGCTCTCACAGACGCGGGGATGGTGGCGTCGCTGGTCACATCTCCGGCCAGTCCCAAATCCTCCAACAGTGCGGCTTGAACCGCTTTATCTATTTGCAATTGCGACAATGCTGGAAGATGTGCCGTTTGTTTGTTTGCCGCCATGATTTAACGCTCCACGACTTCAGACTGACTGCTGCTGATTAATTCGCTAGCGGCATCACATGCAGCGGACCATGTGAGGAAGCTACGCTGTGCCAATTCCTCAATTTCATTGGGGTAATCGATGCGATAATGGCCGCCACGGCTTTCCTTGCGCAAAAGTGCAGACACAGCAATCATCTTGGCGGTGATCAGGGCATTTTCAAAGCGCTGCAACTTGTTCTTTTCTTCCAGTTTCAGAATTGTCTTCAGGCCATTGGCCATGCCTTGCGGATTACGCACAACACCGAATTCTGCGCTCATGGTTTCGCGCAACAGGCTCATCATTCCGGTGTCTTCTGGAGATTCCGCATCCTCGTGGGGCAAGCCCTCATTGTCCCAGGGATTCAGTCGCGAGGCCGGCAATAAGCTTTGAACGTCTTCGGCGATCCGGGCCGCAAATACGACGGCCTCCAGAAGCGAATTTGACGCCAGCCGGTTGGCGCCGTGTGCCCCAGTCGACGTCACCTCACCGCAAGCCCACAAACCGTCCAGGGTCGAGCGTCCATTGGCGTCCGTCAATATGCCACCCATGAAATAATGAGCTGCGGGAACCACTGGAATGCTTTCCCTGACCGGGTCGATGCCGGAATCCTGACAATAGCCAAACACGGTCGGGAACTCTTCAGCAAAACTGTCACCGACGGCTTTCGTACAATCAAGAAAAGCGCCGCGGCCTGACTTCACTTCGTCAAATATTCCACGGGCTACTATGTCACGTGGCGCCAGTTCGGCATCTTCATGCAAGGGCACCATAAAACGTTCGCCTGCCTTGTTGTGCAGCGTTGCCCCATGTCCGCGCAGAGCTTCGGTCGCCAATGGTGACGGATCTTTGCCAACATCAATTGCAGTTGGGTGAAACTGAACAAATTCCATATCCGCCAGCACCGCACCTGCCCTCGCTGCCATGCCTATGCCACCTCCACGAGCCTCCGCCGGATTGGTTGTCACCGCATAGAGATGACCAATGCCACCGGCAGCCATCACCACAGCCCGGGCTGAAAGCCTGATCTTGTTAGGACCGGTACCTGCCTCATCACGCGCCACAACGCCGGAGACTTGCTTACCCTGTGTGAGAATGTCCTGAACAACATAGCCCTCCAGCACACGAATGCTTGGGGTAGAGCGAACCGTCGCTACCAGCGCTTCCATGATCGCCTTGCCAGCCATATCTCCACGCACCCGGACCACACGATTTTGGGAATGGGCAGCTTCGCGGGATACCTGCAAACGGCCTTCAAGATCGCGGTCAAATGGAACACCAAATTCAAGCAGATCGGTAATTCGGTCAGCCGCTTCCGACGCCATTAATCGGGCGATCTTTTCGTCAACGATTCCAGCTCCCGCCAGCAACGTATCCTCGACATGCTGATCAACCGTGTCACCTTCCGACACTGCCGCGGCAATGCCAGCCTGCGCCCAGGCTGATGACGCTCCGCGACCCAGCGAGGCGGCAGTTAGCACCGTGACGGGCCGCGGCGCCAGCTTCAGGGCACAAAACAGACCAGCCAATCCGCCGCCAACAATAATAACGTCGTCCGTGCCGGATGTACTGACGGGGCGCAGGAAAGAGAGTTGTTCTGACATCCTGATTTCCTAAAAAAGTTCTTCGCCGGTCTGGCGTACCGGATCTGGAAAATCGCGGTAAAGTGCGAATTTCACTTCAGCGATCTTCGAATTGACACCAAAATGCAACGGTTCAACCTCACCAGCCCGACCGGCCGCCAGATTGAACGCTTCATCAAGCTGGGCCAGACCATCAACTTCAATCATCAGATGGAATTCGCCAAACTCCCTTGGCCCCAAACCAAGCTTGCGTCGCATGAGTCGCCACGACGCAATTTTTTTCTTGGCAACCAGATGCTCCATAAAACGTTGCAAGTCTGCCGCAAACTCAACGTCTTTGATACCGGCCTTGAGACTGAAAAACCCGTGATAAATATCCATTTATAACCCGATCAGTTCTTGAGGTTGACCATGCGCTCAACTGCGCGACGAGCCTTTTCGGCCATCAATGGATCGACCACGACTTCCTCCTTCATCTCCAGAAGGCTGTCGAGGATTTTTGGCAAAGTGATGCGCTTCATGTGTGGGCACAGGTTGCACGGCTTGATGAATTCAACACCCGGGGCCTGTTCCTGAATGTTTGAAGCCATCGAACATTCGGTCACCAGCAATACCTTTGCTCCCGGTTTCTGACCCAGCGCATAGTCAATCATGCCCTTGGTGGAGCCGGTAAAGTCGGCAACTGCCGTCACTTCGGTGGGGCATTCCGGGTGGGCAATTATCTGAATTTCAGGATCCGCATCCCTATAGGCCAGCAATTCTTCAGCAGTGAAGCGTTCATGCACTTCGCAATGGCCTTTCCACGTGAGGATTTTGACATCCGTCATTTTGGCAACATTTTGCGCCAAATATTCATCCGGGATCAATAGAACCTTGTCGACACCGAAGCTCTCGACCACCTGAACGGCATTGGAAGACGTGCAGCAAATGTCACTTTCGGCCTTCACGTCGGCAGACGTGTTGACATAGGTAACGATTGGAACGCCCGGATTGGCCTCGCGCAACAGACGGACATCTTTGCCGGTTATGGAATCGGCCAGTGAACAACCGGCCTTCATGTCCGGAATAAGAACGGTTTTTGATGGGTTCAGAAGTTTTGACGTTTCCGCCATGAAATGTACGCCGCACTGAACGATAATGTCGGTTTCGACACGGGTGGCCTCCATCGCGAGCTGCAGCGAATCGCCTGAAATATCGGCGACGCAGTGATAGATTTCCGGCGTTTGATAATTATGCGCCAGAATAGCTGCATTGCGCTCTTTCTTGAGCTTGTTGATGGCATAGACATAAGGCGCGTGAATTGGCCATTCGATTTCAGGAATATGATGTTTGACCTTTTCATATAACGGTGCCGTCTCACGAGCCACCTGATCAGTATATTCAAGCGACGGACGCTCCAGACGCGGATAAGACTGACCAGAAGACGTCATCACAGATTCAGTGTTGGCGTGCAGATCGATGGCGGACATTTCATTTCTCCTGAGTGGCATCGGAATTTTCGACTTATACTCAATATGAGTATAACAAGGCCGTAAAACAAGCCCGGCATTCACCGGACCACACGTAATTTATGATAATGGCGCTGAAGACACAAGCGTATCCTCAGGCCAATTTCGGTTTTTGCCGGTTTGATCAGGTGAATTTGATGCTGACTTCACCGAATTCACTGAACTTGGCGCAGTAAGTGGTATTGCCCTGAGCCGGAATTGGTGTCGTGCAAGTTCCGGTTGATACCCATTCACCAGCTTTCAATTGGCGTCCATGTTTGGCGAGTGTTTGCGCCATCCAGACCACCGAATTGATCGGATTGTCTGAGGCGGAGACACCACTGCCCGTTGCTACTATGGAACCGTCTACACTTGATTCAACAACGGCATTTCGTAAATCCTGGTTCTGCCAGTCGGGCACTTCCGGGCCGACAACAAAGGCAACATTTCCACCAAAATCCAACGCCACCCCCAAGCCATTGGCAAAGTCTTTGTTGCCGATGGTTCGGCCAATTACTTCGATTGCGATGTGGACCGTGTCTACGGCTATTGCCGCATTGTCCGTGTTCATTTCTTCGCCATTTTCCGGAAAATCCCGCGCCATCTTGAAAGCATATTCAGGTTCACATGCCGTGACGCAGGGTGTTTTCTTCAATTCCGCACCGTTTACCAACACGCCCGCCTGCGCCATGGGGCCATAAAACGGCGCATCAATTCCAAAACTTTCCTGCGCGGCCTTATTGGTTGCTCCAACTTTCCAGCCAACGCTTGGTGATCCGAATTTTTCGAATGCGGCCGCCTGTATCACCATCGCATCTTCCATGCTTGGCGCCGGATCGGGCCAGGCCAAAGAGTTTTGAACACCACTTTTGCGCGAGGCAACCATATCCGCTGCCATATTCTCAACGTCCATTACAAATCCTTCGAGTAAACCATCCATCACAGTTGCTGATGTGTTTAATCAAAAAGTTTCGCGTGCACATCCACAAAATTGCAATTAGTTTGCCGCCAATCGAAAGGAAGTACCATGCCCGCTGAATCCGCAGCTGCTGTTCGCCGCTGGAATCCAAGTGTCAATCTAATCGTTGTTTGCGGATGTTTGATTGCATTGCTGAGTTTCGGTGTTCGATCGTCACTGGGTCTTTTTCAAATGCCCATTCTCAACACCACGGGATGGAGTTTTACGACATTTGGACTGGCAATGGCTTTGCAAAATCTTGCCTGGGGTATCGGGCAACCCATTTTTGGCGCTGTTGCGGATCGGTTTGGTGCCTGGAAAACCCTGGCTCTGGGTGGACTATGTTATGCAGCCGGCTTGTACGTCATGGGAACCGCCACCGCACCCATCTGGCTGCATATAGGCGGTGGAATTCTGGTTGGGCTGGGGGTTGCTGCCGGATCATTCGGCATCATCATGTCGGTCTTTGCCCGCAATGTTGATCCGCAACAGCGCAGTTTTGTATTTGGCATTGGCACAGCCGCGGGTTCGGCGGGCATGTTCATGTTTGCCCCGATATCAAGAGAACTGCTCGATAATTTCGGCTGGTCCCATTCCCTGATCCTGCTGTCGGTCATCATGTTGATTGTCCCGGTATTGGCGGCACCGCTTTACGGAAATGCCAGATCGTCATTGCAGTCTGAAGAAGAAATCGATCAGACCCTGGGCGAAGCCTTCCGCGAGGCGTTGAGTCACCGGTCTTATGTACTGCTGAATGCCGGCTTTTTTGTCTGCGGGTTTCACGTTGCCTTCATCAGTGCGCATTTTCCCGCCTATATCTCCGATATTGGTGTGGCGGAGAATTACGCTGCCCATGCCCTTGCATTAATTGGATTTTTTAACATTATTGGTTCTCTTGCAGCGGGTTATATTGGGCAAAAATATTCCAAACCGAAATTCCTGACCTTCATCTACATCGCCCGGGCAATTGCTATATTTGGCTTTTTGATGTTACCGCAAAATTCGACCTCAGTGGTCATATTTGCCATTGTGATGGGCTTGCTGTGGTTGTCGACAGTACCTCCGACGAATGCGCTCGTGGCGGTCATGTTCGGTACACGCCATCTTGGTTTCCTGGGCGGTCTGGTGTTTTTTTCACACCAGATTGGCTCATTCATCGGAGTTTATCTGGGGGGCTATCTGCGCGACGCCTATGGTTCGTTTGACATGGTTTGGTGGCTGGGAATTGTGTTGAGCCTGTTTGCGGCGGTTATTCACTGGCCAATCAGCGAGGCACCTGTCGATCGCACAGCTCTGCAGACGACATAATTTTATTCCTGCGGAATTTTGAATATCGAACAGGTCTGCGTTCCGTGGGCGAAGAGTTTACCGCCCTCATCAACCAGGTGGGCCTCTGACGTCGCCAGTTGACGACCTGGATGGATCACTTTTCCCCGCGCGTATACCCGCCCGGTTGTGGCGCTTATTGGGCGCACAAAATTGACCTTCAATTCAACAGATGTCGACGCATAGCCTGCCGGGCACAAGGTGTGAACGGCGCAGCCAAGTGCCGAATCCAGCAGCGTAGCAATGTAGCCACCATGAACAGTTCCTAGCGGATTGTAAAAATTTTCACTAGGCACGCCGGAAAAAACTGCCACCCCCTCTTCGAACTCTACCAAACTCATGCCAAGCGCCTGGCTTATTGGCGGTGCGGGATATTTGCCATCACACATACCTCGCAGCAGTTCAAGCCCGGATACATTTCTTATTTCTGCCAGCGGTACAGTGCCGAAATTCCGGTAAACCTGGTGTTCGGCTTTCAACATAGTTTTGGATGTCATATATGTATCTCCTTCAATTGTTTTGACACCACCTTCAACAAGCTGGCCCGTTCGGGTGGAAGTTCTATGCCGCGCGGGCCATGAATATGACGCCAGAAGAAATGATGGGTCAGCATAAATCCTGCTTCAATATCCTCCAAAGAGGCGCTGTCTATTCTTTGAAGGTCCCGTTCCAACAAGAAAGTTGGCAGCATCAACATGCGATCTGCCCAGGGCCGTCCGGCTTCAGCACTGACCGCTCGCCCGGTTTTTGGTGAAACATAAACAAGGTTTTGCAGTGAACCGGAAGCCGCACAAGCGCTCAGGTCGAGACCAAAACCCAGTTCGTCCAGCATAGCCAGTTCGAACCGTACAACAAGTTCAGCAGCAATATCTGGTGACTCAAGATTATCCAATACGATTGCCAGCGTCTGAAAAAGGGCGGCATGGGCGTCTCTTTCAGGCAACAGTCGCAAATGCGATGCCAGCGTTTGCAATGCGTAAATGCCGTGGGCATTTTCCATCAACTGCGCGGCGCGCAGATTCTCCGGTTCGACTTTGAACTGGCCAAGATGTTCATCCAGCCGTGCCCGCCAGGTCGCACGGACGGAATTGCCTGGTTGCAGTACCGGGCGCATACGGCGCGAACGCCCCCCCTGCACCAGTCCAAGATGACGCCCGTGCTGGTGTGTCATCAACTCTGCAATGACCGTGGTTTCACCATGTTTTCGGACGCCGAGTACAATCGCCTCATCAGTCCATTCCATGCATTTGTCCCCGTCAGTTGAAACACTGGAGCCCTTCAGGCCCTGAGCGCTTATTTGGGAAATTCGAGCCCCATTTCGCGATAGCGTTCAGGATCATCCAGCCAGTTTTCGCGCACTTTGACGAACAAAAACAGATGCACTTTACGGTCCAGCATCTGACTTAGTTCAGCGCGTGCTGCAGATGAAATGGCTTTGATGGTTTCGCCGCCCTTGCCGATGACAATCTTCTTATGTGCGGCACGTTGGATATAAATCACCTGATCGATCTTGACGCTGCCGTCTTTTCGTTCTTCCCAGCCTTCCACTTCTACATGAGCTGAATACGGCAACTCCTGATGCAGCCGCAAAAACAGTTTTTCGCGGGTCACTTCTGCCGCCAACAGTTTGATTGGAAAATCGGACACCTGATCCGGTGGATAGAGAAACGGTCCTTCCGGCAGCACGCTCGCAAGATGATTCAGAAAATCTTCGCAACCGTTTCCTTTTAAAGCGGAAATCATGAATGTCTGATCAAAGGCAACCTTGTCATTTGCCTGTTTGGTCAACGCCAGCAAAGTTTCCGGCTGAACCCGGTCAATCTTGTTCAACAGCAAGATTTTCGGCAAATTGACTTTGCCGAGCCTTTCCAGAATGCGTTCTGCATCACCCCGAATGCCGCGCTCGGAATCGATCAGCAGGCAGACGATATCGGCATCTTTGGCACCCCCCCAGGCGGCATCCACCATGGCCCGGTCAAGTCGCCGCCGGGGCTGAAATATTCCAGGCGTATCGGCGAATATGATTTGACTGTTGCCGCGCATCATGATGCCGCGCACGACGGTCCGCGTGGTCTGAACCTTATGACTGACAATCGAAACCTTGGTGCCAACCAAATGATTAATTAAAGTAGACTTGCCGGCATTGGGCGCACCTATCAGGGCGGCAAATCCAGCGCGTTCCGGCTCATCCAGTCCGGCAGTTTTGATTTCCTGTTCAGTCACTTCGAATTTTCCTTAATTGTGCCGTCGGCAGTCTGCACCCAGACCGCTTCACGCAGCAGAACTGCCTGAGCAGCGGCTTGCTCCGCGGCACGTTTGGACTTGCCTCGTCCCAGTGCATTTTTTGTACTTCCCAGTTCAACTTCTACCACAAATGTCGGATCATGGTCGGGGCCACTGCGTTTGGTCACACGATACACAGGCGTAACCCCAGATTGGATATGGGCCCATTCCTGCAGCGCAGTTTTACTATCACTCAAGGCACCACCGGCTTCACTTAAACGCTCGTTCCAATATCTTTTAACAAATCGCTTTGCCGCATCGATACCACCATCGAGATAAATTGCAGCGATAAGGGATTCTGTCACATCGGCCCGAACGCTGCGCATCCGTTTGCTGGTTAGCTGATTAGCATCAGCCCCCGCGTGAATGAAATTGTGAAGGCCAATTTCGTCGGCAATTTCTGCGCAAGCCTTGCCGCAGACCAAAGCATTCAGGCGAACAGAAAGCTCACCCTCCCTGGCCGCTGGAAATTCAGCAAACAACAGCTCTGCTACACACAGTCCAAGCACCCGGTCGCCAAGAAATTCGAGCCGTTCGTAATGGGAAATATCGCCCGAAATCTTTGTAGCACTGGTATGAGTGAGTGCTCGAACCAATCGGGCGTGTTCTTTGAACGTATAGCCGATGCGTTCCTCAAGCTTGGCAATCTTTTGCGCCGAAACGCGCGCAGCAGCCATATATTACAGCCCGGTGAAAATGCGGTCCCAGCGCATGCTGGTCGGCCATTTCCACATCTGCCATGCCGACGAACCGTCACGCAGCGACAGGAACATAATCTGCGCTTTGCCAACCAGATTGTCAGCCGGGACCATGCCAACATCAAACCGGCTGTCAGCGGAATTGTCGCGATTATCTCCAAGGAAGAAATAGTGGCCATCGGGCACTTCGAAAACCGGCGTATCATCAGCATAGTTGTTGGGCTGAATGTCGATGGTCTGATAAGAATTGCCATTGGCCTGGGTTTCAACAAATATCGGAACAGTTACTCCAGTACTCTCGTCGGTAAATTCCCCTTGTTGGACGCGCTTAACAGGCTGACCGTTGATCATGACCACACTGTTTTGCAACTGCACCTTGTCGCCAGGCAGACCAATGATGCGTTTGATATAGTCCTTGCTTGTGTCTCCTGGATATTTAAATACCACGACATCGCCACGCTCCGGATCGCTTCCCCAGATACGGCCCCTGAAAATGTCAGGACTGAACGGCAATGAATGGCGGCTGTAGCCATAAGACCACTTCGACACGAATATATAATCTCCCACCAACAGCGTCGGTTTCATTGATCCCGAAGGGATGTTGAATGGCTGAAACAGGAAGGTACGCAAAATAAGGGCAAGCAGCAGCGCCTGCAGAACAACGGAAACCGTCTCCCACACAACACTTTCTTGTTTTTCTTCGGTCTTGCTGGCCAATTCTTGCATCCTTCGTAGTTTCAAAAAAAGTCAGTTCCGCGCGGTTATGCCGATTGGCACCTTATTGAGCAAGCAAAATTCATCATTGCGTCAAATCATATCTGCTCAAGTTGGACTCTGTTGAGCGCGAATTCATTCCTGCTGATCGATCAGCTTGCGGGCCGCGCGAAAAACGTCGTGGAACATCGCCTCGGTCAGCCGTCCGGTATTGGTATTGTATCTTGAACAATGATAGCTCGACAGAACCGCATATCGGTCCATTTCAAACTGTCTGTTGTGCCCGAACGGCACTGAAGCCACACGCACACCCAGCGCGCGGGCTGTGCTGTCATGAGAAATTTTACCAAGCGTTATCAAAAGTTTGAGGTTTTTTAATCGGCTCAGCGAATTGACCAGAAACGGCCGACAGGCATTTATCTCCTGACCAATTGGCTTGTTTTGCGGCGGCACGCAACGCACTGCATTGGTGATTGCACAATCGCGCAGCTTCAACGTGTCCTCCGGGTCCGCCTGATAGCGGCCTTCTGCAAAGCCGAATTCACACAGAGTTGAATAGAGCAGATCACCCGCCCAATCTCCGGTAAACGGTCGACCGGTTCGATTGGCTCCTTTGAGGCCCGGAGCCATGCCAATCACCATTAATCGAACTGAGTTCTTGCCACCAAGTTTGGCGTCAGGATACCAGGTTGGTACGGGCGCATTGTGAAATTCGGGATTGAGTTCGCGGTGCGTATGTCGAAATTCCACCAGTCGCTCACACAAATCGCAGTCTCGCTGTGGTTCTGTAGCCTGTGTCACCTTCGTCCGCCTGTGTATCGAGATCTGCTAATGGTCGGGTTAAACATCATCATCACCAGATTCATAATCGCCGCCACCTGATGAAGTGCGATCTGGAATGTCCCGGCCAAAATCACTTTTCAAGGTCTTCAAATCAAGAAAATTGTCGGCCTGGCGGCGCAAGTCATCGGCAATCATTGGTGGTTGGGTAGAAGTCGTTGAAACCACAGTCACCCGTTTACCCTTGCGCTGCAATGCTTCGACCAAGACCCTGAAGTCGCCATTTCCGGAAAACAGGACGAAGTGGTCGACGCCGGGCACCAGTTCCATGGCATCAATCGCCAAATCCAGATCCATATTGCCTTTGACTTTGCGCCGACCTGCGGCGTCGGTGAATTCCTTGGCTGCTTTGGTGACCACGGTGTAACCATTGTAATCGAGCCAGTCGATTAAAGGTCTGATCGATGAAAACTCCTGATCCTCTATCAACGCCGTGTAGTAATAAGCCCGCAACAGATAGCCGGGCTTGCTAAATGTATTTAGCATTTGTTTGTAGTCGATATCAAAACCAAGCGCTCGGGCCGTGGCGTAGAGATTGGCGCCGTCAATCAAAAGAACTATTTTCTCGCGCTCATCGAACATAAAATCTCCTTTTGGCATTCAAATACAGCCGAAATTAATAATTAAAACATCGCAGTGCGTCACGCATCAAAAACGCGGCGTGCCGATAGTACCGGACACGATATCAAAACCTGATGCTGGCTTTCAAGTCGCGATTGCAGCGAAAATCATTCGCCTCACGGCTAAACCCCAAGCCAGATAGTGGTTCGTAGTGCTTAAAATGACGAATATCCTTGAATTTGCCTCAAAGGTTGAGTAGGGACAGCGCAACTCACCCATTCCTCACACTTTGCATCAGGAGCCCAGCATGGCCCGCGTTACTGTGGAAGATTGCATCGACAAGGTGCCCAACCGTTTTGAACTCGTCCTTTTATCGAGCCATCGGTCTCGCCAGATCTCGTCCGGCTCTCAGATTTCTGTCGAGCGGGATAATGATAAAAACCCTGTCGTCGCATTGCGTGAAATAGCAGACGAGCAGTTGTCGCCCGGTGATTTAAAGGAAGACCTGATCCATTCACTGCAAAAGCACGTCGAAGTTGACGAGCCCGAAGACGCAATCGAAACTCCGGTCGAAGAAGTTGTTGCAACTTCTGAAGACATGGTCGGCGTCCCAGAAACACCCCCACAAATTACTTTCGACAACCTGTCGGAAGAAGAGTTGTTGGCAGGCATTCAAGGCCTCGTACCTCCGGAAAAGACCGACGACTTCTAAGTCTTACAGAGCGTTTCGAACCAATTGACCGGCTCAGCCACGCTGCGCCGGTTTTTTGTTGCCAAATTTCACCACTATATCGCCATTTAGCTTGATAGATGGACCAACCGGCACCATTGTTGAATCAGTACATGAAATGGGAAAAATCAGCGCATGATGCGCCAAAGCGAATTGGTCGAGCGGGTTGCAAGCTACACTCGTGACTACGACGAAGACCTTCTCAATCGAGCCTATGTCTATGCGATGCATCAACATCGCCATCAGACACGTGAATCCGGTGCCCCCTATTTCAGTCATCCACTCGAAGTCGCCGCGATTGTCACCGACTTAAAACTGGATCAGGATAGTGTTATTGCTGCTCTGCTTCACGATACGATTGAAGACACCGACGCAACAAAAATCGAAATCGATTCGTTGTTCGGCTCGAAGATTGGTCGTTTGGTTGATGGATTAACAAAACTTAAGCGTATCGATCTGGTTTCCAAGAAAACCCGTCAGGGTGAAAATCTGCGCCGCCTGTTGCTGGCAATCGCCGATGATGTACGCGTGCTGCTGGTCAAATTGGCTGACCGTCTGCACAACATGCGCACATTAAATCACGTGCCTGCAGAAAAACGCCAGCGCATCTCCCAGGAGACTATGGACATCTACGCCCCCCTCGCTGGGCGCATGGGGATGCAGGGAATGCGTGACGAGTTGGAAGAACTGGCTTTTCAGAACCTGCATCCGGAAGCTTATTCGCTGGTCCATTCCAAGCTGGATCAATTGCAAAAAAAGACCCGTTCAATCATCAACGAAATCGAAGCCAGTGTGGTCAGCAATCTGGCACAAGCTGACATCACCGCGATTGTGAAAAGTCGCAACAAGCGGCCCTATTCTGTGTTTCGCAAGATGGAACGCAACAGCGTCAGCTTTGAACAATTGTCTGACGTCATCGGGTTTCGCGTCATCGTTGACCGGGCCGAACATTGCTATCAGGCGTTGGGCGTTGTGCACACGCGCTGGCGGGCGGTTCCCGGTCGTTTCAAGGATTACATATCGACACCGAAGCAAAACGATTACCGTTCTTTGCACACCACGGTTGTTGGCCCCTCACGACAAAGGGTCGAATTGCAGATCCGCACACATGAGATGAACGACATTGCCGAACAGGGCATTGCTGCGCATTCGCTCTATAAGGACGGGGTTTATTCAGCACCCGAAGACGCGACTTTGTTGAAGGGCGATGTGGGTGGTGCTGACAGTGCTGCTTCAATGGCCAGTGAAAGCCGGGCCTATCACTGGCTGCGCCGGACAGTCGAATCATTGTCTGACCGCGATCACCCGGATGATGTTCTCGAGCAGGCGCGCCTTGAACTGTTTCATGATCAAGTATTTTGTTTCACCCCCAAGGGGCGCCTCATCGCGCTGCCGCAGGGTGCAACAGCAATCGATTTCGCTTATGCGGTGCATACCGATATCGGAAATTCCTGTGTTGGTTGCCGCATCAATGGCCGTGCGGCGCCGGTGGTGTCGAAACTCAGAAATGGCGATGAAGTTCAGATCATGCGGGCAGAAGGCCAAATACCACCCACCGCATGGGAAAATGTAGTCACGACCGGTAAGGCTCGCGCCGGGATTCGACGCGCCACACGCGAGGCCCGCTCCAAACAATATTCAGGTTTGGGTGAAAAAATTCTAACCACAACGTTCAAGCGAGCCGGCCACAAATTTGAACGCGACCAGTTGGAGAATGTGTTGGCCAAGCTGGCACATAACACGACAGACGAAGCGATTGCAGCTGTCGGACGTGGTGAACTGTCGCCTGAAGACGTGCTGAAAGCAGTATTTCCAGATTACCAAAAGGACCGAGGCGCCCGCGGCAAAAGTGCTGCAGGTGAAGGTTGGTTCAACCTGTCGGGTGTTGCCAATATCATGTTCCGCATTCCCGGGCGACGGCGCGAAAAATATGCCGAAGCCGCTTCCAAACTGGCCGATGCAATCCCTATCCGCGGTGCGGCGGGTGATCTGCCGGTGAAACTTGACCCCGACGGAGGTGCAGTGCCAGGCGACCGGATTGTTGGCATACTGACACCGGGTGAAGGGGTTACTGTCTATCCAATTCAGGCTGAGGCCTTGCAACAATTTGAAGACAGCGCAGACCAATGGCTTGATCTGCGCTGGGATATCGATCCGAATAACCCCGAACGTTTCCCCTCCAAAATTCGTGTCATCGCTGTGAATGCGCCAGGCACGCTTGCCGAAATTTCCGATGTGATGGCTACGTCTGACGCCAATATCGCAACCATTCTACTGTCACAGCCCGACCCCGGATTGGCGCAAATGATATTCGGTGTTGAAGTCTGGGATTTAAATCATCTTAACCGGGTTGTGCGGGAACTTCGTTCGCTCGCTGTGGTCAGCGAAGTTGAGCGGGTCAACTGATTATGCGGTTCAAGATGTATCTGCCATTTTCTTGTTACAAACCTGGTGTTAAGAGAGTTTGCATAGACTCGCGGCATGTAACTTGGAATTTGGGTTCGACGGTCAATGAGCTGCCGTCGCACGAGGGTAATGTTTAGCGTATGTTGTTGAAGAGGCGAAAGCCACCGACATGGACAGAGAGTTTTCGGGTTTGGATCTGGCCCCGCCGCTCCTGGATGCGTTCTGGTCAATATGTGACCAAACGAATTCTGCGCCTGACCGCTACCCCCCATGCCGTCGCAGCCGGTGTCGCTGCAGGTGCCTTCACGTCGTTTTCACCATTCATGGGATTACATTTCCTGATTGCGTTCGTCCTGGCCTGGATTATCCGCGGCAATATGCTGGCCTCAGCGCTTGGGACATTTGTCGGCAACCCTCTGTCGTTTCCGTTTATCTGGGCCGCTACCTACAATACCGGGCAATATCTGTTGCATAACGCTAACGCCTCTTCGTCGCCACCCGATATCGTACTGGCCATGACAAACGTTATGAATGCCGTATTTGAATTTGACGGTCATGCGGCAAGTGCGGCCCTGAAGCTGATATGGGAACCGCTGTTATTGCCGATGCTGGTAGGCGGCGGTCTGATCGGATTGGTTTGTGCTGTGCCGCTGTATTTTGTCACCCGCAGAGCAGCGGTGATGTTTCGAGAAAGCAGAAAAAACAAACTCATCATCAAGGCAGAGGAGATCAAGGCGCGAGCTACGCAAATGCGTAAATCAATTGATCTGGCTGGAGGAGCCAATCAAGCATGATTATTGGTCTCGGCAGTGACTTGATTGATATTCGGCGCATTGAAAATTCTCTTCAACGCTTCGGCGACCGTTTCATCAACCGTATTTACACAGATGTGGAAAAAGCCAAATCGGAACGACGCAGAGAACGAGCAGCGTCCTACGCCAAACGGTTTGCTGCCAAGGAAGCCTGTTCGAAAGCCTTGGGAACCGGACTTTCAAACGGGGTTTTCTGGCGCGACATGGGGGTTGTCAACTTGCCCAGCGGCAAACCCACGTTCAAACTGACCAATGGCGCTCTCAAGCGGCTTGAATCGATGATGCCAGAAGGCATGGAGCCGGTCATCCACCTGACAATTACCGATGATTTTCCACTTGCTCAGGCATTTGTAATTATCGAAGCACTGCCGCATGGAACGCGTCAAATCTGATCAGATTTTAGCCCGCATAGAGATGCTCGTCGGGTGCTCATAGCCGGCATGAGACTTTTCACCAATTTTGCTAAAACCAAGATTTGCAAATGACTGGTGATTTTCCACAAGCTCAATACGAGATTCCAGTTCCAGCCCATCAAAACCTTCCTGACGAGCCATCTCAAAAGCCCGGTCAAACATTTGATGGCCGATCCCTTGCCCCTGATATTCCTCTTCAACCGCGACTTTACCGACATACAGCCATGGGGGTCGGCGGCGACAAAACATGCAGCCAATAAGGCGGTCGTCGAGTTTCGCAACAAACAGCACTTCCTGAGCAGACTTTTCTGCAAGATCGGCCGGGGTCAGCCGATGAAGTGAACTGGGAGGGTCAATTCTCGCATCCATATAGGCATAGCTTCGATGCAGCAGAGCATGCAGATCGTCCCAATCAACGTTTTCAGGGCTTTTGATGATCTCGATATCAACCACGGTCTCGCAACAACCGCGATTTCTCTCGGTTCCAATCTCGTTTCTTTTCAGTCTCACGTTTATCGTGAACTTTTTTACCTTTGCCCAAACCGATCTGAAGTTTGGCGCGGCCCTTTTCGTTGAAATAGAGCCTTAACGGGATCAATGTCATGCCATCTCGGGAAACGGCTTGAGCGAGTCGGTTGATTTCACGCTTCGACATCAGTAATTTTCGGCGGCGACGCGGTTCGTGGTTGAAGCGGTTGGCCTGCAGATATTCTGGAATATGACAATTGATCAGCCACAACTCGCCATCCTCATAGCTGGCGTAACTTTCGGCAATATTCGCCTTTCCATTGCGTAGCGATTTAACTTCGGTGCCGTTCAGCACCATACCAGCTTCGAACGTGTCTTCGATAGCATAATTATATCGTGCCTTGCGGTTTTCCGCGATGGCCCGACCACCCGAGTCTGGTTTTTTGCGCGGAGCCATTGGGAAAGATCGTTTCTAGTTGATCAGCCCGGCATGAATCATAGCATCCCGCACCAGCTGTTCTGTTGAGGATTCAATCGGCACCAGTGGGCTACGCTGAATATTGCGCACCTTGCCCAACAGTTCGAGACCAAATTTTGCACCACCAGGATTTGGCTCTGCAAACAATGCAGCGTGGAGAGGCAGCAACCGATCCTGCAACGACAGGGCCGTTGCCATGTCACCATCAGCCATGGCCTGTTGAAATTGCGAACACAGTGCGGGTGCTACATTTGCAGAAACGGAGATGCAGCCCACTCCCCCATGTGAAAAAAATCCCAAGGCTGAAGCATCTTCACCGGTCAACTGGATAAAGTCGTGGCCACAGGTATTACGTTGCCAGCTGCAACGGGTTACGTCACCTGTGGCGTCTTTCACACCGACAATATTTTCATACGTGTGAGCCAATTCGCCCATGGTTTGCGGCGTCATATCGATGATCGAGCGACCGGGGATATTGTAAATATAGATCGGTAATGACGTGGCTTCTGCGATGAATGAATAATGGGTTTTCAGGCCACGTTGACTGGGCTTATTGTAATAGGGGGTCACCACCAGGATTGCATCCGCCCCAACTTTCTCAGCATGCTCGGCAAACTCGATGCTTTCAGCTGTGTTGTTGGATCCTGCGCCAGCCATGACGGGCACGCGACCGTCAGCAACTTCGACACAGATTTCCACGACCCGCTTGTGTTCTTCATGGCTCAACGTTGGAGATTCACCGGTGGTTCCAACCGGCACCAATCCGTGTGTCCCCTGCTCTATCTGCCAATTTACAAAATCGGCAAAGCCCTTTTCGTCGACTGACCCATCTTCAAGCATCGGTGTGACGAGTGCAGTATTGGACCTGCTAAACATGGGGTTGGGCACCAGTATTCTCCTGAAATTCTATTTCGGCGACAAACTGCCGTTTGGCAAATCGTCGCAAACTGCTTTGAACTGGAGCGCAACATAGTGGGGGCCTGCCTATCGAGCAAGCGTGAATGGTACAATTGGTCGATTTCGAGTAACCTCTGATTAACCTGGCCTAAACCTGTTTGCTAAACAATGAACCGTTCGCACAGTTCAAACTGATTTCACGATGCCGTTCAGTATCTAGTAAAGAGCCTGTCTGCCCATGATTTATTCAAAAACTGCCCCGAAACTGGTCAAATCAATTGCCACTTTGGGCATATTCGCGACGCTGAGTTTTGCCGCGATTGCACAATCCGGCACCACCACAGACACGCTGGTCACTGGCAGCATCGGTAGCCGTGCCCATGCAGCCAGCCTGACTCGAAGCGGCGTCGGAACGTCGAAACTGGACACGTCGCCTGCCTCGTCGGTTCTCAAGGCTGGTCTGAAAGCGCTTGGCAAAGGCGACATGACAGCCGCACTTTCTGCTCGCTTGAAGCTCAGAGCAGGCTCATTGGAGCGCAAGGTACTCGCCTGGGCCATTGCCATGAATGGTCGCAATATCGAACCACAGCTGCTCAATAAGATTTCCCAAGATCTTTCCCATTGGCCAGGTGCCCGCGTCATGCGACAGAATCTGGAACGACGCATACTTGCTGAAAGCGATGCCGCCGCCGTGCGGACAGCCTTCAGCAAAACGCCGCCAGAATCATTTGAAGCCAGTCTGGCACTGGCCGTTGCGCACAAGAAAGCCGGCAAAAATAAACTGGCGCGCAAGATCATTTCGCCAATCTGGTCCGGGCGGAAACTGACCAACAGCCAGGAAAAGTATATTCTGAAACACCTTGGGTCGGTTTTGAGGAGATCCGACCACCGCTCCCGGGTCGAATATTTGTTATCTCACAACCGCTTACGGGGTGCAGAACGAATTTCAGGATTGGCCGGCGTCAAGCGTCTGGTCAAGGCCCGCATCGCCGTTGAACGCAAACTGAAATCCGCGTCCAAAGCGCTTGCCAATGTTCCAGCATCTCAGCGAACTGATCCAAATTACCTATACTCCAAGGCCCGCCACCTGCGTCGCGCCAACAAAATCACTGAGGCCGCAAAGGTGTTGCGCCAGGCTAAGACCAAGAATGTACACCCGAATGCCGCTGACGCATTCTGGATTGAACAGCGCATACTAGCTGCGGACCTGTTGGAAGCCAAATCTCCGAAGACCGCCTACAAGCTGGCATCGCGCAATGTGGGACGCTCCCGCACCAAGCAGATAGATGCAGAATTTTTTGCGGGTTGGATTGCCCTGCGTCAACTCAAAGATTCCAAAACCGCCGCGCGCCACTTTGAACGCTTGCTGCAACTTGCCAGCACGCCGCTGAGCAAATCACGCGGCCATTACTGGATGGGACGTGCCTTGCGTGATCCGTCAAAGGCCAATGCTCATTATCAGGCAGCTGCTGTGCACGATACCACATATTATGGCCAGCTGGCCGCCCGTAAACTAGGTCGCTCGGCAATTAAGGTCTCCCGAGCCCGCCCGACACGCACAGTTCGGGCCCGCTTTCCCAAATATGAACTTGTTCAGGCCATCGCCAAGCTCGAATCTGCCGGAAGGCCGTCAAGCGCCCGATTGATCTACCGCCATCTGGCCCGTCACCTGAACAATCCCGGCGAACTGGCCCTGCTTGCTGCAAGAGCAGAACGGGCCGGTGACCATCAACTGGCTTTGCAGGTTGGCAAGATAGGCTTCATTCGGGGCATGAATGTAGACAGCTTGGCCTGGCCTATTGGAGCGATACCCAAATCTGCCCCCACATCGGGTGCCGGATTGCCCCTCGCCTATGCCGTTGCGCGCCAGGAAAGCACATTTCGGGTCGACGCCCGCTCCTCCGCCAACGCCCTTGGTCTGCTGCAATTACTGCCGTCCACGGCAAAACGCACCGCACGGAATATTGGGGTAAAATATTCCAGGCGCAAACTGGTCACCAGCGCCAGCTACAACGTTCGATTGGGAACCGCATATCTGGATCAGCAGATGGACCGATTCGGGGGCTCCTATATTCTCACTTTCTCCGCCTATAATGCTGGCCCATTGCGCGCCCAGGAATGGATGGAGCGATTTGGGGACCCCAGAGGAAAATCTCTTGAAGTTGTGATCGACTGGGTCGAGCAGATCCCCTACGCCGAAACCCGCAATTACGTTCAACGGGTTATGGAGAATTATCAGGTCTACAAGACCCGGTTAAAAGGCGCTAAATTGTCGACAGACAAGGATCTTAGGCGCGGGAAAAACTCCTGATTACCTTATCCCGGGCCAAAAGCTTGTTTATACTGACTTATATGCTCTAATGTTGTGACAATATTTCGGCCTGAAAGTAATAAGTGACCTCTCGCCCCACGGCGCAAATGCTGCAGAACTTTGACATCAATGATACAATTGTACAGCGAACGCCTGTCCAGGCTTCTTTGGTCGATGGCGCAATGTTACGCGGTTATCAATACCACCAAATTGTTGACCCCAAGAGCCGCCGCAAGAGCCTGCCCCAGCACACTACGCCCCTGCTCTGCCTGGCGTCGGAACTTGGAAACAGCCGGGAACATCACAGATTTGCTTTGGCTTTGGCCAGCCAGATTGCAGCGGTTATGAAGATCTATACTTTAGACCTGCGCGGGCGCGGTCTTTCCGATGCTGCTGGCCTTGAATTATCTGATACTGCAACCGATGCCGACGACCTGATCAGCTTTTGTGATGCGCACAATCTGCATCACATCGATCTCGTGGTTACCGGCTTTTCGGTCTTCGTTTTGCTGTTGGCCATCACCAAACGACCGGGTCTGGTACGAAAACTCATTCTCAATGACGCAGCACCAGAATTTGATGCTGTTGGCATTGCCCGTCGCACCGCGCTGATGCAACGTGCCGGCCAACCGACAAGCTGGGAAGATGCAGCTGAACAGTTGCACTCATTGAAGGGTGAAGAATTTCCCTACTTTTCCCAACCGGACTGGCTCGACCTGGCTCATCAAAAATGGCGGGACGAAGCCGGAAAACCTGCGCTTGACACCGCAAAAAAACTGTTCCGCGGATCCAATCTGGCAGATTACGACAACCGCCAACCAAGTCTGTGGCCAGAATTTGCGCTGCTTAACACCCGACCGGTGCTTCTCATCCGAGGCGAGTTTTCCAGTCTTGTGACGGCAGAAGTCAGCCAGAAGACGGCTGCTCAACACACAAAACTCGAAATTATTGTAGCCAAAGGGCAAGGCCATTTTCCGCAGCTTGAAAGGGGCCATCTGACCGATCAAATACTGGACTTCCTGCAGCGGGAATAACGCCAGTTTCAGACTGTTTTACCAAACTTTTGCAAAATAATTGGCCAAGCCGGAGAATTTCGGATAGATAACATGTTATCTATTGTAGGCCGGTTTGGGATTTTACCCTATGAAACTCGTATCTTATCGCAGTGCATCTGATCATGGCGTCAAAATCGGCGCGATATTGGATGACGGTTTGGTTGATCTGAGCGCCGGACTTGGCATCACCTCGATGCGGCAATTGCTGGATGAAGGCAAGGTAGTTGCAGCGGAAGACCTGGCCTATGGCGGAAACGCCGCAAGGGTGACGGATTATCAACTGGATCTACCGGTTCCGGACCCTGGTCGAATTTTCTGCATCGGCGTCAATTATGGCAATCGCAATGCCGAATATAAGGACGGCAGCGATGCGCCAAAAAACCCTTCAATATTTATGCGCGGTCCCCTGTCATTTGTGCCCCATGGGCGACCTCTGGTGATCCCGCCAGAATCGGAGCAGCTGGATTATGAAGGCGAAATCGTTCTGGTAATTTCCAAGCCGGGGCGCCGCATATCGCAACAAAAGGCGATGGACCATGTGGCGGGGTTAACGATCATGAATGAAGGTACAATTCGGGACTGGGTTCGCCATGCA
This sequence comes from Rhizobiaceae bacterium, assembly GCA_014238155.1. Classification (GTDB taxonomy): domain Bacteria; phylum Pseudomonadota; class Alphaproteobacteria; order Rhizobiales; family Rhizobiaceae; genus Pseudahrensia. The sequence goes on from JABABQ010000034.1 coordinate 273,629, forward strand.
AAGTTCAATGTCACTCAGGGCAAGAACTTTGACCGTACCGGAGGTATGGGTCCGTGGATCGAAACCGACCTTTCTGGCATAGATGTCAATGACATGCAGGTAGAAACCCGGGTCAATGGTGAGGTCAGACAAAGCGACACCACCGCAACCATGGCATTTCCGTTTGCCAAGATCATCGAATATGTTTCAACTTTCACCACTCTGCAGGCGGGCGACGTGATTGCCACAGGAACACCGACTGGCGCAGGTGCAAGATTTGATCCTCCAATCTGGTTGCGCGAAGGTGATATTATTGAGGTCACTGTGGAAGGGGTTGGCACGTTGCAAAACAGTGTCATCAAAGAGAGATAAATGAGTCGCAAGCCGCCCATCACAGACGAGCCTGACACCAGCCAGTTGCGAAGGTTTGAAGAAGCCCTGCCCATTGCGCTGCTCCGTACCAGAGAGGTGGTGATGGCGCGATTTCGGCCGCATCTTGCCGAATATGGCATGACCGAGCAGCAATGGCGCCTGATCCGCGTAGTTCAGCAACGCCCCGGAATTGATGCAACAGCACTGTCTGAAGCCTGCTGCATTTTGATGCCCAGCCTGTCGCGGATGCTGAAATACCTGGAATCGGACGGATTGCTGACCCGCAGCAAGGTAAAAGGTGATATGCGGCGACAGGTCATATCGTTGACCAGGCAAGGCAAAGACCTGTTTGCAAAAATGGCGCCGAAGTCGGAGGCCATCTATGCCCAGATCGAAACCGAATTTGGCAGGTCTGACATGTCGGAACTGATTGCGCAATTGCAGACCCTGCGCCGAAGTCTCAAATAACCCGCTGCGCGGCCAGGAAACCGCCGGACTGTCTTTCCCACAGACGCGCATATTGACCGTTGCGATCAAGCAGTGTCTGGTGGTCGCCATCTTCAACAATCCTGCCCTCTTCCATGATGATCAACCGGTCCAGATGGGCAATCGTTGACAGTCGGTGGGCGATGGCGATGACCGTTTTTCCATCCATCAGGTCGGTCAGATTTTCCTGAATGGCGGCTTCGACTTCGGAATCGAGCGCTGACGTGGCTTCGTCGAGCAGCAATATTGGTGCATCCTTGAGAAACACCCTGGCCAAGGCAATCCGCTGCCGTTGTCCACCCGACAGTTTGACGCCCCGCTCCCCGACATGAGTATCGTATCCGGTGCGCCCCTTGATGTCTTCCAGCCCCACTATGAATTCATGCGCCTTTGCCCGTTTCGCTGCCGATTCAATCTCGACTTTGCTGGCGGTTGGACGGCCATAGGCGATATTGTCCCTGATAGAGCGGTGCAGCAGCGAAGTGTCCTGGGTTACGACACCCATTTGAGAACGCAGGGAATGCTGTGTAACGCTGGCAATATCTGTGCCATCAAGCGAGATTTCGCCGCCATCAATATCATGGAAACGCAATAGCAGGTTCATCAACGTCGTCTTTCCAACGCCGGACTGACCAACGATGCCAACTTTTTGCCCGGCAGGAATGGTCAAATTGAGATCATCGAGCACGATGTTTGAACCGGTATAAGCAAAGTTGACCTTGTCATAAATCACATTGCCGTTCACCGGTTGCATTTTTGTGGCATTTGGCTTGTCGAGCACCTGTGGACTGCGGGAAATCATTTGGGCCGAATTCTGGACGGTGCCAAAATTCCGAAACAAGCCGTTGAGCAATCCCAGCAAACGACCGAGCAACAGGTTTAATCGAAGACAAAGCGCCAGAACTGTCGCCACCTCACCAGCCGTCAGGATCGAGCGTGAAAACAGCCACAGAGCCAGCGCTCCGATGACCACCAGCATACCGCTGGAAAATACCTGGTTACTGATCCGCATCCCGGCGATGATCCGGGTGAAGCGGCGCAGCCGAACCAGCACATCCTCATAGGCCTCCAATATGAACTGGTCTTGGGCTTCTTCAGCACCATAAAGTTTGACCGTGCGAATGTTGGAATACCCATCCACCATACGCCCGGTCACGACCGTTGCGGATTCAGCAAGCCTGCGGCCCTCATCTCGTATGCGGGGAACAAAATACCGTGCAAACAGTCCAACCACCGCCAGCCAGAACAGCACCGGCAGCAGCATGCGCCAGTCCAGGTTGGCAATCACGATCAGTGCTGTCATTGCAAAAATGGCAATAAACCAAATGATCTGGAACAGTGACACCATAAAATCACCGGCTGCCTGGCCAGACTGCCAAACCTTGCTGGATACCCTGCCGGCTAATTGGTCGTCAAAGAAGGAAGTGTCCTGGCCGGCAACTGCCCTGTGCCCTTGCCAGCGTACCAATGTAAAAAATTCCGGTACGATAATCTGTTCTTCAACAATGGCAGTGCCGATGGCGATTCCCGATCGGACAACGCCGACAAGAACCGCAAACACCACCAGAAGTCCAAAATGCTCGTTCCAGAAATTTTCTGGCGTCGAAGAATTCATCATGTCGACAATGATGCCCACCAGAATAAACAGGGTCGCTTCGATCAGTGCTGTAGCACTTCCAAAAAACAGCATCACCATGAATCCACCACGCACCTGCCGCGCATAATGAGCAATAAATGCCAGCCCGCCTGCCGGAGGCCGTCCGGGGTCGATCCGATCAAAAGGGCGCGCAAATTTTTCGAAGAATCGAAAGAAACTGTCCATTGCACAAGACTACGTCTTCGCACGCATCTGAGCCAACAGATTGTTGCCTTGCAAATATGGTCTGGCAGCTCGTGGGTGATTGTGGAAGGGTTGGGTCTCACAAGTTAGAAACAGGCAATTCCACAATCATATGAGCGAAAAACCCAAGAAACTGCTGATCATCATTTCCGATGAGCACCGCAAGGACGCCATGGGATGTGTGGGGCACCCAATCGTTAAAACTCCCAATCTCGACGCGCTGGCAGCCCGCGGAACATTGTTTGAAAATGCTTACACACCTTCGCCCATGTGCGTGCCCACACGTGCGGCGCTGGCTTGCGGCGACCATGTTCACCGCATCGGCCACTGGGACAGCGCCACCCCTTATGATGGCGCCAAGCGCAGCTGGATGAAGCACCTGCGTGAGCAAGGTGTGAATGTTACATCTATCGGCAAACTGCATTTCCGCTCCGGCGACGACGATAATGGCTTTTCCGAAGAAATCCTGCCGATGCATGTGGTTGGCGGCGTTGGATGGGCGGTCGGTCTGTTGCGCGAGGATCCACCTGCGTATGACGCGGCAGCGGAACTGGCTAAGGATGTGGGTGTCGGCAGCAGCACTTATACTGATTATGATCTGGCAATCACCGCAGCCACAGAAGACTGGCTTTCCCAGCGCGGCGACGATGCCGGTGATCAAAAACAACCCTGGGCAGCATTCGTTTCGCTTGTCAGTCCGCATTATCCCCTGACAACACCACAGGAGTTTTATGAACTTTACGATCCGGCCCAAATGGACCTGCCGATTGCCCATCAACCACGTCAGCGACCAGGTCATGCAGAACTGCGTAACGTTGCCGGTTTTTTCGATTACGATCGCTATTTTGACGAGCAGAAAATGCGCGAAGCCAAGGCAGCCTATTATGGTCTGACCAGTTTCATGGACCATTGCGTCGGTCGCATTCTAACAGCACTGGAAGCCAACAATCTCAGCGATGATACAGTTGTCGTGTATGTTTCAGACCACGGCGACATGATGGGCGATCAGGGGTTCTGGACCAAGCAAGTCATGTATGAAGCCTCGGTTGGCATTCCAATGATTGCAGCCGGACCCGGATTACCGCAAGACCATCGGGTCGAGACCGGCACTTCACTACTCGACATCGCAGCAACTGCAATTGATGTCTGCGCCGGTAAGCACGACCAACAAAGTCGCCAACTGCCCGGTACCTCGCTGCGCCATATAGCTAATCAACCTGATAATACCGACCGCACGATATTCAGCGAATATCATGATGGGGGGTCAACCACCGGCACATTCATGGTGCGTTGGGGTGATTGGAAGTTCATCGCTTATATCGGCCACCCACATCAATTGTTCAACCTGAGATCCGACCCTCATGAATTGAAAGACCTTGCTGCGTCTGGCGCGGATAATTTGGAAATTACCATGGCATTACAGGAAGGTGAGCGGCGGCTGCGGGAAATATGTGATCCGGAAGCGGTCAATGCCCGCTGTTTTGCGGATCAAAAACGTCGTATTGAAGAATTGGGAGGTCGGGAGGCCTGCATTAACGCCTATGTCTTCAACCACACTCCCACACCGGACGAACAACAAAAGATGCAGCAGCAAACCTGAAAGAATTAGCCACCCTTCAACTGCTGCAATAAATAAACATCACTGTCCTCGGCAATCGGCTCCGTCAGGTCGTTGAAAATCAACCGCCCGTCAACAGCGACCGACACACCGGCTTCAATCACTGGCTCGAGCCCTGGATATTTTGCGGCGAGCTCACTCAAAAGCTCGCCGATATTTTTGGCGTCCACTTCAACTTTGTCATTGCCATCAGCAAGATCGCGCAGACCAAGCCAAAGGTTGACTTCAACCATTGGCCTGCTGGTCCAGCGCTTCAAGAATGCGCGGTGGTGACATTGGCAATTGTCTCAATCGTACGCCAGCAGCTCCCGATACCGCATTGGCAATGGCGGCAAGCGGTGGACAGATCGAAGTTTCACCTACACCGCGCACTCCATAGGGGTGTCCGGGATTGGGAACCTCGACAATTACCGTGTCGATCATCGGCAGGTCGGAGGCAACCGGAATTCGATAGTCCAGGAAGTTGGCATTCTGCAGGCGGCCATCGTCTCCGTAAATATATTCTTCGTTCAGCGCCCAGCCGATGCCTTGCGCCGCACCACCCTGATACTGACCTTCTACGTAAGTGGGGTGAATCGCTTTACCAGCGTCTTGCACAACGGTGTAGCGCACAACGGAAGTCTGGCCGGTATCCTTGTCGACCTTCGCATCAACAATGTGGGTTGCAAAACTGACACCGGCACCTTCTGGTGTCGCTTCAAAGTGACCAACTATCGGTCCGCCGGTTGCACCCATGTTTTTGGTCAGTTCGGCCAGCGGCAATGGATCAAAATCACCGGCGTTGGAACCCGACGGTTTTGCGCATCCGTCTTCCCAATAGACCGCATCTCGATCGATGCCCCATCGGTCTGCGGCGCGGCCACAAAGTTTTTCAACCGCGTCGCGCGCCGCCTTGATTGTCGCCAGCCCACTGGCATATGTGACCCGTGATCCGTGGCTGACTTCGTTATATCCAAGCGTCGCCGTATCAGCGATGGTGGTTCTGATCTTGTCGTAGGAAATGCCCAGTTCTTCGGCCGCCATCTGACACATGGAGGCGCGGCTGCCACCAATATCCGGTGTTCCGACGGACAAGGCGGCTGTGCCGTCTTCTGAAAGGGCCAGCGAGACTGCCGTTTCGCCACCATGGTTGAACCAGAAACCACAGGAAATTCCCCGCCCCTCACCCTCGCCAAGCGGCGCGGCATAGTGGGCATGGGCTTTCGCTGCCTCAAGTGTTTCAACCAGTCCGATACGAGCAAAGGGAGGGCCGAACGAAGCCTTTGTGCCTTCCTTGGATGCATTCTTTAGCCGGGTCTCGATCGGATCAAGGCCAAGCTGGTTGCACAATTCGTCAATCACTGATTCAACCGCAAACGCGCCCATTGGAGAACCCGGTGCACGGTATGCCGCCTGTTTGGGACGATTGGACATCACGTCGTAGCCACGTTGATGCACGTTTTTCAATGCGTAAGGCGCGAAGGCGCACATGGCTGTAAAATCTGCAGGTGCCCCGGGAAAGGCTCCTCCCTGAAGGCGGAATGTGCCCTGACCAGCAGTGATCCTGCCATCTTTGGTCATGCCGATCTTGACATCCATAGAGGTCGAGGAGGTTGGTCCGGTCGCACGAAACACCTCGGCCCGGCTCATCACCAGCTTTACCGGGCGATTGGATTTGCGCGAAAGCGCAAGTGCAACTGGTTCAATGAACACGGCTGTCTTGCCGCCAAAACCGCCCCCAATTTCAGATGCTGTAACGCGTATCTGACTGGCATCACTGCCAACCAGTTTGGCGCAAATTTTCTGAACGTTAAAATGACCCTGGGTACAACACCAAACTTCGCCACGTCCGTCATTGCCCAATTGAGCAAGACAGGCATGGGGTTCGATATATCCCTGATGGGTGGCTTCGGTCTGGAACGTATCTTCGACCACCAAATCAGCTTCGGCAAAACCCTTGTCGACGTCGCCGTGACCGGATTCGTGGAAACGAACAACGTTCGGATGCAACCCATCTGGCACCGAATGGTTCGCCGCCCCTTCTCGAATGACGGGGGCGCCCTCTTCCATCGCCATGTCAACATCGGTTACATGAGGAAGGATTTGATACGTTACTTCGACAAGTTTGGCCGCGTCTCTGGCGGCCAGTGCAGATGTCGCCGCTACAGCAGCGACCGCGTGGCCGTCATAGAGAGCTTTCTCGCCTGCCATCACATTTTCAAGAATGTTCCAGTCTTCACCGGTCAATCCTTCTACAAAATCTGCTCGGGTTGCCACAGCCTTCACTTCGGCCATGGCTTCGGCTTTTGAAGTGTCGATATTGACAATTTTCGCATGCGCATGGGGTGAACGCACAATTGCTGCATGCAACATGCCCGGCGCGTACATGTCAGCGCCGAACTTGGCTCGACCCGTTACCTTGTCGATGCCATCAGGTCGATCCGGTCTTGTTCCTACTACTTTGAAACCGCTTGTTTTTACACTGTCTTGCGTCATCAGGAAGCCTCTCTTAAATCTGCTGCGGTGTCCATTACAGCGCGAATAATCTTGTCATATCCCGTGCAGCGGCACAGGTTTCCGGCCAACCAGTAGCGGACTTCGGTTTCGGACGGGTCTGAGTTTTTGGCCAACAATGCCTTTGTCGCCACCAGAATGCCCGGCGTGCAGATACCGCATTGCAATGCGGCATATTCGATAAATTTCTGCTGCAAAGGATCAAGCTCTTTCCCAACGGCAATGCCCTCAACGGTACCGATGGATTTACCTTCTGCTTCAACGCCCAACACCAGACAAGAACACATCAAACGTCCGTCAATGGTCACCGAACAAGCACCACAGTCGCCGGTTCCGCAACCTTCTTTTGCCCCGGTCAGCGCGAGCCGGTCACGCAATACGTCCAAAAGCGTCTCGCGCGAATCGCAGAGAAATTCTGTCTCATCACCATTAACGGTGGTCGTTACATGGATCTTGCTCATTTGGTGGCCCTCGCTCGGTCATAGGCAATTTTAGAAGCACGACGCGCCAGAACGCCTGCGACATGGGTGCGAAATTTGATAGTTCCGCGTTTATCATCAATTGGGTTGCAGGCAGCCGATGCAGTTGCGGCCAGTTTGTCCAACGCCGCATCATCCAGCTTGGAGCCGATAATTGCTTGTGCCGCCGCGTCTACCAGTAGTGCTGTTGGTGCTACAGCGCCCAGTGAAACACGGGCTTCAATAATGGTGTCTCCATCAACCTGAAGATTCACTGCGCAGCCAACGACCGCAATGTCCATTTCAGTGCGCGGAATAAACCTCAAATAAGCGTCGCCCCCGTTACTCACCTGTCGTGGAATATTCACCTGACTGACTATTTCGTCCTGAGCGATACTGGTGCGCCCCGGGCCGGTTGGAACATCTTCGACGGCAACGGTCCGTGATCCGGAGGCACCGATTAGCGTTACGCTTGCACCCGCTGCAATCATGGCAGGCACGCTGTCGGCTGCCGGAGAGGCATTGCAAAGGTTACCAACAAGGGTGGCGCGCGCCTGAATTTGTGTGGACCCGATCAGATCCATAGCTTCAACCACGCCCGGCCATTCGCCCTGCAGACTTGGGTGCTCAGACATTTCCGCGCCTGATACGGCGATGCCGATTGTCCAGCCATCATCGTTGCAGGCAATGGTTTTGACACCATCGATCTTTTTCAGATCAATCAGGTCGTCGGGTGTAATAATATCGGCGCGCAATTGGACCAGTACGTCTGTGCCACCTGCCAGAAAACGGGTGGCACCACTCGCTTGTGCGGCAATGGTACTTGCGTCTTCAAAACTTTCAGGACTGTGATATTTCATGGGATTCCTCACGCAATATGGCGCAGATTTTCAGAATTGAATTGATCGACCAATATCACACCCGGCGTCAATAGGGATCAAGCCGCAAATGCATCTATGCAATCAAAAACAACTGCAAAGCGATTCAGCCGTCCAATATGTAGATTTGCTATTGATGCGGGAAAGTGCGTGTGGTGTTTAATTTTCTGACGGGATTGAAAATCACTTCCTCAGAAACGAAAACGACGGCTGGCACCCTTCGGGGGACACCAACCGCCAGTTTTAGAATGTGGTAGGAGGAACCGCATTCGATCCGTTTTGCCATCCAGCCGGACCCGGCCGGAGGCGTCGGACACCCGCTGATTGCGGGGGTCCGGTTATTAGTGTCGTTTAACGACTAAGCGAAGTCAGCTTCATCGGAAGTTTCAGCTACAGCTTGTTCAATGCTGTACCATTCCCCTTCGCCGTGGAACCACAATCCTTCGATATCGATGAGCGTATCGGTACCATCAGTCGAATGACTTGCTGTTATCGAACCATCATCGTTTTTATCAAAGGCATAGTCGCTGAGCGAACCAGAATAGTTCACCTGATCGAAGCCATCGCCTCCATCATAGGTCTGATCACCGGATTGGTCGTTCCAGTAATCTGCCCCGTCGCTACCTTCATAGGTGCCGTCAGAGTCTGAGTCGTACTGATCAGATGAGTCATCTTCAGAGTCGTCATCATCGTCAGAGTCTTCATCATCGTCAGAGTCTTCATCGTCATCAGAGTCGTCATCGTCATCAGAGTCATCATCATCGTCAGAGTCGTCGTCATCGTCAGAGTCGTCGTCATCGTCGTTCGAGTCATCATTAGATGTGTCGTCGTCATCAGACGTATCGTCATCATCAGATGTGTCGTCGTCATCAGACGTATCGTCATCATCATCCGATTCACCGGAGAGCTCGATAGCATATTCCATGCTGTACCACTCTCCTTCACCGTTGAACCAAAGGCCATCAATGTCCTTCAGTGTGTCGGTGCCGTCGGTTGGATGACTGATAGTGACTGAGCCGTCGTCGTTTTCGACCACTGAGTAGTCCCTCAACGCACCATCATAGTTCACCTGATCATAGCCATAGCCACCGTCGTAGGTGTCATCGCCCTGGGTACTGTTCCAGACATCATCGTCTTCAGAACCAACCAGATAATCATTACCCGATGTACCCCAGGGATCGCCCGAACCTTGGCCGGTACCATTGCCGGAGCCGGAGCCCGATCCTGAACCTTTGCCAGAACCTGAACCAGAGCCTTTGCCTGAACCAGAACCAGAGCCTTTACCAGATCCTGAACCAGAGCCTTTGCCCGAACCGGAACCAGAACCTTTGCCTGAACCGGAGCCCGATCCTTTGCCAGATCCCGAACCAGAGCCAGAGCCTTTGCCAGAACCCGAACCAGATCCTTTGCCAGAACCCGAACCAGAACCTTTGCCAGAACCCGAACCAGATCCTTTACCAGAACCAGAACCAGAACCAGAGCCAGAGCCTTTGCCTGAACCAGATCCAGAGCCTTTGCCTGAACCAGATCCAGAGCCTTTACCAGATCCCGAACCAGAGCCTTTGCCTGAACCGGAGCCCGATCCTTTGCCTGAACCCGAACCAGATCCTTTACCAGAACCCGAACCGGAGCCTTTGCCAGAACCCGAACCAGATCCTTTGCCTGAACCCGAACCGGAGCCTTTACCAGAACCCGAACCGGAGCCTTTACCAGAACCCGAACCGGAGCCTTTACCAGAACCCGAACCGGAGCCTTTACCAGAACCCGAACCGGAGCCTTTACCAGAATCCGAACCGGAGCCTTTGCCAGAACCCGAACCGGAGCCTTTACCAGAACCCGAACCGGAGCCTTTACCAGAACCTGAACCGGAGCCTTTGCCAGAACCGGAACCAGATCCTTTGCCAGAACCGGAACCCGATCCTTTGCCTGAACCAGAGCCAGAGCCTTTGCCTGAACCAGAACCGGAGCCAGAGCCTTTGCCTGAACCCGAACCAGATCCTTTGCCTGAACCGGAGCCCGATCCTTTGCCTGAACCCGAACCAGATCCTTTACCAGAACCCGAACCGGAGCCTTTGCCAGAACCAGATCCTTTGCCAGATCCCGAACCAGATCCTTTGCCTGAACCAGATCCAGAGCCTTTGCCTGAACCCGAACCAGAGCCTGAGCCGCTACCGTTTCCGTACCGATCCCAGTCGTACCAGTCGAATGAATCATTCCGGTTATAATTTAAATTTGCCATTTCGCATCTCCTACTAATATTGCCTCCCCTATATCAAATAAAATTGCAGTGCATATGGTCATTCATTGTTTACTATTAATCTTAAATACATTTTACTAAAATTTTATTCAAATTTTATACTTAACTTTATTGATTAATTAATAATGGAATGCCGGGAGTGCGGCCGACCATTGGTGAAGCCCGCATTCTGGAGTTTTGTTGTTTGGATTTCTGGCTTCACATTTGCTGCCAGGCGCAAGCCTGCAGGCCGCAATTGTCTCTCCGACAGGCAAACACGTGGCCACCTGGGGCAGAACTTCAGTCATCTGCGCCAACATCAAATGAAAATATTGGCCACGATTTCGTCTAATAATATCGCAGGCAATTCTGATATATGTCCCAGGGCGTTACCCGTTTACACTTCGAAGGAAATTTGACACCGTCCTTGCGGGTTTGTCGCAAAACAGCCAAGCACCTGACGGCGAGCGAGGAATTATGTAGCAATAATCATACCGTTTGCGCAGACAGTCTAGTGGCGTTGCAACGGTTCCTGCATGGCCAGATTGAGCTCCATCAATACGTTGATGTTATGCTCTTTGCGGATCAGGTCAGCAATTGTGTACTCGTCAAGCACGTCAAAAAACGCCTGCAGAGCGCGGGACAGTGCGCCATTCATTCCGCAAGTTGCAACCAGGGGGCAGTTGATCTCGCCTTGCTTGAAACACTCTGCCATTTCGAAATTTTCTTCAATCCGACGGACAACTTCTCCCAAACGGATCTGATCAGCAGGCCGGGACAAGCGGATGCCACCATTACGCCCGCGAATGGTCTCTACAATATCCAGCGAAGTCAGCCCCCCGAGGATTTTGAACAAAAAACTTTCCGGCAGATCATAAAATCGGGCAATTTCGCTGACCGTCGCCAGTTCCTGTTTTGACGCGCAGAACATCAACATTCGAATGGCGTAGTTGGTATGGCTGGTCAGTTTCATGTCAACGCCTTCTTGTCTTTTCTACAGTCCACAAAAATGGATTCGAATGGTATCGCAAGCAGCGGGGCATTCATTCGTGCGCCCCGCCGATCATACATCTATATGGCGACTACGAATCCGGTCCGTCATCAAATCCAACCCTGTCCACCAGTTCAGAAGCCGTTTTGCGGTGCTTTGCGATTTCGCCGAGTGGTAATTTGTCAGCGTTCAGCCCACCCCATGAGCTGGTGCGTGCATCCGCAGCGACACCTGGTTTGACCGGATACTCATAATTGGCAGAACCATAAAGTTGCTGCGCCCTGTCGCTGGACAGATATTCCATCAGCTTGAGGGCATTTTCTGCATTTGGCGCATATCTGGCCATGACCATGCCAGAAAGATTGACGTGAGTGCCGCGATCGGCCCCGTTAGGAAACAGCAATTTAACCGAAGCCGCCCATTGCTTTTGCTCCGGCTCTTTGGTGTTGGTCTGCATCTTGCCCATATAATAGGTGTTGCCGAGAGATATATCGCACTCGCCGGCAAAAATGGCTTTGACTTGCGCCCGGTCATTGCCGGTGGGTTTGCGGGCCAGATTGTTTTTAACAGCCGCCAGCCACTTTTCAGCTCCTTTCTCTCCCGCATGCGCCACGATTGAAGCAATCAAGCCAATTGAATAAGAGTGCTGACCGGAACGGGTGCAGATCTTGCCTTTCCATTTCGGATCCGCCAGTTCTTCGTAAGTTATGGCATCCTGGGTCACCCGATCTCGTGACGCATATATAATGCGCGCCCGCGTGGTGACCCCAAACCAATGGTTGTCAGTATCGCGGTATTGAACAGGAACATTGGCCGCGATGACGCTGCTGCTTACAGGCTGGGTGATGCCCAGTGTTTTGGCCGCATCCAGACGACCGATATCAACCGTCAGCATAATGTCGGCTGGAGAGTTGCGCCCCTCCGCCCGAATGCGCTGGCCCAACCCCTTATTGGCAAACAGCACATTGGTCTTGATTCCGGTTTCGGTGCTGAACGCATCCAGAAGCGGTTTGAGCAATGCTGCCTGTCGGTAGGAATAGATGTTTACCTCTTCAGCAGCGCTGGCGACCGAAGAAATCATGGCAGCTGCCGAAACGGCCAAAGTGGCAAAGGAGAAAGTAATACGATTGGACATGAATTTCCTTTAAGAACCGAGGTTAGGGCTCGGAGTGTGGATAGTAGCTATTGATCGTCAAAGCAGCGGCGGCGGCGACGGTGGCGGCGACGGCGGCGGCGGCGACGGTGGCGGCGACGGCGACGGTGGCGGCGTCGCCGCCCGTGCTCCCTCTTTATTAAAGTACACTTTTCTAGTCAAGTTTAAACCTGAAGCTGATTGCACCTTCACCGCAGGCCGGTTCAAGCGCTGCTATCAAGCAGTGCTGCTGCTACTTGTTGAACATCACGCCGCCCCTGCAATGCATGGGGATAAGCCAGGCAATATGGGTGAGGCATCAGCGGCTCCGGGCTCTGCATACGCACCAACTGGCCGTTGGAAATTTCTTCCATTGCCATTCGTGAAGGAACCAATCCAATTCCCAATCCTTTGCGCGCAAAGCTGATCGCAGCACTGTTGGTGGTAAGACTAAGTCCAGCTGCAATATCAATGGCACGGCTGGAAGACAGGCAGTTCGCCCAACTGGGGAATGAGGCGTAGTTGGGGCCCCACAGCGTATGAATCAGATGGCGTTCGTTAATATCGTTGACAGAAGTCCCATGCCGTTCAACAAATTCTGGCGACGCAATTGCAGTGACATGATCGTGGAACAGAGTATCAACTCGATAATCGCGGTAGAGTTCGTGTCCGTAGAAAATGCGCATATGTATTCCGTCTTTGGCGAACCCGACGGGATCCTCATCAGGGCGAATATGCAATCGAATATTCGAACCGGTGGTGATGCCGGATTTCAACGCCACCAATTTGTCCGGCAACCAGGTCTGAACCACTGAATGTGGCGCGCTCAAAACGAGCGACGGCAGGATTCGACTATCGCGCATGGTCTCGGATAAATCGGAAAGTGTGTTCATCGCCTGGGCGGCAGCGGGATATGCAGCCAGCCCAGCTTCTGACAAGACCAGGCGGTTGCCTTGACGGATGAACAGGTTTTTTTGCCAAAATGCCTCTAGATTTCGCACCTGCTGACTGACGGCGGCCGACGTCACGCCCAATTCCGCCCCGGCAGTCGTGAACGCGCCGGTTCTTGCAACTGCTTCAAAGGCGCGAACGGCATTAAGGGGAGGAGAAACAGTCATGGCCGAAAGATTTTCTTTCTCTATTGAAGAAGAAATACTGTTGCATGAACTTTTTGCTGGTGCAATTTTGGCAAAATCTGAAAGGAGAGATTCATGAATGAGTTGATTGACCTGCAGCTTTACCCGCTGGACCGGGCGGGAAGCGAAGAATGGAATGATCTTGTGCACAAATGTCAGGCGCAACTGGCTGAGAACGGTTTATTCAATTTGCCAGGATTTCTGCTTACCGGCGTTGCCCAATCTGCGGCAAACGAAGTCAAAACGGCGCTTGACGAGAACGCCTTTACCCATGCCCGCGAGCACAATATCTATTTCAAACGCTCATTGGATGATCTCGACGCCGATCACCCGGCGCTGACGCGGTTCAAGACAATCAACCGGACAATCTGCGCCGATCAAATGGCGCGCACAACAGTTCTGAGACTGTATGAGTGGCCGGAATTTGCGGTCTTTCTTGCAGCCGTCATGGACAAGAATTCGCTTTATACGATGGCGGATCCACTGGCGCGGGTAAATGTCATGGCCTATCGCGAAGGCGAAGCTCTGAACTGGCATTTTGATCGCTCCGAATTCACCACCACCTTGCTGTTACAATCGCCACAGGCCGGGGGCGTTTTCGAATATGCCCAAAATCTGCGCAGTGATGACAACCCAAATTATGAGGGCGTCGCTCAACTGCTTGGTGGCCATCATCCCACATCATTGATGCCTCTTGAGGCCGGAACCCTGAATGTCTTCCAGGGCAAGAATACCGCCCATCGGGTGACCCCGATTGAGGGCACAAGCGACCGGGTCATCGCCGTGTTCTCGTATTTTGAAGAGCCGGGAGTTGTATTTTCAGACGAGGAACGCATTGGATTTTACGGGAGAGCTGCGTGAGCGCATTCATGGACGAGCGCAAGCTGGCCTATGTGAATGCGGAAGGCCGCGACAAGCCACTGCGTTCCCCCCTGTCGGACGACGTGATCAACACCGCCCGCGCCTATCGTCTTGACCGTCTGCGCCAGGGTCTGGTGGCGCAAGACTGTGCCGCACTGCTGCTCTACGATCCGTGCAACATTCGCTATGCCTTTGACTGTTCCAACATGCAGGTCTGGACGCTGCACAATCCGATGCGGTACGCGCTGATCTTCGCGGACGGCCCGGCGATCATGTTTGAGTTCAAGGGCTGCCTGCATTTGAACGACGGTCTTCCCGGCATTGATCAACTGCGCAGGGCGACCACCTGGATGTATATGGGGTCTGGCGACAAGGCCCCGGCGGCGATGGCGATCTGGGCTGATGAAATCGCCGATCTGATGAAAATCCACTCCCCCGACAATCTGCAGATCGCCTGCGACAAGCTCGACGGAGTTGGCGTATCGGCCCTGCAATCCCGCGGTTTGACCTATATTGAAGGCACACAAATCACCGAGCGCGCCCGGTCGATCAAGAGCGCCGAAGAGCTCGAAATGATGAAATGGACCATTCGCGTTTGCGAGGCCGGCATGGCGCGCATTTACGAACGCTCCCTGCCCGGCGCCACCGAGCGCGAATTGTGGGGCCATCTGCATTTTGAAAATGCCCGCTCCGGCGGCGACTGGCTGGAGACCAAGTTGCTGACCTGCGGTCCCCGCACCAACCCCTGGTATCAGGAATGCTCCGACCGGCCCTGCCAGGCTGGCGAAATGATCTCCTTCGACACCGACATGATCGGCCCCTACGGGTATTGCGCCGACATTTCCCGTTCCTGGACCTGCGGCTATCAACCGATGAGCGATGTTCAGCGTCGCCTGTACAATACCGCCCTTGAACAGATCGACCACAACCTCGAGCTGCTGAAACCGGGGCTTGGATTTGCCGAATTCAATCAAAAAAGCTGGCGCATTCCCGAACGCCACATCCCCTACCGCTATTCGCTGGCGGTTCATGGGGTTGGCATGGCGGACGAATGGCCGGTCATCCCGCTTCATGCCGATTTTGATGACCTGGCAATGTCTGGAGAATTTCAGCCGGGCATGGTGGTGTGCGTGGAAAGCCTGATGGCGGAGCAAGACAGCGAGAGCATCAAACTGGAAACCCAGGTGGTGATCACCGATACCGGCTTTCAGCGTCTGGACAGTTTTCCGTTTGAAGAGGTGTAGGCGGCGGCGGCGGCGGCG
>JABABQ010000046.1 GCA_014238155.1 Rhizobiaceae bacterium
CTGCTGCCCATCGGGATATGCTCAACATTGAGGCAATCGTTGTGGCAGGGGAGTTGCCACCGACCGATAAAGCAAGCCTGATCGAGAAACTTTATGACAATTTGGAAGAGATGAGGCCAGCCCGCTTATAAATTGCAAGCCTGGGGTGCCAGTTTGCGGCCCCCAGCGCTAATCGCCAACGCTCAGCGGATCTCAGTACTAGAGAATTTGAAATCTGTAAGAGCTTTGCAGACTGGTACGATCAAATCCCGTTCAGGGTCATCCATTGCAGCCGCGAAACCGTCGGCCAACTGGTCAGAATGTGTGAACAGTTCCAGAGCCGCCGTTCGTAGCGACAGAAGTGCCAAACTGATGAGCAGCAATAGCAGACATTCAATTTTCATAATTGCGCCGTGGCAAAGAGAGGCGCGTATTGCCTACTTTCTTGAGTGTCGTCGAGGGGGGGAAGGAGCCGTTGGCATTACCGAACCCTTCGGCAGTAAAAACCTTGGGGAATGGTAATGATGCGCAGAAATCGGCAATTTTGGATTGGCAGTTTTTCCCTGCTCATGATCGTGAGTATTGTTGTTCAGCTAGTCGCCAGTAAAGCGTCGGCGACAAGCTGGGACGAAGCCATCGAAACCGTGTCCAAGAGCGCCGAAGAATATCACAACTATGCTGTTGCCAGTGGCACCAGTTGGGCCGGCACCATGTATAATGGGTATAAAAGTGTTGAGCACCATTGCGCGATTTTAGGGCGAATGCTGGGGCATCTTGAGGCAATCAAGCACATCGAGGAATTTGACTATCCACCCATGGACGCCCGCTCGGACCCTCATGACCTCCTGGTGTTCGCAATCTCGTTAACGAACTGGGTTGGCGCTGCGCAGTGGTCCAAGGATGCCAGCCGCAGCCAGCGTATCAACTATTGGAACCTCAATTGCGTGGGGAAGTTTGGGATAGTGTCCAATCTCTTCATGAAAAGCGACAACTCCAACGCGGAGTTCGAAGTGGAAGGGCAGCAACTACACGTTTATGGTGATATTGATTTTGGTTTCGCGGACAGGTTCGCGGCCATTTTGAAGGCTAACCCCTCGGTCACTGAGGTGACCCTTGGAAGTAGCGGTGGAAGCATCAGGGATGCTCTGATCGCCGGGTTGATGATACGCCAACGGGGTCTCAACACGACGATCTATGGAAATTGCTATTCGGCATGCCCCTTGGTTTTCATGGGTGGTAAGAGTAGGGTTCTTTGGGCAGCCCCGTTCAGATTGGGCTTTCATCAGATCCGTACCAGAGGCGGTGTGCCCATCCCATTTAATGACCAACTTTATGGTCTAGTTTCTCAATACGTGGTCGAGATGGGCGGCGATCCACGAAACGTGTTGTCTTGGATGTTTTCCGCTTCTCCCAGTGAGATGTATGAACCCAAAGCGCAAGAACTGTGTGACGCGCTCGTTGCGACGTTTGTCCAGAGGATTTGTGGGGTCGACATGGTGCGTTGACACGCTCGCAAAGTCGCGGGTTGCTTACCCAACCAAGGGCCGCTTTGTTCGCGCTTGCGATCTTGTGGACGAGAACAGAACCGTCTGCATGAACTGCTGCTTTGGCGAAATTGAACACTGAAACCAGATTTTGCACGGACGACAGCAATGGGCCGTTCTTACCGATGATGCATCTGATGTTTGGCGTAGGATCAACGGCAGCAGCGAGCCCAAACCTACTGCATCAAAAAGACTCAGGTATTTTGGAATTCAATAACCTGCACAACACTTGAGAGTTGGATATCCGGGTAATGCTCACGCATTCCTTCAAGCATGATTTGGTCAGGCCATTCGTTGGCCTTTCCGACAAATGATGCCGCCTCTGACAATGGCATGTCCGTACAACGAAAGACTTCTACTTCAATGGTCTGACTTGAATTTTTGTCGCTGATAAAACGCAAAAGCCCTGGCACGATGCGTGCTTCTCCCCATCGGATTGTAGAGGTTTTTTCCCCAGTTACGATTTCAGGAAAAAGACGGCCTGCGACGCCGAGAGTTTGAATTTGATCTGGCATATACTGATGCTTAAAACGTAAGCCGGACGACAGCAAGGTCCTCATCTCGGTCATTGGCCTGTGATTTTTCCTTGTTGTTCTGAGGGGCTGCTTTGGTGTCCTGCGTCCTCAAGCCACTAGTTCGGTCCAAGGTCTGGTGTTGGCCGAAAGCGACGACTCTTTATGATCGATCCGGTGTAACAATGGGCTCTTTACGTCCTTGGCCGAATTTGAACTGCAACAATCGGTAGCCGGGTTGCGAAGCCACCATTTGTATAACAACAGTAAGGTAGTTGCTCCACGCGTTGGGTTAAGTTTGGGCTACGCGTGGTTCAGATGGCTTCGCTAAAACCCACGCTAATCTTTGGAGAGGGATTGGTACACGGCATGAATATGCATGTTGGGTCGATTTGATGATAAAGGCGGCCCGCGAATCGGCTCTATGCGGTCCTGGCGTGTCGGTCTCGCAGGTTGCGCACCGGCATTCGATGAACTCATGCCATGGCGTTACGCTGCCAAGGCAGCGTAGCTAGCGTTCTCAATCTCGAAAAGATGGGATTGGCCGGACGCTTTCCGATGATCAACATTTCAGCGAGCCAATTAACGACCGGAAAGTTGATACCGCCGGGCTCCCTCA
>JABABQ010000048.1 GCA_014238155.1 Rhizobiaceae bacterium
AGATGAATTCCACCTCGCAGCAACCGCACAAAACCTCCGCAAACTCGCAAAACTAATCCCGCAGCCGGCGTAAAAACCGAACGGGAAGCCGCGCAGCCAAACTACAGCACCAGATAAATCAAAGCCTTTTTCATCAAAATCGGCTCCGAGCAGACATTCGCCCAGTTCCAGATCATTGATGGCCGAACGGCAGCAGTGCGGACATTTTATCGTTTTCAATTTTGACAATTGTCCAGCGAGCGACACGCTCTCGGCGTCGCGAAGTGCCAGTAGCGGCCACCCGCGAGATTTGGCTGACCGCAGTTCATAACACAAACGGGCACCTTCAGAAACATTTTACTGGTGTGCTGGAAAAGTCATGGCAATCAGTAACTTCCGGGAGAGAATTCTAACAGAAGACCTCTCCCGGATGTCCTGACGGCATTGCATGCCATTCGCTGCAAAATTTGATTCAACGAGCCGTTGTTGGATCGATAACCCCCTGAACTTCCGTAACTATGTTTGCTGGGAAGCCACTGATCTTGGAATGGCGTTGAATGGCATCTTCGTCTTCTGCGAGATAGACACAAAAAGTTTTATCACCTGCAACGTAGGAATGTTCCCACTGAACCCTGGGAGCGAGTTGGGCAAGTGCATCGTTCGACGTTTTTGATGCTCCAGAAAGTTCCTTATCATTCATGGCGCCCACACCAACAATGTCCCGTTCGATTATATAGCGTTTCAGTGTCATTTGATTTCTCCTTGTGATCTACACCAAGATTTATCCCATGGTGCAAAACGCTCGTCACGTCAGATTTTCCCACGGGGTGTAAAGCTCTGCTATAGTGCTCCTATGAAACTCTCTCACCTCAACGGCTTGCGAGCCTTCGAAGCGACTCTCAGGAACGGAACATTTACGGCAGCGGCAGATGAACTCGGAGTTACTGTTGCAGCGGTCGGCCAGCAGATAAGAGGTTTGGAAAATTACCTTGAGATCACGCTGTTTGATCGGCTTCCAACCGGTGCCAAACCGACCAAAGATGCGCTTGCAGTTGCTTCACGTCTTACAGTCGCGTTTACGCAGATAGAAGACGTTTTCATCGAACTCGGAGCCGGTCGTGACTCCGGGCGCCTCAAAATCACAATGTCGCGATTTATGTTGGAGGGGTGGATGACGCAGAGAATGCCGGACTTTTACAAGCGCAACCCCGGAATTGAGATCAGCTATCACATTGCAGAGGAATTCGTCGATCTTCTAAGCAGCGACGTCGACATGGCCATCCGGTTTTCCCCTGAACCAACTTCCGAATATGCTTTCGACGATCTGCATCATAGTTGCTTTATGCCTTTGTGCACGCCTGCCTTTGCCTCAGAACACAGGCTCTCCTCCGATATAGATGACCTGACCGGTGTGGCTCTTTATCAGTTCCATGACGTGACAAACGATCCGGCCTGGATCGGCTGGCCCGAGCTGTTGGAGCGGCATGCGATCCGTAAATCAGATTCCGGTCCGATTCAGCAGATTTCTGGCTATAGGGTCGCGTTGTCAGGCGAAGGACTGGTTCTATGTTCGTTGACTGAAAGTTTCAACGATTTGAAAGAGGGGCGTCTCGTTGCTCCGCTTGGACCGTCATTTGTCACGCAATACACTTATGGTCACCGTCTGGTTTGGGCTACAGGTCGGACTCTTACCAACCCGATGCAGAGGTTTCGAAGTTGGGTATTGCAGGAGCAAGATAAATTCATCGTTCAGGCATCGGAATTGCTGGGCGTGCAACTGAAGTAGAAACTGCATTTGATAAAATTGTTAACTAGCGTTCCCAAAAATAACGATCCAATTGATTCAGGGGGTCAGTTTTGGACGCCGATTACCCCAATAAGGGGTCAATTTTGCATGCTGAGTCACACGGTGCCCTGCTTGAAACCTTTGTATTCTCGGAAGTCCTAAAACTCATGACGGCATCGGAGATGAGGTTGAATCCTCATCACTTCCGTGATCAGCAAATGCGCGAAGTGGATATCGTTCTCGAGCGTGACGACGGTATCTCAAGGTCATCGGTTGGGGGTGGTTCTATCTATCGACCATCCTTGACGATTACAGCCGCTACATCATTGCCTGGAAGCTTTGTACAACGATGAAGGCTGAGGATATCACCGACACGCTGGAGTTAGCATTGAAGGCTTCCGGCTGCGATCAGGCAACCGTCATCCACAAACCTCGCCTGTTGAGCGACAACGGCTCGTCTTACGTTGCTGCAGACCTGGCTGACTACATCGAGGCCAAGGGCATGGAGCACGTTCGTGGAGCGCCGTATCATCCACAGACACAGGGGAAGATCGAACGCTGGCATCAAACCATGAAGAAACGCGTTCTGCTGGAAAACTACTTTCTGCCCGGAGATCTTGAGCGGCAGATTGGCGCCTTCGTGGAATACTACAACAATTGCCGATATCACGAGAGCTTAGGAAACCTAACGCCAGCTGATGTCTATTACGGTCGAGGTGCGAAGATCCTGAAAATGAGAGAGGAGGTCAAAAAACAAACAATCCAAAAACGCCGGTTGCAGCATCAATCCGCTGTCGCCTAAACTGAAACAGAAAACGAACCAGAACCTCTTTTACAAAAACCAATCTGATCTCTGTAAAACTCTGAAGACGGTCACATTGCCTGGGACGATGCCCCCTCCTATCTGCCCGTCGCCATGTGGTCGGTGGGTGATGGCAGTGATCAGTCCAACATGGCCGTCAACGCCAGCAATGAATATCTCGGCAACATTGTCTCGAAAACAGATGTCAGCAGATATACAAATGGCGATGCTATCGGAGCCTGTTTCTCGGTCACCGGGACTCGCACTACTGCGGGTCCACGCGTCGTCTCGGCCGTGGTGGGCACCAAGAACCTTGATTAATGCTACGACGCCCCGATGACATGGGTCCTGACTCTAGCCACTCATGACGGGCAGACCACTGTCCGCTTGTTCTTCCGGGCAACATTTGGCAAGCCGACCCGCATTGTTGAGGGCTCCAAACAGGTGGACACCGCTAGACAATTCCGCCACCGGCTCCGGATACCGCCGGTCGTTCGGATGCGACCTTGTGGCGATAGGCCGCTGCGCGATATGTGGCGATCGGATCAATCGCCCCGCCTTTTTCAAGACGCGCCATGGCAAGGATCGGTTCAACATCGGTGCGGAACGCCGCCTTCAAAGTGTTCGTGGCAATCAGCGCGTCGTTGCCGTCTTGTGCTTCTGACAGGGCGTTGCGGTCGACCAACACGGCTTGCGCATAAGCTCTGAGAACTTCAGTGGCGCTCATTATCAGACTTTCAATCGGGTCGGTAATATTGTGGCTTTGATCGAGCATGTGCATTGGATCAAATCCACTGACTGCCTCACTTTCCACCAACTCGTTAAAAACCAGAAACAATCGGTAGGGGTCAATTGATCCGGAATCGAGATCATCGTCGCCGTATTTACTGTCGTTAAAGTGAAACCCACCGAGCTTTCCAAATTGTATCAGTCTGGCCACAATCATTTCGATATTAACATTTGGGGCATGGTGTCCAAGATCAACCAGACAATAGGCTTGCTCCCCGAGCTCGGTGGCAATCAGATAATTGCTCCCCCAATCCTGGACCACTGTGGAATAGAATGCCGGTTCATACATTTTATGTTCGGTGAAAAGACGCCAATCGGCGGGCAGTCCTGCATATATCTCCTTGGCGCTATCAAGATAGCGCTCAAATTGTCTTGTGAAATTGGTTTGGCCGGGGAAATTCGAACCGTCTCCCACCCAGATTGTGAGCGCTTTTGAGCCAATTTCCTGCCCCAGGGCGATGCAGGTCAAATTGTGCTCAATTGCCTGTTGGCGGGTCGCGGCATCGGTATGCGAGAGTGATCCGAATTTATAGCTGAGTTTCTGATCTTGTTGATCTTGAAATGTATTGGAGTTCATGGCGTCGAAACTCAACCCCACTTCTTCGGCCTTGCTCAGAAGGTCTGTCGCTGGTGCATTGTCCCAGGGAATGTGAAGCGATACTGATGGTGTGGCGCGGGTGAGTTGGTGAATGACGCCACAGTCATCCATCTTGTCAAATATGTCTCGTGGTTCACCTTCACCAGGGAATCGGGCGAACCTGGTGCCACCCGTGCCGACACCCCAGCTTGGAATAGCAACGCCGAAATCTGCAACTTTGGCTTTGACGGATTCGATGTCGATTCCGCGGCGCGACAACTGATCGCCCAAGGCATCGTAGTCGGCTTTCAGATTTGCCATCGCGGACTTGTTGGAAAGGGAAATAACATCTGAGTTGATCATGATTGTATCCTTGGCCTGACCTAACGGGTAAACGCTTGCACGTTTCCAGCATCAACATTGATAATGTTTCCGGTTGATTTGGATGACAACTCAGACGCGAAAAAGTAAGCCGCCTCTGCGACGTCTTCCGGCAATACGGACCGTTTAAGCAAAGAGCGCTGGCGATAATGCTCTTCCAGTCCTGCCTTGTCCTTGCCATAGGTTGCCGCACGTTGGCTCAACCAGTCGCCCGACCAGATCTTTGATCCCCTGAGCACCGCGTCCGGATTAACGACATTTACGCGAATTCCATTGTCTGCCCCTTCCAGTGCCAGGCAACGTGCAAGATGAATTTCAGCGGCTTTTGCTGTGCAATAAGCCGATGCGTTGGGAGATGCGGCCAGCGCATTTTTTGAAGCAATAAAAACGATGGACCCACCCAGATCCTGGACTTTCAATATCTTGAAGGCCTCGCGGCTTACAAGGAAATAGCCAGTGGATAGGATCGCCATGTTGTTATTCCACATCTCCAGTGTCGTTTCTTCGACGGGTGAGGAACTGGCAATTCCAGCATTGGAAACCAATGTGTCAATGCCCCCAAATTCCACCGCCGCATAAGCAAGCGCGGCAATTACGGCGGATTCGTCGGTGACATCCATTATCACGGTGCGCACGACGTCTGGCGAGAATCGTGAAGCCAGATTGGCAGAAATTCTAGTCAGCGCCTCGTCGTCGATGTCCGCCAAAACCACACACGCCCCTTCGGCCAGATAACGCATCGCGGTTGCCGAACCAATTCCTCCAGCACCTCCGGTTACCACAGCAACACGGCCAGCCATGGATTTGGGTTTGGGCTGTCGTTGTAACTTCGCTTCCTCAAGCAACCAATATTCGATATCAAACGCTTCCTGTTCCGGCAGGCCACAATACTCGCTGACGGCGCTGGCACCTCGCATGACATTAATGGCGTTGACGTAAAACTCTGCGGATATCCGTGCGGTCGCCTTGTCCTTTGCAAAGGTGATCATCCCAACTCCGGCAATCAGATAAACGACAGCATTTGGATCGCGTTGCGCCGGGGAGTCTTCTTTTTTGCATCGATTGTAATAGGCCGCATATTCTTCTCGATAGGCTGCAACCGCCGGCTTCAATCCCGCAAGTGTTGCATCGATGTCAGGATCGGCAGGGGAGAAGTCGACCACCAGAGGGCGGATTTTTGTGCGCAAAAAATGATCGGGGCAGGATGTACCCAAACGCGCCAGTTTTTCCATCTGTTGCGCATTCACGAATTCCAGAACCTGGTCGCTGTCGTCGAAATGCCCGATCATGAAATTTTCATCAGATATCATACCGCGAATAGCAGGCATTAATCTTGCGGCCACATCACGCCGTTCGCCGACAGGCATTGACGCGTGTTTTGCACCGCCAAATGCGGGATTGTCGCCGGTTTGCACCGCGAACCAGTCAATTGCCTTTTGAATCGTGCTGATCGTCAAATCGTAGCACGCCTGAGCATCATCATCCCACGTGAACAAGCCGTGACTTTCGAGTACGACTCCTTTGGCCTGTGGATTATCCAGGCAGAATTTTTCCAACCACAGACCCAACTCATAACCGGGTTTTTTCCACGGTAGCCAGCCAATCTCTGAACCGAATATCTGCTCGGTCAATTCTCGTGAGTTCCTGGAAGCCGCGATTGCGATAATCGCGTCAGGGTGCATATGGTCGACGTGTTTTTTGGGGACGTAGGCATGCAACGGAGTGTCGATGGAAGCGGCACGCGAGTTCAAATTGAATGTGCAATGGGGAAGGTAGGCGACCATTTCATCTTCAAACTCGACGCCGCGATACAAACTCTTCAAGTCGTTCAACTTGTCCATATAGAGGGTCGCAAATCCATCCATTTTGATGGTTCCCACATCCCCGCCTGAACCCTTAACCCACAGAACTTCGACGTTTTTTCCAGTCAACGGATCCTTTTCCATTACCTTGGCCGACGTATTACCGCCGCCATAATTGGTTACTCGCTTGTCGGAGCCAAGCAGGTTTGATCGATAGAGAAGCAATTCTGACTGGTTCATTTTCTTGGACGTGCTGACGTCCCATACATTCGGCAATGCAGTTCCGTGGTCAGCTTTTTGAGAACTTCTCGACATTCTTCTCTCCCATTGCCGCAATCAGTAGATGCGACCGCAGTTATTGCCTCAGTCAACACCTGATCGACAGCTCATGTCAATCATAAGCAGTCATAAATAGTCAAAAATTTTGTAATTTTGAAATAATTTGATTGAACTTGATTGACTTTTATCAGATTCGATGGAACCCTTACTTCGGGAGGATGTCATGCACGAGAATGAACGCCACAGGATTATTCTATCTGCAATTCAGGAAAAGCCGGTCGCAACCGTGCCTGAGCTGGTGGAAATGACTGACTCCTCTGAGGCAACCATTCGTCGCGACATTGCGAATCTGCATATGCAAAAGAAATTGTGCCGCGTCAGGGGCGGTGCTGAATCCATCAACCCGCCTCAATTTGTCGGCCTGGCTGGCCGAACATTCTCGGTTAATGAGACTTTGAACGCATCCAAGAAACGAGCCATCGCCCAAGCGGCGATACAATTGTGTAATGATGGGGACGCCATAATTATCAATGGTGGGACGACGACGTTTCAAATGGTGCATCCACTGGCGGCAAAACGGATGCAGATATTCACCAACTCATTCCCCATTGCCGAACATCTGTTGAAGCATTCGAAAAACACAATCATGTTGTCGGGCGGGGTGATTTACCGCGAACAAAATATCATTCTCAGCCCGTTCGAAAACGATGTGACACGAAATTTTTATGCCAAACGCATGTTCATGGGGGCCCAGGGACTTTGTCCGCTTGGTTTGATGGAAGCAGATCCTTTGCTCATTCAAGCCGAACACAAGCTGATAAGTCAGGCGGAAGAACTCGTCGTTCTGGCCGATTCATCAAAGTTTACTCAACGATCCAGCCTCATCTTATGTGCGCTTGAACGGATCACAACAGTTATCACAGACAATCAAATTCGAGACGAAGATCGCGCCATGTTGGAGACGGCAGGTGTCGGGCTTATCGTTGCGGATAATACTGCGCAATCGCAGCAACCCTCGGTGGCGTAAGCCTCGACCCAAACCCTCGATGGGAGGAAAACAAATGAACCTGTTTAAGAAACTCGCCGTGTCTACGGCAATAGCAGCAGCCCTGATCACTACGCCGGCAATGTCGGCAGAGCGTATTGCGCTGGTGGTGAAATCGCTTGGTAACGGATTTTTTGATGCCGCAGCAAAAGGTGCTGAAAAAGCGGCCGCTGAAATTGGCGATGTTGAAGTGATCTATACCGGCCCAACCGCCGCCACAGCGGAAGGTCAGATCGAAATCGTCAATTCGTTGATCGCCCAGAATGTCGATGCCATTGCGATTTCTGCCAATGACCCGGACGCTCTGGTCCCATCGCTCAAAAAGGCGATGGACCGAGGTATTAAGGTGATCTCATGGGATTCGGGGGTGGCCGCAGGTGGGCGCATGATGCATCTCAATCCTTCAGACACCGATTTGATCGGCGAAACCATCATCAAACTGGCAGCAGACTTTTTGCCCGATGGCGGTGACGTTGCCATTCTTTCAGCTTCATCAACGGCAACCAACCAAAACGCCTGGATTGATGCCGCAAAGAAAATCCTCCCCACCAAATTCCCTAAGATCAACCTCGTGGCTGTGGTCTACGGTGATGATGATTCCGTCAAAAGCACCAACGAAGCAAAAGGGCTGATCGCTACATATCCGAACCTGAAGGCGATTATCGCTCCGACCACAGTGGGTGTTGTTGCAGCGGCCCAGGTTGTCACCGACATGAAATTGATCGGCAAGGTCAATGTTTCCGGTTTGGCGCTTCCTTCCGAATTCAAGAAGTTCATCGACAACGGCTCCTCCAAAGCAGTTGCGCTTTGGAACCCAATCGATCTTGGATATTCAGCGGTGCAAATTTCGCATCAGTTGATTGGTGGTACCAAGGCTGCCCCTGGAGCAAGTTTCGCGCTTGGTCATGTGGGTAAGATCACTCTCGATGACAGCAATTCGGCTGCCATGGCGGCCCCTTTTCAGTTTGACGCATCAAACATCGAAGAATTCTCAAAAATTTACTGAGCCATTCGATCAATACGAACAGTGGCGCCCGTCGCCACTGTTCACGACGCTTGCCCAATAAAGGTTGGAATCGTTTTCATCCTTCCTATTAAATCGAATTCGACAAAATCGGTGAAGCAGTGATGCTATGAGCGAACCCCTCCTAAGGCTTTCAAAAATCACCAAAACATTTCCCGGTGTTCGAGCCTTGCACGCAGTCGACCTGGAGCTCTATCCGGGAGAAGTAACCGCGCTGATCGGTGAAAATGGCGCAGGAAAGTCAACGCTGGTCAAAGCTATGACCGGAATTTATCAGCCCGATGATGGCGAAATATTCTTCGCTGGCCGAAAAGTTACAATGCCAACACCCCATGCGGCATTTCAGCTGGGCATTACGGCCATTCATCAGGAGACAGTGCTGTTTGACGAACTCACCGTTGCCGAAAATATTTTTCTCGGCCACAGCCCAAAGGGTCGGTTCAATTTGATCGATTGGCCAAAAATGAATGCCAATGCGCGGCTTCTTCTTGACGATATCGGGGCCAGTCACATAGCCGCGGACATACGTCTTAAAGACGTCAGCATCGCCAACAAACATCTGGTCGCGGTGGCCCGCGCCCTGTCTGTCGAAGCCGATGTGGTGATCATGGATGAACCCACCGCTGCCCTGTCACACAAAGAAATCGAAGACCTTTTCTCCTTGGTTGAGAAACTCAAGAGTGATGGGAAAGCCATTCTCTTCATCTCCCACAAATTCGATGAAATCTACCGGCTGGCAGATCGCTATACGGTTTTTCGCGATGGCGAAATGGTGGGCAATGGTGTGCTTGCCGACACCCAACAAAGCCAAATCGTCGAGATGATGGTTGGCCGATCTGTTGAGCAGGTTTTTCCGTCGCGCGCCGTTGAGATAGGCCCACCTGTGCTGAACGTGAAAGGATTTAGCCATCCAACTGAATTCGCCGATATTGAATTCGACCTGCACAAGGGTGAAGTACTTGGATTTTACGGCCTGGTGGGGGCCGGGCGGAGCGAGGTCATGCAGGCCCTGTTTGGCATGACTCCATCCACTTCAGGAACGATTACATCAAACGGCCAAGTTATCTCTCCCAAATCCCCGGCCGACGCGATCAAGGCGGGTATTGTATATTTGCCGGAGGAAAGGGGAAAGCAGGGTGTCATACTGGACTTGCCGATCTTCCAGAATATCTCTCTCCCATCGCTGAGCCAGACTTCACGCAACGGGTTCTTGAGAATGGCGCAGGAATTCGAACTGGCCAGAAATTATGCCTCCCGCCTCGACTTGCGCGCAGCATCGCTGAGCCAGCATGCGGGAACATTGTCGGGTGGCAATCAACAAAAAGTGGTGATTGCAAAATGGCTGGCGATCCAACCCAACATCATCATCTTGGATGAGCCTACCAAAGGAATTGACATCGGTTCCAAAGCCGCAGTGCACACATTTATGGGAGAGTTGGTCGAACAGGGGCTCAGCGTCATCATGGTGTCCTCCGAAATTCCAGAGATCTTGGGCATGAGTGACCGGGTGGTTGTGATGCGGGAAGGAAGACTTGCCGAAGTCTTCGACAATGACAAAAGCCTGACAGCGGAAGCATTGATCCGTTGCGCCGCGGGTATAGGGGAGCAGGCAGCTTGAAAGCCATCACCCGCAATCACGAGTTTTGGCTGGCCATCGTTGTCATGTCCATGATCTTGGCCACAGCTCTGCGATCACCGGGCTTTGCGTCGCCTGAAAAACTGGCGGTCATCTTCAACGACAGTTCCATGCTGATCATACTGGCACTGGGCCAGATGGTGGTGATCCTGACCCGCTCAATTGACCTATCAATGGCTTCAAATCTCGCCCTTTCGGGAATGATTGTTGCGCTGGTCAATGCAGCTTATCCTGAAATTCCGGTACCCGCTCTGATGCTGCTCGCCACATTATGCGGACTTTGCCTCGGCGCTTTCAATGGAGCGCTGATCTGGTGGATCGGCATACCGTCGATCGTGGTTACTCTCGGAACACTGACGATATACCGCGGATCCATCTTTCTGATCGCTGGTGGCAAGTGGGTGAACGCCGACCGCTTCTCCGAGGATTTTGTGCAGTATACGCGTATTGAATTTCTCGGATTGCCCGCCCTGTCCTGGTACGCCCTTGCAATTGTGATTGGCTTTTTTGTTCTCATGACACGAACTACTCTGGGGCGTTCAATATACGCCGTTGGCGTCAATCCCAATGCGGCCCTCTATGCCGGCATCAATATCGGGCGCACCCAGTTTGTTGCGTTTTGCTTTTCTGGTGCGCTTTCCGGGTTTTGTGGGTACCTATGGGTCTCACGTTACGTGATCGGTTCCGTTGAAGTGGCAAAAGGTTACGAGCTGACCATTGTAGCTGCTTGCGTCATAGGCGGAATTTCAATTGCAGGTGGCGTTGGGACGGTTGCCGGAGCAGTCTTTGGAGCATTGTTCCTTGGTGTCATGAGCAATGCTCTGCCAGTGATCGGTGTTTCCCCATTTTGGCAGATGGCAATTTCTGGAGCGGCCATAATTTTGGCCGTGATCATAAATGCAAGCAGCCAGAAAAAGAGCAGACGATTAATACTGAGATTGGATCAGGACGCATCATGACAGATACGACCACCCAACCCCGACAAATTGCCGACCGCCTGACCAGTCCATTGCACGACGCTGTGTATTCCTGGCCAACATTGTTGCTGTTTGTTGCCGTGGGACTATTCGTGCTGAACACTTTCGCATCCCCCTATTTCCTATCGCCCTGGGCATTGTCCGACGCGACATTCAATTTCACCGAAAAGGCGATCATTGCTTTCGCCATGGCCCTGTTGATCATCTCCGGAGAAATCGACCTCTCCGTTGCGGCCATTATTGCGCTCTCTTCAACGATGATGGGGCTGGCGCTGCAATTTGGCGTGGATACACCAACACTTGTTTTGATAGGCAGTTTAACCGGCGTGGCGTGCGGGGCCTTCAACGGGCTTCTTGTCACGGGTCTCGGGCTGCCTTCGATTGTCGTCACCATTGGTACGATGAGTTTCTTTCGCGGAATCTCATTTATGATTTTGGGAGACAAGGCGTTTAACGGCTATCCGCCAAGCTTCGCCTATTTCGGTCAGGGTTATGTCTGGTGGGTGATATCGTTTGAATTCGTGCTGTTTGTCATCGTGGCTTTGGCTTATTATGTTGTGTTGCATCGCACCAACTTTGGCCGCCACGTATTTGCAATTGGCAACAATCCGGTCGCGGCCCAGTTTTCAGGTGTTCGGGTGGCGCGGGTAAAGTTCCTTCTGTTCTGCCTGGTCGGGCTGATGTCTGGAATTGCGGCAGTTCTGCTCACATCCCGCTTGGGCTCAACTCGTCCCTCCATTGCCCAGGGGTGGGAGCTGGAAGTCATTACTATGGTGGTGTTGGGTGGTGTTGCAATTCTGGGTGGGTCCGGGACGATTCAGGGGGTTTTTGTGGCGGCTTTTGTGATGGGATTGATCAGTTTTGGTCTCGGTCTTTTGAATGTTCCCGGGATCGTGATGTCGATATTCATTGGTGGCTTGCTGATCATTGTCATAGCCCTTCCGATTTTGGCAAATAAAGTTAGGGAGAGCCGGGCATGAGCAAACGCCAGGCAGAAAAAATTGCTTTCAAGATGCATCTCCACCCGGGCCAGGCAGAAGAATACAAGCGACGACACGACGAGATACCCGATGCTCTTACCGAATTGTTGAGAAACGCCGGGATCAGCGATTATTCCATATTTTTGGACGAAGAAACCAGCACGCTTTTTGGCGTTTTGTGGCGCAGTCACGATCACACAATGAACCAGTTACCTGATTCATCTGTAATGCAATCCTGGTGGGAACATATGGCGGATATTATGAAGACTGGCGACGGTAACGTTCCCCTGTCCGCAGATCTGAAACCTGTCTTCCACCTGGAGTGATCCGCATGGATGACAAACAGCACGTTGCAGTAATCGATATAGGCAAGACTAATGTCAAACTGGCGCTGATCGAGTTGGAAAGCCTCGCCGAAGTTGCGGTATTGACGCAATCCAATCCCGTGTTGCCGGGCCCTCCCTATCCGCATTTTGATGTTGAATGCCTTTGGAACTTTATCGTGACGGGGCTGTCGCAGTTTCAAATTATGGAGACCATCAGTGCCATAACCGTAACGACCCATGGTGCCAGTGCGGTTCTGCTCGATGGTGAAGGGAGGCTGGCAGCTCCAATTCTCGACTACGAACATGATGGTCCTGATGGCCTTGCAGCAAAATATGATGACGTGAGGCCTGATTTTGAGGAATCCGGCTCACCCCGCCTTCCAGTTGGTTTGAATCTTGGTGCGCAGATCTTCTGGTTGTTTGAGACTTTCCCCGACACCAAAGCCAAAACCAGATTTGTTGTCACCTATCCTCAATATTGGGTTGCAAGACTGACGGGCATCGTGCGCAATGAAGTCACTTCGCTGGGATGTCACACTGATTTGTGGTGTCCGAAGAAGGGCTGCTATTCGACTATGGTCGACAGGTTGGGGTGGCTCGCACTGATGCCCCGCCTGTGTCGACCAAACGAATGTATTGGACCAATTCACACCGCTGTGGCCGAGCAGACGGGCCTGTCCAAACAGACATCTGTCTATGGTGGTATCCACGATTCAAACGCTTCCTTATATCCCCACTTGCTGAACCGGGCATCGCCGTTTTCCGTCGTTTCAACCGGCACCTGGGTTGTGTGCATGGCGATCGGAGGCAAGCCGGTAACACTCGACCCGACGCGCGATACGCTGATCAACGTAAACGGATTTGGGCAACCGGTCCTGTCTTCACGGTTTATGGGGGGGCGTGAATTTGAAATGTTGATGGGAGAGAAATCACAGCTCTTTCAACTGGATGAGGTCAAACGGGTACTTGAAGAAAAATTGATGTTGATGCCGTCCGTTGAGCCCGGATCAGGGCCTTATCAAGGGCGAAAGCACCGATGGATTGAAGGCCAACAAACCTGGTCGGATGGAGAAAGATTTGTCGCAGCCAGTTTCTATCTTGCCCTTATGACCGCCACCTGCCTGGATCTCATTGGAGCCGCAGGTGAGACCATCGTTGAAGGACCGTTTTCGAAAAATGCGCTATTTTGCGACATGCTGGCTGCGGCAACAGGCGGTCAGGTCATAGCGACGTCAGGTACCGGAACCAGCGCTGGTGCCGCTCTTCTAACAGCAGCAGGCCAGACATCGGAATCCCTGATAACGGCAACAACGGTTACCGGAACTCCGAAACATTCAGTTTACGCTAATATCTGGCGATCCTTCGTCGATGCATCCAAGTCCTAACGAAACGAATTGTTTTGTCGCATACCGGCCAATCTACTAAGCCGAAGTCATGGAGTTGTCCGTTGTGCTGACACCCCAAGCTGGATTTCGACTTCACTTCAAATGGCTGCTTTCGTAAATATCGGCGGAAAAGGCAATTCTGGCTCAACGGCTGGCCTGGGCCGTTGGTCCTTATTCTCCCAGTTTCCAATCTCTATCTGACAAAAAAATATTTCATTGGGCTCGGAACGAAGTGTCTGTGGCGGTAGTTATTATTCCCGTCATTTGGCAATAATATTGAGCGTCCGTGCTGGAAATTCCTTACACAAAGCTCAAGTCGATTGTTCGTAACCTGGAAGTTTTGAGATAGTCTCACTCTTAAGACCGCCCACGGCTCGGCTCTGGACCAAAATCAAATTGATTGTTAGCTTTGCTGATACGGGGCATCTAAAATGTGGAGGTCAAAAATGACCAGGATTGGGATGGCAGCGGCTGCTGTAGTAGCTGGAATAACAAGCGCAAGCGCGGCGGAAAGCTTCAATATTGGCGGAGTGGGCAAGGGCACCAACGAAACAATGATGGAAATTGTTGGTGATGGTCACATGCTTTTGAACACCGTCAGCACATATGAAAGTTTTGAAAGCTCCGATGCCAGTAACCCGTTTAAGAATATGAGCGGCAAATGCTGGGGAGCGGTTGAAATAAAGGTCCCAAGCGCATCAGGTCACGGCAATTGCGTATTCACCGACACGTCAGGTGACAAGAATTACAATATGTGGACGGCGAAAGGATTGGCCAAAGGTGGCGCATTGGTTGGCACATGGGCGCTGATTGGTGGTACCGGGAAATACAAAAATGCCAGCGGCGGCGGTACATTCCACTCCGTGACAGACAGAAAAGCCGGTACATTCGTAAACACCGTTTCCGGCGCGCTGATAGTCAAATAACTGGCATCGATTGATGAGCGAGAATGGTGGCGACGGTCAGGGTGTTTCTGTCCGCGCCACGGACATTTATGTATAGCCATTTCGGAAACAGTGTGCAGAGAAATTGTCGGGCTTTTCTTCACCGCAATTTCCGCGGGCCTGCGCGCATTTGCTATCGCATCAACACCACGTACTGCATTTCTGGTTGCGCGGTATCTTCCATCATAATTGCAAATCGGTGAAAGTTGAGTTTTTCACATCAACCCTGCCCAAACCAATTAACGCGCCAGCCAAGCCAGACAGCCAGCAAAGCAAGCGTTATGGCCAATTTTTGGCCGATTCAATTAAATGAACAACCACTCTTGCCAGAGGCCTGGGGTTTGGTTATGTTACCTGCGGCAATATGCCGCTGTTTGAAGTAAAATCCGGTTCCCAGTTTGCGATTTGGGGCCGGATTTTTTTTTGTCTTCCGCCGAGACAATTGCTTTAATATCCCTCGGTAAAGCGGCTGTTGGTCGATGGCGGTCGACCCTAACTCCCTGTATTTATGGCTATTTTACACCGTCCAGAGAGTTTGTAGACCATGGAACAGAAATACCCATGGGGAAGTTAAATCACTATACTCGGGTTATTGGGTGCAGGCCAGCCAAATATGCGGTTGAAATCCACCAAAACGGCTTGGCCGGCCGCTCATTATGCAAAATCAAGTGAGGTGCCATACTCTCCGCGTCTGCCTTGTGCTCAAGACTAATAACCGAAGGATGATGGTTGCATTGGACATGCGGGCGTGGGCAGGTCAGGTTTGTTTCAAAGTTGGCCTGGGTTGGGATTATGTAACAATCTTGACCCAAAGAAGGTGGAAGATTTACTCCCATGAGAATCACTCGATTAATGCCTGGAACTTCGATTGCCGCGATGCTCTTAATGGCGTTTTCTGTGGGATTGGCGATAGCAGAAGAGACACAATTATCTCAGCGGGCCGGCCCACGACCCCAAACCACCCCGAACGTTCCTCATGTCCAAATAGGGGTTAGGTCGGCACCCAAGATCAATGCTGAATTGTTACGGAGGGTATCCATGTTACCCGGTGTGGAAATACGTCCAACCGTCGTTTCATTGCCGGGTGCAAAGGGATTCTGGCTAAATCAGAATCTGCAACTCGCTCACCCAGAGGTCATTGTTGGAGGGCGCGAATTTGCCCACGTTCACCCTGATGGCAGTTTGCATGCCTCGCTTTCACCTGAACGCTCCCGCGAAGCTGTGAGCACGGGTTGGGCGGTTCGCCATCCGTGGGCAGATCAAAGACAGGGATGGGATGGGTTTGTGATGCTGTATACACCAAAATCAATGGAAGAGCTCGGCACCGTATTTCAACTCGTTGTTGATTCCTACAACTTTGTCACCGGGCAAAACCTCCAAGCGTCAGACTACAGATAGACCTGCAGCACCGAACCGGCAGTTGCTCGATAAAAGTGTCACTCAGGAAAACCGGCCATTCGCAGTCCCCTGAAATAACGTTTTCCACCCTCCGATCCACCATAATCGTTCATGGCTTTCCAAGACGAGAGTGTTCGGTCCGGCACCAGCTCACGATAACTTGCAAGCGCCGCTGCGGCGCTTTCGGGTTGGCCAGAAAGGGCATAGGCCGAGGCCAGGACAGCATAGAATGTGGGATATGTGCTCGACAATTGTAGTCCTTCGTTGGCGAT
Source organism: Rhizobiaceae bacterium (assembly GCA_014238155.1). Taxonomy (GTDB): domain Bacteria; phylum Pseudomonadota; class Alphaproteobacteria; order Rhizobiales; family Rhizobiaceae; genus Pseudahrensia. The sequence goes on from JABABQ010000048.1 coordinate 16,383, forward strand.
ATTGATTGCCTCAGTGTCATCGCCCAGTTGGAGTACTGCCAGCGCTGTGCCACCTCTTGCTGGCACTGAAAACGGATGAAACTTACCGAAGCGTTCAAATTTGCGAAAACAGTCCAATGCCGTCGCAGTTTCGCCACACCAAAGCGAACTCCAAGCCGCGATCGACAACATATGTGCATCCGAAGCCGACCGTCGCAGGGCACCAGCAATGGCATTTCGCACCGGTGCTGCATCGTTGTTCGACTGGAAGTCGGCCAGAGCAACTCCAATGTCGAGTATTGAATTGCCGGCGGTCAAATGACGACTGCGGTTCACCCAGTCCTGAAAGTAAGTCTCGTAGAAAGGCCGCACGCCTTCCAATCCGACAGTCATTCCTGCGTAAGCTGTCCAAATGGCTTCACCATACGCTTCGGCCAGATCTGTGTCTTTTTCCATTGCAAGCATGTAGCTCGACAACGAATCCGTGAACGATTGCGCATTGCTCATGCGCATCTGCATAAATCCCTGCATGAGACATTCTTCGGCGGTTCGCTTGACCAGTGGAATGCCGGCGAGGCGATCACTCTCCGCGTCCAGCATTCTGGTCAAAACTTCAAGCGCCACTGTTTCGCCTGTTATATCCTGCCAGTCGAAACTATCAGTCAAATCACCATCAAACTTGTTTGCCCAGATCTGCATTCCCATCGGCTCGAACAACCGGGCTTCCAGCCGCAGTCGGTCTCCACGGGACCGCAAAGCAATTTTTAGAGCGTAGTCACCGGAATTTGGCTGTTCACGCACGGCAACCACCAGCCAGCGCACAGCCGCCAGCCATTCGTCCAGATCACCGGTCAGCCCCTCTGCCAATTCCTGGACGTCGGCACGCTCATCGGATGTTGCGACAGGTAATATCGAAAGACGTGAATAGCCGGTTGACGGATTATTTCCGGTTGGGGCCTTGGATGCAGAAATTATTGCGTTTCTTGTCCAGACGCGCAGCGGTCTGGAAATGTTCTTGAGCGTCTGCCGACCGGCGTCGTCAAATGAGGGCGTCAGGGTGCCATCGAGGCTTGAATAGGCCGGGTCGGAAATCGCGATGCCGCCAGGTTCGGCCCATGCCTCCAGTCTTGCCGCGACATTGACCCCATCGCCAAAGATATCGTCATCCTCGTGGACCACATCACCAATATGCACACCAATCCGCAGTGCAATCATCGGGTGTCCCGCAATCCGGTCCTGAATCTGCATCGCGCAGTGCACCGCTTCAACGGCAGAACTGAATTCCACAAGCCATCCATCGCCCATCGATTTAATGATTTTACCCTGGTGTCCGGCCACTGTTGGGCCGAATATTTCAGCTCGAAAGGCACGCAGGGCCGCCAGCGCCCCCGCTTCATCCGCGCCGACAATGCGGGTGTAGCCCGCGATATCGGCTGCAAGGATTGCGGCCAAACGACGTTCCATGTGTATTCCTTAATGTCATTGCCAGACGAGCAATATTGCACGGTTGGTTTTTATCGAAAACCCCTCCAGCCTGTGAGATACGTCCATGAGCTTCGCGACCGGGGAACTTGTCTTTTCCGTCCCTGCAACGACCAGGGACCAAGCCAAAATCCGCGTCTGGTGCTCGACGACTGAGCACGCAACCAATGGAGCCACATCCAGGCGAGGAAAAAAGCGGATGTGTCTAATCGAGACGTAGGATACAATAGTTGAACGCTGCATGATTGGAGAGTTCAACAGTGACCAAGTCTGCCTCCCGCGACCTCAACATCGATTGGCCTGTCGCGTTGTATGAAACGCTGATAGCCGCCAATGTGCGGCATATGTCCTACGTGCCCGATGCCGGGCATACATCGCTGATCAACCTTCTTAATGAAGATGTGGAGGTCACAACAAATGTGCTGACAACCGAGGAAGAAGGCATCGCGATTGCCACTGGCTCCTGGCTGGGTGGAACACGTTCTGTTGTGCTGATGCAGTCTTCAGGCGTCGGCAATTGCATAAACATGCTGTCGCTGCCGGTTCAGACGCGAATTCCACTCTTGATGCTTGTCACGATGCGCGGTGAGTGGAACGAATTCAACCCGTGGCAGGTGCCGATGGGACAGGCAACGCAAGCCGCATTGGAGGCGATCGGCGTAACGGTATTTCGCGCCGAAACCGGACAGGATTTAATTGAACTGACGGAGCAGGCCGCGACGATGACCTATGAAGCCGACGGACAGATCGCCGTGCTCATTTCACAGCGCTTGCTGGGCAAGAAAACATGGTGATGGATATGAACAATGTGATTGATCGACGGGCCGCCGTGGCGAAGCTTTTGGAAGCACGAGATGGTGCTCTTGTTGTAACGGGTCTCGGTTCCCCCAGTTACGACGTGCATGCACATGGCGATACAGATGACAATTTTTATCTTTGGGGTGCCATGGGTGGTGCGGCTCTGACCGGCTTGGGGCTGGCGCAAGCGCAACACAATAAACGAGTTATGGTGATCACCGGCGATGGTGAAATGCTGATGGCTTTTGGAGCGCTTGCGACAATTTCGGTGGCACGACCCACCAATCTCGACATCATTGTGCTCGACAACCAGCATTTTGGCGAAACAGGTATGCAAGACAGTCATACAGGCATGGGAATTGACCTCGCGGCTGTGGCAGGGGCGGCAGGGTTTGATGTGGCTCAAACCATCAGATCAATGGATGGTGTGGATGAGCTTTGCGAACAACTGGCCAAGTCGGCAAATGGCCCGCGGTTCCATGTTTTGAAGATCGAGTCGACCAATCTGCCGCGTTCTTTGCCACCTCGCGACGCGACCTATATCAAAACACGGTTTCGGGCGCATTTGGGCCTTCAGCCTTGCTAACCGTTCTGCGGGGTTGTCTCTTGGATGGAAATTAGGACAATCGTGCAGTAGCATCCATAAGAAGCCACCTGGATGGGGCTGATCGGGGAGGCTGCAATTTTTGATTGAGCATGCGCATAACCATTTGCTTGTCTTTGCCTCGCTCCTGGTGGCGATGATGGCAGGATTCACGGGCCTTTCATTGCTCAAAGGGGCTTCCGAACTGGCCGGGCGTAATCGCAAGGCGAGGATTGTACTCGCGGCCGTTGCCATGGGCGGTGGCGTTTGGTCGATGCATTTTGTCGCCATGTTGGGCCTGCAACTTCAAACGCCGTTCTTTTACGATCCTTTAACCACGATGGCGTCGGCACTGATCGCCATATTGGTGGTGGGTCTGGCGCTGCTAGTTCTGCACTTTAAGGCGCGCACAAGCACGAGTTTGGTTGCTTCAGGAGTATTGGTCGGCGTTGGCATATTGGCGATGCATTATCTTGGCATGTCGGGCATCAGGCTGGTTTTGCCGATCTATCCACTTCCCGGAATGATCATCGCCACGATTGTATCGGTCGGTCTGAGCGTTGCCACCATCTTCTTTGCCTATAGCCAGCGCACCAATCTCAATATCATTCTTGGCACAATCGTTTTTGGGATCGCAGTATTTGCGGTTCATTTTACAGCCATGGCCGGCACCCATTTTGTGGTCGATGAAGACGCGATTGCCGGTGGATTGCTGATCAGCAACGAGACGTTGGCTCTGGGAGTGGCTTGTGCGGCTTTCGTAATTTGCGGCGGGTTCCTGCTGACCGGGGCAACGTTCTTTGGCGGTGACGGGGTCGAAATGCCTCAACCGTCGCAATCATCATCTCCGAAGCCGCCTCCGCCGCCGCCGTCACCCTCATTGGATGACGAGGACCTGACCGAACCATTGCGTATTCCCTATGAGAAGAACAATCGAACCTTTTTTGCCGAGCCAAATCTAATCGCTGCGATCCGCGCTGAAGGCCATTACTCGATCCTATATGTGGAGCAGGGGAAGTTATTTTGTCCTTGGCCTATATCGCAGATCACAAAACGCATGACCTCTGATGAGTTCATTGTGGCGCACCGAAGCTATCTGATTAATCCAGTCCATGTTTCGAGTTTCGAGCGCAAGAAGGACAATGGAATTTGCTATTTCGATGCATTTCAATCGCTCGACAAGGTCCCGGTCAGCCGCTCAAGATTGTCCGAAGTCCGCGACGCACTAGGTTTGAACTGACTGAGCAATTCGCATTTCACGGGCGTAATTCGCACTTCGTGAAATGCGGTCGCGACCTGCGTATCTCACATTCTCTTTCCAAGGGGTGATGTGGAACTGTGCCTCCATCAGATTACTGGGAGGATATTATGATACCAGCTGCCTTTGAATATCATCGGCCAGATACGGTCGAGGGTGCGGTGAAAATCATCAGCGACCTGGGCGATGAAGCACGCGTTGTGGCCGGTGGCCACAGCCTCATACCAATGATGAAATTGAGGCTGACCGGCCTGTCGCATCTTGTTGACCTGCAGGGAATTGGGGGGTTGAAGGGCATTTCGGTTAATGGCGACACCATCACCATTGGTGCCATGGTCACGCAACACGAATTGATCACCAGCAAGGATCTTGCTTCAGCGGCACCAATCATGTCGGAAGCGGCATTGCAGATTGCTGACCCGCAAGTGCGCTATATGGGCACCATTGGTGGCAATGTTGCAAACGGTGATCCCGGCAATGACATGCCCGGCCTCATGCAATGCCTGAACGCGAGCTACACGCTGGTGGGACCTGCGGGGGAGCGTACCGTCTCGGCGCGCGAATTCTACGAAGCTGCGTATTTCACAGAGCGGGAAGATGATGAAATATTAACGTCCATTTCCTTTGCCGCCACATCTGGCGGTTTTGCCTACGAAAAACAGAAGCGCAAGATTGGTGACTATGCAACTGCCGCCGCTGCCGTGTTGATTACAAAAGATGGTGGCAAATGTTCAGCCGCCTCAATTGCGCTGACCAATCTGGCCGACACGCCGATTTACTGCGAAGCAGCTGTTGCTGCTCTGGTTGGATCAAACCTTTCTGCCGATGATGTGGGAGCAGCCGTCAAAGCTGCAGTCGATGCGTCCGACCCATCGGAAGACAATCGTGGTCCGGTAGAATTTAAGAAACACGCAGCCGGCGTTGTCATTCGCTGTGCCATCGAACGCGCCATCGAGCGCGCTTAGATTGGCGGGAGGAAATTATGGATAAAATGCATTTGAAACTGACGGTAAACGGGGAGCAGGTGGAAACACTTGCAGAGCCGCGTGAGCTGCTCATTCACGTTTTGCGCGAGCGTTTGAACATCACCGGTCCGCACATTGGGTGTGAAACTTCTCATTGCGGTGCCTGCACCGTGGATATGGACGGAAAATCGGTCAAATCCTGCACTATTTTTGCAGCACAAGCCGCCGGTGCCGACATCACCACTATCGAGGGTCTGGGAAATCCAGACAGTCTGCATGTGTTGCAGGAAATGTTTAAAGAACATCATGGCCTGCAATGCGGCTTTTGTACTCCGGGCATGATTACCCGCGCCCATCGATTGCTGCAGGAGAATTCCGACCCGACCGAAAAGGAAGTTCGTTTTGGAATGGCTGGCAATCTGTGTCGTTGCACGGGGTATCAAAATATTATCAAGGCCATTTTGGCCGCCGCTGCAGAAATGAACGCAGCAAAGGAGGCAGCACAATGAACGAGATGATCCCTCCAAAATCGGAACGCTCAGCCGCGCTTAAAGGCCTGGGCACATCCAGAAAACGCGTCGAAGATGCTCGATTCACTCAGGGCAAAGGGAACTATATCGACGATCTGAAACTTCCCGGCATGTTATTTGGCGACTTTGTTCGCTCTCCCTATCCCCATGCTTATGTGAAATCGATCAACACGGACGCAGCCATGGCTGTGCCCGGAGTGGTCGCCGTGTTGACTGCAGCTGATCTTGAACCGCTGGGTCTTCACTGGATGCCGACATTGGCCGGTGACAAACAGATGGTGCTTGCCGATGGTAAAGTTCTGTTCCAGGGGCAGGAGGTCGCGTTCGTGGTTGCCAGCGACCGGTATGCCGCCGCAGATGCTGTGGAACTGGTTGAAGTGGATTACGAAGAATTGCCTGTTCTGGTTGATCCCTTCAAGGCGGAAATCGACGGTGCTCCGGTTCTTCGTGAGGATATTGCCGACAATCTTGAGGGCGCGCACGGTGCCCGTCGCCATCCAAATCATATTTTCACCTGGGAAGCAGGGGAAAAAGATCAAACTGAAGCAGCCATTGGTGAAGCTGAAGTGGTCGCCGAAGAAATGGTTTATTATCACCGCACCCATCCGTGCCCGCTGGAAACCTGCGGCGCCGTTGCCAGCATGGATAAGGTCAACGGAAAGCTGACCCTGCATGGTACTTTCCAGGCACCGCATGCGGTACGGACTGTTGCTTCACTGATCTCCGGTATTGCCGAGCACAATATCCGGGTGATTTCACCGGATATCGGTGGTGGTTTTGGCAATAAGGTGGGGGTTTATCCCGGCTATGTCTGTTCGATCGTTGCCAGCATTGTCACCGGCAAGCCAGTGAAATGGGTCGAGGACCGGATTGAAAATCTGACCGCTACGGCATTTGCCCGCGACTATTGGATGCAGGGCAAGATATCCGCCACGAAGGAAGGCAAGATCACAGGTCTGTGGTGTCATACAACTGCTGACCATGGGGCGTTCGACGCCTGTGCGGATCCGACCAAGTTTCCAGCAGGGTTTATGAGCATCTGCACCGGCTCCTACGATATTCCCACGGCTTATTTGTGTGTAGATGGCATCTACACCAATAAGGCGCCGGGCGGTGTCGCCTATCGTTGTTCGTTCCGCGTGACGGAGGCAGCCTATTTCATCGAGCGGATGGTCGAAATCCTGGCAATCAAGTTGAACATGGATGCAGCTGAATTGCGCCGCATCAACTTCATTAAAAAGGAACAGTTCCCGTACCAGTCGGCGCTTGGGTGGGAGTATGATTCAGGCGACTACCACACTGCCTGGGACAAGGCTCTTAACGCTGTGGACTACACCGCCTTGCGCCAAGAACAGGCGAAAGGGCTGGAGGGCTTCAAGGCTGGAAAAACCCGCGCACTGATGGGCATTGGCCTGTGCCACTTCACAGAAATCGTCGGGGCCGGGCCGGTCAAGAATTGCGATATCCTGGGTCTCGGCATGTTCGATTCCTGTGAAATTCGAATTCACCCAACCGGATCTGCCATTGCCCGTCTGGGAACCATCTCGCAGGGGCAGGGGCACGCAACAACCTTTGCGCAGATATTAGCAAGTGAGATCGGTATTCCTGCTGATGACATTACGTTGGAAGAAGGAGACACGGATACAGCACCTTATGGGCTTGGTACATATGGGTCCCGTTCCACACCGGTAGCTGGGGCTGCGACCGCCATGGCGGGTCGCAAAATCCGCGCCAAGGCGCAGATGATTGCTGCCTACCTGCTGGAAGTTCATGACGATGATGTTGAGTGGGATGTTGATCGATTTGCGGTCAAAGGCGCTCCCGAGCGGTTTAAAACGATGAAGGAAATCGCTTTTGCTTCCTACAATCAGGCCATTCCAGGCATCGAACCGGGTCTTGAGGCGGTCAGCTATTATGACCCACCCAACATGACCTATCCGTTTGGTGCTTATGTTTGTGTTCTGGACATCAATGTGGACACCGGGATTGCCGACATTCGCAAGTTTTATGCGCTTGATGATTGTGGCACCCGGATCAACCCGATGATCATTGAAGGCCAGGTGCACGGCGGACTGACGGAGGCGCTGGCCATCGCGATGGGGCAGGAACTTGCCTATGATGAGATGGGCAATGTGAAAACCGGCTCACTGATGGATTTTTTCATTCCGACCAGTTGGGAAACTCCAAACTACGTCACTGATTTCACCACCACGCCAAGTCCACATCATCCAATTGGTGCTAAGGGTGTGGGTGAGAGTCCCAATGTTGGTGGCGTTCCGGCCTTTTCCAATGCAGTTCATGATGCTTTTCGAAGTTTCGGACTGACCCAGACTCATATGCCGCACGATCATTGGCGCATCTGGAAAACGGCCAATAATCTCGGCCTGCACGATTAGGGCCGAGAGCACTGGCCAGCAGACTTTGATTGATACAAGCTTCGCGGGGCAAGTCCCGCGAGGCGCTTTTGGGTGAGATCATGAATTGGACAGACGTTAAAAGCGATCTTGAGGAACAGGGCTATGTGGCCTCTGATGCCCTGGCCATGGCACTGTACCTGTCGATTACGCTGGAGCGTCCCCTATTGCTGGAAGGCGCCGCTGGTGTTGGCAAGACCCAGATCGCCAAGACCTTGGCGGATATGCGTCAGACCAACCTGATCCGTTTGCAATGCTACGAAGGATTGGATGCATCTGCGGCCATTTATGAATGGAATTACCAACGCCAGCTTCTTTCCATCCGGGCCGCGGCGGATTCGCAGCAACAGGACGATATCGAAGAGAAGATATTCTCTGAAAAATATTTGCTGCGTCGTCCCTTGCTGGAGGCCATTCAACAGGAAGTCGCTCCTGTTTTGCTTATCGACGAAATCGACCGGGCCGACGAGGAGTTTGAAGCTTATCTGTTGGAGATATTGTCCGACTTCCAGATATCGATCCCAGAACTCGGTACCGTAAATGCTGTGACAAAGCCTCTTGTCGTGTTGACCGCCAATGGCGCACGAGACCTGTCCGACGCTTTGCGCCGACGTTGCATCTATTCGTTCGTTGATTACCCGGACAGAACCACTGAGTTGGCGATATTGAAGAAACGCCAACCCGAACTGAACGCACGGCTTGCAGAACAGATCGTCGGATTTGTTCAGGCACTTCGCAAGGAAGAACTGGAGAAGAAACCAGGTGTTGCCGAGACTTTGGATTGGGCAGCTGCCATTGCCGGACTTGGTTTGAGGGATTTGAGCGACGATCCGGCGACTCTTCAGGCCAGTCTTGTATGCCTGCTAAAAACCCAATCGGATCAGGCAACGGTGCCCACAGAGGTTGCACAGCGACTGGTCGGGAAGGCTGCCTGATGCGAATTACCCGTTTTCCCACCCGGGCTGATGGTGTCGCTGAGCGCATGACTGGTTTCATGGCGCATTTACGACTGAACGGCATAAATGTGGGAGTCGCTGAAACCGAAACGGCCCTGTTGGCGCTGGACTCCATCAATGCGATCAATCCTGAGCAGACCCGATTGGCACTAAAAGCAATCTGCGCCAACAATACCGATCGCTACGCAAAATTCGATGAACTCTTCAACGCCTATTGGTACGCCCGCGGTCGACAACGCGAACGCAAACAGGCGACAAAGGAAAAGCCATACGAAAAAGACCGATGGAGTAACCGCAGCCTTCTTGACGACGCCATGCAGGCTGCAGGTATCGGCACCATCGATACGCCTGACAATTCCAATGATGGCGAGGCGGAACAGTCTGGCGACGGCAAGCTGGTCGCCTCAACAATGGTCAATATCAACAAAGCTGATCTACGCGAATTTATGAAGCCGGATGATCTGGCCCGGGCGCAACAGGTTGCCGAGCAGATGGCTCGCGCAATCCGAGACCGACGTTCGCGTCGCCGTCGGGCGGCGAAGCGTGGGTCTGCATTGGATCTTCGCCGGATCGCCCGCAAAAGCGTTGCTACGGGAGGTGAACCGCTCCACCTGTTCAAGCGCCAAAAACCGGACCGCCCGGTTCATCTGGTGGCGTTGCTGGACGTATCGGGATCGATGACGGTATATGCAAGGGTGTTTCTGGCATTTCTCAAGGGCCTGATTGCTGCCGATCAGCGTACGGATGCCTATTTGTTTCATACTCAACTGGTGCGTATTTCCGACGCCCTGCGAGACGGCGATACGTTTCGTGCGGTCAATCGCCTGTCGATGATGGCACAGGGATTTGGTGGCGGCACCAGGATTGGCACCAATCTGGATTTGTTCAACCGCCAATACGCCACCAACATGGTCAACGGACGGTCGGTAGTAATGATCCTTTCGGATGGCTACGATACCGATCCACCGGAAAGGATCGCCGCAGCGCTTGCACGTCTGAAGAAACGCGGATGCAAGATCATCTGGCTCAATCCGCTAAAGGGATGGAAAGATTATAAGCCGGTTGCCAAAGGCATGGCGGCGGCCCTGCCGCATCTAGACGTGTTCGCTGCCGCCAACACGCTTGATGATTTGGCAGCTTTGGAACCCCATTTGGCGAGAATTTGATCATGAACGCTCCTGCCGACATTCATCGACTGGTCTCCAATTTGAAAGCCGGTGGCGAGCCTTTCGCCGTAGCAACCGTCATCCGCACCATATCGGCGACTTCTGCCAAGGCCGGGGCAAAAGCCGTAATTCAGGCTGATGGCACAATTGCCGAAGGTTGGATAGGCGGCGGATGCGCTCGTGCCGCGGTGTTGAAGGCCGCTCGCGAGTCGATTGCAGATGGCGAGCCCCGGCTGGTGTCGGTGCAGCCTGAAGATCTGTTGGCAGATAGCGGGGTTTCAGCCGGTGAAGAGCGCGATGGCATCCGCTTTGCCCGCAATATGTGCCCGAGTCAGGGAACAATGGATGTCTTTGTAGAGCCGGTTATCCCACGACCGGAATTGATTATTTTGGGTTCGAGTCCTGTCGCAATTGCGCTAGCTACACTTGCAAAGCCGCTTGGGTTTGCCAGAACAATTTGCGCTCCAGAGACCGATCAAGAGTTGTTTGAACACGTCGAACGACGTGTATCGGGTTTCGAACTAGAGCAGGAAAAACGGAGTTGGCGATTTGTGGTGGTCGCAACGCAAGGGAAGGGCGACGAAGCAGGTTTGCGCGCCGCATTGAACGCAGAAACCGACTATGTCGCCTTTGTTGGAAGCCACAAGAAGGCCGCCAGTCTGATTCAAAAATTGGCAACCGATGGCATTGCGCAAGAGCGACTCGACGCATTGAAGGCGCCTGCCGGCCTGGACTTGAAAGCAATTACACCGGAAGAAATCGCCTTGTCGATACTGTCAGAAATTGTTCTCCGTCACCGCGGCGGGCAGCAGCAACAACTTCAAGATCAACCCTGACAACAATACCGGCCACGGCTTCAATCTTCCTTCTCTCGCTGACAACTTCAAAACAGTTCAGCCAATTCAGGGTGGCTATATGCCTCTGGATAGGACATCGGGCGGAAAGGCCCATGCGGAACGACATTGTTCCAGGAGTGCCCAAAATATCCCTGGCGGCAATGGACAAGAGAATTGCTCTGCGCCACCCCGGGCAGAGCATATACCCGGCACAACCAACGCCACAGATGTGGATAGTCCAGAATTCTGGCGCCGTTCAACTTCATGCGCACGTAATAGACGGGGTCATGGCGGTAGAGCGTTGGGAAGAGGCGCAGATCAGCCTCGGTAAAATTGTCACCGGTCAAAAATGGTCGGCCGTCGGACGCAAGACGTTCTTCCAATGCGCGCAGCATATCAAAATAATTTTCATACGCGGCGGCATAAACTTCCTGACTGGAGGAAAAGCCCGCTTTATAGGCACCATTGTTGATGTTGACGTATATCTGTTCGTTCAACATGTCGATCTCACTGCGCAGTTGGCCGCCGCAGCCATTGCCGCCTGGGGGATAAAGATCGGGGCGTTCTTGTTCTGACAACAAGCTGCCGAGTGCTGATGCCTGCTTGTTTAGCATTCGGACAATTTCTGCGCTCTCATTGGCGACGATGCGTTTACTGTGCTTGTCGTAAAGGATCGGAACGCTGGCTTCATTTGACCCTTCAGCGGCATAAATTTCGCCGGCCAATCGATAGTTTTGCCCGGTTGCTGTTTCTGCAGTGCATTCCGGCAGGGTTGTTCCAGTCAATGTTGCCACACGCTGAGGGTTGAATTCCCATCGATTGGCCTCAACCGGATCGTCATCGTTGGTCCGATTGGGAAATGCAATATCCATCGTGATGCTGTCCTGCAGACCCAGAAGATTCCTGGCGAGTGTCACCCGGTGGCACCACGGACAGTTTAATGCGACAAACAGATGATACCGGTTGGGCTCTGAAGGAAAGTCCGGATCCTCGCCCAGGACGCTGCGAAAACCGCTGATGCCTCTGACGAATTCCCCCTTTGCCCGCCGCTCTTGGGCGTTGCCTTGAGCCTCTTCGACAGAGGTATTTAAGGTGTTGTTTGATGAACCGGACATGTCATGCTTTCTTGTGCGCCTTTAACGTCCTTTTCCCACGCTTCGAACAATCGCGCAATTTGCGATGGTTCATGATTGGAACGCCAGCTCTTCTTCACCCACCATATGCCGTGACAACAGGTTTTCGATCACATTTGCCGCTCATGCATCCGCATCGCCGCATCGCCGCATCGCCGCATTGAATGACATGATCTGATGGGTTGTGCCATCGGCAGTGTCAGCGAAATGGTGCGGGTTTCCTACCGGGCGTTGCCCCGTTGAAAAATCAAGGGGCATTACCCAGAGGATCTATCTTTATGTCGAGAGCGTTGGAGACGCACCCGAAGGGTGGCAAGACCATCTCGATGGTCCTGGCTGTCCGCAATCGGCTGTCTAGCGCTTGAAATGTTGACCCATTTCACTTGGGAGGCCCAGTTTTGCCAAAGCTTCGGACGATGGTTTTCTGCCGTTTTCAAACGCCGAAGCCAACTGATGTGCGCTGCGGACCTGTTCAATCAAGGTGAATAAATTCATTTGATCATCCTTTCAATAATGAAAGCAATGTAGATCAGGTCGCTGAGACGAGCCAGATGGCCCGGAACATGGCAGCCATGCAATATCAACCGGCCTGGAAATCTTCCCAGACCTCAGGATTGACCATGTGCACCGGTGCTCTGTCTGCATAGGCGATGACTTGATCAAAAGTATCGCTGAACTGTAATTCATATTCTTCATGACTCACAAAGCCGATATGAGGTGTGGCGACAACATTTGGCATTTTCAACAGCGGATGATTGCCGCCAATAACCGGTTCTTCTTCAAACACATCAATTGCAGCCATGCCGGGTCGGCCACCTTCAAGCGCGGCAATGAGAGCACCCTCCTCGATGAGACCTGCGCGGCTGGTATTTACCAGAAGTGAATTGGGTTTCATGTTTTGAAGATCGGAAAGTTTGACGATGCCCCGGGTCCGCGGGTGCAGGCGAATATGCAGCGACATCACATCACTATCCTCAAAAAATGACTGGCGGCTTGCTGCAACTTTAAATCCGTCTTCATCGGCCTGGGCACATGAGTTTTCCCCTCCCCATACAAGAAGATTCATGCCAAATGCTTTGCCGTAATTAGCCACCGCTTTGCCGATACGACCGTAGCTCCAGATACCGAGGGTTTTGTCCCGCATCGTATGGCCAACACCGATTTGCCATTGGCCGGCCTGTAGTGCTGCCATTTGTTGAGGGATTTGACGCATTGCCGCCAGTATCAACCCGAACGTCAATTCAGCAGCAGCAAAGGATGGTGTTCCCGAATGCATATTGGAACACAGCAGAACGCCGTTTGCGGTACATGCCTCAACATCTACATGAGGGTAGACGCTGCGTTGGCTGATCAGCTTCAGGTTTGGCAATCTTTCAAGCAGGTCAGCAGAGATTTTTGTCCGTTCACGAAAGAGCACCAGTGCTTCAGCATCAGCCAGCCGCTCTGCCAGTCTTTCAACATCCTGTTCGTGATCATTCCATACCGTTACGTCGTGACCTTGCAGCTTTTCAAAACACGGCAGTGTTCTCAAGGTATCAAAGTAGTCGTCCAGCAGCGCAATCCTCATGACATCACCTCTCTAACCTTTCCTAAAAATACACTGGCGGACCTGGATAGAGCGGTGCCATTGCGCGCAAGTATTCCGATCGATCGTTTTATGGTTGGTTCAACCAGCGGTAACGCAACCAGTTGCGAATGTTTGAGATCGTGTACTGCGGTTTCGGGAAGTACAGCCACGCCGATTCCATTGTTTGCCAGTTCAAATGCGGTAGATGTGCGCCTGGTTTCATATCGCCAGTTCAGTTCAATTCGCGATTGTGCAATTGCCTCATCGATCAGCATTCGGTTGCCGGTTCCCTTGGCCGGAACAATAGGGTCTGAGTCTTGGAGATCTTGCCATCTGACATTCTGTTTGCCTGCAAAGGGATGATCCCTGTGAACCGCAAGGACAAATGCATCATTGGCTAATGGTTCAAAGGATAAATTGGTTTCCAGCGAGGGTATTGAACAAATGCCGAAATCGGCCATGCCATGAGATACGCATTCACCCACATCATTTGCCAGTCGATCAATGATCGAAATCCGGGCCAGTTCACCCGATTGCCTGAATGCCTGAATGGCCTGTGGCAAAATGGCAGGAATAATGCTCGGAACCAGAGCGATGGTGACGATCGCATTGCGCTGATAAGCAAATTGCTTGGTTTCGTCGCGCAAAGCGTGGCTGGTCTCAATGGCATCGTCGAGCATCGCTCGTGCCCTCAGCTGAAAACGTTTGCCAGCCAAGGTTTGTCGGACAGATCGCGTCGACCGTTCAAACAACACGACACCCAGATTATGTTCTAGTTTTTGAACTCTTCTGGTGATTGCCGATTGAGAGACGTGTAGCTGTTGGGCGGCGAATTGAAACGACCCGCTATCGGCAACAGCAAGAAACGCTTCGAGATCAGCAAAATCATAATTTATGTGCATTGCGCAATAATCATTCAATTACCAACATTTATCAAATAAAATGTTGAATGTTACGTTCCCCATATCAAATCCAATCAAACCAAATGAAGCCCGTGCTGCAAACCACACCAAATATGGATGTTGTTGTCATTGGCGGCGGTAACGCTGCGCTGTGTGCTGCAATTACTTCAGCTGAAGCCGGTGCTCGGGTCCTGATTCTTGAAACTGCACCCAAAACCTATAGAGGCGGCAATTCCCGCCATACACGCAATTTTCGCTGCATGCACGAAGGGCCGTTGTCGGTGCTGACCGATACCTATGGCGAAGAGGAATATTTTCAGGACTTAGTCAAGGTAACCGGGGGAAAAACCAGCGAAACATTGGCACGTCTGGCGATAAGATCGTCTCAATCCTGCCTGCCCTGGATGCAGCAGCACGGGGTGCATTTTCAACCATCCCTGTCTGGCACCTTGTCGCTGGCCCGGACCAATGCATTTTTTTTGGGCGGCGGAAAAGCCCTGGTAAATGCATATTACCGCACAGCAATAGCCCTGGGTGTAGCGGTTATTTACGAGGCCAACGTTACCCATCTGGAACTCGACGGTGACGTGGTCACTGCCATTGACTATGACCACAACGGCAAGTCCAGCCGCATTTCGGCCAAATCTGTAATTGTTGCTTCGGGTGGATTTCAGGCCGACACGGAATGGTTGGCCCGGGCCTGGGGACCGGCTGCCAAGAACTTCCTGATCAGGGGAACCCCTTATAACCGGGGCGTTGTGCTGAACGACCTGTTGCAGCAAGGTGTGCAATCTGTCGGCGACCCCACCCAATGCCATGCCGTTGCGATTGATGGCCGTGCACCGAAGTTCGATGGCGGCATTGTCACACGACTTGACTGTGTACCATTTTCCATTGTTGTGAACCGAAATGGTGACCGCTTTTACGATGAAGGCGAAGATGTGTGGCCCAAACGCTACGCCATATGGGGCCGTCTTGTCGCAGCCCAGCCGGATCAGATCGCTTATGCGGTCATCGACCAAAAATCAATCGACCTGTTCATGCCATCTGTGTTTCCGCCTGTCGTGGCGGATACATTAGAAGATCTTGCCGTCAAGTTGGGGCTCGAACCTGCGATTTTGCGGCAGATCGTGGACCAATTCAACACTGCTTGTGGAGACACTGGGGCGTTTCATCCAACCGAGCTGGACGGGGTTTCAACGACTGGGATCACTCCTGCCAAATCCAACTGGGCCCGACCGATTAGTGATCCGCCATATTATGGCTACAGTCTGAAACCCGGGGTGACGTTCACCTATCTGGGTCTGAAAGTGGATGAAACCGCTCGCTGTTCCACCGATCAGGGGCCGATCAAGAACCTTTGGGCGGCTGGTGAAACAATGGCCGGGTCCATTCTGGGCCAAGGGTATCTCGCAGGCTTTGGCATGACAATCGGAACCGTCTTCGGGCGCATTGCAGGTAGCGAGGCCGCATCCCATGCAAACAGCTAACGAAACCATCACTCAAACTATCTCAGAGGCACGCAGGCAAATAGAAGTCTGCAATGCCTGCCGTTATTGCGAAGGTTTTTGTTCGGTGTTTCCCGCCATCAATCGGCAGCGATCATTTTTGGACGGTGACATCACGCAATTGGCAAATCTCTGTCACAATTGCCGCGGCTGCTACTATGCCTGCCAATATACCGAACCCCATGAATTTGCGCTCAACCTGCCAAAAGCTCTGGCAGAAGTGCGACAGGATAGTTGGCAAGAGCACGCCTATCCATCATCTGTGGCCCGGGCATTTCACAAAAGCGGTGTCGCCATCGGGCTGGCTACCGCCCTGGCATTTGGCCTTCTTTTCTGGCTGATCAAGTTCGTTGCAACCAAGGGCGGTGGCGCCGGCTTTTATACGGTGCTGTCGCACAACATGATGTTCGCAATTTTTGCGCCAGCTTTTCTGCTGCCAATCTTCAGCTTGGCGATCAGCTTGCGCAACTATTGGCAACACATAGGCGGAGGCCCCATTCACTTCAATGATATCAAAGCGGCGTTCGGATCCGCAGCAAAAATGAAAAATCTGGCAGGCGGTCATGGGGAGGGGTGCAATTTCGAAGATGAAGACCGGTTCTCCAACTCAAGACGATGGTACCATCAGTTGGTGATGTACGGCTTTTTGATGTGCTTTGCTGCAACGTGCACAGCAACAGTTTTGCATTATGGTTTTGGCATGCCAGCGCCTTACGGGCTGTTTTCACTGCCTAAACTGTTGGGGCTGGCCGGTGGTGTGATTTTGTCTTTCGGAACATTGGGCATGTTGGTGCTGAAGTTGAAGGCAGATTTCAAACTGTCAGATGAGCGGGTCCGAGGTGGCGATACAGGTTTTGTATTGTTGCTGTTTTTTGTCAGTACTTCAGGTTTGGTGTTGTATGGATTTGGCAATTCTCTCTATTTGTCAGAACTCCTCGCCATTCACCTTGGCGCAGTCCTCAGCTTCTTTCTTCTCACACCCTATTCAAAAATGGCACACGGCTTTTACCGTCTCGTCGCTTTGATAAGAGACGCCCAAATTCAACGGATCAAGTCTCGCCCATAACGATTTTCAAAACCTCAGGCTTCTCCGGATAGGATTGTGATTGGCAGCTAATTCTGACGACATAAATAGGGCTGGGATACACGACTTACGACGCGGTCTCGGTGGACTCATCGATTAGCCATTTTACGACTTCAGAAATGTTGGGGTTGGCGTTTCTGACCTTCGGTTTGATCAGGTGATAGCCCAGAGGTTTTGCGGATTTTTTGCCAAATAGCGGCACAAGCTTGCCGGATGCAATTTCGTCTTCAATCAGTGGCAGCCAACCCAACGCGATGCCTTGCCCCGAAATTGCCGTTCGAACCA
Organism: Rhizobiaceae bacterium; assembly: GCA_014238155.1. Lineage (GTDB taxonomy): Bacteria > Pseudomonadota > Alphaproteobacteria > Rhizobiales > Rhizobiaceae > Pseudahrensia. Next base: position 33,829 of record JABABQ010000048.1, read on the forward strand.
CCACATTCGCATCTTCGATCACGATACCACCGGTATCAGGAGGCAGTTTGAGCTGATGATCTGCCAACCAGAGGTCCCAGCCCGACCTGCTCCGTTGATGGATCAATTGGTGAGTGAATAATTGCTCAATCTTTTGTGGCTGACCGTGTTTATTGAAATAGACCTGGCTCGCAACAGGCACCATCGACACCATGAGAAAGGGGCTGGCTTCAAGGTCTGCCCACTGACCATCACCCCAAGCCAGATAGATGTCTGCAGAGATTGCTTTTGGATCAACCCGCAAGGACGTGTGCATGACCTGCAGATCGATATCGGGAAATCTCTCCCAGAATTGCTCAAGTCTTGGCGACAGCCAACGGGAAGCCAGCAAGGGGCCAAGCGCAATGGAAACGGATGATCTGCTGCCACGGTTTCGTAACGTCTCGATCACATCCGCCAGGGACTGAAACGAGCCTTTGCTGACATTCGCCAAAAGCAAACCGTTGTCAGTAAGAGCAATCTTTCGCGTGTTTCGAACAAATAACCTGGTTCCCAGCTCTGCTTCGAGCCCGCGGATGTGATGGCTGATCGCTGTGGCCGAAAGACCAAGTTCGTCAGCCGCCCTGTTGAACGCCCCCAGCCTGGCGGCGGATTCGAATGCCCGAAGAGCATGAAGTGACGGCAAGTGGTGTTTCATGGCAACCTCATTAATGAGTTCTACTCATCTCATTGATGAAGATAACACCTTTGTAAACGGTGACTATAAATGTTTTCTATGAAACTGGAGTTGAAGTCACCTCATGAATGGATGATCGTTGGCAGTTTCCCTTACAAGGCGTGGACGTCGACGCCGTCACAAACAAGAGGAACCGGGGGGGGAAATCACACCTCCTCCGGTCTGGCCAGGTGTTGGGGGTGGCCGCTATCGCCCCTTAAGCGATAGCGAGGAGTCTCAGGTCGGTGATTGTGTTCTGAACCTTCTTGAAAATCTTGGCTTGAGCCAGGCCACAGCTTCAATGATCAAACTGGTCGTCGCACATGGTGGTCGACTTACGGATGACAACCGTCTGTTGTTTCCGCGTGACCTTGTCCAATGGGCGATCGATGGTGCCAGACGTGATGTCGTATTGCATGCCCGTAAACCCGGATGGGACCTCGATCTTTCTGGAGATCGGGTGCACATGAGCAGCGGAGGTGGCGCTCCCGGCGTGTTCGATATTGAAACGGGCAATTACCGCGATGGGTGCACGCTTGATTTGTACAATGCCGCGCGTCTCGTTGATGCGCTCGACAATATTCATCACTTCAGCCGTTCGATTGTTGCCCGCGATGCAGCCGACAATCTGCAGCTTGATATCAACACCGCTTATGCCTGCATGGCGGGTACCGGCAAACACGTCAGCATTTCAGTCACCGAGCCCGAGAACATGCAAGCGATTGCCGATATGTGTTACGCAGTCGCCGGTGGGGAAGATGCCTTTCGCAAAAAACCATTTATGACCATCATGGTGTGCCATGTGGTCCCACCGATGCGTTTTGCGACTGAGGCCTGTGATACGCTGGAACTAGCCATCAAGGCCGGCTTTCCGGTTCAGATTATATCAGCCGGACAGGCCGGCGCCACAAGCCCCGCAACCGTGGCTGGATCATTGGTTCAGGCTGTTGCAGAAACTTTGGCCGGATTTGTTTTTGCACGTCTGGTTGATCAGAACGTCCAGGCAATTTTCGCCCCGAAACCTCTGGTCGCCGATCTGCGGACTGGCGCCATGTGTGGCGGCGGCGGCGAACAGGCAGTGCTGATGGCAGGAGCGGCACAGATGGGGCGATTTTTCAATTTGCCAACCAGCTCCATTGCCGGAATTACGGATGCAAAAACACTGGACGCTCAATTTGGAGCCGAAAAAACGCTGGCCGTCACACTGGCGGCGCAGGCGGGTTCCAACCTGATAACCCAGTCCTGCGGAATGCAGGCGAGTCTGTTGGGCGTCTCGCTTGAAGCATATGCAGCCGACAATGATATGTTAGGCAACATCTTGCGATCGGTGAGAGGCATTGAAGTCAATCCGGCAAATATGTCGATTGAAACCATAAAGGAAGTTTGCCGCGGCGAGGGGCACTATCTTGGTCACACTGAAACCCTTGCAAGAATGAAGGCAGACTATTTCTATCCCGCATTGGGGGACCGGCAGTCGCCACGCGACTGGCAGGAATCGGGGTCCAGCAGTCTGCATCAACGCGCCCGCGCATGGACGCGCCATAAACTTGCGACTTATTATCCACGATATATCAGTGATGAAGTTGATCAGGCGATCCGGTCTTCGCACGATCTTTTGCTGACACCTGCAGATATGTCGCCATGAGCGATGCATCGATGTTTCCCAGATTGTTTTCGCCGATAAAGATTGGCCAGTGTTCAATTCGCAACCGAATTGTATCAACCGGTCACCACACGCATCTGGCGGACGGAACTCCCAATGAAAGACTGATTGCCTATCATGAAGCACGTGCAAAAGGCGGTGTCGGGCTGATCATATCTGAAGTAGTGGCGGTCCATGAGACGGCCAGTTTTTCCAACGATTTGCTGAGAGTCGAAACGGAAGAGGTCATTCCAGATTACCGCAAATTAGTTGAAGCATGCCATCGGCACGGCGCAAAAGTTTTTGCGCAGCTGTTTCATCCGGGACGGGAAATCCTGTCAACATCCAATGGTATGATGCCCATTGCTTGGGCCCCTTCGGCCGTGCCCAATGAACGATTTCATATCATGCCCAAGCCGATGTCTGTGGATCTGATAAGGGACGTTATTGATAGCTACGCAGATGCTGCAAAAATTCTGGCGCGGGCTGGTTTTGACGGCTTCGAGATTGTCGCCAGCCATGGCTATCTGCCAGCACAATTCCTCAACCCACGGGTAAATCTTAGAGACGACGAATTTGGTGGTGATGACGCGCACCGGCTGCGCTTCCTGTCAGATACCATCGATGCCATTCGTGCCTGTGTGGGTGAACAGGTGTTGGGATTGCGGATATCGGGTTCGGAGCAGGACGCCCATGGTCTGACTGATCAGGAAGTTCTCCAGGCCTGTCACGCAGTTGCCCCAGAATTGGACTATATCAACGTGACCGCAGGAACATCTGCAAGTCTCGGCGGTTCGGTGCACATCACTCCGCCAATGGGAGTCGAAAATGCATATCTGGCTGACAAGTCTTCCGCCATCAGAAAGTCCAGCGCTATTCCCGTCCTGCTATCCGGTAGAATCAATCAGCCGCACACTGCCGAACAGGCCTTAGCAGACGGTGCTGCAGATCTGTGCGGCATGACGCGGGCGATGATTTGTGATCCGCAAATGCCGGAAAAAGCGAAACAGGGAAATGCAGAAGAGATACGTGCCTGCATTGGTTGCAATCAGGCCTGCATTGGGCGAGCTCACAAGGGATTTGGGGTCTCCTGTATCCAGTATCCGCAAAGCGGACGAGAACTTGAGTTTGCAAATCCACCAACAATCGCAAGAATCAAGAATATCGCGGTTGTTGGTGGTGGACCCGCTGGAATGAAAGCGGCTTCCGTTGCCGCTGAACGAGGCCACTCGGTCACACTTTATGAAGCCCAAAATCGCCTGGGCGGGCAGACAAATTTGGCGCAGCGGCTTCCCGGACGCGAGGAGTTCGGAGGAATCATTACAAATCTCCAAATGGAGATGACCAAGGCTGGCGTGAGCATAAAAAAGGGGACCACGGTTACTGACAACTTCATCGGTTCAACCGGTTTCGATACCGTAATTGTCGCAACCGGTGCCCGTTGTTTCATTCCGTCACTTGAAGGGCTGGACGAACAACATACCGTCACTGCCTGGGACATTCTCGAAGGAAACGCGAATGTTGGTTCATCAGTTGTTATTGCTGACTGGCGAGCGGATTGGATTGGTGTGGGGATCGCCGAGCAACTGGCGCGGTCCGGATGCAGCGTTACCCTTTGTGTCAATGGCGCGATGGCTGGAGAAACACTTCAGATGTACACCCGCAACCACTATGTTGGCCGTCTGCACAAACTTGGGGTGAACATCCAAACCCACGCACGAATTTTTGGGGCCGCTGGAGGAACGATCTATTTTCAAGATACTCTTTGTGACGAGCCCATCGAATTTGAGGGCATTGAAACGCTGGTATTGTCTTTGGGGCATACATCGGTTGATGACCTCTCATCAGAGCTCTCCAAAAGGGAAATTGATGTCAGAACCATAGGCGATTGCGTTTCACCGCGCACCGCAGAAGAAGCGATTTATGAAGGTTTGAAAACAGGATGGGCGATTTGACCATGACCGAAATGTTGACCGGCGGCGAAGCAGCCTATCGTGTATTGAAAGCCAACGGAATCAAAACCGTTTTTGGTTTGCTGGGCGGTTCCATGCTGGAATTGTACGACGCCATGTATGAAGATGGTGCAATTGCCTATGTCGGAGCACGCGATGAACGTGCGGCCGGGCATATGGCAGATTCTTATGCCAGAATGACGGGTGGACCCGGTGTCGTGCTGGGTGCACAGGCGGGACCGGGTGTGGTCAACCTCGCAACCGCCGTTGCGGAGGCCTATCTTGCCTATTCACCACTGGTGGTTCTTGCCGGTGCAATCAGCCGGCCAGATCTTGGCAAGGATACGTTTCAGGAAGTCGATCAGGTTGCATTATTCCAACCGATCGCCAAACGTTCGCTTCTGGTCACAGACGCAGCCCGACTGCCAGCAATGTTGGAAGACGCCATGAGGCTGGCGATGAGCGGAAGACGCGGCCCGGTCGTCTTGCACATTCCACGCGACGTTATGGCAGAAGAGATTTTGGCACCCATGCCGCGTCACGTCGTTCATGCAAAGGCCGGTGCTCCCTCGAACTCAGCCACACAGTCAATTTTAGACCTGCTGGTGGACGCAAAAAAACCAGTGATCATCGCTGGTGGTGGCTTCAAATGGTCTGATGGTTCTGCAAGTCTCGTCAAATTGGCTGAAAAACTTCAGATGCCAGTGGTCGCATCAACCGGTCATGCGGATGTCATGCCCCACGGCCACACCCTGTTTGCAGGGCAGGGCGGTCCCCGAGGTAACTTAGTCGCCAGTGGTCTCACTCGTGATGCTGACTTTCTTTTGGTTATAGGCGCCCGCCTTGCGTTCAATTCTACTTTTCACAGCAATGATTACATTTCAGCGGAGGCAAAAATTGTCCAGGTGGACATCGAAGCAAGCACCATTGGTCGCTACTTTCCGGTTGAAATTGGACTGCAGGCAGATGCTTCGGCAACAGCGGAAGCCCTTTGCGCTCTGGCGGAAAATCCACACCACAATTGGAAACAGTGGCTTGTGGATTTTCAAAATGATAGGGCGCAATTGATGTTGGATCGCGAAAGTGAAGCCAATCTGGAAGGTTCCCCCATGCATCCCCGCCGCGCATTGGGAGAAATTCGAAACGCATTGCCAGAAGATGCAATTGTCACATTGGACACCGGCAATGCCTGCCTTCAGGCTGCTGACAGACTGGCCCATCACCAATGCCCGTCACTCATCACACCGCTCGATTTTGGTCTTGTCGGGTTTGGTTTTGCCGCCGCAATTGGAGCAAAGGCCGCGATACCGGATCGGCCCGTTTTCTCGATTATGGGTGACGGTGGTTTCGGGTTCACCATGGCTGAGATCACTTCGGCAGTCCGACACAAATTGCCGGTGGTTGCCATTGTGTTGGACAACGGGGCATGGGGTGCTGAAAAAGCCTATCAGCAGGAGTTTTTTGGTGGTCGTTTGCTTGGAGCTGAGATTGATAGTCCGCGCTATGACAGGTTTGCTGAGCTTTGTGGCGCCAAGGGGTGGTTTGTCGATCAGCCGGGCCAACTTGGTGAAGCGATCGCCGAAGCTTTGGCCAGTGCTGAACCCGGTGTCATTCATGTGAAGATCGACCCGACCGCGTTGTCTACCCTGCGCAAAGACCTTTTTAAAAAACCGTAACGCAGCTAATTTGAGGCAAGTTTTGAATTGAAATTTATTGAAGCTGCCGGTGACTTTGCCGACTGGTCCCGACTCTGATTTCGTCCGTGATTGTGATATATTCGTTTGGCATTCTTGGGAGGAAATATCATGTCACAGGCCTATCTCGTCGCTCATATCCGGGTTCATGACAAAGAGGGATTCGAAAAGTTCAAAGCCATGTCGGGCCCAGCCATTGCCGATCACAATGGCAAAGTGCTGGTTAGAAACCCGGCGCCCGATCATCGTGAGGGCGATCTCAGAGGCCTGACCATCATCATTGAATTTGAGGATATGGAAGCGGCAAAGGGCTTTTACGAATCGGCTGCATATTCAGCTGCAAGAGAAGTTAGAGAATTGGTATCCGACGCTGATCTCATGCTTGTAGAGGGTTTGTAGAACGTCGCTAACCGCCAGGTTGGTCAATCTCGACTTCGATACTTCGAGGTGTCAGGTCGGGCCCGTTGGTTGGCAGTATGTCCTGCGGGCATGCGGACAGAACGACGAGACAGTCTATCAGGGCTTTCAACCAAACATAGTCGCCGGGCATGGCGACCGGTTGCTTGATTTCCATGGAACCACCAAACAGCAAGGATACGTTCTCGAACAAGTTGAGCGGGCATGGCACGAAGGACAGGGAATGTCCCAAATCTGCCAGTGCAGAGTGGAGGTTGTCAGCGCAATTGGCGTGTTCTTCAGCATGGCCCAACAGTTCATACCGTTGCTGGTTGCACGCCGCCAAATACCAGTCGTGAACGCCGGGAGACCTGTCAGCTGTCAGTTCGAGAATGGGTTCGTGAGCATTTGTATAAAATACAGTTCCGATCTTGGGCTTTGAGCTGGATGAATGGATGCGCGAATGCTCCATGGACATGAACTCGTTCATGCTCGAACGGGCAAAGGCCCAGGTGCCGACCACCTGACTGCCCATCGAATTAATCACGCGCAACGTTGAGCCGGCCTCCAGGTGGAAACCTTGGGCCGAAGATGCGTCAATCATGGTGACTTGCGATTCGTTCATGGGGTAAGAATTCCTGCGGTGGTCGGCAAAATTGAACTCAAGCATCTTGAGTGCAATTCGATCATTCGTCTGAAATCAAATTATGACAAACGCTCTCGCTGTGTCGAGGCCGAACTACCTATTAAACGCAACGTCGCCATTGGCGTTGACGCTTTTGCAAAGTGATTGTTGACATTGCTGTTTCGTGTGATGCTGGAATCGGGTGTTTGCTCTTGGTTGATTGGTAGGCAACAAACATGCGCATCAGCGTTGAATGTGTACAAGATTTCCGTTTTGAAAAGCGGTCAATCTAATGGATCGGCCTCAACGTCGATTAGCCGCGATTGTTGCACTCGACATTGTTGGTTACAGCCGACTTATGTCGTTTGACGAAGAGGGAACTCTGAACAAATGGAATTCCCTACGAACCCAAAATATCGACCCTCTCATTGCTGACCATTCCGGACGGACCGTCAAGCTGATGGGCGACGGCGCATTGATTGAATTCGCCAGTGTTGTGGACGCTGTTGAATGTGCTGTCGCGATCCAAAGATCCATGACCGAGCGAGAACCCAAAGAAGAAACTGATCGAAAGATGAGCCTGCGCATCGGTGTTAATCTTGGTGATATCATCATCGAAGGCGGAGACATATTTGGCGATGGTGTGAACGTGGCGGCCCGTTTGGAGGCCTTAGCGGAACCGGATGGAATTTGCATATCGGCGGCTGTTCGCGACCAGGTCGGAGACCGCATTTCAATCAGCTATGCTGATCTGGGCGATCAACAGTTGAAAAATATAGCAAAGCCTGTTCGCGTCTACAGTGTCGTGCTTAACGCTTCAGCCCGCGACTTGATTGCACAGGTTCAGCCCGAACTGCCAAACAAGCCTTCAATTGCTGTCCTTCCCTTCACTAATGTGGGTGGGTCAGAAGATCACGCCGTCCTTGCAGATGGAATTTCCGAGGACCTTATTGCCGGATTGGCTACATTGAAGTGGCTATTTGTAATCGCCCGCAGTTCGACGGATGAATACAAATCTAAGTTCCACTTATTTGGGTTAGCTCCCCCGTCTTCGAGACGGGATCGCTTTAGCGCGAACATATACGAATGATCATACTTTCCAGAAAAATGAACCGGCTCTGGGAGCTTAAGGTTCATTTTTCTGGAAAGTATGATCATG
>JABABQ010000035.1 GCA_014238155.1 Rhizobiaceae bacterium
AGACATGAAAACCTCCTGTCATCTGATTGAGAAGGTCCCAATCGTCAAACAGGCATGCCCATCCGCAAAATCAATACTTCAATTCACACACCGCACAGGTGCAACAACCACCCCTACCGCGAGAGCGGTTTCGTCCTTGTCCGCATTTCCGACATTGAACCAAGTGCGAGCAATGAAGGGCGCAATGGCTGGTTCGAGCCCATTTCTACCAAAATGAGATTGTCGCGGTTTGAACAATTCGATGAATGTTTTTAGGAAGATTGTAGTCCTCCAGAATTCTGTCGCTTGATCGAATGGGGCACAATGAACTTCAATTTGTGATTCGCTTGATTGCTCATCATTGGTCGACAGCTCCAAGTGAAAGCTGGCAACCCCTGTGCACATTTTGTGGCGCTTCAGTTGAGAATTGATATTTTCAATTCGGACACGTTCACCAACCCTCTGTTGAACATCGTCACTGGGCAAACTACGCTGACATACAAATCCCGATGCCCGTGTGAACTGGAAGATAAATTTGACATCTCATTCAGAAATACCAACACACACTAATCCAACACAGTTGAATGCACAGAAGCGCGAAGCGGCTCTGGGTGAGATCTTGGAGGTCATTTCCGACTCTCGGTCCGATGAGGGTCCGGTCTTGCAGGCAATTCTTGAAAATGCCTGCAACCTTTGCGACGCGCCGCTCGCGTTGCTTCCAATGGTCGACAACAACAGCATTGTGATCCGTGCTCATAGGGGGGCAAGATCCAAAACCGTAAAAGCGCTTAACGAACTTGCACTGCCGCTTGATGACATGCGCATCGCCGTGGTGCGTGCAGTTACAACAGGGGAGGTTGTCGAGGTGCCGGACGCCGCCTCTGAGGAAGTTTATCGTGACGGGGAGCCATTTCGCACGTTGGCTGTCGACGAAGAGGGTGTCCGCACCATACTGGTCGTCCCGATAATGTCACAAGGCAAAGGGATCGGAGGAATTCTACTCTATCGGCGCGAAGTTCAACCTTTCGAAGTCGACCAGATCGCGCTGCTGAAATCTTTCGCCGCACAAGCCGTCATCGCAATCGAAAATGTGCGCCAGTTTCGCGAACTGCAAACCCGACTGGAACGTGAGGCGGCGACGCGTGAGATATTGTCTGTCATACGCCAAAGCAGAGATGACGAGATCCCAGTTTTTAATACTTTACTCGAAAACGCAGCTCGTCTGTGTGACGCACCAATGGCCCGACTACATTTGGTCGATGAAAACCGAATGCATCACCGGATGGTTGCTGTTTGGGGAGAAGCTCTCAGAGGCCTTGAATTAGGCCAAACATGGCCACTGTCGAGCAGCCTTCCGATTCCAGACTCAATTAATGGTAACAAAACCGTCCTAATCGACGATTTTGCCAAAACCAAATACTATTTGGACGACGACGACGTCATTCGCTATTTAGTCGATGCGGAAGGATTCCGCAGTTTTGCCGTCGTTCCGCTGTTGAAAGATGGAGTGGCGATCGGATGCATTACGCTGACACGGCGTTCTATTGTACCATTCGCCCCCGACGAAATCGCACTGGTGCAGACATTTGCCGAACAGGCGGTGATCGCCATCGAGAATGTACGCCAGTTTCGTGAACTCCAAACTCGGCTTGAACGGGAGCAGGCCTCCGGTGAAGTCTTGCAGGTGATCAGTCAAAGCCGTGAAGACGATGCCCCCGTATTCGATACCATTTTGAAGAATGCAGCAAAATTGTGCGGTGCCACGCGTGCACGCCTGATGCTTGCCAATCTGGATAGCACCAAATTGCACATAGCTGGTTCCTGGGGCGAGGATAATCCAACAATGCCCACCGGCACAGTCATCGACTTGGTGCCGGAAATGATCCCTGTGCGCTCGTTCCAGACCAAGAAAATTCTGAATGTAGCCGATGCGCGCGAAACGGAAGGGTACAAACAAGGGATTCCGCTGATCGTCAGCAATATCGATTCTACCGGTTCCCGCTCGGTTCTGGCGGTCCCGCTGATCCAGGACGACACAGCGATCGGGTGCATCGTCCTGACCGACAGAAACATCGCTGCCTATGATGACAGTGATGTTTCTTTGGTACGGACATTTGCCGCGCAAGCTGTCATTGCAATAAAGAATGTACGCCAATTCCGGGAGGTCCAAACCCGGCTGGAGCGAGAGTCGGCGTCGCGGGATATTTTGGAAGTCATCAGTCAGACCCGCGACGATGATCGGCCCGTTTTCCAATCCATCCTCGAAAATGCCTGCCGTCTTTGCAATGCACCACTGGCATTCCTTTCTGTGGTTAATCATGAAAGTGGGAGAGTCACAGTTCCCGCCAATGTGGGTGCCCGAACACAGTTCGATGAGAATCTGAAAGACTTTGATGAGTCCCTGTCGCGGACAGAACTGGTCGCCATCAAGCCAATGCATGACGGGCAGACTATCAGACAAGATGATATCTCTGATGACCCGTTGTATCATCGCGACCGGGATCCAAAACGCGTTCAGATGGTCGAAGTCGAGGGTGCGCGGTCGGTCCTGGCTGTTCCGCTTATGAAGGATGGCAAGGGAGAGGGGGTTATCGTGCTCTATCGGCGCGAAGTAGCACCTTTTTCGGATGATGATGTGGATCTTGTCCGAACTTTCGCTGCACAGGCAGTCATTGCCATCGAAAACGTACGCCAATTCCAGGAAGTGCAGGCTCGTACCGCCGAGGTGACCGAGGCGCTGGAACAGCAGACCGCAACAGCCGAGGTTCTTAAAGTCATCAGCCGCTCGGCGTTCGATCTGCAGCCTGTGTTCGACACATTGGCCGAGAGCGCGGTTAGGCTGTGCGAGGCCGAGAGAGGGTTGATTTTCCGATTCGACGGCGAGTTCCTCCGGGTGGCAGCGACACACAACATGGGCCCTGATATCAGGGAGTTTGTTGATCGAAACCCGATCACCCCAGGACGGCAAAGCATTTCGGCGCGTGCTGCTCAGGAGCGGCGAACCATGCACGTAACTGATGTTCAGGCGGATCCCGAATATGATTACGCCGTGCGGGATTCAGACCCCATCCGGACGATACTCGCGGTACCGATGCTCAGAGGGGACGAGCTGGTGGGCACCATCACCATCTACAAACTAGAAGTTAAACCGTTCACCGAGAAGCAGATCAAACTCGTTGAGACCTTCTCCGACCAGGCGGTAATCGCGATGGAGAACGCGCGGCTGTTCAACGAGACCCAGGAGGCGCTTGAGCAGCAGACGGCGATCAGCGAGGTGCTAAATGTCATCAGCCGCTCTCAATCGGAGCTGCAGCCCGTTCTCGACGTCATAATCAAAACCGCAGCACGGCTGTGCCAGGCAGACTACGCCATTGTCTGGAACCTCGAAGGCGACGTTTTTCAACTGGCCGCAGTGAATGAAGTTGATGCCGATTTCGCTGCGTTCGCTAAAGAAAATCCACCTGCCTTAGATCGCAGAACATCGGCCGGTCGCTCGGTGCTGGAAAAACGGACAATTCATATCCCCGACGTATTGGAAGACACCGAATACCACTGGTATGGGGAGGAAGGGCAGAAAGTCGGCAATTTCAGAACACTTTTGGGGGTGCCATTGTTGCGCGACGGCGAAGCGTTTGGCGCCATCACGGCCCTGCGCACAACTGCCCGTCCATTCTCAGAAAAAGAGATCGAACTCGTCTCAACTTTTGCTGACCAGGCAGTAATCACTATCGAGAATACGAGGCTGTTCAACGAGACAAAGGAGGCACTGGAGCAGCAGAAGGCGTCGGCCGAGGTTCTCAAAGTCATCAGCCGCTCTCAATCGACGCTGCAGCCCGTACTCAACGTGATTGTTAAGATCGCAGCACGACTGTGCCAGGCTGAAAGCACTTTTGTCTGGAGACCCAAAGGTAAAGTATTTCAACAGGCTGCGATGAGTAACGTCGATGCGGAGTTCGCCAGGTTCGCCAGAGAGAATCCACCGGCATTAGCGCGCAGTACAGGGGCAGGCCGCGCACTACTGGAAAAACGAACAATTCACATCCCGGATGTCCTGGAAGATGACGAGTACGACTGGTATGGTGACCAGGGTCAGGATGTTGGCAATTTTAGAGCACTTTTGGCGGTGCCATTATTGCGCGACGAAGAAACATTTGGTGTCTTGGCGCTCTTGCGCAGCGAGGCCCGGCCTTTTTCCGACAAGGAGATCGAACTCGTCACGACGTTTGCCGACCAGGCGGTAATCGCCATCGAGAATACCAGGCTGTTCAAAGAAACCCAGGAGGCACGCGCAGCTGCCGAAGCAGCAAACGAGGCCAAGAGCTCGTTCCTGGCTACCATGAGTCATGAAATCCGCACGCCCATGAACGCCGTCATCGGAATGAGCGGGCTTCTGATGGACACGGCTCTCGACGCCGAACAGCGCGACTTTGCCAACACCATCCATGACAGCGGAGATGCGTTGCTCGGAATAATCAACGACATCCTCGACTTCTCAAAAATTGAAGCCGGACAGATGGATCTCGAACTCCGTCCCGTTGATCTGCGAGATTGTGTTGAATCCGCACTCGATTTGGTCAGTTCCCGTGCGGCAGAGAAGAACCTCGATATTGCTTACATACTTGATGACGAAGTTCCGGTGGGGATCAGCACTGATCTGACTCGACTAAGGCAGATACTCCTCAATTTGCTGACGAATGCCATAAAATTCACCGAATCCGGTGAAGTCGTGCTGACAATATTAGCCAAAACACTTGCTCCACGGACCGTAGAACTGTCATTTGAGGTGCGCGATACTGGCATCGGATTGACCGCAAAAGGTATGAAGCGGCTGTTCCAGTCATTCAGCCAGGCAGATTCTTCAACCACCCGTAAATATGGGGGTACCGGCCTTGGTCTTGCCATCTCCAAACGTCTGGCTGAGTTGATGGGTGGAACGATGTGGGCCACGAGCGACGGAGCTGGCAAGGGATCGAGTTTCCACTTCACTCTTTCAGCCGAGAAAGCCAAATTGCCGAAAAAGCAGGCTCGAAATCTTGTGGGCTTCCAGGAAGAGTTTCAAGGTAAAAACCTTTTATTCGTGGACGACAACGAAACCAATCGACGTATTTTGGTACTTCAAACCGGAAAGTGGGGCGCTAAAACCGAAGCCACCGAGTCACCTCTGGAAGCACTCAAATTGCTGAAAGATGGTGGTCAGTTTGACCTAGCGATCATTGATATGCATATGCCCGAAATGGACGGACTAGAACTGGCAAGGAAAATTCAAAAAACGGGTGCGAATATTCCGATGGTGCTGTTTAGCTCATTGGGAATGCGGGAATCTGAAGTTGAGACCGGCCTCTTTAAAGCCTTTCTGGCAAAGCCGCTACGCCAATCCCAGTTGTTCGATACACTGGTTACTCTGTTTGTGCCGGACCAATCGAGTAACGCGGTTGAGAAAACCGCCACAAAACCCAAAATGGATGCGGAGATGGCCACGCGTCATCCTCTTCAGATTCTTTTGGCAGAGGACAACCTCGTGAACCAGAAACTCGCCCAGCGCCTGTTGAGCCAATTGGGGTACGGCGCCGACTTGGCGAAAAACGGATTGGAAGCGATCGAAGCTGTGGATCGAGGGGTCTACGACGTTGTATTTATGGATGTTCAGATGCCGGAATTGGATGGGCTTGATGCGACCCGTCACATCGTCAAAGCTCACGCAAAGGACAATCGTCCCAGGATTGTTGCAATGACGGCCAATGCAATGCAGGGCGATCGAGAAATGTGTCTTGATGCGGGTATGGATGACTACGTTACCAAGCCGATCAGAGTTGATCGATTAATCGAAGCACTGACGAACGTTCCCAAATCAAAAGGAAACTACAATGAGTGAAGGTCCAATTGATCTTTTGGTTTTCAATGAGTTGCAGGAGGCGACGGGTTCTGACTTTATCGTTGAATTGGTTGCGACGTTTTTGGCGGAAGCACCTGAAATTTTGGCTGAATTGAAAAACGCTGCTGTGAATGCAGAGCAAGATCAGTACCGCCGTGCCGCTCATTCCATCAAATCAAATGCAAACGTATTCGGTGCTCATGAACTGGCGGAGCTTGGTCGTAAGATGGAACTTTCCGGCCTCGGACCAGATCAAGAGGCAACCGCGAAGGAACTCGCTCTACTGGACGCCGCCTATGAACGTGCGGCAACTGGTTTGAGCGACCTGCTTAATGATTGAAAAACTCGCCCGCCTTTTGATTGTTGATGATACGAAGGTCAACCGATTGTTGCTGACCCGCAATGTTGAGTTGCTGGGTTATCATGCATCGATCGCAGAAAATGGCAGAATTGCAATGGATATGTTGAACGAAGAGGTTTTCGACCTTCTTTTGCTCGACATTGAAATGCCGGAAATGGATGGATTTGAGGTGCTCGAAGCAATCAAACTCATCCCTGCCCTTCGGGACCTGCCGGTGATTGTGACGTCGTCCGTGGAGGGGATCGACAACATTGTGCGGTGTATCGAACTGGGTGCTGACGACTATCTGCCAAAGCCGGTAAACCAGGTTCTGCTGAAAGCACGTCTCTCTTCCAGCCTGGAGAAGAAGCGTCTTCGTGACGAACAAAAAATGCTGTTGCGGCGCTTTGCAACCAGCGAAGTTGTGCAAGACTTGCAGGAATCAGGTTTTGCGTTGGGCGGAAGGCGGGTTCACGCTTCAGTGTTATTCTGCGACATTCGAGGTTTCACGCCTCTTTCAGAAAGCCAACCTCCAGAAGAAACAATCGAGTTGCTCAACGACTATTATTCCCTGATGTTCGAAGCAATCGAATGCCATGGAGGGATCGTCACGATGATGATTGGAGACGGACTTATGGTTTTGTTCGGCGCGCCCCAACCGCTGGAAGACCACGCCGGATGTGCTGTAGCCGCCGCGAGGGACATGCTCCGCCTTATGGCCAAATTCAACGTTGACCGAGTGACGATTGAGAAGCCAGAAATCAATATCGGGATAGGCATTGCCACCGGTGAAGTCATTGCAGGTTATGCTGGAACACAAGATCGCGCGACCTATACCTGTATCGGCGACAAAGTGAACCTCGCCGCCCGTCTGGAGGCACACACAAAAATTGCCAATTGCTCAATTCTTATCGACAACGCGACCAGAGAGGCGCTGGTTGATCTGAACAACCTGGAAGCCATCGGCCAGGTGCCGCTAAAGGGCATTTCAGAACCCGTGGCGGTGTTCTCAATTCAGTAAACTTGACGGTGCGCAGAACTCCGTTGTTTGAAACCTCTCATGTGCATGCGCAAAATTATATGGGCATTCACACAAACGCTGTTTCATTGTTTGCAGACTTATTTGATGTCGTGATCTGGACAATTGTCGAAAACACTCAGGCGCGCTTTGTCCGCATTGCTGTCGTTCGGAAATTTTCAATCTGAATATGATCAACGACTGCATTGAGCCCTTTTCTACAAAATTGAGGTTGTCGCTAGAAAAACAATCCACCCCAAACCTGCGTGTCACTCACGGCCCTCAGCTGCCTTTCGCCGGCTATATCTATGCTGCATTGCAACGCCCCAAAGCTGACTTTCACGCCAGGGACAAATACAGTGTTGTCGGACGGCAGCAGTGCCGGACCTGGACGAAACCGCTCTCGCGGTAGGGGTGGTTGTTGCACCTGTGCGGTGTGTGAATTGAAGTATTGATTTTGCGGATGGGCATGCCTGTTTGACGATTGGGACCTTCTCAATCAGATGACAGGAGGTTTTCATGTCTGATCAATATGTACCCGCGTTACGCCGCCGTTTTCTTGAAGATATGCACATTAAGGGTCTGCAGCCGAAGACGCAGACGATGTATCTGCGGGCGATGCGAGAGTTCACGCGGTTTCTGGGACACTCACCGGACAGTGCGACGACGGAGGAACTGCGTGGGTATCAGCTTGATATGAAGGAACGTGGCATAGGTGCACCGACCTTTAATAATCGGCTGACGGTGCTGAGTTTCTTCTTTGCAAACACCTGCCCGCGTCCTGAGATGAAGCGGCATATGCGTTATCAGCGGACGGCGAAGAAGATCCCGGTCGTCCTGAGTGCAGACGAGGTTGCTCGCATTTTGGAAGCCGCTCCTGGGCCGGGCCTTAAGTATCGCGCTGCCTTCAGTGTTGCCTATGGCGGTGGATTGCGGGCCAACGAGGTGGCTCATCTCAAAACCTGCGATATAGACAGCGACCGCATGTTGATCCGTATTGAACAAGGCAAGGGCCGCAAGGACCGGCAGGTGATGCTGTCACCGACCCTGCTTGATTTACTGCGTGATTATTACCGCGAGGCCCGCCCCAGGGGTTGGTTATTCCCTGGACGCAATCAGATTGACCCGATGTCAACGCGGCAGTTCAACCGGGCCTTCGGAGTGGCCGCCAATTTTGCGGGCATCCAAAAGAAGGTCTCGCCCCATACATTGCGGCACAGCTTTGCCACGCATCTGTTGGAGGGCGGAACTGACATCCGGGTGATCCAGGTTTTGCTCGGCCATGCCAAACTGGAGACGACAACCGTCTATACCAAGGTGGCAACCAAGACGATCCAGGATGTGACCAGCCCGCTTGATCTGCTGGTAAACCGGGAGGCCGGTCCCGGTTAAGCCCGGCTTCCATGTCCCGTCCCAAACTGGAGGTCGCGGATATATTCCGCACCCATGGGCCTGCCTATCGTCGTGAACATGCAGGGCGTCTGAACCTTCCACAGTTGAAGGTGATGTCGGCGATTGAGAATTGCCGCACCGCAACCCTCGGCGGACATGTCGCCGCTTGCACCAAGTGTGACCATCAACACATTGCCTACAACTCCTGCCGCAATCGCCATTGTCCCAAATGCCAGGGTGCTGCAGCACGGGACTGGATGGAAGCGCGCATAGAAGACTTGTTGCCGGTCGAATATTTCCATGTGGTCTTTACTTTGCCGGCGCAGGTGGCCGACATTGCCTACCAGAACAAGGCCATGGTCTACGGCTTGCTGTTCAAGGCGTCGTCAGAAACGCTTCTCACAATTGCAGCCGATCCAAAGCATATGGGTGCACATCTGGGCATGACCAGCGTGCTACACACATGGGGATCGGCGATGACACACCATCCACATGTGCATGTTATCGTGCCGGGTGGCGGGTTGTCTCTTGATGGCACGCGCTGGATCGCCTGCCGTCCGGGATTCTTCCTGCCGGTGAAAGTTCTGTCGAGACTGTTTCGGCGCTTGTTCCTTGAAGGTTTGGTCAAATTGCATGCGGCGGGAAAGCTCGCGTTGTTTGGCAATCTGGCAGGTTTGGTCGACCCCGATACCTTTGCTGCC
>JABABQ010000050.1 GCA_014238155.1 Rhizobiaceae bacterium
AGAATTTGCACAGGACGGCAATGAGGTTCGTGCTCTTCGTCTTGATCCGGTTGGATTGAACGTTGAGGACGTTACCGAAGATCTGGTTCCTGAGCCCAAACTTGAAGAACCATTCTGGGCTGATGAAGTTCGCATGGATGCAGATCAACGGCATGAGCGGTCTTTCCGCCAGCCGGTTTTGTGAGGGCGGCGGTTATGAACAAAACCCCTCCCCCTTGGAAAGATATTTTCATGCTGTCGCTTTTTGGCCTATCGAGTGTGATCGTTTTTTGGACCGGCCTGGCACTTGTGAGCGCGCTGTCATGAGCGAATACCCAGAGGGCGCTGCAGAGTTTGTTGGGCTGAGCATGGAGCAGATGAAGGCTGGAGCTGCTTCGTGAGCCAGTCCTACCCATTGCTGTGGCCAGCAGGACGTCCAAGGCGCTCGTATTTTGAACGCAAGAGCGCGCCGTTCAGCTCCAAACGCGCCAATGGATATCGCTCGCAGCTGACAATCAATGAAGCTGTAGAACGGTTGATGATCGAACTCGACAGGTTGGGCGTCGGTTCGGAAATTCTATCCACCAACCTGCTGCTTCGTTTGGATGGTCTCCCAAGGTCTGGGCAAGGTGAGCCCGCCGACCCTGGAGTCTGCTTGTACTTTGAGCTGAAGGGTAAGGATATCGCCAATCTGGTCGAAACTCAGTGTGTCTGGCTGTCGATCAAAGGGGGTGGAATGCCACCTGTCCTCATTTCTGGTGATGCCTTGGTCACCTATCAGGGGGAACCCAGCAAACCGGAGCCGTATGAGGCCCCAGCAAAGAGGAAAACGCCATGACCTATCAGAGCATACCTCTCTTGCGCCCTACCGGCGCAGATCACGCCTCAGCACGCGATACGATCCATAGCGTGTTGCTCGCTGCCACAGAGACCGGTGCAAAGGCGGTGGGTTGCACGGGAGCTTCATTTGTCACGTCCTCAATGGGCATTTCGATGGAAGAACTGGCCGAGCTTGATGGCAGGGCCACGGCCAAATTTCTGAATGCCCTTGCAACACTCGCAGACCCTTCATCCAGCCACGGCAAAAAGATAGCCGCAGAGAAGAAGCGCCGATCTGCTGTTGAGACGTTATTCCAGGCCGTCAACCTCGACATGTCAGTCGACGGCGAACCGAAACACTGAATCGAGAACGGACCTGATTGAGTCTCGCTAAATAGGTGAAATTTATGCTGATAATTGACAGTTTTGCAGGCGGCGGTGGCGCGTCAACAGGCATCGAAATGGCTTTGGGAAGATCGCCTGACATCGCGATCAACCATGACGAAACCGCGCTCGCCATGCACGAAGCTAATCACCCAGGCACGATCCACATTACCGAGAACGTGTGGAAGGTGAACATTGACGATTACACCAAGGGCGAGCCCGTTGGCCTGCTCTGGGCCTCACCAGACTGTCGGCATTTTTCAAAGGCGAGAGGTGGTGCTCCAACCTCAAAATCCGTGCGAGGCCTGGCTTGGTCAGTTGTGAAGTTTTGCCGCCAACTCGGGCGCAACCGGCCCACTGTCATTCTGATGGAGAATGTCGACGAGTTTCAAACTTGGGAAGATTACCCAGCCTGGCACAAGGCAATGAAGCTGCAAGGTTACAAGAGTAGAGAGTTTAAGCTTAAAGCCTGTGATTTTGGAGCGCCTACAATCCGCACACGGCTGTTCATTGTGTTCAGGCGTGATGGTCTGCCAATAAAGGAACCGGCGGCCACTCACGCGCCCGCCAACGACAGCCGAGTCCTTGCTGGGCAGATGAAGCCATACCGCACCGCCGCAGAAATTATTGATTGGTCGATCCCCTGCCCGTCTATTTTCGACACCTCAGAGGAAATCAAACGCAAGCATGGCCTGCGCGCGGTTCGACCGCTCGCTGATAATACCCAACGCCGGATTGCGGCTGGAATAAAACGCTATGTGCTCGATGAAGAAAATCCGTTCTTCGTCACCTATGCCCAACAGGGCGGCAAAAACCGCAGCGCCCTTGATCCCCTTCAAACAATCACGGCATCCAGCAAGGATCAAAACTGCGTTGTAGTGCCAACCTTATCCACGGTGGGTTATGGCGAGCGCCGTGGCCAAAGACCGCGATACATGGGCGTTCACAAGCCACTGGGCACCGTAGTGGCCGGAGGCGGCAAGCACGCGTTGGTCTCTGCCTTCCTTGCACAATACAACACTTGCAGGGAGGGAGTGAACCCAGGCCGAAGTGCAAAGTCACCATTCTCAACGATAACAGGACGCGGCACTCAGCAGCAGGTTGTTGCCTGCCATCTGTCTCAATACTATTCCAGCAACAATGGCAATGGCGGTGATCTTAGGTCGCCATTGGGCACCGTGACAACGAGCGGAAACCATGCCGCGCTGGTCGCCGCATTCATGGTCAAATACTACGGGACTGCGATAGGGCAGAATCTAAATCAGCCCTGCCACAGCGTCACCACTAAGGACCGAATGGGCTTGGTCACTGTATCGATCGATGGGACACCCTACACGATTGTCGACATCGGAATGCGCATGTTGACCCCGCGCGAATTGTTCAATGCCCAGGGCTTTCCAGAAACATACGAAATAGACGCTCGCCCAGATGGCCGGCCATTCACCAAAACGGAGAAAACTCACAAATGCGGCAACAGTGTTTCGCCCTACCCAGCAGCTGCACTGGTGGAAGCTAACTGTGATTTTCTCCGCCAACGAACGATGGCTGCTTAGCCCTACACGAGAACGGAGGTCCAAGAACCATGTCTGAACAAATTGGCATATGTGAAAGCTGCTGCAAGCCAATCCTACCTGGCGATAAATACAGCTACTCTATCGATGGATGTTTTTTCTGCGAACAGCACTCCGGGAAGCTGAGCGATTGCATCGCACAGCACCAAAGCTGCATCGATGACAATGATGAGCCGTGGATCGATTTTGGCTACGACAGCCGTGAGGAAATGGCCCAATCCATCACCGATATGAAAACTGAAATTGAAACCACCGGCGACCGCTCATTGGCGGCTGCCGACTGACTGGAACAGGGATATATCCAAAGTGGCCGACCACGCACCCAAATCGCGGATCAGATCCAGTCAGGACGCCATGGAGAAAGCATTGCGGGCCATTGAGAATTGCGGTCTGACTGTGGATAGCCTGTTGATAGAGGGTCCAAAGGTACAGATAAAGATTGCCAATGTTGAAAACTCTGAAAAACCGGCGGAATCTGGAGACCTCATTCCATGGGATTAAGGTCAGCGATGAAAGTGAACTATCCAGGGCTGCTGAGGGAACGCATGACCTCTGGCAATTACCGTTATCGAGTAAGAGTGCGTGGCGATAAAACACAACGCATTGCGCTATCATGTAACCCAGACCATGAGAAATTTTATGAGCAATATCTGGCTGCGCGATCCGGAATTGTTCCGAATCCCATCCA
The DNA here is from genome assembly GCA_014238155.1 of Rhizobiaceae bacterium. Classification (GTDB taxonomy): domain Bacteria; phylum Pseudomonadota; class Alphaproteobacteria; order Rhizobiales; family Rhizobiaceae; genus Pseudahrensia. The sequence goes on from JABABQ010000050.1 coordinate 3,442, forward strand.
GCCAGAAGCTGAACCCGGTCTTAAAGGGTCGATCGGCTGGTTGCTTGATCAATACATGCAGCATTTCGGGGGCGAAGTTCGATCAGGACTGAAAAGCGCCAAAACCCTCAAGAAAAAGCGCAACCTTTTGTCCAGGCTCCACCCTCATTCAGACAAGCCAATGCTTATCCCGTCACATCACCTTGAAAGAATGCGTGATGAGTTGATGGACACACCAGCCCAGGCTGACGCCTATATTGAAGCGATCAGAGTGATGTATGCGTGGGCCAAGAAGCGAAAACTGGTCAATGAAAATCCGGCGGTCGGCATCGATCGCATTTATGTCAAAGGGGACGGAGCTGAGCCTTGGTCGGCCCGCGATATTCGCCGATACCTCAATCACCATAAACTGGGAACCAAGGCGCATGCTGCCATTCACATTTTGCTTTGGACCAACTGCAGGATTGAGGATCTGACAGTGTTGGGGCGAAAGCATGAATGCGTCGTCGAAGGTGTTGATGCCATCCGGTTTCAACCCAGCAAAAAGGGTGCCTCAGAAGTCACTGTCCCACTGATGCCTCAATTGGTGAAAGCTACGCGGGCTCAAAAGGTTCAGGGCGCGACATACATTCTAGGCCGGGGCGGTCGGCCATATGCGAGCGGTGACAGCATGTCGGCCACATTCATCAAGTGGTGCAACGATGCAGGCCTGATCGGCAAGTCCGCCCATGGGATAAGAAAAGGATTGGGTGAGTTCTTGGCCGAACTTGGGGTGTCGCAATACGGAATCATGGCTGTACATGGACACAGTGAGGCTCGAACAAGCGAAGTTTACACCCGCAGAGTTGAACGCTGGAGGCTGGCCAAAGATGCCATGGAAAAAGTAAAAGTGTCCCACGACTTTTAAAGTGGGTTTTTCTGGGACACCCCCACATTGATAACAAAGGGAAATTCAGCATGCTTGGTGCGGCCGAGAAGACTCGAACTTCCACGGGTTTTACCCCACAGCGACCTCAACGCTGCGCGTCTACCAGTTCCGCCACGGCCGCACTTGCCACGTCTTTTGACTGGTCGCGGCGGTGTAACAAAGGCCATCGCCCGACACAAGCAGAAAAGCACGTTTGACCGCAATCAACGCCAATCAGGATTGATTTTCCCACCCCTGCCCGTTCTGCCCTTGTACTGGGTCCCGGGCTTTGCCACATAGCGCCCATGAAGACACCCCGCCAACTCTTGCAAACCAGCTTTTTACCGTCCAGCGATACGCCAGCGGTCGAATGGATTATCAGCGACCAACCGGTAGATTATCAATCTGCCGTAGACTGGATGGAAGATCGCGCCGAGGCGATTGCCAGGGGAGAGGCACGCGAGTGCGTCTGGCTGCTGGAACACACGCCGCTTTACACCGCAGGCACTAGCGCGGATGCAAGTGATCTGGTGGAGCCCGACAGGTTTCCCGTCCATCAGACCGGGCGTGGTGGCCAATACACCTATCATGGTCCGGGCCAGCGGGTCGGTTATGTGATGCTCGATCTGAAGCAACGACAACCAGATGTGCGGATATTCGTCTCAGCGCTCGAGCGCTGGATCATCGACACGCTGGGCGCCTTCAACGTGGTGGGAGAACGACGCGAGGACCGGGTCGGTGTATGGGTTGCCAGACCAGAAAAACCGGCGCCTGCTGGTCAAGTTGCCGAAGACAAAATCGCCGCCATCGGCATTCGGTTACGCAAGTGGGTGTCGTTTCACGGCATCGCCATTAATGTCGAACCGGATTTGGACCATTTTACCGGAATTGTCCCCTGTGGCGTTACCCAACACGGTGTCACCAGCCTGGTTGACCTTGGCCTGCCCGTAACCTTGGCCGACGTCGATATCGCCTTAAAGGCTGCATTTCAGCCGATATTCGGCCCGGTAGACCAGCCATCCTGAGTCACAAAGGCGGTGGGTGTGTCGAAATCCCGCGCCGCCGCCTCGCCGATTTCAACCAGAACATGATGATCCAAATGCCGCTTAATCAGATCGCGCGCGCCAGAATCTCCGGCAAGACTCAACAATTCCGGAAACAACGCGCTGGGAAACAGCACTGGATTTCCAGGTTTTCCCTGACAGGATGCCTGAACAATGGATTGGCCTGATTGCTCGTTAAACGCCGCTATGAGAGCTTCAATATGCGCGGTGGAAACCAACGGCATATCACCAAGCAGTATGAGCGCCGCATCAGCCTTCATTTCCAGCGCCATTTGAGTGCCAACCCGCAGAGATGAGGCCATGCCGCTGGAAAATTCCGGGTTGTCGGCCGTCAAAATGCCATTTTCCAGATATTGGGCGACCTTCTCCTTTTGATGACCTGTTACCACCACAATGTTGCCCAGCGAACTCGACCGAGCAGCCTTCACCACATGGGAGACAAGGGCCTGACCCCGCCATATCTTGGTAAGCTTATTGACGTCCCCCATGCGAGTCGATCGTCCAGCTGCAAGCACGACGCCGATGATCAATTTCCCGGTCATTGTTCAGCCTTCCCGCGGCTGTGGTCGCGCCGAGATTTCCATCAGCAACCCGCCGACTCCGAGGCCGGAGAGATAGGTTTCATCTACCGACAATCCGCAAATCACCCGCTGCAGAACCCAGTCAAACCCGTTTTCAGCCGGGCTGCGGGCACAACCGGGCGCACCAATTATCATTTTGCCAATGACCTGCCCCAACAAAAGCAGGTTACCCGGGTCCACCGGCATGCCGAAATAGTTTACTTCACCACCACTTTCTTCGATCCCCGAAGGAATGACATCAGCCCGGTCAGTGATCGCCGACGCGCCAAAAATGATCAAAACGTCGCATTGGTCCTGCAGCGCTGTTATAGCTGTGGCAACCGCAGCGGCACTATGTTCAACCCTGTGCTCAGCAACAATCTGACTTCCGGATGGACGCAGCCGATCCGCCAGTATTCGAGCTGTCTTATCCATTGTTGCCGGTTTCAGCGACGGCAATCGGGTCGCAATCAATCCAATGTTCAAGCACCTGGATGACACCAGCTGCAAAACGTCGCCCTGATTAATGACATCAATCGCCTCGCCCACAAGACCATCTTCAACGGCAAATGGAATAATTTTGACGGTCGCCACCATGCGCCCGTGTTCGACAAATTGACCATCGTTCAAACAGGCCAGCGTAATGGAGGGCGATATCCGGTTGAGCCGGTCAACCAATCCAGCGTCGGCCAGAAATATTCCTGGTGTTGCCGCATAGATATTAACTCGTCCGGTAAATGCTTCGGCAGGTTCGAGAGGAGCCTTGCAAAGCGCTGCAGCGATCCGGCTTGCTGCTGTATTTTCCTCAACATCAGCCGGTTCAAGCTGCGCTACCGTCAGCTTCTCGGTTCCCACATTCTGCAAGTCCGTTATGTCCTGTTGGGTCAGAACATGACCCTTTTTCAACCGCCGGTCCGGCAGCACAATGGCGTGGGCGACCAGGGCGTTTTTGGCTTGCGAAACGGGTATCTCACCGAATTTCACACCACTGGCCCTTTTCTCAGGGTTGCGATAATTTCACCAATTATCGATACGGCTATTTCTGCGGGGCTTGCTCCCCCGATATCCAGCCCGATAGGCGCATGAATACGCTGTGCCGCGGTGGCGTCTATTCCGGCTTCTGAAAATCGAGCAAGCCGCTTTGCATGAGTTTTGCGACTGCCCAATGCACCGATATAAAAACACTGACGCTGCAGGGCAGATTGCAGCGCAAAATCATCAACTTTGGGATCATGGGTCACAGCTACCAGGGCGGTATAGGCGTCTAACGGACGGTCATCCAAGACCTCCTGCGGCCACTCTGCCAACAATTCAACCGATGGAAATCGTTCAGCCGAGGCAAACGCAGTGCGCGGATCTATCACCAGAACATCGAAGTCGCACGCCTGCGCCATGGGCACCAGAGCCTGGGATATGTGCACTGCCCCGATAATCACCAAACGCGGCGACGGAACATGAACCTGTATGAAGGTTTCTTTGTCATGCAAAGTGACAACACCCGACTTGCCGGATTTCAATCGCTGCTCCACGTGTTGGCGCAATCCGTCGGCGATCTGTGCATCACTGTTGAGCAGAATTTGTTTGCCAGACGCAATGTCGGTCGCCACCGCCACCGCCTTTCGGGCCTGCCTTGCAGCATTTATATCGGCGAGTATCCGGGCGTCCATCTAAGTCAAACCACTATCAAGCACTGTGAGCACCGCCGGTTACGGGCTCCACGTAGACCCGTATCTTGCCTCCACATGAAAGTCCGACTTCCCAGGCGGTCTCATCGGCCACGCCAAATTCAAGGACTTTTGGTTGGCCGGTTTCGATCGCTTCAACGGCTTCAAATACAACCGCACCTTCAACGCAACCACCAGAAACTGACCCTTCAAAATTGCCTTCCCCGTCGATCACCAGATGGCTGCCCACTGGCCGGGGTGCCGACCCCCAGGTCTCAATCACAGTGGCCAGCGCCACATCACGACCTTCCAACTGCCATTTCTGCGCCACGGCAAGCGTATCATTGTGCTGTTCCATCATGGATCCAATCTAGAGCATTTTTTCTGCCATTCAACGGGCTGATGCCGGACCAAGCGCGGCGCACAGATCGGCCAGGGAATCAAGTGAATGAACGGCGCGAAAATCGTCCACATGGGGCAACATGATCCGAACCCCAGCCGCACGCGGCTCAAAACCGTCAAACCTCAGCAACGGGTTCAGCCAGATCAGACGGCGACAGCTCTTGTGCAACCGCTCCATTTCGCGCTCCAATTGCACCAGATCAGCTTCATCTCGCGCCCGCTCCAGCCCGTCGGTTATCAGCAGGACAACCGCCCCCTGCCCCAATACGCGGCGCCCCCACTGGCGGTTAAAAATTGCCAGAGTTTCGCCGATACGGGTTCCGCCTTCCCAGTCGACGACCGATCCGGAAACATCATCCAACGCCTGATCAGGATCTTTGGCCCGCAGAGCACGGGTAATGTTGGTCAATCGTGTGCCAAACAGAAATGTGTGAACTCGCTTGCGCTTGTCGGTCAGCGCATGAAGAAAATGCAGAAAGATACGGCTGTACTGACTCATCGATCCGGAAATATCTGCCAATACCACCAACGGAGGCTGAACCAGTCTGGGCTCTCTGAAGCTCGGCAAAATAAGGTCGCCGCCAGTGCTCATCGATTTTCGCATCACCGCACGAGCATCAAATACACTACCGCGATTGGACGGTTTGAACCGACGCGTGCGCACCTGATCGACCGGCAAACGCAGGTGTTGAATTTCCTGCCGGGCGGTGGCGAATTCCTCCGCCGTCATCTGCGCAAAATCCTTGTTACGCAGAACCTCATTGGCACTCATGGAAAAGGTCGCATCTATTTCGATTTCAGGCCGTTCCTGTTGCTGTTTTTCTTCCTTTTGAAACAGCGCTTCGGCGGCGCGCGACTGTCCAGCCTTGGGCTTTTCCTGTTCTGCGCGGGGATCGGCCATCGGCGAAAACATGGCAATCATTTTTTCAACCAGGTCCCGCGAGCGCCAGAACAGTTTGAAGGCTTCGTCGAAGACAGGATGGTCTTCCTTGCGGCTGACAAATACGCAATGCAGGGTCCAGTACAGATCATCGCGACTGCCAATCCCGGCCGCTTCAACAGCGCGCACCCCCTCAACCGCTGAGGCCGGCCCGACCCGCAATCCGGCATCGCGCAATGCTCGGGCAAAGTACAGAATGTTATTGGTAAGTTTGCCGGTATCTGGTGTCTTAAGTGTATCTGTCAAAACCCAACCTAGACGGATTGTGCAGAGACACCGGCACGGGCGCCTTCTGCTCGCGCTTGAGATTTGATTTCATTAAGAATTTCAGCCCCTTCGCTACCCTGAATTGCGGCGATATCATCCTGATATTTGAGGATGACACCCAATGTATCGGACACGGTTTGCGGATCGAGCGCCACCTTGTCGAGTTCCATCAGTGCAGTTGCCCAGTCCAAAGTCTCGGCAATGCCCGGATTCTTGAACAATTCCATTTGCCGCAACCGCTGAACATAGTCGACGATTTCACGTGACAATGCTGCATTGGCACCCGGCACTTTCAGCCTGACGATTTCCAGTTCCCGCTCAGCATCTGGATAATCTACCCAGTGATACAGGCAGCGACGCTTCAGCGCATCGTGAATTTCCCGGGTCCGGTTGGTGGTGATGATGACGATCGGCGGTTCGGCGGCACGAATTGTCCCAAGTTCTGGAATTGTCACCTGAAAATCCGACAAAATTTCAAGCAAAAAAGCCTCAAAGGCTTCGTCTGTGCGGTCAAGTTCGTCAATCAACAATACCGGCGCCCGACCATCCACCTGTTGCAAGGCCTGCAATATTGGACGACGGATCAGGAAACGTTCTGAGAAAACATCATCTTCCATCGCATCACGGTTGGTATCGCCCGACGCTTCCCGCATGCGAATATCAACCATTTGTGCGGCATAATTCCACTCATAGACTGAGGAAGAGATATCCAGGCCCTCGTAACACTGCAGGCGGATCAACGGGCGATCCAGAGCCTCGGCCAAAACCTTGGCGATCTCTGTCTTGCCAACACCCGCCTCGCCTTCAAGAAACAGCGGGCGCTGCATTTTCAGCGCCAGATACAGCACCGTGGCCAGCGAACGGTCGGCCACGTAGCTTGAGGAAGTCAGCATCTGCAGAGTGTCGTCAATAGAAACAGGAAGTGAACGGCTCATGGGGCTCAACTGATAAAGTGCGTTGACAGAAACCTACACGTCTATGCGGCGCGGTAAAAGCCACCAAATATCGTTGATAGTGCGCACCATGACCTTGATAGATACAAACAAATTGCCCGTCTCTCTCAATTGAAAGAGACGGGCAAAGGCTAGCCGTTCAGGGGCGGTGGACGACATAACCCTGTTCGAATCGGAAGTTTGCAAATTTGATTTTCATCCAACAGCAAATTTCCTCATGAACTATCTTTACCGCGTGGGCCGCCGGGTCTCTGTGCAGTTATGCACACACTGAAAATCGTTTTAGGCCGTGAGCATCGGCCACAGGGAAAACACCAGGGCAATCGCCATGGTATAGTTGAACATCTTCAATTTCAGTGGATCTTTCAAAAAGTTGCGCATCACTGTGCCAAAGCCCGCCCATATGGTCACCGAAGGGAAATTCACAACACAAAAGACAAACACCACGATACCGACATTTACGAAGTAATTTCCATCCGTTGTGTAGGTCGACATGGCCACCATCGCCATCACCCAGGCTTTCGGATTGACCCATTGAAACAATGCAGCTTCAAAAAACGTCATTGGTCGTGCGGTGCCGGCTTGCGCCTCCACCGGACCGGAATTGGCGATTTTCCAGGCGAGATACAGCATATAGGCTCCACCAACCAACTTGACGGCCGTGAATAGAACGGGAACTGAATTCAGCAACACGCCGAGCCCCAGACCAACCGCCGCCAACAGCAGGCCAAATCCAAGGGAAATTCCGATCGCGTGCGGAAATGTGCGCCACCATCCGAAATTTACACCGGAGGCAAATAGCATAATGTTATTCGGCCCCGGTGTGATCGAGGAAACAAAGGAGAAAACCAGCAATGCCAGAAATGTCGTCGCTAACATTATCCGCGCTCAATATTAGGTAAGTATGCCTTACCTAATATACTTTTTGGTCAATAGCAAGCCAGTGTCCTGACCCTACATTCCCTCTGGACCACGATTCATTGCGGCGATGCCGGTGCGGCAGACTTCGACCAGGCCCAGGGGTGTCATAATCGAAATGAATTGTTCAATCTTTTGCTGGCGGCCGGTGATTTCAAATACGAAATGCCCAACATTGGCGTCGGCAACCTGGGCACCGAAGGCCTCGGCCAGACGCAACGCTTCGACACGATGTTCACCGGTGCCTGCCACTTTTACCAGCGCCAGTTCACGCTCCAGCGGTTTTTCGTGTCCCAGACGATGCGCCCGCAACGTCAGATCAACCACCCGGTGCACTGGCACCATGCGCTCCAGTTGCCGCTTGATTTGTTCCAGGACCTTCGGCGTTCCCTTGGAAATGATGGTGATGCGGGACAGATGCCGATCATGTTCGGTTTCCGACACCGTCAAGCTTTCAATGTTATAGCCCCGTCCAGAAAACAGGCCAATCACCCGGGCCAGAACACCGGATTCATTGTCGACCAGAACCGACAATGTATGCTGGACAATTACATCTTTGTTTTCCGATATGAAATAGGCAGAAGCTGGCGGTGTCACCACCTTGTTTTGATTTTGAACTGTGTCACTCATGGGTTCAAACCCCTTTGTTAATCGAAATAAATTTACGTTTCGGACGACGGCGCGCCAAAGCGACACCGCACAGGATGATCAGCAATGCCAAAGCTCCATCTGCAGGCAGAGCTTCATCCACGAACAGAATGGCAAATGCAACGCCATAAAGCGGAACCAGAAAATTGATCTGCGACAGAAAACTGGCACTGGTTCGGCGGATGATCAGGATAATGATGATGCTGCCAATCGCGGTCGGAACGACACCTGTATAAATGGTCGCTGCCCAAACGTGCACGGGAGCCTGCAGCGCAGATATATCAGAAAAGATGAGCAGAGGCAGAGAACAGATAAACGCTGCCAGTAACAGCGATGCTGTCGATTGCCGCCAGTCCATGTCGATGAATTTCTTGGTGATGATGGCGTTCAAGCCATAGCAAAGAGCCGCACCAACAACGGCGTATTGGCGCACTGTCTGATCGGCCAAACTGGCCAATTTACCCGGGCCGAACAGAATGATGACACCAACCAGCGCGATGGCAAATCCGCCCAGCGAATAACGGTTGGGTTTTTCATCGTTGGTGAACACTTGCGCCAGCAATAAAGTAAAAAGCGGCATTGTCGCCATCAATATGGCGGCAAGACCCGCATCAACCCGTTGTTGGGCCCAGGAGAGCAGACTAAAGGGTATGGTCAGGCCGATCACCCCCGCCGCAATCAACCAAATCCAGACCGGACCTTTGGGAAGGGTCAAGCCAGCAGCCTTTAGCACCACAAACAGCATTGCCGCTGCAATCGCCAGGCGAAATGACACGACAAACATCGGCGGCAGGTACTGAACAGAAATTTTGGTCATCATAAAATTTGATCCCAGAATAGCTCCCAGCAAAAGCAATAACAGATAGTCCAAGGCCGCAGGTTTTTTGTGCAAAATATCGCTCATTAGGGTGAACCCTGTTAAACCAGCGCCTTGCCTTTTTCATCAATCACCGAGCCAACGGCTTCGTCGGTGGCCTCGTCTGGCAACAGCATCTCGTTATGCGCCTTGCCTGATGGAATCATCGGGAAACAATTGGCAAGCGTGACAACACGGCAGTCGAATATCACCGGGCCCGGCGTTTCGATCATCTGTTTGATCGCTCCGTCCAGTTCTGCAGGTTTAGAACAGCGAATGCCTGTCCCACCATAGGCTTCGGCCAGTTTGACAAAATCCGGCATGGCTTCCGTATAGGAATTGGAGAGCCGGTTGCCATGCAGCAATTGCTGCCACTGGCGAACCATACCCATATATTCATTGTTCAGGATCATGATCTTGATCGCTGTGCCGTGCTGCAACGCGGAAGACATTTCCTGAATATTCATCTGAACCGACGCGTCGCCTGCAACGCAGACAACCAGCGAATCCGGATGGGCAATCTGAACACCCATCGCCGCCGGCAGACCGTAGCCCATTGTCCCAAGTCCACCGGAGGTCATCCAGCGATTGGGCTCTTCAAATCCATAATATTGGGCAGCCCACATCTGATGCTGGCCAACTTCAGTGGTAATATAGGTGTCGAGGTCCTTGGTCAGTTCATACAGGCGCTCAATAGCATATTGCGGCATGATCACCGTCTTGTTGGGCTTATAACCAAGCGAATTACGGCCGCGCCAAATGTCGATCTGCTTATGCCAGGCTTTCAAATCGGCTTGGTCGGGTTTTGCGGAATGGGCCCGCCACAGGCGCACCATATCCTCCAGCACCAGACCAACATCTCCGATGATCGGCACATCTGCATGCACAACCTTGTTGATTGAAGAAGGATCAATATCAATGTGGATGATCTTGGCACTGGGCGCGAAGGCGTCCAAACGGCCTGTAATGCGGTCGTCAAACCGAGCACCAATACAGACCATGACGTCACAGTCATGCATCGCCATATTGGCCTCATAGGTGCCGTGCATGCCCAACATGCCAAGCCACTTGTCGCCGCTTGCCGGATAGCACCCCAGTCCCATCAACGTAGAAGTGATGGGAAAGCCCGACAGCTTGACCAATTCCCGCAGTAATTTTGTTGCTTCGGCTCCCGAATTTACAACACCACCACCTGAATAGATGATCGGCTTGCGCGCCGAAACCATCAGTTCCACCGCTTCCTTGATCTGTTCCAGATCGCCTTTGACTCTTGGAGAATAGGCTTTTTGATCAAAGGCAGAGGGTGGGTGATAGGTGCCAGTGGCAAATTGCACATCTTTCGGCACATCAACAACAACCGGACCGGGGCGGCCATGGACGGCGACATGAAAGGCCTGATGCAGAACGCCTGCCAAATCATTTACGTCGCTGACCAGCCAATTGTGCTTGGTACAGGGACGGGTAATGCCAACCGTGTCACATTCCTGAAACGCATCGGACCCTATCAACGGCGTTGGCACCTGTCCGGTAATGCAAACCAGTGGAATTGAATCCATCAGTGCATCCTGCAGAGCCGTAACGGTGTTTGTTGCCCCGGGACCGGAAGTTACAAGAACAACCCCGGGTTTGCCCGTAGAGCGGGCATAACCTTCCGCTGCATGGCCTCCACCCTGTTCGTGGCGAACAAGTATGTGCCGTATTTTGTCCTGCTGATGCAATTCGTCATAGATCGGCAAAACAGCGCCTCCGGGATATCCAAACAAGTCGGTGACACCATTGTCGACCAGAGCCTGGACGATCATCTCGGCTCCGGTCATTTCGCGAGACCCACTCGTCTCGCCGTTCTTCTCGCCGCTCTTGTCGCCGCTCTTGTCGCCGCTGCTTTCGCTATTGCCAGCCATTTTTAGTTCCCATTTTCCATTTTGGAGCCCTGCGCTCCCGGTTTACGTTCCAAACGGTCGATTGACCAATAAAAAAGGCTCCCAAAGGAGCCCGGCGCGCGTTAGCATTCGTGGTGGATACTACCTCACCACGCCAACGCGCTTTCTCACCACTACCAGAATATTGGTCACACTCATCTACCTGATTAAACTTTGCTGGCGGTTACAATAGTGTGGCATTTGATTTCGTCAACGGGTGAATCCAAACTTTGTTTGCTAACAGCTGACCCTGTTGCGCCCCTGCTCTTTTGCCTGATACAGCCGCTCATCAGATATTTTGAGCAATTCCTTTGGAGTCTTAATCCCATCAGCCGTTGAGGCCACACCGATTGAAATCGTTGGTCTCAATATGATTACTCCAATATCGACTCTCATCTGTTCGACCATTCGACAGACCCGTTCCGCGAATGGTCTGATCTGGCTGGATTCAGAAAATGGCGCAACAATGCAAAACTCCTCCCCACCGGTACGGGCTACGATGTCATGTTCGCGGGTCACTTTTTGCAGATTTAGGGCCAACTGTTTCAAAACCACGTCACCTGCATCATGGCCGTAGGTATCATTGACGCTCTTGAAGTGATCGAGATCCAGGGTCAGCAGTGCCAGCGGTGCTCCAATTTTCGCAAATTCGGTAACATATTCTTCCAGCGCATCTTCAAAATATCGCCGGTTGTACAGCTTGGTCAGCGGATCGGTAACCACCGCCACTTCAAGCTCGGCTGCCCGGTCGGTCAGCTGCTCCTGTTCGTGGTTTCTTTTGCGCAAAATTGGCATCGTAAAAAACAGCCCAAAGGCCAGCGTCAGACCCATCACAACCAGCGTGAAAAACAGCGGATTAAACGGGCCGATTGAGGGGGCATTTTGGCTAAGAATTTCGGGGCGCAACCGAACGAGAACAAAGGCAGCCATAGACAAGCTCCCGACCGTGCCGGCAGCGAAAATCCAATACGCTGTATCCGCCAGTTTTCTCATCTGTCTCCCGTTCCCCAAAACCCGTCCTGGGAAAGCGATTGCTTCCAATTAGTTCATCGTCCAATGCACACAAGTGCATCCCACAAGTTTGTTTTAAAGCGAAAGTCTAAATGAGCGGATAATCGACCGCCGTTAACGCGCTAATTTCCAGTGTAGAAATTCCAACTGTCGTCGAACTGACCATTGAACCACGTCGCCTGGCGCTTGGCGTACTGCCGCGTGGCAGCTTTTGTCTGCTCTGTGGCCTGATTAAGAGATAATTTACCATGCAGAAAATTTCCCAATTGAGGCACCCCAATTGCTTTTAATACCGTCGCTTCTGTCGGCAATTTAAGCTGCAGAAGTGCTTTCACTTCATCAACAGCGCCGTTCTCGATCATCCAATCGGTGCGGTGGTTTATCCGCAAATGAAGCAGTTTCCGTTCCGGCATGAGGACGGTTTTGCGAGTCGATTTACCCATCAAAATCGGCCTCGAATGAGGCAGATTCTGGAAGTGGGCCAGCGGTTGTTTTGTTGCCGAAATTACCTCCAGTGCGCGGGCGATTCTGTGTCCGTCACCAACCTTTAATCCGACCGCTCCCTCCGGGTCGAGCAGCGACAGTTCCTGGTGTAATTTTTCGCTGCCAAATTGCTCCAGCTGAAGGCGGATATCCCGACGAATTTCAGGCGGAATTTCGGGGGTTTCCGCAATGCCATTTTCAAGCCCGCGAAAATACAGTCCGGTGCCGCCGACAAACACCGGAATTCGGTTGCGGGACCAAATATCCTCCGCGACAATTTCGGCATCCTGGAGCCAGCGAGCAACTGAATAGGGGGTATCCAGCTCTGCAGTTGCGTAGAGATGATGCGGTACTCTTTTCAGATCATCAGCAACTGGCCGGGCGGTCAGGACATTCAACACCGGATAAACCTGCATTGAGTCGGTGTTGACGATTTCGCCGTCAAAACGCAGCGCCTCTTCAACCGCAAGCTTGGACTTGCCGCTGGCGGTTGGTCCCGCTATCAAAATCGCGTCCGGTCTTTGCACCATTCCTCACAGATAGTATCAATCCATGGCCCTTACAGACCGAGTTGCCACACTCATTGCCAGTCCCGCAAATCCCTGCCTGACGCCCGAACTGGCGGAACAGGCTCGTCAGATCACCGGCGCGAGCGCGGTTTACTTTCTGGCCGACGGCATTGCCTGCGACCTGCCACTTCCACAAACCGACGATCCGTGGCAGCCCGAACTCAGGGCGCTTCTGGCCAACCAGCCTGTCGACTGGGTGGTACAAGAGGCAGATGATCGACGCAAGAAGGCATTGCTTGCCGATATGGACTCAACCCTGATTCAACAGGAATGCATTGATGAACTGGCTGCGGAAGCCGGTGTTGGTGCCAAAGTCGCCGATATCACGGCGCGCGCCATGCGTGGTGAGCTCGATTTCGAACCGGCGCTGCGCGAACGTGTCGGCCTGTTGCAAGGATTGCCCGTTTCGATCATCCAAAAAGTGCTGGACGAGCGCATCACGCTGATGCCCGGTGGAATGCAACTGGTCGCCACAATGAAGGCCAACGGCGCCTATTGCGCCCTTGTGTCGGGTGGTTTTACCCAGTTCACCTCAAGCGTCGCAGCAACATTGGGCTTTGACGAACATCGTGCCAATACATTTGAAGTGGAGGGCCAAACATTGTCCGGCGAAGTTGTCCCGCCAATTCTGGGGCGTGACGCCAAGGTTCAGGCGCTGAAGGAGGTGGCTGAAAAAACCGCTGTCGATGCCCGTGATGTGATCGCGGTTGGTGACGGCGCCAATGATCTGGGCATGCTTCAACTGGCCGGTGCCGGCGTTGCCCTGCATGCCAAACCGATCGTCGCCGAACAGGCCCGTTTTCGCATAGACCATGGCGACCTGACCGCACTTTTGTACATTCAGGGTTATCGAAAATCGGATTTTGCAGAATGAGAACAGATTCACAAATTGTAACTGAGCGCCTGATCATTCGCCACTGGACATTGAGTGAGGAAGATCGAGGCTTTTTTCACTTCATTCTCTCGGACGAGACCGTGCGGCGCTTTTACCCAACTCGCAAAGACCGTCAGCAGGCCGACCTGCTTCTTGAAAATCTGGTCGAAAATGAAACAGACGCCGGTTTGAAATGGGGCGTCGCCTGTCTCAAGGAAAGCGGCCAACCGGTTGGGTTTACCGGCCTGTCAAGCGTCGCTTACAAGATACCATGTTCACCCTGCGTTGAAATTGGCTGGCTGTATCACCCAGATGTGTGGGGGCAAGGCCTTGCAACCGAAGCTGGAATTGCCCTGCTGAAACATGGCTTTGAAGATCACGGCCTTGATCAAATCGTGGCTTTTGCAGTTCAAAACAATCTGCCCTCAATCGCCGTCATGGAGCGCATTGGACTGTTCGAGGTGAATAACGGTGACTTCGACCATCCCGGGGTTCCCGACAGCCACCCGCACCTGAAACGGCATGTGCTTTACACATTGTCGGCTCAGCAATGGAAATCTCAGCAATAAAACTATAGTTTCAAGACAATAAAGCTGAGTTGACCGTCTTTGGAAGCGACCAGCAGGAGAGCCTTCTTGCGACCTTCTTTCTCCAATGCGGCAAGACGCTTTTCCACGTCTTGGGGTTTGCTGACAGTTTCCTGACCTATTTCAGCAATGACGCTGCCGACCAGAATACCCTTCTCGGCGGCTGCGGATCCGGCCTCAACCTTGGTTACCAGAACACCATTTACATCTGCGGATATGGAGAATTGCTTGCGCGCATCGTCGTTCAATTCACCAAATGTCATGCCAAGCGCGGATATTTCAGCTTTCTCATCCGGTGCCGCTTTCGATGAGTCAGAAGGTTTGGCCGAGGCAAGCTTTTCGCTGTCTTCCAATCGACCCAGCGTCACCGGAACGGTTTCTTCCTTACCCTTGCGCAACACCACGACATCCACGGATTTGCCAACTGGCGTTTCTGCCACGATTCGTGGCAGGTCACGCATTTGTTCAATCGGCTTGCCGTCAAATTGCAAAATTACATCACCGACCAGAATGCCGGAATTTTCTGCCGGTCCCTTCAGGGTAAGCCCGGCAACAAGCGCACCGCGTGCATCGTCCATGGACAGGCTCTCAGCAATATCATCAGTGACTGGCTGAATGCTGACACCGAGCCATCCACGGCGCGTTTCACCAAATTCACGCAGCTGTTGAATAACCGTGACTGCCAGATCAGACGGAATCGAAAAACCAAGGCCGATTGAGCCGCCCGACGGTGAAATGATGGCCGTATTAATACCAATCACGTCGCCATCCATATTGAACAATGGGCCACCGGAATTACCCCGGTTAATTGCCGCATCTGTTTGAATGAAATCATCATATGGCCCGGAACGAATATCTCGATTGATCGCCGATACAATGCCCAGGGTAACCGAACTGCCCTGGCCAAACGGATTGCCGATCGCCATCACCCAATCCCCTACCCTGGCTATTTTCGACGATCCAAATGATACAGCCTGCAGCGGCTTTTCTGGTGTCACTCTCAATACCGCGATATCAGTCTTGGGGTCAGTTCCGATAACTGAGGCAATCAACGAGGAACCATCAGAAAAATCGACCGTTATTTCGTCAGCGTCAGCGATGACGTGATTGTTGGTGATGATGATACCTTCCGGGTCAACCACAAATCCCGATCCCAAAGATTGCACTTTGCGCGGCTGACGACGGCCATTATTACCTTCTTCCTGTTGTTTGAAGAAGTCATCGAAAAAATCCTGAAATGGTGAACCATCCGGCACGCGAGGTCGCGGCAGACCGGTCTGCCCCTCAGGGCCTTTGACGTTTTGAGACGTTGAAATATTGACCACTGCGCCAATCAAGCTGTCGGCAAGATCAGCAACCGAGGCAGGACCTGCAGCCCGGGCGATACCGCTGACAAAGCGAAAATCGCTCTTCAATCCGGCAATATTGACAAGCGCAAATGCCAGACAAAGCGCCGACACTTTCCAGATTGCAGAAAAATTCATCATTCAACTCCCAATATTCACCGACCGTCACTGAACATTCATTAGACTCGTGAAACCCTGATTATACTAACAAGCCCGAAACATTATGGCGAGAAAAGGTCGCAATAAAAATTCCGGGCAGGATTGCATGCCGGACCAAAGGCACCATCCACATTAACCCCGTACTATCCAGACCAGACCAACACCTACGCCAAGCGCAATCAAACCCGCGCGTCTCAATATTGATTCATCCATCTGAGAGATGTCATATGCCAATTTTTTAGCCATTGACGGAGCGCCCGCATAGAGCGCCCCTTCAATGGCTAAAAATGCACCTATGATACTGAGAAGCTCCACCATAAGGCGGCTCCTCGGTCAGTTGCCGGTTGGGCTGCCAGATCCCGATCCACTGGCATCCTGAAAGAACTTGAAAAATTCAGAATTTGGCGACAGGACCAATGTGGTATCTGAATTTTCAAGCGCTGTCCGATAGGCGGCCATTGAGCGGTAAAAGGCGAAAAATTCAGGATCTTGCTGATAGGCTTGGGCAAATATCTTATTGCGTTCCCCCTCACCTTCACCGCGAAGGATTTCTGATTCCCGCTGGGCTTCCGCCTTGATTTCCACCACCTGACGGTCGGCAGACGCCTTGATGCGCCGCGCCGCTTCCTGACCACGCGCTCTGATACGCTCAGCTTCGGCCAATCGTTCAGCGCTCATGCGCTGGAAGGTCTGGTCGGAAACTTCTGCGGTCAGATCAGTACGGCGAACCCGCACATCAACAACTTCAATACCGAGTTTTTCAGCTTCCGGTTTAAGTTGGTCACGCACTTCAAACATCATCGCGGCACGCTCTTCAGACAGGGCAGCTTCAAATCCGCGTCGGCCATAAGTTTGGCGCAATGCAGCGTCGAGACGCGAACGCAGGCGGGTTTCGGCCTGCTGTTGTGATGCACCAACCTGCTCTCTGAACCTGCGTGGATCGGAGATGCGATAGGTCATGAAGGCATCCACCTCGTAGAATTTACCACCCGACACCTGAACGCGAATATCATCCAGATCGAAGCGCAACAGGCGGTCTTCGATGATCAGCACAGTATCAAGACCAGCAAATGCAAATGGCAGTTTGAAATTCAGGCCCGGATCATTTTCAACCCGCACAATTTCACCAAACCGCAATACAATAGCCTGCTCACGCTCGTCGACGACGAAGAATGAGCTCCACAGGGTGACAACAACCAGACCAATAAGGCCCAGAATAAATCCAAAACGATTGCTCATTAGTTTGACCCCGTGTTGCGTTTGTTGATTTCCGGTAACGGCAGATAAGGCACCACGCCGGTGCCGTTCGCGCCGGATTCCATGATTACCTTGCTGGAGTCCTTCAAAACGCCTTCCATGGTTTCAAGGAAAAGGCGTTTGCGTGTCACCACCGGAGCTTTCACATATTGCTCGTAAACCGAGAGAAAGCGCTGCGCCTCACCCTGGGCTTCCTGGACGATACGATTTTTATAGCCGGCAGCATCTTCGCGGATCTGCGCAGCTTCACCGCGCGCGCCACCCAATGCCTTGTTGCTGTACCGGTTGGCTTCTTCCTGGAACTGATCTTCGTTCTGCTCGGCGCGCTGCACCTCATCAAAAGCGTCCGCCACTTTTGGTGGCGGTGCCACGTCCTCGATGTTCAAAGCACGAATACCGATACCGGTACCGTAATTGTCGAGCATGGTCTGGGCGATATCCCGAACTTCCTGAGTGATGCCTTGACGATCATCACGAAAGATATCCTGAGCCGGGCGACGACCAACAATCTCACGCATCGCACTTTCCGCCACCTCTTCGACCATACCGCTGGGATCGTTGACCCTGAACAGAAAGTCTTTTGGATTGGCGACGCTGTATTGAACAGAGAATGTCACATCAACAATGTTCTGATCCCCCGACAGCATCAGGCCCTGACGCGATCCGCCACGCCCTGTTGAACCGATATCGACCTGACGAACACCGATATTGACCTTATCCGCCCGTTCAAATGGCCACCATGCAAAATGCAACCCGGCTTCATTTACGTCATCGCGCGGAACACCAAAGACGGTTTCCACTGCCAACTCGTCCGCATCGACCTGATAGGCCGAGGAAAAGGCGTAAAGCCCAGCTGCCGCTACGATTATCAGACCAATACCAGCGGCGCCGAATTTTGCGACACCGCCGCCACCGCCGCCGCCACCGCCGGGAATGACCCGTCTCAGTCGATCCTGACCGCGTTTTAGAATTTCTTCAAGATCAGGAGGTTGCTGTCCGCCACCGGGACGTTGCGGGCCTCGGGGTGGTTGACCCCACGGGCCACCGTCGTCGCCGCCGCCATTGCTGCCGTTATTTTGACCTCCACCGGTCTGGTTACTCCAGGGCATATCTTGTCCTTGAATTGGGCGCAGCGATCTAGCTGCAGCCATAGGGTTTGTTGATTTGTTATAGGTATCTAAACTGTCGCTTTCAACGCGGCAATTTTATAAAAATTGCAGGCCATTAGTGCACTTTGACGCAGCACACTCACCTTATACCTTTCTTTGATAAACGATATAGGTGGTTTCTGCTGTGTCCTTTTCTCCGCTGGGTATGTGTTGACGACTGATTTCCTGCCAAATAGCAGGTTCTATATCCGGAAAAACTGTATCACCTGTTGGTGACGCGTGAACCTGTGTCAAATGAATTACGTCTGCATAATCAAAAGATTGACGATATATGTCCCCACCTCCAACCACACAGACTTCGTCCTGGCCGGAGGCTTGTGCGACTTCTTTGGCAAGGGTGAACGCAGTATCCAGAGAATGAACCGGAACTACCCCATCAGCCTGCCAGGATTTATCGCGGGTGATGACGATTGATGTTCGTCCGGGCAAAGCCTGTCCGATTGCCATGAATGTTTTTCTGCCCATGATCATGGGTTTGCCAAGAGTCAGGGCTTTGAATCGCTTCAAATCCGTCGACAACTGCCACGGCATATCCCCTTCAAGCCCGATGACGCCGTTTTCCGCGACCGCCACGACAATTGAGACACGAATGTCCATGCTTTACCTCAAACAGCTATTGGCGCCCTGATATGCGCATCCGGGTGATAGTCCACAAGCTCAAAGTCTTCAATCTGAAATGAAAATATATCGCGAACTTGTGGATTGATACGCATTGTCGGCAGGCTCCTGGGCTGGCGGGCCAATTGCTCACCTGCCTGGTCGAAATGATTTGCGTAGAGGTGAGCATCACCAAGCGTGTGGACAAAATCACCCGGCTCCAGATCGCAAACCTGTGCCACCATCATCGTCAACAGGGCATAGGAGGCAATATTAAAGGGAACCCCAAGAAAAATATCACCAGAGCGCTGATAGAGCTGACAGGACAATTTACCGTCAGCGACATAAAACTGGAAAAGCGCATGACACGGTGGCAGCGCCATTTGATCCACCAATGCTGGGTTCCAGGCGGAAACGATCAAGCGGCGGGAATTTGGATTATTGCGGATCTGCTCCACAACCCCGGAAATCTGGTCAAGGGTGGTCCCGTCTGACTTTGGCCATGAACGCCATTGAACCCCATAAACCGGTCCCAATTCGCCGTTTTCATCGGCCCAGTCATCCCAGATGGATACACCATTTTCCTTCAGATAGCCGATATTTGAACTGCCTTGCAGGAACCACAGCAATTCGTGGATAATGGACTTCAAATGCAGCTTTTTTGTCGTCAGAGCAGGAAACCCCTTCGACAGATCAAACCGCATCTGGTGGCCAAATATCGAGCGTGTGCCGGTACCCGTGCGGTCACCCCGGTCGGTTCCGTGATTTATCACAGTGTCAAGCAGGGACAGATATTGGCGCATAACGTTCCAGAAGAGATTCGAATCAATCCACAGACTCTATCACGACCGCCAGTTCGACAATCGCCGCATCAATCCATCCACAAGACCCGCCCACAGCCCATCCAAGGAATCTAGCTAAATATTGTTGCAAGTCTTGATGATTGAAGTTTGGTCAACTACGCTGATTCATGAACCAATAAAACCACATAATATTGCACCTCGGGGAGATACACTCAAATGAGCAAACGTGACGAACTGATCGCCAAATATGCCGAAGATCTGAAAAGCAAGTGCGGCATGAACGCAGACATGGATTTGCTCACCAAGGTGACAATCGGATGTGGCCCGGCCATTTATAACGACGACGCATCGACCGTTTCCGGCACTGACCAGTCTGAACTGGACACCGTTAAAAACAACTTTCTGATCAAGAAACTAGGCCTCAGCGATAGCGCAGCGCTTGATGCGGGCATCGATGCCGTCATCACGACCTATGGCAAGTCCAACCGCAATAAATATCGCGCGGTTGTCTATTACATGCTGACCAAGCATTTCGGCAAAGAAAGCGTGTACGGCTAAGCATTTAGGCGAATGTCCGCTGATAAGTTTAAGGGCGCCCGGCAAAGGGCGCCTTTTTTATTGTCCAATTTGCCATCGTCGGTTTGGCAGCGGCCAATACCAAGAAATGCAATCAACCCTTTCAAAAATCGGTAACCGTGCCTATATTGGGTGTGTCGGGGCAACTCGACTATGGTGATAAATGACCTTTGTAATAAGCCATTCGGACCCGGGGGCGGTACCCGGCGCCTCCACCAAACTGCACAAAGCGTAATGTTTGCGCTGTTTGGCGGGGGCGAAATAGGATCGACGAGGGTGTAAAGACTGCGTTTTCACTCGGCATGGTACCCACCGATATCGGGCCATTATAATAGTTGCAAATGATAACAACTATGCGGAAGCACGGATCGCAGCGTAAGCTGTGCTAAGTCTTCAATTCAACTCCTAGCGGTTCGCACTGTTAGGCGGGGTTCGGAGGTACCTGGCAACAGAAACCTCCACCAAATTCTTACTATTTCCTAGTGCGGATTGACTTTTAGGCAGCTATACTCATCTCAATCAACCCTAGAGCCATTCACGTTACCTGATGTCCGATAAAACCAACCCACCTGAAGTTGAAGACCTTATCCGTTACGACATCCTGGCTCAGGAGGCGTTGCGCGCTGTTGTCAAAAAGGTGTTGCAGGAAGTCGCCCGCACAGGATTGCCCGGCGACCATCATTTCTACATTACGTTCGACACACATTATGCCGGCGTTCGCATGTCGAGCCGCATGCGTGATAAATATCCCGAAGAGATGACCATCGTTGTTCAGCATCAGTTTTGGGATCTTGAAGCCACCGACCACGGATTTTCCATTGGTCTGTCCTTTGACAATATACCCGAAGCCCTGTCGATTCCCTTTGCTGCCGTGCGCGGTTTTTTTGATCCGTCGGTTCAGTTCGGACTGCAGTTTGAAGCGGTCGACGAAGATGGGGAAACATCATCCCAGGAAGATCAGGACGACGAGAGCACTGCTTTGCCTTCGCCACCGAAAAGGGAACGGTTGACCGACGCAAGCACCGACGACGACGGCGACAAGTCTGAGGATTCAGCTGAGGAATCCTCCGCAGACGTGGTTTCCCTGGACGCCTTCCGCAAAAAATAGCTGGATGAACAAACGCTCGGTTTCAATTCGAGGACACCGCACTTCATTTTCTCTGGAAGATGAATTCTGGAGTGAATTGAAACAGCTGGCTGAAGCCCGCCAGATTTCGGTCGCACAGCTGGTAACCCAAGTGGATTTACGCCGCCAGGAGACGGAAAATCTGTCCTCTGCCCTTCGCCTGTTTGTGCTGCGTCAACTGAAATCAAAACTCACCGTCGCCGACTAAACTGCGGGCGGCGGTCCTAAAATTTCTCACTCGACATTTTCATAGGTGTCCAGTCGAATGCGGTCGGCGGCTTCTTTTGCCTGTTTACGCAACAGATCAATTTCTTCCTGTCGGCGCTCACGACGACCCGCTTCTAACGCAGCTTCACGGGCTGCGCGTTTTTCAGCGGCAACAATCTCCGCTTCGATGCGTTTACGTTCAAGTTCCTCACGCCGCCGTCTGGCCTCTTCGCGCCGCCGTTGCTCAGCCTGTTCAATTTCGAGCAGACGAATGCGTTCGCGCTCGACTTCGGCAATTCGCTTAACCTCTTCCTGAAGGGCATAGATACGGGCAATCTGTTGCAACCGCTGACGTTCCAGAATTTCCGAACGCTGAGCCTCAAACTCCCGTTCACGACGTTCGCTCACGCGCATGCCCAGATATGTGGAAAACAAACTGGCATCGAGGGTGTGATCAACTTCACCATCCACAACGTTTATCGACATGGCAAATTCGGGCACTGCTCCAATCACCACTTCCTTGCCCGGATCAAACGCAACCTTCGTCGCCAATTCGGCCTGGCGCGAGGAAAGGTCATATTTGCCGGACCCACTCAATTTAAGAGCGTCGTTCACCAGCGAGATGCTGTTGACCCGCAGGCTGCCTGTCGCCACTGTGAAAGGCAGTTCGATATCGCCAAATGACGACCTGCCGGATATGAATTTGGCTTCCAGCAAATTCTCTGCCTGGTCAGACAGATCTTCGTCCTTGATCGCATCTGCAGCTTTCAGCAAGGGTGTAAACGCGGCACTGTTCACCCCGGCGACTGACCCCTTTTCAACTTTCAAACTGCCGCTGGCTGTGATCTGGGCCAACATCGAACTGGTATCTGCTCCAGCGGTTTCAAACGTGCCACCCAGGGTCAGTTTCCCGGCAAGTCCGCGCGGCAGGCCAGCCAGGCGACTGACCAGTCCAAGATCAGCATTCGACAGCTGAAGTTGCCCGTTGAAGCCACGACCCACTGTCGACTGTGCCATCGATACGGCGCCTACAATCTTACCTGAAAGCCAGTTGGCCTTCAGTCCTTCAAGACTGACATCGCCATTGCGAATTTCCATCTCCGCCAGCAAGTCTCGCGCCGGAGGATATTCATCCGTCATCGTCACAACAGATGATGTCAAATCGATATCAGCATCCAGCCCCGCCAGGACAGGTTGACTGGAAAGATCAGCAGGTTTCTCGCTGACATTTGAATCCTTCTGGTCCACTGCGACATTGGTATAAACCATTGCGGACAGAGTTTCTGAATCAAGAGTGGACAGGGACAGCGAACCCCTTAAATGCGGGCGTGGCCGTTTTCCCGCATCCAGCGACAATTCACCGGTAAATTTTGATCTGCCGATATTGCCAGTCAGATCGCTTGCCAGCAGGCGTGATTTATTGATTGAAAGAAGCGTTTCAATCTCAGCATCCACCCCCTGCCCGAATCCCGGCAGAGGCCGTCCGGACAGAAGAATGAGCTGATCAATATCCAGCAGTTCTCCTTTCAGTTTGAGCTCACCATTTATGATCAGATTTTGGTCGTAGATCACCGGTTTAATCGTTCCAGCACCACTGATGTAACCACCACTCACGGTCAGTGCAGCTTCGGTATTCAGTCCCTGTCGGACGCTTCCTGAAGCCGAAACCCGCATCGCCGCCCGTCCGGCCCCTTCCACAAAAATTGCTGGCACGCCAAATTGCAGCAACAATTGCGAGGCTTCATCATTGACCACGATCAACTTGCCGTCGAACTGTTGTCGGTCCACAGAAGCCGCAATATTGTCCCCGGAAAGCTGGGCATCGATCTCACTGTTTCCCGAGCGTCCCACCGCCTTGATAGAATAGCCTTCCTTTTTGCCCTCAAATTCAAAACTCAACTGCGTATTTTCAATCAGATAGCGATCGTCAATGAATCTGCCGATCACTGGAAAGGGTCCGAAACGCTTGTTCAGTCTGTCGAGAAACAGGCTCGGGTTATCGGCAACAAAACTGGTTGAGAGCTGGCCGACTGGCCGCTTGCTCAATCCGTTCACAACTCCGCTGATTTTGAGTGCGGCATTGTCCATATTGCCAATGTCGAGTTGGTCAATCGTCAGCTTATCATTTTGAATGTTCAGCCGGGCGACAACGTCATTCGCTTTAAGGCCCGATACGGCCATGGAATTTGCCTTCAGATCCAGATCGAGATTGTGTCCTTCCACCAGACGACGACTACCGCCGCCACCACTTGCACCACCTGCAAATAGATCAAACAGACTGCTCAACTGATCAAAATCGACGGCGTCACCAGCCAGTTTGGCCCTCAGATTGGGGCGCTGTCCAAGCGGAGCATTACGTCGAATACTGCCTTTCAAAATTTCCTGGTTCAAAATCAATTCAACATTGTCGAACTCAATCAACTCGCTGGAAATTGAGGCTTTTGCTGAAAATCCAGCCGCTCTCAGATCGCGAATGGCTGGACTGACATCTGAACCCAGCCATTTGGCAAATCCGGAAGGTTGGCTGGAAGCAAGGATCAAATCGCCCTGATAGCCGAATGCATCCCCCAACTGCAAAAATCCATCGGCCCGCAATTCGGTGCGACCGGGAAGCTGGGCTTCCAGATTGTTGACCTGCCAGCCAGTGCCGGAATCGGACGGGCGAAGATCCATTCCGACTTCCCGAATGACAGTATCGCCAGCCACAACTGCTGGCAGATAGAGATTTATTTCCCCGTCGGCCTTGAACCGGGGAACGCGAGCAAGAAATTCACGGAAAATCGCCAGGCGTTTTGAGAAATCAAGCCCGACACCCTTGCGTGCATCAAAACGTTCAACATTGACCTGTTGCCCCTCGGCGCGAACTCTGAAGGAAAAATCTTCTCCAAACACCGCCTGCCCGTTGCCGTTCAGCCGATAGGGATCGTCGCTCGCACCGATCTTCAACTCAAAGGCGGGAACATTTGCCCCGCCGCTGACAATTTCCACGTCACTCTCCAAACGTACCGGAAACGCTTCCTCGCGGCCCGGCCGTCTGAATTCAATCAAGTCCTTGGCATCCTGCTGCGCCATCGGCGACAGTTTCATAGTGCCTTTCCATGCAGGCACTCCGTCCTTTATTGACAAAGGACCATTAAATTCAAGGTCATAAGGAAGGCTCTTGGTCTCCACGTCGACAGTCAGTCGAATTTGCTGGCTCTCCTGCCAGATACCAGTTGTTGCCGAGATCCTGAATTTTTCTCTCTCATGGGCAAGCGTTCCATCCACCCGCCACGGGCCGGCGAACGATTTTGCCGAGGCGATGGCGTTAAGGTCAATGAATTCTGAAGTGCGATTGAACCGGGCATCTACTACCGTCACCCGCCCATCGCTGATTGTGATATTTTCCAATGACACATTGGCGTTTTGCAACTGGTGATAGTGGTTGTCGAATTCGGGAATATTCAGCTCACCGGACTTGTCCAGCTCGACGTTCATGACGGGTTTCGACAATTGCATGTCGACCACCACAACATTGCCCTTCAGCAATGGCGCCAGTTCAACGTCTATCCTGAAACTGTCTGCCACAAGGATGGGAACGGTATCAGCAGATGCTCCGATTTCGATATCGGTAAAGGTCACCGACGGCAACGGCAGGAGCTTTATTGAAGCGGAACCTTTTACATTTACCGGCAGACCAAGGGTCAGGCTGGCTTCTTGCTCAAAGCGTGACTTGAATTGGTTCCAGTCGATATAGGAAGGCAGAACCAGCGCCGCAATCAGAGCCAGAACAAGCAGACTTCCAAGAAAGGCAAAAAACCTCATGCCCACCGCTTCCTGAATTTGCTCAGAATATTCCTGATGCCCAGGTGCCTGACGTTGCGATCAAAGTTCACCAATTCAATCCAATCTGATCACTTTACCGGGATTCATTATATTGTCTGGGTCAATGGACCGTTTAATGGCTGCCATCACGTCGACCCCGGCTCCATGCTCCAACTGCAGAAAACGACGTTTGCCCTGACCAATTCCGTGCTCACCGGTGCAGGTCCCGTCCATGGCGATGGTTCGTAGATTCAAGCGCTCAATCATCTCTTCCGCCCGCGCCACTTCGTCCTTGTCATCCATCATGACCAGAGGGGAGACATGAAAATTGCCATCACCCACATGGCCGATTATCGGCGCTATCAACTGCAGTTCCTCGACATCTTCGATGGTTTGAGAAATACACTCCGCAAGTCGCGAAATCGGGACACAGGCATCCGTTGCTATGCCCTCACAGCCC
The DNA here is from genome assembly GCA_014238155.1 of Rhizobiaceae bacterium. Lineage (GTDB taxonomy): Bacteria > Pseudomonadota > Alphaproteobacteria > Rhizobiales > Rhizobiaceae > Pseudahrensia. Next base: position 29,547 of record JABABQ010000050.1, read on the forward strand.
GGACGATGGGCAAGCATGCCGTAATAGGCGTCGTGGCGCGCTTTCCACAATTTATTGCGCTCTTCAACCGTATGAACCCATTGAATATCTGAACCGCCAAATTCTGATGCAATATCGTTAAACAATTGCAATTGTTCGGCCACCCCCGCATCCGTGCCGTGGAATTCGAGCATCAAAGTTGGTTTCAACTCGTAAGACAAGCCGGAATAATTGTTGGTGATCTCTGTCATCAAGGCATCGAGCAGTTCGATACGAGCAATCGGCAATCCGGTCTGCATCGCCATAATGGTCGTGTTGCAGGCATCTTCAACTGTCGGAAACTGGCACACGCCAGCGGAGATGTTTTCTGGAATTCCATGCAATCGCAGCGTCATCTCGGTTATGATGCCCAAAGTCCCCTCCGATCCGACAATGAGGCGCGTTAAATCATAACCAGCAGCGGATTTGCGGGCCCGTCCACCGGTTTTCACAATACTGCCATCCGGCATCACCACGGTGAGATTGATGACATTTTCCCGCATCGTTCCATAACGCACCGCGTTGGTGCCGGAAGCGCGTGTTGAGGCCATGCCTCCAAGACTGGCATCGGCACCCGGATCGATTGGGAAAAACAAACCCTGATCGCGCAAATGCAGGTTCAATTCCGAGCGCGTCACCCCAGGCTGAAGCGTTACATCCAGATCTTCGGCATTGACCGAAAGAACCTTGTTCATCTTCATCATATCGACACTGATTCCCCCCGCAGGCGCGTTGACCGCCCCTTCCAGTGACGTCCCGGTGCCGAAGGGAATGATTGGCACCCGGTGCTGGGCGCAAACAGTGACAATTTCCTGCACTTGCTTGGTCGAAATGGGAAATACCACAGCATCAGGAAGCTGGGATGGAATGTAAGTCATTGTATGCGCGTGCTGTTCCAGCAGGCTTTGGTTGGTTTGCAACTGATCACCAAACCGCTGTTTAAGAATACCAATTGCCGTTGCAATCCCTTCAGAATTGCGTTCAATCGATTCCAGATCGGCCAGCGCCATAGCTTGCTCCCAGCATTTTCTTTGAGGTGCCCTTGTTTCACACCCCAACAGCCAATACCAGACTATCAGAAAGCAAAATTCGGTCCACAGTTTGGAGAAACCATTATGTCAGAAAATGCGGCCCCGCACATTTCCCCTTTGATGGAACTCGAAAAGCAATGGATCGATTATAACGGTCATCTCAACATGGCCTATTACAACGTCTTGTTTGACCGGGGCTGCGACACGTTTTTTGAAGAGATGGGATTAGGTCCCCATTACATAAAAGAACGCAATTTAAGCTTCTATACGGCTGAAGCCCATATTCGCTACGCCCGCGAACTGCATTTGGGGGATCGGGTCAGGGTTTCGATGCAAATTGTTGATTTTGATGAAAAACGCATTCACGCCTATGCCGAACTGCACCACCAGGACGGCTGGCTCTCGGCCACGTCTGAAACCATGTCATTGCATGTCGACATGAGCGGTCCAAGGGTCGCACCCTTTCCCGAAGACATTATGGATAGAATCAAAAAAACTGCTGAAAGCCACAGCAATTTACCACGTTCACAGAACATTGGGCGACGCATCGAAATCAAACGTAAATAGGTGTAGTCTAATATCAGGGGTAATGAGTCTATCGGGGAAACGGTGTAATGCCTGAGATAATCCGTCGATTGCCGTCCATCCTTCGCGGTTGGGTCACTCCCAATTTGCAAGTTTTCATATCCTCGCGCGAGCCACAATTGTGGATGATCTCGGTGATGATCGGCCTGTGCGTATCGATAGCCGCTATCCTGTTTCGCCTGCTGATACTCAACACCCAATTTCTCTGGCTCGGCGTGGCTTCAGAAACGGTTGCCACAGCGGCCAAGCAAATCCACTGGATGTGGATTTTGCTGGCACCAGCCGTTGGAGGTCTTCTGGTCGGCTGGTTGCTCACACGTTTCATGCCCGCCCGGCGTACGTATGGCGTTGCCGACGTTATCGAAGCAAAAGCCTATGGCGGACGTGAAATTGAACTCAAATCGGGCCTGGGTTCTGCGGTGATCAGCGCCCTGTCACTTGGGTTTGGCGCCAGTTCGGGCCGCGAAGGACCGATGGTGCATTTGGGGGCGACCATTGCGACCTATGTCACCGACAGGTTCAAACTGCCTGATTGGGGACGACGCACCCTGCTTGCCTGCGGTGTTGCCAGTGCCGTCTCAGCTTCATTCAATGCGCCGATTGCCGGCGTGCTGTTTGCCCATGAGGTGGTGCTTGGTCATTATGCCAAAAGGGCGTTCATTCCCATTGTCATCTCGTCAGTCATGGGAACCATTGCAACGCGGCTATGGTTTGGAGATGCGGCCGCATTTTCCATTCCCGCTTATCAGATCACATCGTTTCTTGAAGTTCCTGCCTTCGCCCTGTTGGGCGTTACCTGCGGCATCATCGCGATCATATTTCAGTTCAGCCTGATCGCCACCGATCATGTTGCCCGATCCATCGTCATGCCCTTGTGGCTTCGCCCGGCAGTCGGCGGGTTGATGATCGGCTGCATTGGTGTCTTTCTTCCTGAAATACTTGGCGTCGGATACGAAGCCACAGACATGGCGTTGAAAAACCACCTTGCATTATCGATGCTGATCACGCTGATTATCGCCAAGACGGCCGCAACTTCCATCACTTTGGCCTCGCGCTTTGGCGGCGGCGTATTTTCACCTTCGCTCTATATTGGCGCGATGACGGGTGGTGCATTCGGTCTGATCGCTTCACGGGTATTTCCAGAGCTCGCTTCTTCTGAGGGCCTTTACGCCATTCTCGGCATGGGTGCGCTGGCTGGCGCGGTGATCGGAGCCCCAATTTCAACCGCCGTGATGGTGTTTGAACTGACCGGTGGTTATGCCCTGTCGCTGGCCTTGCTGTTGACGGTATCAATCGCCATCGGTGTCAATCAGGCGATCCATGGACGGTCCTATTTTCAATGGCAGCTGGAGACACGCGGTCTGCGCGTACAGGATGGGCCGCACCGGATGATGGTACGCAACACCAGAGTGGCTGATTTCATGGTGCCCCTCGGTGAAACCGACGATGACGTGTTCGACCCGGAACAGGAAATTATTCCGTTGCGTGCTGATACAAGTCTGGAAGTCGCGATGCGCCAGTTCGATGATCAGGGATTGCCGCGACTACCGGTGATCGATGCACGCGACAACACCAAGATCATCGGTTGGGCAACCCAGCTCGCTGCATTGCGAACCTATAACAATGCACTGGTCGACATGAGTGTCGAAGAACACCGCTAGCGGCGGCGAGTGGCGGCGAGCGGAGATAAAGTGAGGCCAGCTGTCATTCAGGACTTTCGGGCAGGGTCAGACTGATCACCAACCCACCCAAAGCGGTTAAAAACAATATGATAAATGCCGTCTGAAAATCTTCCGGCTTATATATGCGCGAACCGTCCAGCATGGTGCCGTCCCAGATGAAGTCCAGCACGAAACCAACCAGCGGTTGCAGCAAGGCCCCGGACGCTACCGTCATGGCGTTGACAATGCCCGAGACGGATCCGGCGATTGACGCATCAGAAGTCTCTCGTACCAGCGCAAAGCTCGGCACCATCGCAGCGCCCGAAAATCCCCCAATGATGAACAACCCGGTGGAAACAGCCAGCGGAGGTTCGGGTATAAAAGCCACACCACCCAATGAGCATGTCAGAACCACAAGCCCGCCAACCAACAGGGCCTTGCGTTTGTGCAGGCGATCAGAAAGCCATCCGCTGGCCGGCGCGCCAAGCGCCCAGCCAAATAGCAGCAGTGAGACCAGATAGGCCGCCTGAGGACGTTCCAAATCATAGGCCTGCATAAAATACGGCACGCCCCATAGCCCACCAAGAACCAGCATCGGACCGGACATGGCGCCGGCAACCAACGCAATCTTCCAAGTGTTCCAGAGCGACGCTGCACGACGCAATCCCCGCCACACTTCAGACCAGGCCTGAACCTGTTTGGGTTCGCTTTGCTCGGTCTCTGTTGGCGCATTTTCCGTTGGCGCATCTCGCACAAACATGAATATCAGCAATGCCAGCGCCGTGCCAAAAATTCCCAACCCCCATTGGCTGGTACGCCACCCATAGGTTTCTACAAAAACGGCCAGTGGCCCCTGCCCCAATATCCCGCTGAGCATTGCCAGAAACATCGCCAGGCCGGTCAGAAACGCAAAGCGTTGGGGAGGAAACCAACGCGCGGCCAAGCTCATCGATCCCAAAAACCCAACCGCCGAGCCGATACCAATCAGGATCCTTCCTGCATAGGCAACGGGGAGAGTTTCCGCAGCCCCAAACAGAAACGACCCAAGCCCGGCAAGGAAGACCGCAACTGACAAAAGCAATCGCGCACCCAGCCTGTCCAGCAAGGCACCCAGGGGCACCTGAAGCAGAAAATATGGATAGAAGTAGAGCGCTGACAAAACCCCCAACATGCCACCACCAATGGCAAAGTCGCGCATCAGATCCGACACCATCACGCCCGGCGTCACCCGTTGGAAAAACGCATAACCAAACGCAAGTGCTGACAACGACCAGATGAGCCAGCCGCGCCAACTCGGGGAAATGGTGCTCTGATTGCTTGACACGACCGGGCCTGTTCAGGGTGCTTTCGCGGCTCACATTCTGCCTCCATGTCGTCCGGTTCAAGTGATTTCTTCATTAATTTGGCAGACATGGATAGAATTGATCTGGCCCACTGTCGGCGAGTTGTCGGCAAACCCCGGCCTCAATCTGCTGCATTGTGCAACCGCCGGCATTTGCACCATCAATCGATCAAACCTGACGACTGTAGCCTGTTCAGCGGAACAAAAACCGCCTAAGACCAAAACATGAACGATTGGGCTTCGAATCACCCTGAGGGGAGCATTGCTGCGCGCGCATTAAACGCCAGTCGCGCCGCTGTGCCTGATGTTGACGGTCAGGCTTATATGCTGGGCCTCAATCCGGAACAAAAAGAAGCTGTGTTGACGACAGAAGGCCCCCTGCTTGTTCTGGCCGGAGCCGGAACCGGTAAAACCCGCGTGTTGACCTCACGCATTGCCCATATCCTGCAGCAGCGTCTCGCCTGGCCCAGTCAGATACTGGCAGTGACTTTCACCAACAAAGCCGCCCGTGAAATGAAAAACCGCATTGGCGGCATGGTCGGCGAGACCGTCGAAGGCATGCCCTGGTTAGGAACCTTCCATTCAATTTGCGTCAAAATTCTACGCCGTCATGCTGAACTGGTTGGGCTGAAATCGAGTTTCTCGATACTCGACACGGATGACCAGATCCGCCTGCTCAAACAATTGATCCAGGCTGAGGGCATTGATGACAAACGCTGGCCGGCGCGGCAACTGGCCGGACTGATTGACGGCTGGAAGAATAAGGCGCTTGGCCCAGCCGATATTTCCGAGGGTGATGCACGGGCCTTTGGCAATGGCCGTGGCCGCGAACTCTATGCGGCCTATCAGGACCGTTTGAAAACCCTCAACGCCTGTGATTTTGGCGACCTTCTGGTCGAATGCATCCGCCTGTTTCGTGAAAATACCGACGTGCTACGCGATTATCAGGGGCGTTTTAAATATATTCTCGTCGACGAATATCAGGACACCAATGTTGCTCAATATCTGTGGCTGCGTCTGTTGGCACAACCACGGCAGCCCGAAATGTCCAGCGGCGCGCAATTGGCAGCAGAAAAAGCATCAGGCCTGCCCACCACCGACGCATCAGATACCAATGAAGATACGGCTGGCCTGACCAATATCTGCTGTGTCGGCGATGACGATCAGTCAATTTACGGTTGGCGCGGCGCAGAAGTTGACAATATCTTGCGTTTCGACCGCGATTTCAAAGGTGCCAAGGTCATCCGGCTGGAGCGTAACTATCGCTCCACGTCCCACATCCTGAAGGCAGCTTCGCATCTCATCACCCATAATGAAGGTCGGCTTGGCAAGACGCTGTTCACCGACATTGCGGACCCGGACGAAGCCAAGGTTCACGTCGCCGCCGGTTGGGATTCAGAGGAAGAAGCCCGGGCCATTGGCGATGAGATCGAAAGCCTGCAGACCAAGGCGCACAGTCTCAACGAGATTGCAATCTTGATGCGCGCGTCGTTTCAGATGCGCGAGTTTGAAGACCGTTTTGTCTCGCTGGGTCTCAATTATCGGGTCATTGGCGGACCGCGGTTTTATGAGCGCATGGAAATTCGTGATGCCATGGCCTATTTCCGCGTCACCTGTCAGCCGGCTGACGATCTGGCCTTTGAACGCATCGTAAATACTCCCAAGCGCGGGCTCGGAGAAGCGACGGTTCGTATTATACGTGACCATGCCCGGGCGCGCCGTATTCCCATGTTGCAGGCCGTCCATGAGCTGGTTGAAACCGAAGAATTAAAACCCAAACAACGCACAACATTGAAAACACTGGCGTTGAATTTCGGTCGCTGGTCTGAACTCATTGAAAGCGCCAAACACACTGATCTGGCGGAAATGATTTTGGACGAATCCGGCTATACCGAATTCTGGCAAAATGACCGCAGCGCGGAGGCGCCCGGACGGCTTGATAACCTGAGGGAACTTGTCCGTTCCATGGAAGAGTTTGAAGGCATGCGTGGTTTTCTCGAGCATGTCTCTTTGGTGATGGATACCGAAAACGACCCCAATCTGGACGCTGTCAATCTGATGACCCTGCACAGCGCCAAAGGGCTGGAATTTGACACGGTGTTTTTGCCCGGTTGGGAAGAAGGTCTTTTTCCCCACCAGCGCAGTCTCGATGAGGGAGGCCGGTCCGGCCTTGAGGAAGAACGAAGGTTGGCCTATGTCGGCATCACCCGGGCGCGGCGCAATTGCCACATCTGGTTCGTCTCCAACCGACGCATTCATGGCCAATGGCAGTCGAGCATCCCAAGCCGGTTTATTGATGAACTGCCCGCAGAAAATGTCGAAGTGATGGAGCCGTCAGGTTCCTATGGCGGCTATGGCGCGGCCGGATCTGGTGGCACTTATGGCAATAGTCGGTTTGATACCTCTGATCCATTCAGCAATTCAGGATACAGCTCCCCCGGATGGCGACGGGCACAGGCCAATGCCAACGAGGATACAGCCAAAAACTGGGGAACCCGATCCGGTTATAAGTCGACCTATTCAGGAGGGCCCCGAACAATTGAAGGCGAGCTGGTCGCCAAGTCGGTTATCGGAGCCGAGGACAGTAGTTTTGATATTGGCGAACGGGTCTTTCACATGAAATTCGGCTACGGCTCAATCAGTTCCATCGATGGCAACAAGCTCACCATCGACTTTGAAAAGGCCGGTCAGAAACGGGTGTTGGATTCGTTCGTTGAGCGGCATTAGACGCGGTCCGCAACGTTAATTATTTGACATGTTCGGGCTCTAACCAACAGGTGGTTTTCGCGATAGTGTGCATTGCATATTTGGTTGAATGGAAAACTCAAAAGCATGGCCAGTCAAAACCCAGGACCGTCAGGTTATTCAGCCGTGTCGATCGCTGTTCACTGGACAACGGCAATCCTGGTGACCGCCCTGTTCTTCACCCATGAAGGACAAAGAGGCAGCAGTTCTTACTGGTTTCATGTCAGTTTCGGCACCCTGGCCGGATTGTTTTTACTTTGGCGGGTCTGGCTTCGCCTTCGCCGCGGCCCTGCTGCAAAAACAGACCAGCACAAATTACTCAATCTGCTGTCTGATCTGGTGCGCTGGGCCATGCTGTTAACGATTGCCGGTCTGGTGATCACCGGTTACCTGCTGCCCTGGAGCCTTGGCAGACCAGTTGATCTGCTCGGATTGGTGGACATTCCAAGCCTGTTGCCGCGCAATCGTGGCCTGCATGAATTGGCAGAGTCGGTGCACGATTTCCTCGGCCATATTATAGTGCCGCTGGTCATTCTGCACATTGTTGGTGTGATCAAACATACCCTTGGCAAGGAAGAAAATGTCATGAAACGCATGTTGAAGGCAGATCGGGAGGGTATTTGACCCCCACGAAGAAGCGCTTCAACACGTTGATCTAAGTCAATGAATTTTGCTCCACAGCCAATAGGTTTTCGAAAGGGATTCTATCAGCCGCAGGGAGTAAAAATTGGTCACCTCAGATTCAGGGCAGATTGCCGAGAAGGCAGGTGGCGAGACCTCAACGCAGCCACAATATTCCGCCGCCGACCTCATGATTGGCAGTCCTGATGTACCGCTCAGCGAAGCCGATCAGGCTCGCCAGTTTTTTGAAAACGGCGAATATCCTTATCAGGACAAGATTTCGTCTTCTGACTATGAGGAACAAAAGAAGGCGCTGCAGGTTGAATTGCTGAAGGCTCAAGAATGGATCAAAGCAAGCGGCCAAAAGGTCATTTTGTTATTTGAAGGTCGCGATGCTGCCGGAAAGGGCGGCACTATCAAACGCTTTATGGAGCATCTCAATCCCCGTGGTGCACGTGTCGTCGCCCTCGACAAACCCACCGACCGGGAAAAGTCCCAGTGGTACTTTCAGCGTTACGTCAATCATCTGCCTGCAGCCGGAGAAATGGTGATGTTCGACCGCTCCTGGTACAACCGCGCAGGTGTGGAACGGGTAATGAGCTTTTGCACCCCCAATGATTATCTTGAATTCATGCGCTCCGCCCCTGAAGTGGAGCGGATGCTGGTCCGCTCCGGCATTATCTTGTTCAAATACTGGTTTTCAGTAACACGCGAAGAGCAAAAACACCGCTTTAACTCGCGTGAACTGGAACCATTGAAACAGTGGAAACTATCGCCCATTGACCGCCAGTCCCTCAACAAGTGGGAGGATTACACGGAGGCCAAGGAGGCCATGTTTTTCTACACCGACACTGCTGATGCGCCTTGGACGATCATCAAGTCAAATGACAAGAAACGTGCCCGATTGAACTGCATGCGGCACTTTCTCAATACCCTTCCCTACACCGGCAAAGATCAATCTGTTGTCGACAGGCCCGATGCCCTGATCGTCGGCTCAAGCCATGATGTCATTGGCCGCAGTCCTCATATCCTCGGCAAAAGCCTTCATCCCCAGCATCAAAAGGCCCGCAAAAAGTAAAGAAATTTCATTTTTAAAGATTCCAGACAGGAGAATATCATGTCGCACGTTCCCCACGAACTTGCCGAAGAATTTCCAGGCAAAACCGACCTGATGCACGATCTCAAGGTCAGCGACGCACATTTTGTCCGGTTGTCAGATGAGTATCATCAAATCAATCGCCAGATTCATCGGGTGGAAACCGGCGTCGAACCAACCTCACAACAGTTTGAAACTGAATTACGCAAAAAGCGCATGGTGCTGAAGGATCAAATCGCCTCCATTCTCGCCTAATTCTGACACTGCTTGTACGCCATCCCTCCCATTCGGGCATAGCTTTATCATGACCAAGCAGTGATCGCGGCAACAAGTGACTTCATCGACACAAAGGCCTGTTGTAGGCTGGTCCAAATACAGCGACTTTTTGGAGATGCACATTGGCACTTCTTGATACCCCCATCTGTGATTTTGGTGCCCCGGCCCCGTCTTTTAACCTGGCCACGCCGGCAGGTGTCTTCCATTCGCTTGAACAGTCGGTCGGCCCAGGCGGACTGCTGGTCGTGTTCATCTGCAATCACTGTCCCTACGTGGTCGCTATTGGCGAGCGTTTGGCGCAAGACGCCAAGACACTGCAGGAGGAGGGATTTGGCGTGGTGGCAATCATGTCAAATGACTATGCGGATTATGCTGCGGACAGTCCGGAAAACATGGTGAAATTTGCCGAAAAATACGGCTTTTCATTTCCCTACCTGGTGGATGAGACCCAGCAGGTCGGGCGGGCTTATGGTGCCGTGTGTACGCCGGATTTCTTTGGTTATAATCACAATCTGGAATTGCAGTATCGTGGACGCATCGATGACTGCGGACCCGGCGCGACGCAGGACCAATTAGCTAATCGATCAACCGATCTGCTGATTGCGATGCGTCAGATCGCCAAAACCGGCGAAGGGCCGCGCGATCAGATTGCCTCTGCCGGTTGTTCAATCAAATGGCGTTGATTATTTCGACCTGAAATTCCCACCGCGGTTACGCTTGCCGCCGCCGCCGCCGCCACCGCCGGGTCTGGCGGAATTTGGTCGACCTGTATTGGAACGTCCAGGTTTGCTGCCCTTTGGTTTTCTTGGGCCCGGTTTAGCTGAATTCGGTTTGGCCGCAGAGGGGTTGCCGGGCTGAGATTTCGCCGATAGCGGCTTTGCAGATCGACTTCTGGAGCGAGGCTTGCGCTTTTTCTTCGGCGCGCCATCGGCATCCACATGGCTTGCCGATCCACCCCTGCCCCGGTTTCGGGCAACAGGTGGTGCATATTCATTTTCACTACCGTCGCTGCCGGCAACGGGAATTTCAGTTTCCATCAAACGTTCAATCTGGCGCAATAATTTACGTTCTTCCGGTGAACACAGTGCGACAGCTGAACCTCCGCGTCCCGCCCGCGCCGTCCGTCCAATACGATGGACGTAGTTTTCGGGAACTTCTGGCAGATTGAAATTATAAACGTGAGTAACCGCTGGAATATCAATTCCACGGGCTGCAACATCGGTAGCTACAAGAATTCGAACCTCGCCCGTTTTGAACGCTTTCAACGCTCTGTCACGTTGTCCCTGGCTCTTGTTGCCGTGAATGGATGCTGCGGCAAACCCCTGGGCCACCAACACTTTCATCAGTTTTTCCGCCCCGTGCTTGGTCCGTGCAAACACCAGCGACAGATCGTCCTCCCGTTCCGCCAGCATGGTTTTCAGCAAATCAGCCTTGCCTTTGGCTTGAACAAAATAGACACTCTGGCGCACCTTGTCAGCGGCCTTGCCAGGAGGGGCGACTTCAACTCTCTTTGGTGCGTTCAGATAGGCTTTTGACAATTCTTCGACGGTCGATGGCATGGTTGCTGAAAACAACAACGTCTGGCGTGGTGTTCCGAGCAGTTTGGCAATTTTGCGCAGGTCGTGAATAAAGCCCAGATCGAGCATTTGGTCGGCTTCATCGAGCACCAGATATTGCACTTCTTGCAGTTTCACAGCACCACGATTCACCAGATCCAGCAGGCGTCCCGGCGTCGCGACAAGAATGTCTGTGCCGCGCAGCAAATGTTTGATCTGCGGATTGATTGACTGACCACCAACAACCGAGCTGACCCATACAGGTGTCTTTTTGACATAATTGCGCAGATTATCAGCGATCTGGTTGACCAGTTCACGGGTTGGTGCGAGCACCAGACAGCGGGCCGTTTTCTTGGCTGGAGGCTGATGGTCGGTCAACAGCAAATCGACAAGCGGCAGACCAAAAGCTGCAGTCTTGCCTGTACCGGTCTGGGCGAGACCCATTACATCATGGCCATCCAACACGTAAGGTATGGCCTGCAGCTGGATGGGTGTTGGCTTAACAAGACCCAGCACCGCCAGTGGGCGTACGACCTGGGCTGACAGGCCCAGTGCAGAAAATGGATTGTCACTGGCGATCGAAGTGTCGTGCTGTCGCGTCACAGCGTTGTTGGTTGGTTCGGCCACAATTGCCCCTTGGGCGTTGTTTGCTGCTTTCGCGGCATTGGAAAAGCCGGTCTATCGGTTCCGCACAACGGAATGTCAAGCGGAACCGGTATTATAGATTTGCAGTCTACAGGACGCCGCGGGCTTTTAGACGCATAGCGGCTTCCATATTCATGGCTTTGCCCAACGCCGTGTCGCGGCCATAGACATCACCATAGAACATGACCTTGCCTTCATCGTCTGGCCAGGCGGTAAAATAGGCCACATAGACCGGTATTTCTTTGCTCAGTTGCTGCTTATTGTTGGAACCACCTGCCAGCCGGGAGGCGATGTGGCCTTCATTCGACCCCAGCACCGCAGCCGCCATGGCACGTGGTTGGGCCAACCGCACACAGCCGTGACTGAATGCACGACGGTCACGACGAAACAGGCTCTTGGCCGGTGTGTCATGCATGTAGATCGAATGCTTGTTGGGGAACATGATTTTCAGTTCACCCAACGCATTTCGGGAACCGGGAGGTTGGCGGACATTATAGGGAAAGTTTCTACCGACACTCCACCAGTCGACACTGCCCGACGAAATGTGGGTGCCCCGCTGGGTGGTTATCTCATATCCCTTATCGTCCAGATAATACGGATTATCCATCAGTTTGGGCAGCATCTCGTTGACCAGGATTGACCGTGGTACGCCCCAATAGGGATTATATTCCACATATTCGATTTTATCGTGAAAAAACGATGTCTGATTTGCAGGCTTGCCCACCACAGCCCGCATCGACAGTTGGGTTTTGCCGTTGTTTACATAACTGGCACGATAGGCCGGCTGGTTGATGAAAACATGGGTATTTCCCAGCTGATCGGGGTGCCAGCGCAAGCGTTCCATCGCATAAAGCACTTTATTCAAACGCACTTTTGGATCCGACGTCTGCATTTTGGAAATGGTATTTCTTCCAATAATGCCGTCAGCTTTCAGGCCATTGGACGCTTGAAAGTCCTCGATCATCGCCACAACTTCGTCGGTATAAGTCCCCTCATCGTGGTGCACCGCAAATACATCAAAATGATCGTCCAGCAGGCTCGACGGTGCTTTGCGTCGAATGCTCTCTACGATGTTTTCAAGCTGGTCGCTGGTCTGGCCCGGGCGAACAAAAGTTTTTGGCGCAATGTTGATTGAATCATAGCCAACGGTGGTCTCGCGCAATTCGGCAAGTTCACGCTGCAACTCCACAAACACCTTGTCCTTGGGATGTTGATCCAGCATGACCTGAGCCATGTCTGGCGCGCCTGCAATCTGTTTCAGCAGAGCCGCGTAATCAGCTTTGATATTTGCAAAATCATGGTAGCCACTGATCCGGTTGGGATCGACATAGCCATTTTTAGCGTCCGCCATATAGCGCAGTGTCGCAGCCGTCAGAGCGAATTCAAACTCCATTGACGCCTTGAGCAGATCTTCCTCAGTAGCATCGTCGCCCACCGTCATCAGTGGCAGGGCATAATCATCGATACGCAGACCATAGGATTGAGCGTCAGCAAGAACGTGAAGTGCGCTGTTGGCCTTTTGATTAATTTCCCCGTCTTCATCAATCCACAGGAATGAAGGGCTGGCCTGATAATGGGCAACAAGCGCTTTGCCCAGCGGTTTGCGGGCCCGCAGTTTAACATCGGCCAAATGGCTGTATCCGGCTGACAAGCGAACTTTTGTTGGCGCAATATCCGAGTTCACAATTTCTGTGGGCTGGGAAACCAAAGTCGGTGCAATTTTGTCCACAGATTCATCTTCAACAACCCTACTAGCTGCTATCTCGGTGGATTCAATTCCCGTGGATCCAATTCCCGGGGTTTTAACAAGCGGCGTTTCAATTTTTGGGGCTTCAACTGCTGCGATTTCAACCGCTGATGTTTCAATTGCGCTGTCGTCAACTGGCACAAGGGTATCATCGCCAACACTCGTTTCAGCAACAACGGGCAATTCAATTGCACCTTCCACCAGCTCTGTGGAAGCAGTTGCGCCGACCAATGTCTCAGACTGATCAACCAAAGTGGTGCTTGCGGTCAGCAGTTTTTCTTCCTGCGCGGCAAAACTCCTGGCCAGGCCATCCAATTTTACGGCAACCAGACTTGTAGGAATATAGGTCTTGAAACTCGGACCCTTGATTCGGGTTCCACCCGTCAACCGCTGTCTTTCCATTAACAGAACGCGACGTTCTCTTAGTCGTATATGTTCGCGCTTTTTACGGCGCCGCTCAGCGGCACGCGGAAACAGTGCTTCAAACAGCGATCGGGCCTCAGCCGGATTATTGTTGATCACGATTGGTTCGGACGACAAGAATGTCGTTGCAAGGATAATGGCAAGAATTCGGCGCATATCGAAAAACCCAGTTGCAAAAGAATGCAAAGCTGATTGATTTCAAACTTTGCAGTGTCCCACAGCCTGTGTTTAGCAACAAATGCTTTCCATGCAATTACGGCAAGGCGATGTTAAGATCACTTTCTTGCTATTTAGACAGGCAATTTGTGTCACCTGTTGCATAGATACATCGTTTTTTGACCTAACGTAAGGTATAGAAAGCAAATTAAATTATTATATTGCACCAAAATACATCTGTTCCAGCGTCAGAATCATATCTGTTTTGATGAGATTCGCCCCTGCTCACGCTTAAAATGCTTAAAGCCCGCGATTGGCTTCAAACTGACCGTGTTTCCGAAACCGCACCAGATATTGCGGCAGCACGGTTGCCAGACTGGCTGGCACGATGCCCATCTGCTCAAAAGTATGGCCGTCGCTGAGGCTTTCCATTGAGACCACGTTGTCAGATTTCAGCAATTCCACCTGATCCGGTGTAATTGGCGCACCTGGCAGGTATTGAGCAAATTGGCCAATGAAGCTGGCAATTGCAAACGGCATATGAACCAACAGCCGATTTCTGCCGACAACGTCCAGCATCCGCTCAAGGCATTGTTTAAACGACAAAATTTCAGGACCGCCCAATTCCCACGTTGAACCCGGTTCAAGGTCCCCTTCAACAGCCTTAATGGTCGCCCGGGCAATATCCCCGACATAGACAGGTTGAAATCTGGTTTCACCACCACCAATCAGCGGCAGCGCGGGAAACAATTGGGCCATTGCGGCAAAACGATTGAAAAAGTCATCTTCGGGTCCGAATATGATCGACGGACGCAGGATAACGGCCTGCGGGTCAGCTGCTTTGACAAGGGCTTCACCCTGCGCCTTGGTGCGGGCATAGGCTGATTTGGAATTCGCATCGGCACCGATTGCTGAAATCTGCACCAATTTGGCACCTGCCGTGGCCGCCGCCTCCGCCACCCACCCAGCGCCCCGGGCTTGCAGTCCATCGAAAGTCTGTTTGCCCGTTTCAGCCAGAATGCCGACCAGATTGACAACGATATCGGCGCCTTCCACAGCGCGATCAACCGACCATTTATACCGCAAATTAGCCTGTATGCAGTGAATTTGCCCAACATTTCCAAGAGGTTGCAAATGCCCTGCCAGATCAGGGCGGCGGCAGGCAACGCGGATACGATAGCCTTTGGCGGCAAGTGCTCTAACGACATAGCGTCCCAAAAACCCCGATCCACCGAACACGGTGACGAGTTTGAGATTGGCGTTTGGCATGGACGAACTCCGGGAATTGTTGACTGGCATAATTGCGCTACTTACTACTCCCATTTGCCGCATGACGAAAGTCCAAGGGACGATATATCGCGAAATATATGGTGTGGTTTGTGGGGTGCTGAAAATCAATTCAGCTGTTTTCCAGTTTGCAATTGACACGCCTCTCACATCGCCCTACACCGCCATCGCGCTCCTGATGCCCAGGTGGCGGAACTGGTAGACGCGCTAGCTTCAGGTGCTAGTTTCTGTATGGAAGTGGAGGTTCGAGTCCTCTCCTGGGCACCACCACCTTCGAACATAGATGCTCAAACGCCCTGTCTTACCAGGGTTTTCATGCAATTATCCCGCTCATAGATACACCTCGATACCCACACAAACACGTCGTTTTGCGGGTACCCACGTGGGTATCGGCTGGAAACTCCAAAATGGAAAGTTCGATACCCACAATGCCCCTTTTCCGACCTCCAAATTCGCAAGGCAAAACAAAGAGATAAGTCGTATCAAATAAGTGACGGTTTGGGGCTGTATTTGACGGTTAAGCCCAGTGGTTCAAAACTCTGGCATTTTCGATATCGCTTTATGGGCAGGGAGAAGATTTTGTCCATCGGAATCTATCCAATTCTGACATTGTCCGGAGCCAAAAAGCGACGGGATGAAGCGAGAACACTTTTTGCCGACGGAACCGATCCGTCAGTCCAAAAGAAATTGGATATGATCGACGCTGAAACCAAAGCACGAATGACCTTCAAGGATGTGGCAGACGAATACTACAAATATCTTGAGGACCGAAGTTTGGCTCCCGCTACCCTTCGAAAAAAACGCTGGCACATTGAAGAATTGGCGAAGCAGCTTCACGGCCGTCCAATCGATCAGATAACAGCAGCCGAATTACTGCATTTATTGAAACCCATAAAATGAAGTGGTCGTCGTGAAACGGCAAAGAAATTGCGAGCAACGATTTCTGCCGTCTTCCGGTTGGCCAGCGGCATCTGCGATTTGCGTTCATGACATGAGCTTGACGAAGAACATGCCAAACACCCAGTCATTCGACAAAACCTATCCGAAAACGGCCCTGTACTCGGTGACCCCAACACCAAACCGTCTTTGAAACGCGCGACGCATGCGCTGCAAATCTCCAAAACCACTTTCGACTGCGATACGTTTCGCTGGTAAACCTTCCATCACGAGGCCACGCGCATGATCCACACGTATTTTTTCGACAAACTGCGCCGGCGTTTCATCCAAGTCTCGCTTGAAGTGGCGCGTGAGTGTTCGCGCATTCATCCCGGCAGCATCCGCCAAGGTTTCAAGCGTCCAATCCAGATGAGGTTGAGAGACAATTTGTTCGATTAACTGTGTCAGAGTGTCATCGCGCGTAAACTGGCCAGCAAGATGCATGGCATACTGGCTTTGACCACCGGTTCGGCGCAATTGAACAACCAGTTCACGAGCTACTTTAAGAGCTACTTCTGTCCCGCAATCTGCTCGGATAATTGCGAGGGCGAGGTCAATGCCCGTTGTGACACCAGCGGATGTGAATATCTGTCCGTTTGATGTGCTGATGCGATCAATATCCCAAAGAACCTTCTTGTACTTGTGCGTGTCTGCCAGACGCGACCAATGCGTTGTTGCGACCAAACCGTCCAGAACGCCTGCGGATGCCAGCACCAATGCACCCGAGCACACCGATATCAAACGTGCCTCACCCATCGCCGCACGCTGTTGAACAATCTCACGTAATTTTTGGTTTTTTATCAAACAATCGACCCCCGTGCCGCCAGGGATCAGAAGGTCATTTGGCTCAGACCCGGCGGATAGTTTTGCCTCCGCAACCAATGATAGTCCACAGCATGCCTTAACTGGTTTTCCATTCAGTGAAACATACCTCAAAAGGTAATTTCGGCGACCATTTTTACACGCAGTCTTGAACGCCTGAACTGGTCCGGACACATCCAGTAAATTCACATCTTCGAATAGCAAGACGTCTATTTTTCGAGGCTCTAAAGACGTGTCCATTTTTGACGCCTAATTGACATTCACGACAAAACATATCTGCGTTAAACAGCAATATGTCAATCTAATTGCGCGGAACTTCGAATGTCTGTTTCTTCATTTGTCCGAAATAGCAACCTTGCCAGCCTCCTCATCGCCGACGCCATTTTGGTGTCAGCGATGCCGATGTTGGTCATTCTGGGTGGCCTGTCTGGGTTGATGCTTGCACCGACAACCGGGCTGGCGACGCTGCCCGTGTCACTTCAGACTTTGGCTTGGTTGTTCGCGGCGGCACCATTTTCCCTGTTGATGGGAAGGATTGGTCGCAGACCGGGATTCATTCTAGGAGCCGGATTGACAATTCTGGGCGCATTGCTGGGAACATGGGCGCTGATCTCTGGCAGTTTTGTTCTGATTTGTATGGCGCATTTGTTCCTTGGTATCGGTTTGACCTCCCACCAATATTTTCGCTTTGCCGCCGCTGAAGTGGTGAGCAAAGAATGGCAGCCGGTTGCGATCTCGCTCATGCTTACATCTGGCTTGATCGCATCCTTTGTTGGTCCGCAAATTTTCATCATGGCGAAGGATGTCTTGGCCCCTGTTCCGCTTGCGGGGGGCTATGCAGCCATTGTAGCGCTGTCGCTTGTCGGCATCATACCGCTCTTGTTTCTACGCATTCCCGTCCCACCGAAAGTGACGCGCCCCGCGTCAGCTTCGCGGTTTGCGTCATTGGCAATCCTGCGTCAAAGACGGGTGCTCAAGGCGGTGCTCATCGGTGCGATATCTCAGGGTGTGATGATGTTCATGATGGTGCCAACGACGCTTGCGATGATCGGTTACGGTTTTTCCGAACCCGTCGCCAGTGACGTCATTCGCTGGCACTTCGTCGCCATGTTTGCACCCAGCTTTTTCACCGGGTTTCTAATCAAAAGGGTCGGCTCAACACGGATTGTGTCCCTTGGGCTGTTATTCCTGGCTCTCGCTGCTATTACAGGCGCAAGTGGCCTCTTAGCTGGTCAGTTCTACGGTGCCCTGATTTTGCTTGGGATCGGCTGGAATTTTAGCTTCATCGGTGCCACGAACATGCTGACTGACGCCGTGCGCGACGAAGACAAATCTGTTGCCCAAGGCGTAAACGATACGTTGATCGCGCTCGTGTCGACAATTTGCGCCTTTGCATCCGGTGCTGTGATTGCTGGTTTTGGATGGATCATACTTTCTGTTGTTACGCTTGGCTTTGTCATACTTTCCTTTGCTGTGCTCTTTCTGGACACACGCGCATCAACCCAACCGTCTGCAAACTCAAACTAAGGACCAGCTGATGTTACTACTGAGACCTAATTGTGAATGGTGTGATCGCGATCTTCCCCCGGACTCGCCTGATGCTCGGATAGCCACCTTCGAGTACAGCTAACTCGTCTTCGTTGCCTTGTGGGACATACTTGTTTTCGGAATTGCCCCGACGGTCGCATCAGTTTTGGGAATGGTCTTGATCTTTGTGGCTGGGGTGCTTGTGTTACGTCGCAAGGCTACCTCGTGCTAGACGCTTTCGGCTAGAAGAGTCGGGGTTGAATCCCAGTGTTGCCATAGAGTTGCGTTGCCGCGAGCGGCTGCTTAGTGAAATAACTGCAATGAGCTAATTGGAGCGCTTGCCTGTGTCCCGCACATCTACCTTTATTGTCTTCCTGATGGCCGTTTTTTTTCAAGCAGGAGCTTACGGACTGACCTTCTTGCTCCCGCGATTGTTCGAGATGTTTGGCGCAGATGAAAAGGATGTTGGGTTTACGCTGATCGTTGCGACCGTTTCGACATTGATTACCGTATACTATGCCGGACATCTGTCCGATTGGTTGGGGCGGGTGATGACTCTGGCGATTGCCTGTCTCTTTATCGCCGCAGCAATGGTCCTTTTCGCTATTACAAACTCAATGGGATTCGTTCCAATTGTCGCCAGCCTTCTGTTGGGCGCGGGATGGGGCCTGACATATGCGTTGGTCCCAGTGGTTTTGACCAGGTTGGTTAATGCAGAGGAACGGGTTCGCTATTTTGCGATCAATTCGGTGGTTTTGATGGCGGGATTTGGGTTGTCACCGGTTATGGCATCGGAAATCGAGAATTCGGGCGGTACGGTTGTGCATGCCTTCATGATTGTCGCAGCGATGTCGCTAGTCAGCGCATTTCTGTTCTTTGTGTTGGTCCGCCCTGCGCGAAATCACGCAATTAATCCGGGCCCCGAGGAGAGCTCACGGCTCAGCCCGTCCAGCGTGGGAACCATCCTCAAGTCCAAAGCCCTATTGCCTGTCACAATGGTCTTCATCGGCGCTAGCGTTTTCGCAGGCATGAGTAATTTTCAAACGGTTTATGCCGACGCGCGTGGCTTGGATTATGCAGCGTTCTTCCTGATTTACACGGTCACGGTTGTGATCTGCCGCATTGCATTGGCGCGTTTCAAAGGTGGGGCCAGTCCATATCGCACGATTTCCCTGCTGCAGTATGTGATGGCCGGCAGCGTTTTGCTGTTCATCTTTTCGGGATCTAGTGACGTCGCCTACTGGATCGTTGCCGCATTATTCGGCATCGGATATGGCGCGTCATACCCAATACTTGTGGCCATGGCGGCAAATGATGCCGACGCGACGCTTGTGCCGCAAACCTTGCAGCTCTTCGCCCTTACCTACTTCATCGGGATTTTCGGCTTTCCCCTATTGGCTGGATGGATGATTGTCGAAACCGGAGTCGCACCGCTGCTCATACTCGTGTGCGGTTTGGCAGTCGTCAAAGCAACGATGGCACTCCGAAGGGCACTGCAGCAAAGTGCTACCCAGTCTGACTCGGCTTGACGCAACGTTTTAGATCATCCTCGATTTTCCCGAAACCGGTCATTCACTATTTGATTATCAACAAAACGTGGCAGGACGGCTATTCGTATGCCCGCCCGACACTCGGCTTATGATTCAGTAAGTTGTATAGCAAACTGATTTTCCCCAAGCTGAATTCATGTTCTTATATTCACACCACATACCAATTTGCGTAATGTTGGAGACTCGAACCAAGTAAGCGGAAAAGGTGCTGGGTTTCGACATGGGTCCTTTCAATAATCGAACCCAACTTATTACTTTATTTTCAAGATATTATTGCCCATTAGAGAGTCCTCTCCCGGCACCAATATTTTGCAATTGGTCTTACATGTATATTTGCAGCAACCGCTGCCACGAACGCCCCAACATGAAGTTTTCAACGCAGATGTTGAATTATCGGACACCGATTCCCAGACCTAGCTTACCGAAGTTCTCGGTCGTATGGTAGATTACAAGATTGCCAAACTGGACGCGTCAATGCCTCGGCGGTTACGCTGTGTGGGCAGCGTCACAAATCTTTTTTGTCCTCATTGGAGTGCCATCACCGGACGGAAACGAAAAACATCGGACAAATTGATCCGCTCCGGGTTAATCAGAGGCTGTTTGGCTTACGTCATGCCCGACATTGCGCGACCGATGCGTGGGCGCCCGGTGCGCCTCAACGAATTCAGTCGATATTCCCGTGCTAGCGTCGAAACTTGAACTCTGATAGCATGTGTTGGCTACATCCTGAGGTGGGAAGGAGTGAATTGAATTGTACATTCGTGCCCATCAATGTTGATCAAATTAATGTTTTTGACGGTTTTGGTATTCGCTTCCTCGAGTGTTTCCGCCAACGAGTTTGGTAACCAGCTTATGGAGCGTACCGACGTAGAAAAACCTGAAGGTCAGGGACCATTCCCTGTTGTGGTTTTCGTATCCGGCCGCTCCGGATTCAAATGGCCGTTTTATGATCGCGCTCAGGCAAAATTATTGACTGAGGGATTTGTCATTGCGCGTGTTGATTTCATTAAGGCTCACAAAAAAGATGGCATCAGCTATTTAGCTTCCCACAAGCAGGTTGCGGCAGACATTCTTTTTGTTGTTGACCAATTGTCAAAACTGGAATTTGTCAAAAAATCATCAATAAATGTGCTTGGCTGGTCATATGGTGGTGGTGGCGTTCTTCAATCGCTGACCGCAAAAGAAAGTCGGCCGGATATCCAGATTGCTTCCGTCGCAACCTATTCCCCCGCCTGCGGACTGATAAATCCATGGACAACGGATACACCTGCCTTGCTGCTGCTAGGCGGAGAGGACGCTCCAGCAATTTGCAGGAAGTTGGTGGAAAGCAGTCCCGCCAAAGATTACGTGACTATTGAAGAATACGAAGGCGCTTATCATGGATTTGAAGACTCAGATTTACCACCAAAATTAATAACGTCACATGGCACCATGGGATATCATCCCGAGGCCGCTGAAAAAGCTTGGAATGCCTTGAGGAAATTCTTCATTCGGTAGGCATTATCTCGGAGTTCCGAAACCCACGGCGTTTTCGCTTTCTGCATAGACCGTTTGCATCAAATACTTCCTTTAAATCCTCGATCCTTCCGCATCACAAATCTGTTTAGCGGATGGCCGCGTCAGGAATACGCCAAAACCGCGTTCGACAATCTGATGCACCGCATCACGTTTGAAATCGTAACACTATGTTGTTCTGTCCATAACGGCTTCCTTGTCCGATATTGCAAAGCAAAAACGTGCCCACAATTCCAGGGCGATTCAAAATGAACCATACCCAGCCAAATAAATCTCCATTTTAGGCGTCAATTCGACCTGAACTTAAAATGAATAGTCAGTTCAGATTAAGTTCAAGGCCGAAAACTTATGTTGGTTCCAGGAGCAACAAACTTGGAAAACAGGGCGAATAAAATGAAAAACTCAATCGCTGCAATCGTACTTGCAACCATGGCATCGACATCAATTGCCGAAGCAGGAACATCTTCACACTCAAGCTCAGAGCAGGGTGTAAATCCAGTGCCGATTGAAAATATCATTTCACGGGCCAGCTTTGACATCATACCGCTGGTCATGAACCTTGATCTTGTAAAAACCACTACTCCTTCTTCAGATGCCGACCCGATGCTGGTCGCCTGGAGTATCAAGAGCGCCGCAAAGAAAGTTGGCAGGGGTGCCAAAAAGATCGGCAGGGGTGCCAGGAAAATTGGCAGGAAAGCTGGCCGGGGCGTACGCCGGGCAAACAGAGTGATTGTGCCTTCAGAAATTCGTAACGCCGCCAGCAAGGCCAAACGCGGTGGTCGGCATATTGTCAGAGCCATTCGCAGTTATAAAACGTGTATTTGGCCTGGCTGCGGCAGAATCGGTGACCTGCCAAACCCCCACGACCATCGTAGTCAATAAATTGGCGCGTATTATCATCTGACCCACCAATATCGGTTCAAACAATAACAAGACCTGCCGGGAGCAACATACGCCCGGCAGGTCTTGATTGTATTGTGTCCGCCTGTGCAAATCGAGACAATCATGGGTCTCAATACAGAAAGGGAGCGGGAATATAACCGGCTCGAGGTCACACACCTCACGTAGGTATCGCGCCGCCCTTTGCCTTGCGGTCAGCGATATACTTTTCGATTCGCCCCTCTGCCTGCTCACCATGGGCTGGCGTTGAGAAGTCGGCCAGCGTCTGCTTCCAGATGGCAGTTGCCCGCTGTGCAGAAGTCAGTTCCCCCGCCTCTGTCCAGGCACCAAAATTGGTCAGATCGGCAACCAGGGGTTGATAAAAAGCGTCTTTGTAGCGTTCCATTGTGTGCTCGGTTGCAAAAAAATGTCCGCCGGGTTCCACATCGGCCAGCGCCGACCAGGCAAGACTGTCTTCATCTTCTGGCACCGGCATGCATAGCTCCGCCAGCGTCTGCAATGCCTCCACGTCATTGATGAATTTCTCGTATCCAAAACACAATCCACCTTCCAGCCATCCAGCAGCATGGACCGTTAAGGTCGCGTTGCCCTGCAGAGCGGCCCAGAGCCCCATATTCGTTTCATTGGCAGCCTGCATGTCAGCTGTATTGGAGGCCGCCCCCGACGCCCCCCGCCAAGGCAGATCGATATGCCGGGCCAGTTGGCCGGACCCGATAGCGAGTTTGACATGTTCAGGCGTGCCGAATGCCGGAGATCCCGATTTCATGTCCACATTGGAACTGAATCCACCATACATTACCGGCGCGCCGGGATTGGCAATCTGAGCCAGAGCGATGGCCGCCAGCGCTTCCGCATGCTGCAGCACCAGAGCTCCGGCCAGGCTGATCGGTGCCATCGCGCCAGCCAGACAAAATGGCGTGATGATACTCATCTGCCCGGCCCGTGCGAAGTCGATCACACCCTGGGCCATCGGGATATCGAGCTGACGCGGGGAATTTGTGTTGATCACGGTCATCGCCCAGACCCCATCAACGAAATCCGCCTCGGACAGGTCGAGCGCCAGGCGGATGAGTTCAAAACTTTCCTCCACCTGACCCTGACCTCGGGCATAGACAAACATCGGCTTGTCACCATAAATCAATTGCGCCCGCATCATTTCATAGTGACGAAGTTCAGCCGGCACATCCTGAGGTTCAGCTGATGGTCCAAACATATGGATCACATCAAAGCTTTGATGCAGCTTTATGGTTTCCTGATACGATTGCAGCGAACCGGCACGACGACCTCGCTCGAGATCAGACACGTTGGGACAACCAGATCCCGGGTAGAAAAGCATTGCCCCCGGTTCGATGATCTGCTCGCGGCTTGCCGACGCTGCTCTCATGCGGATCGACCGGGGAGCAGTGGCCAGCGCCTGGGCAACCAGATCATCGCCAATTCGCACCATCTGGCTGTCATGGTCAATCAGTGCGCCTGCGGTTTTAAATATCTGTCGCGCCTCGGGCAGCAGTGTTTTTATCCCCAGCTCCCGCAATACCCGAAGCGCCATGGCGTGGATATTGGCAACCGCATCTTCAGAAAAAACCTTTTGCGGCTCAAATGGGTGACGCAACCGGCGATAGTTTTGGGCACGGATGTCTGCCTCGGTATCGGTTTTCTCCAGAAGCCGTCCGCGACCTCCCCGTCTACGCCTGCTCATTGCCGCTTCCCATTCTATGTCGAAATTGCCGCGCCACTGCAGCATCCAGTTTCTGGCCTGTGAACGTCAGATAATAGTGTTCCAGCATGTTCAACCGCTCCGCCATACTGTCTTCGACATTCATCGCGTGATAGCCAACCTGCGCAAAATAAAGTACCCGGGCGCGAACCACCGCCTCATTTGGCTCAAACCCAAAACGCTTAAACATGGTTGCGATTGTTTCAATCCGTTGGGCATCTTCCTGCCGCACCAGATCCAGCACATCTTTATCAAGCCGTGCCCAGTCGCGAACTGCGTGATCCAGTTGCGCACTGAATTGCTGGTTGGTTTCCCAAATGGCAAAAAATCCAAGCACCCCTTCGCTTAACGATGCAGCCGTGGCAAGTTCCCGCTCAATTACCGGCAGATTGGCCGCATTCCATTCCTCCAGCATGGAATCCAACAAGTTCTGCCGATCGGCAAAGTGCCAGTAAAAACTGCCACGGCTGACACCAATCGCTTTGGCCAACCGGGTAATCTGCACCGCATCTATGCCTTCGTGAACAAGGCATTCCAACGCCGCACTAATCCAGTCGGCTTTTCCA
This sequence comes from Rhizobiaceae bacterium, assembly GCA_014238155.1. Taxonomy (GTDB): domain Bacteria; phylum Pseudomonadota; class Alphaproteobacteria; order Rhizobiales; family Rhizobiaceae; genus Pseudahrensia. The sequence continues at coordinate 54,269 of JABABQ010000050.1, forward strand.
AGCGGTGGGGTTGCAGGCTCAACAGTGCGTACTTTCAGTAATGTCATAACAACGTACATACAGGGTTGTATGGTTATATGCAATACTGTACTGTAGTTCCGAACATATCAGAACTTCAGGAGCATAAAGATGGCCAAATCCGCCCCCAGATTAATGAAACGATCTGAGGCTGAGTTTCACCCTCGCTTTGAATATGGCGATCAGGCTCAATCTGCCCATCTTTGTGGCACCGAAGACGACAGCAAACTGGGTGCCGGACTGGTCAGACTTACCGGGGCCGCCATTCCCTGGACTGTGCGGTATGATGAAATCATTGTGGTACTTCAGGGCACGTTTACAGTGCGCACGGGAACCGATGTCCTTACCGCGCAGGCAATGGATTCAATCTGGTTGCCAGCTGGAACAACGCTGACATACGAAGCTGAAGAAGCCCTGTTATTCTATGCCATCCATCCAGCCGACTGGGCCGCTCAAAAAGATGACTAAAACGCTGAAAATCGGCAGGTTGCCCCAAAACGACCTCACCAACGCGTGGGACACCATACTGCCACCGCGACAGGCGAACCGGCCACTTGGCGGAAACACCAGGGCAGATTGGCTGGTGGTTGGTGCAGGCTATGCCGGTCTCGCAGCGGCACGAAGGCTGGCTCACAACAGGCCCGACGAGCAAGTGATTGTGGTCGAAGCCGGACAATGCGGGGAAAATGCCTCGGGCCGAAATTCCGGCTTTGCCATCGACCTGCCCCACACCACCTCTTCCAACCTGGATGAACTGAGCAGCGCCCACCGTTATATGGGTCTTGCCCGGGCCGCCATTGCCGAATTGGACAGTCTGATCCGGCAGCATGAAATCACCTGTGATTGGTCGAAGGACGGCAAATATCATGCCGCCGTCACCGAGGAAGGCACCCGCACAATGCTGCAACCTTTTGCAAAAGAGCTGGAAGCCCTTAAGGAACCTTTTCGATGGGTTGAGCGGGAAGAACTGGCCGCGAAACTGGGAACTAGTCACTTTCAAAAAGCCGTTTACACGCCGGGATGTGTGTTAATGAATCCTGCCGCGCTGATACGGGGATTGGCGGAAAGCCTGCCTGAAAATGTCACCCTGTATGAAAACTCGCCGATCACCCAGATCAGCTACGCCAATGGGATTACCGTCGAAACGATTGATGGCTCAGTAGCAGCGCCTCGGATAGTCCTCGCCGCCAACGGCTTTAGCGACCAGTTTGGGTTTGCCGAAAACAAATTTGTCCATCTGGCACTTGCAGCCAGCCTGACCCGCCCGCTGACGTTGGAAGAGCAGCGCGATTATGGGGTTGAAAAACCGTGGGGGCTAACGCCAGCCAACGGATTTGGCGGCATTACCATGCGCTATACCAACGATCACCGATTACTGATCCGTCAGGATATCCGGGTTGCCATGGGCCAGAAATTCTCACCGCTGAAAACGGCTAAAATTGCCCAACAGCACAAGCGCCTGTTTGATGCCCGCTTCCCTACCCTGCCCGCCGTCACCATGGAAAACAGCTGGATTGGCTACATCTGCATGTCACGCAACGGCGCCCCCATGTTCGGGCCGGTCGCCCCGAATATATGGATGGCAACATGCCAGAACGGTATCGGTGTGACCAAGGGAACCATCGGCGGATTGCTGGCGGCAGACATGGCCTGTGGACGCGATAATCCGCTGATTGCAGACCTGCAAAACCTGGGAACACCTTCCACCTTGCCCCCACGTGCTCTGGTTGAAGTCGGTGCCCGTGCAACGATTGGTTGGGAAGTCTGGAAAAACCGCCGTGAGGCCTGAAGCCGTTCAGGACGGCAAGACGGCAATTGCCTCAATCTCCAGCAACGCCCGGTCTTCAATCAGACCAGCAACCACAACCATCGCCATTGCCGGAAAGTGACGGCCCAACACCCGTCTATAGGCCGCGCCCACTTCCTTTTGCCGAGATAAATATTCCTTTTTATCAATTATATACCAGGTCAGACGCACAATATTATCTGCCTGGCCACCAGCGGTCTCTACGATCGTGAGAATATTCCGCAGGGCCTGTTCCATCTGCTGAATAAAATCGTCGCTTTCAAATTGTTGCTGCGCGTTCCAACCGATCTGGCCGCCCACATAAAGGCTGCGACCAACAGCGCTGATGCCGTTGGCATACCCTTTTGCGTCGGCCCAGCCTTCAGGCTGAATAATATGCTGCGTCAACGGGAATACTCCTGATTTTGAGAGCTAGTGCACTGAACTCTGTCTTAGTTGAAAACGTTGAATTTTGCCGGTCTGGGTTTTTGGCAATTCGCTGCGAAACACAACCGAACGGGGATATTTGTAAGGGGCGATGATCGCCTTCACATGGTCCTGCAACACTTTGGTCAATGGATCATCGGGCGAATATCCGTGATTGAGAACCACGTGTGCCTGAACGATGGAACCACGCTGTTCATCGAGCACCCCGATCACGCCACATTCAGCCACAGCCGGATGGGAAAGCAGTGCCGCTTCGACTTCCGGCCCGGCAATATTGTAGCCACTGGAAATAATCATATCATCGCTGCGGGCGGCGAAATGCAGATATCCATCGTCATCCATGGAAAAGCTGTCACCAGTGACATTCCAGCCATCGATGACATAGTTCTTTTGCCGGTCATCAGCGAGATAACGGCAACCTGTTGGTCCTTTTACCGCCAATCGTCCAACTGTATTGCGCGCTGCCTCATCACCGTTTTCATCGAGTATTTTTACTTCATACCCTCTGATCGGTTTACCCGTGCAAGCCGGTTTGTGATCGTCAAACCGGTTGGATATGAAGATGTGTAACAATTCAGTCGCTCCGATGCCGTCCAGCATGGGTTTACCGGTTTTTTCCATCCAGTCCGCATAAACCGGAGCCGGCAGGGTTTCGCCAGCCGATACAGCGGCCCGCAAACTGGATAAATCTGCGCCTTCCTCCATCGCCGCCAGCATCGCCCGATAGGCCGTCGGCGCGGTGAAGCAGACAGTGGCTCGATATTTTTGAATGATGTCGATCATGTTGGGCGGACTGGCATCCTCCAGCAGAGTTGCGGTTGCCCCAAAACGCAATGGAAAGATTGCCAGGCCGCCCAGTCCAAAAGTGAAGGCCAGCGGTGGAGAGCCGACAAATACATCTTCAGGCGTCACTTCCAGCACCTCTGCCGCATAGCCGTCAGCAATAATCAGCAGATCGCGATGAAAATGCATCGTCGCCTTGGGCTTGCCGGTGGTCCCGGATGTAAAGCCCAGCAAGGCAACATCGTCTCTTCCTGTCTGCACCGTCTCAAACATCACTGGCTTTTCAAGCGCCAGCCTGTCCAGCTCAGCATCATGGTTGGATGTTCCATCAAAGGCGATGACGGTTTTCAGAAAGGCGCTGTCAAGCGCAAAAGCCTCTACTTCCTGCATTAGTCGACTGTCGACAAGTGCATGACTTATTTCAGCTAAATCAACAATTTGGGCCAGTTCCTTGGCGCGCAACATGGGCATTGTATTAACAACAACGGCGCCCGCTTTCGTTGCGGCCAGCCAGGTCGCCACCATCGCCGGGTTATTGGCCGACCGGACCAGCACACGATTGCCCGGCTCAACCCCCAGATCCTCGACCAGCACATGCGCCAGACGATTGGTCCAGTCCGACAATTCCTTATAGGTGCGGCGGCGGCCATTGCCGATCAGCGCGGTATAATCTCCAAATCCCTTTGCCACCATCGCATCGGTCAGTTCCGCCCCAATATTCAAAAACTCCGGATAGGGATAATCTTCCAAACGAAATTCTGGCCAGAGTTCAGCTGCCGGAAGATTGTCGCGGGCAAAAGTGTCGGTATGGGCACTTGGTCCAAGCATGGTTTTTCTCCTCAACGCACCGCCTCAGTCGTCGCCTCAGTCGTCGTCTTGGTCGTCGTCTTGGTCGCAGCCCCGGTCGCCGCCTGATATGTCGATAGCGTTTGCCGGGCAATGATGACTTTTTGAACGTCTGTCGCTCCCTCATAGATACGCAAAGCTCGAATTTCGCGGTATAGTCTTTCCACAATCGCTCCGGAGCGCACCCCATCGCCACCGTGCAGTTGCAAGGACTGATCGATAACCTTCTGGGCATGTTCGGTGGAGAATAATTTGGCCATTGCCGCCTCACGAGAAATTCGCGGCGCACCGGAATCCTTGGTCCAGGCGGCGCGATATGTCAGCAGCGCACTGGCGTCCACATCAACCGCCATATCCGCGATATGGCCTTGCACCATCTGCAGATCAAACAGCGGTTGGTCCTGAATTGTTCGGCCAGTTGAACGGTCCAGCGCTTCATCAAGTGCCCGTCTTGCAAACCCCAAAGCCGCCGCAGCGACGGTAGAGCGAAATACGTCCAGAACCGACATGGCGATCTTAAAACCATCGCCAGAATGGCCAAGCAGAGCCGATTTCGGTATACGACAATCATCAAAACCCAGGCGGGCCAACGGATGCGGCGCGATTGTCTCCAGCCGTTCAACAATGGTGAGCCCGGCTTGCTCGGCGGGCACGATAAACGCCGAAAGCCCTCTGGAACCGGGTGCCTCACCGGTTCGGGCGAAAACCGTGTAAACATCGGCAATGCCGCCATTGGATATCCATGTCTTTTCGCCGTTTAGAACATATTCATCGCCGTCCAACTTCGCGGTCATTGTGGAATTGGCTACATCTGAACCGCAACCGGGCTCGGTTAGCGCAAAGGCTGAAATTGCGGTGCCGCTGCGGGTTTTTGGCAGCCATTGGGATTTCTGCTGGTGATTTCCAAACAGCGAAATTGCCCCGGTGCCGAGCCCCTGCATGGCAAAGGCAAAATCTGCCAGCCCGTCGTGGCGGGCCAGTGTTTCACGAATGAGACACAGGCTGCGCACGTCAAGGGAAGCGTCAGGAGCGTCCGGATCAACGCCGGTTTGTTGCAGAAACCCGGCCTGACCCAAATTTGCAACCAGCTCCCGGCAGGTATCATCAAGGTTGCCATGGTCCAAGGATTTGAGATTAATTTGCGCCCAGTTTTCCAATTGTTGATGCAGTGCACGGTGTCCATCATTGAAAAACGGCCAATGTAAGAAAGATCTATCTGCCATCTAATCGCCTAAAAACACTGGTTTTTCTTTGCCTGCAAACGCTTCAAACGCACGTTTGAAATCTTCCGTCTGCATGCAGATTGCTTGGGTCTGCGCCTCCGCCTCAACAGCTTGCTCGATTGACATCGACCATTCCTGGGCCAGCATTGTCTTGGTCATCATATGCGCAAAATTAGGCCCGGCAGCGATTGATGTAGCCAGTTTCAGCGCCGCCTCATCAAGTTCATCCGCCTCAACGATACGGTTGTAAAAACCCCATCTTTCGCCTTCATCTGCGGTCATTGAACGCCCGGTGTAAAAAAGTTCCGCTGCCCGTCCCTGACCAATAATCCTTGGTAAAATCGCACAGGCTCCCATGTCACACCCGGCCAACCCGACACGGGCAAACAGAAAGGCTGTTTTGGCCTGCGGCGTTGCGATCCGCAAGTCTGATACCATGGCGATGATGGCCCCTGCCCCAACACATATGCCGTCGACTGCCGCAATAACCGGCTTGCCGCAATTGACGATAGCTTTCACCAGATCGCCCGTCATCCGGGTAAAGCGGAGCAGCTCCTTCATCGACATTTTTGTCAGTGGGCCAATGATTTCATGAACATCGCCACCGGAAGAAAAATTACCACCGCTTGAGGCAAATACAACCGCATCCACATCCTCACAATAATGCAGGTCGCGAAACCAATCACGCAGTTCTGCGTAGCTTTCAAACGTCAGCGGATTCTTGCGGTCCGGCCGGTTCAGCGACACGGTGGCAATGCCGTTGGCCACCTCACATTTGAAAAATTCAACATCCGTCCGGCAGGTGGTCATGTGGTTTCCTTTTCCAAACTTTTATTCACTGCACCGTCAAACGAGCTTGCTGGAGCAGTGACCGAGTCCAGATCGGCCATTATTTTCTCAGCGTCATCCGACGATATGCCGGTCAGCAGATCATCGACCCATCGCACATGGACAATGGCCTGGCGCTCAAACTCGGCCATACCATTTGGCGTCAAATGAACCCGCCAGGCACGGCGGTCGCCAGGCACCGGGCTGCGGGCGACAAAACCGTCGTCCACCAGGCGATCAACGATCCCGGTTACATTGCCGTTTGAAACTTTCAGCACCCCCGACAGCTGGCTCATTTTCAGCCCGTCGCGATGGCGGCTCAGTGCTGACATCACGTCGAAACGCGGCAAGGTTGTATCAAACTCAGTTCGCAGATTTTCACGCAACCGGGATTCGATATGATTGGTGGTTTTGAGAAGTTTCAACCACAGCCGAAGCCGGGCCTTCGCCATTGGAGTTTCGTCGATAGCCTTCGCCAGATCGTTCATATTTCGCCTCCACTGACAGATATCGCCTGTCCCGTGACCGAGCGCGCACCGTCGCTCGCCAGCCACTGGGCTGTAGAAGCAATCTCATCCACTTCGATGAATCGTCCTTGCGGATTGTTTTGAATCAGGTTTTGACGGGCTTGGGCATCGGACAGACCGGTCTTTGACATGATGTTCTCAACCGACCGATCGAGCAGCGGCGTATCAACATAGCCGGGGCAAATAGCGTTGGCTGTGATGCCGGAACTTGCCAGCTCCAGAGCCACTGCGCGGGTGAGTCCGATGACACCATGTTTTGCGGCGCAATAGCCGCTGACATAAGAATAACCTTTTAGCCCGGCGGTGGAAGCAATGGCGATCAGTCGACCCGTTTGCTGCTGCTTCAGGTCTGGCAAACAGGCCTGCCAGAGGTTGAAAACACCCACCAAATTTACGTCCAGCATGGCGTTCAGATCCGCCTGCGTCATGCTGGAAAAAGAAGCACTCGTCGCAGCCCCTGCATTGGCAATTGCGACTGTAACCGGCCCGTTTGTCTCGCGCGCTTCATCAAGTGCGGAATTCAGCGCATTCCGATCCGTCACATCACAGGCAACAGCAAGCGCACCACAGGACCGGGCCGTTTGGTCGAGTGTCGACTGCGTTCGGCCAAAAATCGTAACCTTTGCCCCTGCCTGCGAAAAGGCGGAAGCGATGGCTGCGCCGACGCCGGTTCCGCCGCCGCTGACCACCACATGATCGCCTGCCCACCGGGTCATGTGTGGCCCGCCAGTTCGGCTTCACGGTCAGCCAGTCGCCAGGCCTGATCGCGCCCCGCTTCATAGGGCAACGGCCACGCTTCAAGCCGGTCGCCCAGCGCGGTTGCTGCATGCAATGTCCAATAGGGATCAGCCAGATGCGACCTTGCCAGACAGACAAGATCAGCCCGTCCGGCCATCAATATGGAATTTACGTGATCTGGTTCGAAAATATTGCCCACCGCCATGGTCGCGATACCCGCCTCGTTGCGAATGCGGTCGGAAAAAGGTGTCTGGAACATGCGGCCATAGACAGGCGCGGCGTCGCTCGAAGTCTGCCCCGCCGACACATCAATAATGTCTGCCCCAGCTGCTTGAAAAAGTCGCGCAATTTCAACTGCCTCTAGCGGCGTAACCCCGTCCTCATTCACCCAGTCATGGGCAGAAATGCGCACTGCCATCGGCTTGAGTTCCGGCCACACAGACCGCATCCCGGTAAAGATTTCCAACGGATAGCGCATCCGGTTTTCCAACGATCCGCCATATTCGTCTTCACGTCTGTTGGACAATGGGGAAATGAACGAAGAAATCAGATAACCATGCGCTGCGTGCAATTCAACCATATCGAATCCGGCCCGTTCAGCCATATCGGTGGATCGAACAAATTCATCACGAATTCTATCCATATCGTCGCGGTTCATGGCGCGCGGTGTTTGATTGCCAGATGACCAGGGTATCGGGGACGCAGAAATCAATTCCCAATTATCTGCATCCAGCGGCTGATCCATACCTTCCCAGCCGATCCGGGTTGACCCTTTTCGGCCTGAATGGCCAAGTTGACAGCAGATCCTGGCCGCTGTTTCACCATGCACAAAGTCGACCACCCGGCGCCAGGCAGTTTCTTGGTTCTTTGAATATAGCCCTGGACAACCCGGAGTGATTCGACCGGTGTCTGAAACACATGTCATTTCCGTGTAGATCAGGCCCGCACCACCCTTGGCGCGCTCTCCATAATGCACAAGGTGCCAGTCGGTCGGGCAGCCATGTTCAGCCTTGTACTGAGCCATGGGAGAAACGACCACACGGTTTTTCAGCTCCATGTCGCGCAATTTGTACGGCGCAAACATCGGTGCCCGCACCGGTGCATCCAGGGCAGTCCCGGCCTGTTGTTGAAACCACTTTTCCGCAGACAAAAGCCATTCTGGATCACGCACCCGCAAATTCTCATGGCTGATGCGTTGCGATCTGGTTAGCAACGAATAGTTCAGTTGTACCGGATCCAGATGCAAATAGCGCTCGACATCCTCAAACCACTCGACCGAATTTCGTGCCGCTGATTGCAGACGCAAAACTTCGATCTTGCGCAGGTCTTCATAGCGCGCAAAGGCATCGTCCAGACTTTCCTGTTCCGACAGGCATTCAGCCAGCGCAGCGGCACTTTCCATTGCCAGTTTGGACCCGGAACCGATGGAAAAATGCGCTGTCGCCGACGCATCGCCCAGCAACACAATATTATTGTGGCTCCACGTCTGGCAAAGCACTCTTGGAAATCTGATCCATGCCGACCCGCGAATGTGACTGGCATTGGTCATCAGTTGGTGACCACCCAGATGGTCCTTGAAAATTTCTTCACAAAGGGCAATGCCCTGTTGCTGATCAAGTTCTCCAAACCCGAAACCTTCAAATGTCCGCTGGGAACATTCAACGATGAACGTCGCCGTATCCTCGTCAAACTGGTAGGCATGAGCCCAGACCCAGCCGTGTTTGGTCTGTTCAAAAATAAAGGTGAAGGCATCATCAAATTTCTGATGAGTGCCGAGCCAGACAAATTGACAAAGCCGCTGATCAATATCGGCCTTGAAAACTTCCAAGAATTCAGCCCGTGCCTTTGAATTCAACCCGTCGGCAGCAACAACCACATCATAGTCAGCCGAATAATCTGAAGTTTTTGAAACTTCCGCTTCAAATCGAAGATCAACCCCCAGATCGTGTGCCCGTTGCTGCAAAATGACCAACAGGCGGTGGCGGCCTATGCCGCAAAATCCGTGGCCTGTGGACACCATTTTCTGGCCGCTGTGATAAACCGCAATGTCATCCCAATAGGCGAAATGCTGCTTGATTGTTTCGGCACTGACAGGGTCGTTCTGCTTCAGATTTTCCAGTGTTTCATCTGACAGAACAACGCCCCAGCCGAACGTGTCGTCGGCTTTGTTGCGCTCCAACACCACAATTTTCCAATCTGGCTGGCGCAATTTCATCGAGATTGCAAAGTAGAGGCCCGCAGGTCCGCCACCCAATACCGCTATCCGCATAGGTTTCCTTCCCATGATGAAGACGTCATCGGCTCCAATTCAGTGGTGGAAGGCTAGGCTGGTGAAAAATTTAATTCAAGTACTAAATTTTTAAGCTTGAAATATCTTTCGATGGGAAATAGCCTGATGAGAAAGGAGAGTGTCTGTGAAAAAACATCAATTCGACATTCCGCAGGGCATGATTTACCTCGACGGCAACTCGCTCGGCCCGTTGCCCTCCAACGCTGCGCAACGGGTATCCCGCACGATTAACGACGAGTGGGGAAAACTGCTGATCAAGGGATGGAATCAAGCCGGGTGGATGCAGCAGCCCGCCAACATTGGCGACCGGATTGGTAGAATAATCGGCGCCCCGGCGGGGACTACGATGACTGGCGATACCCTGTGCATCAAGGTCTATCAGGCACTCGCTGCTGGATTGAACATGAATCCGGGCCGAAAAACTGTGCTGTCCGATTCAGGAAATTTTCCCACTGACCTCTATATGGCACAGGGACTGCTCAAGACGATGGGACAGGGCCATCAATTGCGTATTGTTGAACCTGAAAATGTCAGCGATGCGATTACGGATGAAATTGCGGTACTGATGCTGACCCATGTGGATTATCGCACTGGCCGGATGCATGACATGGAGGCGTTGACGCAAAAGGCCCAGGCGGCAGGCGCGGTCGTTGTTTGGGACCTCGCCCATTCCGCCGGAGCCGTCCCCCTCGATATGGCGGCATCAAATGCTGAATTTGCTGTCGGATGTACCTATAAATACCTCAATGGTGGTCCCGGCGCCCCAGCCTTTATCTATGTTCGACCCGATATTGCGCCAGTTGTTGAACCAGCCCTATCCGGCTGGCTTGGTCATCTGCAACCGTTCGATTTCGACCTTGAATATCGCCCCGGCCAGGGCATTGATCGGATGCGGGTGGGCACGCCTTCAATCCTCCAGCTGGCCGCGCTGGAGGCTTCTCTCGACATTTGGGAAGACGTGGACATGGACGAAATACGGGCTCGGTCGATTGACTTGTGTGAGCTGTTTATTCGCGAAGTTGAAGCGCGATGTCCGCAGCTGACGTTGGCAAGTCCGCGCGACGCCACACAACGCGGGTCGCAAGTCTCCTTTCGCTTCAAAGACGGCTATGCAGCCATGCAGGCTCTGATCGCACAGAATGTCATCGGTGATTTTCGCGCTCCCGATATCATGCGCTTTGGTTTCACTCCGCTATATCTCGATCAAAGTGATGTGCTCAACGCTGCAAAAATACTGGGAAACATCATGGCAACCAACGCCTGGGACACGCCCCAGTTCAAAGCACGGGCAGCGGTCACATGAGCAGCAATGAGCCATACGATCCCGCGCAGGAGGGGGCGCAGATGAACTTCGACGGCTCCATGTCATATGGCGACTATCTGCATCTGGACCAGATATTAAACGCCCAGAAATTGCTGACCAGCACCCATGATGAAATGCTGTTTATTATCCAACATCAGACCAGCGAATTGTGGATGCGGCTGGCGCTGCATGAACTTGCAGCAGCGCGTGATGCTATCCGCCGCGATCATCTTCCACCAGCTTTCAAGATGCTCAGCCGGGTAGCTAAAATATTTGAACAACTGAACAACGCCTGGGATGTATTGCGCACCATGACCCCCAGCGAATACACCGCATTTCGCGACGATCTCGGTCAGTCGTCGGGCTTTCAGTCTTGGCAATACCGGCTGATCGAATTTACCGTCGGCAACAGAAATTCAGCAATGCTGAACCCCCACGCCCATTGCGACGACATCGCAAAAATACTTGAAGAGGAATTGCACAGACCAAGTCTCTATGACGAAGCTCTCCTGGCCCTTTCACGCGGCGGATTTTCAATCGACGAGGCGGTTCTGACCCGGGATTTGACCCAGCCCCACAGCCTCAATGACAGCGTTATGGGCGCCTGGGAACAGGTTTACAAAGATCCGGAAAAACACTGGTCGTTTTACGATTTAGCGGAAAAACTCGTTGATTTTGAAGACTATTTCCGTCGCTGGCGCTTCAATCACGTGACAACGGTTGAGCGGGTCATCGGCTTTAAACGCGGTACCGGCGGAACCGGCGGTGTCAGCTATCTCAAGCACATGCTGGAAGTTGAACTTTTCCCGGAATTGTGGCGGGTGAGGACCAGTCTATGATATCGGTTATTGGAAATTGATCCCGCCATCAACCACAATGCTTTGGCCCGTTATTGATGAGGTTTTGCACAGGTAAACAACCTGCCCCGCAACATCTTCAATCGACGTTGTAACGCCAAGCGCGGAGCGATTTCGCCAACCGTCATAAAGATGCTGTGGTCCACCGCTGCCAAGCCCCGTTTCCGCCATCAGACCAGGTGAGACACAATTCACCCGCACATCGGGGGCAAGTGCTGCCGCCAGAAACCGCGTCAGTGGGACAACTGCCGCCTTGCTCGGCGCAAAGGGCCTGTCTGCATACCAGTCGCCATGCCCCAATGTGGACCCAATATTGACCACCTGCCCCCATTTTGACACCCGAAGGTGAGCTGCACAGGCGCGCGTGACAAGATAGGGACCGCGCATATTAATCGACATCATTTCATCCCAGATCTCAGGCGTAAAAGCATCCAGATCGCCCGGTGGAATATTATGTCCACCCATCGCGATGGCGGCGTTATTTACGACAATGTCCAATCCGCCCATCACGGAGGTCACCTGTTTGATCGCCGCGTCTATGGATTTGGGGTCTTTGTGGTCGATGAAGACAGTGCAGGCTTTGGAACCTGCAGCCTCAATCTCTGCTTTGACTTCATTGGCACGTTGTTCACCATTGAGGTAACCAATAGCGATGTCCACTCCCTCATCAGCCAGCAGGCAACAGATGCGCGCTCCCAATCCGCCGCTGCCACCGGTGACCAGCGCTTTTGCATGTGTGAGTTCCATTGCATTGTCCACGTTGCTGTCTTACTGCGTGATGTTAGCAACAGGATTGTTCTCACACCAAATCAGGAATTGCTGACCAACATTTCACTTACCCGCTGCAACCTGCCTGCAGGCGCAGGTGTGGCCATGGTAAAAATTTTGAGATCCATCGACTGTTCAACCCGCATCGAAAACGGCTCTACCAGGCTACCGTCCGCAAGCCCATGACGAACCAGTGCTTCGTGGCCGATCAGCACGCCTGCACCATTTTTACATTCTTCCAATGCCAATGAGTAGAGCGAGAATTGTGGACCCGCCACGCTGATATTGTGGCCGGCCGCTGTCAGCCAGATCTGCCAGTCATGACGCCACGTCGTATCATGCAACAAAATTTCCCCGGCCAAATCCTTCGCCGTTTTGAGTCGCGCCGCTGTCGCCGGGGAGCAAACCGGAAATATTGAATCCCTGCTAACCACCATAGCCCTGTCCTGCTGGTCCCGTTGCGCATAGAATATAGCCAGGTCAAATGGCTCACGCACCAGATTGGGCTTGGTTTCAAGCGCGCTGACGGAAATAGAAATCTCCGGCATATGCTTCCTGATCAGCGGCAATCTGGGCGATAGAAAGTACTGGGCAACACTTGGCAATGCAGCGATCCGCACTTCATGGGGCGACGCTCTCAATCGTAACTTCTGAACCGCCACACCCAATGCATCAAATGCTGCACTGAAATCCATCAGCACGCTGGCTCCGAGTTGCGTCAACTCAACCCCCTGCGGTTGCCGATCGAACAGTTTCTCTCCGGCCCATTGTTCAAGCGATTTGACCTGCTGCGCCACAGCAGCGGGTGTGACGCACAATTCTGATGCAGCGGCCGCGATACTGTTTAGTCGGGCTGCAGCCTCAAAGGCGCGCAGTGAATTGAGTGGTGGCATTCTCGGGCGAGGAGGCGAAATCATGTTAAAGGCCTATTTTGTCTAGGCCTATCATTTAGCAAATCTCGTTTGCGCTGACCATCCCCACCTGTTTGATTTGTGCAGCACTTAGGACCGGGCAGCTTTTCTAAGAACGGTCGATCAACCAAAGGAACACCGACAATGGGCGCCTCAGCAAACCAGCTCCTCGCAACTACCGATCCTGTTATTGCAAATGCTCTGGCCGGAGAAAAACAGCGCCAGCAAGACCAGATCGAGCTCATCGCATCGGAAAATATTGTCAGCAAAAGAGTGCTTGAAGCACTGGGCCATGAAATCAACAACAAGACACTGGAAGGCTATCCGGGAAATCGGTTTCATGGGGGAGGAGAATTTGTCGACATTATTGAAAACACCGCAATCGACCGAGCCAAAGAGCTGTTTGGGGCAAAATATGTCAACGTTCAGCCCCATTCGGGAACGCAGGCCAATCAAGCGGTATTTTTCGCTCTACTAAAGCCTGGTGACAAGGTGCTCAGCCTGGACCTCGCAGCAGGTGGTCACCTGAGCCACGGCGCCAAGCCAAACCTTTCCGGGCGTTGGTTTGAAAGCCATCACTACTTGGTAGATCGCGATACAGGTCTGATGGATTACGACGCCATCGCCGATCAGGCCCTACTAATACAGCCTAAATTGCTGATAGCCGGTGGTTCGGCCTATCCGCGGGAAATAGACTGCGCCAGACTGGCCCAGATCGCTCGATCTGTAGGTGCCTGTTTTCTCGTGGATATGGCTCATGTGGCAGGACTTGTCGCGGCTGGTGTTTATCCATCTCCCCTGCCACATGCCGATCTTGTCACCTGCACCACCACCAAAACGCTCCGTGGCCCGCGTGGTGGACTCATCCTGTCCTCCAAAGACGGGTTCTCAAAAAAACTTCAATCGGCAATTTTTCCCGGTGTCCAGGGCAGTCTGCATTCCAATGTGCTCGCCGCCAAAGCGGTTTGCCTTGGTGAAGCGTTGCAGCCATCCTTTCGGGCCTATGGACGACAGGTGGTCACCAATGGACGAATTTTGGCCAAATCTCTTATCGATAAGGGCATCAAAATTGTCAGTGGCGGCACAGACAGTCACATGGTGCTGCTTGATCTTTCGCCTCTTGGCTTAAAAGGCAGGGACGCCGAATTGGCGCTGGCAAGTGCCAATATCACCTGCAACAAGAACCCAATTCCGTTCGATACTCCAAAACCGTCCGACTGGGTGGGTCTGCGACTTGGGGTTGCGGCCGCAACAACGCGGGGGCTCGATCAACTGGCAATATCGGTTTTGGGAAACACAATTGCCGAACTGTTGATCGCCAGGTCTGAAAATCAGCTTGATCAAGTTTCCAATGAGCACAAAGCCATCGTGAAACAAATCTGTGATGACAACCCAGTTTGAAATATGGCTATTCGATATTGCCATTCACCTTGATTGATTGAACCGGCGGCTCTATCGCTGCTATCATGCTCACACTCGAAAACATCATATCCGACCGCGGCTCCAGATATGCCGTTTCGGGTAGCGCTTGCCAGTCCGCCAATGACGTGAACATCCTGTTGAAAGAACTCAAACGAGCCAAGAAGTTTGCCAAAGCAACCCATAACAGCTGGGGAGTTATCTGCAGCGATGGGCCGATAAAAAATGACGATGGAGAATCCGGAGCCGGCATGATCATCCTGCAAATGCTGGAACGGCAGAACCTCCACAACCACCTCATCGTGGTCACCCGATGGTATGGTGGCAAACATCTGGGCGGTGATCGTTTCAAACACATAAAATCAGCCGTCCGCACTTATCTTGACGCACTCGACAATGCCAGTTGACCGGTGCCGCCGACGGACTTCAAGTGAAGCGGTGAACCGCAGCAACGCCTCAATTACGGATCGCGCCTTGCATTTTTGCCCACCTTTGGCATGAAGGACACACAGGCGTTTAACTTTAGGATAAAACTTGACCATCCGGCTGCACCAGGGCGACCTGCCCGATCTCTCAAACTATGGTGACAGTGTTGCCATCGATACTGAAACTTTGGGACTCAAACCCCATCGAGACCGCCTTTGCGTGGTGCAATTATCGCCGGGCGATGGCACTTGCGACGTGGTTCAGATCTCAAAGGGGCAGACTTCCGCGCCGAACATCGAAAAACTTCTGACGGATCAGTCGGTTTTGAAACTGTTCCATTTTGGCCGGTTTGATATTGCCGTATTGCATCATGCCTTTGGCGCGCTCTGCCAAAATGTCTACTGCACCAAGATCGCCTCCCGCCTGACCCGAACCTATACCGACCGGCACGGCCTGAAAAACCTGACACAGGAATTGCTGGGCGTAGACTTGTCGAAAGTTCAACAATCTTCCGACTGGGCAGCTGAAAAACTCAGCGAAGCCCAATTGGCCTATGCGGCGTCGGACGTGCTGCACCTGCACGACTTGAAAAACGCGCTGGATGCAAGGCTTGCGCGGGAAGAACGTGGCGAAATTGCCCAGGCCTGTTTCGACTTTTTGCCCCATCGCTCTCTTCTCGACCTGAAAGGGTGGGACGAAACAGATATATTTGCTCATTCTTAATGTCAGGATGATAATTCACCCATAGTCTCAAAATGACCGCATTGCTGTGAGCTTTAGGCAGGTGAGTCTGCGAGGGGCTCAAGACTGATCTGCAAAACATTTGGGGTGTTTTGGGCTGTAGGATAATAGGGCTGGAGCCATTGATGGCACACGAATCGACAGTATCGGTGGGTTTTGCGCCCGGACCTGCAAATATGCGCGGTGTGGCCGATTTCAACCGTGCGCGTCGACATTCCCGACTGGTATTTCTGATGAAGGCGGTCTTGCCAGTGCTCGCAACGACCCTGGTTGGGGTTTTTGTAATGCTCGTCCTCACCGCACAATTGCCGGTTGCTGACGTATCGATTGACAAAGTCAGCCTGAGCGAAGGCCGGTTGGTTATGGAACAACCGAAAATGGCAGGCTTTGACAGGAACAGCAGACCTTATGACGTTCAGGCAGTTCAGGCCATTCAGGACCTTGCTCAACCAGGCAAAGTTCTGTTGAACAAAATTGACGCAAAAATTCCGTTTGATGCCACTTCTTTTGCCGATATCGGCGCAATGTCAGGTGTCTATGATACCAAAAGTGAAAAACTGTTTCTCGATGAAAACGTCACCATCACGGGAGCACGTGGCATGGACGTACATTTGAAAGATGCCGATATCGACATCAATTCGGGAAGCTTGGCCAGTGAAAAACCGGTTACAGTTAATTCTGAAAACACCAATATTTCA
Source organism: Rhizobiaceae bacterium (assembly GCA_014238155.1). Taxonomy (GTDB): domain Bacteria; phylum Pseudomonadota; class Alphaproteobacteria; order Rhizobiales; family Rhizobiaceae; genus Pseudahrensia. The sequence goes on from JABABQ010000050.1 coordinate 70,878, forward strand.
GCTGACTCGATCCGTGTTGAGAAAGGCGGCGACCGCATTTTGTTCAATCAACGCGTAAAAATGACGATTACGCGACCCGTAGAACGTGGTATTGGTTCGACCAACACCGACGAACCGAGACAACCATGAAGCTTCCCCTGCGTGCCGGCCTGTATAAAATTGCCCTGACCCTTCTGGCTGGATGGTTTGCAACCGTCGCAAATGCACAGGTCTCCGGTCAGGCATTTGAAGGTTTCCGTAGCAACAACAAGGACCCAGTGGAGATCGTAGCTGACCGGCTGGAAGTTTTCGACGCGCAGGCAAAAGCCATATTTGAGGGCAACGTCAAGGTGCGCCAGGGGACCAGCCTGATTACCACCAGTCGTCTGGAAGTGAAATATCTGAAGGGCAGCAAGGGTGGTCAAAATGATATTGAAAAACTCACCATGACCGGCGGTCTGATTGCGACTTCAAAGGAAAACACCGTAACCGCCGAAAATGGTGTCTATCAGGTGCAAACGGAAGATATTGTATTAACCGGCAATGTGGTGATCAGTCAGGGAGCAAATGTGGCAAGTGGGTGCAAACTGATCGCCAATTTGAAGACCAATCAAGCCAAATTGGAAGCCTGCGCAGGGGGCGGCCGTGTCAAATCAATCTTCACACCAGGCACCAAGCCTTAACTTCCAATCACTTGTAATCTGAATCGGCAGCACGGCTTGAAATTACCTCAATTTCTTTCAAAAACCCAAGAGCACGATCAAAATATCGAAGCATCGCTGGCAGCTCCCGCGATTGTTCCACCGTCCGGACAAACTTCAAGTCAACCGAGATCTCGCGAAGGCGTGTTGTTGGCGCACGGGCTGATGAAGACCTACAAACAACGCACCGTGGTCGACGGCGCCAGTCTGGGTGTGCGGCGGGGTGAATCCGTCGGCTTGCTGGGTCCAAATGGTGCCGGCAAGACAACCTGTTTTTATATGATCACCGGTCTGGTGAGGCCTGATGCGGGAACCATCGTGCTGGACGGTCATGATGTGACACGCATGCCGATGTATCGCCGGGCCCGACTGGGCATTGGTTACTTACCCCAGGAGGCTTCTATCTTTCGCGGCCTGTCGGTGGAAAATAATATCAAAGCGGTGCTCGAAGTCGTCGAAAAGAGCAAGAAGGAAAGACAACACCAACTTGATTCCCTGCTGGATGAATTCAAGATCGCTCATTTGAGAAAAGCTCCGTCCATTGCGCTGTCTGGTGGTGAACGACGGCGTCTGGAAATTGCCCGGGCATTGGCGTCACGCCCGGCTTTTATGCTGCTGGATGAACCGTTTGCCGGAGTTGATCCGATTGCCGTAGGTGACATTCAGGAATTGGTTCGCCATTTAACACGCCGTGGAATTGGAGTGCTGATCACCGATCACAATGTCCGCGAAACACTTGGTCTTATCGACCGAGCCTATATTATTGCCTCTGGTCAGGTCCTGACCCATGGCCAACCGCAAGAGATTGTTAATAATCCTGACGTTCGGCGGCTGTATCTGGGTGAACAATTTACACTTTAGTCGCTTCATCTTGCTATCAAATCACCAGATGAACTAACTTGGCATGAAAATTGCCTTGAGCAGTTTTCAGCTCACAGAAAATGAATGCCCGGAAATTCCGGTTTCGAAGTGCAGGATTGGTGAAAAAGTAGACATGGCGTTTGCCCAAAAATTGACAATGCGTCAGGGCCAGAACCTGGTGATGACGCCACAGCTGAGTCAGTCGATCAAGCTGCTGGCCCTGTCAAATATTGAGCTGGCGGCTTTCGTTGAAGATGAAATGGAGCGAAACCCATTTCTCGAAATAAAACCACAGGAGCCGGGTGAAGATCGAAATGCTACCGATCATTCAATGGAGTCTGCTGTTCCCAGCGATCTGACGGGCCAAACAGAGCTGGAAACCAGCGCTAAATCGCTGAGTGAGAATCTCGGCACAAGCATCGAAAACGTCTATCCTGACGAACAGGACTACCGCAATCGCACCAAGGACAATGCCAAGTCCAAAGAAGAATATGACAGCCGGATTTCAAGCGGTGGATTGCAGGTTTCCGGCAACGCGTCGGCCCACGATCAGTCCGTCGCTGATTATACAGCAGCCCACGAAACACTGCGCGACAAACTGGTCGGCCAACTTGCGATTTCGGCAGCATCCGTAACGATAATCATGATTGCCACCGACATCATCGACAATCTCGACGATGCCGGATATTTGCGAACCGATCTGGAGGCCATTGCATCACGGCTTGGCTGTACCGAGCAGGAATGCGAGGACGCTCTTCAGCTTGTCCAGGGGCTTGAACCAGTTGGTGTTGGCGCCCGTAATCTGGAGGAGTGCCTCAGCCTGCAGTTGAAAGACAAGAACCGGCTGGATCCGGCAATGACCATTGTGTTGGAAAATCTGGATCTGCTGGCCAAACGAGATTTTGCAACATTGCGCAGCCTCAGCAATCTCGACATGGAAGACCTGGGTGATATTCTTTTGGAAATACAATCACTTGACCCAAAACCTGGGACGATTTTTGAAAGCACGCCTGTGCAACACATTGTGCCTGATGTATTCGTTCGGGAAAGCAATGATGGGTCGTGGCAGATTGAATTAAACAGCGATACCCTGCCCCGTGTTCTGGTCAACAATTCATATGTGACTGAAATTGGTGGCAAATTGAGCAATCCGCAGGAAAAGGACTTTCTCAGCGAATGTATGCAGACTGCCAACTGGCTGACCAAAAGCCTCGATCAGCGTGCCCAGACCATTCTCAAAGTGGCGCGCGAAATCGTTAAACAGCAAGATGCATTTCTGGTTCACGGAGTTCGACACTTGCGGCCGCTGACACTGAAAATGGTGGCCGATGAGATCGAGATGCACGAATCATCCGTCAGCCGGGTAACATCCAATAAGTACATGTTGACCCCGCGCGGCCTGTTTGAGTTGAAATATTTTTTCACCACAAGCTTGGGAAATGCCAGTGGCGGTGAAAGTCATTCTTCAGAAGCCGTGCGTGATCGCATCAAATCTCTGATTGATACCGAAACAGCAAAAACGGTCCTCAGCGATGACGCGATTGTCGATGCGTTGAAGTCACAAGGCATTGAAATTGCCCGCCGCACGGTCGCAAAATACCGCGATGTCATGCAAATCCCCTCATCCGTTCAACGACGCCGTGAAAAGCGGGCTTTTGAAGCTAAAAGCAATTCCAGCTCAGTTGAACTCACGCATTGACATTTGGCGAGAGGCGCAATACGACCGCCATCAAATAAAAACCGGCCTGCATAGTCTGGTTTCGCATCGTGCAAAAACTTTATTGTCAAGCTTCCATCGCGCATAAACAAAGTTGTAAACTCCCCTGGCGAAATGATTTCATTCGCTTGTTGCCATTCATGACCATCGGGACACGTCGCAAGACCTGGCCTCGAAACCAAGGATAAACCACTATGTCTCTTCGAATTTCAGGCAAACACATGGATATTGGTGATAGTCTGAAGAGCAAAATCGAAGATCGCATCGGCGACGCTGTGGATAAATATTTCGGCCATGGTTTCAACGGTCATGTGAACATGGAGAAACAGGGCGCATTCTTTCACTGCGATTGCCTGCTGAATCTTGATTCCGGCATCAGTCTGCAAACCAGCGCCCGTGAGCCCGACGCCCATGCCAGTTTTGAAAAGGCAGCTGAGCGCATTGAGAAACGTCTGCGCCGTTATAAACGTAAACTTAAAGACCATCATGCCGGAAGCAGTGCCCAGGATCAGTCCAACGCCGCCTATTCGGTCATGTCCACCCCCGACGATGACGAGGAAATCACCGAGGATTTCGCGCCGCTGGTGGTTGCTGAAAGTTCAATTTCTGTTCGCACACAAACCGTTGCAATGGCCGTAATGCAGCTGGAACTGATGGACCAGCCGGTCAACGTTTTCAAAAATGCCGCCAATGGTGAGGTTAACGTCGTATATCGCCGCGTCGATGGAAACATCGGGTGGGTCGATCCTTCGGCCACCAAAGAGTAAGCAAGAGTAACTATAGAACAAATCGGGCCGGCCATTTGTGGTCGGGACGGGATACATCATGGATATCAACGAAATTATCATTCCTGAGCGGGTTCTTGCCAACCTCAAACCCAGTTCCAAAAAGCAGTTGCTGCAGGAATTGGCAAATGTTGCTGCGGAAGAAACCGGAATTGAATCTCAGGCGATATTTGAAACGCTGCTTGAACGAGAAAAACTAGGCTCAACCGGTGTTGGCAATGGCGTGGCAATTCCCCACGCCAAATTGCCCGGAATGGGCGGCATTGTTGGTGTATTTGCCCATCTTGGCAAACCGGTGATGTTCGAAGCCGTTGACGATCAACCGGTCGATATCGTTTTCATGCTGCTGGCGCCAGAAGGTTCTGGCGCTGACCATCTCAAAGCACTGTCACGTATCGCTCGGATGTTGCGCAATCAGTCAACACTGGCCGGCATTAGAAGTTCAACGGATCCGGATGCCATTTTCAGCTTGCTTACCTCATTTGATAACGCCAACGCTGCTTAAAACCGTTCGACAGTTGGTGCAGCACCGCGCGCCTCGCCGAATGCCTCGCTGCGCGCCTCTACGCGTTCCTCGCCGCTGTCCTCGCCGCGTTCCTCGCCGCCGCTATTGACGAAATGTCAGTTTGGTATCCAGCCGGGTTGTATCGGAAAGTGTCGCATTCAGCGCCGCCAGTTCTGCCGTTAAGCGAACCACTTCAATACGACCTTTCAAATGTGCCGAAATCCTGTCGGGCCGGGCGCTCCCGGCCCCATCCGCGGCACTCTGTCGCGCGGCCGACAAGGCGGAGCGAACCTTCGACCGCTGCAGTTGCAAACTCCCGACAACAATCTTGTTGATGCGGGCTGCCTCCAGCGAACGCCACAAAACCCCATTGTTGACTTCGTAGAGTGATGCCGCCCGCGCATCGCTGGCAATATCCTCAAGTTCAAACCGCTGGGGAGAATAGGCCCCCAATCGTACTGAGACCGCAATTTTCGCAGTCATTTCACCATCGTCGCTGATGGTAATATCGTCGCTGCCATCACCACGTTGAGCATAGCCAACACTGGCTTTGAATTTTAACGCATCGGCGCTGCGCATTTGGGATTCCAGTTGTTGAATGCGGGTTTCGGTTTCTTCCAAACGCCTGTCCAGATCGAAATAGGACTTGCCCTGTATCCGCCGAACGATCTGCCGTTTGTTAGCCTCCCCTTCGGCGCTTGCGGCTTCTGCCTCCAATTGCCGGATGGACTGCCGCAGCACGTTGGCGCGAAACACCGTCAGTTCACCATTATTCAATCCCGATGATATCGCCTGTTTGATCGAGGCAATTTCACCCCGGGCACGTTTCAGATAACCGGCTTTTGCCTGAAATCCGGCCTGATTGAGGGATTGATTGGAAGTTACCAGCAATTGCGCCAATTTCGCTGCTGCATCGTTGCGCGCGCATTGCACCATCGCCAGTTGTTCCTTCAGATTAGCCCGGCGCAAATCAAGAAGATCATAGCTGGCGCCGATATTGATGTCCTGGTCGGAATTAACGCTGCCATTGATTGTTGGTGACCGAAGCAGAGTGGACTCAATGCCTGCATGGGCAAGAATCCGACGACAGGACGGAGAAATCGTATTCGATATGCGTTCAATTCTGGACTTACCCTGCCCCAGAACTGCATCCGACTTGCCTGTTGAACCGGTGACAATGTCATCCTGACGAAGTTGAGAATACTTGTTATCAGGATTTGTCTTGTTTCTGATGGTAGGTGCGTATGCAGCCGTCGCCCTCACATTTGATGTCAGTGCAGGCTGTGCGTGGGTGTCGGGCGCTTTCGCGGTCGATCCGACTGCCACCTGCTGATGGTTTGGTGTGGCAGAAGTCAACGCAGCCAGAGGGTTCGCAAATTTGTGGGCCGTACAGCCGCTGCCAATCCCGGCGCATGCCAGCAACAGGCAAATTCGCAAGCCAATTGACATCCCAGAACCAGATCGTCCCTTTTCAATATCATTCAACATATCGCCCTGCACCCACACTCACTCAAACTCAAAAAAATCAAAACCATAATGGGGCCGAACCAGAATGCACGATTTCCACTTTACCAGACTTGGCGTCCTCAAATTTGGCTTCGACAAAACTCCCGCGCATGGGTTTAGAGAACAGCGGATGCACCGACGCGGTTTCCCCGTCGATCGCCTTTCCAACCGTTCCAACCCTGGAGCAGAAAAATATGTTCAATGCACACCCATAAAGCGGATCACCTGCCTGAACGCTATCTGCGTTGTCGTATGGCACGAACAACACGGTTACGGGTGCGATCATGGCCCTTGCAGCCGGAGTTTTTTCCAATGAATGCAGGTTTTTGGAAATGACCTCAAAGGAATGTTCCAACTGAGCACTTCTCAATCCGGCGGACGCCAGGGCAGTGCGAGCGGCCGCTGTTTGCGCTTTTGTCTCAATGATTTGGCGGGCAAGATTGGCAAATTCAGCATTTGTCGGCAAAACGTGTTTCAATTCCGGCCGGTCAATTTCAAGTTGCAGTGCATTGAGAAATTTCAAGCTGGTTTCGTGGCCCTGCACGGCCAGTTTCTTACTGGCGATTTCCCCGTCAACGACAACCAGGCGATGCATCGTTTCAAGAATCGACAATGTAGACTTGTTCAGCTCATCCTTGGTAATCAACCGTTTGGCATAGGCCCTCTTCAGGTCTCTTGAAAAGTTCTTCTTTCCCGAAAACTTGTCGAAATCATCAACGATCTTGTTCAATCGTGCTATCTGGTTGAGCAGTTCATCGCGTTGGCCCGTTTCCGCCTTGATCTCCTGCGCTAGCGTACGCCGGGTCAGCAACAGCCGCAGCTCGCCGTCGCGCTCAGCCCGCCTGGCAATTTCCAATTCGGCGGTTACAGAAGTCAGATCCTGATGCAAATCATTGCGCCGCAGATTCAGCGAGGACAAATCCCTCTCGACTTTTTCCACCAGCACATGGCCACGCGACAATTCAAATGGCATCGACCAGTTGTCATTGGACAGGAAGAAAATGATCATTGCCCCATAAGCCACAAAGGTCAGGAACAGAGCGGAAAGCAATACGATCGCCAGCTTCTTGTAAATAAAACTGATCAGCGGAACAAATCTTCGCCAAATTCCCTTATCTATCGCATTCAACTTCGACAGACCGGGTGCGAGTTCGTTTTTCAACTGATCGTAATTTTCAGAAACCGACCACCAGTCAGACTTATCATCGCCTATGGTCGTCGGTTGAATGTCATGTGGTTGCGGTTGCGCCGCATCGTCGAGGTCGGATAGAGACGGTGCCAGTGGTGGAGAAGAATCATGCCCTGATTGATCGTCAGGACCCGTGTCTTTGGTGTCGGACTGGTTTTGCCCTGGCACCTCGGGCTGCGGAGCTGCAGCGACGATTGTCTTGACGATATCGATCGGCTGAACGGGCGCTACAAGTACTGTAGCAATCCCCCACACATCTTCGAAAACACCGGCATTTTGCTCATTTGCCAGAACTACAAGAGTGCCAAAGCTACCCAGCTTTGCCAGCCGCAGCACGTCTTCAGGGTCTCCCGCCTCCTGTTTGCGCAAATCAACCATCACACAGTCAAATGGTCGCACCTTTGCTTGCGAAACAATGGCGTCACGAGCTGAATCTATCTGCGCTACATGCTCGCTACGAACCGCTTCCACTTTGCGTTGAAACAATTGATTTGCGGTTTGCAGATCAGCACCAACAAACAATGTGTGCACCGGAGTCTCAATGGCACGGAAGAAGGCCAGATTATCTCTTTTGACAGCACTCATATCAGCCCCTCACCTGTTGGACCGGTTGGGCCGGTTGGGCTTGCGGTGCAGTCAGCACGTCGGCACCGTATTTGGAAGGTTTGCTACCGCCGCGGGTTTCCCACACGGTTGTACCCAGAGTGAAGAGACCGAGCGGGGTCATGGTCAGATAGACGACGGGAAATACCGCCGCCATGGCGATGAACCACAGACCCGAAGTTTGGGCGAATTCCGGCAGACTGTGCTTGCTGAATTCGTAGCAAACCGCAAAACAGGTCACCAAAGCTGCATGCCAAATCATTGGCAAAACAAACTGCAATTCCATTGACTTAGCCAACAGAAACACAGGGTAAAAGAACAGCAATGCCCCCATTGAGACGTAATGGATCAACACAAACAAGTTGAATTTGTACAGATGAGGTACCGCCGTGATCAGATCGATCATGTTTGATCTGCGCCAGCGCAATTGCTGATTAAGATATGTGGCCATTGTTTTTGGCGCTTTGGTGAAACAGCGGGCCGAAAAACACAGCCGGGTTTTATATCCATGCTCGACAAGTTTTCGGGTCAAAAAGCGATCTTCGCCATACTTGACCTGATCTCCCAGAAAACTGCGGTTTTCCAGATGCGGGTCAACCGCCAGCAAAACATCCCGCTTATAGAGAGTCAGACATCCCGACAGGCACATGACATGGCTATAGGCATTTTCGACATTTTTCAAAAACTGATAACCGATCCAGTATTTTACTGCCTGCATTCGGGTCAGCCAGGTGTCCTTGGCATTGGATACAAAAACGCAGCCGCCCACAGCATCAGCACCGGTTGAATACATGTGGCGGGTCAGTTCACGCACGACGTTGGGTTCAACGATCACATCACTGTCGACCGACATTACCAAATCAACGTCCAGCTGTTGCACCGCATTCTTGATCCCCAGCCGCTTGCCCATATTGGCGGCGTTCTGGGTCAGATCCATCCAGGGGTATCGCGCACAGGCCTGTTGGAGATACTCATAAGTGTCATCGGTGGAAACGTCATCGATGAACAGGATTTTCAGCTTGTCGCGAGGATAATCCAGTTGCGCAAAAGACTCAGCGGTCTGTAATACGCTGTCCCCTTCACAATAGACCGGCACCACAATGCCCACGAGAGGCCATTCCGGCGGATCGCCATTGTAAGACTTTAGAGTGCGGCGGTCAGCCAGGCGCAGGATAGACCCATAGACATATCTGTTCGTGAAAACGATCAGAATCAAAAGGCCAAAAAGCCATTCTATGGTAGCGATTGCCAACATGATGCGCCCTACACGGCTGAACCGTGCCCTGGTGATGCATCTGAACAACCCCTGCGTTGATCAGACATCGCTGGCAATAAGAATGGTTAGCAATGTGAGGTTCGTTAACGCGGGTGGTTAATTACAATCTCAGCCACTGATTTAAGTCAAAATTAACGCTGTTTCAGCGACCATAGCTAACAATTGCTGAATCAATCAGCGGTTTTTATCAAACGATATCATTGGTTAACCACAAACCCATTCACTGTCGTTTGATTACCTTTCGTCAAGTTGTTGCACTTCATGCTTGCGGCGTGAGTTAGGGGGCACTAGGGCGCTATGAGAATGACGACAAAATTGACTGCGTCAGAGCTTGACGCAAACACTGTTGTGCGGCCAACCTCCCGCACGCAGCTGCGGCTTTTGAAATCTCAACCTGTGGAATTTCCCGACGCAGCAACCGCCAACGTGGCGATTGTTGGTCTTGGCTATGTCGGATTGCCACTGGTCTGCGGCTTTGCCGCGGCTAGTCGCTCGATTGGCCTGGATATTGACGGTGTCAAAATCCAGGAACTGAAGGCCAACATCGACCGCACCGGCGAAGTCAAAAGTGCCGATCTGGCTTACGCCGACGCCGAATTCACGACCGATCCGGCAATGCTTGCAGAAGCTGATGTGGTGTTGGTCTGTGTACCAACGCCCGTCGATAGTCGAAACAGACCAGACTACGGACCGCTTTTGTCGGCGTCAAAATCTGTTGCCGAACACATGAAATACGGCGCCGTTATCGTTTATGAATCCACCGTTGACCCGGGCACCACAGAAGAAAAATGTCTCCCGATATTGGAAGATATTTCCGGTTTCAAGGAAGGTGTCGACTTTTATCTGGGGTATTCACCAGAACGCATCAATCCAGGTGATCCGACAAGAAGATTGAGTGATATCAAAAAGATAGTTGCAGGAACAACTCCTGTTGTCAGCCAGTTTTTGGCTGAACTATACGAACGAGTCGTAAATGCAGGCCTGTTTCAGGCTGCCAGTATCAAGGTCGCTGAAGCGGCGAAAATTCTCGAAAACACCCAGCGCGACGTCAATATCGCACTGATGAACGAATTGATGGCGCTCTACGATAAAATGGGGATCCGCGCGAGCGACGTCATCGCCGCTGCCAGTTCGAAATGGAATTTCCACAGTTACAGACCTGGCATGGTCGGGGGCCACTGTATCGCTGTTGATCCATATTACCTGGTCGACGCGGGTCGCCGTCACGGATTGACCATGGAGCTTGTTGCAGCTGGCCGTTCGGTCAACGAACAGACACCTTATTTTCTGGCCGAAAAACTGGAAGAATTGCTTGGCCAGAACGGCCAGAATATTGCCGGTAAACGTATCCTGGTACTGGGTCGCAGCTTCAAGGAAGATTGCCCCGACACCCGCAATTCCAAGACTTTCAAACTGATGGATTATTTGTGGGCGCAAGGTGCAGAAGTATTCAATTTTGATCCCGTGGCTGACGACGATCATTTTGCTGGAGGACGTGGCTCGCAGATCATCGACGATATTCTAAACGGCGAAATCTATGACGCCATCATCGTCACTTTGTGCCATTCGGTGTTTCGCCTGCATCTGGATCCGGAAACTCTGGCCAGTCTGGCACATCGACAAGCGCCGCTTATCGATATGCGGGGCCTGTATGATCAAGTGGATATGCACGACCATTTTACCTATTGGCGCCCATAAGTCGCATTTACTGTACCAAACGGTACCCCTCAGGAAAATTCCCTAATTGCGGATATAGTGCAGATCGGAAAATTCTGACCGCCATTCGGCAACTTCACTGGCAAGTTCATCAAAGCGATTGGCATTCAGGCTGCGGACAATCAGATCTGCCAGACGGTCGGCATCGGCGGACCGAACTCCCCAGCGCACCAGTTCCGGGGTACCAATTCGCAATCCGTTCATATCGCCGGCCACCGGATCAAGCGGAAGCCCGATGCCGCATGCCAGAAATCCCGCCTTGCGCAGTGTTTTGGAAGCTGTTTGACCACCACCATAATCCTTTGCTGCAATGGCAAACTGATGTGAGCGGGTAAATTCCTTGTCGGCAGCAAAAACCGGTACTCCCTTAGCGAACATTGCAGAAGCGAGAGCCTGCGACAGGTCAACCATGGCCTGTGCATAGGCAGGCCCGTATTCCTGCCAGTCCAGCATGGTGATCGCCATTGCAGCGGATTTGGCGGCGTCAAAATTGGCTGTCATGCCGGGAAAGGCAATCGCGTCGAGACGCTCGGCAATTTCCGCCTCATTGGTGACGATCAGACCGCCTGCTGGCCCTCCCAGACTCTTATAGGTGCTCATTGTCATCAAATGCGCGCCCTGCTCCAGCGGATTTGGCCAGGCCTTGCCCGCAATGATGCCGCATTGATGCGCCGCATCGAACAGAACTTTCGCCCCACAGGTGTCGGCGATAGCGCGGATCTCGGCCACCGGATGGGCAAACAGATTTAAACTGCCTCCAATGGTGATCAGTTTGGGCCGCACCTCTTTTGACAGCGCAGCCAGACCATCCAGATCAACCGTATAACCATCACCATTGACGGGTGCTGGATGAATCTCCAACCCGTAAAGACCAGCACAACCCGCATCATGATGGGTGACATGACCGCCAATTGTACCAGGTGGTACGATTATTGAGTCCCCCGGCTTGCACAAGGCCATAAACCCATAGAGATTGGCAAGCGCCCCGGAGCCGACGCGAATCTCGGCATATTTGGCGTTGAAAATATCGGCGCAGAGTTCGGCTGCAATCACCTCGATTTCCTCGATCGCCTCCAACCCCATCTCGTATTTATCGCCCGGATAGCCCAGCGAAGGGCGCGATCCCAATCCCGCCGACAGCATGGCTTCAGCCTTAGGATTCATCACATTGGTGGCCGGGTTAAGATTGAAGCACTGATGCTCGTGCACAAGTTTGTTCTGCTCCACCAGCTGTTCCAACCGCTGATCAACAGCGCTTGTGGCTGCCGCATTTGCCCAGGCTGCCAGGTCCTGCACTCTTTGCTCACAATTTTCAGGGACCCAACCCCGTCGCACCAATTTGCTCATTTAGAGCCGCTCACGATTAAATGGAGCTAATTCTGTTTGTGATTGGCGAGATGATCCAGAGGTGAGACGCACGCAGCGCGATGCCCTTGCATCGGGCAAGGGGGGCTCGGCCCTCTCTTCAACAAATGGGGGCGTCCGCCAATCGCGAACCCTTTGGGAAGGCCGCTTTTGCACCATGACCGGCGCAAAGTCTCCTGGACATATGCCCGATACGACCGGCGATCCTTTACTTGGTTCTGTCACAAAAGCGCTCCTTCAGAATGGTTCCATTTAAACGTGAACGGCTCTGGTTCAATATCCCGAATTTAAGTCAGATTGGCCTGCTCACAAGTTATCCGGTCACAGATTATCAGGCCCGACAGCGCAAGCAAAAGCAATTTTGACAGGATGTTTTCAGCTTATTGAAAGCCCGCAGGTCGTTCGGGTCAGCCTTGAGCTTTCTTTTGCAGACGGCGGCGATGCAGGATCGGTTCCGTATAACCGCTTGGTTGCATTCGACCTTCCATCACCAGTTCACAGGCTGCATGGAAGGCAATTGATGTGTCCCAATTTCCATCCATCGCTTCATACAGAGGATCAGTGGCATTTTGACCATCCACCACTTTGGCCATCTTCTTCATGGTCGCAAGGATCTGAACTTCATCCACGACACCGTGATGCAGCCAATTTGCCATGTGCTGGCTTGAAATGCGCAACGTGGCACGGTCTTCCATCAGGCCGATATCGTTAATGTCGGGCACTTTTGAACAGCCAACACCCTGATCAACCCAGCGCACAACATAGCCCAGAATCCCCTGGGCATTGTTATCAAGCTCGTGCTGAATATCTTCCGGTGTCCAGTTGGGCCGCGATGCCACTGGCACTGACAGTATATCGCTCAACTTGGCCCGACCGCGGGCCTTCTTGGCTTCCTGAACCTGCGGAACATTGACCAGGTGGTAGTGAGTGGCATGCAAGGTGGCGGCAGTCGGGCTCGGCACCCAAGCCGTGTTCGCCCCAGCCAGTGGATGGGCAATTTTCTGCTCAAGCATCGCCGCCATCAGATCCGGCATGGCCCACATGCCCTTGCCAATTTGCGCCCTGCCCTGCAGACCGCATTCAAGACCAATATCGACATTCCAGTCTTCATAAGCAGCAATCCACGCAGACTGTTTCATGTCGCCCTTGCGGATCATTGGCCCTGCTTCCATGGAGGTGAAGATTTCATCTCCAGTACGGTCAAGGAAACCGGTATTGATGAAAACCACACGCTCACACGCCACCCGGATACATTCCTTGAGATTGACCGTTGTGCGACGTTCTTCGTCCATTATGCCCATTTTCAGAGTGTTGCGGTCGAGACCCAACGCATCCTCAACGCGGGAAAAAATCTCACAGGCAAAGGCAACTTCTTCCGGACCGTGCATTTTGGGCTTTACAATATACATCGACCCTTCGGCAGAATTGGTCCGCCGACCCTCGAGCTTGGCGGTGCCAAGATCATGCAGGCCACACAATGCGGTCATCATACAATCCATGATGCCTTCGGGTATTTCACGGCCGTCAGCCAACAGGATTGCCGGGTTGGTCATCAAATGACCAACGTTGCGGTTGAGCATCAAAACCTGGGATTTAAGGGCCAGCCTGGACCCATCTGCAGCGGTGTATTCACGCGGATCGTTAAGGCGGCGGGTCATCATTTTGCCGCCCTTTTCGAAACTGTCTACCAGATCACCCTTCATCAATCCAAGCCAGTTACGATAGGCAACAACCTTATCTTCGGCATCGACGGCGGCGATGGAATCTTCATTATCCATGATCGACGTGATGGCCGCTTCAACCACCACATCGGCAATGCCAGCCAAATCACGTTCTCCCACCGGGCTGTTGGGATTGATCACGACGTCAATATGTAGCCCGTTATTGATCATCAAAACATTTGTTGGCGACGCCGCTTCACCGACATAGCCGACGAACTGATTGGTTTGCGCCAGACTTGTTGAAGTTCCGGATTTCAGCGTAATGGCAATTTTGCCGTCGACAATTGTCATGACATTGACATCTGCCCAACTACCACTGGTCAGCGCAACGGACTGATCCAGAAAATTGCGCGCCCAGGCGACAACTTTGTCGCCGCGAACCGGATTGAATGCAGACCGTTTGCCGGCGCCACCTTCATGGGAAATCGCATCGGTGCCGTAAAGCGCATCATACAGCGACCCCCAGCGGGCATTTGCTGCATTCAGCGCATAGCGGGCATTGGTGATCGGCACCACCAGTTGCGGGCCGGCAATATGAGAAATTTCATCGTCAACGTGTTGGCTATCTACCGAAAAGGCCGGGCCTTCGGGAACAATATATCCAATATCACGCAGAAAATTTTCATAAACGCCCATATCGGTAAATTTACCGACATTGTCCTTGTGCCAGGCACTGATCTGCTCTTGCAAGGAATCGCGTTTGGCCAGAAGAGCTGCGTTTTTTGGAGCCAGGTCGGCAACAATGGCACCAAGGGCCTGCCAAAAACTACTGGTATCGACACCAGTGCCCGGCAAGGCTTCCTTATTGATGAATTCATACAAGTTGCTGGCGACAAGCAAGCCGCCTGCTGCGATGCGTTGAGTGGCCATCGGTGGCTGTTCTCCAAACATATAGAAGAATTTCAGCTTCATCTGCCGGATCACACCCGAAGGGTCAATACCAACAAAAGGACAAGCTGGCTGGTTGTTCGGCAAGACCAGAATACAATCGATTTAGGGGCCCATCTGGCACAGTCGAACAGCCGATTCTGGATGGCTTTTTCGGATTGCAGCAATAATCCAGACGACATTCCCCGCATATGGCACCACAGCGGCGCAGCGGCGAAGCGGCGCAGCGGGAGGACTGGTAATAAATACTTCCAGACCTCCCACCTTATAGTGCACAGGCAGCCTGCCGCTGTCATTCACCAGCAGCACTTCGTTGCGGGATAACGAGCGCTTGACTAACTCACGACATGCCAAGTCACCGCGTACTTTTGTGAACCTGCCAGTCGGGAAGTCGGACACAATAGCAGGATACAACTGGATTCCCCCACGGCCGTTCGAGAACAGCCTGGATGCATTCTAGCAAAATACAACCAAACGAACACTGCACAATTATTAGTTGCAAATCACTATAATGTCCACGCCTGTAAATATATCACGAAATCTGAAGCTGAGCTGCTCCAATCGTATGTAATATATGAATTATCCTGCTGGAGACCGAAAATGAGGGTGCGGATCGATAAGGGATTCACTAAACAACTCAGCTGATTTGGCACCAGATCGGAAGTTATTGCTGATTTTGCAACCAGGTAAGCCCTTCCCCGAGCCAGTTCTTCGGCATGCCATGACCGCCAGCATGCAGGCAAAACCGAATTGGTGTTTGGCTTTGGCAGCGGGTCCATTCGCGACACCAAAACGCTCCCTTTGCTGAAACCCGGTCGGGACGCGAGCCGCATTGATTTGTATGGCGTTGCACCGAAAGCCCTTCAAATACATCACCCTGGTGCCAGGAACGTATCCCGCGTCCTTCCAACGGCACCTGGCGGTCGCTGAATCCGTGGATATGAACCACTTTTCGCGGACCACCAGGGCATTTTTTCGCAAGTGACCGGTCGCCCTGTATTTCACCGCCATCCGGCAAGGGTCGGCGCAGGCCACCAGCCACCGCAACAACACCGGCCAGCGGCATTTTTGAATAACAACTGAAATACCAGGCCATGGAACCACCAGAGGAAAAGCCGCTGACCACCGTCCTGGTCAAGTCCAGAGGATATTTTTGTGCCAAATCTGTCAGCACATTTTCAACGAATTTGATATCATCGCGCTGACCTCGGGGATTTTCTCCTTCGGGCCGCGCTGCCCATCCGCGTGTCGTGCGGCCATTTGAAGTAAATTGCGGCCCGTCAGGCGCCACCAGCAAATATCCCGCCTCCTGGAGTGTCTTTTTCATTCTTGCGTTACGCATGATTCCAGCCCCGGAGCCATTATGACCATGAAAAAAGATAAATGCTTTTAGGGGCTTGGGAGAATTTTGGGCAGCCGGGGTGGACACATGGTAAGTCCCGCCGTCAGGGCCCTCAATTGTGCAGGGAGCCTTTTGCCCACAACCATCTGTCGCCTGTACAACACCTGGCACAAGCGTATGTCCGATTGCGCAAAGCAGGGCGACAACAAACCGTTTCATACCTTTTGGTAGCGCAATGATCCGCGCATACAAGCATAAGGGTCATCACAAATCCGAGAAGCTAAAAGTTTAACGAATTCCTTGACAGAAGTTTCGCACTTCTTAAGATATTCTACGGGGCAATTAGAATAACTTATTCTTAAGGATATCAGCGAATGCTTCAGCGTTCACAAGTTGAATCGAACTTAGACAGCGTACAGGCGGCGATCGAATCTGATTCGATGCTCAACCGTTCAGTCGTCGACATACAGCAACATGATGAAACGCTGGTCATTTTTACAGCCACCGAAACTCCAATATCCTTTATCCGCCTTTTGTTGAAGAAAGTTTGGCAAGGTCCCATTGAAGTCTATTGCACGACTGCGTTGTTAGCTGGTTCGGAAATGAGCCTGACCTGAGTCCGCGTCAGAATTCTTTCTGCAACGTTTCCCAATTCAATCTCCCAATAACTAAATCACTAAATCGCTGAAACTGCGTTGACCGAAGTTTGCGTTTCAGCAGATGACTGTCTGCGGCCCTTTCTGCACAATGTTGGCTCTATGCCGGCATATACTGCAAGACCGTATGAACGAGTCGTCACAATTGCCGCTGCAGCCACAGCGAAGTTTGCATCCCTGATCGGCGAGTTTGCGGAACCCGCCGAGCCGGGGAGGCATTCAACTGTGGCCTATATATCCTTATTTTCACCGGACAATTCGGTTTTCAGGAAAAAATCAAATAAAAAATATTCGTGCAGTGGTAAATCCTTTTCAAAAGGTTCAATAAATGTGCGCGGCGAGAAGTAACGGAGATACTATCACTTAGCAATTTGTGAAAAATATCTCCGTTACTTCGACCTTACCGGAATTGGTTATATTATTTATATAACCCAGTAAAAACATAGAATTGGGTAATTCAGTATTATCGATATGAATATTTGAAACGTCACCTTCGCGTGTTTGCGTCTTGGACGCTTCTGAAGTGGCTGTTGATATCTGAACCCCTACGACTTGCGCGCCATGCTGCCCTACTACGGCATCGCGCGTTGCCCGACGGTCTTCCGTCCCCAAGTTGCCCAACCCACAGAGGGAGGCATCGTCGGGCTCCGCACAGTGTGATGTTTTCATGACATTGTGCACGCCCGGCAGGTACCCTGTCCCCAAGTTGCCCAACCCACAGAGGGGGGCCTGTCGGGCCCCAATTTTCCCAAACGGAACAATCCCGGGCTCGAGGCTGCATGAGCCATGATCGGCAGGCGCCGAGTCGGTTCGATAGCGGCGTATTTGCTTTTGCCTTCGCAGATCTTCCATTCAGGGATGAAACGAGCAGCGGGGCAATGTCACGCATTATCCTCAAATTTTCGAACACCAGAATGTAAAACTGGTATTCTGGAATTCATGAATATTCTTATTCTGACATATGGATCCAGGGGTGATGTGCAGCCATATGTTGCACTGGGAAAGAAGCTGCAAGCAGACGGGTATCGCGTTACGCTGGCAACGAGTAACCGCTTTCAAGATTTTGTTGAAGACCACGAGCTGAATTACGCCCATATGAATGATGATCTGCTTGCCATCCTCGATACAGATGAAGGGAAGGATTTGCTGGAAAAGGGTAGTAATTTCTATCAGTTGGCAAGGCGTGGCCTTAAAATTGCAAAGCAAGTAAAACCGGCAAATAAATCTCTTTTGCGTGAAAGCTGGCAGGTCGCACAAGCAGTAAATCCTGATCTGATTATCTTTCATCCCAAGGCAGGTGCTGCACCTCATATTGCAGAAAAAATGGGCATAAAGGCAATTATGGTTACGCCGGTCCCGATGCTTGTGCCAACGAAGGAATTTCCTGCTCCAGGTCTTCCTGATCTTAATTTGGGTGGATGGTATAGGCGCATCGGTTACGCATTTGTTCGGTTTGTGACAATCAAGGCAATCAGCAGCTACATTCGAGATTTCCGTGCAGAAATTGATCTGCCACCTTTGAAAAAATATAGTTTAACCAAGTCGGGAAGTGGCAAAAACATCCACATTTTGCACGCACATAGTCCGGTCGTTTTGCCACGACCATCTGATTGGCCGAATACGGCGCATGTTACCGGTTATCTTTTCCTCGATGGAAAGGAAGAATGGACACCGTCACAAGAATTATTGGATTTCCTGAACGCAGGCGAACCGCCCGTTTATATTGGCTTTGGCTCAATGGTGGGGCGAAATCCAGAACGGCTTGCACTCATCGTGACAGAAGCTTTGCAAAAAGCAGGCTTGCGCGGCATCATCGCCACAGGTTGGGGCGGATTAAAAGCGAAAAATTTGCCAGACACGATCTTCAACATTGAGCAGGTTTCTCATCACTGGTTGCTTCCGAAAGTTTCTGCGGTAGTTCACCACGGTGGTGCAGGAACGACAGCGGCCGGTCTGCGTGCCGGAAAACCATCTATCATTGTTCCGTTTTTTGCCGACCAGCCATTTTGGGGCTGGCGGGTGCATAAGATTGGTGCGGGACCCAAGCCCATTATTCAAAAAAAACTCAGTGCAGATTTACTGGCGACTGCCCTGCAAGAAGCGACAGGCGATCAGGCTATGAAAGATGCTGCCATGAATATTGGTCACCAAATCAAACGCGAAAATGGATTGGCTAATGCTATCACGATGATAGAGAAAATATGCGCAGTCCCCTGACAATGGTTTTGACGGGCACTATTGATTGCATTTATCTGTTTGTGAATTTTCGCCTTTTTTTTGTGATCTCTACGCCAAATCAACCAATCGTCGGGTTTGCTGCCGAAAGAGCCTCTTTGCCTATAGGGTCTGGCTCAATATGGTGATAACAGATCGCTTCTGGCCTAATCGTCGCGGCTCTTTGGGCCGAATTTCCCCAACCCCGGCACCAGGTTCACCCCTTACCGCCTCGTAGCTGGAAGAATATGAAACAGACCCGCCTCACTTTAACCACCCGCAAACCTGAAGCCTACCATATAGCCAGCATTCTCGACCCGCAGTTCGAAGAAGACGGCATTACAAGCGTATTGTTTGAAACCCGGGAAGACAGCGGTCAATGGTCCTATTCCATATATGTGCCCGAACAGGAATCTCGACATTGGGAGAGCGTGATTCGCGATCGACTGGGCCATGACTGTTTTGGCCTGAATCTGGTTCATGAACCGGTCGCCGACATTGATTGGGTCAGTCAAACCCTGCAACAATTGTCGCCGGTAAGTGCCGGACGGTTTTTAGTTCACGGGTCGCACGACCGTGACAAAGCAACTCATAAACGCATCGCGGTTGAAATTGATGCTGGTCAGGCATTTGGAACAGGCCATCACGGCACCACAGCTGGATGTCTGGAGATGTTGGAATTGTGCTTGCGGGAAAGCAGCGGTCAACTGGGATTGCCGCGCCGCGCACTCGATATTGGCACCGGGTCAGGTGTACTGGCCATTGCGCTGGCAAAAGCGGTTCATATTCCAGTTCTGGCAACTGACATCGATCCGGTAGCGGTAACAACCGCCCGCGAAAACTGTCTCTTAAATCAGATTGCCACCCATGTCCGCTGTGAGACAGCAAATGGGTTTCATCATCCCCTGTTTGCAAAATTCGGCAAAGTCGATCTGGTATTTGCCAATATTCTGGCACGTCCGCTGGAAGCCTTGGCCCGTCCAATGGCACCACATTTGGCCCCCGGCGCGCAGGTCATATTGTCGGGCTTGTTGCCCCACCAGCGCGCCCGCATTACGTCCGCCTATCGCAGGCAGGGTTTGACTTTGCAGAACTGGATAATTCGCGAAGGCTGGTTGACCATGTTGATGCGGTCATAAAAAAAGCGGCCCCGAAGGACCGCTCTTTTTGATATACGCTGCGCCTTATGTGGCGCGGCCAACCCAAGTTTAGAATGGGTAGACTGATACGCCCTGTTTCTTGATGGCGTCGCGGCTGAAACCGGCTTTGTTCAGGGTGTCGTCATCAAGGTTGAGGAGGGCACCATTGACATAGCGGCGGGCCTGTTTTTCACGTGCTGCAACCATGCGGTCGAATGTGCTTTTAAATCCCATCGTCTCTTCCTTTATCATCGTTTCGAAACATCATTGTTTCGCGATAGTTGAAAGATAGAATTCTGGTTGAGTTTAGTAAGGGGTATTGACGCAAACGAGCCTTGCAGCATTTGCATGGCAAAGTTTACCAGTTTGTTACAGTCGCTCCATGATCGAATCCATGGTACCAATCGTCGACAATTCAAGCTGGATTTATTGCGGTAAATTCGGACCAAACGGCCAAACCAGAGGGCAGCATACATGTTCCAGAATTTCGATGCCCCGCCCGCACCGGTCATTGGCGATAATCGCCTCAACCAGTTGCGCCAGTTGATGACTGACAACAACGTGACCATGGTGCTGGTTCCCCACAATGATGAGCAGAACAATGAATACCTGCCGGCGGACAAGGAGCGGCTGGCCTGGCTCACCGGCTTTACCGGTTCTGCCGGCACAGCATTGGTTACACAGGACCAGGCGGTGCTGTTTGTTGATGGTCGATACACTTTGCAGGCCGCAGAACAGGCCGATTTGAACCACTGGACCATAGAAAGTCTGATCGATACACCACCGCACAAATGGTTTCAGCAAAACGCGACTTCAAATGACATTCTAGGATTCGATCCCTGGTTGCATACCAACACGCAGGTCAAGCAGTTGAAAACGGCGGGTGAGCAAAGCAAAAGTGGGCTGGTCGAACTGGCAAGCAATCCCATAGATCAAATTTGGCACGACCAGCCCCCGCCCCCTCTGGAACCAACAAGCATCCATGAATTCTCCCATGCCGGACGCCTGACCCGAGACAAATTGAAGGACATGCAAACCAAGCTGGAAGAAAATCAGGCCGATATGTGCATTTTGACCGACCCGGCCTCGGTATGCTGGCTGTTCAATATCCGTGGCCAGGACGTCGCTCACACGCCGATCTCGCTGTCCCACGCCATATTGCGCAATTCAGACGAACCCCTGCTGTTCATCGACCAGCGCAAATTGGACATGGAGACAAAAGCATTCCTCACCCAGGTCGCGTCGATGCAGCCCCCTTCTGAGTTGGCTGAAACCGTCAAAAGCCTGGCAAACGGTGCGCGAGTCATGCTGGACGGGACCATCAGCCCATTTGCACTAAACTCGCTGGTTGAAGCCTCCGGTGGGACAATCATCGATGCCAAAGACCCCGTTTCTTTGCCAAGAGCGGCCAAAAACGACGTAGAAGTTTCTGGATCCCGAACCGCCCACAAGCGCGACGGAGCCGCAATGGTCTCCTTTTTGGCATGGCTGGACGCACAACCTGCGGGCACGATTGATGAAATCACCGCAGCCCGGAAACTCGAACAGTTCCGGTCCGATATGGCGGGCAATATGCCATTGCGGGATATTTCCTTTGACACCATATCTGGCTCCGGCCCCAACGGTGCGATTGTCCATTATCGGGTCAATGAAGCCACCAATCGGGTGCTTCAGACCGGTGAACTCTATCTCAGCGATTCCGGGGGCCAATATGACGACGGCACCACCGACATCACCCGCACAATTGCCATTGGTGACCCGGGAACAGATCAACGCCGCGCCTTCACACTGGTGTTAAAGGGCCACATTGCAATTGCTCTGGCTCGTTTTCCAAAAGGCACACGCGGGGTGGACATTGACGCCCTCGCACGGATGCCGCTTTGGCAACACGGCATGGATTACGCCCACGGCACCGGTCACGGCGTCGGATCCTATCTGGCAGTTCATGAAGGGCCGCAAAATATCTCAAAGCGTGGCATCCAGGAATTTCTGCCCGGCATGATTGTCTCCAATGAGCCCGGCTATTATCGTTCCGGGGCGTTTGGCATTCGCATCGAAAATCTTGTGATCGTCCGCGAGGAAATGCCGATTGATGGCGGCGACCAACCAATGATGGGGTTTGAAACCATATCGCTTGCTCCAATTGACCAACGACTGATCGATCCCAACTTGCTGAGCGATGAAGAGCTCCACTGGCTCAACGCTTATCATGGCTGGGTCAACCGTGAAGTCGGCCCCCTGGTTGAGGACGGTGTCGCAGACTGGTTGCGCCACGCAACGCAACCGCTCGCCCGCGAACTACCCGCCGCATCAGCCTAGCGGCGGCGGCGAACGCGACGGCGACGGCGACGGCAAATGCATCGCGAAAGCAGAGGTAAGAATTATCATGCGGCACATCGTCTGCGGAATATTGCGGCGCGATCATCAAATATTGCTCGCCCATCGAAGTCCGCATCGAATATTTTATCCCGATTGCTGGAGGTTCCCGGGTGGCCATGTAGTAGCAGATGAATCAGTAAAAGATGCGCTGCAGCGTGAACTCCTGGAAGAAATTGGTGTTACCCCCACGCGCTTCCAAACTGCCGGAAAAATCGCCACCACATCCCAATTAGCAAACAATGATGCAATTTTTTATATGTTTCTCATATCTCAGTGGATCGGAGAACCTTCGATCAAGGACACCGAGCACACAGAGCTAAAATGGATGACTATTGTGGAAGCAATAGCTGTTAAAAATCTGGCGTTACCGGAATATGTACCACTGTTGAAGTCACTGCCCGCCCCGCAAACACCCGGTGCAAACGATCTATTCCACCGGCCAATTTAGGTCCCGTTCCCGACTTCACGCCTGTGCGACCAAAGTGCCAGCGCACATCAAATTCGTCAGCTCATATTATATTCAACCAAATGGTTGACTATTAATCTACTGCTCCTATGATCGCCCGAATGGTTGGACAGGAACCCGATACGAGGCAGCTCTCTCATGTGCTTAAGGCGGTCAGTGATCCCACACGCAGGTCGATCCTCACCCAATTGGTGCAGGAAGGGCATATCCGCGTGACAGATATCGCTGCATATTTTGACATGAGCCTGAATTCCGTCTCCAAACACATCAAAGTTCTGGAGGCTGCAGGACTGGTCTCCCGGCAGACCATGGGGCGCACTCATCTGATCAGCGCGAATATGGGACCGGTCTCTTTGATCGACGACTGGTTTACCCAATTGCGTTCGGTTTGGGATATCCGGCTGGAAAGACTGGACAGCATGTTAAGTAAGGAAAATCAAAATGAGTGATCTGACCCTGACGACATCCCGTCACATAAAGGCCGCCCGGAACATTGTCTTTGACGCATGGCTCGACCCGGAAATGTTGGCTCGTTTCATGCTCCCCGGCGAAGGTATGACTGTACCAAGCGCCTCTGTCGAGCCACAGGTCGGTGGTCGGTTTGCCATCGTCATGCAGGCTGGCGTCCAGCAAATTCCTCACGGGGGAGAGTATAAGGAAATCGACAGGTTTGACCGCATAATCTTCACTTGGGAATCGCCATTTTCGGTTGATGGAAGCACCGTGACATTGAACTTCAAGGACGCAGATTCCGGTGGCACTGACCTCGAACTCATTCATGTAAAATTCGCCGATGAACCAACCAGAGACAATCATCTGGGAGGTTGGGACAGTATTCTGGCCACGCTGGACGACGTTCTGGCTTAACAATTTCCCAAAGGAGACAATTATGGAAAGCGAACTTGGAAACTTAAACTGGATTGCTGTTATTGTTGGAACTGTCGTGGCGTTTCTGGTCGGATGGCTCTGGTACAGCCCAAAACTGTTTGGCACCGGCTGGGCTGCTGGTTCCGGGGTTGAGTTGGGCAGCGCTCAATCGATGCCGGTTTTTGCAATGGTCAGCCAATTGGTGGCGTTATTTCTTCTCGCACTGGTGATTGGCATTACAGCCACATTCGAACATCTGATAACCGCCATAATCGCCATTCTTGCTGCAGCCTGTTTCACCATGTCAGCGGGCGCATTTGTGAAGAAATCCGGATACGCACTGGGCGTGGATTTTGGCTATATCGTGGTTGCAGGGGTCGTTATGATCATCTGCCAGGGGATTTTCTGATCTTCAGATAAACGCCCGCAATCCAACCAGCACGGCCGTGCTGACGGCGACACTGAACATCAGTGGAGCACGAAGCGCAATCAAGCCGGAAACAATGATTGCCAGCACTTCTGCCGGGCCGTGTGTGACCAATGAGGGCGCCACCAGCGCCGCCATCACAGCGGTCGGCACAGCATCGAGTGCTGCACTTACCCGGTGATGAATCGTCCCGAATCTCGACAGGATCAAATGCCCGCCGCACCGGGTTGCATAGGTAACAGCGGCACAGGCGATAAAAAGCAAGGTCAGATCATCCATGATCAACCTCCTCGCCCGGCTTGCTCAACAAAGCAGCGGCAAGCAGGCCTGCCAAACCACCCAGCGAAATATGCCAGGGGCTTCCAATCGTAAACCAGACGGCGAGTGACGCTGCAACACTCACCAGCAGAACTGGCAAAAAATTGGGGCGCCTGTGAAAACCAATCACCAGCCCGGTGAAATAAAGCGGCAGGATGAAATCGAGCCCAAATGATGCCGGATCCTCAATCAACGATCCGAATAATGCGCCAATGAAATTGGATATTGTCCATGTTGCATACAGCACTGTCCCATAGGCAAAGTAGTAGGCCGGGCGCAAGCCGCGCTTAAAGGCCCGCGTCTCCGCAGAGGCAAATAGCGGGTCAACCAGCATAAAGAATGCGACAACCTTTTGCCCTGTTGAAAATGCCGCCAACCGCCGACCAAGCGAAGCAGAATACAACAGGTGTCGGAAATTGATGGCAAATACGGCCAGCACGATCGACCATGCGGGAACTCCCTGCCCCATCAAATCGAGCATCGCATATTGGCTGGCGCCGGCATAAATTGTCATCGAAGCCAAGGCGAGTTCGCCCAGGCTCAACCCCTGCTCAATCGCCAAAGCACCGAACACGCCTGCAAAAGGAACCACACCCAGCGTTATCGGCAGAACATCCCGTATCCCGTCAAGGCTATCGCGCCATAAATCATCGTCCGACAAGTTCAAACCAGCCATCTTCATCAAGAGTTTGAATGCCCAGATCGGTTGCCTTTTTCAGCTTCGAGCCGGCACCCGGCCCGGCAACCAGCAGATCAGTTTTACCACTGACAGAACCTGCTACCTTGGCTCCCAGACGCTCAGCCATAGCCTTCGCCTCATCGCGGCTCATCTGTTCCAGACTTCCGGTAAACACAATCGTTTTTCCAGCAACGGGCGACTCGCTGGACACCTGTTCGGCTGGTTTCGGTGTAACCTGGGTGAGCAATTCATCAACGACGCCACGTGAATTGGGGTCGGCAAAAAACTGAACGGCAGCCCGTGCAGCGGTTTCTCCGATGCCGTCAATATTGACCAATTCCTCCCACGCTGACCCGGCAAAGTCTCTGCTGTCGTCCATCGCCGTCAGTATTGCTTCCATCGTGTGATAATGGCGGGCCAGCAGCTTGGCATTGCCGTCACCGACATGGCGGATGCCCAGAGCAAATATAAAGCGGTGAAGATCGATCTCGCGGCGCGCATCGATTGCATCGAACAGATTGGTGGCGCTCAGCTTGCCAAAACCGTCACGGTTCTCCAACCGCGTCAGGGACCGCGCATCGCGCTGCTTCAGCGAGAAAATATCAGCCGGATTCATCACCAGGCCCCAAGAGTAAAATGCTTCCGCCTGCTTTTCGCCAAGCCCGTCAATGTCAAACGCATTGCGGGAAACAAAATGCTTCAAACCTTCGACCGCCTGAGCCGGGCAGATAAACCCACCGGTGCAGCGTCGCGTCGAATCAAGTTTGCCGGAATTGGCATTTGTTTCGCGTACCGCATCACTACCACAGGCCGGGCATTTGACCGGCAAGCCATAGGGTTGCGCCTTCTCAGGACGCTTGCTCAGGTCGACATCCAGAATTTTGGGGATCACATCCCCAGCCCGGTAAACTGTCACTGTATCACCAATCCGCAGATCTCGTCCCTCACGGATCGGTTCGCCATTGGATCCTATACCAGCGATATAATCTTCATTGTGGAGCGTTGCATTTGACACCACAACACCGCCAACGGTGATTGGTTCAAGCCGTGCAACAGGCGATAATGCCCCCGTTCGACCAACTTGAATTTCGATGTCCCTAAGAACGGTAATTGCTGTTTCAGCCGGAAACTTATGGGCGATTGCCCAGCGTGGGCTGCGGGAGACAAACCCGAGCCGTTGCTGCAAAGCCAAATCGTCAATTTTGTAAACAACACCATCGATATCGTAGTCCAGATGAGGCCTTTGCTCTTCGATCAGGTGATAGCGTTCGATCAATTGGTCAACCTGATCGAATCGGCCCATCAGCGGGTTGATTTGAAACCCCCAGTGGTGAAACAGATCAACCATCTCCATCTGGGAATTGCGCGGAACCGCACTGACCTCGCCCCAGGCATAGGCAAAAAATTTCAGCGGTCGACTGGCTGTGATGCGCGAATCTAGCTGCCGCAGGGAGCCTGCCGCCGTATTGCGAGGATTTACATAGGCCGGCTTGCCTTCCGCCTCCATGCGCGCATTGAGTTCCAAAAAGGCCTGTTTGCCGAGATAAACTTCTCCGCGCACTTCAACGACATCTGGAATGTCATTGCCGCGCAATTGCAGCGGAATGTCGCCAATTGTGCGGGCATTGGCCGTGACATTTTCACCAATCGTGCCATCACCGCGGGTTGCGGCGCTGATCAGCTCGCCCTTTTCATAGCGCAGCGCCAGCGACAGCCCGTCAATCTTGGGCTCCGCCGTCAATGCAAGCGCCCGATCGTCTGGCAACTTCAAGAAACGCTTCACCCGGCCTACGAAATCAACAACATCCTCATCGCTAAAGGCATTGTCCAGCGACAACATGGGAACCGGGTGAGTGATCTTGTCAAATTTGCTTTGCACAACCGAACCAACCGAAAAACTCGGGGAATCAGCCCGGACTAATTCCGGGAAACGTTTTTCAATGGCTGAATTGCGCAAACGAAGTGCATCATAATCGGCATCAGAAATGGTCGGCGCGTCCTGCCCATGATAACGCGCATCGTGGCCAGAAATTTCGGATGCCAGGCGCTCCAGCTCGAGTTCCGCCTGTTCAGCTGTCAGCTTTTTCGCCTCAATCATAGGATACCCACTTCCCTTCCCGTCACCATCAGGTTTCCAGCAACCGGGCTGCTGCGGCGCGCGCCTCAGCAGTCACCTGCGCACCGGACAACATACGGGCAATTTCTTCAAGACGGGTATCTCCACTGATTGCATTGATGCGGGTTTCTACTGCCTGATCCCCGTCTTTTGATATCAGGAAATGCGCCGCTGCCCGTGCCGCGACCTGGGGTGCATGGGTTACCGACAGAACCTGTACATGGCGCGACAGGTTTGCCAAACGTCCGCCAATCGCATCCGCAACTGCCCCGCCAGCACCTGTATCTATTTCATCAAACACCAGCGTTGGCGCGGATCCCCTGTCGGCCAGCGCGACTTTCAGCGCCAGAAGAAATCGTGATAATTCCCCGCCAGACGCAACTTTCATCAATGCGCCGGGGCGAGATCCCGGGTTTGTCTGAACATGAAATTCAACATTATCACAACCGTCTGGGGTAATTTCTTCATCTAATGATTCAATTTGAACGAAAAACCGAGCTTTTTCCAGTTTCAGGGCTGGCAGTTCCTGCATCACCCGCTGCGACAGAACTTCGCCATTGGTGCAACGCGCCTCGGTTAAGATCGCAGCCCGCTGTTTCAGCTCCAGACGCAGCTTTTGCACCTCCTGCTCCAACTGCGTCAGCCGGTCTTCTCCGGCATCCAGATAAGCCAAATCACTCGCCAGTTGAATCGCGTGGGCGGCCAGTTCTTCTACCGGAACTTTGTATTTACGCGAAGCGGCTCTCAATGCAAACAGGCGTTCCTCGGCATTCTCCAGTTCCTGCGGATCAAATTCGGATAGTCGTAATGCCCTCTCCAGTTCGGTCTCAGCCTGCGCCAAAGCGTCGACTGCAACCCCAAAACATTCAATAGCCGCATCCAGCACACCGGGAGCAGAATCCGACTTGCGTTCCAGTTTGCGCAATGTGCTCACCAGAGTTGGCACCGGCGATGCCTGCCCGGCCAGAACCTGATGGGCCTCATCCAGATCGGAGGCAATCTTTTCTGCAGCCATCATCGTTTGACGGCGACCTGCAAGTTCTTCTTCCTCGCCCCCTTGCGGTGACAAAATCGTCAGTTCTTCAACACTGGACCGCAGATAGTCGGCATCCTTTGCTGCCTGTTCGACTCGTGCCTGCAGAGATTTCAGCTGTTTTACGGCCTCCCGCCATTCCCGATGGGCATCAGCGACTGCCTGTCGCTCGTTTTCCAACCCACCAAATGCATCCACGAGATCGCGATGCGCTGCGGGATCCACCATCGCTCGTTCTTCATGTTGCCCATGTATTTCGACCAGTTTTTGACCAACCTGCCGCAATAGTGAGACACTGACCGGGCGGTCGTTGACATAGGCCCGGGTGCGACCATCGGCACTTTGGTTTCTGCGCAAAATAATGCCGTCACGGGCGCCCGCATCCAGCAGATCATTTTCTGCCAGCAGATCGAAGACGCCGTGATCCTGTTCAACATCAAAAATCGCACTCACCTGGCCCTGTTTTTGCCCAACGCGGACCAGATCGCCGTCGCCTCGCGCACCCAGCGCCAGCGATAGAGCATCCAGCAATATTGACTTTCCGGCACCCGTTTCGCCCGACAACACCGCCAGGCCACCGTCAAAATCAATATCCAGCTCGCGGATGAGCACAATATCCCGAATGGACAGGGCTGAAAGCATGGATCTCTTTGATCTAATTTGGAGCGAGTCTTATGGCAAAGACTATTACCTAATGCGACGATCAGGAACCAGTCTGTTTCCGGTATGTACCAGAATATTTACTGGATACCACACACCATCGGACCATATCGGTCTGAAACGGTAACTTGGCAGTTCTTGCTCTAGGCGCCGGAAATCAACTTAGACGCACGAGACAGCCACGACCCTCGGTTTTCCTGCGGGCGCAATCCGCCCTTCTCCAACAATGCGTATGAATCGCGGTACCATTTGCTGTCGGGAAAATTATGCCCCAAAACCGCCGCAGCTGACTGAGCATCTGATGTCAGGCCGAGTGCGAAATAAGATTCGGTCAGCCGGGCCAGCGCCTCTTCGACGTGACGGGTGTCTTCAAATTGCTCCACCACACCGCGGTAACGGTTGATAGCGGCAAGATATTCCTTACGTTCCTGATAATAGCGACCAACCAGCATTTCCTGGCCAGCAAGCTGGTCCTTGGCGATGCGCTTCTTGCGCTTTGCGTCCTCGACATATTCGCTCTCGGGATAACGCTCAATCAACACATTCATGGCGCGGAAAGTCTCTTTAGCAGAGCGCTGATCGCGGGTCACGTCAGAGATTTGGCGATAGTGCGACATACCCACCAGATACTGCGCATATGGCGCCTCTGTATTGGCTGGATAGAGCTGTACGAACCGTTTGCCTTGCGCAATCGCTTCGGCATAGTCACCCTGCCTGTAGGCGATAAATGTTGCCATCACACCAGATCTCTTGGCGTATTCGGAATAAGGATGTTGTCGGTCGAGTTTTTTGAACTTGCGCTTCGCCTGAGTGAATTTTCCAGCATCAATATTGGCCAGGGCTTCGTTATAAGTCTGATCCGCCGGCACGGTAGGATCGATAAATGCATTAACGTCCTGCTCTTTAGCGCAAGCACTCAACAATATTGCAAAGGAAGCCAGGCCAATAGCCAGTTTTCCAGCGCTTTTCCCTCCAGCGTTATATTCCGGGGATTTCACTGGCTGTATCTCGGTCGACATTCGTTTTCTCACTAATTAACGCCTGCTAGATTTAACGGGACAATACCCCCATCCCGCAAATCGGACAATCGATTGTCTGACTTGTGAGGGTAAAATCGTTCATTTTTGAGGCAATGCTTAACACGGCAACCAATTCGAACGCATTTTGAACCAAGACAGAGGTGCAGTTGCTTAGTTCTTGTCTGCAGCAAATGTCGCCGAAGCCACAGAACGAAGTTCTGCACGCGCTCCGCCGCGAACAACCGGTTCGGCTTCCGTCCACTCATAATTCGATGGATCTGAGAGCAGGAATTCCAGCGCCATCGCATTCAGCTTATGGCCACCGCGATAAGAGCGGAAACAGCCAAGAATCTGACCACCAGCGAGCGCAAGGTCACCGACAGCATCAAGTGTTTTATGGCGCACAAACTCGTCTGTGTAACGCAGGCCTTCGGGGTTGATAATTTTGTTATCATCACAAATGACCACGGAATTATCGAGGCTCGATCCGAGCGCGAATCCGGCCGCCCAATAGCGTTCGACATCCTTCATAAATCCAAATGTCCGGGCACGGGAAAGTTCTGTGCGGAATGTTTCTGGGGTCAGATCACCGCAGAATTTCTGGCGGCCGATAATCTCTTCTTCAAAGTCGATTTCGACTTCATATCGTGTGGCATCGTGAGGCTCAAAAACGCCCCAGCTGGATCCCATGGTAAAGCGAACCTCCTTGAGAATTCGCAAATATCGACGACGACGCTTTTGCTCAACCAGTCCAACCTGATCGATCGCTTCCACAAACACTTCTGAAGAACCGTCCATAACCGGGATTTCGGCGCTGTCGACTTCGATCACCACATTATCAACGTGAAGCGCAACCAAAGCAGCCATAAGATGTTCAACAGTTTTTACATGCACACCGGCAGGGTCACCCAACACGGTACACAGATCGGTTGCACCGACGGATTGAATATTGGCTGAAATGTCGACCTGATCCAGCGGAGAAATATCACAGCGCTGAAATACGATACCTGTATCTTCATCGGCTGGAAGGAGAGAGATGGAAACTGGCTTACCGCTGTGGACTCCAACACCCGACAAGTCAATTCGATCTGCCAATGTGTTCTGCTTACTTGAAACTTTCGTTCCCATTTATACCCCGATCCCGCAAATACGTCTTGCGGTACTTTCATTACACCCGACACAACAGAAACTGCAGCTCTTGAGTTCTTCTTACAGGCGCATCAAATGCGCCCCCCCTGTAGAACTCACAAAACGAGCCTTATTCCCCGATCTTGTTTACTTTCCTACCCTTTGTCGGCCTGCTATCCAAATCACGCTTTCTTACCGAATGTTAACAAGTTAACGGATCGTTAACCGTCTGGCTTCGCTCATCAAAAGAGGCCGTTGGGCTTATTATGCCCAGCGACCTCTAAGAATCGTTAACAGCAGCAATTAAGGTGCACCAAATCGGCACACCGGGCCACCAGCCCAATCAGGCAATCTATGCTTGTCGGCGCAGAAATGCCGGTATGTCGAGCTGATCATCTTCGCTGATTGGTTTTGCAGCAGGGACCGCCCGACCGTGGACGTCCAGAGATCCATCTTTGGGCGGTGCATAAGGATTGTTGTCCTCACGCGCCGCCGCCGCCGCCGCCGTCGCCGCCGGAGCGGTGGTTGCAGCCGCAGGCTTGACCGCCGGTGCAGGTTCCGTCGCCGGAGCCGACCCACCCAGACCTGTCGCCAGGCGTTTCAACAATCCCATCGGGCCATTTTCTTCAGCCGGTGATTTTGGCTGAGTTGCCAGGTTTTGCTGAGCAACAGCTGGAAAATCTTCAACAGACGGCATCCGGGTCGCCCGTGACGGTACTGCAGGTTCGGGATGAGCTGCCGATGGCGCAACCCTATCAGCTACAAATGTCGGAGCGGTCAGATGTTCATCCAGGGCGCTCTGGAAATCGGAATCCGAAATCGGGTCGTCGAAATCTGCATTTTCGGCTTGAAACGGTACTGCACCAGGATTGCGCTCGATCTCCAGCGACGGCGCCGCCGGAATTGTCAGTTCTTCTTCTATTGCATCGGCACCGCTACGGTCCGGGCTTGCCGCTGCTTCATCGTCGGAAGTGCCTGTACGGGCCATTGCAGACTGACGCAGCCGTTCAGCGGCATCATGCATTAGCTGGGCATTTGGTGCAGCCGCGGCACTGACTTCAGCGTCAATGCCGGTAGCAACCACAGAAACCCGGATGACACCTTCAAGGCTCTCATCAAACGTCGCACCGAGAATAATATTGGCATCAGGATCAACTTCCTCGCGGATGCGGGTTGCCGCCTCGTCGACTTCAAACAGTGTCATATCGCGGCCACCAGTGATTGAGATCAACAGACCCTGCGAACCCGCCATTGAGGTTTCATCGAGCAGCGGATTGGATATTGCAGCCTCTGCAGCAGCCATCGCACGGCCTTCGCCGGAAGCTTCGCCGGTGCCCATCATTGCGCGGCCCATTTCACGCATGACAGAACGTACATCGGCAAAATCAAGGTTGATCAGACCTTCTTTCACCATCAAATCAGTGATGCAGGCAACACCGGAATACAATACCTGGTCTGCCATCGAGAAAGCATCGGCAAACGTGGTTTTGTCGTTTGCGACCCGGAACAGATTCTGGTTCGGAATGACAATCAACGTATCAACATTCTTCTGCAGTTCGATAATCCCCTCCTCAGCCAGCAACATGCGTCGCTTGCCTTCAAAGGAAAACGGCTTGGTTACAACGCCAACGGTGAGAATCCCGGCATCACGTGCCGCCTGAGCAACAACGGGTGCCGCACCGGTGCCGGTACCGCCCCCCATGCCAGCAGTCACAAATGCCATATGCGTCCCGGACAAATGATCATTGATCTCATCAATGCATTCCTGAGCAGCAGCGGCACCAACCTCGGGCTGAGAACCGGCACCAAGACCTTCGGTGACGGCCACGCCCATTTGAATGAGGCGTTCCGCCTTGGACATGGTCAGCGCCTGCGCATCGGTATTGGCGACCACAAAGTCGACCCCGTCCAGGCCAGATGTAATCATGTTATTGACGGCGTTTCCACCGCCTCCGCCGACACCAAATACGGTGATGCGTGGTTTCAGCTCAGTAATGTCTGGCTTATGAAGATTGAGAGTCATGGGTCATTCCTCGTTTTGTTTTGAGCCGCCTGATCACCTCTCTTTTTTGAGAGAGCGGCCCGTTCGATTTTCCCCGATCTGCGTCGGAGTAAAGGTTTAAAAACTTTCTTTCAGCCAGCGGGTCATGCGTGACAAAGACCCTCCGGATGAATGAGCGACTAGATTTGCAGTTCTTGATGTACGGTCGGCATATTCCGATCCCGCCACCTGCGGATAGATCAAAAGGCCTGCAGCGGTCGAAAATGCTGCCCCCTTTGCTGTCTTCGGCAAGCCCGATATTCCCATCGGCCGTCCAAGACGAATATTTGCTGACAACACACGAGTTGCCACTTCACTGATGCCAACCAGTTGACTGGCACCACCTGTCAAAACAATGCGCCGCCCAACTGCACCGGCAAATCCCGAGCGATTGATACGGTCTCTGATGAGCTCAAATGTCTCTTCAACACGCGGGCGGATAAATTGGGCCAATTGTGCCACCGAAACCTGATCCGGCATGACATGCCCGTCATCACCGATCGGCGGCACGGCAATCAATTCACTTTCATCGACCTGGGCGGGTGAGGCCTTGCCGTGCAGCACTTTGAGGCGTTCAGCATCGCTGACACGCATCGATAAGAGGCGCGCAATATCCATCGTTACATGATTGCCACCCACCGCAATGGCGTCAGCAAATACCAGTTGTCCATTGAGGAAAATTGACACCGTTGTCGTGCCTCCCCCCATATCGATACAGGCACAGCCCATTTGTGTTTCATCTTCTACCAACGCCGACAATCCAGATGCATATGGCGCAGCAACCATGCCGTCGACACGCAGATGAGACCGGTTGATGCAATTTTCCAGATTGCGCAGCGGCGCCGCATCGCAGCTGACCAGATGCATGTCCACACCAAGCTCTGCACCTACCATGCCCAGTGGTTCACGGATGCCGTGTTCCAAATCTATTGAATACCCAATCGGCAGTGCGTGCAGGATGGCGCGTTGGTCGCGAACTGCATTTCTGTGCCCGGCCGCCAGAACCGATCTGATGTCGGACGGCTCGACTTCGTGGCCATTCAAAGCGATGCCAGAGGAAAAGGTTTCGCTGCCCAGACGGCCCGAGGATACCGAAACAATGAGAGATTCAACTGGCATTTTGGCCGAGTTTTCAGCAGCATCCACGGCCAGACGCAAGGCCTTTTCCGCCTCGTCCATGTCAACGACTACACCCGATTTCATTCCCCGGGATCGTTGGTAGCCGAACCCCAGAACTTCAATGGAATGGGACCGATTCGGTAAGACATCAACGCCGCTGCGTGGCCGCAATCTGGCGATCATGCAGGAAATTTTTGTACTGCCGACATCCAGAACGGACACAATGGCAGACTTGTTAGTCGACAGGCGACCTACGCGGGAAATTTCGGAAGAGGATCTGAACAGACTCACAGCTTGCGATCCACTTTTTTCATGGCCTTCAGCCGGGCCTTGACCAATGTAGCCCGGGCCTTGGCGGCATCTTCCTGCAATCGCAGCACGATCCTGTCTTTTAGCCGCATATCGATGACATTGATCTGCCGTTCCAACAGACGATCATCAGTTGCCAGTTGCGCCAACTGCGTCAGGCTCTGCTGCATCCCTGATTCTGGCAATTTCACCAACATGCCGTTGGCCAGTTCCAGATCCCAGCGACGATCGGCAACACGGCTGTAGGATGCAACCCGCCCCGCCAGTTCCGGATAATCAGCAACCAGCGGCAAAATTTTACTGGCCGATTGCGAGGCGCCTTCGCCAACCAGATGAGGCAAATGAGCGAACCGGTTGTTCAGCAGATCCGCTATACCAAACTTGGCAATCAATTTTCCTGACTGTTCCACCACCGTCAAACGATCATTGTGCTGCCAGACCGCTGCTGCACGTTTTTCGGCCAGTGCCACGGTCAATTTTCCGGGATAAAGCTTGCGAATCGCAACGTCTTTGACCCATGGCAACGCCATCAACCGGGCGCGGGCGTCGGCTGCGTCGAAACCGAGCAGCGAATTCCTGTCGAACAGACCCAATGCGGTAATCAAATCCTGCTCACTGGTTTCCACCTGACCGGTCAGCACAATGTCTTCGGCCTGTAGTCCAACTGAAGCACCAATTCCAGAAACCAACGTGGACGCCGTGCCGGCAACTACCGACCCGTAGAACCAGCCGGCAACGATAAAACCAACCGCCAGACTGGTGCCGGGCCCGGTGCGTGGAACTGCAACCGCATCCAATCGGCGCAAGAAAGCACGCAACCTGGAGCGCACGGCCAACACCAGCGGATTGAAGTCACCGGACGATGTGTAAACGCCACCCGCATTGCTGCGACCGTTCCTGCGTCCCATCATTCGGCTCAACGACGACAACTTGCGTCCTCCACCATCCATGTCAACAATTCACCAAAAGTGTGCCCGGCATGCTCGGCCAGTTCCGGCAACAATGAGGTAGGCGTCATCCCTGGCTGGGTATTTACCTCCAGCCAGATCAGTTCACCCGTCCCGTTCACACGATCATCCAACCGAAAGTCTGAACGGGTTACCCCGCGACAACCAATTGCCTGATGCGCCTTCAAAGACAGTGTCTGAATCTTTTGGTAAACATTTGGTAAAATTTCAGCCGGAAGGACGTGTTTTGATCCACCTTCGGCATATTTGGCGTCATAGTCGTAGAATGTGTCGCCCAAAGGCAGGATTTCGGTCACACCCAGCGCCACATCTCCCATCACTGCACAGGTCAGTTCTCGCCCGGGAACGAATCGCTCAACCATCACAATGTCGCCATATGGCCATTCATCGGAGTATAATTCCTGCGGTGGTTTTGATCGGTCTTCCCCGACAATCAACACGCCGAAACTCGACCCCTCATTGACCGGCTTGACCACATAGGGCGGCTTCATGGCATGTTTTTCAGCGGCCTCCAGGCGGTGCATGACTTTGGCTTCGGCAACCGCAACGCCGACACGGCGCACGACAGTTTTCGACCGCTCCTTATCCATCGCCAACGCGGACGCCATCACTCCGGAATGGGTGTAGGGAATTTCCAGATATTCCAGCACTCCCTGAATCGTCCCGTCTTCGCCATAGGGACCATGCAATCCATTAAACACAACGTCAGGCTTCAGCTGTTGCAACGTTGAGGAGATATTGCGGTCAACATCGATCCGCGTCACTCCGAAGCCTTCGGCTTCCAGAGCATCAGCACAGGAATTGCCGCTGGACAGGCTGACCGGACGTTCCGCCGATAGCCCTCCCATGAGCATGGCAACATGCGTCATCGGCATTCCTCTCCTCTGTTCCCCTTTGAACACCAGAAGAATCACATGCGAATTGGGCTTTCAAGCGGCGATTGACCGACAAAACGGACTGCAATTGAATCGATATTTCAGGCGGTCGCGATAACGGATTCAAAAGACTCGGTAATCAGCGATGGGCTTGCTCAAAATTATTTTTGGCAATTAATACTGCGCCCGACATCAATCTTGAAGTTACCTCATCCGGTTGTCAGAATCTGACGGATTTTCAGTGACTAGGAAGTGATTCGTCACACGCAGCTTTTGACTTCGCGCTCCGGCTCAAATCGACCCAGGCGCTTAATTTCCCATTCCAGAACGATCCCGCATTTGGCGTGAACCTCAGTACGAACCGTTTCACCCAGCGTCTCCAGATCATAGGCCGTCGCACCGCCGGTATTGAGCATAAAATTACAGTGCATTTCACTCATTTGCGCACCGCCGACCCGAAACCCCCGCATGCCTGCTTCTTCGATCAGTCTCCATGACGAATGAGGCAAAGGGTTTTTGAAGGTTGAGCCCCCGGTTTTCTCGCGGATCGGTTGAACCGTTTCACGGTGGTGCTGGACCTCATCCATGGCCTTTTGAATATCGATTCTGTCAGCCGGCACACCTTCAAAGACGGCTCCGGTGAATATCAGTTGTTTCGGCGCTTTAGAATGACGATAGCTATATCCCATGTCGGCATGGCTCAGTACATGGCGATTTCCCTGGCGATCCAGCGCATGTACTTCAACAACACGATCCGTTGTTTCGGTGCCATTGGCCCCGGCATTCATGCGCAGCGCACCTCCAATGGCGCCGGGAATGCCATGATAAAACTCAAAACCTCCCAGTCCCGCTTCAAGCGCTGCAGCGGCCAGCCGTTTGTCCGGCACCGCCGCGCCCGCATAGACGCGGTTATCACCAAGTTCTTTGACGTGGCCAAATCCCCTGCCCGACAAGCGGATTACGACACCTTCAATGCCACCATCACGCACCAGAAGATTGGAACCGATGCCGACCACCAGAACAGGAATATCAGCCGGCAGCATTCTCAGGAAACTGGCAAGGTCGTCCTCATCTGCCGGTGAAAACAAGATGTCAGCGGGTCCGCCCACCTGAAACCAGGTAATCTTGGACATGGGTGCATCCGGTGTTAACCGTCCGCGGATTTCCGACACATCAAGCCGGTCCAGCAAAGCCTGGCCATTCATTTGATCTTGGCCAGTTCATCCGGCAAAGCCTGCGCCCAGGCTGTGATATCGCCAGCCCCGAGAAACAACACAAAATCTCCCGGTTCGGCAATGGAATGCACCAGTGGCGCGATTTCGTCTGGTGAACCAATGGTTCGCACGTCACGATGACCCCCCGATTTCATGGCCGATGCCAGACTGGAAGAATTTACATTTTGAATTGGCTCTTCCCCGGCTTCATATACCGGTGCAACCAGAACAGTATCCGCGTCGTTGAAACAGGCACTGAACTCGTCAAACAGATCATTCAGCCTTGAATATCTGTGCGGCTGTTTGATGGCGATGACCCGCCCTTTGCCATTTGAGCGAACCGCTGTGCGGGCGGCCTTCAAAACAGCCGAGATTTCAACAGGGTGGTGGGCATAATCGTCAAATATCTCAACCCCATTCCACGACCCCATCGGTGTGAAGCGGCGGCGAACGCCTTTAAAACTTTTCAGTCCCTTGCGAATGTCATCAACACTCGCACCGAGTTTATGGGCGACTGCAATTGCTGCGGTAGCATTTGATACATTGTGAATTCCCGGCATTGGCAGAACCAGACGTTCAATCAGCTCATCATTACCGGACTTGCGGTCGTGGATGGTGACATCAAAACGTGACTTGGCACCCTCTGGTTGAACATTGTTGAAACGATATTCCGACTGGGGATTGTTGCCATAAGATACAATGCGTCGATCTTCAATGCGGCTGACCAAAGCCTGTACTTCAGGATGATCGATACACATCACACCAAAACCGTAAAACGGCACGTTTTCTACAAAGGTTTTAAAGGCTTCCTTGGCTTTGTCGAAGGTACCGTAATGATCCAGATGTTCGGGATCGATATTGGTGACGATCACAATATCGGCCGGCAGGCGCAGAAATGTGCCATCACTTTCATCAGCTTCGACCACCATCCAGGATCCATCACCCATGCGGGCATTGGTTCCGATGGCATTGAGTATGCCGCCATTGATAATTGTCGGGTCGAGCCCACCGGCTTCCAGCAATTGGCCGACCATCGACGTTGTCGTGGTTTTGCCGTGGGTACCGCCAACGGCAATCGACTGTTTGAACCGCATCAGCTCGGCCAGCATTTCCGCACGCCGAACGACCGGCAGACTACGTTCCTTGGCTTCAACCCGCTCGGGATTATCAAACTTGATCGCCGAAGAAGTTACAACGACCTCGCTGGCCCCAAGGTTTTCGGCCCTGTGGCCGACATGGACTTCAATGCCCTTTTCGCGCAGGCGTTGCACGTTGGCCCCGTCATTTAGATCCGAACCCTGAACCGGATATCCAAGATTATGCAACACTTCGGCAATCGCACTCATGCCAATCCCGCCAATGCCGATAAAATGTATCAGGCCGATATCGTCTGCCATCCGCATAGATGCTGTCCTTTGAATTTATCCTACGTGGACCTGAACAAGATCAGCCAATCTCACCGCCGCGTCAGCCACGCCCGCCTTTTTGGCGTTTTCAGCCTGTATTGCAAGGGTTTGGGGATGTTTCATGGCGCTGGACAGCAAATTAGCCAGTTTTTCCGGTGTCAGATCTTTTTGTCGTACAAGCAGCGCACCCTCGGCAGCCGCCAGATGGGCCGCATTTGCACCCTGATCATCATCCAGCGCTCCGGGTAGCGGAACCAATATGCTGGGGCATCCAATCAGCGCGAGTTCGCTGACGGAAGATGCCCCTGCCCGGCAAATGACAAGATGCGACTGGGCGATGCGTCCGGGCATATCGGAAAAGAAGTCACTTACGTCAGCATCCACCTTGAGCTTCGCCAATCCAGAACGCACCTGATTGGCATCTTCGGGGCGGGCTTGCAGCACCAAATTCAGCCGGCTGAGCAATTGTTCATCCATCCGGGCCAGCGCAGCCGGGAGGACCTGTGAAAAAAACTGGGCTCCCTGACTGCCACCAAACACCAACAACTTGAACGGACCCGTCAGACTGTGCGGCACATAGGGTTGAAGAGCCGCCTGATGGGCGATGTCGCGCAACGGATTTCCCGTTACCGTGACCGGTGCACTTTCAGGATGCATTTCGCCTTCTAGCGAAAATCCCGTGGCGATGGCGGTGACACGCGACGCCAAAAACCGGTTGGCCCGCCCCATGATTGCGTTCTGCTCGTGCAGAATCGTTGGATGGCCTTTGTGAGCTGCGGCTAGCAGCGGTGGAACCGTTGGATATCCGCCAAAGCCCACAACAGCGTTTGGTTTGACTTTCGCCAAAACACGCCGCGACATCAAATAACCGCTGGCCAGCCGATACAGCGTTCGCAGCAACGCCAGCGGGCTTTTACCAGCAAATGTTGCTGAAGGAATGATATGCACCTGGTCGGCTGGAAAGCTGTCGACAAATTTTTTGGCGCGCGAATCGGTCGCCAGATGAACGGACCAGCCACGCTGCTGCATCTCCTGGGCAAGGGCCTGAGCCGGAAACAGATGTCCCCCGGTTCCGCCAGCTGATAGCAATACTGTTTTGTTCATGGGATCAGGCCGCAGCTGGGGAAACCGCCAATTGCCCCGACGGGACAGTGTGAACCGAAGTCCGACGATAGCTTTCAGCCCGTTTGCGGCTTAGCGCCAAAACCAGCCCCATACCCAACGCAACTGCCATCATCGAGGAACCACCATAGGAGATAAAAGGCAGGGTCATGCCCTTTGCCGGCATAAGTCGCAGATTTACACAGATGTTTATGATCGCCTGAAACCCAAACATCAGCACCAGCCCGGACAAGGCCAGTTGCACAAATCGGTCACGTTCCTGCAATCCGTGATACAGCCCGCGCAACACGATGAACGCAAAGGTCGCGACCAGCGCCATCACCAGGACCACTCCAAATTCCTCAGCAGCAACCGAAAAGATGAAATCCGTGTGACTGTCGGGCAGTCCATATTTGACCTGCCCCTCACCCGGGCCCCGTCCGAACCAGCCGCCTGTTGTGATGGCTTCCAGTCCCCGGTCGACCTGAAAATTATCACCGGTGCCGGTAATGAATCTGTCAATACGAGCCGTCACATGAGGTATCGTCAAATACGCACCTGCAAAGCCCAAAACACCCAATCCGCCGAGCAAGGCAATCCACATCCACGGCATGCCAGCCATGAAGAACATGGTGCCCCATATGAGAGCAAGCAGGACCGTCTGTCCAAAGTCCGGCTGGGTCACCAGCAATCCTGCACAGGCGGCAAACAACAATATTGAAAACAGGTTGCAGGGTATATCTGGTCG
This sequence comes from Rhizobiaceae bacterium, assembly GCA_014238155.1. Classification (GTDB taxonomy): domain Bacteria; phylum Pseudomonadota; class Alphaproteobacteria; order Rhizobiales; family Rhizobiaceae; genus Pseudahrensia. The sequence goes on from JABABQ010000050.1 coordinate 111,914, forward strand.
TTTGGTGCTTTCGGCGAACAAAAAGGCCGTCACCACAACAAATACAGGTTTGAGGAACTCCGACGGCTGCAACAGGAACGATCCGACGGCCAGCCAGCGGGTCGCTCCCTTGGCCGAATACCCGATCAATGGTAGCGCCAACAACGCCAGAAGTGTTCCCAATAACATCAACAAGGACAGCCGCTTAACCTGTTTAAGGCTCAAAAAGGATGTGCCAATCAGGATCATCAGAGCGGGCAGCAAAAACACTGCATGACGCTTTACGAAATGAAAGCTGTCAGGAATGCTCAGCCGCGCCGTCACCGAAGGGCTTGCAGACAGCGAAAGCAGAAACCCGCTGGCCAGTAGCAACAGTGCCGCCGCCAACAGATACTTGTCGACCGTCCACCACCAATCCGAAACCGGGCTTTTTCTGGCGCGTGACATCATAGGCTCAGTCCTCAATTCCTTTAAAACCTTCCAGAGCGCTCACAGCTTTCTTGAAGGCGTCTCCCCGAATTTCAAAATTGGCATACTGGTCGAAACTTGCCGCCGCCGGGGAAAGCAATACGACAGCAACAGAACCTGCGCCCGATTCGGGCATCGGTGATGCATCACCAAATTTCATTCCTGCATCCTTCGCCGCATGGTTAACGGCTTGTTGCAGTGTGCCAGCAATTTCATAAGGAATCGTATCCCCAAGCTGGGCGGCAAACGTTGCAGCAGCTTCACCGATCAAATAGGCCTTTTCGATGCGGGAAAAATGCGGTGCAAGCGCTTCGATTCCGCCATCCTTGGCCAACCCACCGGCAATCCAGTGAACTTTGTCAAAGCTTGACAGAGCCGGTGCCGCAGCCTCGGCATTTGTGGCTTTTGAATCATTGATAAACAGAACATTCCCGACGGTCCCCACCTGCTCCATACGATGAGCAAGGCCCGGAAACGATGAAAACCCGCTCAGAACTTGCTCATTTGACACGCCAAGCGATTGACAGACCGCAAGACATGCTGCGGCGTTTTGGCCGTTGTGTTGTCCACGAAGTGATCCTAACCCGGTCAGCGAGATCACCGGTTCACGCGCCTCATTGATCAGGTCCGACCCATCAAACCCTATGTCGGAGCCCGAAACCGGGGTGCCTGAAATGCGCAGAAGAGGTGTAGAATTGTGCTCAATGCTATTAGCTGCTTGCCGGCAGAAATCATCATCGACACTGACAACAGCGATATCACTTGCTGCCACCAGACGTTGTTTGATGGCAGCATAATTTTCAATCGTGCCGTGTCGTTCCAGATGATCTGGAGTAATGTTCAGCAAAACACCAACATGGGCCTGCAAAGATGGCGCGAGGTCGATCTGATAGGATGAGCACTCAACCACGTAGACCTGATTGGCAGGATCATCGCTGAGCGGGTCGAGATCGAGAACCGCGCGGCCGATATTACCGCCCATTTGAACATCGCGACCGGCACTGGACAGGACATGCGAAATCAGCGCCGTCGTTGTCGACTTGCCGTTTGTCCCGGTGATCGCCACGAAAGGTGCCGTACGCCCTTGTTTTTGCATCATCCGTGAAAACAGTTCTATGTCACCAATGACTTCCACCCCTGCCCGAGCTGCCAGATCAACCGACCAGTGGGGTTGTGGATGGGTCAATGGGACGCCCGGCGCCAGTATCAGGGCCTGACAATTATCCCAGTCAATTTTGCGTAAATCACCGGTGGGAATACCGATTTGATGCGCCTTTTTAACACTCGCCGGATTGTCGTCAAAGGCGACAAGCTCCGCTCCACCGGCCTGCAATGCCCGTGCGGTGATCAGTCCTGAACCGCCAAGCCCGAACAGCGCAACCTTCTGCCCTTCAAAAAGTGTAACCGGAATCATGAGGCCAATTACCGCAGTTTCAGCGTCGCAAGACCGGCCAGCGCGAACATGATGGATATAATCCAGAATCGGATTACCACCTGACTTTCGGTCCAGCCAAGTTGTTCGAAATGATGGTGGATCGGTGCCATCTTAAACACCCGTTTGCCTGTCATCTTGAAGGAACCTACCTGAATTATCACCGACAGTGCTTCCATCACAAAAAGCCCGCCGATGATCATTAAAACGATTTCATGTTTGGCTGCGACCGCAATTGTTCCCAACATGCCACCGAGTGCCAAAGAGCCAGTATCGCCCATAAAAATCGCTGCCGGCGGTGCGTTAAACCACAGGAATCCGAGTCCCGCGCCAATCATCGCGCCGCAAATAATGGCCAGTTCGCCGGTACCCAATACGAAGTGAATCTGCAGGTAATCGGCAAATACCTTGTTACCGGCCAGATAGGCAATAACCCCGAAGGAAGCCGCCGCGATCATCACTGGCACGATCGCCAACCCATCCAACCCATCGGTCAAATTGACGGCGTTGCCAGCCCCAACAATCACGAAGGCGCCAAAAAAGATAAAGAACCAGCCCAGATGCAATACCAGGTTTTTGAAGAACGGGAATGTCAGTGCACTCGACATATCCACTCCCGATACAGACGAAGTCTGATCACCGAGCATCATGATCACCGCGCAGGCGATGCCGGCGATGATAAATTCAAGCAGCAACCGCAGACGCCCGGAAAACCCTCCATGACTGGCTTTCTTGACCTTCAGATAATCGTCATAAAATCCGATGCCGCCGAATGACAGCGTCACCAGCAGAACGGTCCAGACATACACACTGGACAGATCGGCCCAGATCAAGGTTGAGCCGACCAGTCCAACAAGGATCATCAACCCCCCCATGGTTGGGGTTCCGGCTTTCTTGAAATGGGTGGTCGGGCCGTCGGCCCGGATCGGCTGGCCCTTTTTCTGCCGCCCACGCAGCGAACGAATGATCTGTGGTCCAAACAGGAAAACAATCAGCACAGACGTAAACAATGCACCGCCGGTTCGAAACGTGATGTAACGAAACACATTGAGCAGGGGAATCTGGTTGCCGAATTCGGTCGCGAGATAATGAAGCATATTTTCCTGTCCGGCGAATTTATCCGCCTCATGTTTCCCTAATAGACGTCTATGACGCGTTGAGCTGTTTCTGGTCGACCTGCATCAGTGCATCAATAAATTTTGCAAACTTCATTCCTAAAGATGCCTTGGCCATAACCACATCTCCACCGCGCAATTCGGCGCAGACCAACGGTACCAACTGATCAATGGTTTGTCTGTGAACTGCACCAGCGCCCGTTGACAGCGCTTTTTGCAGCGATTTCATTTCAGGTCCGGCAAGAAATACCTTGTCGATACCAGCTGCCAAAATCGGCTCTTCCAGACCAGCATGGAACTGCGCCGACAGCGGCCCGAGTTCAAGCATGTCGCCCAGCACCGCAATTCGACGGCCTTTGCCCTTGATTGGAGCTGTGGCAAGCAGCTCCAGCGCGGCGCGCATGCTGGTTGGATTGGCGTTATAGCTTTCATCAATCAACACCAGGCGATTGTCACCTGTACCGATCGTATGACGTTGACCCCTGCCCTTGACCGGTTGCATATCTGCAACCGCCAGACCGGCGCGCGCCAGATCAGCACCGACCAGTTTGCAAGCCGCCAGAACACCGAGAATATTTTGCGCGATGTGACGGCCCGGAGCGCCAACCTTGACAACAACATCATCTCCAAGAATCGTCGCCGTCAGGCAGGAACATGACCCGTGCAACACCAATTTTGACAGATGGGCATCGCATCCTTCGGCTTCTCCAAAGGTACAAATAGTCTCAACTCCGGCTTTCCCGGCCCAATTTCGCAGCAGGTCCAGCCTTTCATCATCGCCGTTTATCAGGGCAACGCCTCCGGGCTCAACGCCTTGAAAAATCTCAGCTTTTGCACGTGCGATTTCATCGACACTGGCAAATGCGCCAAGATGTACGGCGGCAACGTTCATCACCATGGCCACATCTGGCCGCGCCATTTTTACGAGCGGCGTGATTTCGCCGGGGTGGTTCATGCCGATTTCAATTACTGCAAAATCTGTGTCCTGGGGCATCCGCGCCAGCGTCAGCGGCACGCCCCAGTGGTTGTTAAATGAAGCGACAGCCGCGTGAACTTTTCCCGACGGCGCAAGAGCTGTTCTCAGCGCTTCCTTGGTCGTGGTTTTACCAACACTGCCGGTAACCGCAATGACCTTTGCCCCGGTGCGGCCTCGTGCAGCAATACCCAGACGTTCCAGAGCGCCCAGCACATCATCCACCACCAGCAAGGAGCCGGTATCGCCGGTCAGTCGGTCACACCAATCCTCGCTGACCACGCTGAGTGCGCCACCACTGGCAAACGCCCCCGCGACAAATTTATGGCCATCATGGACATCGCCCTTGATGGCAAAATAGGCGTCGCCCGGCGAAATGGTCCGGCTGTCAATTGAAATGCCGGTTATGCCGTCTGGCATGTCGCCAAGCACCCGCGCCTGCATCACGTCGCAAAGTTCCTTACTGGTCCAGAGCAGGTCTGTCATTTGCCCCCCTCCAGCGCCTGCGCCACAACTTGATGATCTGAAAACGGCAGTGTCTCGGTGCCGACGATCTGCCCTTCTTCGTGTCCTTTTCCAGCGACTATCAACGAATCACCTGCCTGCAATTGGTCAACGGCATGTTCAATAGCCGCGCGACGATCACCGATTTCCGTGGCGCCGGGAACAACGGCAAGTATCTGAGCGCGTACAGCAGCGGCATTTTCGGTCCTTGGATTGTCATCCGTTACAATCACCAGATCAGCCAGTCTGTGGGCGATCTCGCCCATGATCGGGCGCTTTCCCTGATCCCGGTCACCACCACATCCAAATACAAGAACAAGCTTGCCAGTCGTATAGGGTTTTAGGGCAGTGAGGACGTTTTCCAGCGCTTCGGGTTTATGGGCGTAATCCACGTAAGCGGGCGCCCCATCACCAGTCTGGCCGATCAATTCCAGCCGTCCCGATGCCCCCTTCAGATTTTCAAGCGACGCCAGCACCGCGGCCGCATCACCACCGGTCGCGATTGCCAATCCGGCGGCGACCAAAGCATTGGACATCTGAAATTCTCCGGCAAGCGGCAATTCCACCCGAAACATTTTGCCCGCATGGACAACTTCGGCGATTTGCGCATGTCGATGCTGTTCCAGCCTCTTTAAACACAGAAAATCACCCTTGCGCCCGACGGTCCTGACGTTTAGCCCACGTTTCCCGGCGGCTGCAATCACCGGGTCGCTATACGGGTCGTCAGCAAATACCACCGCCGACTGTTGTGGTTCCAACAGCGTATCGAACAACCGCAACTTGGCCGTCAAATATTCATCAATATCGGCGTGGTAGTCGAGATGATCGCGGCCAAGATTTGTAAAGCCACCAGCCACCAGATTCACCCCGTCCAGCCGCCGCTGATCAAGTCCGTGGGACGACGCTTCCATCGCACAATGAGTGACACCTTCACCAGCAAGTTCGGCCAGCAACTGGTGCAATTGCACCGGGTCAGGTGTGGTCAGCGATCCGTAATCATCGCGTCCCGGCGCAAAAACGCCGGTTGTTCCGATCATCGCAGCCTGACAACCGAGCTGCAACCAGATCTGGCGCAGGAACGAAGCCACGGAGGTTTTGCCAGCCGTACCCGTGACGGCGGCCATAAATTGCGGTTGGTCTGCATAATAGTGTGCTGCCGCCAGAGCAATGGCGCGGCGCACATCAGGCGACCGAACCACCGGCAGGTCAGCAAAATCCCCCAAATCCGTGTCGGCTGAAACCAGGATCGCAGCGGCTCCCGATTGCATTGCAGCTGGAATGAACGCTGAGCCATCGACATTGGATCCCGGCATGGCGGCAAACAGCATACCGGGCTTCACCTGTCGGGAATCGACAGTAAGACCGGAGATTTCAACATCTCCTATACGCCTGACATCGGGTCCAAAAATCTTGCTCAACAGCATTTATGCAGCGCTCTTTAATAAATATTCATCGCCGATACGACGACAAAGTGGCGGTATCACGAATATCAAAATCAGGCCGAATGCCCAGCAACGGGGCGGATCGTTTGATAATATTGGCAACCGATGGGGCAGCATTCATACCGGCGGTTGCATATCTTTGGCCCTTTTCAGGTTTCGGCTCATCAATGATCACCAATACGATATATTGCGGATCATTGACCGGGAATGTGGACAAAAATGCATTAAACCGGTGGCCGCTTGAGTAGCGCCCTTTGATCACTTTTTCAGCGGTTCCGGTTTTGCCGCCAACCAGATAGCCCGGCACCTCCGAACGTCTGCCCGACCCCTTCACAACATTAAGGCGCAACAAATAGCGCATCGTGTCGGACGTTCGGGGCTTGAGAACCCGGCGGGCCAGCGTATCGGCCTCGTCTGCTGACCGGGGAAACAGCGTCGGTGGTATTAATTTTCCACCATTGACCAGCGCAGCAGCAGCCACGGCGGTCTGCAAGGGTGTTGTCGAGATACCGTGACCATAGGAAATAGTAATCGAATTGACCTTTTTCCATTTCTTGGGCTGGGTTGGCCGAGCAATTTCCGGCAGTTCCAACCCTTCCATTTTGGTCAGCAATCCCATCCGGGTGAGGAATTCTTGATGCCCCTTGATACCGACCACATCGGCCATTTTGGCGGTACCGATATTGGACGAATAGATGAACACTTCAGGTACAGACAAAATACGTTTTTTGCCGTGAAAATCGGTGATCCGGAAGCGCCCGATGCGAATTGGATTTCGTGCATCAAACCGGTCACGAAGGTTGACCTTTCCGCTGTCCAGCGCCATCGCGGTGGTGAAGGTCTTGAACGTCGATCCCATTTCAAAGAGCCCCGCCGACATCCGGTTCAAGCGGTCCTTTTTCAACGCGTCAACGGGGTTGTTGGGATTGTAATCCGGCAGCGATGACATGGCGACAATTTCACCTGTATGAACATTCAATACCACTCCGGCTGCTGCGATCGCCTGGTATTTCCGCATGGCCTCAACCAGCGTTTCACGAACATAATGCTGCACCCGTAAATCAACGCTGAGTTTTACCGGCTCAAGTTCCTTATCCACCGCAAAACCTGATGCCTGCAGCTGTCGCAGCCAGGAATCATCGAGGTGTTTTTCAATTCCGGCAATGCCCTGATTGTCGATATTTGTGTGGCCAAGAATATGCGAAGCCGTTTCACTTGCGGGATAAAATCTCTGGCTTTCAGGGCGAAACCCAACACCTGGAAGTCCAAGCGCCAGAATGTCGGCCTGTTGGCGCGGCGTAATCTCCCGTTTGATCCATACAAACCCTTGCCCGCTCTTGAGCTTGCGCATGGTGTTTTTGTACTCGAGCTCCGGTAAAACTGTTACAAGTGCCTCATAGATCTCGTTTGGCCGTTCGATAATTTTGGGCTCAGCAAACAACGACTGAACTTCGATATCCAGCGCCAGTATCTGACCATTGCGGTCGAGAATTTTTGGGCGGGCAGCGGTCAGAGCCGTGTCGACATTTCGGCGTACAATCCGCCCTTCATTGCCATTCATGCCCAGATAGATCAGCCGACCCTGAATGATGATAAACAGAGCAGCAATTCCAAACATTACGACAAAGATGCGGTCACGCGCCTGGACCGTCACGTCCGTAGGTTCATATCCATTCCCGGCGCCAGAAAAACTTAATTTCTTTGACAATTCCGAGATTGCCCTGAGACATCTATCAATCAATTTTCCGAGGCCTTTTGTATGAGGTCGCCAATACTTCCGGTGGTCAGTTCCTCTCCCTCGCCGGCTTGTTGTTCATCAACTTCAGGTTCAATTGGTGGACGCATATCGGGCAATTCTGACGAGTCGATGATCTGGAAGGATTCCATCGGCTTTAGCATCAGCTGATCGGAAAACTGTCGCGCGATGGCTTCCAGCCTCGACGGCCCGGTTTCCAGCGCCCAGTCGGCCTGCAGTAGCGAGATTTTTCGTTGCTGAGCCGCGATCTGCGCCTTTAGTGTTTTCAGTTCCTTGGCAGAAAGTTCCGCCTCATGTTTGATTTGAAAAGTGTAAATCGCACCGGCGACTGCAACGCCCAGCAGGATTGCATCAGTAATTCGAATCATGCCGACCTCCCAGCAGAAACAACATCAGCCAGTCGTGGCAGGCCAAAAACCGACCGGTCATCGCTTCCAACAGGCGCGTCGGTTCGCACCGCTGTGCGCAATTTGGCGGACCTTGAACGCGGGTTCTGCTCACTCTCTTCCTTCGACGCCGCCAATGCCCCTCTTTTGGTCTGGTGAAAGGTCAACGGCGTATTCTGCGTCTCGGGCAGATGACGGGAGCCTCCCGATTGCTCGGCCCGATCTTTGAAGAACCGTTTTACCAGCCGGTCCTCCAGTGAATGAAAACTGACAATCACCAATCGCCCGCCGGGCTTGAGAATTCGTTCTGCCGCCAGCAAGGCGTCGGCCAGTTCATCAAGTTCCCGATTAACAAATATCCGCAATGCCTGAAATGTTCGTGTCGCCGGGTGGATCCGGTCGTTTGGCTTGCGACTCAATACTTTTTCAACACATGCTGCCAATTGTTTGGTTGTATCAAATGGTGCTTTGGCGCGCTGCTCGACAATTTCAGCAGAAATGCGCGAGGCCTGTCGCTCATCTCCCAGTATACCGATAATGCGTGTTAAATCAGAGCGTTGGAGAGAGTTGACAACATCAGCCGCGCTGACCCCAGATTGCTCCATGCGCATGTCGAGAGGGCCTTCTTTTTGGAAAGAAAACCCCCGTTCCGCCTGATCAATCTGCATCGACGAAACACCAATATCAGCAACCACACCATCAACGGCATCAAACCCCGAAGCTTTGGCCAGCGCATCAAGATTGGAAAATCGGCCATGCTGCAGGATCAACCTGCCCTTATGGGCATTCACCAGATCGGCCCCGGCAGCGATGGCATCAGGGTCACGATCGATTGCCACAACCTGCGCACCGGCATCAAGCAGTGCACCGGTATAACCACCCGCCCCGAATGTCGCGTCGATAAATATGCCACCTTCCAAAGGTGAAAGTGCTTGCAAAACCTGCGGCAACATTACCGGAATGTGAGGTGGCGATGGCACGGCATTTGGCATGAGATGCAAATATTCCCTTGATGAGCTGTTTCTTGCCCCAGCTCTCCAGTCCCGCCTGGCAGCAGCGGGCAATAATCGGCTGTTTGGGCGCAGGTTGGCGAAATCTCCGTGCACTATTTGTTCAAAACTCCTTTTAAGGCACAGGAGAAGCCTGCCTTGCGACTCGCCAGCACCGGTTAACCGAACATGAATAGATAATCTTAAGGGTTCGTTTACATTGATCAGAATTCCGCAGTTTGAAGACCAGCGAAAATCCGCCAATTTGCAGGCTCCGTTGACCAGTCGGACTTGGGTGTGAACCAGAAATTTAATTACCAGCTGGCCTGTAAGCCGGGTTCTGTGCGCTTCGACGAGCGAAGGCGATGACCATTCCTCTGGGGCAGCCATTGCTGGACACCTCAATGCGACCTACCCGAACACTCTCACCTGGAAACAGGCTGGTTCTGCTTGCGCAAAACATGGTGTTCCTATTCGGTCTTGCTCCCGGTGGGGTTTACCTTGCCACATCCGTTGCCGGCTGTGCGGTGGGCTCTTACCCCACCATTTCACCCTTGCCTCTTACGAGGTGGTATACTTTCTGTTGCACTTTCCCTAGGGTCACCCCCGCCGGGCGTTACCCGGCACCGTGTTTCCATGGAGCCCGGACTTTCCTCCCCTCACCATCTTTCGACGTTGCAAAGGGCGGTCATCCAGCCAGCTGGTCAGACTATTTGGCGTGAAAATGTCAACGGGTCAAAGAAAATCGCCAAACGGCGACAAAGTTCCAACTATTACGGGTGATTGTTGGAGCAGAACTCTATGTCTGACGCATAATCCGCCGGACGCGTTTACAATAATGGCGGCTGATCTTGTTCATGCGCTTTGCAGCATGGCCGGCATTATATTTCAATATCGCACCACAGGTTGACCCGCCGCCCAGTTTATAGGCTTTGCCAAGATATTTCATACCGTAGCGGATATTGATATCCGGATGATACAGATGCTTCATCTTGCCTTCATAGCCGATATAACGGGCAGTTCTCGGCAGCAATTGCATCAGGCCGATTTCACCGGCCCGACCGCGAGCGGCTGGCCTGTAATTTGACTCAACCTCGACCACCGCCAAAGCCAATTTCAAAGGTACACCGTTCGCCTTGGCGTGTTTAGCGATAATTGGGGCGAACATCTGGCGGTTTTCGACCACCAGTTGCTTGGACGTCAGGTCCTTGTGGGTCGGAGCAGCAACAGCGGCCACTTCTTCAATTTTTGCCACGGCTACCGGATTTTTCAGTTTTTCCGTTTGCTTCAGCGCCACCTGAGTTTCAACCAACTTGGTTTCATCCACTTTGGTTTCGGCCACCTTCGTTTCGATTGTTGGCTCGACCGAACGGGAGGCTTCATTGGAAGCAACCAGCATCTTCAAATTAACAGGTGTTTTTAGTGGTTGATCAAAATTACTGCCACCATAGACATTACGCGCCGTTTGAGAGTTCTGACATGCTGAAAGTGCAAATGGCACAATCGACACAACAAATATCAGACGGAGAAACTGCATCCGGTTGCCTTTTATCAAATCTTCTAACGACCCCAAGGAAGGCAAAATAAATTCACCATTCTCTCATCCCTATGGCTTGAACATCCAAAACGTACAGAAATAAGGCAGAGCCGCCATATTTGTCACATTGTTGCGACAATTTCTCAATCCCGCCGAGTATTGCACAGCCAATTTTCACCCAACAGGCAGTGCTTTCAACAATTGATGGAGTGTCTCAATAGTCGAAATATCTGCCACACCATCCACCTGTTCCGGTCGGAAATGACGTTGAAACGCCTCCACAACAATATGCGTCTCATCATCAAACAAACCAGATATTTCAACATCATATCCATACAACGCCAACATCGATTGCAGTGCCTCGATGGGTTCGCCCTTTTCGCCACGCTGAAAAAACCGACCGGAGCGGACGGGGACCGGATCCTCCCAGTGTCCAACTCCCTGACTGGCCAGCCAGGCCCAGTTAAATTTTTCACCCGGATCAATTTTACGACCGGGGGCAATATCCGAATGGGCCAGAACACATGCGGGTGAAATGTGATGGCGTTGAATGATGTCGCGACTCAATTGCGCCACCGCCTGCATCTGAACTTGCGGAAAGTCCGGCAGACCCGCGGGGTGCCCACCATTGACAATTTCAATGCCGATGGATCGGGAATTTGTGTCCCGGTCCCCTTTCCACGAGCCAACACCAGCATGGTATGCGCGATCTTGTTCGCGCACCAATTGCACGACTTCACCATCCTCACGGATGAAATAATGACAGGATACCCCGCTCTCCTCACAGCATAGCCATTTGAGCGCGCCGTTGCCCTGCGCATCGTCTTCCATGCCGGTATAATGCAACAGTAAAATATCCGGTGAAGCATTGTCGCCATTCGGGCCGGGCTTGCGGTCACCGAAATTGACGGCAGGGCAGACCAGGTCAACGCAGTTGGAATCGGCAGTAAAATTCAAGAGACGGTGGCCGGTCTGCGCGGTGCGTGGATCGCCTCAATTGCTTCCCAAGCAGCGTTCAGTGCCGCCAGCCGTTCGGTGGCTATGACCACAAATTCAGAAGGAACGCCGCGGGCGATCAACCTATCGGGATGACTTTCAGCCACCCGTTTGCGGTAATGCGACTTGAGTCTGGGAAAATCCCACTTTGGATCGGCATCCAGAATTGTATAGGGATTTGCGTTTCCAGGATGCATGTGCCGCATCTTGATACGTTCATAGGCAACTGCTTCAAATCCCAGCAGATAGGCCACTTCGTCGAGAAACAGAACTTCGTTTTCATGGATCAGTCCATCTGCCTTGGCGATGTGGAACAGAGCGTCCAAAACATCCTGCAGCACGTCGTGATCAGTCGGATCATCACCGGGAAACAGCGCCCGCACCTGTGCGCTATAGGCATCAAATCCCGCAACATCCTGCTTGGCCAGATTAAACAGTCTGGAAACGTTATCGAACTCTTCCGGCGGCACTTTAAACACCTGCCGGAAGGCTTGCACCTCAGCCTGGGTCACCACCCCGTCGGCCTTGGCCATTTTGGCTGCCAGAGCGATGAGTGCAATTGAAAACGTAACCCGCCGCCGCTTTTCACGATTTTCAGCAAAAGCAGTGCGCACGCCGTCCAACACCGTGCAAACAGCATCGCTGGCAACAGTTTTCAGGTAGTTTCCAATGTCGGACCAAATGGACATGGCAGCATTCTAATGATTTGAGAAGAGGGATGCGAGTGAAATTACCGTCATGATTGTCACATAAATTTGTCGACGATGAGGCAATCAGACCCTAAGAGAGGTGATGCAATGCAAATCTCCCTCCAGCGACCGCAAAAATGCCCTGTTGGGTCTCCTTCTCGGGTTGATCGGTGTTGTATTCTTTGCGGGAACTTTGCCAGCAACCCGTATTGCAGTACTCAGTTTTGACGCCGGGTTTTTAACCTTTGGCCGAGCCGTGATTGCCGGATTGGCGGCCATCATCTGTATTGCCGCAATGAGGAAAAAAATTCCTCGCCAGCATCTGGGAGCTTTGCTGTTTGCCGGGTTAACACTGGTATTTGGCTTTCCCGGCTTTATGACGCTGGCCATGTATACAGTTCCGGCGTCCCACGGGGGTGTGGTTTTGGGTATTCTGCCGCTTGCAACGGCGGTATTTGCGACGCTTCTTGCCGGTGAACGCCCCTCCCCGCTGTTCTGGCTTTGCGGCATTGTCGGCGCGGTTCTGATCCTCATATTTACCTTTCGCGACAGCGGTTTTGGATTCGTAATCGGCGATTTGTGGCTGCTGTTGGCCGGCATAAATGCCTCTGCAGGCTATGTGGTATCGGCAAAGCTCAGCCGTCACATGCCCGGATGGGAAGTCATCTGCTGGGCACTGATCCTGTTTTTGCCGGTCTCGGCAGTTGGAAGCTGGTTCTTCTGGCAAGCCGGATATGCTCATGCGCCCGCGCCACAAATGTGGGCATTTGCCTATGTTTCGCTCGGCTCAATGTTTTTGGGGTTCTTCGCCTGGAATACAGGATTGCAGCTGGGCGGGATTGCCAAGGTTGGTCAGTTGCAATTGTTGCAGCCATTTATAACGCTGGGCATTGCAGCGGTTGTGGTCGGTGAGCATATCTCGCTGGAAACGCTGGCTTTTGCCGGGGCTGTATTGGTAATTGTTCTGGTCGGACGTAGCGCACAGGTGACGCGATGAATAATCGAAAAGATTCCAAGACCCATGGCATTGATAAATACCACCATTTTGACGACTCAAACGACGGCGACATCTCCGGCCAGCTAAAATCTGTCTATGCCAACTGGGCCGACGCCTATGATGACGATAATGACAACAAGCTCGGCACCGTCTCGCAGCCAAATACCGTGGCCATGTTGACCCGGCATTGTCAGGACCCACAAGCGCAGATCATGGATGTGGGATGCGGCACCGGTCTTGTCGGTCTGCACCTGCAGCGTGCGGGTTTCAAAAACTATGACGGCACAGATATATCCACTGAAATGATGTCCCATGCCAAAGCACGCGGGTATCGCAAACTGCTCGAACTGGACCCGACGCAACAACTGGCCGCAGATGAGAACAGTTATGACGCGGTGCTTTGTGTTGGCGTGTTTACCCATGGCCATCTGGGCCCGGAGGGGTTTGATGAGCTGATCCGCATCACCAAACCGGGTGGACTGATCTGTTTTACTGTCAATGAAGGTGTATGGGATGAGGCGCAATTCGACGAGGCCATCGAAGCCCATGTCGAAAACGCCGTATGGCGCATTCTTGAGCAGAGCAAAATGGACTATATGGTCAATGAAGGCGTTGAGGCCTGGTACATTGCTGCCCAAAAACTCGGCTAGAACCATTCAGGCCCTAACGCCGCGCCTTGTTAAACTCCCTCATCCGGGCCAGCACATCAACGCCAATCTGGTGATAGACGTCCAGCAAGTCCACCAGAACCCAGTTTTCGCGAATGAGGCCATTTTCACAGCGCCAAAAATCGAGGCTGCGCATGGTAATGCGTTTGTTGACCGGCGGAATGCCCAAAAACCCATCGCCATTCAGCGTCATGTTCATGCCAGGCCATGCGGTGAAACCGACAAAATCTCCATCCCCAAACAAGTTGCCCTTGCCCAACGTGCCAACACGGTCAGGCATGCCATTTAAAAACGGTATCTGGTGCCAGTTGCGAAACCCGCTGATGCCGCGCGCCGTGCCGATGCCCGCAGGGCCGTACCAGGAAAACTTGGGATGCCAGAATTTATCCAACCCCATGGCATCGACGCCACCTTCAGCAAAATTGCCAAGCCCGGCCAGCATGTTGGAGACCAACTGCCAGCTACCATGGGATCGCGCCTCGTCATGAGGGCCGATGGAAAGACCGTCCTGACTTGCCGGTCCCGGCACATGCCATTCCCGGCCCAGCGACGGTGCCATCGGCCAGGCACCGGCCTGAATCATTAATTCAGGAATATCCCACAAGGCTTGAAATTCAGTGACTTTTCCGTTTTCAAAGCGATAGAATTCGTGAAACCGCAACGATGCCTGATGACCGCTAGCAGGAATATCCAGAAACGCCTTGTCGAATGTTCCTGTATAATAGCCACAGCAGCCAATCCAGTCAGATCCCAGCGGCGACCGCCCTGCCATAACCAGCGTGTCGCGTCGCTCCAGATCGGGCATCGCCTTTTGCAGCTGCACCAGGGCGTCATTGATCAGCCCATCAGGACCGTCAAGGGTTTCAAATGGATGCGCCAGATGAACCGTGGCATCTTTGACAAACAACGCCCCAACCGCGGCCCTCAGCGCGTCAATATCGAAATCGTAGAGCGCTTGGCGATAGGGCTGAAATGCTGCCTTATTGGTGTCGTGGATGATCATGAATGTCCCATTACTTCACGTGGCTTGTAGACCCCCTCCAGGCGTTTCACCTGGCCAGCAGTCAAAGACACATCAAGCGCTGCAATCGCCTCGTCCAACTGGGCAATTTTGGTGCTGCCGACAATCGGTGCCGTAACATAGGGCTTTGACAGAACCCAGGCATAGGCAACCTGGGCAGCGCTAAATCCGGTTTCGGCGGCGATTTTCTGAACCCGGTCCAAAACCGCATAGTCCTGCTTTGATCCAAACAACTTGCCCATAATGTCCGTTTGCGCTCGCTTGGTTGATGTTCCCTGTTTCGGCTTGTTACCGGCCAGAAATCCTCGCGCAATTGGGCTCCACGGGACAATTGCAACGCCTTCTGAATGGCAGTAAGGCATCATTTCCCGTTCTTCTTCTCGATAGGCCAGATTATAAAAATTTTGCATCGCTGCAAACGGCAGGAATCCGGCAGATTTTTGCATTTCCCGCAATTTGGCGAACTGCCAGGCGTGCATGGACGATGCTGCAGGGTAGATTACCTTCCCGGCACGCACGACGATATCGAGCGCTTCGAGCATTTCATCAAATGGTGTCAGCGGGTCCAGCCGATGGACATATAACAAGTCGACATGGTCCAACTGCAACCGTTTGAGTGAAGCATTCACGCTTTCGACAATATGCTTGCGCGACAGGCCCTTCATATTGGGGCCTTCTCCCATCTTGAGCCCCAATTTGGTCGCCACGACAATCTCTTCGCGACGCGCGAATTTCTTCAACATGCGCCCGGTGATTTCTTCGCTGTCGCCATAATTGTAGTGATTGGCGGTGTCGAAAAAATTTATGCCTTTCTCAACCGCCAGTCTGAAGAATGGTTCGGCCTGTTTTTCCGGCAGAACCCAGGGATGAGTCGGCCCACCAGGAGTGCCAAAAGACATGCAACCAAAACACAGGCGCGATACAGTCAGGCCAGTATGTCCAAGTTGAGTATAGTGCATTGCTCACATTCCGATTTATTTTAATGGCCCTTTGTAGGCGGTAAGTCAGTTCCGGGATAGGTATTATTGCTGCCTGGCCCTAGCAGGCATATTGATTGCGGCAACACCGATAATTGCGGCCAGCAGTCCCATAGCCATGACCGATGTAATTTGTTCTCCCAGAAACACGATCCCAAGTAATACACCAATGCCGGCGCGCAGATAGGCCTGGCTTGCCACGCCCAGCGAGCCCAGCGTTTTCAACAGCCTGAAGTAAATCAACAGCGCAAGGCCAGTGCAGAATATCGCCAGAACAAACACCGCCATCAGTGCAGATCCAGAGGGAGACAATGTCCAGGGCTTGTCGACAATCAAGCTGGCCGGAACCAAAACAATCACCGCCCAGATCATCGTGGCCGTGGCGATGGCAGTTGCGGACAGGTGTGTAAAACGCTTGCCGTAAATGGAAGCACACGCGTAGAGCATCGCCCCAGCAACAGCAGCCAACTGCCCGGCGACCTGTTGCCCCAACCCGGCCAGCACGTCGACACCGACAATCAGCACAACGCCCAACAGACCTAATAGCGCACCGAACAGTTTCAAACCACTTGTTGTCTCATGGCGCGTGATCAAAAATGTGAACAGAAAAACAAAGATCGGAGAAGTCGAATTCAACACGCTGGCCAGGCCGCTATCGACATATTGTTGCCCCCAGGCCAGCACGGTCCATGCACCAATACCGTTGAGGAACGATTGCACCAGCAGCATGCGCCAGGTTTTTGCATCGCGCGGCAATCGTTCCTGCCGCCAGCCCATAACCGCCACCAGGAATGCCCCGGCAATAGTTACCCGCAAGGCAATCAGGGTGAGCGGCGGGATTTCAGCGACGGCAATCTTGATAAACAGATAGGACGACCCCCAAAGCAGGGCCAACAAAGCCAGCAGCAAATATTCGACACTTGCCGGGCCGCGAATTTGGTCGCTCACAATCCATGCACCTGTCGGCTGTCCTGCGGCGCCTGGTCACGGTCAAACAAGCCATAGTCGCGAATGACACCGGCCACCCGCAGGCGATAATCGTCAAACACCCCGTGTCGGCCTTTTTGCTGACCGTTGCGATGCGAATCCAGATTACGCCAGTTTGCCACTGCTTCTTCGCTTTCAAAAAACGACAGCGACAGCATTTTGTTCGGGTCTGTCAGGCTCTGGAACCGTTCGACCGAGATAAAGCCATCAATCTCTTCCAGTTGCGGTTTCAACCCGGCGGCAATTTCCAGATAGTTTTGCTTCTCCCCATCGCGGGGATAAACTTCGAATATTATGGCAATCATGGTTTTACCTGGGGCCTTATCTGTCGCAGTTGGGCAAAGATGCCAGTTTCAAAAATACTCGCTCTTCGCGCAACAGAAACTTTTCTTTTTGCGCAAATTGATAGTTTTCCTGCCCCAGTGGGTCCGCCATCAAGCGCGCCCGATACTGCTCGTAGGCAGCAAGGCTCTCAATATTGTATACGCCATAAGCAAGCGTGCTTGAGCCCTCATGGGGGGCAAAATAGCCAATCAGATCCGCACCGCAACGGGGAATGGCTTCCCCCCAATTGCGCGCATACTGCTCAAATTGCGACTTTTTGTTGGGGTCAATCTGATAACGGATGAAGCAGGTAATCATTGGTTGGTTTCCTTTTTGCACAACGCTGCTCAACAATTGCTACAATCACAACTCGAGCACCATCGAACTATGCCCTATTGCTAATCGACAATGCTTTGACTAAGATCGAACTATGAAAGAAGGACCAGACATCGCCCTGTTGGGATCACTGATCGGCGACCCGGCGCGCGCCAATATTTTAACTGCCCTGATGAGCGGCAAAGCCCTGACGGCCACCGAACTGGCATCAGAGGCCGGGGTCACGGTACAGACCGCCAGTTCGCATCTGAAAAAACTGCAAAGTGGTGGACTGATTCGCCAGCGCAAACAGGGGCGTCATCGCTATTTTACGCTGGCTGATGGCGATGTTGGCGATCTCCTGGAAACAATGATGGGCCTCGCCGAAAAGCGCGGCATGTTGCGCACGCGCCCCGGCCCCAAAGACGAAGCACTGCGAAAGGCCCGCGTCTGTTACAACCACCTTGCCGGTGACCTGGGGGTTACACTTTATGACAGTTTGTTGGCCAACGGATATCTGGTGGAGCGAGGCGATGAAGTGGAACTGACCGGTATTGGTGAAGGTTTTGTCGGCAAATTTGGCATCGACCTGCAATCACTTACCAACAACCGTCGTCCAATGTGCAAATCGTGCCTGGACTGGAGCTCTCGGCGCTCTCATCTTGCCGGCTCACTCGGCACTGCATTATTGGACCGGATTTACGAGTTGGACTGGGCAAAGCGTGTGCAAGGTTCCCGTGCGGTCATTTTTTCCGCAACTGGTGAGAGAAACCTCCGACACATGTTCAATTCTTAGATTCAGGGCCCAAATGAACCGAATTTGATTGGGCACTGAAGCAACAACAAGGCAAGAGTCCAGAATTGCCCAGCCTGGAACCTTTACCCATGCCATGGAAGACACGCCTTGCAACTGCGTTGATCACTGTGGTGGCCTTCGCGTCTGCGAACCCGGCATTCGCCGAGTGCCAACCTGAAGAATATAAGGGCGCGGCCTATTTGTCCTGCGAAACTCCGCTGGGCCAGTATGTCCTGCATTTGCCTGACCTTCCTGCGGGAGCAAAATCCGTCCCTGCCCTGCTCTATTTCCACGGCGCTGGTGGTTCTGGACCAAAGGCCATGCGCAATAAGGGCATGTTGAAGACGTTTACCGAGCGCGGCTATGCGATAATCGCTCCCAGCGGGTTGAAACGCCCCAATAGCCGGTTTGGGCCCGGATGGTCGTTTCTGCCGTTTCGCGAAAAACGACGGGACGAACTGGCATTTGCCCATCAGATTCTCACCGATGCAGCCAGCAGTCACAACATCGACCGGGATAATATTCTGGTCAGTGGATTTTCGATTGGCGGATCCCTGGCCTGGTATCTGGCTTGCCAGGATCCCGATCTGGGGCGTGCTTTCGCCCCGGTGGCCGGTGCTTTCTGTCGTCCCCATCCTGTCAGTACAGATTGCAAGGCGCCAGTAAAGCTTCTCCATACGCACGGATGGCGTGATGGCACTGTACCGCTGGAGGGCAGACCACTTGGTGGTGGGCGGATTTATCAGGGAGATGTTTTTGAAGGCCTGCGCATTTTGCGCCAGGTCAATGGTTGCACCCAGTTGCGTGCCGACAAATTCAACACGTCGGGAAAATTCTGGCGTCGAAAATGGACCCGGTGCGTTGATGGATCAGCCCTTGAATTTGCTCTCCACACCGGAGGTCACGGGGTACCCAGCGGTTGGGCGGAAATGGCAATCGACTGGTTCGAAAAGCTCAAATAAAATACCTGACCAACCAGTTTGGCCAATCACTGTTGAGATCGTCTCATGGCAATCTCACTATAAAGTGCGGCGCCGACCGGCAGCATCGCATCATCGATCAGAAATCCGGGATTGTGCAGCGGCACGGTTTCACCATGTCCCAGAGTGAAATAAGCACCGGGCACGATTTTGAGCATGTCAGCAAAATCTTCGCTACCCATATCGGCGCGGCTGATTTTGTGACTTCGCTCATCACCGACCAATTGGGTTGCAATGTCGTGGACCACGTCTGCGCAATTGGCGTCATTTTCCAAAACGCCAAAGACCTGATCAAAACTCAGCTCCACTTCAACGCCATACATTCTGGCCACGCCTTCGCCCATCGCACGCATTTTCACCCGCAGTTCCTCACCCACATCTTCAGTCAGGAAACGCGTCGTCCCGCCAAGTTCCACCTCATCAGGCATCACATTATACGCTGTTCCGGCCGACATTTTGGTAACCGACACAACGACCTGCTGATGCGCGGCCATCGACCGGCTGACAATTGTGTTAAAGGCATCCAGCAGTGCAGACATGGCGGCAATGACGTCGCTACCCTCGTGGGGATAGGCACCATGGGCACCAGTCCCGGTCACCCGAACATCAAAAAAGTCAGCTCCCGCATAGGCAGTTCCGGTATTCACCCTGACTTCGCCCAATTCACCGCTTGGGTCATTATGAATTGCGTAAATTTCATCACAGGGAAATCGCTCAAACAAACCGTCTGCAATCATCGCCCGCGCCCCGCCAAGCCCCTCTTCCGCTGGTTGGAAAATAAAGACAACTTTTCCACATTCATGCTTTCTGGAGGCAAGGTAACGCGCGGCCCCCAACAACATCGAAGTATGGGCATCATGGCCACAGGCATGCATCAAACCGGCGTTTTTTGAAGCGTAAGGCAGGTTGGTTTTTTCCTGCATCGGCAATGCATCCATATCGGCACGAAGTCCAACAACTTTACCGTTTGCTGTACCGTTGAGTACGCCAACAACTCCGGTTACGCCAACTTGTCGATGAACTTCCAGTCCTAATTTCTCCAATTCACTGGCGACGAGTTTCGAGGTCCGTTTTTCCTGCAGACCCAATTCCGGATATTGATGAATATCGCGTCGAATTGCGGTCAGGTCTTCAGCAAACAGGTTTATTTTGCGCAGGCTTTCAGTTTCTTCCATAGGCATAGATAATTCCACAAACATCCAAGTCGATACCGAAAGCTACGCCCAGACTACGCTGCGGTCATCAAAAAACTCAACCATCAGAAAAAATCGTTGCCCCAAAACCACCGCCCACCGCATGTGGAGATTATATCTCATCTTGAATTTCTATTATGTGGCGTTATTCAGATTCTATACACGTAGAAGTGGAATTGAGGGATTTTACAATGGCAACACGATTAACGCGTATTGCATGGGGCAAGGCTTCAACCCTGTTGCTTGCGATGCTGGTTACTGAATCACCGCAACGGGTTCGCAGCTATAAGCTCGCCGCTACAGACTCGCCGCCCCTCGTGCTGCCTGATCATACTGGCCACTCAGCGCTCTCAGCATTTTGGCAATCTGGCTGACCTCCGCTTCCTCCAAACCCATGGCGGCAATGCTGGAAATCAACAATGCTTCGCGCACTTCCTTGTATTTTTCGCAGGCCGCCGCGCCTGTTGAACTGATCTGAACGGTCTTTTCTTTGCCTCGCTTGCCAGCAATGACCAGATCCAGACTGACAAGCTTCTTGATCGCGTAGCTGACCACATGCGTATCCTCGATATTGAGCATGGTGCACAAGTCACCCAGCGTCTTTTCGCGATCCCGGTGATTGGTCGAATGCAGAACCTGCACCTCCAACGGAGTAAGCCCTGACAGACCAGATGCGCTCATGCATCGAACCATCCAGCGTGAAAATGCGTGATTGGCCACCGTCAGTGCATATTCCATTTCAGATAGCGACGGCATGCTTCCGCTTGCCAGATGAGATGAGGAAACGATGGGGCCAATGTCCGACGTATCTGTCGCTGATTTTGTGGTCACTAGATTGCTCCTGGGCACTGTCCCTGAATTGGTCATTGACATTTTATCGATAAATTGTTGGTGTTGTCCAGAGAAGATTTTCACATATGGGTAGCACAATGTCGGCAAAATGGGATTTTTGGATTGATCGCGGCGGTACATTCACCGATTTGGTGGGTTGCGCTCCTGATGGATCATTGCATCCTTACAAGCTGCTGTCGGAGAATCCTGAATCCTACAAGGACGCTGCGATCGAGGGCATTCGCATGTTGCTGGGTCTCGGTTCAGGTGATTCAATCCCGTCCAACCTGGTCGGTGCCGTAAAAATGGGCACAACGGTTGCCACAAATGCCCTGTTGGAGCGCAAAGGCGACCCGACCGCCCTGTTGATCACCAAAGGTTTTGGAGACGGCCTTCGAATTGGCTATCAGGCACGCCCAGATATTTTTGCCAAGGAAATCATCAAGCCCGAACAGCTCCATCGCGATGTTTATGAGATTGACGAACGGGTTCTGGCAGATGGCACGGTTGAGCAGGTTGTCGATCTTGCGGCAATCCGCACGGCGCTGGAAGCCGCGAAAGCAAACGGCATTGATGCGATCGCCATTGCCTTCATGCATTCCTGGAAATATCCCCAGCACGAGCAACAGGCTGCAAAAATTGCCCGCGACATGGGGTTTGGACAGGTTTCCGTCAGCCACGAAGTTTCTGCCCTTGCAAAATTGGTTGGCCGCGGAGACACCACCGTCGTTGATGCCTATCTGTCGCCCATCCTCAGCCGCTATGTGGATCAAGTCAGCTCCGAACTCGGCGTGAATGATACATCCGACGCTGATCAGCCCCGCCTGATGTTCATGCAATCTTCCGGTGGCCTGACAGCGGCTGACCTGTTTGCCGGCAAGGACGCCATTTTATCCGGCCCGGCGGGTGGTGTGGTCGGCGCGGTGGAAACTTCCGCCCTTGCCGGACATCACAAAGTCATCGGTTTTGACATGGGTGGAACCTCGACTGATGTCTCACATTATGACGGCGAATATGAGCGGGCGTTTGAAACCGAAGTCGCTGGCGTGCGCATGCGGGCGCCAATGATGCGCATTCACACAGTTGCGGCGGGCGGTGGATCGATTCTTTTTTACGAAGCTGGGCGATTTCGGGTTGGGCCTGAATCTGCTGGAGCAAATCCCGGACCGGCAAGTTATCGCCGTGGCGGCCCGCTGACGGTGACCGACGCCAATGTTATGGTCGGCAAGTTAAAGGCGGACAATTTCCCGGCTATTTTTGGACCAGATCAGGACCAACCGCTGGACACCCAAACAGTTACAGATAAATTTTCAAAACTCGCAGAGAAGATTGGCAAAGATCAGAGCGCGGAGGAAATTGCCGATGGGTTTCTGCGCATTGCTGTAGAGAACATGGCAAATGCGATCAAGAAGATTTCCGTGCAACGGGGCTATGACGTTACCGAATATGCGCTGACGTGTTTTGGAGGTGCCGGCGGTCAACACGCCTGTGCCGTGGCTGATAATCTGGGCATGGAAACAGTGGTCGTGCACCCATTTTCCGGCATTCTATCTGCCTATGGGATGGGGCTTGCAGACATTCGCGCCAACCGCTCACAAGCGCTGATCCAGCCGCTTGATCAAAGTGGAATCAATACTTTAACTGCGCTTGAATCAAAACTTGAAGCAACAGCCCGCGCAGAAGTTGAAGGACAGGGCGTAAGTGATTCAGATATCACGACATTTTCGCGCGTCCATTTACGCTATGATGGCACCGACACCGCGATTGCAGTGCCGCGCGGCAGCCAAGCAGCCATGCGCGAAAATTTTGCCAACGCCCACAAGAAACAGTTCGGTTTCGTGTTTGACAAACCGCTGATCATTGAAGCTTTGGAACTGGAAGCGGTGGGTGGTGGCGCCAAAGTGGTGGAACGCCAAAACAACCTGCAGTCACATACTCTGAAAACCGATGTCACAACCCGCCTTTTCACAGGTGGCGAGAGCGTCACAGCAGGAATTTTCAAGCGCCAGATGCTGGTGCCTGGCAATGCCATCAACGGCCCTGCCCTGATCATCGAAGACCATCAGACCATCGTTGTCGAACCCGGCTGGTCAGCAGTGATCAATGCTCTGGACCACATCATTTTGACTCGTACCGAGCGCATGCAGCGCGAAGCGGTCATCGGTGCCAGTGCCGATGCCGATCCAGTGTTGCTTGAAGTTTTCAACAACCTGTTCATGTCTATTGCTGAACAGATGGGGGTGACGCTTCAAAACACATCCTATTCGGTCAACATCAAGGAGCGTCTCGATTTCTCCTGTGCAGTATTCAATGCCGAAGGACAACTCGTCGCCAATGCACCACATATGCCCGTGCATCTGGGTTCGATGGATCGCTCGGTTGAAACCATTATCGAACTCAATCAGGGCACCATGAAACCTGGCGACGTCTACGTGCTGAATGCCCCCTATAATGGCGGCACCCACCTGCCCGATATCACCGTGGTCACACCGGTATTCAACGGCGATGATATTCAATTCTATGTCGCCTCTCGCGGCCATCATGCCGATGTTGGCGGAATGGCGCCAGGTTCGGCCACGCCACTGGCCACCCATGTGGAACAGGAAGGCGTGCTGATCGACAATTTCAAGCTCGTCGACGAGGGACACTTACGCGAAGATGATATGATCGCATTGATGTCCAATCACAAATATCCGTGCCGCAATCCGGCCCAGAACATGGCCGACCTGCGAGCCCAGGTGGCGGCAAATGAAAAGGGCGTCGCAGAATTGCGCAAGATGGTGACCCATTTCGGCGAAGACGTGGTGGATGCCTATATGCGCCATGTTCAGGACAATGCCGAGGAAAGCGTCCGCCGCGTAATTGATCGCCTGTCGGATTGTGAAGCGGTTTATCCCACTGATACCGGACAGCAAATCAAGGTGAAAATTACGGTCGACAGACAAAAACGTGAAGCGACGGTGGATTTCACTGGTACGTCGGATGTGCAGGAGAATAATTTCAATGCCCCGCAACCGGTAACACGAGCGGCGGTGCTTTATGTCTTCCGCATCATGGTGGAAGCCAATATACCAATGAATGCCGGCTGCCTGAAACCGATCAACATCGTCATCCCCGATGGCTGCATGTTGAAGCCCCATTATCCGGCGGCAGTGATTGCCGGCAATACCGAAACCAGCCAGATGGCAACCAATTGCTTGCTCATGGCGCTTGGTGCAATGGCCAACGGACCCGGTACAATGAACAATCTCACCTACGGAAATGATCGCTATCAAAACTACGAAACGATCTGTGGTGGTTCGCCCGCCGGCATCGACAATGCCGGTCGTCCATTTGCCGGCACATCGGGCGTTCATGTCCATATGACAAATACTCGCATGACCGACCCGGAAATCCTGGAAATGCGTTATCCGGTCGTGGTGGAAGAATTTTCCATCCGCAAGGGCTCAGGTGGACGTGGCCAATATAACGGCGGTGACGGAACGACCCGTCGCATGCGGTTTCTCGAAGACATGACCTGCGCCATAATCGGATCCAGCCGGTATAATCCGCCAAAGGGTCTGAACGGCGGTGGTGATGGCGAATGTGGCAAAACCGAAATTCGCAGGCTTTCTGGCGAGATAGAGCTGTTGCGCCATGCCGATCAGACCGAAGTCAAGGCAGGTGAAGCGGTGATTGTAACAACCCCCGCAGCCGGTGGATATGGTGTGCGCTAGACCAAAACCAGTCATCAATGAAAAAGGGCCGCTCCAGAGAGCGGCCCTTTTTGTAGGATATTTATCAACCTCTTATCTGAAGAGCGACAGAATAGACTGAGCGCTGGCGTTTGCGATAGACAAGGCCTGCGTACCCAGTTGCTGTTGCGTTTGCAGAGCAGACAGTCTGGTTGATTCCTTGGTCATATCTGCATCCACCAGGGTACCAATACCCCGTTCAATCGCGTCCATGAGATTGGAAACAAAATTGTTCTGCATATCAATCCGGCCTTTGGAGGCACCCAGATCTGACGCGGAAGTTGTCATTGACGAAAGTGCACTGTCGACTTCAGAGATCATCTCATCGATATCGGTGTTGTCGATACTGGCAGCCGTAATGCTCAGCGTTGAGACCGATACGGTCACTGCGCCGGCGCCGGTTGTGGTGAAATCAAGATCAAGGATCCCCGATGCTGCCACATTTGCATCAAACAATTTCGATGCCGAGGTAACAATCGAGATCGTGCCGACAGACACAGTTCCATCAGACGCGCGATTGAACGATGACACAACATCCTTCGTCGCACTATAGCCGGTCGCGGCAGAATCATGCGACAGCCAGTTTTCACCACTAAAACTTGCCGAAGTGGCGATGCTGGTCAACTGGTTCTGCAACTCACCAATCTCACTTTGGATTTTAGATTTGTCGACACCCGGTTCACGCGCAGCTACCAGCTTTGCCTTTATCTCGTCGACAACATCGATGGCGCTGTTCATACCTGTATAAGCCACATCCACCTTTGCTGCGCCAAGTCCAAGAGCATCTTGTACTGTCGCAAGCGCCTTGTTGTCCGAGCGCATCGTGGTGGCAATTGACCAATAGGCTGCATTGTCAGATGCCTGGCCAACTTTCAGGCCAGTTGAAATGCGAGCTTGGGTGGTTTCAAGCGCCATATTGGTCGCCTGAAGTGATTTCAATGCCGTCATTGCGGCAGAGTTTGTCATAATACTGGACACGAAGCGTCCCCTTTTACTTTACTCAATACTAGGGACATACCGGCCTGACCGGTTACAACAAATTGGCATCATGCCAACCCAAACACGTGTTCGAGCTTGCCGCAGGGTGCCGACGCTAGGAGAAATGTCTTGCCAGACTGTTAACTATGGTTGGTCACAAATACTAACAAATGGGGGAGTCAACCACCGCTTTTATCGTACCCCTGAACCCATTCAGCGTTAAATGACCAGAAGGTTTTTGAGCAGTCCGGAACTGGAAGCTGTTGGGCTATTTGGCAAAGTTACCAGAGCAAGCTCCCGAAAAAGGCCGGGCTCTTCCAGTTCGATTGTGATGACGTTTTCATCGGCCAACCGCAGCACATCAGGCTCTGGCAAGAGCGTGAATCCAACACCATTCTTGACGCATTCCATGATCGCTTCGACACTGTCCAACACAAGCTTGGAATGCATCAAGCCATCTCCGGAGCGCGCCATTTCCTGGGCGATCAGTTTGCCAATTCCGGTACTTGGCATGAAATGCAGAAAAGGCGCGACCAACATCATTGCCTTCAATCCCAACGGCCCAAGATTTCTCGGCGCCGCAAATATCAATCGCTCTTGCAACAATATATCTGTCTGCAGTCTGTCATCGGTCCGACCAGAGACTGTCACCACCGCCGCGTCCAATTGTCCGTTCAGCACTTTTTCTTCCAGCTGTTCTGACAATCCGGTTTCAAAATCAAATTTTGCATCCGGCGCCCGCCGCAGGGCATTGGTCAAAAATGTTGGCAAAAGCCGGGCGCTTGCGGTTGATACGAAACCCAGGCGATAACGACCCGTCAGTTGATCACCCCGCTGGCACAAGTCTGACATTGCCTGTTCTGCATCGACCACAACCTGCGCCTTTTCAGCAACGGCAAGCCCAAGAGGTGTTAATTTTGGAGGCCTGAATTTGCGGTCAAACAGTGAGGCATCCAATTGTTTTTCCAGGCTTTTCATCTGCATGGAAACCGCCGATAGCGTCATATTGAGATGTTCGGCAGCCAGCGCAAAAGACTGAACCTGCGAAATCTTGAGCAATGTCTTTAATAGGTGTGTTTGCATTAATTCAGAAACTTTGACTTTGGCGTTCAACTTTATTCGATTGATATGAACATAACCGCGTGTCACATTTTTGTGAAGCCAAGGGGAATCGCAATCATGTCTGTATCAACAGATCAAGACACAGAACTTGTAGCGCGCGCACGCGCGTTGGCGACGGGCTTTGCTGACAAAGCCGCCCACTGGGATCAAACCCGAAATTATTGCTGGGACAATGTCAGAGCCATGCAGCAGGCAGGCTTGATGGGCATGACCATTCCTCAACAATACGGTGGACTGGGAGCCTCTTACCTGACCGCAGTGCAGGTGATTGAGGAAATTGCCAAATCCTGTACCCTTTCAGCACGGATACTGGTTGAAGCAAACATGGGTGGCATCAGCGCCATCATGAATTATGGCAGCGAACGACAAAAACAGTTTTGTGCACCCATCGTGTTGGCCGGTGACAAGCCAGCCATCTGCATAACCGAACCCGACGCCGGCAGCGCGGCAACCGAGATGACAACATCTGCACGCAAACGGGGCGGCCGCTATATTCTCAATGGCACCAAACACTGGATCACCGGTGGAGGGGTTTCAAAACTGTATCTGGTTTTCGCCCGAGTATTTAATGAGCAAGATCAGGAACTGGGCATTGGTGGCTTCATCGTCCACCGAGATCCGGATCGTGGTATCGACCCAAAGGGAATGACCATTGGCCCAAGGGAACGTACGATGGGTCTGTGTGGCATGCCGGAAACGGTGATTCATTTCGAAAATTTGGAACTTGATACTGAATTCGCCGTCGTCCCGCCGTCCGGATTGAAACGCGGCTTTGCCGATTTGATGAATGCTTATAACAGCCAGCGGGTTGGCGCAGGCACGATTGCCATGGGCGTGGCCGCCGGTGCCATTGACCATGCCAAGCGCTATCTCAAGGAACGTCAGCAATTTGGCCGACCACTGGCAGAGTTTCAGGGGCTTCAGTGGATGCTCGCCGATATGGACGTTGCAATCCACGCAGCACGGCTGATGTTGCACGAAGCCGCTAGATCAGCTGAGTTACCCGGTAACACGTTTCCGAACAAAACACTGGCCGCAAAAGCCAAACTTTTTGCTTCCGAACAGGCAATCAAAGTTGTCAATGACGCATTGCAGATGTTCGGGGCGCGAGGATATGGTGACAAAGAACCGCTGGAGCGGATGTATCGCGACGTGCGTATGTTCACCATCGGAGGCGGCACAGCGCAAGTGCTGAAAACTCAAATTGCCGGCAGTCTGCTGGACATGAAAGTGCCGCAGACCCGGGACGGTTATTCCGGGACCTCCAATGCTAACCGACCGCTTCTGGCAGCTGCCGAATAGGCACTATCTCAATCGGTGATGGGTCCATCTCCAACACGAGGGTGAGTTCGGGCACCGTCCGTCACCCCCATGCAAAGCACGATTTCATCGGCGCGCGGTGCGTCACCAACCATGACGGTCATCGTGTCAAAATGTGAAAATGACCACGCTTCATCCTTATGCCCCAGAGGCAGGTCAATGGCACAGCCCACTGCTCCAACTTTAGCATTGGAAGGAATAAGCGCTTTGCCACCACCTACAGCTGCACGCATTGGTTTGCCAAGCTTTGGATGGATCATTGCAGCACCATGCTCCAGGTCGCCCGCAGAACCAATAATCGCAGCTTTGCCGTAACTGACCGGCGCAGCACCGAGTTGCTTTACGGCCTTCGCCATCAATTGCTCACCGAGCTGACCACCCCGGTCGAACAGCGCAGACAGATCTTCGCCATGTTGCCCGGCAAACGGGTTTGAGATTACAGCCAGAACAGCAACGCGGGTGATCGGATCACACGGTTTTCCAGACCCATCAGCCTCAATTTTTTCAACAACCGTCACAGTTTTACGCAATTCCATAGTCAATTTTCCCCGAGTTCCAATACCAGAACTGTAGGGCAGATTCGAATAATTTAGAACTGAATTGTTGTGCTATTGTTTGCGAATGCCGGGCCAGATTTTGTCGGCCTTGCGAATATAAAAGTCCCGCTTGCGAGCCCATGCACGATCTATCGACTTGTTGATGTTCAAATAGAGCTTTCCATCAACGATGTTCCAGACATTGGGGTCGCCATCAACCTTATAGCTGGAAGCTGCACCGTAGGAACAAAATCCACCATAAGCGGGCAGATATTTTGCTGGATTTGCAAGGAAGCTATCCTTGTTTTCCTGTGAAGTGAAATAATACCTGCCGCCGCCATGCAATGCTGAGAATCCCTTGTTCCCTTTGATCGGTTTGTTGGAATTGAAATAAGAAACCGGGTCATAACCACGCAGAGCCAACCCGGAATTCGACAAATTGAGTTCCGCAACAGGGCTTTTGGCCAGCGAGGATGATTGCGGCAATGCCACAAATATCAGGCAGGCAACACACAAAGCCAGCGTTGGGATGAAGCGGCGTATGAGAGTTTTCATGGTCATCCAATCAATTCAATGGAAGTTTGCGTTTCAACCAGCCGGGGCCGGATTTTGAACCCAACATGCCTTCCGACACATTGGTCACATTGGAAAAGCCCAGCGCGTTCAGTCTGGCCTTCATCTTACTGGAGCGAACCCCTCTGGCACAAATGAGAGCAACGGGTTGGCTTCGGTCACCGCCAACCAGCGCATCGAGCCGGCTAACAAACTCACTTTGATGCATGCTGATTTTATGGGCGCCGCGACCGACACCTGTTTGGCGCCATTCAGACGGTCGGCGAATATCAATCAACTTGATAACGTTGCGCTGCGACATTTCGAATGCAGCCGCCGCACTGGCCTTGCCATTATAGCCTTCATCAGCGCTTGCCGGAGATATCAGCGTCAAAACAAAAAGAACCGGCAGCAAGCCAAGCATCAACCGCTGGACGATGAAGCCATATAAACAATCAGCTTTGAAAAATCGGATCAACATTGTTGCAGATTAGGTCCTACTGGATGCGTATGCATCAACTTGGTAGATTTATTGATCTAAACAAAGGCATTGCTGAACACCAAAAATCACACTTTGGTGTATGCAATGTCAGCACTATTGCGGTCCGAGGCCAATCTGCAACTGGGCTTGCTGAACATATTGCAACTGATTGAACACTGCTGTGCAAATGCGATCCATTTCCACCGAAAAAAACTTCTCCGCCGCCTTGCGGTTGGGATGAAACGGATCTTTCACCCGGCCCGATTTGCGCTGTTTAAAATGACCCTTGTTGCCCAGATTGGCGGCCACGGTTTTCCTGGTGAACCCTTCAACAAAACTGCAGCGACTGCTGTTCTTCATAAAGGCATATTTGACATTTTCCTGCGCCTTCATGCGCAAATCCACGGTCTTCTTTTTGAATGTCGGCGCGGTCGTCATGAAAATGCAAGGTACTCCCCGGGGCAATTGCATCATCGTCTTCTCAACATCGCGCAAGGCTGACTGGCGATTGCCCGCCCAGCGATGCGCGGAGTTGCCGAGAAACGACAGAATTAGCAATTTGGGCATGTAATAGTCCTTCGCAAACATCACCTCAAACGGTGACTTGCCCTTTTTACAGAACTGATACTCTCTTCCTTCACCGATTTGGACATATTTGTTGTTGGTGGAATTGACGATGCCAAATGTTGCCGCATTGGACTTCCATTTCCGGTCGACCTTGCAAACCTTATCCTTTGACCGCCCCTTGCGCGCTGCCCACGAGGCCAGCGACGTTGAGCGAACCCCAATTATGCCAACCGACATGTCACCAAGTTTTTTCAAACTCTCAACCTGCCCTCTTTTGGGCATGCAACTGTTTTTGATATTGGAAAAAAAGTTGAGAAAAACCGGACCCGACCCAAACGCCAATTGGGAATCCCCCAATACCAAAATATCTGGCGACTGAAATTTCTGTTTCGCCCCGGCACGCTCTTCAGATGCCCAGACTGACCCGGTCAGCGAAATTGCCAGATAACTGACAAGCGCAATACCAAAAATATTTATACAATGCTTTATCACCGAGCTGGCCCAACCCCACATAAAAATCAGACCTCAGCCTGAAGAATAATCTCTTCACGTCCAATTAAACTGTTGTTGAACAGGGGCTTGGACAGGGACTTCCTAGCACGAAAGCTTCCCTCGATGGCGACAAGTGTGGTTTTTGGTAAAGACGGCAGGCATGACGTGCCCATTTCAGCTTTACACAACTTTACATTGCAGACGAACAGCCGAAACGCAGCGCCCCTAATTTATCAGTGTGGCAAGGCATCATCCTCACAAATTTGGCGCCGCCATCGCTTTCCCGGTTCTGGACCCGTTATCGGCATCGGTTCTGGGCCCGGTTCTGGGCCCGATTCTGGGCCCGATTCTGGGAAAGCGGCCAACGACCTCCCCCACCGCGCAATCCAGTAGGCGCCCCGACACCAAGGAAACCAAAATGACCAATGAACCAAATAACAACGATAGAGTTGAAAGAGCGGCTAAGTCAGGAACCGTAAAACTGACCGCAATCATTGCAGCTACAACCATGCTTATTGGCGCATCTTTTGGCGTCCAGGCCGTCGCCGAAAGCAAGATGTATCAGCACGCCAAGCTGTATATGAACAATTCTGAAACTGCAGATCAACAGTCCTTCGTGCAAAAAGCAGGATGGGGCAAACACCGCCGCGGCCATGGACATGGTATGCGCTTTTCAGAGATGAGTGATGCAGAAATTGAAAAGAAGATCACCCGCGCAGTCAAACATGTTTCCATTGAGATCGACGCGACCGACGAACAGACAGCCAAAATCACTGCCCTGGCGACCGCCGTTGCAAAGGACTTAAAACCGCTACATGGTGAATTTAAAGCGGCCGGTGATGAGCTGCACAATTTGCTGACCGCCGATACCATTGATCGCACAGCAATTGAAAAAATCCGCGCCGAACGCGTCGCCGAAGCCGATCGTGTCAGTAAGGAATTGGTCAACGCTCTTGCAGATGTTGCAGAAGTGCTCACGCCCGAGCAGCGCAAAATCGTGGATGAGCGCCTTGAGCAATTCAAATCCATGCGTGGCCGCTGGCGTCGCGGCTAATGCCAAGATAGGTTACCTTCGATGAGCGACACAATTCTACTTGTCGAAGACGATACACGCCTCGCCGGGATGATCAGCGACTATCTCGGCGAGAACGGTTTTAACGTCACCCATGCAGAAACCGGCGTAGAAGGCATCGATCTTCAGACCTCGCGGGGCTTCGACGCCATAATACTGGACTTGATGCTGCCAGATATTGACGGACTGGAAGTCTGCCGCACGATCAAGGCTCACGATGCAATCCCGATCATCATGCTCACAGCAAAGGGTGATCCGATGGACCGCATAATCGGCCTGGAGATAGGCGCCGATGATTATCTGCCCAAACCATTTGAACCGCGCGAGCTTCTGGCCCGGTTGCGGGCCATCATGCGGCGTGGCAAACCGGCAGCAGACGATGCCAGAATGCGCTTTGGCCGGTTGGAAATAGACCCCGCTGCAATGAATGCCCGTCTGGCGGGCAAGCTTTGTGAGTTGACCGCCCACCAGTTCAATCTGCTTCACATCATGGCCAAATCTGCCGGGCGGGTACTCAGTCGAGATGGCATTATGGACGCGTTGAAAGGCGAAGATCTTGAGGCATTCGATCGTTCCATCGACGTCCACATATCCCGCATCCGTTCGCAGATCGAAGACGATCCAAAATCTCCCAAACGTATTATCACAGTGCGTGGTGCCGGCTATGTATTTGCCAGACAACAAGACTGACTCATCATGATCAAACGCCGCCTCTATCTGCAGATTTACTTCACCATCATCGCCAGTCTGGTTCTGGTGGTGATCGTGGCAGGTGCGATCTTTGCGCTATTTGATCGGGGCGGATTTGACGCGCGCGTTTTTGACATAACTGCGCATTTGACGTGGAAGGCTTTGCCCCCCGCCTCCGCTTCTCGCGCACAACAGGCGCAGGCGCTTAAAGATCTGGTCGACGACTTCGATATGGAAGTCACCCTGTTTGATGCTGACCGACGGTTGATCGCGGCAACCAGCATTCCTGTTCCCCCACCGCGCAAAAATGCGAAAGGTCATGGTTGGCACCGTCACCGGGGCATTCGTGGTTTCGGCCCCGTATGGGTGACACAGTTTCCAGACGGTCGCTGGTTTGTTGTTGACCTGCGTAAGCGACGTGGTGGCCATCCGCTGGTCGGAATAATCGTTCTGTTGGCTTGCGTATCACTGGGTATCGGTCTGTCTGCCTATCCATTTGTCCGGCGACTGACGGGTCGACTGGAACGACTGCAGGATGGCGTCGAAAAGCTTGGCGCGGGTGATCTTTCTGCCCGCGTTGAAGTGGAAGGCAAGGATGAAGTCGCCCGACTGGCAACCAGCTTCAACAGCGCCACCAGTCAGATTGAACGATTGGTCAACTCCAACCGTCAATTGCTGGCCAATGCTTCACACGAATTGCGAACACCGCTGGCGCGGGTCCGGATGGGTGTTGAACTGCTGAAATCCAAACCCGATCCGAAACGCCAGCAAGCGCTGGAAAATGACATTGCCGAACTCGACCAACTAATCGACGAAATATTGCTGATGAGTCGTCTCGACACCAATGCAGCACCGCAGCTCAATGAAATCATTGATGTTCTTGCATTGGCGGCGGAGGAAGCAAATCGCTACGACGACTGCACCTTGTCAGGCGGTCTGTGCGAAGTGAAAGGCAATTCCAAATTGTTGCGACGGGCCATTCGCAACCTGTTGGACAATGCTCACAAGCACGGCCAACCACCCGTCCAGCTTGTTGTCAGCGCTGACACCGAGCGTGTCAGGCTGCAAGTCGCCGACTCAGGATCAGGCATAGCTGAAAGTCAGCGTGAACAGGTATTTGAGCCGTTTTACCGCGCTCCTGGCAGGCAGAATGTCGAAGGTTACGGGCTCGGACTGGCCTTGGTTCGGCAAATAGCTGAAGCACATGGCGGCGAGGTAAAAATTGTCCATGACGGACCGTCAAAATCGACTATCGAGATCAACTTGCCGCGTTTGGCGTGATTGCGTCGACCATGTGACGCTTCAAAATTTGCCGTTATCATTTTTCCATTCGCTGCGCGGGGCGATTTTTTCCCGCGTATCCCAATGCTCAACAATCTTGCCGCCTGACAGTCGAAACAGATCGTAAAATGCGCTGTGAGAGCCCCCAAATTTGCCCTCGCAAACGCTCAGTACAAAACTGCCTTCTGCCAATATTCGATGGATTGCCTGGTAGTCAATTTGACGTCCATTATCCGTCACCTGCCGTAAAGCAGTCCGAATTTCACCAACATTGTCACTCAGTTGCGGATTGTGTTCGACATAGGCATCACCATCAATAAATTCGGCCAGTCGGTCGAGTTGCCCCCCAATCAACACCGTTTCGACAAATTGCCGAACGAGTAAGCGATTGCTTTCGGTCCGGTTTAAATCCGACGATGCCGTTTCCCCATCGACCATGCTGTGACCTGACGAGTTTGGGCCCAAACGCGCCTGAATATTGTCCCAGTGCTCAACTGCCTGCCCGTCTTCGAAACGAAACATTTCAAAGCCAATCCGGCGCGTTGAAAAATCGTATTCAGTATGGGCAAAAACAAAATCCCCGTCCTCGAAAGCCCGCACGATATTCACCCGCGGTGAAGTTTTGGCCAGCCGTTGAAACAAGGCGACCAGTCCTTCACTGCCTTCATGGGTCTGGGGGTTGTGTTGAATATATTTGGCTTCATTGACCACAGCGATTGGTTCCGGATCCCCGGTTTCAATGCTTTTCAGCAGCGCCCGTATCTGATCTTTTTTTGCAACGGTCAATGTTGTCTCCCCAATAAAATGTCCCTGATGTTACAGCATGAATGCTGCAAAAAATTCTGCCAGTTCCCGGCGGTCACTCAATGGCAAAACCTGTGCAACGAATTGATCAGGTCGCACGACAACCAAAGCACCGTGCTGGCGATCAATCTGTCGCAGGTTGAAAATATCTAATCCGGCCGTCAGATCGGGACTGAATATTTTTTCATAATCTGTGAGACCGAATCTGCCTTTGGCAGGTTTCAACAGCGATGGCATGTCTTCCAGTTTCAACTGGCGATGCCCGGTCTGAAAAACACATCGCGTGTCAAACACGGAATCCAGATCTTTGCCATTCGGCGTATAGCGGCGCAACGGACTGTCTGGATGGCGCTCAAGATAGTCGCACAATTCACCAATCGCACCGGCCGAATGCCCCATGTCACTTGCCGGTGCGAACGCAATTAACCGCCAGCGGCCATCTGCTTTCAACTCATGTCCAAGCTGAACTGGCCTGGCATCAGCCAGACGTATCACCGGCGCTGAATGAAACCTCATTCCCAATTTCTGACCTTTGGCCAAATGTTGATGGGTGTCGTTGCCAATAATCAGCGAAGGATCGTATCGGGTTTCGACGCCAGCTGTGTAGCGGCCATGTTTTTGAAAATAGTCCTGATATTTTTTGGCGGCACTATCAGACTTGTTGCGTGAGCTAATCAGACCGGCCAGTTCGCGATCAAATTCTATCAATTCCTGGGCTTTTGCATGGCGTTCCATCGAATAGGTGTTGAGCAATTGAGGAACGGCCTGATTTCGGATCACTGCAGCCAGTTTCCAGCCCAGATTAAACGTATCCGCCATCGATACATTCATGCCCTGACCGGCCTTGGGACTATGGGTATGGCAGGCATCTCCAGCGATAAAAACCCTCGGGATTTGACCCGCATCAACCTGAGTTCCCAGATCATCAAATGAATCGCAAAGTCGTTGGCCGATTTCATAGGCTGAACACCACACAACATCCTTCACCTCCAGCGTGAAGGGCGAGAAAATTGCGGCTGCTTTTTGACTCAGTATTTGCGCAGTGACCTCCCGGTCGGCGGCACGCTCGTCGCCTTCCAACTCGTCAAGTTCAATATACATACGCACCATGAACCCGCCTTCGCGAGGAATGATAATCAGGCTGCCGTGCTCAGCCGACTGAATGGCGCATTTCAAACGAAAGTCCGGGAAATCGGTTACTGCCAGAACATCCATCACCCCCCACAATTGCCGCGCCGCTTCGCCTTTCAATTCAAATCCGAGCGATTTGCGAACTGCGCTGCGAGCCCCGTCACAGCCAATAATGTATCGTGCGTGAATTTGCTGATCCGCCGCTCCGTCAAGCCCCTTGAACTTCGCCTTCAGCGGATAATCACCGTCTTCGATACGGTCCAGCGAGACAAATTCGAGATTATATCCAGGCTCCATCCGGGAAGCCGAATTGCGCATCGTCTCCAGGTAAATTTCATGTATCCGAGCCTGACTGAGAATGGTATGCGGCATTTCAGAAATGTCATCTTCAACATCCTGAATTCGGTTTCCTCGCTCAATGCCCTGGCCATTTTCCGCAGGCTGCCAAAAGCATGTTTCGCTGACCCAATAAGCTTCTGTCGCGACTTTTTGAGCAAACCCAAACGCCTCAAACATTTCCATCGACCGGCAGGCAATTCCATCAGCCTGACCGATTTCCAGAGGCCCGGGCCTGCGCTCAACAATGCGGGTGGAAATATCGGGAAACGCCGCCATCTGCGCGGCAAGCGTCAGGCCCGCCGACCCGCAGCCAACGATCAAAACGTCAACTTTATCCTGCTGGCCAGTCTCATTTAGTTGCTCGGGCGCAATTTTAGGGTCGCCAGCACGAAATCCATCAAAATGATATTGCATGTGCGTATTCCTGAAATCCGTTGCTGCCCAACAAATTGAGATTGTCTCAACAGCTGTCAGCATTGCTTTTCAGCAATCAACTTGTCCAGTCGTTTATCCTATGGTTGACCGGATTGAAAAACCTGCAGCCACAGGCTGTCGACATACGCCAGTTTCCCGGCATCAAGCTGCATGTCGGATTTCCAGTAGGCTCCGCTTTCTACAAAATATCCCAACCGTTTTTCCTCCGCCAGCGCACG
Source organism: Rhizobiaceae bacterium (assembly GCA_014238155.1). Taxonomy (GTDB): domain Bacteria; phylum Pseudomonadota; class Alphaproteobacteria; order Rhizobiales; family Rhizobiaceae; genus Pseudahrensia. The sequence goes on from JABABQ010000050.1 coordinate 149,021, forward strand.
GTTGGCTCCATTTGGGGCTAAACCGGTTTCAAGTTGCTTCAAACCATTGGCGCGCAGGTCAACAAGTGACAATCCCAGCCAGTTGGAATCCAGTCGATCGAAAGTCAGCCTCGACGCCGATTTTTCAGAAAGATTAAGGCACAGACATTGATTATCAAACGCCATCCAGCGCAGCCGCTCAGATTTCGCTTCCAGGCTTTGAAGGGTCGGATCCTCGCGCAACGGATCAGGTTCGCCCTGACCGTAAAAATGAGAACTTGACTGATCACCCTCATAGACCATGTCGCATCCCAAAAACGCCATCAAGTCCGGTTTCAAAGCCGCCAGAGCCCAGTAACCACTGGTAAACGCCATCGTGCCGCCAGCATAGATGGTGCCACCAAATTGATTGTTGGCAGGAACGAACTGATCGTATTCGATCACTGATTTACCGCCTACATCACTTGGGCGCCGCGTTTCGGCAAAGTCTTCGGGATAGACAATGTGTGTCCAGTCATCACGCAATTGCCATGCATTGTTGATCGCGACAATAGCTGAAAATCGGGACAGATCGAACTCCCGCACCCGAATTGCGTCAGGGGCGCTGCCAAGAATCAGGACCGACTTCTCTTCTCTTCCAAGCAGTTTCACAATTTTCCTTTGTCAAAGCAGCATCAGCGCCGCAATATTGGGTTTGAATTTTAGTTACAGTGTCACGCTGACGGATTGCAATGAAACGATTGATAACTGCCTGGATTTTCGGTTTCTTTCTGGCCGTGACAGCCGTGTTGCACGACATTTCGACAATAGCCGGCCCAGTTGCAAGGGAACTATTGGAGCGCCGCACTAATGTTGGGATTCCCAAGGCCCGGCCACCCAGCCGGACGAATAATTCCAGAAACATCAATAATGCAGACGAAATACTGGATCACCCCGACGCGCCACCGGCCAAACGATCGGCAGATGAAGAACCGGACGCAATTTTAAAAACAGCAGAAACGCCAGACCCGGCATCGGAAAAATCAGATGAGAACACAAATCGGTTCAGCGCCTGTTTATTGGAGCTGAAGAAAATCGCCCGGGCAGACCGTACGACATCCCCCAACACCAATGACCCTAAATGCGTGATTCCTGACCCGGTGATTCTTCATCGGACCAATTCTCGATTTCCTGTAAATTTCACTGCAGGGCTGACGCTGGACTGCCCATTTGCCCTTTCCGTGGCACGTTTTACCGATGATACGGCCCAAGCCCTCGCCCGCTACCACCTTGGCACGGCCATAGACACAATTCTGTCCGGTGAGGGATTTATCTGTCGACGTCGAAATAATGCCGCGACCGGAAAATTGTCGGAACATGCCTTCGGCAATGCCACGGACTGGTCGGGATTTAAATTTGCTGATGGCGGTCGACTTTCGATCAGGGATTCAACTCTTGTTGATGAAGACGAAGGCCATTTCCTCAACAGTCTGCGACGCGCTGCCTGCGGAACGTTCACAACAGTTTTGGGCCCTGGTTCTGATGCCGCGCAAGCCAATCATTTCCATTTTGACCTGGGCCGCGCCAAAGATCGGAAAAATCCTTATAGAATTTGCGAATAGAGCACGCTTCCATTGGCTATCGGGTGTTTGATGATGTTGGTGGGGTTGATTGTCTTTGATGGTCGGCTATTGAAACGGTAGCCAAAATTCAGGAACTCCGATTGTGTCAAAAAACTCCATGCTCTCCGCCCGGTCAATTGCTCTGGAAGTCTCCGCCAAGCGTTTGTCAGCCAAACAGGCATTGCAGACTGGCCAGGCAGCAATCGACGCTGCAGAACCCAGACTTCGGGTATTTGCCCATCTGCCCAAGACTTTGACTGCTGGCAAAGGGCCTTTGTCGGGTGTTGCTGTGGGCATCAAGGATGTGTTCGACACCTATGACATGCCGACAAGCTATGGGTCCAAAGCCTATCCCGATCATAGGCCTGCTTCAGACGCAGCTCTCGTTTCAATGCTGCGTCGCGCAGGTGCAACGATTGCCGGGAAAACCGTCACAACAGAATTTGCGTGGTTCACCCCTGGCGCGACACGCAATCCGCACAATCCAGCATTCACTCCAGGGGGGTCGTCTTCCGGCTCGGCGGCGGGGGTTGCGGCAGGCTTTTTTCCAGCCGCCATCGGGACCCAGACGGGTGGGTCGATTATTCGCCCGGCAGCGTTTTGCGGGGTCAGCGGCTACAAACCAAGTTTTCGTCTGTTCCCGACCGTCGGGATGAAGCATTTCTCCTGGTCGCTGGACACAATCGGGTTTTTCGCCGCCAGTGCTTCAGATGTGGCTCATGTTGCGCAAGCCTGTTCGGGCCGTGATCTGGCAGTCAACGAATCCAGTCGCAAGGCACCGAAGATTGGCGTTTACCGCAGTTCGATTGATGACCTGATTTCCCCCGATTTGGCTGCGGCGTTAAAACATGTTGCGGGCCTTGCAAAGTCGGCTGGTGCAAATGTATCGACGATACGGGGCCCAAAGGCGATTGAATCAGCGCGCGCCGCCCATGCCCCCATCCAGGGCTACGAGGCACCGCTGTCGCTTGGCGACGAGCTATCCCGCAATCCTCAAAAGCTCAGCAAGAAACTGCGCGACTATTTGAAAGATTGTCAGGCGATAAATCCGGACGAATATGACAATGCCAGACGCACCGCAAATCGTGCCCGTAAAGCCTGTCATGGCCTGTTCGACAAATGTGATGTTCTGCTTTTGCCTTCTGCCCCCGGTACCGCACCCAGAACGTTGAAGTCCACCGGCAATTCCATATTCAATCAACTATGGACACTGATGGGTCTGCCCTGCGTCAATGTTTGCGTAGGGCGTGATGCCAATAATCTACCAATCGGCCTTCAGGTAATTGCTCCCTTTGGCAAGGACAAACAGGCCCTGCAGGCTGCACATTGGCTGGAGAAGGTATTGGCAAACGCACAGAAATGATCGGCCTGGATCTCCAAACCAGTAAAAAGTCAGGACCCATCACCGTCCTGAAAGCCTTCGTCATCGGAATGGGCAGCCATCCACAGGGCAACCGTCAGCGCTGTGTCGTCGCTGCTGGGTGGTTTCAGCATGCGCGTGTCCACAAGTTTGAGCCCGGCAAGCGCAAGCCAGCGCTGAATTTGCTGAGTTGCCATACCAAGACGCCGGTGGGCGTGCTGTTCGCGCAGGAACTCAAAGTCATGCGGAGCGAAGTCGACGATCAGCAGGTGCCCGCTGCGTGAAAGACGTTGTTTTGCATGGCGCAGGGCCAGCGATGGGTCTTCCAGAAAATGCAGCACCTGATGCAGCGTCACCAGATCATAGCGCTCACCTTCGGCCAGTTTGTAGACATCCAGATGCCGCACCTGAAGATGCTGAATCGCATCTCCCGCCAAGGTCGACCTTGCCACAGAAAGCATGTCGCGACTGGTATCAATGCCCAGTCCACGATCAACATGAGGCGCAAATAGCTGCAAAATCCGGCCGGTGCCGGTCCCTAAATCCAGCAGACTTTTAGGGTGTTGCGCCAACCCCATCTCCAGCATTGCCGCTTCGACCTGATCTTCGGTCACATGCAACGAGCGGATCTTGCCCCAGTCTTCGGCGTTGGCCGCAAAATAGTCGGCCGCCCGTTGCGCACGCACAGCGCGAATTCCCGCCAATTTCTCTTCATCCTCAACGACAACCGCATCGTCGATGGAAATCGGATGGAGCACTCCGTCCAGAAAACGCCGGGCCGGCCCGTGATCAACAGTGCGGAAATAGGCCCAGGCCCCTTCCTGGAATCGCTCTGCAAGACCTGCCTCGACCAACAGTTTGAGGTGTCGTGAAATTCTCGGCTGGCTTTGATCCAGTATGGCGATCAGGTCACTGACGGTGAGGTCGAGCTTTTCCAGCAATGCCAGCAAGCGCAGACGGGTCGGTTCTCCTGCTGCCCGCATCCAGGCGACCGTGTCATCAAGTGAATTATTTTTCGTATCGGACAATTCCGCGACCTGGTATTTGCGTTTCCTGTATCTTCCCACCGTGTTACACGACAAGGCGAAAACGGCAACCAGCTATTGGAGTGAGCAGTGAAGGCCAACACGCCAAGGCAACGTGCCATCCACAAAGCATTGCGCGAACTAATCCCATTGGCATCCTATGCCGACTTTGCTCCAATCGCTGAAGCTGCCCGATCCAAACACATGCGTGACCTGACTCCGGTGAACGGCGCATTCCTGGCCACAATTGCCCACATACGTCACCAGCACACCGATTATGACGCCTTGAGAGACGAGGGATATGATCACGATTCGGCCCGCTATTTTGTCGCCGATGCTATGGAAACAAAACTGCGGGAATGGGGAAGTAGTCGCGGTCTGGATGGCGAATTTTCCGAACTCGACACCGAACATTAAACTGGCTCAGGCCTGATATATCCATTGCTTTGGAATGCGCGCCTCAAATTCCTCGCCGTGCGAAATAGTGCCTTCCTTCTCGACCCAGCCCACCAGCCCCCTCATGTCTCGGGACTGTTTGGAAAACTCCGTTTCAATATCGTCGCGTCCCTCGAACTGGGCGGCTATTGAGCGACCGGCAGTCCGACAAGGCAAATTGTCTCCATCTATGCGGATCGACACACCACCTTCAAAAAACAATACCGTACGGGGTGGCAGGCGGGTGAGATTGTCGATGCCTCGCAGCAGCAGATTTCCACCAATCCATTCCGGCCTCAATTCAGGAATTTCCAGGCGCCGGGCAATCAAGCGCATTTCGTCGGGTGCCAAAATGGATATCTGCCGTTCGTTGCGCATTTCAGTGCCACGCTGATACCAAGGCTCCCGTGCGCCGGAGAAGCGCGATATTCCAGCATGAAAATCCCCGGGAATACCTTCAAATGTCAGCGGCAGGCTTTCAACTGCTGCAGTCACAAAGCTGTCACCTTCAGCCTTGAACAGGCCTGCCACCTCGCCGCTCTTTTTTTGAGCAGCATGAACATGAATTTCTTCGCGGTGACTGGAAAATATTTCGGCCATGGTACGGGCTTCAATTTTTGGGTCGCATTGGTGCAAACAATAAATCACCCCGCCAAAATTTACTACAAAGAACTTCCCTGCACACAATTGGGTTGGCGATTTTCAAGGAGTTATGCTGCAATTTGTTGCGACTTATCTCAGACCACGATTTCAACAAATTTTCGCACCATAAATTCGATAGCAACCCCCGGTCTCGCAGCACAAGAGCTGAGGTAACCTAATGAAATACAGAGCAAAAACACTGTTCGCGACCTACTTTTTGAGTTTTGTAGCTTTCGCCGCCAACGCCATCGCCGCCATCGCCACCATCGCCGCCGAAACTTTTTCCATCAAAGGCACCAGCGGTATAGTGTTGAAAGCTGAAGCTCTTGCTGAATTCAACAGTCCATGGGCAATGACGTTTCTACCTTCCGGCAATCTGTTGGTGACCACCAAACCCGGCAAATTATGGTTGGTATCCCCTAACGGAAACAAACATTTTGTGAGCGGTCTTCCGGATATTTCGGTGGGCGGCCAGGGTGGTCTGGGGGATGTGGTTCTGCACCCGGATTTTGCCACCAACAAGCTGGTCTACCTTTCGATGGTCCAGGCACATTCGGAAAACGGGGCCCGTGGCGCCGTCGTTGTTCGCGCCAGGTTGAATTTAAATCCATCACCAGAATTAAGCGATTTTGAAACCATCTGGACGCAATTGCCAAAACGCATGCGTGGTGGACATTTCTCTCACCGCATCGCCTTTGGGCCAAAAGGATCGCAGCAGGAAGGCAAATTGTTCATCACCTCCGGGGATCGACAGGAGCAAAGTCTCGCTCAGCGTTGGGACATGGCGCTGGGTAAAATCATCCGTCTGAATGACGACGGAACGCAGCCACCGGACAATCCATTCCAGCAAAATGGAGAACTTGCCAAGTCATATTGGACAATTGGTCATCGCAATCTTCTCGGTATCGCATTTGATTCTGAAAACCGCCTTTGGTCCCATGAAATGGGGCCTCGTCATGGTGACGAACTCAACCTGATTGAGCCCGGCCAGAATTATGGCTGGCCTGTTGTTTCCAATGGTGACCAATATAGCGGCGTTGAAATCCCCGACCATGATACCAGAACGGATTTTGCTTCCCCAAAAGCCTATTGGGTACCAAGCATCGCCCCCTCCGGCCTGGTTATCTATTCGGGTGAAGGATTTCCTCAATGGACGGGTGATGTCTTTATCGGCGGGCTCGTCAGCCGCGCGCTGATACGTGTGGAGCTGAACGGAACCGAAGCTGCTGAAGTAGAACGTTTCGAATGGGGCAAACGCATCCGCGAAGTCGAACAGGGGCCGAACGGTCTTCTGTGGGTTCTGGAAGATCGCGACGGTGGGCGCCTGATAAAGCTCAGCCCAGCCGGTTGAGACAAACCACCGGGTACACCAATTCTTAAAACTGGCTTTCTATGGTGCCCAATATGGTCAATTGGGCATCAAGGGCAGCATCATGTCACAGGCAGTAACTCACCAAGCACATTCCCCGGGTTGGTTAAGAAGTGCCAGTTTTGACGGCACCTTCATCGTTGGCATTGCTGCACTGGCAATCGCATCCGGACTGGTGGTACTGCAAAACCCCAGCATGTTTCCGCTGATCTTGTTCCTCGATCTTTGGGTATTGGGTTATCACCATGTGATTTCAACTTATACCCGCCTCGCATTCGATGCCGAAAGTCGCCGGGCCAACCAGTTTTTCCTGTATGGGTTGCCACCTATCGTATTTGCCGCAACGGTCGGACTGGCACTCGGCGTAGGATTGTGGACCATTGGTACCATCTATCTTTATTGGCAGTGGTTTCACTACACACGCCAAAGCTGGGGGGTCTCTCAGGCCTATCGCCGCAAATCCGGTGGCCTGGTCCGCGAAAATGAAACTCTGGCAAAATGGGCATTTTACAGTCTCCCGGCCTGGGGCATCGCCTATCGTTCCTATCAGGACCCAGGTGTATTTCTGGGGCTGGAGTTGCGCGTAATTCCGGTGCCTGAATTCGTGGTCTACGCCGCCGCTGCGGTTGCAATAGCAAGTGTTGGAGCATGGAGCTGGATGCGCTTTAAAGCGTTTCTCAATGGTGAATTTCCTGTTGCTCACACGCTCTACATGTTGTCGCATTTTGTTGTTTTCGGCACCGGTTACCTGCTGATTGAAGATATCACCTATGGTTGGCTGGTCATCAATGTCTGGCACAATGCCCAATATGTTCTGTTTGTCTGGCTGTTCAACACCAACAAATTCAAAGACGGTGAAACTGCCAAGGCCAGATTGTTGTCAAAGCTTAGCCAGCCACAAAACCGTGTTTGGTATTTTGGGTTCTGCATCGCGCTTTCCACCGTCATCTATGCGTCCATCTCGGTCAGTGTTTCGGCTGCCTTCGCCGAAATCGCAGTACCGTTGGCACTGGTGATCTATTCGGCGATCAACTTCCATCACTACGTCGTCGACAGCTATATCTGGAAAATGCGCAAGCCAAACATCCAGAAAACCATGGATATTGAGGAAGCGCCTCATTGACACTCGTTGGCAATCAAAAGGTCACTTCTCACTCCGGCAGCCGCTTCAGCGAGGAATATCTGACTTTTGAGCGGGCCCGTGATAGCATTGACGCATTGGATGGCCTTCGAACATTGGCCATCGTGCTGGTGCTCTTTCGGCACGCGATCAAGGCTGCAGAATCGAAGATTGGTACAACTTTTGAGATCCCCCTGCCCTGGGGCAGCTGGAATGCATCTGTTCCCATGACAAATGGCTGGATGGGTGTTGATCTGTTTTTCGTGTTGTCCGGGTTTTTGATCGGCGGTCATCTGATCCGGCGCCGGGAATCGTTTTCATGGAAATCGCTCGGCAAGTATTTTGGGGCGCGCGCACTGCGCATTGTACCAACTTACTACTGCGTGTTGCTGCTTGTCGCCTTTGGTTTCTTTCCCTATTTCAGGCCGTTGGTCCAGGACACGATGCCCGCCCTGGCATGGCACATGTTTTTTCTACAAGACTATTTGCCGTCAAACTTCGTCGTTGCATTCTGGTCGCTGGGGGTGGAGGAGAAATTCTACATTTTCGCGCCACTGCTTGTGCTGGGTGCTGCTCGGTTAAGCAATATTAGGGCCCGACTGCTGCTTCTGGCCGGTCTCGCTCTGACACCAATGATATTGCGCGCCGTGACGCTGGAATTCATCGATTTCGATTTCACCAGCTATCGCGCCTATTTCGAGACCTTCAGAAGTCCGTTCCACCTTACATTTGAGGGGCTGATGATTGGGGTGATTTGTGCAGAAATTTATTCTCATCCAGTTTTGAAATCCAAGATAGTTCAGCTGGCAAAACCAATGTTGGTCGTCGGCTGCGCCATAATTTTCAGCCATCTGGTGTCAGTCGATCTGATGGCCCATATCGGCCGCTACGACATTTTAGTGCAACCGTTTGCTCTGTCGGTTGGATTTGGGCTGATGGTTCTGGCGGCGGCTTTGATGAACCCGACCAGCGGTTGGGCAGCCTCCAGGTTTGGTCTTATTGGAGCCAGGCTCAGCTACAGCCTCTATCTCGTGCACATGCCCCTGATCCCGATCGCAATGATGCTGGCCCTGTTGACCAGATCCGATGGGTTGGTTTGGTTCGGCATGTTTTTTACAATTTTTGTCTCGCTTTCCATGGCGGCATCTCTGATCCTGCATTTCGCGATTGAAAAGCCGTTTCTTTTATTGAAAAGTCGTTTTCTCTAAGACGTGGCAACGGCCGGCAAACGACGGCGCAGTGGTTCCATATCGTCATTTTCTATTTCGGCAGTCCACGGGATTAAGCAACCTCTGAACTGCGCACAACAAAGCTCGTCACCTCATCAGCAGCACTGAAGTTACAAACTAACCGATCTTGGCCTTTTATCGGCCGGTCAACGACCCAGTGGTTTGAAGTGAATACGCTTCGGTGTCAGCGCGTTATCGCCCAATCGCGCAATTTTGTCTTTTTCATAATCTTCAAAATTACCTTCAAACCACTCCACATGGCTATCGCCTTCAAATGCCAGCATGTGGGTGGCCAAACGGTCGAGGAACATACGGTCATGCGAGATGATAACGGCGCAGCCACCGAACTCTTCCAACGCATCTTCCAGCGCTGACAGGGTTTCAGTATCGAGGTCGTTGGTCGGTTCGTCGAGCAGCAGAACGTTTGCACCGGACTTCAGCATTTTGGCCAGGTGCACGCGGTTGCGCTGACCACCTGACAGGGTTCCAACCTTTTGCTGCTGGTCGCCCTTGCGGAAATTGAACGACCCCACATAGGCGCGTGAATTGACTTCATGCTTGCCCAGTTTGATGACTTCGGCACCACCGGAAATTTCTTCCCAAACCGTGGCGTCTGCATTGAGACTGTCACGGCTTTGGTCGACATAGCCAAGCTTGACGGTTTCGCCAATTCGCAGGCTGCCGCCATCGGGTGTTTCCTGGCCAGTGATCATCCTGAACAAGGTCGACTTACCCGCACCGTTCGGGCCGATGATACCAACAATGCCCCCAGCAGGCAGTTTGAAGTTGAGATTTTCAATCAACTGACGATCACCGAAACCTTTGTTGATGCCTTCAGCTTCAATAACCACCTGACCGAGCCGTTCGGCAACGGGGATAACAATCTGTGTGTCGGAGGGTTTGCGCTGATCAGCGGCTTCGACCAACTCGTTATATTTGTTGATACGGGCTTTTGACTTGGCCTGACGGGCTCTTGGGCTGGTGCCCATCCATTCCCGTTCACGGTCGAGCTGGCGCATCCGCGAATCCTGTTCGCGGCCTTCCTGAATCATGCGTTTTTTCTTTTTCTCCAGATAGGCAGTATAGTTACCTTCGTAAGGAATGCCCCGACCACGGTCGAGCTCCAGAATCCAGCCCGTAACATTATCGAGAAAGTAGCGGTCATGGGTGACGATCATAACTGCGCCCTTAAAGTCACGCAGGTGTTTCTCGAGCCAGGCGACCGTTTCAGCATCCAGATGGTTGGTCGGTTCGTCGAGCAAAAGAAGGTCGGGTTCCGACAGCAACAAGCGGCATAGGGCGACCCGGCGACGTTCCCCGCCAGATAATGGCTCAACGTCAGCGTCGGCTGGCGGACAACGCAGTGCATTCATCGCCATATCAACTTTAGCATCCAGATCCCAAAGCCCTTCAGCGTCGATCTGATCTTGCAATTGGGCGCCTTCTTCTGCCGTTTCGTCGGAATAGTTCATCATCAACTCGTTGTAACGGTCGAGGATGGCGGTCTTTTCAGCAAGTCCCGACATGACGTTTTCACGCACCGTCTTGTCTTCTTCCAGCTGTGGCTCCTGTTCCAGATAGCCGACCTTGGCACCTTCTGCGACCCAGGCTTCGCCCTGCCATTCCTTGTCGATACCAGCCATGATTTTGAGCAGCGACGATTTACCGGCACCATTGGGTCCCAGAACACCGATCTTGGCATCGGGGTAAAATTGCAGATGGACATTGTCCAACACTTTCTTGCCGCCGGTATAGGTCTTGGTCAGACCTTGCATGTGGTAAATGAATTGACGAGCCATTGGGACTGTCTCCGCGAAACGAGCGTCGGACAAAAAGTCTGCGCAACTGAATGAAAATTGTTGCAAGCCATGTAGCGGCTAGCCACTGTGAAAACAAGTGAAGCAAACAAGGAATATCGGTATGGGAACAGCGGTTATTATCGGCGCGGGTGAAGGATTGTCGGCCTCACTGGCCCGCAAACTGGCCACACGGGGCCATAAACTGATCCTGGCGGCACGCAATCCCGACAAACTGGCTAATCTGGCCTCTGAAACGGGGGCGATTACCATTGCCTGTAATTCAAGCCAACCTGACGACATGCTTGCTGTCTTCCAACAGGTGGACCAGTTGGAACAACCGCTGGATGTCGCCATATATAATCCATCGGCGCGGGTTCGAGGATCAATTACGGAACTGGATCCCGAAGCCGTCAAAAATGCTCTTTTGGTCACCGCCTATGGCGCCTTTCTCATGGCGCAGCAGGCCGCATCTCGCATGGTTCCAAACAATTCCGGTGCGATCCTGTTCACCGGCGCCTCAGCTGGCGTTAAGGGTTATCCAAATTCGTCAACATTTGCGATGGGAAAATTTGCGTTGCGTGGGCTGGCTCAAAGCATGGCCCGCGAATTACACCCCCAGGGCATTCACATTGGCCATTTCGTCATCGATGGCGGCATCCGCAGCGCCAGTCGTCCGGGACGCAGCAACCCCGCCGACAATCCCGATTCCATGCTGGACCCGGATGCAATCGCCGACAGCTATTTGCATTTTCTCGATCAGCCCCGATCAAGCTGGGCATGGGAAATCGAATTGCGGCCGTGGGTTGAAAAATTCTAGGAGACGTAGGTTTGGTTTGGACATCGGCAATATTTGAACGATCCGAAAAGGTCTGTTTGCAGCTCTATCATCATCTGCCAGAAAACCGACCTAAAGCCATCATCCAGATCAATCACGGCATGGCCGAACATGCCGCACGATACGAACGTGCAGCAAAAGTCCTGACTGCTGCAGGGTATGGCGTTTACGCCCATGACCAACGCGGGCATGGTCAAACCACGGCTCCCGGCTCATCGCCGGGCATATTCGCCCGACAGGGCGGCTGGGATGCTGTGATCAGCGATGTCGCAGCAATCAATCAACATATCCGCGATTCCCATCGGGATAGTCCGATCATCTGTTTTGGCCATTCCATGGGTTCCATCGTCGCCTTCAATTATACCCTTCGGTATCCACAGACCATCAATGCCGCAGCTTTATGGAATTCCGGCGTTGAAACCGGCGCTGTTGCAGCCGTGTTTTCGGCGATTTTGCGCCTTCAACGCATGTTCAAAGGCTCCGACGTTCCCAGCGGCCTTGCCCAAAAGGCAACATTTGAAACCTGGAACAAAGAGTTTGCGCCCAATCGCAGCGAATTTGACTGGTTATCCCGCGACCCAGCCGAAGTAGATAAATATGTCGATGATCCACTTTGCGGATTCCCGGTTTCAATTGGCCTGTGGCTCGATGTACTGGATGGAATCTACTTTGCCGCCAATGACGCAAATATAAAAAACCTGCCGAGTGACCTGCCCGTCCATCTGCTCGCCGGAATGGATGACCCCTGCAGTGAGCGAGGCAAGGCCGTTGCCAATATTGCAAGGCGGCTGGAAGCTGCGGGATTGGCCGATGTCACCTTGTCGCTGCTGCCAGATACCCGTCACGAAAGCCTAAACGACATCAATCGCGAGGCAACGTTAGATGGTTTCATTTCCTGGTTGGATGAACGATTTGGCTATACCACTCTCAGCTCTTCATAAGACACCATTATGTGTTGCTGAAAAGCGGGACGTGATTTCAAATTCAAAAAATAGTGGTGCACAGCGGGCAATTCCGATCGCACAATGTCAATATCATAATACCGAAACAATATGTGCCCGAATTGAATATCAGCCAAAGTCAGGTTGTCTCCAACCAGAAATGAATGTTTCATCAGTTGTGAATTGGCGATGCGAAGGAAATGTTCCAACCCATCCGTCGCCCGCTTGATGGCGACGGGGTCGCGCTTGTCGGGGGGCGTCCGCACCACGCGCCAGAAAATCGGAACGGTGAATTTTAGTGCGACGTTCAACTTCGCCCATTCCGCCCACCGGTCGACATTCGCCTGCGCCAGAAGCTCCCGGGGCCAGAACTCTTCTCCACCATAGGCATTTGCCAGATAGCGCAAGATACTGCCGGTTTCCCACAATGGCGCATTGTCATCATCCTGAAGTACCGGAACGGTGCCATTCGGGTTCAGCGCAAGGTACTCCTCACTATCATTGCCACCGAAGCGATGCCCTATGTCGATGCGCTGATGGGCAAGACCCAGTTCGCCGATACACCACATGAGTGCCTGAACATTGGAGGAAGTTTTGCGACCCCATACTGTCAGCATCATAAACCTCTTTGTTGCTGATGGTGATATCGTCCTGATTACCGCGTCGGATCAGTAGAAACAGCCACCAGTTGTTTGCCGAAATTACCACCTTCCAGCAACTTCATGAATGCCTGTGGTGCAAATTCCAGTCCATCGGCAATGGATTCGCGATAGACCACCTTGCCTTCGGCTATCAGCGCCGACACGTCCTTGAGAAAACTTGGGAACTGATCGTAATGGTCGGTGATAATGAACCCCTGCACAGACAGACGATTGACCAGAATGGTTCGCCAGATTTTTGGCATGATATTTGGCCCACTCGCGAAGCTGCCACCCAGGGCACCGGCATTGTACCAGCCAATCATGCCGCAAACCGGGATGCGACCATGGACGTTCATCAGCGGCATGACCGCTTCCAGCGTTTTGCCACCAACATTTTCAAAATAAATATCCACACCGTCAGGACAGGCCTGCGCCATTTGCGACCGCAAATTGGACGCGTCGTCTGCGGTGCGATGATCGAGGCACGCGTCAAACCCCAATTGTTCGACTGCATAGGTGCATTTTTCCGCGCCTCCAGCTACCCCAACAACCCGCAATCCCTGAGCCTTCGCCAATTGCCCTACCAATGAGCCGACAGCCCCGGTTGCTGCTCCCACTACCAGGGTTTCCCCGGATTTGGGTCGCCCGTGGGTGTTCAGTCCGACATAGGCGGTAATGCCTGGCATGCCCAAAACACCCACCGCCGTTGACAGAGGAGCAATTGCCGGATCGAGCTTGCGCACCCCCTGCCCGTTGCTAACGGCATGACTTTGCCAGCCCAGTCGGTCTTCAACGAAATCACCCACAGCAAATTTAGGATTATTGGAAGCGATCACTTCGCCAACGCAGCCACCTTCCATCGGTGCGCCAATGGCAATTGCCGCAGCGTAGCTCTTGCTGTCATCCATGCGCCCGCGCATATAGGGATCGAGCGACAACCAGATGGTTCGCGCCAAAAACTCCCCTGGACCGGGTTCGGGCATTGCAACGCTTTGAAGGTCAAAGTCACTTGCTTTCGGGGCGCCTTGTGGTCGTGCAGCCAAGACAATTCGCTGCATGGTCTGGGGAATAGTGGTGGACATGTTAGTTCTCCTGGATATGGTTTCGCCCAACCGTTTAGAGCTGATACCATCGGTAGGAAACCGGTGGCAAACTCTTTTAATACATTGGCATAAAACAAGCCGGAAATACTGCACGGGGGTAAATAACGATGAGCGTGATGACGCTGCAGCAAGCCGCCGATCATATGACATCCACCGATCCGCGATTTACGCTGGGCAGGCAGACGATCTGGGGCTCCAACTACGCGATACTGAAGAATGCACCAGAAAATCTGCGCGCCATGTTAAAGCACCACCGGCCAGCCCACGGCCACGGACTGGACGACTATCTGGTCTATGGCGACGAGCGGTGGACTTATGATGAATTTTGTCGTGACGCGAACCGTCTTTCCGATGTTCTCAGCCGACAAATGGGCATCAAAGCTGGCGATAAAGTCGCACTTGCGATGCGCAATTATCCCGAACTGCTGATTGTGCTGATGGCCACCATCAATATCGGTGCGGTAATTGTCTTTTTGAATGGCTGGTGGACCACCGAAGAGCTTGATTATGCACTGGAAGACAGCGGTGCAAAACTGGTTTTTGCAGACGGTGAGCGCCTTGCGCGCCTGCAACCGCTGGTCGGTTCACGGGAGCTTCGGTTGATTGGCGTGCGCGATGGAGAAAGCCAGACTGACAGGGGGTTTACCGAGCTTATGCAAACGGCAGAAAGTGATGCATGGCCTTCAATACCGATACGTCCCGACGACGATTTCGCGGTCATGTATTCCTCGGGCACCACCGGACATCCAAAAGGGGTCGTGTTGACCCACCGGGGAGCCGTATCCGCCATTTACAGCTGGTGGATGACCCAGTTGCTGATACCGATGATGGTGGACCCCGAAATATCGGCGCAGAAACCAAGCCGCCCCCAAGCGGCCCTGATCGTCACGCCACTGTTTCACGTCACCGCTACGCATTCGATGTTTCTGCTCAGTATTCCCACGGGAGCCAAGCTTGTCCTGATGTACAAATGGGAAACAGAGGAGGCCATACGGCTGATTCGGCAGGAACAGATTACTCGTTTCATGGGTGTGCCCACTCAATCTGCTGATCTTATGGAAGCGACACAGCGTCTCAAAATTGACCTTCCTTCATTGGAATTTGTTGGTTCCGGTGGTGCCAAGCGGCCGCCCAACCAGGTCGCGGAACTGCAGGATTGCTTTCCAAATGCAGCGATTGCATCCGGTTGGGGCATGACCGAGACCAACGCCATTGGAATCGGCATTCTAGGCCCTGATTATGTGGCACGCCCTGCCGCTGCCGGCCGCCTTTATCCGCCGCTGCAGGAATTAAAGATAGTGGACGACGACGGCGTTCAACTGCCGAACGGCGAAATTGGAGAGATCGCCGTCAAAAGTGCTGCCAATATGCGCTGTTATCTCAACCAACCGGAAGCAACAGCGGAGGTCTTGCAGAATGGCTGGTTGCGCACCGGCGATCTGGCACGGGTTGATGATGAAGGATATGTCACGATCGTCGACCGCAAGAAAAACATCATTATTCGTGGTGGTGAAAATATAGCCTGCCTTGATGTGGAAGGGGCTTTGCATCGTCATCCGGCCGTGCAGGAAGCCGGCGTCTTTGCGGTGCCTGATGCGCGGTTGGGAGAAGTGGTGGGCGCAGGCATTCAAATACGTGCAGGCCATTCAACCAACGCGGCAGAATTGTCGCAATTTCTTGCCAACCACATCGCAGCATTCAAAATTCCCGATCATTACTGGTTTCAGAGCCAGGACCTGCCCCGCGGCGCCACAGACAAGACAGACAGACGGGCGTTGCGGAATCAGTGTCTGGGCAATTGACCGTAAACGGTGCTAAAATCGGATGGCGTGACGGGCCGCGATTGCGGTGGCATTTTGACCTGCAACATGGCCCTCATTGAAACTGTGCATCAAGCCGACCTGGAACGACGCGTTACGTTCCGGCCAGCCAATGGCATAGCTCAACCCGACATCAATCTGCCGGTCCTGCGGCGTCAGATCAGCGCCATGATCCTCGTAGAGCAACTTCCCGTCTTTGGTCCGACCGGACGGCAGATGCAGCGTCATGCCGGATGATTCCACCCGCATTGGCTGGCTGATCCACAGGGACAACTGATCCTCATCGGTCAACAGACCGGACTGCTTCAGACCGAGTTCAAATCCGCTATAAAGCGACGTTTCCATGGTGGATATCAGGCTGGTACCCGCCGCTCCCTCACCACCGTCGGCGGAACCAATTTCCAGGCGTGAAAACAGACTAAGGCCATCGCCAAGATCGTGCTGGAACGCCAAATGGCCAGCCACCACCGACGTGGTGCCGCCGAACCACAGCTCATCATTGCCATCGATGCCGAGATAGGATCCCTCTTCCATCGCCAGACTGGTCGAGATTTCCAGCTTCGTCGCGCCGAATTGCAGACCATAGCGCGTGCCAAGTCCTGAAATTCGTCCTTCATCGTCATTACGGTTTTCACCGGCAAAGCCATACAGGCTGAATTGCCCCAGTTCGCCATTTGCCACCCCCAGCATGCCATAGGCGGTTTCGCCCAGAAAACCGGTAAATCCGATCGGATTGGCAGCGAAAGTTGTCGACAGTCCGCCCAAAGCGGCGGCGCTGTCGCGGCTGGTGAAGCCGAAACCGGCAAACCGTCCGCTATCCGGAGATATGTGTTGAAATTCGAATTCGCTCGGCAAACCTGCATCCGTAACCTGTTGCGATACCGTCATGGAAAAGCGGCCGGTTGAATAATTGACCGACCGTTCGGCATCACTATGTTTCAACCGCTGCAGGAGGGTGAGTGCCGTATCGCTTGCTTCTTGTTCTTCCACCAGATCGCGTGCGGGTATCGCAAAATTACCATTCAATCCGTCGAATGTGGTCAATGGAACCGACAGGGATTGTCGCAGCGCGCTCATGCTGCCGGTTGGGGCCGTCAACACGGCGTTTGACAAGGCAATGCGGTTGGCAGTGGACACAGTATTGCCACCAAGCAAGCTCAAACCACCAAGGGGACTGAGAGCGGCTTCCAGATCCATCACACCATGTCCCCATTCCAGGGAATAGGTGTGGCAGACGGCATCATTGTTCCAGCAGCGATCGGCAAGGGGAACGGCTGAGTCGTATCCGGGCTGACCATCGGTCAGGAACCATTTATTGTTGGCACTGGCGAGAAGCCGCGCTGTCCAGTCGGCAGGTGACAGGTCGGGAAAGGCCTCCGCCAGCAAAGCCACTGCCCCGGCCACCTGAGGGGCAACAAAGGATGTGCCCCTCCCACTGGAATAACCGCCACCGGGCATCGCATATCGGACATGGCCATTGCCCACCAAACACCATTCTGCGCTCAGATTGCAGGGAGATGAATCGCGGATAGCCCGCAATACATTGCCATTGCCATCCAATTCGATCCTCGCGTTGATAACTGAAATCCAGGCTTCCCGAAGTTCTTCATAAAAGTATGGAAAATCCGAAGGTTCGGAATACCAGTCCGGTCCAACCGCAATATCGACATTGGGTTTGGAAAAGATAACCACGCCAGATTCTTGAAAATTATCATAAGCCTCCACCCGTTGACGATATCGAGAAATATCTGGGGGATCATCTACACTCCAGTAGCGGCATTCCCAAATGTACTCGCCGCAGTCTGTGCTGCCCCAACTATTGCTCAAAACTACCGCACCCCGCGCCAAAGCGATTTCAGCCGTCCATGTCGAAGTGTCGAGCATCAATAACAAGTCAGCTTGCGGAGCCACGCCCAGCAGTTCACCACCCAAGACACTGCCTGCTGCAATAACCGCCACGGCGGTCCCATGATCATCCATTTTCGGGTCTTGTTGAAATGTCGGGCAGTTCGTGAATTCGTTTGCAAGACATTCAATGTTGGGCTTCACCTGCAAATCTGGATGAGAGAGATCAAATCCGTTGTTACCTTCCTTGACCCGGGGGACTTCGGAAATAGCAATCAATTGCCCAGCACCGGTTAAACCTGCAGTCCAGGCCTTGTAAACATTCGTCAGGGTGAATGGGTGGGCAAAGTTTTTGGTCATCTCACCTCCGAAAAAATGAGTAGGCGCGGTATCCAGATATTCTTTATAGTCCAATATAAACTGCTCAATCTGCTCAATATCGTAGATCGGGTCGTTGCCTTGCTTTTCCAGCTCGGCGATGACTGCTGGCAAACCACCGCTGCCATGGCTCTTCCAAACCGCCTTGGCCGCTGCGAAGAAGTCTTCAATGTTATCGGCGGTGATTTCCGTTAAATCAACTGGCTCCACCGGGTCCGGGTCAACTGGCTCGACCGGGTCCGGGTCGACAGGCGGGACCAGTATCGGTGTACTGTCGTCCCCACCGCCGCTGCCACCGCCGCAAGCGCTGAGACTTAACGCTACAAACACCACACCCAATATTCGACAAAACCATGAAGCAAAGAGCACTTCGCAGACATCTCCAGGAACCGCCATCGACAGAACAGAACCGTCAATCGACAGACATCAGAATCTCAGAAATGATGGTCGCCTAAAGGCTAAAAAACCACGGCAGGAATATGTTTTTTGGACTGCAGAAATATGCGGACGATGGTCCAATCAGCGGATTATCGGGCGCACAAGGCCTTCCTGTGCGACACTGGCAATCAGGCGCCCGTCCTGGGCATAGATTGCGCCGCGGTTGAAACCGCGTGCGCCTCCGCTGAACGGGCTGTCCATGGAATAAAGGTGCCACTGATCGAATTCCACTGGTCCATGGAACCACATGGAATGATCGAGGCTGGCGGTCATCACATTGCGCTTGAACCATGACAGACCATGGGGACGCATTGCAGAACCCAGCAGGTTCATGTCCGATGCATAGGCCAGCAGACATTGATGCATTTGAGGACTCGCCGCTTTTGCGCCTTCCATGCGGAACCAGAGATGGTTGACGTCAGACAGCGGCGTGGGCTCGAAATGATCCTGCGGTTCGATTTCACGAATGTCGATTGGGCGGGGACGCAGATAACCGGCCCGGTGCTTTTCGTTCACCCGGTGGGCGTTTTCCTGACGCAATTGCTGACGGGATGCTAACCCTTCCGGCCCCGGGACATCGGGCATGGAATGTTGATGTTGCCAACTGTCTTGTTCCTCATGGAAGGAGGCAGAAAGATTGAGTATCTGTTTGCCATGTTGAATGGCGATCACCCGTCGGGTCGTGAACGAACGACCATCACGCGACCGGTCCACATTATAAATTACTGGAATCGATGGGTCACCGGGGCGAACGAAATAGGCATGCAATGAATGACACATGCGGGTGTCGACCGTCTTATGCGCCGCCGCCAGTGCCTGAGCGATGACGTGCCCGCCAAATATGCGCACATTGGTCTCGCCGCCGCTGCCGTCGCCGCCTATTCCGCGAAACAGATCGACCTCCAGCTGTTCGATTTCAAGCAGGCCGAGCAATTCGGCAACAATATCGGTCATTGTGAGACTTTCCGGAATTGATCAGTTGGGATCGACAGGGGGCAAGGCCGGGCCGGCAGATTCGATGGCTGCCCCCGCCGCCAGCAATGTATCTTCGCGGAACCGCGCGGCGATCAACTGAACACCCATCGGAACATTGCCCGAAGATATTCCGGTGGTTACACACAGACCCGGCAGCCCCAGAAATGGCGGACCGATTTGCGGCACCTGCGCTTCGGCAACACGATCAAACGCGTTGGACGACTCAACATCCAGATTGTTGGGAAAAGGTGGTTCTGCCGAAATCGGGCACAACAACAGCGGATAGCGATCGAAGAACAGGTTCCACTCCCGCATCAATGTGACCCGTCGCTGCAGGCAATCCAACACCATGTTGAGGTCTGGCTGCGGACAATGTCGCTGCAATTGTTCATAAACAAACTGAGAATCCGGTTCTGCCTCGGCTTCAACCGCCGCTGCGGCACCCCGGCGAAACTCGGCAAGCCAGAGGATCAGCTGCATCTGAGTTGGTTCGCGCATGTCGGGACACTCAACCTCATCCACCTGATATCCGGCATCGGCCAGCCGCTGTGCTGCGTCGCGCAGCGCCTTCTGCACGGTCGGGTCAACTTTCAAACCGGACGGTTCAATGCACAGGGCGACCCTCTTGGATTGCGGCGGTAATTCAAGCGGCACCGGCATCCACCAAGGGTCGCGAGTATCCGCTGCCGCCATCGCTTCAAATCCAAGCCGCACGTCTTCAACCGTGCGCGCAAGAGGCCCGGATACCGCCATCAATTGTGCGCCGATATGACGGTCAGCGGTGGTAAAGTTGACCGCAGGAACGCGCCCCAACGAAGGACGAAGACCGTGCAAGCCACACGCATAGGCCGGGTAGCGAACCGAACCAGCAATATCTGTGCCATGCCCAATCGCCCCGATCCCGGCAGCTGTTGCGGACGCCGCACCACCAGAAGATCCACCCGGTGTAAGTTGCTTATTATGAGGGTTGAAGGTGGCGCCGTGCAGATCATTGCGGGTGAACCATCGCAGGTTGAAAGCCGGTGTATTGGTGCGACCAACCACCACAGCGCCCGCCTTGCGCAAATTGGCGGTTACCGGACTGTCAACCTCGGCGATTAGATTTTCCTGAAGTTTCAGCCCGTTGGTGGTGGCAAATCCCTGTTGGTCAACATTCACCTTGATGGTCACTGGTACACCAGCAAGCGGCCCGGGATCATTGCCCTTGGCAAGTTCCGCGTCGATCGCAGCGGCCGCTGCGAAGGCCTGGTCCGGCATTTCCTGAACCACAGCGTTGAGGCTGGGATTAACCGCATCAAGCCGCGTCAACGTGCTCTGGGTGACTTCCACTGCAGAAACATCTCCGCCGTGCACCAGTCTGGATATTTCGCCGCCACTCAACTGCCACAACTGGCCCATGGTTCCATCCTCCAAAGTCGTGTTTGGACCTATCAAGGTCCTTTCATACCCATGCTTACAACATATATGCCACTGCATCACGCGCATGTTTCAGCAACTCAGCGGCCCGCTGGTCGCTGGAACTTTCCACATAAACTCGCAGTTCCGGTGCATTGCCCGACGGGCGGATATGCACAACATCCTCATTCACAAATGTCATGCGCAATCCGTCCGTATCATCTTGCTCAGAAAGAGCAGCACCTTCGTGATTCAATCCGGCAGTTCTGGAAGCATCGTTTCTCAGCATTTCAATCAACGCCGTCGAACTTTCCCTCATCGTATCAACAATCCTGTCGCTGGCGGTTACGCGACTTGGCAATAATTGATGCAGTTGAGACAACGCCATTTTCATCTGCCGTGCCAGAGCGATGACCGACAGGACAGGCAGCACTGAATCGCGGGTTGGCAACGGGCTGAGTCTCGCGCCGTTCCAGGGTGACGACAAAATACTTTGGCTCAAAAATCCGCCATTGGCTTCAAAACCAACGATCCGATTGCTCGGTTTATCAACCTGCTGCATGGCGGTGATCACGTGAGGCGATCCAATTTTGGTGCGCAAAATGGTAGAAAACCATCCGGTTTTCTCCAGTGCACCATTGGAAGACACCGGCGTTACCACGTGGCTGGCCTGCAGTGACCTTGCTGCAAGAATACCGAGCGTATCGCCTCTGAAATAGGTCCCGGTCTCATCCGCCAGTAACGGGCGGTCACCATCACCATCGGTTGAAATCAGAGCGTTTAGCCCATGTTGTATTGTCCATGATCGGGCCTGATCGGCATCTGCTGTGGAGACGGCTTCTGTGTCTATTGGAACAAAGGTTTCCGACCGCCCCAATTGTACGACCCGGGCGCCGAGACCTTGCAACATGTCGCTGAACAGGTCACGGCCCGCAGCGCTGTGCTGATAATGTCCGATCACCATCCCGTCCAACAGGCCATCAAAAGTCGCTTCATATCGCGCCCGCCAGTTGTCTTCAGCACGTGGGTCAACTTCCGGCAATGCGACTTCAGGCTCCAAACCGGGCGAACCCAACAAACTGGCGGGAAAGGCATCCTGGCAATTCACCACTGGCGCTTCATCCTGCTTTAACATTTCGCCACTGGCGCGATAGAATTTAATGCCGTTGCGATCAAAGGGAATGTGACTGCCGGTAATCATTATCGCTGGCGCCCAATCACCAAGCGCGGAATGGGCCAGCGCAGGTGTTGGAACTACACCGCAGAAAACCGGGCGACAGCCGGCAAATTCAACCGCCGCCAGACAAGCTTTTGCCATTGCCGCGGAAGACGGGCGCAAATCCATACCCACCCAAACAGACGCACCCTGCTTAAGCCCCTTACTGGTTTTCAGATGTTGAAGGAATGCGTAAGTGTAAGCAACGCAGGTTGCATCATTGAGATCTTCCACCAGTCCGCGGACGCCGGACGTGCCAAACTGCGCGTCAGAATTCGCGATGATGTCAGCGCAGGATGTCATTGGAATTTAGCCCCGGCCTACAAACGGCATCGTATTGGACATCACGGTCATGAACAGAATATTGGCGTCCAGCGGCAGGTTTGCCATGTGCAGCACGGCGTCGCCGACATGCTGAACATCCATTGTCGGTTCGGCTTTCATAGTGCCGTCGGCTTGAGGGACACCACCGCTCATTCGGGCGGTCATATCTGACGCAGCATTGCCAATATCGATTTGACCACAGGCGATATTGTGCACCCGGCCATCCAGCGAAATGCTGCGGGTCAGACCCGAAATGGCGTGTTTGGATGAAGCGTATGGGGCAGAACCAGGACGGGGAACATGGGCAGAAATCGACCCATTATTGATTATGCGGCCACCTTGCGGCGACTGGTCACGCATCATTTGATAGGCGCGATTGGCAATCAAAAAGGCACCGTTGAGGTTTACATCAATTACCGTTTTCCAGTCTTTGAATGTCAGGTCGCCGAAATTAATCGTGCCAACATTGTTGCCGGCATTGTTGAAGACGACGTCCAGCCGCCCGTGATTATTTGCAATCTTCGTAAACAAGGCATCGACAGATGCTTCGTCGGTTACATCGCTGGCAATTGGATCAACAACTCCCTCGGACTGTGCCACCGTTTCCTGCAGTGCATCGAGGCGCCGACCTGTGGCGACAACTGTATAACCAGCCTTCGCCAACGTTATGGTGGCGTTGCGTCCAATACCGGAACTGGCACCAGTAACCAATGCAATCTTGCTCATTCAATCACTCCTTAATGTGTTGCATCCGTTTACACACATGTGGGCCAAACTGATAGTCAGCAACATTAGCAATGTCGCAAATTAACATTCGCAATTTCTGTCGACGATGCTAACGATTGGATATGGCTCATTCTTCGCTGATAATTGACAATCTGCAATATGCAAATTGGTCTGAAAAAATATTCCAACAGATGAAACTGGGTGGCGTTGCAGCCGTCCATGTGACCATCGCCTATCATGAACAATTCCGCGAGACGGTGTTAAATATAGAAGCCTGGAACCGCTGGTTTGAAACATATCCTGACCTGATTTTTCAGGGCTTTGCCGCAGCTGACGTCCATCGCGCCCAAAATGAAGGGCGCACGGCGATATTTTTCGGGTTTCAAAACCCCTCACCGATGGAAGATGACATCGGGCTGATTCAGATTTTGCATCGGCTGGGCGGTCGTTTCATGCAATTGTCCTATAACAACCAGTCTTTCCTGGCCACCGGCTGCTATGAAGATGAAGATCCCGGCATTACCAGATTTGGCAAGCAGGCTATTGCGGAAATGAACCGGGTTGGCATGGTCGTTGATATGAGCCATTCGGCGGAACGCTCCACGCTCGAAGCGATTGAGTTCTCCAGCCGCCCCATCGCCATCACCCACGCCAATCCCCATGTCTGGCATCCTGCCCTGCGCAACAAGTCGCACGCCGTGCTTTCCGCTTTGACAGAGGCCGGAGGTATGTTCGGATTTTCGCTTTACCCGCATCACCTGAAAGATGGAACCGACTGCACGCTGGACAGCTTTTGTCACGCCATTGCCAACGCCGCGGCCACCTATGGTGCTCAACATCTCGGAATCGGGTCAGATTTGTGTCAGGACCAGCCAGACAGCATCGTGGAATGGATGCGTAATGGGCGCTGGAGCAAGGTTCTCGATTACGGTGAAGGGTCTGCCGGCAATGCTGGGTTTCCGCCACAGCCGGACTGGTTCGTCGATAACCGGGATTTCGGGAATATCAGCGAAGGGTTGGCAAAGGTCGGGTTCGATCAGGCCGAGATCGATGGCATTATGGGGCGCAACTGGCTCAACTTCTATGAACAGTCTTTTGGGCCCTCAGCAGACAATCCAGCCAGCGCTGTTGCGGGTTAAACTATGAGCATTGACAGTTCCGCTGAATTGAAACGATTTGACCAAGTTGAACTGCGGTCGCCATCCACGGTCATGCGACTGGAGCGAATGGGTAGTTTTTTCCCAACCAGGCTGAGCTTTTTACGGTCTCTGCTGCGCCGCCTTGCAGGTGATGGCATGGGGCTTGAACGAACCGCCTTTCAACTGAATGATGATGGATTTGGCCATGCCGTCTATGATGTCATGCTGGATGGTCAGCACTATGCCCTGATTGCCTATTCACAGGCTCTGGCACCGGAAAATCGAACCGACAGGGTGATTGCCGAGGCCTGGGACACCTGTTTCATCCTGTTCGACGGGCAACCCGGAGCCGACGACATTGCCCGCCTGGCAGGTCATGCGACACAACAGGAAACCGGACAGTATGATGAGCGGGTTCTCGTCCTGTCACGCGCCAACAAGAGCGTGCGCCTGTTTGATCATGTGGTTGAACGCCTTGCCAAAGGACAACAGCCCGATGCCGAGATGATTGGCAAAATCGGCTACCTGATGCGTACCACCGCCGTTTATGGCAATGGCAAATTTGGTATGGCTGACCGGGCAGAATTCATTCACCGCCCTTCCCTGTCACAACCGTTTCGTCTGGAAATGTTGACAGTCTACCTGATCCGGGAATTTACCCTCGATCTGGTCAATCATGTTGCTGCTGCCCAAACTCGTCAAAATGGCATAAGCGAGAGTACCGAACTGGCCGACAACTTCCGCCGCCAGTTGGGAATTGGCAATTCCACCGGCCTGGGCATGGCACCCTTTCTTGTCGGGCACCCGGTACTGATCAACAACTGGATGCTGGTGCGGGAAACCGCGTTGGCCCGCGTGCGAGCTGTCCAGACTGCGACGCCATCGGTCAGGCAAGAGTTTCTCGATCTGCTGCAACAAACCAAAGCGCATTTGCAGCAATGGCAGGTTGATGACCAGTTCGAGCAAAATCGCATCGAAAAATTACGTAATGATTTCAATGAGATAATTCCGCAATGTGAATCACTTTCGCAAGAAGTTAAACCATGGGATAAACTGCTACGCGCCTGCGAAGATGGCTCTTCCAGCCTCCAGGAACTGATGGTCTCGCTGATACTTGAGCCCAACGGCGAAATCATCGACGGCCTGTGCGAATGCATGGAAGATGCGTTCGGACCAAAACTTGATCCGATGATGGATGTCGATTCTGTTCAGCAAATTCTCAATCAACATTACGACTGGGCGATGCAGATCGATCTGGCCAGCAGTCACCAGTCAGCGTTGGTTTGGTATGTATCGGAAGAGAAGGCCGAACCACGTCTGGGTGCCCGCGGCAAGGACAATAAAGAGTATCGTGAAATGCCGCATGCAATTCCCAGCAAAGTTCAGGCTTTCACCGCCGACCTGCAAAAATTCAATCCCAAAACATTGCTCGGTGAAGTGCTGATGGCGCATCCGGAGCACCGCGACATCGCCCGGCGCGTGCAGACAGTCTCACGTCATCCATATGCAGAAATTCGCGATAATCTTGTTGCCGACAATGTACGTCCGATTGATCTATTGCGCTGCAAACTATCGTTTTTTGGTGCCTCCAAATTTGACCCCCGTTCAGACCGCTGGACCCGCATCACGCTTTATCAGGGTGCACCAACGGCGCGTGATCTGACGGTGCAGAATTGCGGCGATGTCTTCCTGCCAGCATTTGGATCCGACAAATGAAGTCGGCCATCCATATCTCTGCCAACCAGTGGCGAACTTCCATATTAAAAGCCTGTGTCGGTGTCGAGGTCGCCCGGGGTGTAGCAGAAGACATTGCCGATGCCAGCCTTGCCATACTGGCTCTTGGGCAAAATCCTCTCAAACTCCTGCTTGACCGATTGAACGCATTTCAGCCTTCCGCCAACCACGCAGACACCATCCCGAATTGGCCTGTTGTCGGTGAAACCGCCCAATTGGGCAGCCTTAGTGTGCTGAGGTTTGGACCATCGGTCATCGATATGGTGCAGGCGAAAATTATCTGCAGTTGCCACATTGACAATATGACTTTGCTGCTCGGTCTGGCGCAGGCGCGCTTGCACAGCCATGGCATCCAGTTTGAATGCAGCCGCGACGGAACCACTTGGCAGACAATCGAAGTCGCATTCTCTGGCAAAAATGTGCCAGCCGGCGCAGCAACCTGCTGGTTACGCGCCTCCAATTCCCAAACACCCCACCCGTTCAACATGACTAGGTTGCCTCAACCAACCCGTGAAGACTGGGCAACACTCCAGGGTTTCGCCAACCAGATTCTGGTGCCGGCAGACGACAGCAACCGCGCCGATGCAGGCGCCGGACTCACCGACAACGATTGAACCGCATTTTGAAGAAAATCGATCAACAATATCAGGAATAATCATGCCGCAAATTACAATGACCCTTGATGAAATTGAAAAGCTCGCCACTGATGCTCTGATGGGCGCTGGCGCCAGCCAGATCAACGCGGCCTCTGTCGCACGGTCCACATGGCGGGCGGAACGCGACGGGGTGCGCAGCCACGGGCTGCTCTATGTGCCGATTTATGCAGAACATGTGAAGGGCGGCAGGGTAAATGGCCAGGCTATTCCCACCGTCGAACGCCCGAAGCCCGCAGCCGTTCGGGTTGACGCAAAATCCGGTTTTGCGCATCCGGCAATCGATGCTGGCTTTGATGCGATGATTGATGCCGCCCGATCTCAGGGTGTCGGTGTGATGACTGTCTACAATTCCTACAATTGCGGCGTGCTTGGCCATCATGCCGATCGCATCGCCGAACAGGGCCTGCTCGGGCTTTGCTTTACCAATGCACCCGCATCAATCGCCCCCACAGGCGGGAAAAAGCCGATCATCGGCACCAACCCCTTTGCGCTCGGTGTACCAGCGGGCGGCGGCGACGGCGACGGCGACGGCGACGGCGACGGTAATGTGGCATTCGTGATTGACCAATCTGCCAGCGCAGTTGCCAAGAGTGAGATCATGCTTCGCAATCGGGAAGGAGAGGCGATTGAACCCGGTTGGGCGCTCGATGTTGATGGCAATCCCACAACAGACGCCGCAGCAGCGTTAAAAGGCTCAATGGTGCCCAGCGGTGGCGCCAAGGGTTTTGGTGCCGGTCTGATGGTGGAAATCTTTGCCGCGGTGCTGTCCGGTGCCGTTCTGGGCAAGGATGCAACTCCATTTTCCGGGCCCGTTGGTGGACCACCCAATACCGGGCAGTGCTTTATCGCCTTCAATACCGATACATTTTCAGGTGGCACATTCAGCGGTCAACTCGATAATCTGATCAACGCGCTGACCGAGCAGGAAGGCACCCGCCTTCCTGGAAGTCGCCGCGCCGGTGCCCGCGCGCGCACGGCCGCTGGTGTGGAAGTTGACGAGGCGCTGATCGAGCGGATCAGAGCCTTTTGCAGCTGATCAGGGTCAGGGCTCTAGCTCTGCTGGGCGTCAATGCTGGCCACGGTAACTTCGGGCGCGTCGATCTCGTGTTCCTTCTGGGCCATCAACTTGCGCTGGTATCGGCCCTGAACAAAATCGACCAACAGCAATACAACCAACACGAAGTAGAAAGTGCTTTTGGCCATCGGTTCCACCGCATATCCGAACATTTTGATATGCGCCAGATGACCACCTTCTGACACCAGCATAATGCCGACAATGAACAATACAAACAGCCCCAACACCTCATACATGCGGTTGGCCGACAGGAATGCCGACACCCGGTCGGCAAGAAACAACATCATCAAACCAGAAATCACAATGGCAGTTGCCATGACCACAAACACTTCGGTCAACGCCAGGGCAGACAGGATGGAATCAAACGAAAAGACCAGATTCATCAGGACAATCCAGAAGACCGCACTGGCGACAGATTTCTGACCCCGTTGATGATTCACGTCCGGGTCGTGCACCGCCAGCATGTGCATGATTTCCTTCATCGCCGTGTAGATGATGAATGCTCCACCAAACAAAACGATTATAGCATGACCGTTGATGACACCTTCAAACACGCCTTTGATTGACAGGGAAAACAGCGGATCCTGAAAATAAGCGATCGCCTGAACCACGACAAACAGCAAAATAATACGCAATGCGATCGCCAAAAGAATACCAATGCGCCGCACTTTCGCCTGTTGCGAGGCCTCAACGCGCTTCGATTCAATTGAGATATACAAAAGGTTGTCAAAACCCAGCACCGCTTGCAACAACACCAGCATGATGAGAGTGAACAGGTTTTCGATGGTCAAAATATCGAACATGAGGTGGTTCCCGAAATTGATGCAGCGTTTGTAAAAGTTTTCAGTCGTGGAAGTGTCTGTGCAGGTGTTAACTCCACATCTGGCGTTTAACGTAAATACCTCAACCAGCAAATGGTCTCAGTTCAGAGACAACATCCAGTTCAGCTCACGGCGCCAATCAACCATCCGGATTGGGGTTCCATGCGCACCGGAGTCAAACATTACAAATCGAATTGGATATTTTGAATTTTTAGCGCGAATTTTCTTATAAAAGCCGAACTGCACTGATGGTTTGAAAACCGGATCCTTGCTGCCATGGCCAATATATATGGGAATATTGCGTGTCGACTTCTTGACCACTGACGACTTCAAAAAGTCATCGTGCCAATGCGATCCAAGTAGAAACAATCCGTCAATTTGAGATGCATACCGAGTTTGTTTGGCCAGACGCCAGCAAACGCCACCGCCCATTGAGCCACACGCGACAATCAGCTTCACCGCGGGGGATTTTTTCCTCACTTTTTGGATAAGTGCTGCGACGTCAATTGTTCCCCGTTCGGTGAAATCGGTAAAATCGGGCGTGTATAAAACGCCGCTATTGTGAGTCATCAAATTTTGCAAACGGTTGAAATTGCCGCCAAAGGTCCAATCGTTAACCCCCTGTCGTCGATTGCCACCCTTGCCGTGCACATAGATGACAGAAACCGTCGTTTTGCCATTGGCTTTGCCCACCGAAAAATATTTGAACTTGCCATTTGCGGAAACGTAGCTGGAAACACTGCGTGACCAGCGCACCCCCTGATCAACATATTTGTGATGCGCCTTCCAGCGCAGCACCTGATCACGGTTCACCAGGTCCCGGTCACGGTTATATTCAACCGTAACGTAAGACCCGTCAGACGATTGATCGAGAATTTTGGGATAGGCAAACAATTCGTCCTTGAACGGGCCAAGGTGAGCCTCTCGGGCATTGGCCTGTACGATGACAAGCAACAGACTGAAAACTACTAAGAAACGTCCCATAAACCTATTGCAGCTTGACTGCCGAAGCTGGTGGCGTAATCGCCCCTTTGGCCAGTCGGCTTTCCCGGTGAGAAATGAAAGTTGCCGCCGCCACAATAACCGTACCTCCAAGAATTACAAAGGGGTCAACCATCTCTCCGAACATGAAAATCCCCAACAAACTGGCCCAGACCAGCTGCAGGAACGTGATCGGCTGGGTAACTGAGATTGGCGCGGCCGCCAGCGCTTTGGTCATCGCATAGTGGCCAAATGTAGCGCAACATGCAGTTATGAAGAGCCAGAACAGTTCATTGAGCGTTGGGGTTTGCCAGTCCAGCAACGCCAGCGGGAACAGGAACAGGGTACAAAAGAAAGTCAACAGAGCAACAATAGTCCGGGGGTCACTTTTGCCGGTCATGCTTTTTGTCATCAAATAGGACGTGGCAAACAACGGTGCAGTTGCAAGTTGTGCCATTTGTCCTACGGAAATTTCATTAAAACCCGGCCGCAGGATGATCAGTGCCCCCAGCAGACCGGCCAGAACACCGAAAATACGCCGGGCCCGTAATCTTTCGCCCAGAAAGATTGCTGCTCCGATTGTGATGAATATCGGTGTCACATATCCAATCGCCGTGACCTCAGCGATCGGAATGCGCGCCATGGCGAAGAACCACAGGGCCACACCAAATGAGTGGGCAAATCCACGGATGGCGCCATTGCGGATAATATCTTTGGAAGGCATGTTTTTCGCCATCCGCAGAAATATTGGCAACAACAGCAAAAACCCCATCGCATAGCGGATAAAAGCGGCTTCAGCGGCCGGCAGGCCCGACCCCAGATAGCGTACGATTCCGGTCACCGACACAAACATCAGCGTCGATACAATCATCCACAGGATGCCTTGCAGGGGTAGATTTACAATTTTTGGTGATTCGGTGGAAGCAGAACTCATGCGCGCTTTGTGGACGCAATAATCCTATTGGTAAAGTGCCGCAATTTGTTCAGATCGCGGCGACATGTTCGGTGGCAATGAGGAAGACAGACAGCCGCGGTTCTGGTCCCGCCAGAAGGGATTGTTCAGAGCCATAACGCATTTGGCTTCATAGGAACGGTCATCAACCGTTAGACAGATAATATCGCCGAGCTCATGACGTTTGCCATAACGATCAGTGCAATAACATTCTACCGTCTTGGCCTGGCTGATCTGGAATTCATCCGCGACACTCAACTGCGGCGCGCTTACCATGCCAACACTCAAAGCTGCGATGAGAACTGCCTTTTTCATGTCGGAACCATACCACAAAATTCATTTTTGGCCAATCCAGCCGGCATTTGTGCAGTAGCATCTGCCTTACAACAGACCACGTCAGTCGGCCACGTGCTGGCCTTTGACGGTGCGACTGGTGCCTCGAAACTCAGCAATAACATCACCATTCTGGTTGGTCACCGTCACGTCATAAATGCCGGAACGTCCGCTTCGATTGCGTTCAGTTGCCGTCGCTTTCAACCGGTCATCCAGAAATGTCGGTGCAATGAATGTGACACTGCAATGCTGAGCGACGGCGAATTGATTGTAGGTATTGCAGGCAAATGCAAAAGCTGAATCTGCCAGCGTGAAGACAAACCCGCCATGGGTGATCTTCTGTCCGTTGAGCATGTCTTCACGGACCCGCATGGACAAAACCGCGTAGCCCTCGCGGATTTCGTCGATCACCATACCAAGTCCCTGCGATGCCTGATCATTTGCCCACATCGCGTCCGCGCAGGCCTTCGCCAGTTGATTGGGATCGTTCATCAGTAATCAGCCACCTGGATTTGCTTTGCGCTATTTTGCATGAGGTTGTAGTCAGTTCAATTCAAAGTGACTTCAAACAGGGAATTTAAGATGAGCGGTCCGCTGACGGGAATACGTGTGGTAGATATGTCGCGGGTGCTGGCCGGCCCCAGCCTGACCCAGATATTTGCCGATCTTGGTGCCGAAATAATCAAGATTGAGCGCCCCGGTAGCGGTGACGATACGCGTAATTGGGGACCACCCTGGCTGCAGGACAAGGATGGCAGCGATACTCGCGAAGCCGGTTATTACCTGTCGACCAACCGCGGCAAACATTCCCTCACGGTTGATGTTGGACAGCCGGAAGGAGCGCAGATAATCAAAGACCTGGTCAAGGGGGCTGATTTTTTCGTCGAGAATTTCAAGGTCGGAGGCTTGGCCAAATTGGGGCTGGACTATGCCGCGTTAAAGCAGGTTAATCCGCAGATCATCTATCTTTCGATCACCGGTTTCGGCCAGACCGGACCGGACGCCCCGCTGCCCGGTTATGATTATCTCATCCAGGCCCGTTCCGGGTTGATGAGTGTTACCGGTCCCGAAGACGGCGCGCCCGGTGCAGGGCCGGTTCGGGCCGGCGTTGCCACCTGTGACCTGCAGACCGGTCTGATGGGTGCGATTGGCCTGCTGGCTGCACTGCATCACCGTCACCTTACCGGCGAAGGCCAATATATCGACATTGCCCTGCTCGACACCCAGATTGCCGGTCTGGCAAATCAGGGATTCAACTATTTGATGAGCGGAAAAGTACCGGTCCGCACCGGCTCCTGGCACCCTGCCCTCGCCCCCTATCAACCGTTTGACACGGCAGACGACCAAATCATCATCGCGGTAGGCAATGACAACCAGTTTGCCGCTATGTGCCGGGTTATCGGCGCCGCCCATCTGGCTGACGACCAGCGCTTTTCCACCAACCCGATGCGCAATAAAAACCGTGCGATTATGGTGGAATTAATCAATGCACAAACCAAAACGATGCCTGCTGCACATTGGTTAACTGGTTTTACCGATAACAATGTCCCTGCCTCACCGATCAACAATATCCAACAGGCATTTGAAGACCCCCAGATTCAAGCGCGCGGCATGCAAATAGAAGTTGAGCATCCCCTGGCCGGTACCATGCCGGGCATGGGCACGCCGCTGAAATTTTCAAAGACTGAAATCGAATATAAAAAGTCAGCTCCCCTATTGGGCGAGGATACTGAAAATGTCCTGTCACGGATACTTGGAAAATCCGAAGCGGAAATTGCTAGACTGAGGGACCAGGGGATTGTTTAGGGCCTAGCTCGCGGTTCTGATCCAAAATGCGGTGGCGCCAGACCCGGTTATCCGGCGTGACATGCAGCGGCAATGCATTCGGCATCGGCATCAGGCCCGGTTCGGCACGAATAAATTCATGGGCTGCAATCCACAGTCCTCCATGTGCCACGATCAGCGTGTTGGGCCCCCGGTCGACAGCGCGGCGCATGCCCCGCCAAACGCGTTCACAGAATTGCCGAAACGTTTCTCCATTGGGAGGATCAAACTGACCGATCCAATAATCTTCCAGCCACGGTCCGTTTGGCAATCCCTGCATATCGCCAAGATGGCACTCCTTCAGATCATCATCGAAACTGACTTCCAAGCCATGATGATGTGCCACCGCTTCTGCCGTATGACGAGCCCGCGACAACGGACTGGCAACAATTCGTTCTATCGGTTCACTGGCCAGCAATTCCCCGGCCCGCACAGCCTGCGCCCTGCCATTTTCATTTAGTTGGCTGTCTTCCTGACCCTGGGTCTTGCGAATCGCGTTCCAGCTGGTTTCGCCGTGACGCAAGAAATAGAATGGGTGTGGAAAGGCCATAAAAATGAAACTCCGGGTTAATCAACAAGTGCGGCATGCACCAGGGCTTTTAATTCCGCTCGGCTGGGGTAGCTGCTGGAGGGTATCAACTGCGTGAAGAAGACGCAGGTCAGATGTTGCTCGGGATCCGTCCAAAAATTGGTGCTCGCCAATCCGCCCCAGCCAAAGTCTCCAACTGATCCAACTGTACGGGTCCGGGCCGGATTAAGAACCACAGCGCCACCCAGTCCAAAACCCATGCCGTCCATCGGCATTTCGGCAAAGGAGCTCGGCCCCATCGACGAGATTTCCCCCTTCAGGTGGTTTCTGCACATGAAGGCAACTGTCAAAGGCGACAACAATATCCCATCTTCATGACGCCCGAGATTTCGAATCATTTCGCCGAATTTGAAATAGTCGTCCAGCGTCGAAACCAGTCCGCCGCCACCAGAAAATGTCCGCTCCTTGCGCTCCAGGTATGGGCTCAAATCACCCCGATCTGTACATGACAGGGGATCTTTGGCGGTCTTTGTGTAGCAATCGGCAAACCGCTGAATTTTATTGATCGGCACATCAAAGCCCGTATCCGTCATGCCCAACGGGTCCAGCACTTCTTCAGTCAGATACTGATCCAGCGGCCGTCCGTCGATCACTTCAATTACGCGGCCAATAACATCCAAACCGATAGAATATTCCCAGCTCGAACCGGGTCGGAAGGCCAGCGGTTGTTCAGCCACTCTCTTGCAAACGGCCTCGGTTCCGCCGGTCGTCGGTCCAAAATCCAGACCGATATCGGCATAATGTTTGGCCAGCACGCCGGGATTGAAGGCATACGTCATACCGCTTGTATGCGTCAGCATTTGATGCAGCGTCGGCGGAGCAACGGGCTCCACCTGATCAACCCTCACTGCTACCTCAACCAGAGCATGGCAGATGTTGAATTCCGGCAAAACAGCAGACAATGGCGCATCGAGATGGATCAGACCACGTTCCACCAACATCATGAAACCGACGGTGGTGATCATCTTGGTCATCGAATGGATACGGACAATGGTATCGCGGTCATAGGAAATCTGCCGTTCAACAGAACTCAAACCAACGCTGGACAGATGCGCTATATTACCATTTCGGGCAATCAGCACCGAACAGCCGGTATAGCGGCCAGACTGAATATTACGGTTCATCCAGTCGTCAATGCGAGCCAATCGCGCCACATCAAATCCGTTCTGAGAAGACTTGTCTGTCATCACACTTCCAGCCATTCGCGTTTGATATCGGGATTATCATCAAGGTCGGCAGGCGCCCCCTGGAAGACAATCCGGCCATGCCCCATTACATAAACACGTGAGGATACTTTCATGGCAATTGTGAGTTTTTGTTCCACCAGCAATATTGATACACCGCGTTCTGCAATCTGCTCCAGCAATTCTCCAACCTGCTGTACAATTTTCGGCGCCAGACCTTCGGTCGGTTCGTCGATCATTATGATCTGAGGGTCTCCCATCAGGGTACGGCACATGGTGAGCATTTGCTTTTCTCCACCAGACAGGACGGCAGCGTCGACATCAGCCCGTTCCTGCAGGTTGGAAAACATGTCGAACATGTCCTGCATCGACCAGCGACCTTCGCCATCTTTCTGCCCGGGTTTAAGGCCCAGCAGCAGGTTCTGACGGGTGGTCAATCCGGGAAAAATATCCCGGTTTTCCGGCACGTATCCGATTCCCAGCTGGGCAATTTCATAGGGTTTCATGCCGACCAGATTGCGCCCTTGGAATTCAACTTCTCCGGCCGGTTCAACCTCACCGATTATCGCCTTGCAGGTGGTCGATCTGCCAACACCATTGCGGCCAAGCAACGACACGATCTCACCTTCGCCAACCTCAAAATTCACACCCTGCAGAATATGACTTTTGCCGTACCATGCATTCAGATCACGCACTTTCAGCATCTAGCCGGCCTCCTCGACAGCAGAGCCGAGATAGGCCTCTTGAACTGCTGAGCTTTCGCGGACTTTCTGCGGTTCATCCGTGGCGATAATTTCCCCATAAACCAAAACAGAAATGCGGTCGGCGAGGTCAAAAACCACCCCCATATCGTGCTCGACAATGATCAGCGTCTTGTCTTCAGTAACCTTGCGGATCAGATCAACCATATAGCTGGTTTCTGAGGCACTCATCCCGGCGGTCGGTTCATCCAGCATGATAATATTAGCACCACCGGCAATGGTGATGCCAATTTCCAACGCCCTCTGCTCAGCATAGGTCAACACACCGGCCAGTTCGTCGCGTCGCGCCAACAGGTTGATTTGCTGCAAGATTTCATCAACACGATCGGTTAGTTTTCGCTGACGATTGACCAGATTCCAGAACGAATACCTGAACCCCATCGACCAGAGCAAGCCGCAACGGATGTTTTCAAATACCGTCATCCTGGCAAATATATTGGTGATCTGAAACGACCGGGAAAGACCCATCCGATTGACCTGATAGGGCTTCTTTCCGCTTACATTTTGGCCATGCAGGTATACACCACCGGTGGTCGGCACATATTTGCCGGTAACCAGGTTGAACAGGGTCGATTTACCCGCCCCGTTAGGGCCAATGATCGCGTGGCGCTCCTGTTGGTGAATTGCCAGATCCACACCCTGAATTATCTTGGCAAG
The DNA here is from genome assembly GCA_014238155.1 of Rhizobiaceae bacterium. Taxonomy (GTDB): domain Bacteria; phylum Pseudomonadota; class Alphaproteobacteria; order Rhizobiales; family Rhizobiaceae; genus Pseudahrensia. The sequence continues at coordinate 184,923 of JABABQ010000050.1, forward strand.
GCCAAAGCTCTTGTGCAGATTGCGCAACTCGATTGCGGGAGACTGGTGAACGCCGGTCATCAAGTCTCACGCTCCTGATGGTTTGCGTCCTGCCAGGCGTTCCACAGGCCCGGAGCAAGGTTTCTGACGGCAAAAAAACTGATCAGCAAAAGCCCTCCCGCTATCATTAAGGGTGCGGGACTGTGACTATTGATTGTCATGCCGAACAGGTTCATCTCCTCGCTGCCGATCGAAGAATGTCTGGCATGGAACAGGATCTCCATGACCGCCACGGCGGAAAACAAAAACACCAATGCGGGCACAGTCATCTTGGCATAGGGCCTGATCAGCAGACCGGCCTTGCCGAGAACCCAGGGTCTGAAATGCATCGCAATCAGTCCAGTCAGCCCAAATGGAAAAAACATCACAGTCAGCACAAACAGGATGCCCAGATAGAGTTGCCAGATTTCGGTATAGAGGCTGAGTACGGTTTGCAGCAGCGTAAACACGACCGCCCCAATGACCGGGCCGACAAAGAAACCAACGCCCCCGAGAAAAGTAACCAGCAAAATGGAACCAGAGGTCGCCAGATTGAGATTTTCTTCGGTCAGTATCTCATAGTTGATGGCGAACAGGGCACCGGCAATGCCGCAGAAAAATCCCGAAGCGCAGAACGATATCCAGCGCACATTGCGTTGCGAATAACCGAGAAACTCTGCCCGCTCTTCGTTATCGCGCACCGCATTGGCGATCCGTCCTATTGGCGTGCGGGAAAAAAGATACATGCCGAGAGCCGCCAGAACCAGCCAGATGGCTGTCAGATAATAAACTTCCAACTGCGAGGCAAAATCAAAACCGAAGACCTGCGGACCCATTGTACGATCGCCACTCACCCCTTCCTCACCACCAAAAAACACGACGATGATGATCGAGCAGGCGGCAATCAATTCCCCCACCCCCAGCGAAATCATGGCAAAAACAGTGCCCGCACGACGGGTTGAAAAACTGCCGATTAAAAAGGCGAATATCAGGCCGAACAGGCCACCAAAAAGGGGCAACAGCGGCAGCGGCAGATACAGCTGATTATACTCCACCTGGTTCAGCAAATGCATGCAGAAGAATCCACCCAGCCCCATATAAACCGCGTGGCCGAATGACAGCATGCCAGCCTGCCCCAACAACATGTTGTAAGCCAGCGCAAAAACGATGGTAATTGCCATCTGGTTCATGATCGTCAGACCGGCGCCTGAAGGAAAAAACTGTGGCAACAGCAATAAAAATCCACAGGCAATCAGCCACGGCATAGCACTGCGGATCGGTATCAGTGACGTTTTCACGCTCGTCGATTGTTGGCGTTCGATGCTCATGTTTCGCGCTTCCCAAAAAGCCCCTGCGGGCGCAGCGCCAATACGATGATCATCAACAGGTAGGGCAGAATTGGTCCGACTTGTGGCAGTGTAAGCGTCCACAAATCACTCAGCAGGCTTTCGGCCAGATCAACTGGCTCCGTCAGACCGATGGCTGTCAGCAGATCGGCCATGCGCAAATTATAGGCTGCAGCAAATGTCTGCAGCCAGCCAATTAGCAGCGACGCCAATAACGCCCCCCAAAGGGAACCCAAACCGCCGATCACGATGGTGACAAAGACAATCGATCCCAAAAGAACCGCCATCCCGGGGAATGTTCCCAGAACCGGACCGGCAATGACACCTGCAATCGCCGCCATTGCCGTGCCAACTCCAAACACGCCCATGAAGATCAACGGCACATTATGTCCCAGATTCTGGACAGTCTCCGGGTGGGAAAGCGCCGCCTGAATGATCATGCCAATGCGGGTTTTGGTGAGAATATAAAGCAGCACCAGAAACACGCCAATGGCGATGAAAATCATAAAAACCTTGTAGGCGGGAAACGCGTTTCCGGCGATCGAAAAGGCTGCAAATTTCAATGCCGCCGGGGCCTCAAAAGCCATCTGGCTCTTACCCCAGAAAAACTGCACCACTTCTTCGATCAGCAGCGCCAGTCCAAAGGTGAAGATCAGCTCGGGAACATGGCCATACTGATGCACTCGCCGCAGGCCATATCGTTCAATGGCCGCACCAATGACGCCGACAATGACCGGCGCAAGGATCAATCCCGGCCAGAACCCCACATAGGTGCTGATCTGATAGCCAAAATAGGCACCCAGCATATAGAAACTGGCATGGGCAAAATTGAGCACGCCCATCATCGAAAAAATCAACGTCAGCCCGCTGCACAGCATAAACAGCAGCAGCCCGGTCACCAGCCCGTCCAATATATTGACTATGAATAGAGACACCGCACCTGGCCCGCAGTTTCAGTTCAAACGAAGCCCCGGTCGAAGGCAATTGCCTTCGTCCGGGGCTGTTATAAATCTAGGATCAGGGGCGTTTCATTTTGCAACTGGTGGCACTGTCGGCAGAAGCCATTTTGACGGTGCTTTCAACCTTCAGGCCAAAGCCCGAACTGTCAAAATCAAATTTCACGTCCTTGGCGGTATGGGCCATGATGTGAACGTCCTGAATGGCCTGATGGTCGACAGCGCGCATTTTGACTTTGGTGCCCCAAATGGAATCGTGCTCCATGCCCTCAAGCGCCGTGGCCACTTTCACCATATCGGTGGCAGTACCCGCTTTGTCGATGGCTTTTGCAAGCATTTCGATCACGTTTGCAATGCGTGGTTGGCCGATATCATAGTCTGGGTATTGGGCTTCGAACTTGGCGGTATAGGCAGCAGCGCGGTCTGATACGGGCGGATTGAGCTGGCCTTCCATGACCAGTTTCAATTTGCCTTCACCGGCTGCACCAAACGTCTTGGTAATGCCATCAGAAGCTGCGTAATAGGTGTAGATCGGGTTTTCAAATCCCGCTTCTATCACCGCCTTGCCGAGACCCACCATGTCGGAACCCCAATTGCCTGTAATCATCGCATCTGCGCCTGAAGAGACGATCTTGCGGGCGTATGGAGTGAAGTCCTTTACCTTGCCAATGGGATGCAATTCGTTGCCGACAATTTCCACATCGGGGCGTTTGGCTTTCAGAAATCTGACAGCCGCCGCCGCAACCGCCTTGCCGAATGAATAGTCCTGGCCAATCAGATAGACTTTCTTGATGGTCTTATTGGTCGCCATAACATCGGTCAGCGCATCCATCTTGATGTCGGCATTGGCGTCAAACCGGAAATGCCAGAAATTGCACTTGTCATTGGTCAGCGCCGGGTCGACAGCGGAATAATTGAGAAAAAGAACCCGCTGGTCCGGGTTGCGGCGGTTGTGTTTCTTTACTGCGTCAGTAATCGCATTGGCGACCCCGGAAGAATTACCCTGGGCGATGAAGCGAATGCCCTGATCAATGGCAACTTTCAACTGAATCAGCGATTCCTTGGCCGAAATCTTATTGTCGAATGCGACGATCTCGAAGTTTGAACCGCCGAGCACGCCGCCTTTGTTATTGACCAATTCCTGGACCGCAAATTTGTAATGCGACAATCCCTGATTGCCGGTTGAGGCAAACGGCCCGGAAAGCGGGTCGATGAAAGCAATTTTGATCGTGTCAGCTGCAAACGAGGACACAACAGAGCCGGCCGCTGCACTTGCTGCCAGCGACACCGCTACGAGAGATTTTGTAAACAGGTTCATGGATTTCCCTTTGTTTATTCAATCCGCTTCTATCAGCGGATATCGCGAAGACTGATGATATTTCAAAGCTCCTGAACACAGGAGACTTCGCATGGAATTGCCCACCCGACAGTAGAGTAATCCGTCTCAAAAAAACAAGCTGGAATGACTTTTTGCAAACAATTGTTGGGTCAGTTGAGATTTCCTGCATCTGTTTCGCCACCCTACCCCGCGATTTTACTCACAGTGATGCATTGGCAGATCGCTGCGGCGTGACTAGGATCAGCATTCAACGAAGGAGTGGGAACATGTCTCTTAAAGACAGTTACGGCAACAAGGTTTCAACATCATCTCAAACAGCAGTTGACGCATATGACAAAGGTGTCGAACTGTTTCTGGGAGGCAATTTCGGGGCAGAGGAGGTCTTTGAGTCCAGTATCGAAGCCGATGAATCATTTGCGTTGGGCCATGCCGGACTGGCCCGTGCGGCAATGATGTCGGGCAATATGGCCAAGGCCAAAGCCGAAATCAGCCGCGCTGAGCAATTGGCAGGCTCTGAAGATAAACGCGCCCAACAACATATTGAAGCGATGGCACTTCTGCTTTCAGGACAGGCCGACAAGGCCCGCGAAAAAGTGAAAATTCATGTGCGGGATTTTCCCTGTGACGTACTGGCGGCGCAGCTGTGCGCCAGCGTATTCGGCCTGATTGGCTTTTCCGGCAAAGTCGGACGTGAAGCGGAATTGCTGGCCTTTACGTCCGATCTGCTGCCCCACTATGACGGCGACTGGTGGATGATGTCGATGCACGCCATTTCGCTTTGCGAAACCGGCCAGACCGGGCTATCACTCGAATTAATGGAGAAATCTCTGGCCATCAATCCCCGCAACGCCAATGGATCGCACTTTAAGGCTCATGCCCAATATGAAGCCGGCTATCTCACCGAAGGGCGAAAATTTCTTGATAATTGGCTGGTGGATTACGACAACCGCTCGGTGTTGCACGGCCATCTGTCGTGGCATTCTGCGCTCTGGGCCTTGCACGATGGTGACGAAGCGGCCATGTGGCGGCGCATTGACAGCGGTGCCGCCCCCGGCACGAGCCGCAGCCTTCCGATCAACGTTTTGACCGACACGGCAGCGATTCTCTATCGGGCCGAACTTGCCGGACTCACCGTCGACCCGGCACGTTGGTCGACTATGAGCGATTATGCAGCGCAATATTTTCCCGAGACCGGTCAGAGTTTTGCCGACATGCATGCAGCTTTAAGCCACGCCATGGCTGGCGAAGGTGAACGACTGGCCCATATCATTGAAACCGCCAAGGGTTTTGCCGGCGATCTGGTCAAGCCGGTTGCCAAGGCTTGGGGAGCCATCGCCCGCCAGGACTGGCAGACCGCCTTGCAGGAACTTGTCCCGGTGATGGCGACAACCGAAAGATTTGGCGGCAGCCGGGCACAGAGGGACCTGCTTGAACTGGCATTCACCAATGTCCTGTTGAAACTTGGCCAGACCGATGAAGCCCGGCGTAGTCTCAGCATGCGCCGCCCGGTTCTGGCGCCTGCCCCACCGATTGCAGCAATGAATTGACATCGAAAGGCACTGCCGCGAATAGTGCCGTCCATGACAGAAACCGATTTCGACACAAATGCATATTTACAACGCATCGGCTATGACGACGATGTGAAGGCGAGTTTAGAGATCCTGCGAAAGTTGCACCGGCACCAGCTCTATTCAATTCCATTTGAAAACTTTGATATCTGTTTGGGTCGGACCGTCGATCTTGATCCAGATTACCAATTTGACAAATTGGTACTGAACCGACGCGGCGGTTACTGCTTTGAACTCAATGGCCTTTTTCTGCGGGCTCTGATTTCACTGGGGTTCGACGCCCGACCGCTGCTGGCTCGGGTTCATGGTGCAGATTATGTTGGTGGACGGGACCACCAGCTTACGCTGGTCACTATTGGTGGTGAGCAATGGATTGCAGATGTCGGCTTTGGTCGCGACACGCCCAGGAGTTTGCTCCCGTTAAACCCGGGAAGCGTGGTCGATTTCGAGGACCAAAACCTGCGATTGGTTGACGGTGAGCGTTGGGGCACATTGTTGCAGCAAAAGCATCACGAGAGCTGGGAGAATATGTTCACCTTCGACCTCCAACATGTTGGACCTGCCGACATCCAACAGAGCAATCATTTCACCTCCACCCATCCAAGTTCTCACTTCGTCCGCCGTCGCGTTGCCGCGCTGCCAATTGATGGCGGGACAGCAACCCTGTCCAATTACCAACTGACAATCCGGCAAAATGGGCATAAGACCGAACTGCAACTGCCCGACAATCAGGATTATCTGAAGGCAATAGAAAAACACTTCGGCATTGAGTTGAAAGCCCATTATCAGGACTTGAGGCCAGTTTCCGCCGGTTGAATGGCTTCCTATCCCTGAAGGTTCCGAAGGTCTGCGGTGTTCACTTCGAGCGCATGAACGTCAAATCCCACCGCTTGTTTCAACTGCTGATATTCGGCAAACGCCTTTTCGCGATCAACTGTGTGATCGCGTTTTCCGGCCAACATGACATTTTTCAACGTGTGCTCCAGCGGCGTGAATTCAAGAAATTTCACCGCATAGCCAAAAGACCGGAGCAACAGCGCCCGCGCCACATCGGTAACCACATCCGCCTCGCGTCGCCGCATTAACGGGAACTGGCTGATCAGGTCAAAATCAGAACCGCCATCAGTTCCATTTTCGGCAATATGGGCAGCAATTTGGGCGGCGATTTGCGCCTGGCAACACGGTGCGCAAAAGAAAAACTGCATATTGGAGCGCAGCCCGAGCGCAAGGGCATCATCGGTTGCTGTATCGCAGGCATGCAAGGCAATCAGGATGTCCAGATCCTGGGGCTTGTCCTGTTCAATACGACCATTTTGAAATTTCAGCCCGTCAAATCCCAACCGATCAGACAGGCTGTTACACAGATCAATCACGTTGGTCTTGATATCAATGCCTGTTGCGCGGGGTTCCTGAGCTGCGCGTGCCCGCAAATAATCATAGGCAGCAAACGTCAGATAACCTTTGCCACACCCCAGATCGAGCATCGAAATTGATTTGTCAGTATTGGCGACAAATTCACCGATATCACGGTCAATGATTTCAACAAAATTGGCAATCTGACGGAACTTACCATAGTGCTTCTTGACCACGACGCCCTTGTCATTGGTGACACCGAGCCCTTTGAGATAGGGTCTCGTGGCGTCCAATACATAGTTTTTCGCGCGGTTGTGATCCTGCGATACTCCCTTCATCGACGCCTTGGACCGATAGGCACTGGCTTTTCCCTTTCGATTCTCCGCGTAATGAAAGTCATGGCTTTCGGTGCACAGTAACGCTGATTGAAATGGAAATATCGGCGCTTGTTTCATTTGATCCAGCAGCACATCTGCATCAACAAGCGAGCGGTGCGGTTCTGCCCGGTTGCTATCAGTAAAATCGACAAAGCGTTTTTTCCCGCCAATCACCAAATCAAAGCTGGCGCGATACTTTCCACCGTCACCAGTTTTGCGGCCTAAAACTACACGTTTGAAAGACCCATCGGTCAACGCGACATGACAGGCTTCTAGAAACTGGCTTTGCTCGGGATTGATCATGTTTGTCGTATCGATTGGTGGATTAGGGCTGCTTGGTCGAATTGTTCTCACCCATTGGTGGTTAGGGTCCGGGCTGTCAATCCTATCCCAATAATTGGCGTTTGCCAGTGTGCAGACAAAATGGAATATTCGACTAAATTGGAAATACCATTCTCCGGGAGACCGCACCTTGTCCGACGAAGTACTTATAATGGAAATCGATGGCCCGGTGGCCACGATCACGCTGAACCGCCCCAAACAGTTCAACGCGCTGGACGAGGAATTACGGGCCAGATTGCGCCAGGTTGTCGGCACGGTTGATGCCGATGACGCCATCCGCATCGTCATTTTGAAAGGCACCGGTCGCGGCTTTTGCGCCGGAGCAGATCTTGCCGGTGGCATCGACCATCCACTCAGCGCCCATATCGATCGGGAATATAAACCGGCTCTTGTGGGAATCTCCCAAAGCCCTAAAATCTGGATTGCCCAGATACACGGAACCGCTGCGGGTATTGGCGCTGCATTTGCCATGAATTGCGATTTTGTCACCATGGCAGATAACGCCACGATCTATATGGCCTTTGCAGCCATTTCATTGATTCCTGATGGCGGCAATACCCAGTTGCTGTTACAGAATATGGGTTATCACAGGGCGTTGCAGGCAATAGTGGAAGGGCGTAAAATTCCTGCCGATGAATGCCTTTCTTATGGCATTGCCAACAAATTGTATGCAGAGGACGACCTGGATCAAAAGACGCGTGAATGGGCTCATCAACTGGCCGATGGTGCACCATTGGCGATGGCTGCTGCCAAGAAACTGTTGCGCAATGCCGGTCAGATCGGCTTTTCAGAGGCCATCACCGCAGAAGGCAATGCCCAGACACCTCTCGCCCAAAGCAATGATTTCAAAGCCGGGGTTCAGGCTTTTTTTGACAAGGAAAAACCTGTTTTTTCTGGCAATTAAAGAACTTATTTAAAGCGAGGCAGTAATTCCACCATCGACATAAAGCGTGTGTCCGTTGACGAAGCTTGAGGCGGCTGACGACAGGAAGATGCAGGCACCGACCAGTTCATCGACATTGCCCCACCTGCCAGCAGGAGTGCGGTTTTCAAGCCAGGCACTGAATTCAGGATCATTGACCAGCGCTTCGTTCAATGGCGTATCGAAATAGCCCGGCGCGATGGCATTGATCTGCAGGCCATATTTTGCCCAGTCCGTCGCCATGCCCTTGGTCAGATTGCCAACGGCCCCCTTGGTGGCGGTATAGGGTGCAATGCCCGGGCGGGCCAAGGCGGTTTGCACGGATGCAATATTTATTATCTTACCTTCGCTGCGCTTGATCATGTGATTGGCCACCGCCTGCCCGACGTTAAAAACGGTCGAGACATTGGTCTCCAGCAATTTGGCAAACATGTCGGCAGGATAGTCTTCCAGCGGGGTGCGAAATTGCATACCGGCATTGTTGACCAAAATATCTATGGCCCCGATTTCAGCCTCAAATCCGTCGACTGCAGACTTAGCTGCGCCGTGGCCGGTTGCATCAAAGGCCAAAGTGTGGACTTCACCGGATGCAGCAAGCGATTGTGCAGCGGTGGCAAGTTTCGCGGGGTCGCGTCCATTCAGGATGACCGACGCACCGGCCGCCAACAGACCTCTTGCGAGTGCATAACCAATACCCTGGGAAGAACCAGTTATCAGAGCACGCCTCCCCGACAGATCAAATAATTTCAAACCGCTCATCAACCTACTCCGGCACGTTCAAATATCAATTTAGGCTTGGGTATAGATCAACACGCATGGACACAACAGCGATTGGCGAATATTCCTATATCGATTGAAATTCTGCAAAATTATAAGGCATTCACCAGATGAGCCACTCAGCGAAACCTTCCTATGGCCTGATTGGATTGGGCACTATGGGCTCCAACCTGGCGCTCAACATTGCTGAAAAAGGCAATTCCATTGCAGTTTTCAACCGCACGATTAAGCGGGCCGACGAATTTCACACCGAAGCCGGTGATCTCGCATCCATGGTGGTGCCAACAACATCGCTGGAGGAATTCGTCAACGCTATTGAGCGTCCCCGCAACATCATATTGATGGTGCCTGCTGGTCCGGTCGTCGATCAACAAATGGATGTGCTGCGGCCTTTGCTGGAGGCTGATGATCTGATTATCGATGCGGGAAATGCGCATTTTGAAGACACCAACCGTCGCGCAGAAATGGCGGCCTCTGTTGGCGAGTTGTTTCTCGGTATTGGCGTTTCAGGCGGCGAAGAAGGTGCGCGCTACGGTCCTTCAATCATGGGCGGAGGCGATCAGTCGGCATGGCAGCGGGTGGAACCCGTTCTGCAGGCAATCTCAGCCAAATATGAAGGCATGCCATGCGCCACATGGATGGGCGAAGGTGGTGCCGGGCATTTTGTAAAAATGGTCCATAACGGCATCGAATATGCCGACATGCAGATGATCGCAGAAGTCTATGGATTGATGCGAGACGGTCTCGGCATGGAAGCCGGTAAGATTGCCCCGGTGTTTAACGGCTGGAACGAAGGTCCACTAAAATCCTATTTGATTGAAATCTCCGGCAACGTTGCCGGTGCTACTGATCCAAAGACCGGCGCACCGGTACTCGACATCATACTTGATTCAGCGGGACAAAAAGGCACCGGGCGTTGGACCGCCATTGAAGCGCTTAAACTTGCATCCCCCGTATCGGTGATCGATGCCGCCGTTGCTGCCCGCAATCTGTCATCACGGTTGGAGGAGCGCCAAGCAGGAGAAACATTATTTGGCGCCAGCCCAACGCCAATTCCTGCCGACAGCCTGCTCAATAAGATGATGGAAAATGCCCTGTTGGCGGGAAAAATTGCCTGTTACGCTCAGGGCTTTGCCATGTTGTCAGCCGCGTCAAAAAATTATGGCTGGTCACTCCCCATGCCGCAAATCGCAGAAGTCTGGCGTGAGGGCTGCATCATCCGCTCGACCATGCTCAATGATATGGCGCAAGCGCTATCTGATGATGCCGAACTGAACCTGATGCTCGCACCCTTCTTTGCCGATATCCTGAAGGACACCCATGACAGCCTGCGTCAACTTGTGGCCACGGCCATCAGCCACGGACACAGTGTCCCAGCGCTTGCAACGGCGGTCGCTTATTTCGACACAATGCGCACGTCGCGCGGCACAGCCAATATGATTCAGGGCCAGCGCGATTTCTTTGGCGCTCATTCCTTTGGAAGGCTGGACGCCCAAGGAGCTCACCACGGACCGTGGGGCATGGGCTAGGGACAGCACTCATTACGGATTGGAACTAATGACCAAATTTTCAGCCAATCTTGGTTTTCTGTGGAACGACCGCAGCCTGCCAGATGCAATCCGGGCGGCAAAGGCTGCTGGCTTTGATGCCGTTGAATGCCATTTTCCCTACGACACGCTGGCGGCTGATATCAATCAGGCGCTTGGCGAAACCGGTTTAAAAATGCTTGGCCTCAACACCGTCTGCGGAAATGCGGCCGCTGGTGATAATGGACTGGCCGCGCTACCGGACCGGATTGACGAGGCCAGCAGGGCCATCGATCAGGCCGTCGACTATGCAGCAGACATCGCCGCACCCAATATTCACGTTATGGCTGGCAAAGCCTCGGGTGCTGACGCCCACGCCACATTCGTGTCAAATCTGCGCTACGCCGCCGAAAAAGCCGCACCTAATCAGCAGACAATCTTGATTGAACCACTGAACAAATATGCCGCGCCCGGATACTTCCTGAACACCACCGATCAGGCCCGTGACATCATCGCAGAAAGTGGTGCAAAAAATATCAAGCTCATGTTCGATTGCTTTCATGTGCAAATGACCGAGGGTGATCTGTCCAACAAGTTGCAACAACTTCTGCCGCTGATCGGTCATATCCAATTTGCTTCAGCCCCCGACAGGGGCGAACCCGATTGCGGTGAAATAAATTATCGCCACGTGTTCAAACGCATCAAAGAACTGGGTTACACAGCCCCCCTTGGCGCAGAATACCGACCCAAAGGCGATACGGATGCAAGTCTCGGCTGGATGAAAACTCTGGTCTGATAGGCCCTAACTCGCAGCGATAATATCCCGGATTGCTTCCAGGAAGCGGGCGACTTCCGCCTCGCTGTTATAGTGACACATCGACACTCTAACGCAGGATGGCCATCCCAGAGGATCGAGAATATTGGCGCTATAATGATCGGCTTTGCGGATATGAACCCGGATACCGCGCTGGTTGAGGGCTTCGACCAAATCACCAGCCGGAATTTGGTTGATATTCATTGCCACCAGACCTTCGCGCATCGGATTATCGATACCACCAATCACGCTGACCTCATCATATTCAGCCAGCCCTTTAAGGTTACCCGTACCGTGAAGCATCGCATCGGTCAGCGATTGCTCATGAGCATGGATTGCCTTTCCGGCCGCTTCAATGCGGGTCCGGCGGTCGTCTGATTCGGTAAAATGTGTGCCCACCCATTCAAAATAGGAGACCACTTCCGAGAAAGTGGCATAGGAGCCAGTGTCGCGGGTTCCAAGTTCCCAATTTCCCTCGGGGCCCCCGATCAGACTGTCATGGGGCAAGGCGGCCAGCCGATCAGAAATCCAGGCCAAACCATATCCATGGCGGGAAAACATTTTGTACGGTGATATGGCGTAGCCATCGATGTCATAACTATCCACGTCCAAGCCGCCATGGGCTGCATGCTGAATGCCATCGACGATAATGTAACAGTCCGGGGCAACCGCTCTGATGACCTTAACGATCGAACCAACATCGACACCCATGCCGGTCACCGGGGAGGTGTGAATAATCGTGGCGACACGCGTATTTGGCGTCACATATCTGGCGTAGTTGTCGGCAGTCACCGATCCCGTTTCATCATTGTGCGGCACGCTGATATAGTTTTTTCTTGCAACCTTAGCCCAGCGTTGCGCCGCGCTGCGAGAAGCAGGATGTTCCATCGAAGTCCCGATAACGTCGCCACCTTCGGGTGTTTCCAGAACTGCATTGCTGATCAATCGAAACAAGAGTTCGGTGCCACTTTCACCGACAAAAACCTGGCCAGAAGAAGCATTGAGAAACAACATTGCATCGGCTTTTGCCTTGGCAATGGTGTCCACCAGAGCTTTGGAGCCGGCGTTTTCACGGCCCTGATTGTCCGGAATCGCGGCGTATTTTGCCGATACTTCAACAACTGAATTCAGCGTCAGGGCACCCCCGGCATTTTCAAAGAAAATGCGTTCTCCTTGTTCGGGGCAGGTATCAATATAGGCAAAGCGGTCGCGAATCTGGTCCAGCAGACCATCTTGGGACTGAAACATCTTGTAACTCTCGGGGATCAGGAGGAGGGCGAAAACAGCGGCACCATATCGTCATCGCGCTAAAGCGCAAGCGGCCATTGCACCAAGCAGGTCGTTTATGTGTATCAGACAGTTTTTGTCTCCTCATATGGACGACCGGCGCATAATGGTTGATTTTCATGGTCGGGCCGTTTCGATTATGCAGATCAACGCGCAAGACGGATAAAGTCGCAGATTCCTACTTGCCCCCATTGCCAAACGGACTTTAAGAACCAGTCTTTGTTCTGGACCAAAACCGGGATGTCCTGTCGACGGCAAACTGGCATCCAACCCTTACAACTCCCGGAACGAAGTGATTTCGCAACTGCAATTGTTTAAAACCCGCAATTGCGAGCGAGGGGTTATTTTTGCGTAAACGCGGCGATATTTATTGAGCCTGTTTGTTTCAAAAATGATTAACCACACCTCCAATTTGCCGGTTCCGACTGTGCGTTAATGACGAATGAGTAACATGTTGCCGGTAGTCAGGTGGTGCAGCACCCTTTGGATGCACAAGCTGAAGGCCGCATGACGCATTGCTGTACTGCCGGCAAGTCCGGAATGTCTCAAGAACAATTCAACTTGATGAGATTCTCATGGCCAGCGATTCAACTTCAAACAACGGCGACACGAAGCAACCGTCCAGAAATATTGTCGATGAAAACTGGAAATCCGATTCCGAGGACGGACGCAAACTTCCCGAAAACGCCCATGATTTCGAGCTATCCAGTTCAGGAAGCATGTCGGAAGGACACTTGTCGAACGCCCATCTTGGATCTCAAACTGAATCAAACAGCGATGAAGCAAGAGTCGCTCCCGGTGCGGACACTGAATCGTCACCAGCTCCGGCTGAATATTCCAACGGCAACCGACAAAATGGAGTAGATCAACCAGTCGGTCCCAATGACAATGCCGCCGAGATCGCCCACAGCCGCGCCGATGGTCAACACAACCCAAGCAGCGAGCGTGGTGAGCGTGGTGAGCGTGGTGAGCGTGGTGAAGCAACCGCGCAACAAGATAGCAACTCACCTCTTGAACAGCAAACCGTAGCAACAGAGCAAACTTCAACCGACTCCGATCCAGCGGTCTCGGGACAGGAAGCTGAAAATTCACTCCAGGAAGAAGCCGCTAGCGCTGATGCTTCCGAAACTGCAGAACACGAATCCAACGAAACCGCTGAAGCTGACGAAACTGTTGAAGTTGCAGAAATAGTAGAAGCCGGCGACGCAGAGGAAGCCGTTGAGGTTGAGGGAGCCACTGAAGCCGAAGAAACAGTAGAAACTGCAGATGCTGTAGTAAACGTCGAAACCGACGAAGCCGAGGGAGTTTTTGAGGCCGCTGAATTCGGCGAAGCAGAAGAAACTGCTGAGACTGAAGAAACAGTCGAAACTGCACAGGCCGCTGAAGCTGCAGAAGTTATAGAAACAGTCGAACCTGGCCAAACAGAGGAAGTTGTTGAGGCCGCTGAAATCGGCGAAGCAGAGGAATCTGTTGAGGTCGCCCAAGCCGTTAAAGCTGAGGATACTGTTGAAGTTGCAGAAATAGTGGAAGTCGGCGAGACCGAGGAAGTTGTTGAGGTCGTCGATGCCGCTGAAGCAGAGGAAACTCCAACCGACTCCGATCCAGCGGTCTCGCGACAGGAAGCTGAAAATTCACTCCAGGAAGAAGTCGCTAGCGCTGATGCTTCCGAAACTGCAGAACACGAATCCAACGAAACCGCTGAAGCTGACGAAACTGTTGAAGTTGCAGAAATAGTAGAAGCCGACGAGGCAGAGGAAGCCGTTGAGGCTGCCGATTCCGCTGAAGTTGAGGGAACCACTGAGGCCGAAGAAACTATTGAAACTGTAGAAACTGTAGAAACTGCAGAAGCCGCAGAAGCCGCAGAAGCCGCAGAAGCCGCAGAAGCCGCAGAAGCCGCAGAAGCTGTAGAAACAGTCGATCCTGGTCAAACAGAGGAAGTTGTTGAGGCTGCCGAACCCAGCGAGACAGAGGAACCCGCTGAAGCGACCGAAACCGGTGAGGCAGAGGAAACTACTGAGATTGAAGAAACGGTTGAAACTGCAGAAACCGCAGAAGCTGTGGAAACCAGCGAAACCGCCGAGACCGAGGAAGTCGTTGAGGCCGCTGAAACCGGCAGTACAGAGGAAACTGTTGAGGTCTTCGAAGCCGCTGAAGCTGAGGAAACTATTGAAGTTGCAGAAATAGTAGAAGTCGGCGAGACCGAGGAAGTTGTTGAAGCCGCCGATTCCGCTGAGGTTGAGGAAACCACCGAGGCCGAAGAAACTGTTGAAACTGCAGAAGCTGTAGAAACCATTGAAACTGGCAACACAGAGGAATCTGTTGAGGCCGCCGATGCCGCTGAAGCTGAGGAAACCGTTGAAGTTGCAGAAATAGTAGAACCCAGCGAGACAGAGGAAGTTGTTGAGGCCGCTGAATCCGGCGAGGCAGACGAAACAGTTGAAACTGAAGATGCTGCCGAAGCTGTAGAAACAGTCGAACCCGGCCAAACAGAGGAAGTTGTTGGGGCCGCTGAAACCGGCGAGGCAGAGGAAACTACTGAGATTGAAGAAACAGTAGAAACCTTTGAAACCGGCAACACAGAGGAATCTGTTGAGGTCGCCGATGCCGCTGAAGCTGAGGAAACCGTTGAAGTTGCAGAAATTGTAGAAGCCGGCGAGACCGAGGAAGTTGTTGAAGCCGCCGATTCCGCTGAGGTTGAGGAAACCACCGAGGCCGAGGAAACGGTTGAAACTACGGATACTGCCGAAGCTGTAGAAACTATCGAACCCGGCCAAACAGAGGAAGTTGTTGGGGCCGCTGAAATCGGCAAGGCAGAGAAAACTGCTGAGACTGAAGAAACAGTCGAAACCGGCGAAGCCGAGGAATCTGTTGAGGTCGTCGAAGCCGCTGAAGTTGAGGAAACCGTTGAAGTTGCAGAAATAGCAGCAGTCGGCGAGACCGAGGAAGTTGTTGAGGCCGCCGAACCCAGCGAGACAGAAGAACCCGCTGAAGCGACCGAAACCAGCGAAACTGAGGAAACCACTGAGGTCGAAGAAACTTTAGAAACAATCGAGACAGAGCAAGTTGTTCAGGCCGTAGATACAACTGTGGACGATACCCATCAGAATATTACGCTAAATGGCAACGCTGGCGACGATGCTCTCAAAGGCGGCAAAGGTGATGACAATCTCAATGGCGGTGCAGGAGATGATACGCTGAATGGGGGTGCCGGGAACGATGTTCTAAATGGCGGCAAAGGCGACGACACCCTTCGCGGTGGCAAAGGCGACGACACCCTTCGCGGTGGCAAAGGCGACGATACGCTTCGTGGTGGGAAGGGTGACGACAAACTCAATGGTGGCACCGGAGACGATACTCTTAACGGTGGTGCCGGGAACGATGTTTTAAATGGCGGCGCCGGAAACGACACGCTTCGCGGTGGCAAAGGTGACGATACGCTTCGTGGCGGTAAGGGTGATGACAATCTCAATGGCGGTGCCGGAGATGATACGTTGAATGGTGGTGCCGGGAACGATGTTCTAAATGGCGGTGTTGGGAACGACATTCTTCGTGGTGGCAAAGGTGATGACAATCTCAATGGCGGTGCAGGAGATGATACGCTGAATGGGGGTGCCGGGAACGATGTTCTAAATGGCGGCAAAGGCGACGACACCCTTCGCGGTGGCAAAGGCGACGATACGCTTCGTGGTGGGAAGGGTGACGACAAACTCAATGGTGGCACCGGAGACGATACTCTTAACGGCGGTGCCGGTGATGATGTTCTAAATGGCGGTGCCGGAAACGACACTCTGCGCGGCGGTAAGGGGTACGACAATCTCAATGGTGGTGCTGGAGACGATACTCTCAACGGTGGTGCCGGTGATGATGTTCTAAATGGCGGTGCCGGAAACGACACGCTAATTGGCGGCAATGGTGACGACAAACTCAATGGTGGCACCGGAGACGATACTCTCAACGGCGGTGCCGGTGATGATGTTCTAAATGGCGGTGCCGGAAACGACACTCTTCGCGGCGGCAAAGGCGATGACACTCTCCGCGGTGGCAAGGGTGACGACACTCTTCGTGGCGGTGCCGGAGACGATACTCTCAACGGTGGTGCCGGTGATGATACGCTGAATGGGGGTGGCGGGAACGATGTTCTAAGTGGCGGTGGCGGAAACGACACTCTTCGCGGTGGCAAAGGTGACGACACCCTTCGTGGCGGTAAAGGAGATGACAATCTCAATGGCGGCGCCGGAGATGATACGCTGAATGGTGGTGCCGGGAACGATGTTCTAAATGGCGGTGCCGGAGACGATACTCTCAACGGTGGTGCCGGTGATGATACGCTGAATGGGGGTGGCGGGAACGATGTTCTAAGTGGCGGTGGCGGAAACGACACTCTTCGCGGTGGAAAAGGTGACGACACCCTTCGTGGCGGTAAAGGCGACGACAATCTCAATGGCGGCGCCGGAGATGATACGCTGAATGGGGGTGCAGGAAACGATGTTCTAAATGGCGGCAAAGGTGACGATACGCTTCGTGGCGGCAAGGGTGATGACAATCTCGATGGCGGTGTTGGCGACGACACGCTTCGCGGTGGAAAAGGCGACGATGTTCTCGAAGGCGGTGCCGGAAACGATATTCTCAATGGTGGCGCGGGCGACGACATTTTTGTCTACGGTCAAGGCGACGGATCGGATCAAATCCACGGCGGTGGCGGCAATTGGGTTGATTCAATCTCAATTGAGGGATTTGATTCCGCAGGACCTGGCGGTGACTGGACCGTCGAACTGGATTCTGGCTCAATCGAAAGCCAACAAGACGGTGAGGTGACCCTCTCCGATGGTGCGTCTGGCAGCATCGATTTCGAAGACGGATCCAGCATCGACTTCTTCAACATCGAGGAAATATTGTGGTGAAAGGATGAATAAACTCCGGATTCCTCCCCGGATACGTCCCCAAATCCCTCCCCAGGATCTTCCGCAAACTTTCGAACAAACTTCCCGTTGAACCTCGGCAAGGTTCACGAAGGGTTACATCGCTAGACATTTTCAGAACTAACAACTCCCACCCTGCAGTATTCCCTGTGGGCACGACATGGTGTGATCTGAAACTGCAGCGGAAGACATATGCCAAAGCGTTCATCAGGAGCTAATTCATTCTCCAGCAAGAAGAATGAACCGCCCTATGCGCCCCCCGGCAGCCGACCGAGGGACCTGCGAAATGCAGACAAGGGCACGGGGATCAACAAATTTGCACTTCGCCAATTGTCGGCACGAAATCTGAACTCACTTGGCTTCCTGTATTCAAACCTCATTCTGCTTTCCCCCCGGGTAATTTTCGCTTCCATTGTCATAAATCTGTTCGGCCTGGCCATTCCGATAGCCATTTTGCAAGTCTATGACAGGATCATTCCAAATCATGCCCTGCCCACCCTGTATCTTCTGTGCCTCGGCCTGATTGCGATTGTGGTGCTGGAGACCTTGCTGCGCATTTCCCGATCATATGTTGTGGGTTTCAACGCCTCGAAATTCGGACATCACACGTCGCTGGCTGCGCTCAAAAACATACTCTCCATGCACGAGGGGCAATTTACCAACGACCATGCCGGCAAGCTGGTTGAGCGGGTCAACGCCATCGGCAAACTGGCCGATTTTTATGGAGGCACGTCCAGACTATTGCTGATCGACCTACCGTTTGCGGCACTGTTTCTGGTCTTTATCGGGTTGATTACCGGGCCACTGGTCATCGTACCCCTGCTGTTGATCGGTCTGTTTGGCTGGGGAATTTTCAAACATGCAAAAGTCATGCGCGATACCCTGGAAGCCCGTGATATTCAAAGCTCGCGCATGTATGATTTTGTCGGTGAAACCCTGCGCGGTATTCTGACGCTGAAATCTGCTGCAATGGAGCCGTTCATCCAGCGCCGGTTTGAAAGCCTGGTGGAAAATTCTGCCCATCTGAATAATAATCTTATCAGCACAACCAGCCGCGCCCAGACATTTTCCAGTTTTTTTGGCAATGCCGTCACCGTCACCATGGTTACTACCGGTGCTGTCATCGCCATATTTGGCGATATGACCATTGGCATGTTGGCGGCGGCCAGCCAGCTCGCAGCGCGGGCCATTCAACCGGTGGTCCGGTCTGCAGCGTCATGGAACGAAATTCAGGTGGCCGTGCTGGCACTCCAGCAATCACAAAGCATTGTCTCCCACGACCAGGTCGATATTGAAGAAAAATCAATAGATTACTCAACTGCACCCGATGTCAGCATCATTCATTCCGAAAATCTTGAAGAGGATCAACCGATAGAACTGAAGGGCGGGACGATTGCAGCATTTACCGGTGGCGATGGCAGCGGGAAATCCAGTGTTCTGAAGTGCTTTTCGGCGATATCTGAAACACCCTGGCTGGATGCGACAATTGCCGGTGAAAAACCAAACATTTATCGCACCAATGGGCGACAGTCGATCGGTTACGTGACCCCGCAATCATCGGTATTTCGGGGCACAATTCTTGATAATCTTACCCTGTTTGGCGGTGGCGCTTCGGTACAAAGGGCTCGCTATGCCTGCGAAATGCTGGGTCTGCGCAAGGTTATTGACAAACTGCCCGAAGGTTACGACACCCGGTTAAAGGAGGGTGTCACCGAAGCGCTGCCGGAAGGCACCATTCGCCAGATCGTCCTTGCAAGGGCGCTTGCTCAGTCTCCGAAACTTCTGTTGCTGGATGAACCCCAGGCATTTTTGGACGCTGAAATCGATGCTCAACTGCTGGCCTGCCTGCAGAACATGGCCTCTCAGATGACAATATTGATGGTCACCAGCGATCCTAACTACCTTCGCATTTGTGATCAGGTATTCAAGGTAACCCGCAATTCCATACAGGGTATTCCCCGTTCAGAACTCGATGAATTTTCCATCGACGATCAATTCGACGGGGTGGCAAATACGCGATGAACATTAGGCTGAAAGACGTTGAAGACGCACCCTTCCTCGCTGAAGACAGCGACCCGTCAGACAATGCAGTCATTCAGCAGCAGGAAAATCTGCGCGAAGCCTTTGCCACCGACACATCGGAATTCACCGCCGCCACCACACCCTTTGCAAGTTTAATTTCGGATCCAAATTCTCCAGACAAGAAGCTGGCCAACGCATTTGAATGTTGTGTCAAACCGCTGTTGATTGCTCTCAACTGGTCTGGAGAACCGCGCCATCTCATCGAGGCCCATCCACACGCTTCATCAATTCTGGACGTCTGCCAGTTTGCTGCAGTCATGGTAAAACTTGGTTTCAACGTCCGACTTTACAACGACAGTTTGGCAAAGTTGCAGGACACCCAACTGCCCTGTGTGGCGATTCTACCGGACGGCTATCCCTGTGTGGTTTTTGAACTTCTACCAAATGGAAATGCCCGCATTTTACGCGGCAGTCACGAAACCATGGAAGAAATTCACGTTGGCAGCGCCCGGTATCATTTCTGTCTTTTTTCCTTCCGTCATGACGGTGATGAGCCAGACCAGAAAAAGCGAAACTGGTTTTACGAAGCCTTTCTCAATTTCAAGCAACAGATATTCGCCGTCGGACTGGTGACCTTGCTGATCAACCTGCTGGGCCTGGCAACGCCGCTCTACATCATGACTGTGTATGACAAGGTGTTTTCAGCTGCCGCTGTTGATACGTTGATTTATCTCGCGGCTGGCATCTGCGTTATCATCGGTTCCGAACTATATTTACGATCATTGCGCGGCAAGCTGGTGGCCTATATTGGAGCTCGGTTTACCGCTGTCTTGCTGAACGAGAGTTTTGCAAAGATTCTCGGCTTTCAAATTTCCATGACCGAATCGGCGTCGATCAGTTCGCAGCTGATGCGGATCAAACAATTTCAGGCGATATCCGGATTCTTCTCCGGGAAAGTCGCCAACTCGGCGCTCGACTTTCCATTTATCATTATCTTTTGCCTGGTCATTGCCGCCATTGGCGGGCCTCTTATCTGGGTGCCCGTCTGCCTGGCCATCGCCTATTTGGTGATTGGCCTGATTACCGTCCCGCTGACCAAAAGAAATATCACTTTGACAGGAAAAGCGCGCAGCAATTCTCAGAATTTCCTGCTTGAAACGATGGAAATAACCGCCACTGTCAAACAACTGGGAGCAGAGGCAATTTGGCAGCGGCGTTATGAGGAATACCTCTCCCAACTGACCCATCTAAAATTCAAAAGCCAATTTTTTGACGGCGTGCTGAACAGCATTTCGCAAGGGCTGGTGATGATTGCCGGGATCGCAACCCTGTGGATCGGCACGCTGTTGGTATTATCCGGAGATATCAGCACGGGGGCGCTGATCGCCATCATGATGTTGGTGTGGAAAGTTCTGTCACCGATCCAGACACTGTTTTTGAGCTTTTCCAACATCACCCAGATGTCTGATTCCGTGCGCCAGGTAAATCAGCTGATGCGATTCAGTACAGAACGAACCATTGGCCATTCATCCGGTATTTTCAGGAATTATCAGGGGCGGATCCGGTTTGAAAATGTCGGGTTCAGATATACTCCAAATTCTGAACCAGTCGCCCGCGGCGTCTCAATTGATCTAAAGCCACGCTCCATTTCCGCGCTGACCGGATCGAATTCCTCCGGCAAATCGACGCTGTTGAAATTCGTCATCGGTCTGTATCGACCGCAGGCTGGAGCGGTTTTTGTAGATGGCCTGAATATCAAGCAAATTGATCCAGGCGAACTGCGCGCCAGTATCGCCTATATTACCCAGGATCCGATTTTCTTTTATGGCACGGTGGCGCAGAATATCAGGCTGTTTCAGCCAACGGCATCCGATGAAGAAGTTCTGGCGTCACTGGACGAGGCCGGAATAAATATTGAAGATTCAGAAGCCTTTCCTGAGGGCACCGAAACCCGCCTCAGCGGTCGATTTCTTGAAGGCCTGCCGGAGGGGTTAAAACAACGACTCTCGCTGGCGCGCGCCTATGCAAAAAAGTCTAAAATCTATTTGTTTGACGAACCCTTTGCCCATCTGGATAAAGAGGGTCGCGACTGTTTTTCTGAGAAAATTCATAATCTTAAGGAAACAGCAACAATCGTCATTGCCACCAACGACCTTGATCAGCTCAATATGTGTGATCAACTGGTATATCTTAGCCAGGGCAGCGTTGTTGCCACCGGCACGCCGGAAAAAATTCTTCCGATGATGCAAACAACGGAATATTAACCATAAATCTGTACCTTTAGGGCTTCTGTTGTGGTGCGCATTAAAGATGCAACATGTCTGTTTAGTTGCAGTCGCGCACCCTGTGTCGAGATCAGAATTCTCGACGGATCCCGACAGAAATTCCTCATTTTGATTTTTGGAATCCCTAAATGGCTTTGTTCAAGAAGAAAGCTGGCTTACCACAGGACAAGTTGTCTCTGCCGCTTGAGATCAATTATGGCCAATGGTCAAAAATTTTCAGCCATTTGTTGCTCTTCGTCAGCCTGTTGGTCACCGGCCTGATTACCCTGGCCAGTTTTGCCCCAATCCATGAAATTGTTGTCGCCGAAGGTCAGATCATCCCATCGGGCAATGTCGTCGAAACTCAACATCTTGATGGCGGCATCGTCTCGTCGGTCAATGTCAGGGAAGGAGATATTGTGCAAACCGGCGACGTGCTGATGCGGGTCAGTGCCCATGATATCGAAACCGAATTGCGCATATCCAAAGCCCAGCGTGTGTCGCTTGAAATCGAACGCAACCGAATGAATGCTCTAATTGACGACAAAAGCCCTGATTTCGATGCGTTTGGCGTCCAGCACGCTACCGTTGTCCGGGATCAAAAGGCGTTGTTTGAAGCGGAGAACCAAGCCCATGTAACAAACATGAAAGCGGCCGATCTGGTGGTCGCGCAGAAGCAATCCGAATTGCTCACCATTCATTCCGAAACTTTAAAACATCAAGCAGAGATCGAGTTGCGCAAAACCCGAGTGGGCGTGCTCCAGACTTTGCTGGCCAAAGGCCTGACAACACGCGAAAAAACTCTCGATGCCGAGTTAGGGCTCCAGGACAGCGAGTTAAGATACGGCCGCTCTCAGGGGTCGCTCATCGTTGCAGAAAGAAAAGTCTCCGAGGCCCAAAGTCAAATGGCCAATATTCGTGCCACCAGACGCAGCCAGTGGATCGGGGCGCTTTCTGAAATTGAAAAAAAGATTATCCTGTTGGCGCAGTCCATGGAGAGCCTGAACCTCAAACTGAACCGTCAGGAAATTCTCGCCCCGGTATCCGGTGTTGTGCAGAGTTTGGCAGCCCATAATGCTGGCGAAGTGATCAAGCCCGGAGAAGTTACCGTTCAACTGGTCCCCATCACCGATCGCATTGAGGTCAAGGTCAACGTCCCTCCGGAACATATTGGACATATTGCGGTTGGATCAAAGGCCCGGGTCATGCTGACCGCCTATGACAATGAAACTTATGGCTATGCCAATGGCAAAATTTCCGTGCTGTCACCGACGACACATCGCAATGACCGCGGTGAATATTTTTATACCGCCAAACTCCATCTCGATCGCCAGAAGCTCAATTCCATCGCCGGAGCAAAGCCAATCTTGCCGGGAATGGTTGCCCAGGCAGAGATTTTCACCGGCACCAAATCTTTGATGAAATATCTTCTTAAGCCGGTTTACCGGTCCATTGGAAAAGCGTTCAGCGAACGCTGATCAAACACATTCAGAAATTTCAACCGAAAGTATTGTGGGCAGATGTCGGGCAATTTCCTGCCAGCTATCACCTTCATCCACGCTGGCGAAAACCGAACCCGTATTGGTGCCAAAATACAGACCGGCCGGATCTTTTGAGTCTCCGGACATGGCCTGCCTGAGCACAGTGAAAAAACAATTTTCCTGCGGCAGACCAGCGCGCAAGTCGTGCCAGGTTTCACCGCCATCGCGTGACCGCCATACCGCTGCTGCAGCGTCTGGAGGAAAGCGACCTGCGCTGTCGCCATTCAGCGGTAGGGTCCAGATTGTCTGCCCATCGCGGGGATGAACACGGATAGGAAAACCGAAGGTTGACGGCAGGCCAGCTGTGATGTCGTCCCAGCTCCTGCCACCATCCGCTGATCGCCAAACGCCATGGTGGTTTTGCTGATACAGAAGATTGCTGGAGCCAGGAGCCAACATCATGTTGTGGACGCAATGCCCTGTCTCGCCATCGCGCGGCGCAGCGGGATGGTCATGTGGTTCAATCGACGTGGCATTGGAAAGCCGGTTGCGACGCTCCCAGCTGGCACCACCGTCTTCGGATGCGAAGACACCAGCGGCCGAAATACCGATCCAGAGGTTTTGCGGGTTACCGGGATCAGAAACGATAGTGTGGAGCACCAGACCAGCCGCTCCAGGGTTCCAGCTGTCAGACGAGGGATGATTGGTCAGCGAATCCACTTTTTGCCAATTCCTGCCAGCGTCCGGGCTCGACAGCAATTGCGCGGGTTTGGCCCCGGCAAAGAGCCTGCCGTGACTATAGCCCAGTGACCAGATTTGCGAAAACTCGTCTCCAAATGGCAATGGATCTTCGGTCCAGCCAATGGATTTTGCAAACTCGGCGTCGTTGGCTGCCCAGTCATCCATCATACCCTTGGTCAGGCGCGACAAATGCCAATTATTGCCGCCATTTTCGGACGTCCAGACCCCTGCTCCATGCCAATCGCCACCACCGCCCGCCCACAGCGTTCCGGTAGTGGGGTCGCCAACCATGTGATTGATCGGCCATCCGTCGCAATAGGGGCCATTCACGGTCCAGCCCCTGCGACCGTCTTGGGAGGAAATCACAAAGGCACCCTTGGTCGTTCCAACCAGGATATCGATGGTTTTCGAATCCATGTGCTTCTGCCTCCCATTGCGCGACGAAGGTACAGTCAGACTATGGGCTTGGCCGAAACTTGTACAGATTGGTCTTTATCAGACGCAGCAGGCATTCTCACAGCGTTACTGTGTAGGGAGCGAGGAAGTAATGCTCCTGAAGATTATTGCCCTCGCCTACTCGGTCAACAACCAGAAAATCGCTGGCTTCTTCAAGCGGTGTCAACACGCCGTGCCAGACACCCCGGTTAAGATTAATACCCTGATCGGAATCTGCCAGAAAGACTTTCGGGTCAACTGGTGTGCCATCACTGTCGCTGCAAACAATCACCAGCCAGTTCTGCTTTCCCAGCGGATAAAATGCCTGACTGCCCAGCGGGTGGCGTTCCACCATCGATAGTTGCAGTGGCAGAGAATAGTGTTGACCGGAAAAAATACTGATTCCCACTTTGCCTCCTTCTTCGATAACTTCCGCCTCTGCCAGCGCATGATGGCGCCGACAATTGCCATTGTTTATCAAAAAAGATTCAGATCCCAATTTTTCAATCACCTGACCGTAGGGGGCAAATTCTGCCTTGGTGAGAAGTTGTGCGGTAATAACTGTGCTCATTTCGATACTCGTTATTTTTTAGAAAGGAAGCCCGACATAGTTTTCAGCCACCGCGGTTTGCGCAGCAGTCGATATTGACAGATGGTCCAGCTCAGCCTCCTGAATTTTCTGATCAAATTCTGTCGTGCTGGGAAAAAGGTGCATGCAGTGTGTCAGCCACCACGAGAATCGCACCGCTTTCCACACCCGTGCCAACGCCTTTTGCGAATAATCATCAATCCCCGCCGTCGATTTTTCCCGATAGAACTCCAACAGACCTTCATACAGATAGTGCACATCACTGACCGCCAGATTCAAACCTTTAGCGCCCGTTGGCGGCACGATGTGGGCGGCGTCACCAACAAGAAACAACCTGTTGAACCGCATCGGTTCTGCAACGAACGAACGCAGTGGCGCGATTGATTTTTCAAAACTCGGACCGGTCGTGATGTCGTCCGCCACGTCCTGTGGCAGCCGCCGCCGCAGCTCGTCCCAAAAATTATCATCGCTCCAGTTGTCGACGCTATCATCATGGGCACACTGAATGTAGTAGCGCGACCGGGTGGTCGAACGCATCGAGCACATGCCAAAGCCCCGTGGATGGTTGGCGTAAATGATTTCGTGACGCACCGGTGGCACATCCGCCAACACGCCAAGCCAACCAAAAGGATATTCCTTTTCAAACGTCTGAATCGCCGAATAAGGAACAGATTTTCGGCTGGGCCCATGATAGCCATCGCAACCGGCAATAAAATCACAGTCAATGCGATGGCCAACACCGTCTTTGCTGAAACTGACATACGGCTGTTGCCCGTCAAAATCGACTGGGTGGGCGTCATCCACTTCGTAAATCGACAAAGCACCGGACTTTTCCCGCGCATCCATCAGATCCTGAGTCACCTCGGTCTGGCCGTAGACCATCACATTTTTGCCAATCAGGCCACGCATATTGACCCGTTCCACTCGTCCGGAAAACGCATAGGTAAAGCCGCCGTGCAACATGCCTTCTTTGTGTATGCGCTCACCGATCGCACCCTTGTCGAGCATCTCAACCGTGCCCTCTTCCAACACGCCAGCCCGCACCCGCGACAGAATATAGTCCTTGCTCACCCGATCGATAACAATGTTTTCAATACCCGCCAGCGTCAGCAATTGACCCAGCAACAAACCCGAAGGGCCTGATCCGATTATCGCAACCTGTGTTTTGTACGTGGTCATCGTCCGGTGCTACAGGTCAACTTCAATTACACCGTCCGGTTTAGCCGCGCGGGATTGGCAAAGAATTACTGCATCTTTGCGCTGGGCATTGGAAAGCACAAAATCCCGGTGCTCCACTTCGCCCGATATCAACCCGCATTTGCAGACGCCGCAAATACCGTCGGAACATTTAACGTCCACATTGATGCCGTTTTCCGTCAGCACATCTGTCGCGATTCTGTCAGCAGGAACCTCGATCTCACGACCCGACTTTGCCAGCTTGATGGTGAAATCAAAATTTTCATATTCAGGCAATTCAGGCACGGAGAAATATTCAAGGTGTCGGCTTTCCTCCGGCACCCCACAGCGTTCTGCCGCATCCATCACCGATTGCATGTAAATATCCGGGCCACATGTATAGACATGCGCAGCAGCATCCGCATTGCTCAAAATCGCATCCAGATCGGCCCGGGTTTTTTCGTCCGATACATGCAGGTGAACCTTGTCGGCCCAGGCCACCTCAGTCAGTTGCTTCAAATAGCCGGCGGTTTTTCGCGACTTAATCGAATAATGCATTTCAAAATCACACCCGGCGGCATGTGCTTCATGGGCCATGGCAATCATTGGCGTGATACCGATCCCACCGCCCATCAGGAAGGATTTACTCGCTGCATGGTTGAGCGGAAAGTGGTTGATCGGCTTGGAAATAAATATTTTTCGGCCTTTCGAGAAAATGCGGTGCAGCAACGCCGATCCACCCCTGCCCTGATCTTCGCGCAACACGCCAATCTGATATTTCGACCGGTCGGCCGGATCACCCGACATCGAATACTGGCGCAAAAATTCTGGTGCAACAACGATGTCCAGATGGGCACCAGCCGTCCATTCCGGCAGGTCCTGTCCATCAAGTGACGCAAACTCGAACAATGACACATCATTGGTCATCTGATCAGCTGTTACGATCTCAACCCGCACCACCGGTGCATCACCGGCAATTCTGTATTCGTGGACCTTTGAAGAGTCACCCTGTTCCAGTCGTGCTTTGTATTCCTTCGCCGTGACCATTGCCTGATATGCTTCAATGCCTTTTTCACGATCCATCGGAAACGGAAATGGCCAGGGATGAGGAGCTAAAGGTGCTGGGTAAACTGCCAGTGTCTGGTCTTCATATTTCAAATCGAGATCCTTTTGCAGGTCCCGTTCATTCAGCGGATGCTCGGTTGGCTGATAGGTTCCGTCCTCCGAGAGTTCAAGATCCCACCACCATTTTTTTGTCAGATTCAAACCACCATTCTCGACCATATCGTCGAGCTTGGCGAGAATTGGTGCTGTAGCCGGCAGGTGCATAGCAGCCCAGCGGAACGGTTTTTCAGCAAACAGACCTTCCAAATTCCAGGGACAGGTTTTCATACAGCGCCCGCACATTGCTCCGCCCTTGGTGCCGATGCGGTAAGTGGCACATTTTTGACTGTCCGACTTCCAGATCTCGTAACCATTGAACATCAGTTTTGGTCCGGCAGTAATCGCTCCTGATGGACATTCACGGGCACATTTGTTGCAGCTCTCACAAAATTTCTGCAGACCAAAATCAATTGGCTTGTCATGAGCCAGTGGCATATCTGTGGTGACGACACCGGATTTCAGCCGCGGCCCCAGATAGGGATTCAAGATCACCTCCCCGATGCGGCTGACTTCACCAAGACCAGACAGCAACAGCAATGGCGGTTGCAATACATCGCCATCCATCACCGAATGCGCCTTGGCATTGAACCCCAAATTACGAATCTGCTTGCTGATCACCCCGCCAAGCAGGGAAAACCGCAGATAGGCCCGCATTGACTGAGCAACAGAAATCCAGTCATCTCCTGAAGCTCCTTCCATGGTTTCGTAGCCCTGATCGATGATCATCGAAATAGCCTGATCATGGGGCGGGTCAATTTCCTGACCCAGCGCGTTGTGGGAATACCAGGTCCATTTCGGACAGCGGGATATGCCCACCGCGTCGACACCCAGAAAATAGCTGGTCGCCTTGATCAAGCGGGCGTAATCTTCCGGGTCAGTCGCCACCTTTTCAGGTGCCGGTTCGCCACTTTGCAACAGCACAAACGAACCAAGCGCCCGTCGCTGAGCCATCGAGGGCGCTGCCTTGCGGGCATAATAGCCACCCGTTGCGTTAACCTGATTGGCCTTGCCCATGTCACCAAACTGAGCCCGGGCGAACATATCGGCGCGCTTCGGCACACGGGCAACGCGCTCTTCATCGATATAGGTTGTGGGCGTGTCCACCCGATTGAGTTTTTCAAAAGGATGGGCCCCATCCACATAACGTCGCTTGGCATAAAGTTCCCGGTTGAAAGCGTTTTTGGCAAATCCCTTGCCGAATTTCCAGGCCAGTCCATGGGTGTGAGCTTTTGGTTGATCTGCCAAGGCAACCAGCGGCTTATCTGTCGCCAGCTGCAACGTGGTCGTCACCACAGCAACCCCGAACCGGTCGCCAATATATGGATTGACCAGCGTCTGTCCTTCCAGACTGGCCAATCCGCTGGCAAGTGTCAGCTGGTTGAGATCAACTTCAGATGTGGTGCCGGAATGCGCCCGGGCGTCATATCCCAGCAGTCGGACATAGTTGGCGATAACGGTTGCGGTTTCTGTAGCCCTGAGACAGGCACGTGCTTGCTGGGCATCTTGTATCCAGCCACAACCTTCCTCGTCGGCCTGCGGATCGCGCGGAAATTCATAGAGGAACACCAGCGCATGGGTATGGTGATCCATCGTCGTGGGCGGCGCATTCATGCTTTCCTTTAGATCCGCCATGATCATGTCAATACCGGCAGCAAGCGTCGACGTCTGTTTGGTGCGAAGATCGTCGGCCAAACGATCGATATCAGGGTTTCGATAGGGTGTTTCCAGCAATGCCGATTGCGGAATTTCACAGGCTGCAACCATGGTGGAATCGCTGAAATAACCGAAACCCTTCAGATGGTTCACCCTTTCCTGTGGATCGGACGGAAGACCTGATTTTGCCTTGTTGACCAGACCGTCACGAATGGCGTCCATCATCGCCTGGTATTCGCCCATGGCGTTGACAATGCTTTGCGGTGCATCGGGGCTGCGAAAGCTGATTTGCTGGAACTGGGGAACCTGATCTAACGGGGTGACTTCCTGACGAGACAGTCTTTCCAGAGGATAGGGTCCAAGATGGACCGGACGATCCTTGTCAGAAAAAAACCGCATATGTCTAATTCACCTTTGCGTCTTCAACGCATTTCATCGATCCGCCGCAGGCTGCATGGAGATCAACCGCCATGCAACCCACAAAGGATAGAAAATCCTGCCTCAGGTGCCACAAAACGTGTGCGGCACAACTTCCTTGGGCTGCGGCGGTAATGTCAAATCGCTTTCGCCAACCGGATCCTGATAGGGCTGTTCCAATCCGCTACACAGACGGTGAAACGGTTCAAGATTATCTTCCAGCGCAGCTGCGATAGCCTGTTCAATTCGATGATTGCGTGGAATCAAGGCCGGATTTGCAGATTGCATCAAAAGCCGACATTGCCCGAGCGACGCGTTTTCACTGTCCAAACGCTCCCGCCATCGCACAAGCCAGGCTGAAACGGCGTTCTGATCTTCAAAATGCTCTTTGAAATTCGAAAGATCTTCATGTCCCAGTTGACGGAACGCCAATGTGAAATCCACTTTCTGGTCGGCCAGCAGCGCCAGTAAATCATTACCCAGTTCAGCATCCCCCTGCTTGGCTTCAGCAAGACCCAATTTGGCGTTGAACCCTGACTGATAGGCATTTTGATACAAACCGGGAAAGGCATTGATGGCCAATTGGGCCTGTTCAACGGCGCGCTTCTCATCTGGCCCAAGAAGCGGTAGCAGGGACTGCGCAAATTGCACCAGATTCCAGTGCGCAATTCTTGGCTGATTGGAATAGGCATAACGCCCCTGCTGATCAATTGAGCTGAACACCCGGTCGGGATGGAACTCGTCCATAAAGGCACAGGGACCATAATCTATCGTCTCTCCAGCAATGGAGACATTATCGGTGTTCATCACGCCATGTATGAATCCAATATTCATCCATTTGGCGACCAGTTTCGCCTGTGCCTCAATGACGCAATTCAGCAGTCCAAGGTAGGGGTTTTCCGCATCCATTTGATCGCGGTAGAGGCGATCTATGGCATAGTCGGCGAGTTGGCGCAGCCCTTCATCGTCGCGGCGCGCAGCAAAATATTGGAAAGTGCCGACCCGAATATGAGCTTTTGAAACGCGGGTCAGTATTGCCCCCGGCAACACTTCCTCGCGCACCACCGGTTCGCCCGTCGATACTGCCGCCAGTGCCCGGGTCGTTGGCACGCCCAGAGCCGCCATCGCTTCGCTGACAACATATTCCCGCAAGACCGGTCCCAACCACGCACGTCCGTCTCCCATCCGCGAAAAGGGCGTTGGACCAGAGCCTTTCAACTGGATGTCCCGGCGCACACCATTCACGTCAATAACCTCTCCCAGCAGCAGCGCCCGACCATCCCCCAATTGCGGAACCCAATTGCCAAATTGCTGCCCTGCATAGGCCATTGCCAGCGGGTCAGATCCTTCAAAGTTTGAATTCCCTGCCAGGATGGCAAGTCCGTCATCCGATCGCAGATAGCTAACATCCAGTCCCAATTCTTCGCCAAGCGCTTCATTCAGCTTGATCAATTGCGGTTGGCGTACAGGTTTGGGGTTCAGGCGCGCGTAAAAGCGCTCGGGTAAGCGGGCATAGGAATTGTCGAAACCGATTGCAGATTGCACCAGGTTTAACCCTTCTCGCGATTATCGATCACCCGCACAGCCTTGCCTTCGCTGCGTGCGACGGCCCCTTCGTCACGGACATTAATTTCGGCAGTAACTCCGATCACATCCTTAACACGTTTTGCCAGTTCTGCGGCAGCGTGTTTTTTGCCCGGTTCGTCCATCCCACTGCCCGCCTCTACATGGATCACCATAGCATCCATGCGGCCGGCATTTTTCAGTTCGATCTGAAAATGTGGTGCCAGCGACGCAACCTTCATCAACTGTTCTTCAACCTGTGTCGGAAACACATTTACACCGCGCAATATAATCATGTCGTCGCTGCGTCCGGTGATTTTCTCCATCCGCCGCATTGACCGGGCCGTGCCCGGTAAAAGCCGCGACAGGTCGCGGGTCCGGTAGCGAATGATCGGAAACGCCTCTTTGGTCAGCGACGTGAAAACAAGTTCACCCATCTCACCATCTGCTACCGGTTCGCCCGTTTCCGGGTTGATGATTTCGGGATAGAAGTGGTCTTCCCAGATTGTCGGGCCATCTTTGGTTTCAACGCATTCATTGGCAACGCCGGGGCCAATAATTTCTGACAGGCCATAAATATCAACAGCATGCATATCAAATGCCTGTTCGATCTCCTCGCGCATTGCGTTGGTCCAGGGCTCAGCCCCGAATATACCGACTTGCAAAGAAGTCTCCCGAGGGTCGATGCCCTGCTCACGGCAGGCGTCCAGGATGGACAGCGCATAGGATGGCGTCACCATGATCGTTGTTGGCTTGAAATCGCTGATCAACGTAACTTGACGCGCTGTCATGCCCCCCGAAACCGGCACCACCGTGCAGCCAAGTTTCTCGGCTCCGTAATGGGCACCCAGACCGCCGGTAAACAGACCATAGCCGTAAGCCACATGCACCAGGTCTCCCGGTCTGGTGCCCGAGGCCCGCAATGAACGCGCCACCACCGATGCCCACATATCCACGTCAGAGGCTGTATAGCCAACAACCGTTGGCTTGCCAGTTGTCCCCGATGAGGCGTGAATACGCGCCAGTTTTTCACGCGGCACAGCGAACATGCCAAACGGGTAATTATCCCGCAGGTCCTGCTTGTTGGTGAACGGAAATTTCGCCAGATCCTGCAGGCTCTTCAGGTCATCTGGATGTATGTCGGCGGCATCAAAGCTGGCTTTGTAAAAAGGCACATTGTCATATGCATGTTTCAGCGACCACTTCATTCGTTGCAATTGCAGCGCAGAAATCTCATCACGCGAAGCGATTTCGATAGCATCCAGCGAAGCACGATCAGGAGTTAAATCAAGCATGTTGTGTTACAAGGATTTCCTTTTTTACATTCTCGTGTAACGCTTACACGGCCTACCCATCCGGTCAATCCAGAGTGTGAAACAGGATAATTATCATGTCAGCAGATCTTATCAACGTTCATTCCTATTGTGCAGGCAGCTGGTTGCCGTCGCAATCGGCATCTTCGGAAAATGCCCGGATAATCAAAAGCGCAGTCACCGGACAGATGATTGCTGTGGCTGGTGGGACCGGATTTGATGCTGCTTCAATGCTCAACCATGCAAGGACAATTGGTGGACCGGCGTTGCGCGCCACAACGTTTCATGACCGCGCCCGAGCGCTGAAGGCGCTTGCAACCCATCTCAATGACAACAAGGAGCTGCTGTATGATTTGAGCTATATGGCTGGCTCGACGCGCGCTGATTCGTGGATCGACATTGATGGCGGTATCATGACGCTGTTTGCCTACGCGTCGCGAGGTCGGCGTGAAATGCCTGACTCAACGGTCTTTCTCGATGGCGATGTTGAGCAATTATCGCGCCACGGCACATTTATCGGTCAACATATCTGCACCCCAAAGCTCGGTGTTGGCGTTCATATCAACGCCTTCAACTTTCCCGTATGGGGCATGCTGGAAAAGCTCGCTGCTACCCTGCTCGCCGGAATGCCGGCGATCGTCAAACCGGCAACCGATACCTGTTACATTACCGAGGCGTGTTTTCGGTTGATGATTGACTCCAAAACATTTCCTGCCGGAGCTTTCCAGTTGATCGCTGGCAGTACCGGCGATTTACTGGATCTACTCACCGCACAGGATGTGGTCAGCTTTACAGGATCGGCTCAGACCGCACTGATGTTGCGTTCCAACCCCCACATCCTGTCTCATTGCATCCCGTTTATCAGCGAACAAGACAGCCTCAACGGATCCGTCCTGGGACCGGATGCTGTGCCGGGCACGCCGGAATTTGATTTATTTGTCAAGGAAGTAATCGGTGAAATGACCACCAAGGCCGGTCAGAAATGCACGGCAATTCGCCGCCTCATGGTACCGCAGGCCTCAATCAGCGACTGCATAGAGGCGCTGAACAGCAAGCTAAGCGAAATCAAAGTTGGTGATCCCAGGCTGGAGTCGACACAGATGGGACCGCTTGTGTCAGAAATTCAAAGAGGCGATGTGTTGAAAATTAACTGGCGCCTGGGACATCAGGCCGAAATGGTCACCCCGGCCAATGCCGTCATTGTTGAAAGTGCCGACCGCGATTTGGGCGCCTTTGTCGCACCAACGCTCTTTCATTGTGCCGATCCTGACGCCGCCACCAGTGTTCATGAATTGGAGGCATTTGGCCCAACCGCGACGATCATGCCCTATCGCGACCTGGATCAGGCCTGCCAATTGCTCAACCGTGGCGGCGGCAGTCTGGTTGCCTCTGTGTTTACCCATGACCCGCAGATTGCCAGCCAGATGGTCACAGGATCGGCTGCCTGGCATGGGCGACTTTACATAAACGACCGCGTATCGGCGAAAGAAAGCACCGGCCACGGGTCCCCACTGCCCCATATGACCCATGGTGGCCCCGGCCGTGCCGGTGGTGGCGAAGAACTCGGAGGCATCCGTAGCGTCATGCACTATATGCAGCGCACCGCCATTCAGGGATCGCCAAATATGATCGCTGCAGTCGGTCGCACCTGGGTACCCAATGCCGATACTATACCGGGCGACGCCCACCCCTTTACCCGTACATTTACCGAGCTGCAACTCGGCGAAACGTTACAGACAAAGGCAAGGCAGATCACCCTTGAGGACATTGAACATTTTGCTCAATTTACCGGTGACACATTCTATGCCCATATGGACGATGATGCCGCCAAGGCCAATCCATTCTTCCCCGGCCGTGTTGCCCACGGCTATCTGCTGCTGTCTTTTGCCGCCGGTCTGTTTGTCGAACCAGATCCCGGTCCGGTATTGGCCAATACTGGTCTGACGGATCTCGCCTTCCAGAAACCGGTTTCGCCAGGAGACAGCATTCGTGTTGAACTGACCGTAAAGCGCAAGACCAAGCGCAATGATGATTATGGCGAAGTGCGCTGGCATGTCGCCCTGTTCAATCAGGACGATGAGGCCGTCGCCACCTATACGCTGCACACAATGAATGCCTATTAGAATGGATCACGTTGACCAACTCGTCGTTCGGCTGAACAGCACCAGAAAACTGCGCGTCTGGTCGCTCATCATCACATTTTTCGGCGATGCCGTCGTCCCGCGCGGCGGCTCGGTATCCGCCCGAACCGTTCAGGTCTTGCTGGGGCGCATGGGCATCGAAGCTGGGGCCGTACGGACGGCCTTTTCCCGGCTCACCAATGACGGTTGGGTGGTGCGTGAAAAACTTGGACGTTCCAGTTTTTATCACCTGTCTCCCACCGGGCTCGAGCCATTTGCAGCAGCGACAGACCGGATATATGCGCCGCTCTCAATAGCCAGTCAATCCACCAAAGGCTGGCGGGTGAGTTTTCAGCAGCAGGATTATCCCAAACCTCGGCTGATGCGACTGGAGACCGAATTCACCGAAAAACAACAGACTTCGGATCAGGATTTTCTGCTGGATGGACAGATCACCAATATTCCTGACTGGATGAAAGATATCAGCTGCCCAGCTGACCATAAGCATAGTTTTACCACGTTGATGGAGGCATTTGGACCGGTCATGGGCGCTCAGCTCACCGATATTGATGCATTGGCGGTCCGTTGCCTGCTCATTCACGAATGGCGGCGCATCCTGTTTCAATTTCACAATGTGGCGCCGGAATTCTGGACACCCGATTGGCCGGAAGCCGAATGTCACCGTTTTGTTTCAATACTTTACCATCAATTGCTGGCTTCATCAGAGGCCTGGATGGATCAACAGGCCAGCGGACTGAATGGCGCCCTGCCCCAGTCACAACCAGCCTTGGCGCAACGATTTACTTAATATGTTACAAAAATACGTTGAAATTAAAAATTCTGTAACGTAATATGCCGCACCGGAGGACTTCTAATGTATTCACAGGGATTAATTGGCACCAATACGGAAACCGAAGAATCGGAAGAGTTTCTGGCGGCGTTTCAGGCACGTATTGATCGCGAAGAAAAAATCGAAGCCAACGACCCGATGCCCGAGGCCTATCGCAAAACCCTGATTCGCCAAATCGGTCAGCACGCTCATTCAGAAATTGTTGGCATGCTTCCAGAGGGCAACTGGATTACCCGCGCCCCGACATTGCGTCGCAAACTGGCACTGCTGGCCAAAGTTCAGGACGAAGGTGGCCACGGTCTTTACCTTTATTCGGCGGCTGAAACACTCGGAATTTCTCGCGAACAGATGACCGAAGAATTGCTGACCGGCAAAGCCAAATATTCCTCGATCTTCAATTATCCGACGCCTAGCTGGGCAGATATGGGCGCTATCGGCTGGCTGGTTGACGGGGCAGCGATCATGAACCAGGTGCCGCTGTGCCGGTGCTCGTTTGGCCCCTATGCCCGCGCCATGGTGCGCATTTGCAAGGAAGAAAGCTTTCACCAACGACAGGGCTATGAACTGATGTCGGTTCTCGCCAAGGGAGCGCCTGAACAAAAACAAATGGCACAGGACGCGCTGAACCGCTGGTGGTGGCCGTCGCTGATGATGTTCGGGCCATACGATTCAGACAGTTCACACAGCGATCAGAACATGGAATGGAAAATCAAACGCTTCAGCAACGATGAGCTTCGCCAGAAATTTGTCGACGCCACCGTGCCGCAGGCTGAACTGATCGGTCTGACGATGCCTGACCCTGATCTGAAGTGGAATCCCGACCGTAACAAGGGTCAGGGAGGATACGACATTGGCGAGATTGACTGGAGTGAATTCTGGCGGGTGGTCAAGGGCGGAGGCCCGATGAACCGTGACCGCATTGCAGCGCGCACCAAAGCCTGGGAGGACGGTGCCTGGGTGCGCGAAGCTGCCTTGGCTCATGCAGATAAACGCCGCGCCCGTCGCGCAGCAGCTCAGGAGGCCGCAGAATAATGAGCACACAACACATGCCGCTTTGGGAAGTTTTCATCCGTCCCCGCAACGGGCTCGACCACAAACATGTTGGATCGATCCATGCCGCCGACAGCAAAATGGCACTGCAATCAGCCCGCGATGTGTATACCCGTCGGGAGGAAGGCAATTCGATCTGGGTGGTGCAATCCCGCGACATTATTGCGTCCGACCCGGATAAAGCAGCAGAAAATTTTGACCCCGCCGGTGACAAGGTCTATCGGCATCCGAGTTTTTACGACATTCCCGATGACGTAGGACATATGTGATGAAACCGGCTGCTGCCCTTGCCGATGCTCTGATCACTCTGGGGGATGATCACCTGATTCTTGGCCACCGCCTGTCGCAATGGTGTGGTCACGCTCCAATGCTGGAAGAAGACCTGTCGATGCCGAACATGGCTCTCGACATGCTCGGACAGGCCCGCAATCTCTACACCTATGCGGGAGGGCTGGAAAACAAGGGGCGCAATGAAGACGACCTGGCCTATCTGCGTACTGACCGCGAATATAAAAACTGCCTGCTGGTTGAACGGCCAAATGGCGATTTCGCCCATACAATGTTGCGGCAACTTTATTTTGCAGCCTTCATGCATCCGTTCTGGCAGGCAGCAACCACCAGTGCTGACGACAAGATACAGGGCTTTGCTGAAAAAGCGGTCAAGGAAATTGCCTATCATATCCGCCATGCCGGCGAATGGGTGATCCGTCTCGGCGACGGCACAGAAGAAAGCGCTCAGCGCATGGGCGAAGCAGTCATCGCGCTGCACGGCTATACCGATGAGCTTTTCAGCACCACTGACACCATGCAGATTTGCATTGAAGCCAACCTGTTGCCCGACCCCGAACGCCTGCGCGATCAATGGGATCAAACCATTGAACAGGTGTTTGCTGAGGCCTTTTTGACCATTCCGGAAATCCCCTTCCCGCAAGAAGGTGGCCGTGATGGACGACATACCGAGGACTTCGGTCACCTGTTGAGCGAGTTGCAATATATGCAGCGCACCTATCCGGGCATGACGTGGTAGAGGCTCCGGTTCTTTCCAATCTTCAACAGGCCCGCGCCTGGGCGGTGGCAGCAGCCGTCCCTGATCCTGAAATTCCCTGTGTCACGGTGGCAGATCTGGGCATTTTACGTGATGTGGAACTGGTTGACGGCATCGCCATTGCCAAGGTCACGCCCACCTATTCAGGCTGTCCGGCGGTGCTTGCAATCGAACTGGCGGTGGAAACCGCGCTGCTCGACGCCGGTTTCCAAGCAAAAGTTGAACGGGTGTTTTCTCCCGCCTGGACTACCGACTGGATCACCGATCAGGGCCGCGAAAAACTGCGGGCCTATGGCATCGCCCCACCCCATAAATCCAGCAATTCCAAATTGGCTTTGTTTGGCGAAACCACTGTCGCCTGTCCCCGCTGTGGCTCTTCACTAACGTCAAAAATCTCCGAATTCGGCTCCACCCCTTGCAAGGCACATTATCAATGTGACCAATGCGTGGAGCCATTCGATTACTTCAAGTGTCTGTAAATAAATGGCTGTTCCTAAATTTCATTCCCTGACTATCAAGTCGATCCGCCACCCATCGAATGGATCAACGGCTCTACAGTTTGAAATCCCGGAAGGACTGGCAGATACGTTCCTGTTCGACCCCGGACAATATCTAACGCTTCGAGCAACCATCGATGGTGAAGATATCCGCCGTTCCTATTCGATCTGTTCAGCGCGAAATGCTGGCGATCTGGAAGTCGGCATCAAACAGGTCCCCGATGGGCGGTTTTCCAATTTTGCCAGAACACTGAAAATTGGTGACAAGGTGCAGGTCATGTCACCGCAAGGTCGGTTCACCGCCCCGATTGGTGATCGGCACAACTATTTGTTGATTGCCGCGGGATCTGGCATCACCCCCTGTCTGTCGATTGCCAAATCGGTTTTGAAAGAAGAACCTCAGAGCACCCTCACGTTGATTTACGGCAACCGGTCGACAAAGACGGTTATGTTTCTCGACGACATCAACGCTTTGAAAGACCGC
Source organism: Rhizobiaceae bacterium (assembly GCA_014238155.1). GTDB lineage: Bacteria > Pseudomonadota > Alphaproteobacteria > Rhizobiales > Rhizobiaceae > Pseudahrensia. Next base: position 223,331 of record JABABQ010000050.1, read on the forward strand.
TATACCGAACGCCTGCAGATGTTTCATGCTTTTAGTCGCGAGCAGTCCGATATCGCTTTTCTCAATGGCCGCTTAAACAGCACCATGATCGACAATCTGTGTGCCAAAAATCTCATCAACCTGTTCGATTATGATGCCGCCTATATCTGCGGCCCACAGGATATGACTGAGGAATTGCAAGCCGCACTGTTGGATCTCGGAATGGAGAAGGATCAGGTCAATATCGAGCTGTTTGGCACCCATCAATCACCAAAACCGGTGTCCGCCAATACAATAATCGGCAATGGCAATATCGGTGTCGACGTCATCGTCGATGGCAAGCGCAATTCGCTATTGATGGATCCTCGAGAACAAACTGTTCTGGCCGCAGCGCAAGGTGCCGGGCTCGACCTGCCGTTTTCCTGTGCTGGGGGCATGTGCTGTACCTGCCGCTGCAAGATCGTCGAAGGAAAAGCTGCAATGGATGTCAATTATTCGCTTCAGGACTGGGAAATAGAAGCCGGATTCACCCTGGCATGTCAGTCACGCCCGACATCCAAACATCTGGTTCTGGATTTCGACGCAAAGTAGACCAGTCTTAAATCCGGGTTTTTTCGACCAGAGCCTGCGCCCCCTGAGCAATCAACGCCATAGCGACCTTGCGCCCAAGTTCGCGCGGATAGTCTCCCGGGCCCTCTTCCCGCGCCCGCAGGATGGTCTTTCCGTCCAGCGACATGACTGCAGCGCTGATGGTCATTGTGTCGCCAGCACATTTTGCCAGTGCTGCAATCGGCGAATTGCAATGTCCATCCAGCACCCACAGCACTTCTCGTTCTGCTTCGGCACAGGAACGGGCATCGGCATTGTCGATCCGGGCGAGATATTGGCGCGTCTGCCAGTCAGTGCTGGCACATTCCACCGCGACAATTCCCTGCCCGACTGCCGGCAACATTTCCTCGCTGGTAAAGGTGTAGGCAACACGGTCAGACAGATCCACCCGCGCCATCCCGGAAGTCGCCAGCAATATCGCGTCGGCAGGACCGACTTCACTGCCATCGACCATTTTCTGGGCAATTGCGTTATCGAGTTTGTGAATGCGGGTATCAGCAGCACCGCGAAAGTGGATCACTTCAGCATTTGGAAACAGACCGTGCAGGAACGCCGCGCGACGCACCGAATTTGTCCCAATCTTGAATCCTTCACCGCGGTTTTTACGCAATTCCGCCATCTCCAAACCGGGGCGCAAAGCCAATGAATCAGATGGATCATCGCGCCGCAGATAGGCTCCAATTACGAGACCCGGCGTTTCTTCATTGCCGGGCATGTCTTTCAGCGAATGCATGGCACACTGGCTGCGCCCGGCCACCACGTCGGCGCGAATTTCAGCCACAAATGCCCCACCCTTGCCGCCATGACGGTCCAGTCGACTGATCTGATCACGGTCACCGCGCGGATTGCTTTGTGCCAGATCGACTTCCAGTCCCGGCACAGCCTGTTGCAACAGATTTGAAACAAGCCTTGTCTGTGCCAAAGCCATCTTGCTTTTGCGTGTGGCAATCAGAAATTTACTCAAGTCACTGTCCTGTTTGCAGATAAACGGATTTTCAACTTCCCTTTAGATGAATTACAAGGCCTTGTAATCAACCAAGACCGGAAATCGCCGGATAGGCATCGCGATAGGTCTGATAGGCTTCGCCAAACTCTTCCTGCATTTCCCCATTGGGTTCAAACGTGCGGGCGATATCCGGTGCGCTACATACCGAGGCCGCATCAGCGTCTTCTGCCGCTATCAACGCCAATCTTGCCGCTCCGAATGCCGCACCAAAATCACCATCTTTGGGAAGATCAAGCGGCAAGTTCAGCACACTGGCGACCAATTCCAGCCAATAGGCCGACCGTGTACCGCCACCGACAGCCATTACCCGGTCCAGATGCGTGCCAGCCGCAACCAGCGCTTCAAGTGAGTCGCGCAGGGCAAACGCCACCCCTTCCAGCACAGCCCTTGTCATCTGCTTGCGATCATGACCGTGATCAAGCCCTAAAAATGCCCCCCTGATCTTTGCATCGTTATGGGGTGTGCGTTCTCCAGACAGATAAGGCAGGAAGGTGATCCCGCTGGGCGATTGCAGTTCCGTTCCCAATTCCCCCGTCAGATCGGCAGCCGAGGTTCCACATATTCCAGCCCACCAGTTGAGTGAGTCTGTTGCTGAAAGAAACACGCCCATTTGATGCCAGGTGTCCGGCACTGCGTGGCAGAATGTATGAACTGCACTTTGTGGGTTTGGCAGATACGCGGCGTTGGAAGCAAACAGCACTCCGGAAGTTCCCAGCGACACGAAGGCCGAGCCCGCCTGAACTACACCAAGACCGATGGCCGAAGCAGCATTGTCTCCGGCGCCACCAGCAACCACAACGTTGCCCATACCCCATTGTTGAGCCAGATCGCTGCGCAATTGGCCGCTGACCTCGGATCCCTCAACCAAAGACGGCATGTGGCTCTCATCCAGCTGACAGGCATTCAGCAGTTCAGAAGACCAGCAGCGCTTTTCAACATCCAGCCAGCTGGTGCCGGCAGCATCAGACATTTCTGAAATATGGTCCCCCGTCAGCCAAAGCCGCAAATAATCTTTCGGCAACAAGACTTTGGCAATTTGAGCGAAGAGAGCCGCCTCGTTGCGACGCACCCACTCAACTTTTGGCGCAGTGAAACCGGGGAATACAATATTGCCCGACAAAGCCCTAAATTTCGGATCGGCATCAAGTTCGGCGGCCTCTGCATGGCTGCGCGTATCGTTCCACAACATGCAGGGCCGCAACACCTTGTCAGACTTATCGAGCAGGGTTGCACCATGCATCTGACCCGAAAATCCGATGCCTTTGACCGCGGCAAGTTCGGCAGGATGCGACACCTTCAACGACAACAATGTGGTTTGGGCAGCGCTAATCCATTCCGCTGGGTCCTGTTCAGACCAACCCGTATGGAGTCGGCTTACGGCCAACGGTGCGTCTGCTGAGGCTATGATCTTCTGGTCACCGTCGATGATCAGCGCCTTGATGCCCGACGTTCCCAGATCCAGTCCTAAATACATATCCACTCCAAGTATTTTTTGTCACCATGCCATTCCCACAGCCAATAACGAAGGGGTGCTGCACCTCCGGCCTCAATTTTTGGTGGATACATGCTTGGTAAAGTAAAATCCTGGGCGTAAGTGTAGTGAGTTCGACCGCGGGAAAAATTATCACGCAGCATGGCTTCAATCACTTTGCCCCTTGCGATTGCCCAGACAACTATCTGGGCATCCATCTTTTATCTGTTTCCGGCTTTCCTGCCGACATGGGAAATCGAAACCGGTTGGTCGAAGACCGAGCTGACCGGCGCGTTCACATTGTCTTTGCTGGTCACCGCTGCCGCATCGCCACTCGCTGGAAGGCTGATCGATTCCGGGCGCGGGCGCGAACTTATGCTCGGCGGAACCCTGCTTTCAATTGCCTGCCTGCTGGCCCTGTCACAGGCGACGCAGCTCTGGCAGTTCTATGGCGTCTGGCTGGTTCTCGGCTTGTGCATGGCATCTAGTCTTTATGAACCCTGTTTCGCCAATCTGATCCGCCATCTGGGTGACAATGCCAAACCCGCAATCACCCGCATCACGCTAATTGCCGGCCTGGCCGGAACCGTCGCCTTCCCCACAGCCCATGCTCTGACATCGATCATGTCGTGGCAACAGGCGGTTTTGTATTTTGCAGCAGGCATAGCGCTTTTGACTTTGCCGCTCACCGCAATGGCAATTACGCGATTGCAACACAGGTTTCCGATCGATCGCCCAGCCCCAAGTGATGCGAAACCCAAAATTCCCTTCGGCAAAACATTCTGGCTTCTCGCATCTGCATTCATGATCATTGCTGTTGTTCACGGCATGATCGTAACCCATCTGTTGCCGTTGCTGGCAGAACGCGGTGTGGCCGCATCCTTTGCTATTCTGGCCGCTTCCTCAATCGGACCGATGCAGGTATTTGGCCGATTAATGATGATGGCAACCGAAAAACGCATCTCGACGATCACAACGGCTTTGGCCTGTTTTGCCGGCATGGCGGTGGGCATATCGGCGCTGACCATTGCCGGTGCCAGTTCCGTGCTGATCCTGAGCTTTGTTGTGATCCACGGCTCAGCCTACGGCGTCACCAGCATCATCCGGCCAATGCTGACCCGTGCAACACTGGGTGGCGCGAGTTTTGGCCAGATATCCGGGCGCCTGGGTGGTCTGGTGATGTTTGGCACGGCCATCGCCCCGTTTGGTGGGTCGCTGATCTGGCGGGTCTCTGGCTATACAACCATGCTCGTCCTGTCCGCCGTACTGATGGTCGGCGGACTAATCATATTGCGCCAGGCAACGTCGAAACAGAAGTAACCATTCGCCACCAGCCCGGCCGTCGCTTTGACAGCAGTTTTAACCGCCGAGGAACAATTGGCCGACTTTTGGATTGGCCAACAGGTCATCACCTTTGCCGGCAATCGCCACTTCACCGCTCACCAGCACGTAGCCGATATCGGCAAATTCAAGTCCTTTCTTGGCGTTCTGCTCGACCATGATAATGGTTTTACCATCGTCGTGCTGCAGGCCATGAAGGATTTCAAACACCATATCGATAAAGCGGGGTTCCAGACCGATCGATGGTTCATCGACCAGCAATACTTCCGGGTCCATCACCAGGGCGCGGGAGATTTCCAGCAGGCGACGCTCGCCACCAGACAGCACTTTCGCCTGATGTTTGCGGCGGGCTGCAAGGCGTGGATATTTATCAAATATCATTTCTGCCGCTTGCTTGGCCTGCACCGGTTGGTCTTTCAGAAACCCGCCCATCCAAAGATTTTCTTCAACCGTCATGCCGGGAAACACCGACTTGTCCTGCAAGATATAGGCTATGCCCGCTTCGCTTAGTTTTTCATTCGGCGAAAGCTTTGTGACATCTTTCTTATTGTCACCATCGCCAATGCGAATGGCTCCGGAAAAAATGTTGTTGAAACCAAAAATCGCGTGCAGCACTGTCGACTTGCCTGCTCCATTGGGTCCGATAAGGCACAGTGACTGCTTGCGACCAACGCGCAGGCTGACATCATGAAGAATTTCCATTTTGCCGTACCCAGCATGGAGGTTTTCAATCGTCACATAGGAATCGCCACCAACCAGCGAGTCGAGCTTGTCGAGCGTCACATCCTCGGCAATTGCCGCGACCTGCCTGGTCACCTCCTCAACAGAGATAACCGTCTCGACACCACCTGATCCATACCCTCTGACGGCCTCGGATTTTGAATCTTTAGCGGCTGAAGCCTTGGAGTTTTTCTGATCTTTTGCCTTAGCCATTAGTGCGCTCCCAGATATGCATCAATGACACGCTGATCATTTTGAACGTCATCAGACGAACCCGACGCCAGCAACTCGCCATGGGCAAGACAATAGATCGTATCGGCCATATTCATGATCACCCGCATATTGTGTTCGATGATAAACAGCGTGATGCCAAATTCAGAATTTGCCCGTTTCAAGCGGTCGATCAACCCGTTGATCAGCGTTGGATTGATCCCAGCAGTGGGCTCGTCGAGCAACAGAACCGTTGGCTCGTTCATCAACGCCATGGCAAATTCCAGCAACTTCTGCTGGCCGAACGAAAGAGAGCCGGATCGCAGGTGACGTTTTTCATAAAGGCCTACAAATTCCAATAGATGTCCGGCCCGCTCGCGGTCTTCTGCAGTATTCGACCTCAAAGTATCCCACAGGCTCATCTTACGATGAGGCAGCGAAATCAGCATGTTTTCCACGCAGTCCATCGCCCCGTAAATGCGGGTCTGTTGAAACGTCCGCAACAGCCCCAGACGGGCAATTTCCGGCACTTGCATATGAGAGATTTCCTGCCCCTCATATTTGATCGACCCGGAATCAATCGGGTGATAGCCAACAATCGAATTGAACAAAGTTGTTTTGCCCGACCCGTTGGGGCCGATCAGGCCAGTGATGCCACCTTTTTCAACGGTGATTGAAACATCGGAATTGGCTTTCACACCACCGTAGCTTTTCGACACATTGCTTACATCAATAATGCTCATTGTGCCGCCTCCCCGCTTGACGCCGCTTTTTGGCTTTGTTCGTTGCCCTTCTCGTCAATTGTCAGGCCAAACCACTCGGGCTTTGTCACCCGCAGCCAACCCATAAGGCCGTCCTGGAAATATACCACTGTCACGACAATAAGTGCGCCCAGAGCAACCCATTGCCAGCCAAGGAAATAATTCCATGTAACCTCTTTGAATACTTGGAACATGATGGCCCCGATAATGGGACCCCAAAGTGTGCCTTTGCCTCCAAGCAGCACGCAAACCACCATGAAAATGCCCAGATTGATCGTCTGATAAGCCGATTCAAGCGGCTCAAACGAAATCAACTGAAAGGCCGAAATACCTCCTACAATACCGACGAAGAAGGCAGACATCGCCCAGGTCACCAGCTTGTAGCGCATGGTATGAATACCCATCGCCTCGGCCTTTTCCTCATCATCACGGATGGCATTGATCGCCGCGCCGAAGCGCGTCTTGTAAAGCCAGTTGAGAAAGATGAACAACAAGACCCCGGTAATCGCAAAGGCAAAATAGATAAAGACCTTACCCTCATCCAGATTGCCCGGATATACCGGCAGAGTAATGCCCTGTCCGCCACCGACCCAGTCCCAGTTGGACACCAACTCCCCGGCAGCAATCGCCACACCCAATGTGCCAATGGCAAAATAAGGTCCACGCAGACCAAAGGTCACATAGCCAATGATAAAGGCCGTAATGGCACAGAAAACACCTGCCCCCAACGTACCCAGAATAAAGCCAGTGAAATATTGGGCATCGGTAAATTCATACCTGCCACCGCCAGCAGCTCCGGTATATTCACCAACGTCATAGACCAGACCAATGGCAATCACCGCCGCCACATACATGCCGGTTCCATAAAAGAAGATGTTGCCGAGTGAGTTATAGCCCATCTGACCACCGGTCATGTCCCAGGTCATGGCAACAATGATCATCAGCCACAACGTTCCCAACTGCACCCCGTAATTGGGAAATACAAATGGCGCTGCGACAGTGAAAGCGAGAATGGCCACATAGAGGCCGGTTTTATTGATACTCATGGTCCCGCTCCTCTACTGCAATACCTGACGATTGCGCTTTTGCTGCATCAGGCGGTAGATCAGAACCGCCAGCAACAACATCACGGCAATCGCCTGCTGATAACCAATACCGAAAATGTGGCTGCCATATTGTTCAGCCGCACCAATTCCAAGTCCTGCGGCAATAACACCGGGCAGATTGCCCAGCCCCGCCGCCGTCACGATCACGAAGGCACGCACGGAATAGGTAATGCCGTAGAACGGTTGAATCACCCAAACCATCACGATAATCGCGCCTGCAGCACCACAAATGGCGGCATTCAGCGAGAAGGTGAAGGCATAGACCTTTTCCGTATCAATACCCAAAACGCGCGCGGCACGGGCATCCTGGGCCGTGGCTCGAATGGCCTGACCCATGCGGCTGCGCTTCATGAAAAGAATAACCGCCGTCGCCAGTGCAGCAGCCATAACAACTCCAATCAGCTTGGCTATCGGCACATCGATCAGACCATCAGCGAAATACAAAGTGTCATAGCCAAGGTCGAGGCTCTGTGTATCGGAGCCAAACAGCAGGTTCATGATCTGCGCACCCATGATGGCCAGACCAAAAGTCGCAAGCAGAGAGGTGAACAGGTCACGTTCGATAACTCTTGAAATAACCAGATTGTAAATACCACCGTTGATGATCAGAAGAATCGTCAGGATCAATCCGGCATATCCGGCAATACTACCCGCCTGCTCACCCATATAGGTGGCAATCACAAACACGACGGCAGTGATCGAAGATACCCAGATCATCGCCTTGGTCTGCGATCGCGCCCAATTATGGATTGGGGTACCGTGCAGGGCACCGCCCAACAGTGCCATGACGACAAAAGCCGCCGGGACACCCAATAGGGGATGCAGTCCAACATTCTTGACCAGCCACCAGGAGACATAACCTCCGCCGATAACAAAATCGCCCTGCGCCAGATTTTTGACGTTCATCACGCCCCAAACCAGTGCCAGCCCGTAGGCGGCGAGCGCAAACAAGGCGCCAATCATCACCCCATCGATCAATATTTTGAAATTGACCAACGGATAGTCGATCAGGAGTCCAATATTTCCTGCAATCTGATCCATGAGATCAGCTTCCTCCCCTGGGTTTTCGCCTCTTTTTGGGCCGCTAAAACCACGTTTCATTTCATCGGGGCCGGCTACAGGATCAACGACATCATGCCAAGCATTAGACCGGCATTATAAACCACTACAAATGTGAATTAAGCGAAGATCACGGTTTGGCCGCGACAAAAGAAAACAGACAAAGAAGAGGCCGGGAAAATCCCGGCCTCTCATCATTTTAAAGCTTAGTTGCCACGCGGCCAGTTGGTCTTGTGCGAAGCAAACGCAGAAGGCGCCACAACGTTGTAGGCACCGTCTTGTATCTGACGCAGAACCATTGGCTTGGCGATGTTATTGCCAGCTTCAGAGAACTTGATACCGCCATAGAAGGTTTTCAAGTCGGTAGCAGCAATCGCGTCACGTACGGCTTCTTTGTCCAAAGATGCAGCGCGCTCGAAAGCATCCTTGAAGACATAAACGGCAGCAGTGGCCTGAGCTGTCTGATAAGGAACCTTCTTGCTGGCATATTCAGGATAAGCAGCCTTGAACTCAATTTCGTAGTTGGCAGCAGTGCCAAAGATTGGATCTTCATAGCTCAGCGTTTCAGACCATTGTGTTGCGCACAAAATGTCATTGGCAGCAGCACCGAAATTGCCTGTTACGTCAGCAGCTTCGCAGTGTGTCAATGCGATCATTGGTGTTGAGATTTTCTGCTCACCAATCTGACGAACAGCCGTAGCAGCTCCTTTTGAGTGACCGGATACAACCAGAAGGTCAGGCTTGACCAATTTCACTTTTGTCAGGATCGCGGTCATGTCAGACAAGTCGCGCGGCAGTTTTTCGTCAATGACGATTTTCATGCCGAGTTTCGCAGCGTCTTCCATTACACCCGCGCGGATATCGAGTGAGAACGGATCGTTCTCAACGGCGATGGCAACTTTTACGTCTGCTGCCGTCTTACCGCTTTCAACAGCCTTTTCACCGGCAAGCGCCACAGCGGAAGCCAAATACTGCTCAGAAGTCGACAGTACAGCGAACAGATACTTGTAGCCCTTGTTGAACAGCGAGCGCGATGCGCCTTCAGCTTCAACCATCGGGATGCCGTATTTTTCGGTGACAGGCGCAATCGCCTTGGTCAGACCGGAAGAATATGGCCCAAGCATATACTGGACTTTGTCCTGATTGATCAGCCGTTCTGCCAGGGTAGCACCACGGTCGCCTTTTGATTCATCGTCATAATAGATGACGTTAAAATTGTAGCATTTGCCACCGAACTGAACGCCTCCGGCTTCGGAAATCTTTTTGATGGCAAATTCATAGCCGTTTTTCGCGTGAACACCATTGGTGGCATATTTACCGGTCAGCGAAATCGCCGAGCCCAAAGTGATGGATTCACAGTCAGCGGCCGCAGCCATTGCAGTGGAAGCCATCAGCGCGCCAAGCGCGAGAGTCATTGTTTTGAGTTTCATTTCCATTCCTCCCAGAATTAATGCAGCAATCTATCCAGATTGCATGCTGCGACGCAACAGTCTTTGCTACTTTAGTACTGTCCAATCGGCACTAAATGTCCAACTTTTGTCCACGCCCGTCTCGCAGTTTGGCGAATATGATGATAATCGAAGCTTTCGCGCCGATATTCGCTAACGAGAAACAACCAGATGAACACCCATGTTGACATATTTATCATCGGTGGTGGCATCAACGGCGTCGGCATTGCCCGCGATGCAGCAGGACGTGGATATTCGGTCGCTCTTTGCGAAATGAACGACCTCGCCAGCGGCACCTCCAGCTGGTCTTCAAAACTGGTACATGGTGGACTGCGCTATCTCGAACATTATGAATTTATGCTGGTACGCAAGGCATTGACGGAACGGGAAATTTTGTGGTCAGTCGCACCGCACATCATCCGGCCAATGCGCTTTATTCTGCCACATCACAAAGATTTGCGCCCGGCCTGGTTGTTGCGGCTTGGCCTGTTTCTTTACGATCATATCGGCGGGCGAAAACTTCTGCCCTCCACCAAAACGGTCGATCTTGCCAGGGGTATTTTCGGCAAACCACTCAAGGCGATCTTCAAAAAGGGCTTTCAGTATTCCGATTGCCAGGTTGATGATGCCCGTCTGGTTGTCCTCAATGCCCTCGACGCCAGCGAACGCGGTGCCCGGATTTTGGTTCAAAATCAATGTACATCAGCGCAGCGCGAGGGTGACAAATGGACCGTCCAGATCCGCGACAAAGCGACAGGGAAGACAACAACAATAAGTGCTGACTTGATCGTCAATGCGGCGGGTCCGTGGGTCGATCACGTATTGGGCAATTCATTTGGCAAAAATGATGCCCGAAATGTCCGCATGGTTCAGGGCAGTCACATTGTCGTGCCTAAACTCTACGACCACGACAATTGCTATATTTTTCAAAACGCCGATGACCGAATCATCTTCGCCATTCCCTACACCCAGAACACAACGCTGATCGGTACCACTGACAAGGATTTTGAGGGCGACCCCGGCGAGGCGAAAATATCTGCCCAAGAAATTCAATATCTGTGCGATGCGGCATCTGAATATTTTGAAACGCCGGTTCGCAAAGAAAACATCGTCTGGACCTATTCAGGTGTTCGGCCGCTCTATGACGACGGTGCAAGTGCCGCGCAGGAAGCAACGAGAGACTATGTTTTTAAACAGGATCTGGCTGGCAAAGATGGTGGCACTGCCCCACTAATCAACATATTTGGTGGCAAAATCACAACTTATCGTGTTTTGGCCGAAAAAATGATGGACGAAATCGAAGACCTGATTGGCCGAAAGGGACGACCATGGACGGCAAAAGCTGCCCTGCCCGGTGGCGATTTTCCAGCCCGGGGCTTTGACGATCTGCTGAACAAGGTTTCAGCCCGCTATCCGTTCATGAACAGCGCTGATCTGGAACGCCTGTGCCACGCCTATGGAACCCGCATGACCATGGTACTGGGCAACGCAGAATCTGTCGAACAGCTTGGGGAAGATTTCGGATGCGGCCTTTTTGAAGTTGAGGTGCGCTATCTGATGCTCAACGAGTGGGCCAGCTGCGCCGACGACATTATCTGGCGACGTAGCAAACTGGGTCTGGTCATGAATGATCGTCAGATCGCCCACCTCGACAAATGGATCAACCGCGAATCCTGAAATGGAGCCAGATTAATAGCCGATAGCGCAACCGTCTTTGCGCGGATCGCTGCCACCGGTCAAAACCCCATTATCCCAATCGATCGCAATCGCCTGCGAGCCACCAATCGGCTTTTCTGGTCGTGAAATAGTGTGCCCTCTGGACTTCAGCTCTTCAACCACGGCGTCTGGAACGGGGCCCTCTATCTCCACATTGCCGGTAAATGGATTGACCATGAAGCGCGGCGCATCCATCGCTGCCTGGACATCCAGGCCATAGTCGAAAACGCGGGTCAGAAATTGCAGATGGCCCATCGCCTGATATTCCCCCCCCATAACACCGAAACTCATGATAATGCGGCCGTCTTTTTCAACCATACCAGGAATGATGGTATGCAATGGCCGTTTGCGCGGCGCGATACAATTGGGATGACCGGCTTCCAGAACAAATCCCTGTCCGCGATTGGTAAACACGATAGAACTGTTAGGCGTCGTAATACCGGTTCCGAACGTGTCAAAGACGGTGTTTATGAATGAACAAGCGTTTCTGTCCTTGTCCACCACAGATATATAGACCGTGTCGTTGTGGGGTTTCAGGTTGAGCGCATCTTCAGGGTGACGGGCAATTGCCGGATCTATGTCATCACGCAGCTGATTGGCATATGCCTGCGACAACATCTCCTCAACCGCTACATCGACCTGAGCCGGGTCAGCAAGGTATTTGCTCCGTGCAGCATAGCCACGACGACAGGTTTCGAGTTCCCAATGAATGCGATCCGCTCCCAGCATATCTGGATCGACATCGACATCACGCATCATATTGAGCATCAGCAATGCGATAATTCCCTGCCCCTGTGGTGGGCATTCGTGAATTATATTGCCGCGAAATTCGGTGGTGATGGTGGATTCGTATGTGCCTTTGGCTTCAGCGAAATCCTGCAACGTGTGCAATCCACCTTTGGCCTGAAGCGTCTCCACCATTTCGCGGGCCAGCTCGCCCTCATAAAAACTTTTGCGGCCCTTTTTAGCAATAATCTCCAGAGCATTTGCAAGACCGGGATTTTTGTGAAGGCTGCCCAATCCTGGCACGTCGCCATCTTTCAGAAAAATTGCGGCCAGATTGTCATCACTTTGAAGATGGATCTTTCGGCGTGTCATGTCAAAATGAACACGCTGACTAATCGGGTAGCCATTGCGGGCGTAGTCAATAGCTGGCTGCAGCAATTCTGCCAGCGGCATCTTCCCGTGATCTGCATTGAGTTGCGCCCAGGCATCTATCGCACCGGGAATAATGACTGAATGAACCGACGTCTGTTCAAGCTTGGAAACACCCAGTTCCGCAAGCTTTTCCAACGTCGCTGCTGCCGGTGCGCGTCCCGATCCGTTGTAGGCGATAACGTTGTTTTTGCCTTCCGGCGCATAAAGCGCAAAACAGTCACCACCGATACCCGTTGATCCCGGCTCCACAACACATTGCACCGCACAAGCTGCAATTGCTCCATCCAGCGCGTTGCCACCAGCTTTGAGCACATCAATTGCCACCTGAGTTGACAGGGGATGAGATGTTGCCGCCATTCCATTGGGTGACATGACGGAGGAACGACCGGGAAGTTCGAGGTTGCGCATGTAGTTTTTCCTGAAAGTTGAAGTTTTGGCCTGCAGATTGCGGAGTTATGCACTGGATGGCTGGCAAAATCCATTGTCGGAAACAACACAATTTTGCAACCGCGCACAACTCCGTCGGCCAACAAATTCCGAGCACAATGGGCTGGATTTCCGGCCAATTCGATGCAATAGGCTTGCCCAACCCCCGCGTCACGAAAGCAAATTCAATAGGTAGCACCATGTCTCAAGTGGCCATTCACAATTTATCCGTTTTGACGCCTCCCCAACGGGTCGAATTGATGAGACGTGCTGAAGATGACCTGGCACCTTTCATTCAAAAGATTTCGCCGATCATCGAAGCCGTTCGCCAGGAGGGCGATGACGCACTCGTGCGTTTCGCAAAACAGTTTGACGGAGCCGAATTCGACGTGACTTCGCTGGCCGCCAGCGATGAAGATTTTGACCGGGCCTATCAGGCGCTTGATCCTGAGTTTGTTGATGTGCTGCGCTATTCTGCAGACAACATCCGACGCTTCCATCAACAACAAATGCCGCAGACACAATGGATGATGGAAATTTGTGACGGCGTGCATGTCGGCGAACGGTTCACGCCAATTGATTCCGTCGCCTGCTATTCGCCACGCGGCAAGGGTTCGTTTCCATCTGTGACTCTGATGAGCATCATACCAGCGGTTGTTGCAGGCGTGCGGGACGTGATCGTGCTGACACCGCCGGGCCCTGATGGAAAAATCGATCCGGCCACGCTGGTTGCAGCCGATATTTCCGGCACCCGCAAGGTTTTCAAAGCTGGTGGTGCTCAGGCCGTTGCCGCCGCCGCCTTTGGCACCCACACCATTCCCAAATGCGTCAAGATTGAAGGCCCCGGCAGCCCCTGGCTCGCAGCCGCCAAAGTGTTGCTGGCTAACCGTATTGATCCGGGCATGCCGGCAGGACCGTCAGAATCCATAGTCTTTGCTGATCACACGGCCAATCCGGACATTGCTGCACTCGACACGATTATCGAGTCCGAACACGGTGATGATTCATCGGTCTTTCTGGTTACGACTTCACAGAAACTCGCCAATCACGCAGCCGAAAAAATTCCCGAATACTGGCAAGAAATGAGCCAGAAGCGGGCCGACTATTCCGCCGCAGTGTTGAACAGCACCAGCGGTGGCATTGTTCTGTGTCAAACAAATCAACAGGCCTACGACTTCATCAACGACTACGCGCCCGAACACCTGCAGATACTGTCAAAGTCACCGCATGATCATGTGGATCACATTCGCAATGCCGCTGAAATTTTGCTTGGAGAAGACACACCCGGTTCGATCGCCAATTACATGATGGGGCCAAACTGTGTTCTACCAACTTCTGGAGCCGCTAAAACCCGCTCTCCGCTTGGTGTCATGAATTTCATGAAATCTTGCTCGATTGGTGAATTGACGCGCTGCGGATATCAGGACATGGCACCCCGCACCGCTATCTTTGCCAAATATGAAGGCTTTGATGCCCATGCCAATGCTGTTGGTCAATTGCGCAAAAAGGCATTCGGCAACGGTTAGAGCCGTTCTCGATTTAATGGAGCTAATTCTGTTTGTGATTGGCGTTGTGGGCTGCAACCAGGGCAGCACTGACCATGATGTCGAGATGCGCCCCTCCACCATTTTTGAAAACCGTGATCTGGTCTCTTGAACTGCGCCCGACGGATCCTGCCACGAGTCCATGCAGATCAGCCTTTGCCGCATCGCGGTCGATGATACCGGCTGCCAATGGAATGGTGAATTCGCCAATGTGATCCAAAGTTGTGTCAAAGCTGTCGACAAACCAGCTGGCTCTTAAATGTAGATCGTCATCGGCTTCACGCATGTCGCCCTTGTAGGCGCCGACCAGATCAACATGGGTTCCCGGCGCAACCAAGGCACCCTTCAACACCGGATCATTGGTCATCGTCGCACAACAAATAATATCTGCTTGCGTCACGCTGTTATCAAGGTCGGCCACCACCGTCACTGATTGTGGTAAATCATCAAGTGCGCCAGCCACCTTTTGGGCCCGCGAAGCAGTCCGGTTCCAGATCAGGATTTTTTCAATTGACGGGCGCGCCGCGAGATGAGCACGGATCAATGGTTCTGCCATCGTCCCGGCACCAACCATCAACAGGATCTTGGATCCTTCACGCGATAAAATAGCACTGCCTAATGCGCTGTCTCCGGCGGTTTTCCAACCCGTGACTTCTGTCCCATCAACCAGTGCTGACAATTCGCCGCTATTTGCATCAAACAACATGATCTGGGCGTGAATGCTGGGCAGAGGCGGCGTGCGGTTAGGATTGTCTGGCACAACAGTTGCAGCTTTTACACCGGCTGCCAGGCCATCTACAAAAGCGCTGCGTACCAGCATTGTTTTGTCACCGGCATGAACAAATGTATCACCAATATCGGCCGCTGGCAGTTTGTGTCCGGCACGAATCGCCTCAATCACCAGCGGCCAGCTGGCAACGGCGCGAATGTCTTCTGCAGTCAGGTTGATAACTTGCTTCATTCAAATACGATAGCCGGCGCGGCAGGCTGGTCAACCGTCAGTGCCTGGGCGATTAACGCGGCAATCTGGTTGTAAATTTCAGCGTGCGGTCCGTCCGGATCGTCCGCCACCACAGGCGTACCGGCATCCGACTTGGCGCGAATGTCCATATGCAGCGGAACACCACCAAGAAAAGGCACGTTAAGACGCGCCGCCTCTTCCTGCGCACCACCATGGCCAAATATATCGGTTCGTTCGCCGCATTTGGGGCAGAAAAAAGTACTCATATTCTCGACAATGCCGAGGATCGGCACATTCACCTTAGTGAACATGTTGAGCCCTTTGCGGGCATCGATCAGCGACAGGTCTTGAGGTGTGGAAACGATCACCGCCCCGGCCAGCGGCACCTGTTGTGCCATGGTCAGCTGCGCATCTCCGGTGCCGGGCGGCATATCGACAACCAGCACATCCAGCGGTGCCCAATCGACTTCGCGCAACAATTGTGTCAGCGCAGAAATAACCATTGGACCGCGCCATATCATTGGCGTGTCTTCGGCCACCAGAAAACCGATCGACATGACTTTTAGCCCAAATGCTTCAATCGGTTTCAAGACGCGACCTTCAGCCTCCGGCTTACCGCTGATGCCGACCAGGCGTGGCACTGAAGGGCCGTATATATCGGCGTCCATCAAACCGACCTTCAGCCCCTGATTCTGCAGGCCAAGTGCCAGGTTGATCGCGGTTGTTGACTTACCAACACCGCCCTTGCCAGAGGCCACCGCAATGATGTGCTTGACCCCTGCAACACCGGGTTTTTCACCACCTGCCGCCGGCGCCGCAGGTGCCGGTCGGTTTGGTGGAGATGGCTGAGGTGGAGCACTTGGCTGTCTGTCGCCCATCTTGCGTTCCGCAGTCAGTGCAACCATCGCGGAGGCAACTCCGTCAATTGCTTCAACTGCCGCCTGTGCCTGACCGCGCAGCGGTTCAAGCGCCTGCGCCTGATCAGCAGGAACGGTCAGGGAGAACATCACCTTGGCACCTGCATCTCCCGTGGTTACGAAGGGATCAGACACCATGCCGAGAGATACGATATTCTCGCTCTTGCCATTGGTCGATGACGGCATCATCACACCGGCAAGAGTATCCAAAATTTGCTGTTTAGTTACGGTCATTTACCAACATTCGTTGAATCAATCTAAAAAGAGTAATAACTCAAAAATCAGGCCAGGCAAATCTCGACATGCCCAGATTACCGGGCATCACTGAATTGCAATATTCGCTACCAATCAGCCGAGAATTGATCCTAATTGCATGGCGATACCCATATCGCCTTCAACTTTCAACTTGCCCGACATGAAAGCCATCTGAGCGTTTTCTTCACCCGCGGCAATGGCTTCAAAAACGTCCATATCGACAATCACAGTGCAATCCACTTCTGCGTCGTCATTGCTGACAACTGCCGGGTCTGCGACACCGTCAATGGCAAGCTGACCGTCGTCTCCAAAATCGAATTTTACGGTCTTGCCGTCGATGGCACCTTTTTCAGCAACCCGCTTGGTCATCTCCGCAGTGATTTCTTCCAATGTCATTTCAATTCCTCGCATTTGCCCGATGCTTGTGTGGATCGGAGATCTGATTACCTTGCCCTGTCATAAAACAAGCGTCATAGTCAACATACTCATGGGTATGTTTGACACCCATTTCAACCAGAGGATCAAGTTATGCGTGAAGCGGTCATCGTCTCCACAGCCCGAACACCAATCGGCAAAGCCTATCGCGGAGCCTTCAACAACACTCCGTCACAGACCCTTGGTGGCCATGCCATTCAACATGCTGTTGCACGTGCGGGGATTGATCCGGCGGAAGTTGACGATGTGATCATTGGTGCAGCGCTGCAGCAAGGTGTTCAGGGCTCCAATATCGGCCGGCAGGCTGCACTGAAGGCTGGATTGCCGGTAACCGTTGCGGGCATGTCGCTTGACCGTCAATGCGCCTCCGGCATGATGGCAATTGCAACGGCTGCCAAACAGGTTGTGAACGATGACATGCCGGTCTGCATCGGCGGCGGTGTGGAGAGCATTTCCATGGTACAGACGCCGGAATTGCGTGTCGGTGCCGATAAGTCGCTGGTTGCCATGCATCCACATATTTACATGTCGATGTTGGAAACCGCCGAAGTGGTGGCCGACCGCTACGGCATTTCCCGCGAGACGATGGATGAATATGGCTACCAGTCGCAGATGCGCACAGCGGCGGCCCAGCAGGCCGGGAAATTTGATGATGAGATCGTGCCCCTCCCCTCAACCATGATCATGGTCAACAAGGAGACTAAGGAAACGTCGGAACATGACGTTAGCCTCGATAAGGATGAGGGCAACCGCCCCTCGACCACACTGGAGGGCCTCAACGGTTTAAAACCGGTGCTGGGCGACGACAAAACCATCACTGCCGGGAATGCATCGCAGCTTTCAGACGGAGCCTCTGCCGCCGTTGTGATGGAAGCGAAGGATGCAGAAAAGCGCGGGATAAACCCGTTGGGTGCTTATCGCGGCATGGCGGTTGCCGGACTGGAACCGGATGAAATGGGCATCGGGCCGGTCTATGCCGTGCCAAAATTATTGCAACGCAACAATCTGAAGGTGGGTGATATCGACCTTTGGGAACTCAACGAAGCGTTTGCCGTTCAGGTGCTGCATTGCCGTGACACGCTGGGCATCCCTGACGAGTTGCTGAACGTCAATGGTGGAGCCATATCTGTTGGTCATCCCTACGGCATGAGCGGCGCCCGCATGGTTGGTCACGCGTTGATCGAAGGCAAGCGCCGCGGCGCCAAATATGTGGTTTGCACCATGTGTGTCGGTGGCGGCATGGGGGCTGCTGGCCTGTTTGAGGTTTACTGATCCTTCATGGCATTACTGGAGCTAGAACAGGCAGAAGGGGTTGCCACCGTCAGGATTAACCGTCCTGAGGCACGCAATGCGATGAGCCGCGACATGTGGCCCGTCCTTCATGAATTTCTTGATCGATTGCAGAACGACGATAGTGTGGGTTGTGTTATGCTGAC
This sequence comes from Rhizobiaceae bacterium, assembly GCA_014238155.1. Classification (GTDB taxonomy): domain Bacteria; phylum Pseudomonadota; class Alphaproteobacteria; order Rhizobiales; family Rhizobiaceae; genus Pseudahrensia. Next base: position 241,889 of record JABABQ010000050.1, read on the forward strand.
CGGCACTGATCCGGCATTTTGCGCCGGCGGTGATGTTAATGCCATGGTGGAACGGGCCAAAGGGCAGCTCAACATGTCGGTCGAAGAAGAAACCAAATTGCTGCGCAGCTACATGGAATGTGCCCGCCTGCTTCATGAAATGCCCAAGCCGACGCTGGCAGCCATCAATGGCGCCTGTGCCGGCGCTGGATTTGCGCTGGCGCTCTCATGCGATTTGAGAATTGCCAAACGCGCCGCCAAGTTCACCACAGCTTTCGCCCGGATTGCCGGGTCAGGAGACTTTGGCGGATCTTACTTCCTGTCGAAAATGATTGGCACGGCAAAGGCGCGCGAACTGTATTATTTTGCAGATGGTTTTTCCGGCGAACAGGCGGCCAGTATGGGTGTCGTCAATCGGGCGGTCGACGATGAAGACTTTGCACCCATCGTCACAGACTGGGCCAGGCGTCTGGCGAATGGTCCAACCGTCGCTTTGGCCTATATGAAAGAAAACATGAACCTGGCTGAAGGATGTTCGTTGTCAGACGCACTCGATCAGGAAGCTGCCAACATGGTGCGGGCGTTCCGCACCGAAGACCATAAAGAGGCCGCCAACGCCTTCGTTGAAAAGCGCCGTCCGGAATTTAAGGGAAAATGATATGACACATTCCGTCTCCTCAGAAATGCGCGGTGATATCGCCGTCATCTGGATTGACAACCCACCCGTCAACGCCCTGTCCTTCCATGTCAGGCAGGGCATTGTTGAAGAACTGGAAAAAGCCCAGACACAGGCCAAAGCGGCCGTATTGGCGGGTCGCGGCGGTACATTTATTGCCGGAGCAGACATCCGTGAATTTGGCAAGCCGATTATCGAGCCAGGCCTGCCAACTGTATTGGAAGCTGTTGAAGCCAGCGCAATTCCGCTGGTTGCAGCCATAGAAGGCAATACGTTAGGAGGTGGATTGGAAACAGCCCTTGCCTGCCATTACCGCATCTCCAGTGCGAAAGCGAAACTTGGCCTGCCAGAGGTCAAATTGGGACTTTTGCCCGGTGCCGGTGGCACCCAGCGCCTGCCACGCCTGCTGAATGATCTCGGTGACGCAATCACCATCGTCTCCTCCGGCAATCCAATCACTGGAAGCAAGGCATTGGAAATTGGACTCGTCGATGGGGTCTCTGAAATTGCCGTTGAAGCGGCGATCGAACTGGCCGAAAAAGTCGCCGGACAGCCGTTTGAAGGCCGGTGCCTGTCCAAAGTTGAACTGACAATGACGGCGCCGATCAAGGCGACATTTGACGCCGCCGAAATCGAAGTTGCAAAGCGAGCAAGAGGGGCGATTGCGCCACTTCGCGCCCTTCAATCAGTGCGCGCTGCTTATGAACTTCCCTTTGTTGACGGAATAAAGCAGGAACGGGCCGGATTTGTTGACCTCGTTGCTACCGATCAGTCAAAAGCCCTGCGTCACATCTTTTTTGCCGAACGCCAGTCCGCCAAACCACCCGTCAATGTTGCCGGCACCCCGCGTAAAATCTCCAGGATCGGGATCCTCGGAGCCGGGACAATGGGCGGCGGCATTGCCATGACTTACGCAGAAGCCGGATTTCCGGTGACCATGCTGGAAATGAGCGAAGCAGCGTTGGACAAGGGTTTTGCGACAATGGAAGCCAACTGGTCGCGCGGCATCAGGTCCGGGCGGATCACCGCGGAAGGGGTCGCCGAGCGCATGGCACGACTGTCGCGAACCACACGGTTTGAAGACCTTGGCGACTGCGATCTGATTATCGAAGCGGTATTTGAAACCATGGACGTTAAACGCGAGGTCTTTCAAAAGCTCGATAAAGTCGCCAAACAAGGTGCAATTCTGGCCACCAATACGTCCTATCTCGACATCAATGAAATAGCAGCCCAGACATCGCGTCCCGAAGATGTGCTGGGAATGCACTATTTCTCGCCTGCCAATATCATGCCACTCCTGGAGATCGTTTGGGCTGACAAAACCGCCGACGACGTATTGCTGAGTGCCTTGGATATGGCCAAAAAGACCCGCAAAACGCCGGCCATATCCCGGGTTGGTCACGGCTTTATCGGCAATCGCATGCTGACCCCCTATCTGCGCCAGGCCAATCTTTTGATCCTCGAAGGCGCATCTCCGGAACAGGTCGACAAAGCTCTGACCGATTTCGGCTGGGCGATGGGACCGATCTCGGTCAGCGATCTGGCCGGACTCGATATCGGCTATAAATCCCGCAAGGATCAGGACCTGGATGACCATGAAAAGCACGTTTATCTGGTTGCCGACCGATTGGTGGAAGCAGGAAATCTGGGACAAAAATCCGGATCTGGTTTTTATGAATATGATCCCAAAACCCGCGCCAGATCGGAAAACCCGGCGGCGACAAAGATCATCGAGGAAGTGCGCGCCGAACTGGGTATCAACACGCGGGCAATAGGTGATGAAGAAATTGTCGAACGCACCATGTTCGCATTGGCCAACGAGGGCGCCCATGTATTGGGCGAAGGCGTCGCCCAGCGGGCCAGCGATATCGATGTGGTGTATAATCACGGTTACGGCTATCCCCGCTGGCGCGGTGGCCCAATGTTTTACGCAAGCACGGTCGGTTTGCCAAAACTGGCCGAAAGGCTGGTCGAATGGAGCAATGGCAGTTCCAGTCAGCATTGGAACCCATCCGACTTGCTGATGACACTGGCTGAACAGGGCAAGAATTTTGGTGACTTTGACCAGGAGAATTGATGAGCAATTTGTTTGATCTTGGCGGTAAAACCGCCATCATCACGGGTTCTTCGCGCGGCATTGGCAAGGCAATTGCCGAACAGATGGCGGCCCATGGCGCCCGCGTGGTCATATCATCTCGCAAGGAAACTGCCTGTCAGGATGTCGCCGAGGCGATCAATCAAAAATACGGCAGCGGAACCGCAATTGCCGTCTCCGCCAATATATCTAGCAAGCAGGAGCTGCAAAATCTGGTTAATCAAACCACCAGAATTTTTGGCGACATTCACATCCAGTGTGCAACGCCGCTTCCAACCCCTATTATGGGCCGATGGTCGAAATCGACGATGATCGGTTTAATAAAATCCTGACCAACAACGTGGTTGCCAATAACTGGCTAATTGGCATGATTTCCCCTCAGATGATCGAGCGCAAAGACGGCGCGGTAATCATTGTCTCGTCAATCGGCGGATTAAAAGGCTCAGCCATCCTTGGCGCCTATGGCATTTCGAAGGCAGCAGATTTTCAACTGGCCCGCAATCTGTGTGTTGAATATGGCCGCCACAATATCCGCATCAATTGCATTGCGCCGGGGTTGATCAAAACCGACTTCGCCCGTGCGTTGTGGGAAAATCCCGATAATCTGAAAGCCGCCTTGTCGCGCACGCCAATGCAGCGCATCGGCGAGCCAGGCGAAATTGCCGGCGCCGCCGTCTTTCTGGCGTCTGCCGCCGGCACTTACGTCAACGGCCAGCAAATTGTCATTGATGGCGGTGCGACGATTACCTAGGCCTAGTCCCTCCCAGCAATTTGATAATGCTATTGCTGAACGGGATGGTCATCGAAAAATGTGAAAGGATTTAGTGTGACCGATATCAAGCGCATCGAAGCCGGAAAACGAATGAGCCAAGTAGCGATCTACGGCGACATCGTGTGGTTGTCTGGACAATGTGGCACAGCCGGTGACAGCATAACACGACAGACCCAGCAGGCACTTGAAAAGGTTGGGAAATTATTGGAGCAAGCTGGTTCAGACAAAACCAGGATCGTAAATACGGTGATCTGGCTGGCAAAAATTGAAGACTATGATGAAGTAAATGCTGTGTGGGATGCATGGGTACCCAATGGCCTAGCACCAACACGATCATGCTGTGAAGCCCGCCTCGGCGGCAACGGCTACGACATCGAGATTATCTGCGTTGCGGTCACCAACTAACTCAATATTTGTGATCCACCCAAAATTTATCATGCAGCAAGACGGATTGGTTTCTGACAATTCATCACATAGGCGTTAGGGGGGCTGGAAGCGACACCACAAAACCTCCTATGTGAGTTAAGCCAAGTTAAAGCCGATCAGGTGTAGGCTGAATCACTGGAACGACATATGAGCAATGCATCCATGACTGAGACCGCCGGCACGAAGGCCAATGGATATATGAAATGGGTCATGGCCGCTGCCTTGGTCACCCTGTTTGCGGTCGCTTACATCTATCTCCCGGTCAGTGAATGGCTGATCACCTTTCAGAACTGGGTGCAGGGGTTTGGTCCACTCGGTTGGGTGATATTCATCGTCGTTTATGCGCTGACGTCGTTTGTACTGATCCCCGGCTCAATCCTCAGCATTGGCGCTGGTGTAGCATATGGGTTATGGGCCTTCCCGCTGGTGATAATCGGTGCGGTCCTCGGCTCCGCACTGTCATTTCTCGCCGCACGTTATGTCTTTCACGACAGGGTTCAGCAAAAAATCAGCAACTATCCTCGATTCAAGGCCGTCAACGAAGCCATTCGCGACGAAGGCTGGAGAGTCGTTTTGCTGCTGCGCCTGTCACCTGCCCTGCCATTTTCCCTGCAAAACTGGTTTCTCGGCTTGATGCCGGTGGGATTCTGGCCCGCTCAGATCGCAACCTTGTTCGGCATCATGCCTGGCACATTGCTCTATATCTGGGTCGCAAGTCTGGGCGGTGAGGCCGCCGCTGGCGGCAGCACGGATACCAGCATGGCCCGTTACACCGTTTTGGGCCTCGGCCTGCTGGCAACGCTGGTCGTAACAATTGTGATCACCAGAAAGGCCCAGCAGAAGCTAAAGCAGTTCGCCGTCGACTAGCGGCGAGGCGGCGAGGCGGCGAGCGGCGCGTCGGCGAGCGGCGATTACGCGATTGCTATTTGCCTTTCCAGATTGGGTCCCGCTTTTCGGTAAACGCGTTGAACCCCTCCATCATGTCTTCGCTGCCATACAGCCTATCGACGCTGCGAAGCTGGCGCTGGGTGATGCGGTTCATCGTGTCCTGGAACTTTGAATCTTCCGCATCCCGCACCACTTCCTTGATAGCGGCATAAACCAGCGGTGGACCACTCTCCAGCAGCTTGGCCATTTCCCATGCCTGATCCATCAACTCAGAAGCAGGATGGATGTGATTTACAAATCCCCATTTATGCGCCTCTTCAGCATCCAGCCAGCGCCCGGTCAGCAGCAATTCCATGGCGATATGATAGGGAATGCGTTTCGGCAGCTTGACCGAGGCTGCGTCTGCCACTGTACCAGAGCGGATTTCCGGCAACGCAAATGTCGCATGATCTGCGGCCAGAATTATGTCGCAGGACAGAGCAATCTCCAGACCGCCACCACAGCAAATGCCATTGACCGCCGCAATGATCGGTTTGTTCATGTCACGCATTTCCTGCAGACCGCCAAAACCGCCAACTCCATAATCGCCATCCACCGCATCGCTTCCCTCACCTTCTACACTGGACGCAGCTTTCAGATCCCATCCGGGGCAAAAGAATTTTTCAGACGCTGCCGTCAAAATCGCCACCCGCATCTGCGGATCGTCGCGAAATTCGGCAAACACGTCACCCATAATGCGGCTGGTGGCCAGATCGATGGCGTTGGCCTTGGGACGGTCGATCGTGACCTCGAGAATGCCTCCGACCTGGCGGGTTTTGATGGGTTCATCAGTCATTTTCTATCCTTTTAACAATCAGGGCATCGACAGCCACGCTGCCGAATTGAGTAGCAAATAGCGGATTTACGTCCAGTTCTTCCAGCGTCTCAGCATGGTCAACCGCATATTTGGCGATGCACAAGATATTGGCAATCAACGCGTCGATATCGGCAGCTTCGTTATCGCGAAAACCTTCCAGCAGCTTACCAATTTTCAACCGAGCCAGTCCCCCGCGGATGTCCTGTTCAGTGCACGGCAACAGCAGATTTGCTGTATCGTCCAGTAATTCCGTCAACACGCCGCCTGCACCGAATGTCAACACCAGGCCGCATACCGGATCGCGGGTCACACCGACCAGAAGTTCAGCCTGTGGCGGCGGCGCCATTTCTTCGACCAGAAACCGGTCTGAATGCCGGGCCAGTGACTGCAAAGCCATCACCGCATCTGCGGTGGATTCTACACCTAGCCTGACGGCTCCGACATCGGACTTATGGGCAATGCCCAATGCCTTGATGGCCAACGGAAATTTCAGCTCGCCAAAGGCTGTCTCCAATCCCGCCATGTCCGTCACTTCAACGCCTTTTGGGGTCACCAGCCCGGCCGCTGCCAGTTCAGCTTTTGAGGCAAGTTCATCCAGCGTCACCCGACGCTGACAATCTGCTGTCGGAGCAAGCAGGTCGGATGGCAGGTCCTGATCCCAGTTTGCTGCTATCTGCGCTGATGCTTCTGCTGCAGCAATGGCATTTTCCAATCCGCAAAGCGGCGCAATGCCGGCATCGAAAAGCAGGGCAGCAATGTCTTCCGGCATGGTTTCAGCCAGGCTCGCGACATTAGCAGCGCGCGCACCGGTGGCTTTAACTGCGCTGATAAATGCCTCAAGAGCGGACCGCCAATCGGCATCATCACACCGGTCACTGCGCGGATAATCATTGACCAGAATTGCCAGATCAAACTGTGGTTCCAGAGCGCGCATATACATTCGCTGCATTGCCTCCCAGTCGCCCCAGATGAAGGTATTATAATCCAGGGGATTGGCGACGGTGACAATTTCACCCAGTTCGGCTTTCAGACCAGCGGCCTCTTCAGATTGAAACGGACGATAAGCAACACGGCGGCCTTGCGCTGCATCGGCCATCAGCGACGCCTCGCCACCGCTGCAGGAAAGGGACAGCAATTCGCCACCACTGGGAACTCCTCCCGCATGCAGCAATTTCAACGTTTCCAGAAGGGTTTCCAGACTGTCGACGCGGGCCACACCCAGCCTTTCAAACAACGCATCATGGGCGGCATCTGATCCGGCAAGCGACGCAGTATGGGTCAAGGCTGCCGCCCTGGCCTGTTCAGAGCGACCGACCTTCAGCACGACGATCGGCTTGCGCAGCTCGCGGGCTCGCCGCGCCAGAGCTTCAAATGCCTTCACATCGTCCAGGCCTTCAATATGCAAACCCAATGCGGTAATCCGCGGGTCTTCCAGCCAGCCAAGACCCAGTTTCGAGATCCCCTGCTGCGCTTGATTGCCCACCGTCATCAGCGCCGCCACCGGCAGACCGCGACGTTGCATCGACAGGTTGATGGCTATGTTGGAAGATTGTGTAAGTATCGCAACGCCTTTGGCACAGCTTACTGCACCATGCTGGTCCGGCCACAGCGCCACTCCTTGCAACGCGTTGACGAACCCATAGCAGTTCGGCCCGATAATCGGCATTGCCCCGGCGGCGTGCACAAGCTGGTGTTGCAGATCCCCAGACCCGGCACTTTCCTGATCCGCCTCGGCAAACCCTGCGGCGTAACAGACAGCGCCACCTGCCCCCATGGCAGAAAGTTGCTTCACCATCGAGATTGACATTTGACGATTGACCGCAACGTAGACAGCATCGGGTGTTTCCGGCAAATCATCCAGCGAACGCAAGCAGCGACGCCCGTGCATTAGTTCCCGCCTGGGATTGATCGGCCAGATCGTACCCTTGAAACCAAGCTTGTCGCATTGCTCCACCACTCGCTCTGCTTCTTTGCCACCAATGACCGCAATTGTGCGCGGATTAAGCAACCGGTCGAGTTCACTCCCCATGAATGTCAACCGCCCAGTGGCCGAAGCAGAGCGCGGCTGATGATGTGACGCTGTATTTCAGAGGTACCTTCCCAAATGCGTTCAATGCGAGCGTCACGCCAAATGCGCTCCAGTGGCAATTCATCCATCAGTCCCATGCCGCCATGAATCTGGATCGCTTCATCGGCAACCATGGCCAGAACTTCCGTCGCCTTCAACTTGGCCATCGCCATATCGCTGTCGGTGCATCCACCGTCGTCGAATTTCGATCCGGCTTCCCAGGTCAGCAATTCAGCGGACTTCAATTCGGTGGCCATATCTGCAAGCTTGAAGCTCACACCCTGGAACTTGCCAATCTGCTGTCCAAACTGCTTGCGGTCGACGGCAAATTGCACGGCGTGCTGAAACGCCCGATCGGCACGTCCCAAACAGGTTGCCGCGACTTGCAGGCGCGTTGCCCCCAGCCAGTCATTGGCAACATCAAACCCCGCGCCAACTTCACCAAGTATGTTTTCGCCCGGCACCCGGCAGCCATCAAATTCAAGCACCGCATTGGTATATCCGCGATGGGACACGTTGTTGTAGCCGTCGCGTACGGCAAATCCCGGCGTGTCCTTGTCAACAAAGAATGCCGTAATTTGCGCCTTTTCACCACGCGGGGTCTGCTCGATACCGGTTTTCATGAAGCAAATGGCAAAACCCGCAATGTCGGCATGGCTGATGAAATGCTTGGTTCCGTTGAGCAGCCAGTCCCCACCGTCCTGCTTTGCTGTGGCCTTCATGCCGCGCAGATCAGAACCAGCCCCCGGCTCGGTCATCGCCAGACAATCCCAGGTTTCACCACGCAAACAGGGTTCCAGATATTTTTTTCGTTGCTCCGGCGTGCCGGCGCACAGGATGTTGGAAGGCCGCGCCACACAGGTCCAATGCAGGGCATAATTGGTGCGGCCAAGTTCTTTTTCATAGAGCAACCAGGAAAGCGTATCGAGGCCACCACCACCAAATTCTTCTGGAATATTCGCCGCATAAAGCCCGGTCTGAAGCGCCTTGCCCTGCAATTCCTTCACCAGATCAGGATCCAGCACGCCGCTACGTTCGATCTCCATCTCATGGGGATACAGTTCGTTTTCAACGAATGCACGTGTGGTTTCGACAATCAGTTTTTGTTCGTCTGAAAGGGAAAAATCCATCAACCCCCTCCTTCTAGCTGGGCAAATATCGGTGCGTGAGAAAGCACGCCATCTTGATCGGCGAGACCACCTTCAACCAGTTCCAGCGCCATAAAATGCTCGCCCGAATAGGGCGATTGAAAGGCTTTCGCAGCTTCCAGATCAAATCCAAACCGGCTGTAATAGCCGGGATCCCCCAGTACGAATACGCTGCGCCAGCCCTGCTGTCTTGCCAGATCAAGGCTTTGACGGGTCAACTCGCTGCCAATTCCCTGTCGCTGTCGGTCTGGAGAAACAGATAACGGAGCCAGCGCTAACCCACGCTCCGGCCCGGTCACTGTTGAATAGGCAATATGACCGACAATCTGCTGTTGCTGATGCGCAACCAGTTCAAGCCCAACATCACCGGCCTGACGCAGCCCGTTCATCAAACGTACTTCATCCCGACCGCCAAATGCCGCGGCGAGCAGTTCGTCAATCTGCTCATAATCATCTGGAGAAGTGGCGCGAATTCTCACCGGTCGTTCGCCGCTTTGGAGCGCAATTGCGTTTCGTAATCTTTCAGCAGCTTGCCAGCGCCCCACCCCGCGCCACCATGCCCCTTGGCAAGTACCTGCATGATGCCGACGAGGTTTTCATCGCGAATACGCTCCAGATCGCGAATGCCCAAATGACCAGACTGAGCATCAGACTGGCTGGCAATCTTGTCGATCAAGGCGGCGTCCAGCTCCGGCACATCCATCAATTTTGTCCAGGGCAGGTTCAGTGTCGGGCCGAACTGTTCGATAAAATGCCGCATCCCGGCTTCGCCACCGGCGATGCGATAGGTTTCAAACAGGCCCATCTGCGCCCAACGCATGCCAAAGGAATACCGCATGATGTCATCAAGTTCTTCGGTCGTTGTGACATCATCCTTGATCAGCCAGAGCGCCTCACGCCAGACTGCCTCCAACAACCGATCTCCGACAAAGGCATCAATTTCCTTGCGAATGACCACAGGCTTCATGCCAATCTGCTGATAGGCCTTGTTGGCGCGTTCTATGGTGTCACCGGAAGTCTGCATCCCGGCAACCAGTTCAACCAAAGGCAACAGGTAAACCGGATTGTAGGGATGAGCGACAAACATGCGCTCCGGGTTCATCATCTTGGCCTGAATATCAGTCGGCAAAAGCCCGGATGTCGAGGATCCGATGAGGGCATTTTCCGGCGCCGCAGCATCAATCTGCATATGTATTTTTTGTTTCAGCTCAAGCCGCTCAGGAACCGATTCCTGGATAATCTCCACCGCCTCAACCGTTTCTTCAATGCTGCTGACAAAATGCAGCTCTCCTCGTTGCGGAAATGGTGCATCCGTCAACAGGCCATACGCTCGCTCTGCATTGGCCATGACTTCACCAACAATGCGCTCGGCTTCGGGGTGAGGATCAAAAATCTTGCAATCAATGCCATTGAACACGAAACGCGCCGCCCAGGCACCGCCGATCACGCCTCCACCGACAACTGCAGCACTGGTGATGTCGGCCATCAGACTGGCGCCTGTTTGGTCAGGTTCAAGCGCTCGCGAACAATTTCCGGCCCAACCACCTTGGCTCCCAGATTTTGAATGATCGTCACAGCACGCTCGACCAGCTGTTCATTTGTTGCCAGAACACCACGATCCAGCATCAGATTGTCTTCAAGACCGACCCGCACATTGCCTCCCGCCAAAACGGCAGCGGCAACATACGGCATCTGATTGCGTCCCAGACTGAAACCACTCCAATTCCAGCTGTCCGGCACATTGTTGACCATTGCGAGAAACGTATTGAGATCGTCCGGCGCACCCCAGGGAACACCCATGCACAACTGCACCAGCGCGTCGGCTTTCAAAATACCCTCTTCCACCAACTGCTTGGCAAACCACAAATGCCCCGTGTCAAAGGCTTCGATCTCAGGCTTCACACCGAGTTCAGTCATCATCCCCCCCATTGCGCGCAAAGCACCCGGCGTATTGGTGGCGACATAATCGGCTTCGGCGAAATTCATCGTTCCGCAATCCAGAGTGCAGACTTCCGGACGACATTCCGCAATATGAGCAACGCGCTCCGTTGCACCCACCAGATCAGTGCCACTGACTGGCGGCAATGGCTGTTCAACCCCGCCAAATACCAGATCACCGCCCATGCCCGCTGTCAGGTTGAGCACCACATCAGTATCTGATTGGCGAATGCGATCCGTGACTTCGCGATAGAGTTTCAGATCACGTGCAGGTTTTCCGGTCTCCGGATCACGCACATGACAGTGCACGATGGCGGCTCCCGCCTTGGCCGCTGCGATTGCACTATTGGCAATCTGTTCCGGTGAACGCGGCACATGCGGGCTGCGATCCTGAGTCGATCCTGAACCGGTTATGGCGCAAGTGATGAAGACTTCGCGATTCATTGCTAGTGGCATGGTTTCCTCCCAATTGACCAACAGACTGGCAGGCGTAGAAAAGTTTGCTTGACATATTTCGTAATTTTCATGACATAAAACGTATGCCCCTGCCTCTGCAAAACCCAGTTATGGTGGAGATTCTGGCTGTGGCCGGCGCAACAATGATGACGCTGGCCTCGGTAATCGATCCATTGCGCGCTGCCAATCGACTGAACGGCAGCACTTTGTTTGAATGGTCACTGAAATCCCATGACGGCCAGCCCGTTGCCTTAAGTGGCGGACTGACATTGCCGGTCACTGCACCGTTTCGCAGTTCAGATCAGGGGGATTATCTGATGGTGGTCGCAAGTTTTGATCACGACCGACATGCCAGCAGTGAGCTCGTATCGGCGCTGCGCTTGGCATCGCGGAATTTCTCCGTTGTCTGTGGTGTTGAAGCCGGCACATGGCTGCTGGCCCGTGCCGGGCTGATCAACGGGCGCCATGTCACAACTCACTGGGAGGACCTGGAAACCCTGCAGCAATCATATCCAGACGCGGAAATTGACGATGCACGCTTCGTTACTGACGGTAAAATCTGGAGCTGTGGGGGTGCTTCACCGGCCTTTGACATGCTGCTGCATCTGATCAAGATGCACACCACCAGTCAGCTTGGTTTAGAAGTTGCCAGCGTCTTCGTTTATGATCAACGCCACACCGCTGATGACCACCAACCAACTACATCACTTGGCCTGCTGCAGGATAGCGAACCAAAGCTCGCAGCCGCGATTCGCATGATGGAAAATCACATAGACAACCCGGTCACCACCGCTGCCATTGCCCGCCGTTTGGGTATTTCGGTGAAATCTCTGGAAATCCTGTTCCGCCGCGTCCTGCAAGTAACACCGGGTTCGTTCTATCTCAATTTGCGGCTTCAACAGGCACGCAAACTGGTCATCGACACCCGCCTTGGCATGCAGGAGATTGCCATTCGCACCGGATTTGGCAGCCAATCGGCCTTTTCCCGCGCCTTTCGCAACGCTTTCAGCCTAGCCCCGCTCAATCTGCGGCATTCGAGGCATCAATCGCCCCTCGCGCAAAGCTAGTTCGATCTGATCGACTGCGGATGCCAATCTTTCATCAATCACCGACAAATATCGGGTCCAGTCACTGTATTCAGCTACGGGATGCGCCCCGTCTGAAATACCCCGCACTCCCAGCAGCGGTACTCCGGCCGTCAAACACGCCCGCATGATTGCCCAGGTTTCCATGTCCACCATGTCCTGTTCAACGCTTTGATAAGCCGCTCCGGACACCACATTGGCCCCTGTACTAATCGATGCGCCCGTCAGACCCTCGACGGCCATCCCCAAATCAATTTCAGCTGGCAGGTTGGAAAATGGTGTTACACCCTTTGGAAAGCCAAAGGCCGAAGCATCCATATCCCGATAGGCGACCGACGAAACCTGATAGACATGTGCCTGCTGGAGACTGGCCGAACCCGCACTGCCGAGCGAGATAACCAGATCCACATTGCGGTTCTGAGTCAAAAATGCAGCCATGTGCAACGCTGCTTCCACAGGGCCCACCTGGCAAATCAAAGGCTGAAACCGCGATTGCAGCGCATCAAGATATTCCGCCTGCGTCGCCATCACGTATAAAACCCTCACACCTTCGACGGTTTTTATTGCGGCATTGTCGACATCAATCATTGGTATTTTTCCTCGCCTGACCGAGCCCAGTCCACGCCATTCACAGCCCACATTTCGCCGATGGACACACCAGTGGCCTGCTCCATCACAGCATACTTTGCCATCAAGTTGGGGTTGTTAGCCATGGATTTGTTCCCGCAAACACCAATTTCTCAGCGTTTTTCCAGCATCAACAGGTTCGCCGGTATCACCTGCAATGTCAGCGGTGAGCGACGATGTCGGCGGCAAGCAGAGAGCGGCGTCAGTTATGAATGATTAGCACCGTTCAACAACACCTCACTTCAATTTGAACGAACCAGGCCTCAAATCTTCTCAAAAACACTATATTAGGTGGGTACACGAACCTGTTTTGGAGCTTGGCCAATGAACCGCCGTGCATTTTTATTTGGAACTTCTGCTGTTTTAGTCGGCCTCGCCGGATCGCAAATGGCGGGGCTCCGGGTTACCCCGGTCATCAATGAGGCCAATGCGGCCAACGACCCTTTGGCAACGGCGACCGATTTTGGCGCGAACCTGATGCCTGAATCCATAGTTCCTATCAAAATGAGCGAAGAAGAATGGCGCAACAAACTGTCTGCAAATCAATATGCGGTACTTCGGAAAGAGGCGACCGAACGGGCCTTCACCTCTCCGTTAAATGACGAAAAGCGGGTTGGTACTTTCCACTGTGCCGGTTGTGACCTGCCGCTGTATCGCAGCGAAACCAAATTTGACAGCGGCACCGGGTGGCCGAGCTATTATGAAGCCATCAAAAGTGCCGTTGGCACCCGAACCGACTATGGCCTGTTCCTGCCACGCACCGAAGTTCACTGCGCTCGTTGCGAAGGACATCAAGGTCACATATTTGGCGATGGTCCAGCCCCAACCTATAACCGTCACTGCATCAACGGCCTTGCGATGATATTCAAGCCAGACGCCATCGTGGCTCAATAGCGCTTGGCCCGAATGGTGCAAAACCAGTCGGGGCCAGCAGTTTATTTCGGATTGACGTTCTCGACCAGCTTGCCCTTGTAGATCACCGGTCCGGTTGCCTGTGGCTCAGGTGACCCACCGGGCGGCTCCACCGAAATCGCCAGCAGGTCGCCATCCTTGGCCTGTATATCCTTCAGGTCGAATTCACCCTCGCCAACCAGACCGACGGAAACCGCAGCCAGACCATTTGGCACATACCACAATTCCAGACTCTTGCCGTCCGGGCGCTCAACACCAATGCTTCGGACGGTGACACTACCGGTTTTGGCATCAATATTGATCACCAATGAAGGTTGATCACCATTGGCGTTAACAACCGCGAAATATTGCTTGCCTGACAGGACATTGCCCTGTGCCATCTGCTCCTGCGACGACGACAATGGAGACGGCGGGGCAAACGGATTAATTGGACTATTGATGATGTAAGCCCCCAGCCCGATTGCGGCGATGGTTGCTGCAACTGCCCCTAGACGCCAGCGACGAACACTGCGACGTAACGTGTTTGTAACATTGTCGTTGGCGGCTATTGCCACCGATACAGGTTTGCCAGATGAGCCATCATCAGTTGGCCCGGTTGATGTGTCTTCGGCCGGGTTCGGCAGTGCCGTATCAATACGTTTCCAAAGGCCTTTGGGTGGTGCTTCTGGTGACACGGAGGCATTCAGGGACCCAAAAGTGCGTTCCCAGAACTGCACGTCATCGCGGGTCGTTGCATCTGTTTCAATGGATGCTTCAAACGCCGTGCGCTCTACTGCCGACAGGGTGCCGATCACATATTCACCAGCGTCCAGTTTTCTTTCCCGCTCACTCATAACTGGCTCACTCTCGCTCCAGGCATGACCGCAGGGCCAGCAACCCTCGTCGCAGCCTGGTCTTTATGGTTCCCACCGGGGAATCAAACCGTTCAGCAAGTTCTTCGCGTGAAAATCCTTCATAATAGGCTAACAGCACATAATTGCGATCGTCTTCCTTCATCTCGCCCAGACAAAAGCGCAGCGTTTCCAGTTCAGCAAGATCAACATTCTCGGCGTCGCGACCGCCGAGCTGAAAAATTTCTTCTTCGTCCCCCGGCTCGTCAATAGTCTGCTCCGGCCGTGCCGTGCGGATTATGTCGATAGCCCGGTTGCGGGCAATCGTCGCCATCCAGGTTATCGGTTTGCCCTGTACCGGATCATAGCTGCCGGCCTTTTGCCAGATCTTCAAATAAACGTCCTGCAAGACGTCTTCCGCCTTCTGTGTGTTCTTTAAGATACGCAGCACAACGCCATACAGTTTCGCCGACGATCTGTCATATAGTGTGCGAAATGCGTCCCGGTCACCACTGGCCGTCGCTTCAAGCAGGCTTTCCAGCGTCACAGCAGAACTCATTTATCATCCATTCCCATCAAATCAACATTCGCCAAAACCGCACAAGAATAGTGGCAAGGCTAGCAAAATTCTCCATGCACAGACAACAGGACTTTGTAAAGAGGCAGAATTATCGTGCCGATTGACTTCTGCGTACGGCTTACCCATGAAGCAGCCATCATCTCGTGTTTCGTTTGGTGCCAACTCATTTGTCAAACTCACAATCGCATACCGATATGAAAACTCCAGAAACTGGCCCGTCTGTCGCAGCAATTGTGATATTTTGCGGGGCGCTGATGACATTGTCCGGCTTCACCACAGATATCATGTTGCCAGCTTTTACAGTCATGGTTGTAGACCTGAACACGTCTTTGGATCTGGTTCAGGGAACAATCGCCGTCTTTGCCATGTTTTTTGGCATTGGTCAGTTTTTCTATGGACCGGCATCAGACAAGTATGGTCGGCGCCCGGCCATCACAGTCGGCATGTCGATATTTATTGCTGGATCATTATTTGCAATCCTTGGGCCCAATATTGAAACCATATTGACGGGTCGCGCTTTGCAAGGTCTCGGTGCTGGCGCTGCTCCGGTTCTGGCCCGCGCCATATTGCGCGACACCCATAGTGGTACGGCTCTGGCCCGCGCCATGGCGCTGTCGATGGCGATTTTTGCGTTCGGCCCGATTGTCGCACCCTTGCTTGGATTTGTGGTCGTGGAATTATTCGGCTGGCGCAGCACATTTGCCTGCACCGGCATAATGGCGATTGGCCTATTGCTGTTCAATTGGCTGAGATTTCGCGAAACCAACTTCCATCTCAACCCAAATGCGTTGCAACCGCGTGATCTGTGGTCAGCGGTTAGGACAGTCGTGCGCAATCGCCAATCCAGTTATTTCCTGATCTGCGCCTGTCTCGCCTATTGTGCACTATTTACCTATATATCAAATGCCCCGCGCATCTATGCGATGGCATTCAATGTCACGGGCTTTGGCTTTGCCTCATTGTTTGCCATTACCGGTCTGGGCATTGTGCTGGGCCAGTCGGTCAACCGCGCCCTGCTGCCGCGTCTTGGTATTCTCAATATGTTGCGTATATCCAGCGCCATTCTGCTGGTGGCGAGCGCTGCAATTGCCCTGCTAAACTGGTCCGACAGTTTGAATGCCTATGGATTTACAGCAATGATGTTCTGCTTCAACACATCGTTTCTGGCGGTAATCTCCAACACCGCCACCCTATGCCTTGACCCTCATCCAAAACTGGCCGGCGTGGCCTCTGCGTTCTATGGCTGCATAACCAATTCAAGCGGCGCGCTGTTCATCGCCCTGTCCGTCAGTCTGGTTGGAATCAGCATCACGCACTGGACCGTCGCAATGGTGGCGACAACAGCTTTATGTGCATTGGCTATCTGGATGGCTTCACCGGAAAATCTGGTCTTCAACGCGTCTAGAGAAACCTACCAGCGCCGTCATTAGCAGACTGATAAATCGCCTGCTCGATGCGCAAATTGGCGAGGTACTCGCGGCCACTATTCTGCAGCAAAGAACCGGTCTGATAGTGATCCACCACATGGCGGGTAAAGCGATAAACACAATCGCCTCCAAATCCGATATCATCCCAGTCAAATTGAACAGTTTCAATTTCATTTGCACCATGGGCGCGAAAGCCAACAACACCGTCTCCGGAAAGGGTCAACTCACCTTTTTCCCCCTCAATCGACATTTCTCCCATGGTGCGGCGGCGGTTTTCTGCAACATGATCAGACAGGCGGTTGCCGTCCAGAACGCCGCGAAGACCATTTTCAAAATCCATGATCACCAAACAGGAATCTTCACCACTGATCGCCGGATTCAGTTTGGCAAGATTGGCCCACAACGCGTTGACTTCTCCAAATAAAAATCGAAACACATCGACATAGTGAATTGCGGTCTCATGGATCAGGAACTGCTCCATCTGCTTAAAATAGGGTTGCCGCTCCATATAGGCATCGGCCCCCTGGCCATCGCCGGGGCGCAATCGGAACGTCGCGCGGTAGAGCCGTCCAAGCCGATTTTCCTGCAACTGAAGTTTGATAGCGGCATACCACGGCTGGAACCTGAAATTCTCGTGCACCGTCACGTTGATCCGGGCGGTTTCGGCCATATCAACGGCCGTGCCAGCATCCTCCAGACCACCGCAAAACGGCTTCTGGCAGATCACATTAATGCCCCGATCCACCGCCAGTTGGATCATCTGCAAATGAGTAGGTGGCGGCGTGATAATGTCCAGCAAATCCGGTTTCACCACATCAAGCATTTCCGCCACATCAGTGAACACCGCACCCCCGTAGTCGACGGCGACATTTTTGGCAGAATCGAGATTTAGGTCAGCTATACCAACCAGTTCGACATCGCCACAGCGGGACCACGCATCGTAGTGGAACTTGCTGAAATAGCCGGTCCCAACGGCCGCAACTTTCAGTTTGCCCCTCACGCAAGTGCTTTCAACTGGTTCATCACCGCGGCTGATATTTTATCCACCCCGGCATCGCCTCCACGTTCCGTCGACACCAAACTGCCATCGCGAAATGCATTGTCCACCGCCAGAGTCAACCGGCGCGCCGCTTCACCATAATTCGCATGGTCTTTTTCAACTGCAAGCCAGTCAAACATCATCGCACCGGACAGGAACATCGCTGTCGGGTTGGCCTTGCCGGATCCCGCAATATCCGGAGCTGATCCGTGACATGGCTGGAACACTGCATGATCATCTCCAATATCAGCCGATGGTGCCATGCCCAGGCCACCAATCAGACCGGCAGCAAGATCAGACAAAATGTCGCCATACATGTTTTCGGTGACCATCACGTCATAGATCCACGGACGACGTACCATTTCCATGGCAACGGCATCAACGTAACCATAGCGCGGGGTGATATCTGGATAGTCTTTTGCCACCTCATCAAACATATCGCGCCAAAAGGCCATCGACTTAAACACATTGGCTTTGTCGACACTGGTCACCTCCCCGGCGTGACCTTCCGCCTTGCGTTTTTGAGCCAGTTTGAAAGCAAACTCGCTGACCCGTTTGGTGCCCTTGCGGGTAATCACCTGCGTATCAGTCGCCTGCTGCTCATCGCGGCTTCCTTTGCCGACAGAGGCAAACAGGCCCTCAGTCGATTCTCTCACCAATACAAAATCAAGTTCATCACCACGCGGATCGGCCAGCGGGCCCTTGATACCGGGCACTGAACGGACCGGACGAACCCCGGCGTAAAGCTCCAGCTCGAAACGCAAATCTATTTGCGGGATAATTTCGGTTCCGTCCGGATAGCGCACCGATGGATCGCCCATCGCTGCCAGCAAGATTGCATCTGCCGCACGGCATCCGGCAATGGTCTCGTCCGGCAATGCATTACCCAATTTGGTATAGGCGCCCGCCCCCGCTTCCAGCCAGTTTTCTTGGGCTTTTGGTTCACCCACCTGCACCAGTGCCTGTTGAACCAGATCGACGCATGGTTTGGTGATTTCCAATCCAATGCCGTCACCCGGCAGGATTGCGAGAGAGAGTGGTGATGCCATGTTTTACCCATTTAAATTGAATTAGATTTTTAAAGTGCCTGTACTAACGGCTCAATATCAAATGTCCAATGCACTGGCTGGTGACCCCTGACGGGCATCGCCAAAGTGGCCAGTTCCTCGCCCAGCAAACAGCCCAGAACAGCCCGGTCCAGATTATCACCACAAAATGCCAGATTGGAAACGTTCCGCAATACCCTGCCCGCAGCTTTATCGAGATGCGGGCGTCCCATCTGGTGATCCCGCCACGCCTGTTCCACCCATTCCAGATGTTCCATGTCAGCATCTTCAAGATAGATATCAACTGCACCATCAGTCGACACCCTCAGCAGTCGGTTGGACACGATTGATGTGAGCCAGGCATTGCCAAGCTCGTCAAACGCCAATCCGTCCGGAAATACTCCCCGACCCAGTTCAGCAATCGTCGTGTGGTTGCTCAAACTGCCATCTGCACCAATATCGAAGCTGGTCAGTCGGCGGGAAAAAGTTTCGTTCACAAACAACCGTTTGCCATCAGGATGCACCAGACATTCATTGGTATATCCTAATCCGTCGGCGACGATTCGGGCCAGGCCATTTTCCACCAGCACCACAAATCCGTCTGCAATATCGCGGCGATAGGCCAGTGCTCTGGGCACTTGTCGTGTTGAAATGGTAATCCAACACCGCCCCACACCGTCGACCGTGACAAAATTGCTTGGTGGAAGTGGCGCATCGTCAATTTCGTTCAAAAAGACCGAAACCGTGCCATCCGGTGCCAATGAAAAAATGCCGCCGCGTTCAGCACCCAGATGCGCCAACAAAAAATGCCCGCCCTCCAGAAGACAAATGCCGTTAGGTCGCATTGGTTCATCGAGTGCCAATTGCTCTGCGATGGCCGGCCAATTGGTTGCCAGGTGTCGCTTCACGGTTCCGTCGGGATATATTGCCGAGACGCCACCATCGCCAGTCCAGTCAGGTGCAAAAACCATTCCCGAGGAATGCGCCAGCGCGCATTCGGGACGCGACAGGCCGTGTCCGATAAAGGATAATTGTTCATTACTGATCGGAGTCATGGACGACCCTTGCACCAAAGGTTGATGAAGCGCATTTTCAGTCCAAAGTGGGTCCCCGATCAAGGGTGATTCCATCCAGGGTCAGGTTTACCCAACCAACAAGCGAATACAGTATGAACATCCGTCGGCTAACCGAAACCATTGTCAACCAGATTGCCGCCGGCGAAGTAGTCGAACGACCGGCAAGCGTTGTGCGAGAATTGCTCGACAATGCCATAGATTCCGGTGCCACCAGAATTGCAGTTCTCACCGAGGGAGGTGGCAAAAATCTCATCCGGGTAACCGATAATGGCTGTGGCATGGGGCGCGAAGATCTGCAGCGCTCAGTCGAACGCCATTGCACATCTAAATTGACGGAT
The DNA here is from genome assembly GCA_014238155.1 of Rhizobiaceae bacterium. GTDB lineage: Bacteria > Pseudomonadota > Alphaproteobacteria > Rhizobiales > Rhizobiaceae > Pseudahrensia. The sequence goes on from JABABQ010000050.1 coordinate 262,151, forward strand.
GATCTCAACAATATTCAAAGCCTCGGATTTCGAGGTGAGGCATTGCCATCCATCGGTTCAGTGTCTCATTTGACTATCAGCAGCCGCGCCGAAGATCAGCCGAACGGCTGGCAGGTGCGGGTAGACGGTGGCAAAGTAAGCACCGTCAAACCCACCGCCCTCAATCATGGCACCGTCGTTGAAGTTGCCGATCTTTTCTATGCCACACCGGCGCGGCTGAAATTTCTCAAAACGGACCGGGCAGAATCCAATGCCATCGGCGACATCATCAAGCGCGCAGTGTTGGCTCATCCGGACATCCATTTCTCCGTTGGAGGGGGGGATCGTCAGGCTGTCGAATACGCCATTGTGAGCAGTGAAAACCCCTTGCTGCGACGCTGCGAACAGATACTTGGAAAAGAATTTCCTGAAAACGCCATGTTGATCGACGCCGAGCGCGAAGGTGCCCGGCTGACCGGCTATGCTTCACTGCCAACTTTCAACCGTGGCAATGCCTTGCATCAATTCGTCTATGTCAATGGTCGCCCGGTTCGTGACAAACAGCTCACCAGCGCCATTCGCGGTGCCTATATGGACTTTTTGTCACGCCACCGGCATCCGGTTCTGGCACTGTTCATTACAATTGATCCCGCTCAGGTGGACGTCAATGTTCATCCAGCCAAGTCCGAAGTCCGTTTCCGCGATGCAGGTCTGGTGAGGGGTCTCATCGTCGGCGCACTGCGGCAGGCCATCAGCGGCAACGGCCCCCGCGCCTCCACCGACGATGCCAACGCCATGTTGGCATCCTTCAACCCCGGCGGCAGCGGCGACAGCGACGGTGGCGGTGGTAGCGAGTTCGCTGACGGTGGAAGTCTGGCCGCGCGGGCCATGGGGAGGGCAGGATTTTCCAGCTATGCACCATCCCACCCGCGAGACCACGACTGGGCAAAGTCCCCCAATCGCCCGGTATCGGAATTATCCGACGACAATGCTGGAAATGGTGGGTTTTCAGATACGCCCCAGAGCCGGTTTGAAGCCGTCTCCACTCCGTCAGCAGACCTGCGTGCGGAGGCGCAATCGCCATCCCCCAACGAGCATCTGCCACTGGGTGCCGCACGCGCCCAATTACACGCCAATTACATCGTTGCCCAGACCGATGATGGCCTCGTGATAGTTGACCAGCACGCCGCCCATGAACGACTGGTTTATGAACGCATGAAAGCCCAGATCGCTGACAACGGCGTTGCCGGCCAATTGCTGTTGATCCCCGAAGTGGTCGAAATGTCGGAAGAAGATGTCAATCGCCTGCTCGACCATACCGAAGCACTGGCCAGGCTTGGCCTCACTCTTGAGGGATTTGGTCCCGGTGCCATCGCGGTGCGGGAAACACCTGCTCTGTTGGGAGAAGTAAATTGCCAGCAATTGCTGCGCGACCTGGTCGATGAGATTTCTCAATGGGGCACGGCATCCCTGATCGGTGAGAAGATTGATTATGTCGCCGCGACCATGTCGTGCCACGGATCGGTACGGTCGGGCAGAAAATTGCTTCCCGCCGAAATGAACCAGTTGCTGCGCGACATGGAAATCACCCCGAATTCTGGTCAGTGCAATCACGGCCGCCCAACCTATATCGAACTCAAGCTGGCAGATATTGAAAAATTGTTTGGCCGCAGGTAGAGGAAGGCACGGAAATGCTGATGCACCACCGTGATGCCTGTGCTAAACAATCGCCGGAGAAGATCAATGCTCGACAGAATTGACACACCTACCGGCCAGGCTGCGGTCGTTCGCTATACCGAGGCGGATTTTCATGTTCTGGCCCCCGGTAGCCACGTTGTTTGCGCCGTGACCGGCAAAGCAATACCCCTTGATGAGCTGAAATACTGGAGCTTCCCGCGTCAGGAAGCCTATGTCGATGCCGAAGCGTCAGTAAAAGCTGAACAGGCCGCAAACGCCTAGCAGCTATATCTCTCAGGCGTGTTGACGTTCCCACATTTGTTGTGATTTGCACAACGCATTTGCCATTGCGACGACCGTTTCCTTCCGATAGCTGACACCGGCCAAAAATCGGCTAATAGCTGGGTTGCGGACAAATTGACCTCGGTATCAAATGGACAAATAGCCGCTTGCCGTTTTATTTTGGCTTCCCCTTCCGGTATCGGTAGTCAAACTTCGACATCGATCACAAATGTGTCTGTTATGCACAGATTCGTAGCGCGATCTTGCTCATAAGAAAAAACTGAACCACACTGACGTTTCAAATAACCAGTCGCGCGAAGTATATTTCGGTAGTTTCGCTGCACCTACTTCAAAACTGGAGAGGAATATCATGTCGAATTCAGTCTTAATAGCCGTAGACGGCAGCGAGGGAGGAGCAAGAGCCCTGCAATATGCCAGTGATCGTGCAAAGCTTGGAGGGGCTAAACTTATCCTGACCTACGTGATTGAGTGGTCACCATATACTTTCAACACTCCTGAAGAGAATGCGGAGCGCCATATGCGGCGCGAGCAAGAGATTGAGCGGGCAACATCAAGTGTGGTCGAACCCGCTGCTGCGCTCTTGAAGGAAGCCGGTATCGAATATGAAACCGTTGTACGACACGGCCCCCCAGCTGAAACTCTAATTGAGCTCGCCGAAAAGCATGGTGTGCAGCAGATCGTTATCGGGCGTAGGGGGCAATCCGGAATCAAAAGCTTGTTGTTTGGAAGCGTGGCTGGGAACCTCGTTCAAACTTCACCGGTTCCGGTCGTCGTTGTACCATAATGATGCCTGCCAATTTTTTCCGGCCAAAATAATTTAGAGGACATGAGATGACCAGGCTATTCATAACGCTCACAGCATTTTTTCTTTATACTCTACCCGCATTTGCCGGGTTCGATGAGACGATCAACGAAATTACCGCACCGATTGCATCTGCTGTCGGCAGTTTCGTTTTCTTTAAAATTCCGCTTTTCGGAGCCCAACTGCCACTTGTTGTGCTCTGGCTGGTGATAGGTGCCGTCTTCTTCACACTCTATTTGGGGTTTGTGAATGTGAGCGGCTTCAAACATGCGATCCAATTGGTGCGCGGGGATTATGCGGACCCTGATAGTCCTGGTGAAGTGTCACACTTTCAAGCTCTGGCAACGGCTGTATCCGGCACGGTAGGTATCGGTAATATCGGTGGTGTGGCGGTTGCGGTGACAATCGGGGGCGCGGGAGCGACATTTTGGTTGATTGTGGCGGGCTTCTTAGGAATGTCGACGAAATTTGTTGAATGTACCTTGGGTGTGAAATATCGCACGGAGAACCCGGATGGGTCTGTCTCTGGTGGCCCGATGTACTACATGAGAAAGGGTTTTGAAGAGCGCGGCATGGACGGTTTTGGCAAGTTCATGGGAACTTTCTATGCCATTGGTATATTCATTGGTGCCTTGGGCATTGGCAACATGTTTCAATCAAATCAAGCTTATGTTCAGTTGAATACTGTAGCTGGCGGCGCACTAGATGGTTTGGGTTGGCTCGTTGGTCTGATTTTGGCAGCAGTCGTCTTTGCTGTCATTATTGGCGGCATCAAATCCATCGCTCGTGTTACTGAAAAGATCGTTCCATTTATGGCGATCTTCTATTGCGTATTTGCGATCATCGTTATCTTGATGAACTTCGCGTCGATACCTGAAGCAATTGGCAACATATTTGCCGGAGCTTTCACCGGCGAAGGCGTCAAGGGCGGTGCGATTGGTGCGCTGATCATCGGTTTCCAAAGAGCCGTGTTTTCGAATGAAGCGGGAATTGGTTCTGCGTCCATCGCTCATGCGGCGGTGCGTACTCCAGAGCCGGTCACAGAAGGATATGTGTCTTTGCTCGAACCGTTCATCGACACAATTGTGATTTGTACAATTACTGCTCTGGTTATCGGGACCAGCCAGGTTGCAGACGCGAATTTTGCGGGAGACGCAACCGGGGTCGCCATGACATCGGCTGCTTTCGAGCGTCAAATCAGTTGGTTCCCGCTTCCGCTCGCATTTGGGGCGTTGCTGTTTGCGTTCTCAACGATGATCTCATGGTCATATTACGGGTTGAAGGGTTGGACCTATTTGTTCGGAGAAGGACATATGGGGCAAACGATATACAAGCTTATCTTCTGTGCGTTTGTTGCGATTGGTTGCATGGTGCAGCTTGGGCCAATTCTGGATATATCCGATGCTCTGGTATTTCTGATCTGCGTGCCAAATATCCTCGCTCTATATTTCCTCGCACCCATCGTGCGCCGTGAAATGGTGAGTTATCAAGAGAGATTAGCGAGCGGCGAAATCAAGCGGTTTAAGAACTAGGTTTTCGTTCAAACATACTGAGCGCCCCCATGATGGGGCGCTCGACTGCCTTTTCAAAGCTGGACACCCGCAGCATCGTCGAAAATGATGGCTATGGGCTCGAAGGAAAATTCTCGCCATTTTGCTGAACGACCGTATCTTTCCGATGGCTTAGGTTGGCCAAAAATCGGCTGATAACTGGGTTGCGGACCAAACGGTCGCCCAAATAACGCCGGTCAGGCAATCCCATTAATGATGACCAAATTCGTAGACGCGGTTTGATGGCGAATTTTTGCTAACTCCACATAGTCTGGATCGTCGTGCCAAGCCCTGGCATTTTTTATAGAAGGAAAACGCATAATGACTGTGCGTGGCATGGCCCATGATCCTTCAAGGATTTCCGTTTCAGCGCTTGAGGTTGCGAGCAACTCCCCGCCATGCCGTTGGAAGCTTGGCATGAAACCATTCAGATAGGCTTGGTATGCCTCGGGGTCATGTATGTCGAGTTGGCCAATTACATAGGCTGGCATGGGTTTGTCCCTTTTGTCGCGGCGTGTCAGGCCATACTAATAGCTATAGACAACAACGCCAAACGCATCGCTCCGCGTGCCCGCATTGGGCTCTGAGGAGAAAACTGGCCGCATTGCTGAACCGTACTTTTTCGGTCGCTTAGATGCCGGTTTTGCTGATTTCGTCGACATTATGATATTTTGACTTGGTCATTAGAATCAAAATGGGAAATTGGCCATGTTGGAAGGACGTTGCAAGTGTGGATCGCTCACTTACAAAATGAAGGACAAACCAATGATTGTGCATTGCTGCCACTGCAGCGAATGCCAGAATCTGACCGGCACGGCCTTCGCGCTGAATGCCATCATCGAATCCAGTCTCGTTGAAGTTGACGGCGAAGTTAGCGAAGTCACATTGCCGACACCAAGTGGCCACGGCCAGACACTCACCCGTTGTGCCGAATGCGGTGTCACCATTTACAGCTCCTATCTGTCGCGCAAGGGCAAGCTGCGCTACATACGCGTCGGCACATTGGACAGCCCGCAGGAATGCCCTGCGGACGTTCATATTTTCACATCCAGCAAACTGCCCTGGCTGCAGCTGTCTGACGCGGTTCCGGTCTATCAGGATTTTTACGATATGCCCGGCTCCTGGCCAGAAGCGGCCCAGGCGCGTTGGAAACAGGTATTCGACGACTGATCGTCCAAATAATGAGGAACGCTGAGTTGATACCCGTGAGCCCAGACATAGAAAACAAGGTCAAGGCCAGTTTCGCAAGCCAATCCATGATGACGTCGATCGGCGCCGAAATAAAATCCATACAACCCGGCAATGTAATTATCACTGCACCGATTCTTGAAGGCTTTCGCCAGCAACAGAACTTCGCCCATGGCGGTCTGATCTTCACTCTTGGCGACAGCGCTGCTGGTTATGCCGCACTCAGCGTCATGCCGTTGGAAACCGAGGTGATGACAGTTGAACTCAAGATCAACCTTATGGCCCCGGCTCTGGCGTCACCAAACGGATTCTTGATGGCTCAAGGAAAAGTTCTTAAACCCGGGCGCCGTCTGATTGTTGTGGCTTCCCAGGTATGGTGCGACGACCAGAATGGAAACCGCGTTCAGGTGGCGGCGCTTCTGGGCACAATGATACCGGTAAATCAGTAAACACCGCTATGGTGAATGCTCCAGTCAGGTTTTGCGTAGTCGTGTTTTTGAAGCATTTTGCAGGGTATCTTCAATCGCCATTTCGATGAGTTTGGGGTTTTCAAACTCCAGGTCGATATGCAGGACTTGACTGGCATCACGCAATTCCTGTTGCACCGATCCCGCACGGACCAGCCGTACACTGTCTTTTTCAGTCGTCACCAGTTTCAACCGTTTTGCAGCCGCTTCGGCCATCAGCTCGCGACAATCTTCCACGGTGAAAGGGTGATGATCGTGAAAATTTCGGGTCGCAGCAACGTTCGCACCGGCCTGCGTCAGACTGGCATGGAATTTTGCCGGGTCCGCAATGCCACAATAGGCCAGTACTTCCATGCCGTTGAAATTTTTCTGCTTGCGCAGTTTTATGTCAGCGCTGAATACCGGTTTGGCGATACGGGCGCAACGGCGCACCACTTCTGTGCCAGCGCTGGACTGGCCGATCATCAAGAATGAGCTGGCGGCAGCCAATTGCGTCCGCAGGTCGGCCCGCAACGGTCCTGCCGGCATGCAAAATCCGTTGCCAATACCGCGGCGAGCATCGACCACGATCAGGCTGTAATCCTTGTGCAAGGACGGGTTTTGAAAACCGTCATCCATGATGATCAGATCGACTTTCTGCTCTTCCAGCAGCACCGCACCGGCGGGGCGGTCGGGGCTGACCACAGTATCAGCGTAGAGCGCCAGAATCAGCGGTTCATCACCAACGTCCAGCGCACTGTGCTGCTTGATATCGACCTGTGTTGGCGCGGCAACATTACTGCCATAGCCGCGGCTCAAAAAACCCGGGCGCAGACCCATGTTACGGGCGATTTTCGCGATTGCGACGGCGGTTGGCGTTTTACCGGCCCCTCCGACAATCAAGTTCCCTACACAAAGTACCGGAACGTTCGAGATCGACGACGCAGGCCGGGCCATGCGTCGCGCGGCAATTTGGCCGTAAATGGCAGCAATCGGCCATAAAGCCCAAGCAGCAGGGCCAGCTTTGCCAAACCAGAATGGAGGCGCCTCGCTCACCGGTTTTATCTGCCGGTACCTGACGGTTGTGATCTATCGGGCCGCGCCTGCTGCGCCGCTTCATCACGTTGCCGCCGCCGGTCCAGGCCGACCTTTACCCTCAGGGGCATGATATAGGGGTCGAGGGCTTCAATCGACCTTTCAAGTGCCCCGGTCATCTGCTTGACCGTATATTGAGCCGCCCCTTGCATGGCTTCCAGATCTTTTTGATTACGCAACAGATGCAGCACATGACCCGCCAGCATAGCCTCGTCGCGCACCAGTCTGGCACCGCCATTTTCCAGCAGAGCCTGATAGGTTTCGCGGAAATTTTGCACGAAACGGCCTGACAAAATGGCAGTATTCGTCATCACCGGTTCAATTGGATTCTGCCCACCCTGCGACTTAAGTGATTTACCCATGAATGCAATATCCGACAGCGACAGGTACAGACCCATTTCGCCAATAGAATCGCCTAAGAAAACATCCGTATTCGCGTCAATTGCTTCACCGGAACTACGGCTAGCAACGCTAAGATCCTGATTCTGGAGAACACCAAGCACTTCTTGGTTTCTATCCGGGTGACGCGGCACCAGGATAGTCAAAATATCCGGCACGTGTTGAGCCAGCATTTTGTGAACCTGTGCAACGCTGGATTCTTCGCCCTGATGAGTACTCACGGCAATCCAGGTCGGGCGGGCGCCAATCGATATTTTCAGAGCTTTCAGGGCCTCGGGATCAGCATGGGGAACCCCGACATCAATTTTCAGATTGCCGACAACCGAGACCCACGGCGCACCGAGATTTCTAAATCGTTCACCGTCAAGTTCTGATTGCGCCAGAACCTGCGACAGATTGCCGAACACCGCCTGTGCCAGCGACGGGCGCTTTGACCAGCGTCGATTGGAGCGATCCGACATTCGGGCGTTGACCAGAATTTGCGGAATATTGCGCTTCGCCAATTCCTGAATTGTGGTTGGCCAGATTTCCGACTCGGCGAAAATCGCCAGGTCCGGTTGCCAATGCTCGAGAAACCGCCCCACTGCCCGCTTCATGTCCATTGGCACATATTGATGGATTGTACGTTCCGAAATCCGGTCTTGAGCAACGCTGGCCGAAGTCACGGTACCGGTGGTCAGGACCAGCGAAATTCCGAAACTCTCCATCCGTTTGATCAGTGGCATGATGGCAAGGGACTCGCCAACACTGGCCGCATGCAGCCACACCAGAGGTCCTTCCGGACGATCCCAGCTGGCATATCCGTAGCGCTCGGCTCGACGGGCGTGGTCTTCCTTGCCCTTGCGCGCACGCGCACGCAAAAACGGTCCGGAGAACGGATAGATCAAAGATCCGAATCCGCGGTATAATTTCAACGTCGTATGGGCCCAGATATCGGTCAATTTATCTCCCGGCGCCGACGTAGATTTGCAAATCCACCATGGCCGCTGATTCAGGCATTTTCAGGGTCAAGAAATCGGTGCATATGGACAACAAAATATCGCATGTGAGCATTGTCTACGGTTGACTGGGCCTTGGCCTTCCAGGCGACCTTCGCTGAGGCAAAATCCGGATAGATGCCAACAATGTCGAGATTATCAAGATCACGGAATGTGACCCCGTCCAAATGGTCCAGTTCGCCGCCGAACACGAGGTGCAGCAATTGTTTCTTGTCGGCTTTTTCACTCATAGATTTGCTCCTGCTTTTCAGCTTCGACCGGGCATGATGGCGCCAGTGGCTAGTGTTTATCGCCGTTATTCATCGCCTTGATGGCAAGATCAAGCATTTCCTTGTGATCTGGCGCGGCGCAGGCAATCAATGCGCCATGGCGCACATCCTCACAATTGTATTCCGGCTTGTTTCCCTTCATATCCGTCAGGCAGCCACCAGCCTCATGGACAATCAGATCTGCTGCCGCCAAATCCCAGTCCTTGGCGCTGGCCCGTGCCAGAGAAAGATCGGCACTGCCCAGTCCGATCATCGCAATGCGATATGCCAATGAGGGAACGAACGGCAACTTATTCACCGGACGCGACAGGCGACGGTCGGCATCTTTTTGAAAGCTGCGAGGCCCTGTCACCCTCACCGGGGCACCAGCGCTCGGCTGATCGGCGCTCATCGGCTGACGGTTACACCAGGCTCCCAGACTGGCTTGTGCGGTAATCGTCTGTTGGAGCGCAGGACATTCCAGCACACCAGCAATTGGACGCCCCTGTTCAACCACAGCGATCGATATGCACCATTGCTGCGATCCGGCAATAAAACCCCGCGTACCGTCGATCGGATCAACGACGAACACCCGTTCGGTGTGCAAACGTTCAAAATTGTCGTCGGTTTCTTCCGACAACCACCCGTATTCAGGCCGCGCCGCCAGCAATTCCTTTTGCAGAAACTGGTCGATGGCATAATCAGCTTCTGAGACAGGCGACTGCCCCTCTTTCATCCAGACCTGCGGATCCTGACCAAACCATTTCATCGCAAGTTCACCAGCCGCCACACCGAGCTCAGTCAGCAAATCCAGGTCGGCCATGATGTGTTCAGCGTCCGGCAATCGTCAGCCCCTCGATCATAATGGTCGGCGCATTGGTGCCAAAGCGCCGATCCAGGTCATTGGCCGGTTCAAGAACTGCAAACATATCCTTGAGATTGCCGGCAATGGTGATTTCACTCACCGCAAAGGACAATTCTCCATCTTCGATCCAGAAACCACTGGCACCGCGAGAATAGTCTCCGGTCATCAAATTGACCCCCTGCCCGATCAGTTCTGTGGCATAGAATCCGGATTTGAGACCGCTGATCATCTGCTGCGGTGACCGTTGCCCCGCCAACATTGTCAAATTGGTGCTGCCAGGAGACGTTCCGCTGCCAGCCCTGCTGGCACGGCCATTGGTGACAAGTCCCAATTCCCTGGCCGCTGTCGAATCAAGCAGCCAGTTTTGAAGCACGCCGTCTTCAGCCAGTTGCAGCGGTGCCCCCAACACACCCTCGGCATCAAATGGGCGCGAAGACATGCCGCGCATGATATGAGGCTCATCCACCACATTCACACCTGAGGCGAAGACCGGCTTGTTCATGCTGTCCTTCAACATCGACGTACCCCGCACAATGGCAGAACCATTTATCGCATTGGCAAAATGTCCAACCAGTCCGCGGGCAATCCGGGGGTCGAATATCACGCTGACGGTCTGGGTCTCAACCTGTTGTGGGTTGACCCGCCGGGAGGCGCGTTCTCCGGCACTGCGTCCGATATCTGCAGCTGAGCGAAGATCCCCCAGATGGTGCTGACTGTCAAAATCATAATCCCGCTCCATCGCTGTTGCCTCACCGGCAACGACAGAAACCGACAAACCAAATCGACTGGCCCGGTAGCTGCCAACAAATCCTTCGCTGGTTGCCAATACGCTGCCGCCCAATACCCGTCCAAAAGACGCGCCGGATGATTTCGACACCCCATCAATTTCAAGCGCTGCCGCCTCACAGGCCAAAGCCGTTTCGCGCATGCTGTCGAAATCTGGTTCGGCACTGTCGTAAAGGTCAAGGTCAGGCACCTGTTGCGCCAGCTGTGATACGTCAGCCAGACCGGCAAATTTGTTTTCAGGCGATACTTTGGCCATCGCCACCACGCGCTGCGCCAAAACCGCCGGGTCACCTGTCATATTGGCCGATACCGATGCGGACCGCTGACCAACAAAGGCCCGCAGGGAAAATGCGTTATTTTCCGCCCCTTCAGTTTCTTCCAGTTCGCCGTCACGAATTTCAACACCGGTCGAGCGACTGGCTGCCACGATGGCATCACAGGCATCGGCGCCGGCACGTTTAGCCGCTTCAACCAGCGCTGCGGCGCGGTCCTGCAGCAATTTCATGTCAAAAGAATCAGACAAGGCAATTCCACTTGTATCCAATCATCTGACGTTTAAGGACTGCGATGCGTCGCTTCAAGGGGCAAGTCGGTACCACCGGTGAATGCTTCTACCCAAACCACAACTTGTGTTACGCTTGCGACGATTCACAACAACGAGATTCCATATGGCTGACGGATCCAATATTATTCTTGACGCTGTGGTAATTCTAGGCGCCGCAGCCATAGCAGCGCCGCTATTTAAGAAAATCGGCCTGGGGACCGTGCTGGGATATCTATCCGTTGGCATTCTTCTTGGCCCCATCCTCAACTATATCTCTGACGGTGAACAAATCCTTCATGTGGCCGAGCTGGGCGTCGTTCTGCTGTTGTTTATTGTTGGTCTGGAACTCAACCCGTCTCGATTGTGGGACATGCGAAGGCAAATATTTGGCCTCGGCGCTTCACAGGTGATCCTCAGTGGTATTGTGCTGACAAGCCTTGCCTGGGCTTTCTACTTCCCGCTGAACGCAGCCATTGTTGTCGGTTTCGGCCTGGCCTTGTCTTCAACCGCATTTGCGTTGCAATTGCTGGAAGATTCCAACGAAGACCGGACACCACACGGCAAAAAGGCCTTTAGCATTTTGCTGTTTCAAGACCTTGCAATTGCTCCGCTGCTAGTCGCGGTACCGTTGTTGGCGGCCGGTACGATGGAACTGACCGGCGACGGGCTGAAACAGGTGGCAATCGCCATTGGCTGTTTGGTCGCATTGATCGCCGCCGGTCGATATGCGCTCAACCCGCTGTTTGGAATCATTGCCGATACCGGTGCTCGTGAAGCGATGATCGCGGCGGCTTTGTTCATTGTCATCGCATCGGCCGTTTTGATGCAATTTGCCGGTCTATCAATGGCGATGGGCGCCTTCGTCGCTGGCGTGATGTTGGCAGAATCCAGCTATAGGCATCAGCTTGAAGCCGATATCGAACCATTTCGTGGCATCCTGCTGGGTCTGTTTTTTGTGGCCGTTGGTCTGGCCGTCAACCTGCAGATTGTCTGGAGCAATCTGTGGCTCATTCTCACCATCGTCCCGGCGGCAATGGCCATCAAGGCGGCGATAATCTATCTGCTGTGCCGACTGTTCGACACCAATCACAATGACAGTATTCGGGTAGCCTTTGTGCTGCCACAACACGGAGAATTTGCTTTTGTTTTGTTCTCCGCAGCCATCGCGGTGGCGCTTTTAACTCCGCAGGAAGCTTCCTTTCTGATCGCCTGTGTCACCCTTTCCATGGCGCTGACACCAATTTCTGTCAAACTCGGTGCCCGGCTCATCAAAGGCGATGCCGATGAGCAAATGGATGAGGATTTTGAAGGTGCTGGAACCGAGGTGATGATGATCGGTTTTTCCCGCCTGGGGCATATCGCTGCGCAAACGCTGCTGGCGGGTGGCTGTCACGTGACCGTGCTCGACAACAGCGCCAACCGCATCAGGCAGGCTCAACGATTTGGGTTTCGCATCTACTTTGGTGATGGAACTCGCATGGACGTGTTGCGGGCTGCGGGCATTGAAAAAGCCAGAATTATTGCCATCTGCACCCACAATCAACAAATCACCAACAATATAGTCGACATGATCGCCCGGGATTATCCCAAGGCCAAACTTTATGTGCGCTCCTATGATCGCGGTCATACGATTGATCTGCTTCAGCGGCCCGGAGTCTGGCAAATTCGCGAAACTTTTGAATCCGCTTTGGTAATGGGACGGGCGTTGCTGGAAGGCATTGGCCTGTCTCGCGAGGAGGCCGAAGAAATCGTGCGAGATGTGCGTCATCGTGACCGGGAACGGTTGAAACTTCAGCTGAAGGACGGCCTGCTTGCCGGAGTTGAAACTACGCATGCATCTCCGGTGCCCGAACCGCTGATCCAACCGCGTCATCAAGGCGAGGCAATCAGCACCGAAACTGAGGAAATATTGAAAAACTAATGGCCGCGTCAAGACAAACCTCAGCAAAAGCTGCCTTCACCACCGGCAGCACCATGCGCCACGTGGTGGTGATGACTTCCACCTCGTCGATTGGCCTGGTGTCGATCTTCTTCGTCGACGTCATCAATCTTTTCTATATCTCACTGCTCGGTCAGCAGGAACTCGCCGCGGCCATTGGCTATGCCGCGACGATCATGTTTTTCTCAATCTCCGTTTCGATTGGCATTTCAATTGCCACAGCAGCGCTCGTCGGGCGGGCGCTGGGGGCAGAAGACACTGAAAAGGCAAAAAGCCTGGCCACTTCGTCGCTGTTTTACCTGCTGGTGACAACAATATTGCTGTCCGTGGGTTTGTTCTTCTCGCTGCCTTTCTTTCTCGAAATACTCGGCGCTCGGGGCGAAACGCTAAACCTTGCCTTGTCGTTCATGCGCATCGTTGTCCCATCGATACCGCTGCTCGGCCTCGGCATGTGTTTTGGAGCGTTGCTACGCGCCAAGGGGGACCCGAAACGGGCAATGTATGTCACATTGTCAGGCGGCATCGCGGCTCTGGTGCTGGACCCAATATTCATTTTCGGTCTCGATCTGGGCATCACCGGCGCGGCCATAGCAACGTTTGTTGTGCGGTTTATCCTGGCATTGGTCGGCCTGTGGGGTGTGGTGAAAATTCACAACATGCTGGGAAAGTTCGATTTCAAACAGGCCATCAGCCATACGCGGCCGTTCTTGACAATCGCCATACCAGCGATCGCAACTCAATTAGCAACGCCTGTCGGCAACGCCTATGTTACCCGTTCAATCGCCGAATTTGGCGACGACGCGGTTGCTGGATGGGCTATTATTGGACGGGTGCTGCCGGTGGCATTTGGGGTGATCTTTGCCCTGTCGGGCTCGGTTGGCCCGATACTCAGCCAGAATTATGGGGCGCGCGAATTTGGTCGGGTCAGCTCCACAATGCGCGACGCGTTGTTGTTCACACTGATTTACTGTGTTTCGATCTGGGCTTTACTGGCCCTCGCCAGTCCTTGGATCATATCGATTTTCGACGCCAAGGGAGAAGCTGCTCGTCTGGTCGAGATTTTCTGCCTGTTCGTCGCTGGAAGCTATCTGTTCAATGGTGCGTTATTTGTCGCCAATGCAGCCTTCAACAATCTCGGATTTCCGGTTCATGCAACGCTGTTTAACTGGGGCCGCGCCACATTGGGCATTATTCCATTCGTCATGGTTGGCCGCCACTTTGGTGCAGAGGGGGTGCTGATCGGTTGGGGTCTTGGCGCGGTGGTGTTCGGCATTGGTGGCGCGGCGATGGCGTTTTACCAGATCAGCAAACTACCTGACCGCGTGGACATCGACGATGACGGCACCAATCTGCCACCCACCGCGAATTCCCCTTTCACGTCAGGCAAAGGTGCAAGTTTCGCTGTGCAACCGATACGCCACAGCGGTGGCAGCGAAAAATCGGATTGATGCGGATCAGTCAGAATCGATAATTTGAAGATGGCCAAATGCCTGCTCGGAGCCCAGAGAGGGCATGGTTACTCGGCAATCACAGAAAAAATTTCGACAGGTTCCCTGATGCCTTTCATCTCAACTTCGCCACGGCTTTCGGCTTCTACGTCGCCTTCAACCGCCGCCCAGGCGCGGGGGGAAATGAGGATCTCGTCGTTTTGCGCCATGTCGCACAACCGCGCTGCCGTGTTCACGGAAGTTCCCGACGCGGTGTAGTCAAATCGGCCTGCTGAGCCCACCATGCCGACCGTGGCGTAACCAAACGAGATGCCAATGCCGAAACCCAATCGGTGGCCAAGCTTCTTCCATTGAGCACACAGCTCACGCATTGTTTCGCGCATTGCAAGCGCCAGACGCACCGCGTCACCTGCCGGGTCGTCGACCGCTATCGGATCGTTGAAGATCACCATGATGCCATCGCCAGCCCGTTGATCTACTCCAGCACCGAACTGGTCGATCAACTCGCTCATCTCATGATGATAAGTTTGCAGAACCTCGATGGTTTCCTCTGGTTCAGCAGCTTCGCAAAAGGCGGTAAAGCCGCGCATATCGCAGAACAGGGTGGCGATCAGCGCCCGGTGCGAGGACAGCATGGATTCATCACCCGTCGTCACCACGGCATCGGCGACGGCGGAGGGGAGGAACCGCTTCAGCCGTCCCATGCGCTCAATCTCGCCGACCTGGTCCTCAACGCGGGACTCAAGCGATAAGTTCAGCGCCTCGACTTCGGCGGTGCGGTCGGCTAGCGCCCGGTATTGTTTGACGTTCTCAATGGCGATCACCGCCTGGGCCGCGAAGGTCTCGACCAACAGGATCTCTTCGTTGGAGAAGGCTTTAACTTCGCGCCGGAACAGCGTGATGGAGCCGATGGCCACGCTTTCGCTCAGAAGCGGCACGCCGACGATCGTCCGCATGCCTTCCACTTCCACCATGGCAACGCGGCCGGGATCGCCTTGCCGGTAAAGGTCGGTTTCCATCAGGTTTTCGATGTGCACAACCGATGCTGTACGCATGGCAACGGCGGGAACCAGTTTGCTGTCCAGAGGCGTTGCGGTTTCCCCCACCTTGAGGTGACGCAGCCCGTCGCCAAAATGGGCCACCAAGTGCCAGTGGCCGCGCTGTTCATCGAGCAACGCCAAATTGGCCAGGGGCGCACCGGAAAGCTGCGTCGCGTGTTTCAGGATCACGTCGAACACCGGAGCGGGGTCGGTTCGCGACGCGCTGATCACCTGGAGAATTTCACGTGAGGCTGCTTCCCGTTCCAGTCGAGTTTGCACTTCACGGAACTGGCGAACATTTTCGATAGCAATCACGGCTTGCGTGGCAAAGGTCTCAACCAGCGCGATTTCGTCAGCTGAAAATGCCCCCTCCAAACGACGTGAAAGCGTGATACAGCCGATTGCAGATTCGCCTTCCACCAGCGGCACAACGCAGTAGGCATGAAGGTCTTCGACATCCACCATCCGGGTTATCAGTGCGTGTCCTTTTGTGTAAAAAGGATGTTGCCTCAAATTGTCTACCAGGACGGTTTTTCTTTCCCGCAGCGCCCGCGCGACTGGCAATGCTTGCTCGACAGGTTTGTCGATTTCAAGCGACCAGCTTTCGCCGACCTGAATGTCAAAGAGTTCTTCCCCCCAAGTGGCCACCATTCTGTGGTTTTCTCGTTTCTCGTCGACCAAATGCAGTCTGGCCATGGGAGATCTGCAGAGAACGGCGGCGTTTTCCAGAATTGCGTCGAAAACCGGCAGTTCATCCTCACGATTGGTACTGATAACGCGCAAAACGTCCTTTGACGCTGTTTCGCGGTCAAGGCGGGTTTGCACTTCACGGAACTGCCGGACGTTTTCAATGGCGATGACGGCCTGAGCGGCGAAGGTGCGTATCAGGTCAATCTGATCGTCGGTGAAGGGCCGCACTTCCACCCGGTATAGTGCGATCGAGCCGATGGCTTCTCCGTCGCGCATCAACGGCACGGCGAGAAAGGTTCGTGTTCCTTCGATGTCGACCGCTCTTACGGTCGGGTCGTGCCCGTCTCGATAGGGCTTAGTTTCAGCCAGGTCATGAATGTGAATGATCTCGGACCTGGTCACCGCACGCACCACGGCCGAAGGATCGGACAATGGCCAGACTATCATGGGATTATCGACATAGTCCTCTTTACCCCCGAAATGGGACGCGAGGCGAAGGTTTTCGCCAGAAGCGTCGACAAGGAACAATCCAGAAAACGGAGCGTCACACAGCCGGGAAGCGCTTTCATGAATAGCCCGGAAGACCGGGGCCTCGTCGTCCCGGGACCGGCTGATGACTGACAGGACATCTCCGGTCGCTTTCTCCCGTTCCAGGCGCGTCTGGAGTTCGCGGAACTGACGCACATTCTCAATCGCAATTACGGCCTGGGCTGCGAAGAGTTTCAGGATCTCAATATCGTCGTCACTGAATTCTTCGACGTGAAGCCGATAGAGACCAAGTGTGCCAATCGCGCGGTCACCCTTGATAAGCGGCACGTAGAGAAGGGTGCGCATGCGCTCCAGCTGCCAGGTGTTCTTCAGTTGATCCGATATCGCGGTGCCCCCAGCCAAGGCTTCGATGTCAGGATATTGACGGACTTCCATCGCCCGGACGGCTTCGACCGTCAGTGAAGTCTCGTCGTCTATCGAATGCGGGTTTTCTCTAAGGTAGTCGGCGTATCCAGATTGCTCGGCATTCACGGCTACCAAGACCAGATGCTGGTCGTCGGCGTCTCGAAGCAACAACCCAGCATGCGGGGCACGGCAGAGTTTGGCGGCGCGATTTATGATCGCATCGAAGACCGGTTGTTCATTGTCGGGATTGAGGCTGATAACCTCCAAAATCTCGCGACTGGCCTCTTCCCGTTCCAGTCTTTCCTGCACTTCGCGAAACTGGCGGACGTTTTCAATAGCGATGACCGCCTGGGCGGCCAAGGTTTCAATCAGTTGCACCTGGTCGGAAGTGTAGGGACGCACCTCGTCGCGGCCCAACATCAGACAACCGATGCCCTGATCGTTGAGCACAAGCGGGACGATCAGATTACTGCGAATGCCCCCCTTTGTGACGATGATCCGGTAGCGTTCATCACCACCTGCATGAAAGCGGGTGGCGCCCATGTCTTCGATCGATATCACTTCGCGATCAAGAATTGAGTCTGCTGCGAACGAGGCGCCGCGTTGCATTGTGTATTTGCCATCCTCCCACAGCTGAAGGATTTCAGCAGAAAGGTTTTCGCTCGCCAAGACGCGCTGGAACTCGTCGCCCTCCTGTCCCAGAACAAGACCGGCAAACGTGGCGTTGCAGAGTTCCTTGGCCATTTTGACGATAAGGTCGAAGACCGGTTGTTCATCATCGCGGCTCTGGCTGATGCTGTCGAGGATCTGGCGTGTGGCCGCCTGTTGCTCATGAGCGCGTTGGAGATCCGTCGTCAGGCGTTCCTTCTCAGCGTTTTTCTTGGGCGTGGACACCGCATTTCCTTTCGGGGGCGAACGATCTCGCCCGAAGTCAATCGCCGTCACGTGGCGATCACTGGTTCTAGTTCCGATGGCGCTGAGGTGTCTTAAACGTCCGCGTTGCCAATTGGACGTTAGAACAGGAAGCAGTTCATCTCAACAAGGTTAACACCCCTGCGTCAGAGGTACGAATGTCCGATTGAGACCGCTTACCTGCCACTCGTTGCTCCACAAATTCAGTCTATTGCCAGTGACCCGGTTAAACGCGCAAATCGGTGTCGCCATCGCGATCGGCTTCCGGTTCAAGCATTCATAAATCAGCCAAGCACAGCTTCCGAAGTCCAATTTGCGAAAACCTGATCAATGGCCCGCTTGGTCAGTTCAATCGTTGGCGCTGTATCGCGCAATATATCCCGAGCCTTCATGAAATCCAAAACGGCAATGCCACTGACAGGAGGTTCGATGAAGACATGCGGAGGCTTCATCTGGCGCTTCAATCTGGTCGTGGCCTGCATCATCAATTGCGACGCCCCGGACAAAGCTTCAATGCGGGTTGGCACATCTTTGACCGACTTTTTTGGACCACCCACCACGTCAACACCAACAACAATATCCGCCTTGTCAAACAACAGTTCGTAGGGAACCGCGTTGACGATGCCTCCGTCAATCAATGTTGCTCCGTGCCGATGCACGGGTTTGAATATCGCCGGTAATGCAGCAGATGCAGCCAGTGCCTCGGTCAGATCACCTTGTGATAGGACCACTTCCTTCTGGCCATAAAAATCTGTCGCCACGACCTGCAGAGGAATTGAAAGCTCGCTGAAATCATGTGGGATCATTGCTGGCGCAAAGGCGCGGATCGCCTTGACCGGATTGATGTTGCCCAGGGTCAACCGGGATGGATTGAACACTTCACCAAGTTTTGTCGGCCGCATCCGCCAGAACCGGGACAGGACCTCAGTAGGGTCGGCAAAAGTCTCAATCGCATAATCACGCATATTCTGCGCATTCATCCCACAAGCCAGCCCCGCGCCGACGATCGAGCCAATTGAGGTCCCACTAATGGCAGCAGCTGAAATGCCCAGTTCCTCCATCGCCTTAACCACATGAATATGCGCCAGACCCCGAGCACCGCCGCCACCAAATGCTATTGCAAGCGTTGGTCCGGTTGGGCTGGTCATTTAACTGTTCGACCGACGGTGATCACACTTGGCTTGCCGCCAAACAATTTGGCAGAAATCCGTTTGGCGTCTTCCAGGGTGACGGATTCAATATACTGGGAACGCCGGTCGATATAGTCGATACCCAGATCTGCATCCTGAATGGCGACCAGCACGGAAGCGATCTTGCTCGACGTATCAAGATTGGCAATCGCATAGCTGCCTTTGATATATTTCTTGGCTTTTTCCAACTCGTCAGCCGTCGGTCCTTGTTTTGCCATCCGGGCTATCTGCGACAAAATCACATCGACGGTTTGTTTGGCCCTGTCCGCCCGGGTTGCCGACCCTGCGCCAACCAGACCAGCATGGTCATAGGTACCCAGATAGGAATAGACCCCATAAGCCAGGCCCCGCTTCTCCCGCACTTCGTCATATAACCGAGAGGAGAACGACCCACCGCCAAGAACATAATTGGCCAGGTATCCGGCAAAAAACTCATCATCATCGCGCTTGATACCGGGTAGCGCCACGCGGATGTTGGTCTGCGGCGTGTCAAACTCAACATGCTTGTCTTCACCTGTCTTGATGGTGATTTCCGGTACCGGTTTCAATTTCGATTTCTCTGGAAGAGCGCCGAACACCCTGTCCAACATCTCACCGGATTCCTTTTCGCTGATCGCACCAACAATGCCGACAACCAGATTGCCACGGGCGAACACCCGCTCTACATAATTGCGTAGATCCGGCGGGCCGATCGCCTGCATGGTTTCAATCGTACCTTGCGCCGGACGGCTATAAGGGTGACCGGCAAACACCATTTCACGGTAGGCCTTGCCGGCCAGAGATTGCGGATTTGTTTCCTCACCGCGCAGTCCGCGCAACCGTGAGGCCTTCATCCGTTCAACCGCATCCACATCAAAACGTGGTTCGTTGAGCATTAGCCGCAGCAGTTCAAATCCGTCTTCACGATCACTGCGCAAGGTCTTGATTCCGCCGGTAAATTCATCATATCCCGCATTGAACTTATAGGTCATGCCATTGTCCTGCAGGCGGATTTGAAATGCCTGACTTTCAATCGATCCGGCACCTTCATCCAGCGTATTGGTGAGCAATGTTGCCGTACCTTCCCTGCCGGGTATGTCTTGAGTCGTTCCCCCCTTGAATGAATAAGAAACGGCAATCAGCGGGACCGTGTAATCCTCGACCAGCAGGGCCTTGATGCCTCCCGGAGAGGTTATCTGCTTGATATCCACTGCATGGGCCGGGCTGTTCCATTGGACCAAAACCATGGTCCCCATAGCCAACAGAGCACATTTGACGGATTGAAGAGATGTGAGAGCGTTCATGGTCTTCATCCTTTGTTTTTTTCCGGAGACAGATATCCGGTCACGGAGCGTTTCTTGTCCAGATATTTGCGGGCCACTGTATTTACCGCCTCCAGGGTCACGGCGCGAATACGTTTCGGCCAGGATTCAATGTCCTCAATCGTGGCGCCCAGAACCAGGGAGCCCCCATAAATACGCGCCAGCGTTGACTGGCTGTCTTGAGAAAATACCGCCTGTTTGATCAACCTGTTCTTGGTCCGCTCAACCTCCTGCTGTGTGACCCCGGAAGCCAGTAATTTGGCAATTTCCTTGTCGGTAGCTGCCTCCACATCGGCCAGTGTTGTGTTCTGAGCGGGTGCACCATAAAATCCAAAAATGGTGTCATCCAGGGAACCTCCCTGATACCAACTGCCACCGCTGGTGGCGATTTTCTGATCGATCACCAAAGATTTGTACAACCGGCTGGTTGATCCACCACCGAGAAGTTCACCCAAAATTTCAAGAGCCTCGGCTTCACCAGCTTCGGCGGAATTGTAAGAAGGAACCAGATACAAGCGTTGGAAAGATGGCGTGCGCACCCGGGCATCCTCCATTTCCACACGACGCGCGGCCCGTGGTGGTGGTTCGGTCGGGCGCATCCGTTTTCCTGGTTCAGCCCGCCGTGCGACCTTGCCATAGGTTTTTTCTGCCAAATCTTTCACCACTTCCAACTCGACATCACCTGCGACAACGAGAATGGCGTTGTTGGGAGTGTAATACTTGTCATAGAAGGCGATGGCATCGTCTTTATCCAGACTGTTGACTTCGTGTTGCCAGCCAATAATCGGAATACCATAGGGATGGTTCTGATAAAGCGCGGCGACCATGGCTTCACGCAACAATGATCCGGGATTATTCTCGGTTCGCGAATTGCGCTCTTCCTGCACAACGTCGCGTTCGGGGATGATCAATTCGTCGGTCAGCACCAGATTTTCCATGCGATCCGCTTCCAGTGTCATCATTTCTGCAAGGGCATCTGGAGTAACTCTTTGGAAATAACCCGTGTAGTCAGTTGACGTGAAGGCGTTTTCCTGGCCACCAATGGCCGCCACACGCGTTGAAAACTCTCCATTGGCGGTAGTCTTGGTGCCTTTGAACATCAGGTGTTCAAGATAATGGGCAATGCCAGACTTGCCGGGTGGCTCATCAGCCGAACCGGCACGATACCAGACCATGTGGGTTACAACGGGTGCACGGTGATCGGGAATAACGACGACCTGCATTCCGTTGGCCAGGAAGAATGACGCGACTTCAGGGCCGGTCTTTTCCTCAGCCGCCTGTGCAGAAGCAGTTGCCCAGTGGGCAGCCTGGTATTGCGGTGCGACTGACAATCCAGCCAGCAAGGCCAGGGAAAACAGCGTTGTTCGCGAACTTCTCAACGACATAAAGATTCCTCAAGTTGCGGGTTCGGACCCGAGTTGGTCGGTACAATTCGATTCTGCATCAAAATATAGACTTCGGTTCGGCCATTACACTTTAATTTTTCGTCATCGGCCCGTGACATACCGAAATATCCCAATACTGGTCTCACCGCTATCGCGCAGATCCAGCAGTTCGAACTCATTATTCAGCACTGGCAGCTGGCCTTTTTTTTCCTCCACGACCAGCACCGCGCCGGAGGCAAACCATCCCCCCGCTGATAGACCTGCCAGCGCTTTGTCTGCCAGCATCCGGCCATAGGGCGGGTCAGCAAAAACCAAATCAAACGGCCCCCAATCATCCAATTTACCGGGTCGCGTTGCGTCAAGGCGCAAAATTCTGGCACACTCAGCGAGGCCAAATGTATCGATATGCTGTTGAATGAGCGAGCTACCCTGCCGGCCATTTTCGATGAAAACACAACGACTTGCACCACGTGACAGGGCTTCAAGCCCCAAGGCTCCGGTTCCCGCAAAAATATCCAGCACGTTACCATTCAGCTGGTCTGCCCAGCGATGGGTCAGGATATTAAAGAGTTTTTCGCGATTACGGTCCGTCGTCGGGCGGATCGACTGATCCTTTGGGCTGAACAGATGACGCCCGCGCAGCTTACCGGCGACGATCCGCATTGCGGCTGGCCTTCCCTCGGCGCTCACGTCGTTCTGGCTTGCCCTGTTTGCGGTCGCCCTGCTTGGTTGGTTTTTTTGTGCTCAGGCGGGACAATGGATCAGGCCGGTCACGTTTCTTGCCAGATTTTGCCGGTTTTTGTGCGGATTTCGGTTTTTCAGACTTCGTCACGGCCAGCGGCGTGTCAAAATTGGCGCCTGCCTGTTCGATCAATTTTGAACCCAACTGATCACGCAAAGTACGACCGCGCACCTCTCGCACCTGCCCGGATTCCAGGTCGCCAAGTTGAAATGGGCCATAAGACAGGCGGATCAGCCTGTTGACTTCAAGCCCGAGTGCCCCCAGCACATTTTTGACTTCACGGTTCTTGCCCTCTCGCATGGCGAAATTCAGCCACACATTGCTGCCCTGCTGGCGTTCCAGTTCGGCCTCGATACCGCCATAGAGAACGCCGTCAACTGCAATTCCATCTTTCAATTCGTCCAGCTGTTGTTGGGTAACACTGCCATGGGCTCGGACCCGGTAGCGGCGCAGCCAACCAGTCGACGGCAATTCCAGAGCCCGGGCCAGTCCGCCATCATTGGTCAGCAGCATCAACCCTTCGGTATTAATGTCGAGGCGTCCAACCGACAGAACACGAGGCAGGTCCGCAGGCAACGATTCAAACACGGTGGTTCGGCCTTCCGGGTCCCGCGACGTGGTCACCAGACCGGATTTCTTGTGATACAGCCACAGCCGGGTTCGCTCCTTGTCCGGCAACGGCTCTCCATCAACTTCAATCGTATCCGTGTCCGTCACAACGCAAGCGGGGGTTTGCAATATTTTGCCATTAACCCGTACGCGACCATCAGCAATCCAACGTTCGGCATCGCGGCGTGAACACAGGCCCGCCCGCGCCATGCGTTTGGCGATGCGTTCTCCGGCGGCTACGGCGGCGGCGGCGGAGGCGGCGGTGGCGGCGGTGGCGGCAGGGACAGTCGACTTCGAACTCGCAGCGCTCGCAGCGCTCGCCGCTTTCGGCATAACCGCCGCCGTGGCCGCCGCTGGTGATTTGTTTTTGTCTTTCATGGCGCTTCCTAACACCCTATCAAGCCTTGCGCGAGTGGCGATCAGCCATCAATGTTTGCGAAAACACAAAAGGACGTTGTTTTGGTCATGCCATTTATGGAGGAAGCACTGGAGGAAGCTCGCGCTGCTGGATCGCGCGGTGAAGTGCCAGTGGGTGCTGTGCTGGTCCACAACAATAAAATCCTGGCAAGGGCGGGCAATCGCACGCTGCAACATAACGATCCCAGCGGGCATGCAGAAATGCTGGTCATTCGCGAGGCGTGTTCGAAACTGCAAAGCCAAAGATTGCCCGAGTGCGACCTTTATGTGACGCTTGAACCCTGCACAATGTGCGCGGCCGTTATATCATTCGCCCGCATTCGTCGACTGTATTTTGCTGCCGAAGACAACAAAGGAGGCGCGGTGCAAAACGGAGTTCGCTTTTTCACACAACCGACCTGCCACCATAGTCCTGACTGGTATTCAGGCCTGTCTGAACAAGCCGCGGCAGACCTGTTGACGGAATTTTTCAAATCCCGCCGTTAAGTCCACCATCAAATTAACTATCCCCAATCGTGTGGGACTTAGCCACCAAATATTCTGTCGAAAATGGATTTTTTCTTGCGCTTATTGCGCGCAATCGCTGCCTGGGAGAGTTCCTCTTCTCCCAACACACCGGCTTCGGCAGTTTCAGCGGGTTTGCGATAGTCGTCAGGTGGCTCGGTCAAATAGCGGCGCTTTTGGACACTAACCTGTTGGCGTTTAGCTGTTTTTTCAGCCAAATGCTTTTTATCGCGATTGGTGCGTACATAATAGTCACAGATGAAGCAATCACCATCGGAATTCACGGCGCCGATATTGTTGGTCGGGGTGGCACCATAAGCTCTTTTTCGAGCCAGAGAATCTGCTCGCATGGCCTGCAGTTCCGGTGACAGATTATCGGTGCGAACATTGCCGGTATCGGCTTCTTCCAGTTCGGCAAGCAGGCGCTTGTGTCTGGTTTCCGGATCTTCTGGAAAATAGCCCGATTCCGATTTGATGGTTTCGGCTGGTGCCGGCAATTGTGCCACGACCGGAGGTCTGATCAGCGTCGGACGCGATGCATAATCGATCCGTTCTTTCTTCTCGGTTCTGCCAAGCCTCACAATGCCGGTTACATCGTTCAGCAATTGCTTCTCCGAGGAGACGCCGGTGCCATAGGTATTCCCTGAACAGCCAGCCAACAGGCCAACAAAACACAGTCCAATCAAAGTCTTATGCATGTCTAAACACCGAACGTTCATTTCGAAAATCTTCGCTGAATCGATTGCCTCAATTCGTGGCGAAGCTCGTCATCTTCAATCGTGCCAATTTTGCGGCAATCGGGCCGCTCAACCAGTTTGGTTTTAACCTCACAATTGTGGCCGGAATCCGGCTTTTGGTTTGTAACCCCACAGGCTGTTTTTTGCAACAAAGCCCGAATGTTGGGCCTGTTGCATCACAGACATGGTTAATCCTGAGCCGCGGGCCCCGCCCTCCTCTTGGCTGGCCTGGCCTAATTGTCCCGGTGATGGGGCTTTTCTCAACCGGCCTTGCCATCAATTTCACGCATCGCAGCCGCGTCCCGCAGAGAGATATCGGGGTAGTCCGGATCGCTACCGACCTCTGGCAAAATCCGCCAGGAACGGGCGCATTTGGTGCCCTTTGCCTTGTTGTGGACAACTGCCACGCTGGCCACATCTTCCAACGCAAACGCACCGGTTGGAGCCGCGCTGTCGGACAGGGTCAGATCACTGGTGATGCAGATTTCCGCCATGTCCAGTCCCTCCAGCGCAGCCGTCAGTTCTGTGTCGATTACGTGAACCACAGGTGCGGCTTCCAGCGATGAGCCAATATGGTCGGCGTGATCCTTGTCATGGCGACGTGCGACCTCAAGGGCGCCGGTGACCACCCGGCGCACGGTACGCACTTTTTGCCACTTGGCAGCCAGCGCATCGTCTCGCCACTGCGATGGTAAATCAGGAAATTGGCGCAAATGCACAGATCCAGCTTCTGGATGGCGCTGCAGCCAGGCCTCTTCCATGGTGAAACACAGTATTGGTGCCAGCCATGCGGTCAGGCAGTCAAACAATTGCGAAACAACATGCAACGATGCCTTGCGGCGCTGCGAAGACGGTCCATCGCAATAAAGCGCATCCTTGCGGATATCAAAGTAGAATGCCGAAAGTTCGACATTCATAAAATTATTGAGCTGAGCGAAAACCCGCTTGAAATCAAATGCATCATAGCCTTCACGAACAGTACCATCCAGTTCGGAAAGTCTGTGTAGCATCAAACGCTCCAGTTCTGGCATGTCTGAAAGCGCCACTTCGTCGCCTTGATCATGGGCCAGGCTGCCCAACATCCAGCGCAGCGTGTTGCGCAGTTTGCGATAGGCATCAATTGCGGTTTTCAGGATTTCCGGACCAATGCGCAGGTCCTCCGCGTAATCAGCAGAGGCCACCCAAAGTCGCAGAATATCAGCACCAGATTGCTGGATCACCTGTTGTGGGGTGACGATATTGCCCAGCGATTTAGACATTTTTCGACCGTCTTCAGCCATCACGAAGCCATGGGTAAGTACCGCATCGTACGGCGCCCTGCCCCGCGTCCCGCAGGATTCAAGCAGCGACGAGTGGAACCAGCCGCGATGCTGGTCCGATCCTTCCAGATACAGATCAGCCGGCCATTTCAAATCGTCGCGCTGCTCCAGGCAGAACGCATGGGTTGAACCAGAATCGAACCACACGTCGAGAATATCGTCGACCTTATCCCATTGTTCGATGTCATTCACAAATCCATCGAGGAAACGTTTTTTGGCACCGTCGGCATACCAGGCGTCGGCCCCTTCGTCAGCATAGGCGTCCTTGATCCGAGCCATCAGGGCATCAGATTCAGCAAATTCTGGCCCTGGAATCACCTGCCCGGTCTCCAGGTTGCGGAAGACCGAAATCGGCACCCCCCAGGCGCGTTGGCGCGACAGCACCCAGTCGGGGCGCTTTTCAATCATGTCCCGCAATCGGTTCTGGCCGGCTGCTGGCACAAAACGCGTGTCATCAATCGCCTGCATCGCGGTTTCGCGCAATGTTCCACGATTCGACACGCCATCCTTGTCCATATGGACAAACCATTGGGGCGTATTACGGAAGATGATTGGTTTTTTCGAGCGCCAGGAATGCGGGTATTCGTGCTTCAAACGGCCCCGGGCGAAGAGATTGTCAAGTCCAATAAGGGCAGTGATAACCTTTTGATTTGCATCACCTTTCTTTCCCTTGTCATCGATAATACGGGCTCCCTCAAAGCCCGGCGCGTCGGCAGTGTAAAACCCGCCATCATCGACAGTGAAAGGGATAGTTGTGGAAATGCCCATCGCCTCGATAGACTTGGCGCTGGCCATCCAGATCTCAAAGTCATCACGTCCATGCCCCGGCGCGGTGTGGACAAATCCGGTGCCCGCATCATCGGTAACGTGGTCTCCGCACAGCAGCGGAACGGTGAAATCATAGCCATCGACCTTCATCGCGGCGAGGGGGTGGGACAAACTGGCAGCAGCGAGGTCCTTGGTTGTCACGTCCTTCATCCGCGTCAGCACAACTTTGGCCTTGTCGCCACATTCCTGTGCCAGATTGTCGGCGAAGATCACCCGTTCACCAGCCTGTGGACCAAAGTCATTTTCAGCTGATGCTACTTCGTACAGGCCGTAGCTGACACGGTCTGAGTAACACACGGCCCGGTTGCCGGGGATGGTCCATGGAGTTGTGGTCCAGATGACCACCGACGCGCCGAAAAGGTCATCACCACTCTCGCCGCCGCCGGGTTTGACCGGGAACTTCACCCAGACCGTGTCGCTCTCATAGATTTCATATTCGATTTCTGCTTCAGCCAGCGCTGTACGCTCCACAACGCTCCACATGATCGGCTTGGAACCGCGGTATAGCTGTCCGGATTTAGCAAATTTCATCAATTCATTGGCGATGATCGCTTCTGAATTGTAATTCATCGTCAGATAAGGTTGTTTGAAATCTCCGGTGATGCCCAAGCGCAGGAATTCGTCAGTCTGCACGCCGACCCAATGGGTGGCGAATTCGCGGCATTCCTGACGGAATTCGTTGATCGGCACCTCGTCCTTGTTCTTGCCTTTGGCGCGATATTGTTCCTCGATCTTCCACTCGATGGGCAGGCCGTGACAGTCCCAACCCGGCACATAATTGGAATCATAGCCGCGCATCTGGAACGAGCGGGTAATGACGTCTTTGAGGATCTTGTTCAGCGCATGACCGATATGCAGGTTGCCATTGGCGTAGGGTGGACCGTCATGCAGAACATATTTTGGCCGTCCGACGGCGGATTCACGCAATTGTTTATAGAGATTCTCACGCTCCCAGCGGGCAACGATTTCCGGCTCTTTCTTGGGCAGGCCCGCGCGCATGGGAAAGTCGGTTTTGGGCAGATACAGGGTATCTGAATAGTCGCGTTGTTCAGTGGTGTCTGACATGCTGTGTCACTTCATATGAGGGCATTGTGCGGAACGTCGGCACAAGAAATTCTACTAAATTGATACTGAAATATTTGGCCACAGAGCTTGGTCCCGATCTGCGGCCACGCCTGCGCGTCAGCCGAAAACCGGGCTGATAATTCGTATTCCGACGCTGTAGGACTGGCGGTACATGGCGGTTGTCTATCAAAGGGTTGGTGGAAATTCTAGGGTCAGGACACATTATTTCGAAATGTTGGTGACGGGGGTGGTCGGGAAAATTGTCACCTGCAGGCATTCAATAGGATGGCCCGGCCATTTTATCATAAAGCCCACGCCGCATCAGTCGCGTCGCCAGGCCGGGAAACAGCCTGCCAAACAATGCTGCAAGATACGTTTTGCCACCGGGATAAAGAATTTTGGATCGGCCCCGGGAAGCTCTCAGGATCAACCGCGCGAGCTTATCGGGGGCCATGCGTTTTGACCGACTGGACCCGTGCGGTGAGTGTTTTTCGGCGTGCCCGGTATCAATCGGGCCGGGAAAAACTGTCAACACAGAAACACGCTTTTTGTGGAACGGTTTGGAAATGCTGCGCGCATAAGACGCAATCGCATCTTTTGTTGCTGCATATACCGCTCCGCCAGGATAGCCGACCGCATGGGAGAGCGACGAAATGAACACGATTTTCGATTTCGCAGACATTAAGTCATTGCCCACCAGGCGCGAGGCCAAATGCAGTGGAGCAAACAGGTTGACTGATATCAACCGGTCATAGGCTTCAGGAGGAATTTCTTCGAATTTTCCAGTGGCACTGATACCTGCATTCAAGATCACCAGGTCAAACTTGTTGCCATGTTGTCTAACCAGCAGGCTTTCTACAGATTCTACTTTCTGCAAATCAGCAAAACCGGCCAAACAGGCTCCGCGATGCTTCAGCGCGAGTTTCTCAAGTGGTTCAATATCCCTGTCAACGGCAACAACTTCGTGGCCATTGGCCAGCAATTGCTCTGTCAAAGCTCGACCAAGACCGTGAGCAGCACCCGTTACCAGCACCTTCACAGCCTTCCCTCCCCGGCCCTTGAAAACCGTGCCTTGAAAGCAAAATAGCGGGTTATCATGCGGCGTTTGTCACCACGCCGGATGGCATATTGGATAGCCGAAGCAACCCGCAAAGGTGACATGAAGAACCATCTCGCAAAACCGATTTTCAAACCGGCTTTTGCATGCATATTGGTGCGTGTCGGACCCGGGTGGACGATCAGCACGTCGGCGCGTCCCGACCATTCCTCGCGCAGCGAACGACACAGGCCATCCAGCCCGGCTTTTGTTGCGGTATAGGTCGCAAACCGACCCTGAGCTTTTTTTGTCGCGGTCGATCCGACCATCACCAGCTGTCCTGCTGCTTCAAACAATAATGGCGCAAGAGCGTGGGCCAGGTGAATATGAAACCTGAAATTGACATCCAACAGCTGCTTCATGCCGTCAACCGGTTCATCTTCAGGTGGTCCCACCCAGGCGGTCGCGCCATTCAAAATTGCCAGGTCCAGTTGCTGCCAGCCGATATTCTGCATCGCTGAGACGATTGCTGAACAGGCGTGAGCCGGATCGCTCTGGTCGGCAGTGATATAGACGGCGTTGGGCGATTGAAACAGGTCCTGATCATTGGTCAGCACGCGCCTGCCGGTCGCCAAAACCTTGTGGCCGCGCCCAGCATAGGCCCGGGCCAGCAACAGGCCGATGCCGTCAGTGGCACCCGTAATTAAAACGGTACGGGCGCGACCGGATTGAGCCTTGTTGGAGCGGGAAACCCGGTCAGCCATCGACAGCCTTCGCAGTATCAAAATTCAGCCTTGAATCCAGTTTGGAAATCGACCGGGCGGCCGCAAGTATGTGTTTGGCCTGCTCAGTATCCTTGTCCATCTGAGCGACAAGCGCATCGACACTTTCAAATTTTTCCTCGCTGCGCAGATAGTCCATCAGCGTCACCGAAATGGTCTCGCCATAAATGTCTTCATCAAAATCGAAGATAAATGTCTCCAGCAGGGCTGGACCATTGTCGAAGGTGGGACGGCGACCATAACTTGCAACACCGTCATACAGGCGTCCATCAGGTCGCCGAAGCCGCACGGCATAGATACCGTGGGCAAGGTGACAGTTTTCGGCCAAAGACATATTTGCGGTTGGGTAGTTCAGAGTTCGGCCCAGTTGAGCGCCTTGAATCACCGGACCCGATACCAACCAGTGATAGCCCAACAGGCCGGCAGCAGCACGGACATTTCCATCTCCCAACAACCGCCGGATACGGCTTGATGATATCGGTTCGGCCGGAACTTCAACTTCGCCGCTGTTGTCGCCCTCACCGCCGCCGCCGCTTGATTTGGCTTCAACGACGGTGACACCAAAGCCAAATTCCTGGCCGGCCTGGAGAAGATATTGCGGCGAACCGGCACGGTCCTTGCCAAAATGAAAATTAAATCCGGATACGACGTGAGACGCCTGAGCCAGGTCCAGCAGAATGGATTGAACAAAATCTTCCGCAGACGTCGATGCCAGCTCGCGTGTGAATTCCAGGGTCAGTAATCCATCAACTCCAAAAGCCTCAAGAACATGGGCTTTCATAATTTCATCGGTCAGACGAAAAACCGGCGACTGGGGTCGAAACAGTGTGCGTGGATGCGGTTCAAACGACAGGGCAAAGCATTTGCACCCCTGCTGCCGGGAAATTGCCAGCGCCTTTTCCACGACGACCTGATGGCCACGATGCATCCCGTCAAAATTTCCAATGGCAATGACGGCACCGCGATGATCATCAACAACGGCGCGGTCAAGACTGTGATGATAAAAGCCGGCCATTTCAGCTTGTCGCCCAGCACAGGCGTGGCATCCAGACGGTCGGTTCAGCCTTATGATCGGTGAGAAACTTTTCCAGTTCTGCTTCATTTGGATCATCTGCCGGCCCATAATCGGCGCTGTGAATTCCAGCCGAAATATAGAGCAGATCAAAGCCGTTTGAGAGGGCTCCGGCGACATCTGTTGGCATGCCATCTCCCACAGCAATGACGTTGTTTTGTGGCATGGCCGATCCGTTGATTTCCTGCAGGCGCTTCATCGCCAGATCATATATCGGGCTATGAGGTTTGCCCGCAACAAAGGTTTGTCCACCGAGTTCGCCATAGAGCTTTGCCAGGGAACCGGCACAATAAATCATCCGGTCGCCGCGCTCAACGACCAGATCAGGATTGGCGCAAATGAAGGGAATCTGGCGCTCTGCGAGGTTTGTCAACCTGTCGCGATAAACTTCGGGAGTTTCCCGTTCATCCTCAAACAGACCGGTGCAGACAATGGTTTTACAGTCAGCTTCATCAACCAGGTTTTTGCCCAATCCGGCAAAAAGAGGCAAGTCACGATCAGGTCCCAAATGAAACACATCTCCAACAGTTTGTTCGATCAGAGTTCTTGTCACATCACCTGAAGTGACAATGGCATCAAAGGCTTGTCGGCTAACGTCCAGGTCATCCAACTGCGAAGCAACACCCTGATTGGGTCTTGGCGAATTGGTCAGCAACACGACCTGGCCACCTGCCTTGCGGTATTGCACAAGCGCATTCTCGGCCTGCCGGTAAACCGATTGTCCGTTGTGCAGCACCCCCCAGACATCGCACAGGATCGCGCGGTAATCTGAGGCAATCGCGCTCAACCCGGATATACGCTTGGACATGAAAGAAACCTTGCTTTGGCCAACAGACCCACCGGGTAAATCGAACTGGCTACAGCGTCAAGTTTGAAGATTGATACCATTGCATCATTTGGTGGAGCGTGTATTGATTCTTCCATCGCTTTGGGCAGCAATTCAATGCCGCTCGATGCACAGCGGAATTGCCGGACGGGGCCCGGCAGTCTCGACAATCCAGCGGCCATTGACGGCCGGTCACGAGCGGGGGACCATGAGCGCAGCAGGACAGGTGAGCAAATGGCTTTGGCGGTTGATACTCCTCGGCAGCCTGTTGGCATTGTGCTTTAGCGCTGCAGTGTTCGCGTCAACCAACGGCTTTATGGAATTCAACCCGGCACTAACCTTGGGGCTGATGGTGGTCTTTGCCGTGGTGATCCTGCACCGGCAGTTTATTCTGTCCCGCGAAATCCGCACCATGAAATCACAATCGGCTGCTCTGGCCCATTATGAAGACGACATCAGGCGACACCTTGATACCCTGGCCCGAAAAATCAATCAACTGGAGGCCGCTCCGCAGCAATCGACGGCACAGGCCATCACCGAAAACCCACCCAACCCAACAGGCGAATCCGCCGCCGCCGCCACCGTCGCCGCCGTCGCCGCCGCCGCCGCCGTCGCCGAGAGCGGGTCGGAGGTTTATCCGATTGATCAATTTCCCCGGCCTGATGCAGCAGCTTCCAAAACCAGAATTTCAGGCCGCAAGCGCACGACCAAACCGGTGGTGCTGAATGAAAAAAGCCTGAATATGCACCTGCAACCGATTGTCGAACTGCCTTCCCGGCGACCGGCCTATTTTGATGCGTTTATGCGGCTCAGTTCCAGTGATGGCGAATTTGTCGAACAGTCGGAGTTTCGCAATCTGGTTGAAACGGCGGGGCTGACGGCAACCATCGACAAGAAAGTTGTCTTCAGTTCGGTGCGCATGGTGCGCAAGCTCAACCTGCTCAAAAAGCGCGCTGGCGTGTTCTGTTCCCTGTCGCCAAAATCCCTGCTCAATCTTCATAGTTTCCGCGAGATCACGGGTTTTCTGGAAGCCAATGCCAGTCTGCGTCAATCGCTGATCATCGAAATGAACAACCGCGAATTTGCCGGTCTCAATCAGGAACAGCGCGACAGGCTGGCAGAATTGTCAGACATGGAAATCGCCTTGTGCCTGGGCGATGTACAGGATCTGAAGATCGACCCGGACTATCTGTCACGCTGCGGATTTCGTTTTGTGAAGATTGCAGCGTCGATCCTGTTGCATGCCGATGTCGACGTCACCAATGACAGCATACTTCCAGCCAATCTGGCGGCGATGCTGGAGGGTCAGGACATTCAGTTAATCGCCACCGGTGTGGAACGCGACCGTGATGCCATCAGCCTGATTGATATGGACTTGCCGCTGGCCCAGGGACTGTTGTTTGCCCCACCCAGACCGGTCAAGGCGGAATTGCTGATCAATGCGGAACCGGAAAGCCAGATCAAGTTCAAATCCAGCGCCTGAGCGATTTTGCACTAATTTACCAACAAACCAGCCTTCACCGTTCCCGCGCTCCCTGGCTCTGAACCATCCGTAGAAGACGGCGAAGAGCCGTCCGGGCCGGTCAGGCCCGCCCCAATTTCATAAAGGAGGGGAGCGCAGGGTGCGAAGCGCCCGACAGCGTGAGCGCAAGCGCAAAGCGCGAACATAACGAACCCCATCGTTCCCGCGCCCGCTTTATCAAGCGTCCGGGTATTGTTGGTGCCACACATTCAATTCTCGCGTGCGGCAGGGTTCGGAGAGGATGCTTACAGGCACCAATCCTTAGTTAGATAGTGATGCCTGAAAGCACCCATTTCGGCTCTTTGGTTGGCGGACAGCTGACCGCGTTCCCTTATGGCGCAACCCAACCTGCTAAACGGAAGCACAGGAGG
>JABABQ010000052.1 GCA_014238155.1 Rhizobiaceae bacterium
TCGACCATAACACCAGGAGGCTCCACGACCTTTACCGTTGCCTATACCCCAACCATTGCCGGAGCGTTTTCCTTCGAGATCGATATCGGCAGCAATGACAGCGATGAGAACCCCTATGATATCACCGTCTCAGGCACCGCAGCACAGTTGGGCGTCGCATTGGCTTTCGAAGATCCTGAGCAAGCTACGTTCCCAGCAAATCGTGCAGTCGTGTTGACGGTAACATTTTCCGAACCCGTCGAGGCTGGAAGCGACCTGGATGAGGGTAGAGGTTTCGGTGACTACACGGACGTCGAAGTGTCACGAGGGTCTTGGCGGATACTGGAAGGTGGAAATGGGTATTCCATATTCCGGATTGAAGTGACCGCAGAAAGCTACAACCCGATCACGGTTCGGGTACCGGAGCGGGCTGCCGCGGCTACGGTGGCAAACAAATTGGAACTCTGGTCGGTGGCGTCAAACGTGATCAATGTCGCGCCAGACCTCGAAACAGAACATACGTCAAAACTAATTTCAGATTTCATAGTAGAGCGGGGCACGCAAATCATCGGAAGTCGCCCAGATTTCCGAAGCCTCGTCCTAGGTGATAGAGCACCAAACGGTTTCTTTCGGACTGAGATGGTAAATGGGGAACTACAGTTAGGCATTGAAACTGATCTACGACGGCTGAGCTTGTCCGAGAGGTGGACCGGGTGGGCACGTGTCGGGGCAAGTCATTCGGAGTTTGGCGGCGACCGGTTATCCTTCGGAACTGTTCAACTTGGGGCACATAAAGAGTTTTGGCAGCATCTTTGGCTCGGGGTGATCGGCGAGATGGACCATGCCGCTCAGAAGAATGTGGAACATGGCAGTGCGGTGCAAGGAACCGGATTATTGTTGGGTGGTTATGGCGTCTGGACAGATGCGCCTTTGAACGGGTTTCTGGAGGCCCAACTCAGCTGGGGGCGGTCCTGGAACAAGATCAATCCTTATGGCGTCTATGAAGACAACTTTGATACCACACGATGGTTGGCGCATCTGAAATACGGTGCTGACTACAAATGGGATGCCTGGAGGTTGTCGCCGACCCTCGGCATTGACTATCTGAACGAACGCCAGCTGAGTTATGTTGACACGCGGGGCGCACTAATTTCGGGGCAAACGATCAGCCTGGGTGAGTTTTCATTCGGAACCAAATTAATTCACACAACGAAGCTTCCGACTGAAGGCGAACTCCAGTTCTCGGCCGGTGCCAATGGAATTTTTACTTTTGCACTCTCGGATGAGCATTTGTCAGATAACTTTCCAATCGAAAGGTACAGCCTGCGAACAAAGCTAGAACTCGGTGTAGCCCTGAAAGGCGATGGCTACGACCTCTCGGCATCGCTTTTCAATGATGGGATAGGTATCGGTGACTTTACGAGTTGGAGCGGAACGGTTGGATTGAATCTGGAGTTTTAATGAATTATCGACCTGCTTCTGTCTTAGCCCCCGTGTTTTTCCGTTTCAAACAGCATTCTTTCCTACCCCAACTCGCGCTTCGGAATTCAACCCAACGAGGAGCCCAATGAGCAAACGTCCTAACGAAAAAAACGAACGCCTAAAGCGCCGATTCCTAGAGTTTCGTAGGGACATTTATTTTGCAACAAACGCAAGCAGTTTGATTCAAGCACCCACAGACACCATGTCTTTGCAGAATGAGATTTAAAAGCGCAATATATGGCATCTTTCAGCGGCTTTATCCGCAAATCACCCCCTGATCGTCTGCGGCAGTTTTTCACGGCGCGGAGTGTCAAGGCTCCTGACGACTTTGACTGGGTGAGCAAGGGGCGCGGGACGGTGTTGGTCAGGTCCATTGAAGACCTGTTATCTCACATGGCTGACTTAAAACAGGACGCCCTGAAGGCCGAACTAGACCTTCTGGCCAGCCTGGCCGACAGCGTTGGGATGATAAGTGCCGAACAGATTTGCGCTGGTCAAGGCGTGGATCTGGAAGGATTGGAGGGCGTGCAAGATGTCTTGTTGATGGTTTCAATCGACCATCCGCAAATTCTTGACCGGGTGGCGGCGCAGGCGTCCTTAATGCGCAGAACAGGTGGCAGGAACTGGTCTGCTTATCAATTTGACGATGATGGCAGGCCATGGGCGCTCGACGATGAAGCGGCACGCGCCTCTCGATCTGCCAGACCACCGCAAGCGCGAAGCGGATTGGTACAAATCCATTCGCGTACACCCTATCACCGGGGAAGAAAGCGAAATAATTCAGGCCACGATCTACGTCGAGGAGCGTGCAGAAAGCGAGTTGACATTTGGCTCGTCTGAAACGCTGGAGCGGCAGATCGTGCAAAAGGTTTTGGAGGTGGGAATTGCGTGCGACGCCAAAGAGCGTGTTGTCGAAATCTGTGCGAAAGGCGGCAAACACGTGCGGGATGAATATGCAGCATCATTTGCCAATCATTTTGCACCGCACGCGGAAGCGCCGGTCGAAACTCCCCGGCGTGAGGTCATGCTGGAGACCCTGCGCAATTCGCCGGAACTCGAAACCGAACCTGCTGACGGCATCGAACGGGTTGAAGTTTCTTCGCTTGATTTCCATTCAACTGGCGGCGGCTTAACCCGCATCGAGAGGCGTGGCGAAGACGAAAACATCTACCAATTTCTTGAACGGCGATTTGGTGGCTTATCGCCCCTGCGCGCAGGAGGTTGGCAGATCACCGGGGCAACGCTCCGAGTCGTTTTGGCCGCAAGAGAAGGTCAGCGACGCCGTACCTTGACGGTAACTCTTCGTGCGCCGAACAATACGACCCTGCCCAACAAAACCGAAAAAGACCGGAATTTTGTTTTTTCTCTTTTGGAGCGTTGGAACCTGCTCGCTGGGCAACCAAAGAACAGTGATATGATTAAGGAGACCTGATTGTCCGCAATTGCATTGCTTTGTGAAATGATAGGTCACGGGGGCACGGTTTCCGCTTCTTCGATCCGTATGAAAACCGGCTGCAACTTGCTGTTGCATGAGGGCTATATTCGCGAATCTGGCGTGGTGCAGGCCGTCACCTGCCAGAATTGTGACAACCCGCATGATGCTGCAATCCTCTTCAAAAATGAGCAGTATGGGTATATTTGCCCCGACTGTGGGTTTGTGCCTGTCGAACGCTCTGCTGTCGTGGGGATGTTGCCGGATTTACCGAAACTCGTAGCGGCTTTGGCCAATGTTTTTGAGTGCAAACGCCGCAGGGCAACGCCGCTATCGGACAGAACTTTTCGCGTTGGAGCGATTGAATCTGTCGGTGGGGATGTGGCGATCTATTTCCATCCCCGCTTGCAAAGCGAACAGGATGTCATTGACCTGGAAACTGCACTGTCTCGCGAAATCCATTCTCGGTTTCGGTTGATCCTGACTGCGGAGGGTGCGCTTCCGTTTCCAAAAGCAAAAACTGCACGACTGGATGAGGTAGTCGAATTTCCTGATGACACAGGTATTCTCTTCAAGACAACCGATCCACTGACAATCGTCAATGCCCCAGTTAGGCGAGTTGGTGGTGCCCCAAATAAATATGCGCACATGCTGATTCCGCTGATCCAATCCAGGATTCAGGATGGCATCGCCCTCGAAGGACGAAATGAGGAAGCCAAGGCAATTCTGGACTTCCTAAGAACCCAAAACCCCGCCGACAAGCCGCCATCATTGCTGACGATCAAGCGTTATGTCACCAAAATACGAGGTGGATCATAACTGGATCACTACTCTCCATCTGTTCTGACCCACCTTTCGTCCATCAACGTCCATGTATTCCCAACCGAAGGAGTACGGGCCATGACGAATCCAACTGAACTTTTAACTCAAGCCACACAGGTTATCGCCGTTTCACCGAACGAGGCCGCGCGCCTGTGCAGCATTGGCCGAACGACCCTTTATGCGGCCCTATCAGCGGGGGAACTGAAGAGCATCGAGATCGGCACGCGCCGCTTGATCACAATTGATGCGATCAAGGATTGGTTGCGCCAAAACGAACAGAACTCAATCAATTAGAGTTCTGCCATGCCAAAGCAAGCCCGCATCAATGGCATCAAATCATATCGCTGTTACACATCTTCAGAGGCGGCAGAACTTGTCGGCGTTTCTAAACGGACCCTACACA
Source organism: Rhizobiaceae bacterium (assembly GCA_014238155.1). Lineage (GTDB taxonomy): Bacteria > Pseudomonadota > Alphaproteobacteria > Rhizobiales > Rhizobiaceae > Pseudahrensia. The sequence continues at coordinate 4,119 of JABABQ010000052.1, forward strand.
ATTGGACAAGGGACGGGTTGCAAATTTTGGATTGCGAACGCCCTGCCCTGATCCGAGGCGACGACCTGCGAGACTATATTCTTAAACAGCGACAAAGCGCCAAGGTCAAAACCGGTCTGTGCGAATTTTACTGCCTAAAGTGTCGGGACAGCCGGAGCGCTTACGGTGCAATGGCAGACTGCAAAATCTCAGGAAATCGGGCGATGCTGACCGCCCTTTGCGACACCTGCGAAACGGTCGTTTGCAAGCCCGTGTCATTGGCGCGCTTGCCCGAAATCGGTCGCACCCTCGACCTCACAATAAAGGGGGATGGGGCGACATTATAGTGGTGGACATGAACCCCCGTGTTTTTCCGCCTCAGGCGGCATCCCTTCGCGCCCCAATGCACCCCCTCGAAATGTAACCCAATGAGGACCCAAATGAGCAAACGTCCAAACGAGAAAAACGAACGCTTGAAACGCCGGTTCTTGGAGTATCGCCAGTATGCCCGCCAGCTATCAGAAAAAACGCTGGATAGAGAAATCGCCGCCCTTGAACGCTTTGACGTCTGGAATCGGCGCAAGGATTTTGCCCGCTTTCACATCGAACAGGCGATGGGTTTTCGCACCCATCTGGAACAGTCCAAAAGCAAATCGGCCAAGCCTCTCAGTAAGTCCACCATGCGAGCGATCTTGACCACATTGCGCGAGTTCGTTCTTTGGCTTTCTCAGCAAGATGGCTTTCGCAGCCGGATCAAAGCGGCTGATGCTGATTACTTCAACTTGTCCCGGCGCGATAAGGCTGAAGCGCGTGCAGCAGCCCCTCGCCCAGCACCCAGCATTAAACAGGCTAAACATGCGCTGAGCCTGATGCCGAGCCAGACACCGCATCAGAAACGTGACAAAGCCGTCTTTGCTCTTCTCTGCCTGACAGGCATCCGCGTGGCGGCTCTGGCGTCGTTGAAGATCAAACATGTTGACCTGCGCGAAAAGTCTGTCACGCAAAACCCGCGCGAGGTGGCGACCAAATTCGGCAGATCGATTGACACGTTCTTTGCCAAAGATTTCGACGAGGCCGAGGCGGCGCTGGCGGATTGGATCACCTACCTTGATGACGTGGCGCTGTATGGCCCTGATGATTCGATCTTCCCGGCAACGGCTATTGAAGCTCAGTCGAACGCTGGCTTTGCAGTCACAGGTTTTGAACGCCGCCCTTGGCGCAGCACGGAACCCATGCGTAAAATCGTGCGGCTGGCGTTTGGGGCGGCCAATATCCCGAACTATGGCCCGCACGCCTTTCGACACATGCTGGCCCGACATGCGGCAAAGACTTGCGAATCCATTGCGGAACTAGTGGCCACGTCGCAGAACCTTGGGCACACCGACGTTTTGACCACTCTGCGAAGCTATGGCCAAATCAGTCGAGAAGAACAGAGGCGGTTGATCACGGGAGAATCAGAGGATTGATGGGAAACAGGGCGATTCTGCCTGTTTCAAAGGCGCATCGTATGTGGGAACGAGTGTGGGAGCGAATTTTCGAATTTCCATTATAACCCTAATAAATCAAGGTCTTATGAATGGACCATGGCGGTGAGGGTGGGATTCGAACCCACGGTACGCTTCCACGCACGGCAGTTTTCAAGACTGCTGCCTTAAACCACTCGGCCACCTCACCACGCGACACTCCTATGATGCATTCGCGCCCTCATATCAAGTCTCTATTCAAACAGATATGAGATTATCAACCACGTCACACAAGACCCACAAATCCAGCCCACCAACATGCCGCCCCACAACATCCTCGCATAGGATGTTTTGCGGGATTGCGTCACATTCACCCCGTCAGCAAGGTCACGAAAAAATAACACCGAAGGCAGCATTCCAATCGGAACACCCAGCATGCCGGTCACCGCGCTGGTGAATATCTTGATTAGAAAATACAAACTCATAAGCCGGTGATATGCCAAAAGAGTAAACAAAAAAGGCGCCCGGTTAACCGGGCGCCTGATTGATTTTACGTTGTACCTGCGCTTATTGCGGCAGTTTGTCGTCAACACCTTTGACGTAGAAGTTCATGCCCAGCAGCGTTCCTATATCGGACTTCTCACCGTCCTTCAGCCATTCACTACCATCCTGCTTGGTGACAGGACCGGTAAAAGGCTCCAATGATCCGTCCTTGATCGCAGCCGCAGTTTTGGTGGCCATCGCCGCAACGTCGTCCGGCATATTGGTGTAGGGTGCCATCACCACATTGCCATCAGCCATGCCATGCCAGACATCCTGCTGTTCCCACGTACCTTCCATAACGGCCTTGACCCGCTCCACGTAATAGGGAGCCCAATCGTCGATAATCGCGGTCAGCTGGGTATTGGGACCAAATTTGATCATGTCAGAAGCCTGACCAAATGCCTTGATGCCGCGCTCAGACGCGACCTGCATGGCAGCTGTGGAGTCGGTGTGCTGGGTGATGATGTCAACACCCTGGTCGATCAACGCCTTGGCAGCATCCGCTTCTTTTGGTGGATCGAACCAGGTGGAAACCCAAACAACTTTCAGTTTGAAATCAGGATTAACCGACTGCGCGCCCAGAATGAATGCGTTGATGCCACGCACAACTTCCGGAATTGGGAAAGAGGCGATATAGCCCGCCACGCCGGTTTTCGATAGTTTCGCGGCAATCTGACCTTGCACGTAACGTCCCTGATAAAATTTCGACGAATAGGTCGAAATGTTGGCGCTTTCGCGCTTGAAGCCCGTTGCGTGTTCAAACTTAACTTTAGGATGTTTCTTTGCCGCCTTGTTGGTCGGATCCATGTAGTTGAAGGAAGTCGTAAAGATGATATTGCAGCCACTGCGGGCAAAAGCTTCGATCGGACGCTGAGCTTCGGCGCTTTCCGGGACGTTTTCCAGATAGGCCGTTTCGACTTTATCGCCCAGTTCTGCTTCCACAGCCAACCGGCCCTGGTCATGCTGATAAGTCCAGCCGAAGTCACCGGTTGGGCCGATATAGATAAAGCATGCTTTTGTTTTAGCATGACTGTCGGCCAATGCCTGGCCCGACAGCATGACCGCACAAGAAGCGGCCAACGCGAAGAGTGTTTTTTTCATAATTGGATTTCCCTGAATTTGAGGACATGTCCTCGACTATGTTGGTGTTTTTATTATTGGTTATGGATTACCGGTCAGGCACAAAGGAGGTTCCAAGTGCTGCCGGAGTATTGATCATTGTGAGCCTGCGATTGCGCGCAATCAAGACCAGAACCACAATTGTTGCCAGATACGGCAATGAGGTGAGGAATTGCGCCGGTATCGGCACACCGATTGCCTGCACATGAAACTGGCCAATGGTAACCGCGCCAAACAGATAAGCACCGACCAGCAGTCGCCCGGGACGCCAGGAGGCAAATACCACCAGCGCCAGGGCAATCCACCCCCTGCCCGCCGTCATGCCTTCCACCCATTGAGGAACATAAACCAAAGATAAATGTCCCCCGGCCAGGCCAGCACAGCCGCCGCCAAACAAAATTGCCATGTAGCGAATTTTGATAACTTGAATGCCCAATGCGTGAGCCGAATTGTGACTGTCACCTACCGAGCGAAGCATCAGACCAGCGCGGGTTTTGAACAGGAACCAGGCGACTCCGGCAAGCAGTGCAATCGACAGATAGAAAATTAAATCCTGTCCGAAGACAATTTTGCCAATCACCGGAATATCGCTCAATACCGGAATGTTGAGCGCCTCCATGCGCACGCCTGGGTGACCGACAAAGCTCTCACCGATCATGCCAGACAAACCAAGTCCCAATATTGTCAGCGCCAGCCCCGTTGCGACCTGATTGGCCACTAGCGTCAGGGTCAAAAACGCAAACAGGAGGGAAAAAGTCGCCCCCACAATGACCGCTGCAACAGCTCCAAGATAGGGATTCCCGGTCACCTGAGCAGTTGCAAAGGCAGCAACTGCCCCCATGATCATCATGCCCTCAACCCCAAGATTTAGGACCCCGGAACGTTCCACAACCAGTTCACCAGTTGCGGCAATCAATAGCGGTGTCGAAGCCGCGCAGACAGACAGAATAATGCTCGCCCAGACGTCCATCACATCCTCGCTTTCACAGAAGAAACCAGCACAACCCGGTAATGTATCAACGTGTCGCAAGCCAAAACAAAGAACAGCAACAACCCCTGAAACACGCGCGTCGCACGGTCTGACACGCCAATAGAAATCTGCGCAGCCTCGCCGCCGATATAAGACAGCGCCAGCACCAGACCGGCTGCAACAATACCCAATGGGTTCAGCCGTCCAAGAAAGGCCACAATGATGGCTGCAAATCCATATCCAAGCGACAGCTTGTCATCCAGTTTTCCAACGGTGCCGGAAACCTCACCAATGCCTGCCAGCCCGGCCATTGCGCCGGAAATCAGGAAGGCGAACAATGTCATCTGTTTTGCGCTGAAACCTGCAAACCGCCCTGCCCTGGGGCTTTGACCCAGCACTGCAATTTCAAAACCTTTCAAGGTTTTTGACAGCATAAACCAAAGGGCAACCGCAGCAATGACCGCAATGACTGCGCCATAATGGGCATCGCCAAATTCAAATATCTTTGGTAGTAACCCACTGTCATTGAAGGATTTTGTTCCCGGAAAACCCATGCCCTGCGGGTCTCTCCACGGGCCACGGACAACCCAGTCAACAAATTGCTGGGCAACATAGACCAGCATAAGACTGGTCAAAATCTCATTGGTGCCAAATCGCGATTTCAAGATCGCCGGAATGAAACCATATAGGGCCCCTCCCGCCATGCCCATAATCAACATCAGAGGCAGCAAAAGGGGAGATTCCCAGCCATGGAAGAGAACCGGAATCATCGCTCCGAACATGCCTCCGATCAAATATTGACCTTCCGCACCAATGTTCCAATTGCCAGATCTGAAACAAACGGCCAGTCCAATCGCGATCAGCGTCAGTGGAGTTGCCTTGACGAGAATTTGCTCGCGGCTCCAAGGATCGGTCAAAGGTTCAATGAAATAAACATACAGACCGTGAAACGGGTTCTTGCCGAGCAGGATAAACATGATGGCGCCGGCGACAACCATCAGAGCAAGCGCAATCAGTGGCGACAAAATAGAATACAGCTTGGAAATATCCGGACGTTTTTGAAGTTCTATCCTCATGCCGCCTGTCCTTGATCCGCACCGGAACTGGCCATCAGCAGCCCGATTTTTTCACGCGTCATATCAGCTGCTGGTGCGGGGCTGCTCAAATGGCCGTCCGCCATCACCGCAATTGAGGTGGCTATTTCGAAAATTTCATCAAGATCCTGCGAAATGACCAATACAGCCGAACCGGAAGCCGCCAGGTCCAGAAGCGATTGCCGAATATGGGCAGCGGCGCCAGCATCAACCCCCCATGTCGGTTGGTTGACCAACATAAAAGATGGCTTGCGATCCAACTCCCGACCAACAATAAACTTCTGCAGATTGCCACCACTGAGCGCCCCAGCGGGCGGATCTTCTGCTGATTTGCGCACATCCATGACTTCATTGACACGTTTCGTTGCAGCAACAATTGCCGATTGGGCAATAACGTTAAGCCGGCCCATTTTTTTAAACTCAGAAGCATCTGAAGCGTGTCGTGCCAGCAACATATTGTCAGTCAGACTCATCTCCGGGACCGCACCATGGCCAAGTCGTTCTTCCGGCACAAAGGACGCGCCGAGATTGCGGCGCCGCGAAATCGACATATGTCCGGCATCGGTTCCCCGAATGACAACCTGATGCGGATCGTCCTGCCGGTCTTCTCCAGAAATGGCTTCAAACAATTCTCCCTGGCCGTTGCCAGCTATGCCGGCAATGCACACCACCTCTCCCTGACGCACTTCCAAGGATATTTTCTTCAAGGCGATGGCAAATGGATGCGACGTACCCATCGACAGATTGTTCAGCGCCAACACCACTTCGCCGGTCTTTCCAGCCGTCTTGTGTTCAATGCCCTCCACATCCGCACCAACCATTTTGGAAGCCAGACTACCGGCAGTTTCTTCGCGAGGGTCACAACTATCGACCACCTCACCGTGCCGCATTATGGTTGCCGCCGAGCACAATCTTTGGACTTCTTCAAGACGGTGACTGATGTAAAGGATAGAACGCCCCTCTTCGCGCAGTCGAAACAGAGTTTCAAACAATGTATCAGCTTCCTGCGGGGTCAATACCGAAGTCGGCTCGTCCAATATGATCAAAGCCGGATCCTGCATAAGGCAGCGAATGATTTCAATGCGCTGACGCTGCCCCACCGATAGGTCGCCGACAAGGGCATCTGGATCAAGTGGCAGTCCATATTGCGCGGACAGGGAGCGGGCTTTCTCCGAGACATCGCTCAATTCCACATCGGCATCGAAAGAAAGTGCAATGTTTTCGGCAACCGTGAGCGCTTCAAACAGCGAGAAATGCTGAAACACCATGCCAATTCCCAGTGTCCGGGCTTCAGAAGGCGACTTCACATGCACTTCCTGGCCTTTCCAAAACACTTCACCTGCGCTTTGTTGCAGCGACCCGAACAAGATTTTCACCAGTGTGGATTTGCCAGCGCCGTTCTCGCCCAACAAGGCGTGAATCTCACCTTCCTGAATGGCAAAATCTACGCCGTTATTGGCGTAGAGTTCACCGAAAATCTTGGTGATCCCTTTGGTTTCCAACAATGGAACCTGTTTAGCATTCGTCTTCAACTGATCTTTGCCGGCCATTTGCACCTACCAAACCTAAAGGCGCTATCGGCCCTGTAACACCCTAGAGCCGGGATTGCGGATTTGCCAACCGAAAAAGCAATTTCCACAATCCTGAGATGAGAGGCGTCACGGCTTGATCAGGCTGCAGCCGACGGTTTTGCGACTTTCAAGGTCTGAGTGCGCCTGTTGCGCATCATCCAACGCATAGGTCTGGTTAATTGCGATGTTTACTTTGCCCGAACCAACCACATCAAACAGGTCATTGGCGGTTTCTTCCAATTCGGCTGGAGTTGCGATGTAATTGAACAGCGTTGGACGCGTTGCAAACAATGATCCCTTTTGCGCCAGAATTCCCAGATTCACATCTGGAAGCGGGCCCGATGATTGCCCAAAACTTGCCCACATGCCGCGCGGCTTAAGGCAATCCAGAGATCCTGGAAATGTATCCTGGCCAACTGAATCATAAACAACGTCGCATTTAGCACCATCGGTGATTTCAAGAACCCGATCGACAAAGTTCTCGCTGTTGTAGTTGATCACGTGATCATAGCCATTGGCTTTGGCCAGTTCGATTTTTTGCTTCGATCCCGCTGTACCGATTACCGTTGCGCCCAGACTTTTCGCCCACTGTCCGGCAATCAGACCAACACCACCGGCAGCTGCGTGAAACAGAATCGTATGCCCGGCTGCAACCTTGTACGTTGCACGCAACAAATAACGTGCTGTCATGCCTTTCAGCATCATTGCAGCGGCGGTATCGTCAGAGATATTGTCAGGTATCTTCACTACTTTGGCAGCTTCAATATTGCGAACCTCCGCATAAGCGCCGACGGGAGCGGCCGCATAAGCCACCCGATCTCCAACTTTAACTCCGGATACATCATCTCCGGTCTCGATAACTTCCCCGGCGCCTTCCATTCCCGGTGTAAACGGCATGTGTGGGGCCGGATACAGGCCAGTTCGAAAATAGACATCAATGAAATTTATGCCGATCGCTGATTGCCGGATGGTAATTTGATTGGCCGCAGGGCGGGCAACATCCCGTTCCGCTAGCTTCAACACTTCAGGTCCACCAATTTCTGTAACTTCTATCAATCGAGCCATTTTCAAGAATCCTTGTTCAATTCACCAGTCAACAACAACGAAGTGGCCGCCAGTGGTGCCACCAACAACAAAGCAATACGCATACCAAAACCATCAACAATCGCCCCCAATAAGGGCGGCGCAAGCATAAAGGACGAAAACGCAAACAGCGACATTGCTGAAACATTGTCTTCCGAATCTCCTGGGCGATTGGCCGCTGCAGACATGGTCAGAGGATAAAATATTGCCGTTCCAAGCCCCGCAAAAGCCGCTGCAATGAAAGCCACAATCGTATTTGGTGACATCGCAAATAACGCGATGCCGAACGTTGCGGCAATCGCCGAGGCACGCGCAACTGGTAGGGACCCAAAAGTTTCCAACAGCCAGTCGCCACCCAGTCTGGTGGCAGCCATTACCGTGGAGAACGCCGCGTAGATCAGGCCACTGGCAAGCGCCCCGGCAGTCAACACATCGCGGACAAACAGCGCCGACCAGTCAATAAAAACACCTTCGACCACCATAATGCCAATGGGCATCAGACAAAGCAGCACCAGTCCACGGGCAGGAAGTTTGAAGGTCGCTTCCTTTTTATTCCGTTCTCCCTGCCGGATTTTCTGATCTGCCTTTGGAATGCGCAGTGCAAAAAACCCTCCGACCACTGCGGTTGGAATGAGCACCAACCCGAAATGCTCAACCAACCCCAACCCGGCACCGCCAAGTGCACCACCAATCAACGCGCCAAAAAGCGAGCCAAGGCTCCAGAAACCGTGCGCCTTGGACATCAATCGGCGTCCGGTCTTTTTTTCCAACCGATCTGCGGCGGTGTTCATCGCAATTTCCAGCAACCCGATGCTCAAGCCGCCAAACAACAACAGAACCCCCAGTGTCGCACCGTCTGGCATTAACGGCACAGCAAATACAACCAGCGCCCAGATCGGCAACGCCACGGCACAGGAATTGCGCAACCCAAACCGCTTAAGCATTTTTCCGCCCGCCAGAAATGCCACCATAGTGCCGGATGCAAGCACAAACAGGCTCAGTCCCAACTGAGAGGCAGAGAACTCGAAAGCCGTTTTGACATCGGGAATACGGGGTATCCAATTGCCCAACACAAAAGCCTGGAGAAAGAACATCGCAAAGACCGGAGTGACACCTTCCAGGCGCCACCATTTTGGCCGCATGGCTGTCGCTGTCACGGAACCGCCCTCACGGAGTTTTCCGGCGTTTGCGACCGGCCAGAATATTAATTGCCTCAACCATGACGGAAAATCCCATTGCGGCATAAATATACCCGCGCGGAATGTGGAACCCCAGTCCATCGGCAACCAGCGAAACACCAATCAACAACAGAAAGGACAAGGCAAGCACTTTCGTCGTTGGGTGTCGTTTGATGAAATCGGAAATGGTTCCCGAGGCCATGTACATGACTGCAACGGCAACAATAACTGCGGCTACCATGACCTCGATATGTTCGGCCATGCCAATTGCGGTAACAATTGAATCGACGGAAAATACCAGATCTATGATGATAATCTGACCGATAATCTTGGCAAATGATCCCACCGACATTCGCTCGGCAGTTTCGGCTTCGGTTTCGCCTTCAAACTCCTCATGAATTTCGGCCGTCGCCTTATAAATCAGGAAGACACCACCACCGAGCAGAATTAGATCCCGCCATGAAAATGACTGTCCAAACACGCTGAACAGATCGGCCTGCAGACCGATGATCCAGGTCAGGAACATCAACAAGACAATTCTGAAAACCAAGGCCAGCAACAACCCCAATCGGCGTGCTTTTTCAGCTTGCTCAGGTGGCAACCGGTTAATAATAACAGATATAAAGACAATATTATCAATACCTAAAACGATTTCCATAACCGTTAAAGTTAAGAAACTGACCCATACCGTTGGATTGGATATTAATTCAAGCATTCAGTTGATCCAGTCAGACCATCAGAGTTTGCGGCAGAGATTCAGGCGACTTTGCCCATATATTGCAAGGCAAAACCCACACAATACAGATAAATACCGGATGCGGCGATCCCGATTTTAGCAATGGAGGGAACTTCGAATCCTACATACCAGCTATACAGCGCAACCAGTCCACAGCCTGTCCACACAGCAAACATGGACAGGGTTGCAGGCCGCCAGATTGTCACCCGTACGGGATGCACGAAAAGCAAAGGAACGAAACTTAATATGGCCGACGCGATCACCACAGAAAATGCAATGTACCAACCCGGTTCAATAACAAATAGAGTGAACACAACCATGTTCCAGCAAATCGGGAATCCAATAAAGCAGTTATCGCGGCTCTTCATGCGCGTATCGGCGTAATAAATCGCACTGGTGCAAACGATCAGTGCCGCACAGATGAAAGAGTAGGACTCGGCCAGAAATCCACTTTGATAAAGTGCAAAGGCCGGGATCATCGCAAATGTTACATAGTCGATGATGCAGTCAAGCAATTCGCCCGACCAGTTGGGCAGGACGGATTTTACATGAAAATAGCGGGCCATTGGACCGTCAACGCCATCAACCAGAAGTGCGACCCCCAGCCAGAACCACATATTGGTGAAACGACCTTCAGCCGCCGCCACCAGAGCGAGAAAAGCCCAAAAAGCACCAGACGCCGTGAATACGTGAACGGAAAATGCGATCAGGACTGATTTGGATGGTGCGCTCATGTGGTTCTCAGCTGGACTTAGTTGTGCCAGTCCAATTTGCATATTTCGGCGGAAAGTCCTTCAAAGTCCCAATTTCTACCGAATGCCCTGATGCGGCTTCGATTCGAACGGGCCACAACTATTTCTTCCGCAATCCAATATTGTGAATTCTTGATGACTGTGTGTTGTCCCTTATTCTTACCTTCAATCGGCGTGACAGAGCCGTCCAATATTTTTGGAATTTTGACAATCCGTGTGTCCCCTTCGGTTTCATACGAGATTGGCTCACGTTTCACACCCAGGAAGTTGCCTACCAGGATCGACAAAAGATGGGTGGTGCCTCCGACTTTACCGCTGAAGATTCTTGTCAAAGCTTTGGTGGCATAGATGCTCGCCCGTTCATCGATGAACAATCCGGCAGTCCAGTTACCACGGCTCATATACCCGGGGATTTCCATCATCAGGCCCAAATTTATTCCCGAAAGATCAACATCGCCAAAATGACCGTCGTCAATTCGAAAGCCCGCCCAGGTCTGACAATAACCTTCAGACGGCGGATGATCACCCAGCGACAAAACACAGGGGCAGAATACCTTACAATTACAAGCAAGGACCAATTCGCCCTGCATGCTCCATGATTCTTTTGCCATTCAGTCTACTTTCTTAGAAACATATTGGTTGATGACAGCCACTAAATAAAAGTGATGGTAATGAGAAGCCCACCCCACACCAGCAATATGCCGCCGGATAAATAGGAAGTCACTCGTCCTTTGCTGCTTTTTTCTAAAATTGCAAATAGAGTAAAAAACGCCATCCATGCAAGGTTCATGGTTCCGACCACCAACATGACCAGCATTAATGCCCAGCAACAGCCCAGGCAGAAGACCCCCTGTTCGGCTCCGAGCTTGAATATTTCAGAATAACTCTGCGACCAGCGACCAAACAGAATCGAAAATGGGTTGCGACATTTGCGCAAACAGGCGTCTTTCAATCCGCTGAACTGATAGGCGCCGGCCAACAGCAATATACCACCAGCCACCAACCCCTGCAATGGAAATACGGGATCCGTGGCCAGGCCTGCACCAATCAGCAACAGCTGAAACAGGCTCATGGCGAAAGCAAACCCTATCCAGACAGAAAGGTAACCGGCCACCAAAATGCCGAGCGGCACGACTTTTTCGTCCTTTTGATGTGCGACGTCAGCAATATCTGCGTAGGTCCGGATCATTGCGCCCGCCGACGGCAACATCATTGCCAGCGACATGGCGGTCCACATCAAAAAAGTGGATACGAAAACGCCCGGGGTCAATCCACCTGGTGAAACGGGCGCGCAGATTTTCAAAATGAACGCCAGCAGACCGTCATTGGCAGGACTGACATCAAACCTCGTCAACAACTCCCGCCAGAAAACCATGCCTGGTCCGACTGCATCAGACCCGACGACCTGGCTCACCCCTGCTGCCAAAAAAACCAGCCATAGCCAGGCGATTGCCACCGTCAGACCGGTCAGAACGTAGATGCTCCATCGCGGGCGCAGGCCAATTTCGGCAATGCCGCGATCAAATGATGTCAAATTGGAATAGCGCTGTCCATCATCAACGTCGCCTTGATCGGGACTGTGCTCTGTCAATTGGTCGCGCCCTTTCGTCCAGCTCTGTTCAATACAGGCCCTTTCACCTTTCGTCTTCCAGACTTATATAAACATTACAACCCAATTCATCCCGGAACCAGCAATGGCTGCAAAACACGCCCCTGTTTCATATCCCATCTGCGTGATCGGTGGCGGTCTCGTGGGCAAGGTTGCGACTTTGGAACTTGCAAGCCGACTGTCGAAATTTGGTTTGAATGATGACCAAAAAATTGCGTTTATTGCCCCACGAACCGCAATGCAAGACAAGCGCACCACCGCCATGTTGATGCCGGCGATCGAAATGTTCCGCCGACTGAACATCTGGGACCAGATAGAACCTCTGACTGCACCTCTAAAAACCATGCGGCTTATTGATGGGAGCAAACGGTTGATCCGTGCGCCGGTCACCGATTTCCGTTCCAGTGAAATCGATTTAGAAGCCTTTGGATACAATGTGCCCAATGCCGACATGTTAGCCGCTCTTGAAGCCGCCATAGATGTATCACCGAATATCGACACGTATGAAAATTTCGCCGAAGTTGAAGCAATAGGTGCCGATTACGCCTGCCTGCGCTTGGATGATGGCAAGGAGATAAGGAGCCAAATTCTGGTAGCTGCTGACGGGCAACAATCAGCGACGCGTCAAGCAGCTGGTATAGCAGTAAGTCAATGGTCTTATCCACAAACCGCCATCGTTCTTAATTTCGCGCACAGCCTGCCGCATGCAGGTGTGTCTGCAGAATTTCACACCGAAACCGGACCTTTCACTCAGGTTCCGTTGCCTGCAACAAAGTCAGCCCCACATCGCTCCAGTCTGGTTTGGCTGGTTTCCCCCGGCCACGTCGACAAACTGGTTGCACTGCCATTAGAGGCAATTTCCGAGTTGGTCGAAGAAATGCTGCAATCCAGCTACGGCAAGTGCTGGGTGGAAGGGCCACCAGTGGCAATTCCCATGCGTGGCATGACGGCAAAACAGTTTGGAGCCAATCGAACAGTATTAATTGGCGAATCGGGGCATATTTTTCCACCAATCGGTGCTCAGGGATTCAACCTGGGTCTGCGCGATCTGCGTGATCTGGTTGCCGTTCTGGCTTTTAATCAAGAGGATCTGGGGAGCCAGGAAGTTACCAGAGCTTATGACCGGAAACGACAATTTGACGTAAATGCGCGTACTGCCGGAGTGGACACCATGAACCGCTCTTTGCTGACAAATTTTCTGCCTGTACAGTTTTTGCGCGCCACCGGACTTTCAGCGCTGGGTGCCGTACCTGTCGCCCGAAAGATCGCAATGTGGCAAGGCCTGGGCATGGAATCAAAAATTCCTTCTGTCTTCAGCGGGCCGGGAAAAGATCTGCTGGCAGGATTCCGCTTGCGATCAGGTAAAGCAGCCCGGTCACGGTGAATATCGAGCAAAATGTCGAAACAAGAATGGTGCCGGATGCCCGCGCCGTCCAGACATTATATTGTTGGGCGATCACAAATACATTGGTGGCAGTGGGCAAAGACGCCAACAAAACCGCCGCATACACCCAAATGGGGTCAAAATCACCAACCCAGCTCAACAACAAATATACAAGCGCCGGGTGCACCAGCAATTTTATAGGAACCAATATGCCAAGCACCACCGGCATTCTACCGGTTGGTGTCAGAGCGACGGTGACCCCCATTGCGAACAAGGCGCAGGGAGCCGCAGCATTGCTGAGATAGTCGAGCAAGTTACCAATGGCATCGGGAGGCTGATATTTCGCGATTGCCGCCAAAATGCCGATAATAGTGGCAAGTATAAATGGATGAGTGAAAATTTTCTTCAACACATCAATAATCGCGTGACGCGTCGATTGACGGGGGCCCCTTCCACCGATCGCCATCATCAACGGAGCCATCGCAAAATGGAGCGTATTATCGAAGCAGAAAATAAGCGCCACGGGGACAGCCGCTTCAGGCCCCAAAGCCGCAATTGCAAGACCCGGCCCCATATAGCCAATATTACCATATGCCCCGGCCAGTCCCTGGATGGTACTTTCAGGGATGTCACCATCGGTTGAAAATACACCTGAACAAAAAGCAATCGCAAATGTACAGTAGGTGCCAAGCAGCGCAGCCAAAACAAAGCTCCAACTGGCCAGTTTCTCAACTGGTGTTTGCGACAGCAAATTGAAAAAAAGGGCTGGCAAAGCAATGTAGACGACGAAAAAATTCATCCACGCCAACCCGTCGATTGACAGTTTCTTGAACTTTCCGGCGGCATAGCCGAGCAGAATCAATCCGAAAAATGGGAGCGCCATACCGAGGATTTGCGCCAAACAACTGCCTTTTACAAAAACGACTGATATTGCGACCCGGGCTAGACCGACAACGTCGATGCGTCAAGCAACTCTGACCTCGCCATAGACTTGCTGCAACCGGCATCTCTGCGGTATAAGCAGAACTGGGACAGAAATCGTCCTGAATTTTAGGGAATATGAAACAAAACGCCATGATACGCAGCGCAAAATTCCAAATCGGGCAAGTTGTCAAACACCGCGTTTATCCATTTCGTGGCGTGGTCTTCGATGTTGATCCCATTTTTGACAATACCGACGAATGGTACCAAGCAATTCCGGAGGAAATTCGTCCTTCCAAGGATCAACCGTATTATCATCTTTTTGCTGAAAACGAAGAGACGGAATATATCGCCTATGTATCAGAGCAGAACCTGCTAATAGACGATGTGCAAAAACCATTGCGCCACCCTCAGATCAACGAAGTTTTTAGGTTGAGCGACGATGGCAATTATGTGTTTATCGGCGACTTCAAGCACTAGCATTCATTTCTGAAAACTAAAAAGGGGCTGCACCAATCAGGAGCAGCCCCTTTTTATTAAACGTTGCACCTTGCTGTGCGACGGAGGCTCTAATTGCCCGTTTTTGCAGCGTCCTGCGCAGCTTTGAGCTTGTCAGCAGTCGCTTTGGCCTTTTTCTGCAGCTCTTCTTGCAGTTTTTTCTGGCGGTCCTGGACTTCGCTGCGTTTCAACGGTGGTCCGTCAAATGCTGCGGTAAAGCCTTTCAGCGATACTTTCACCGGGTTTTTTGCGGCTCTGAAATTGGTCGAGGTCAGCGTCAGTTCACCACCAGCCTTAAGAGCATTGACCAGCCCTTCGCTCAACTGAATTTCTGCAAGACAGCGATCAGGCAGGCAGAGGCTATAGGGCAATGTATTTGTATTGCCATTGTCGATCTGCACTTTGATGCCTTCCGGAATGTAGCGGCCAGACGGAACAGCTACCTGGAATATGCGGCGTTTGGTCTTGCCTTTTGACTGCAACAGATTGACGCCGGTGACCAACTGGCCGGTATTGGTGATGACATCATATTTGACGTTACAAATATCGGTTTCTCCGACCTTCGAACAAATCTTTGCCCAGCTCTGAACGCCGGCCTGTTGTGCAGACGCGGCCGAATAAGTCATCGACCCAATAACCAGCGCAAGGCCTGGTAACAGAATGAATGGTAATTGGAGCTTTGAATTGGAACGCATTGTGAATCTATCCTGTGGCAATGGCTGTGCTGCGGTGTCCATAGCAATTGCGGCATCAAGATGACAACCGATAAGTAAATCATCGCATTTTTTAATTCATCATCAACAGCTTTTAGAATTTTGAATATTGGTGCAACATGGCGTTGGGGAGCCAAGTCTTGCAATATGGGGTGAGTCGCAAATCCGCCAACTGCCAGTGACCGCAAGCTATCTGCAAGTGCAGACCAGCTTTGCCCGCCGGCAAATATTGGAACGCAATGGCCGCAAAGCAACAAGTAAAGGACTACAAGATGGTCAAAATTATTGGTGCCACGCTACTTATTATTCTCGGATTTTTGACAAACGTTTCCGCAGAACCCTCACACGGCATCGCCATGCGTGGCGAGCCAGCGCTGCCTGCTAACTATACTCATTTTCCTTACGCCAACCCCGACGCTCCCAAAGGCGGCAAACTGACGTATGGTGTATATGGCTCCTATGACGATCTGAACCCCTTTGATTTGCAAAGCATTCGCACCGGCGCACGGGGCCTTTGGGATCCCGTATTCGGAAATCTCGTCTTCGAAACCATGTTGAAGAGATCGCGAGATGAATCGTTTACTGAATACGGTTTGCTGGCTGAAAAAGTTGAAATGCCTGACGATCGCAAATGGATCGAATTTCACATGAATCCCAAGGCGCGCTTTTCCGACGGAGAAGCCGTGGAGGTTTCTGATGTTTTGTTCACATTCAATCTGTTAAAGGAAAAAGGTCGCCCTCCCTATTCCAGTCGCATGAAAGCGGTTGAAAAAATGGAACAGACTGGGCCGCGCAGCATCAAGCTGTGGTTCAATGATCGTGCCTCGCGCGAAACGCCAATGCTGTTTGGACTGATGCCGGTACTGCCGGAACACGCGACCGATGTTGAGGGATTTGGCAAAACGACAATCAAGATTCCCGTAGCCAGTGGCCCATATGTGGTGTCGCAGGTGAAGCCGGGCGAATCAATTACTTATCAGCGCAATCCAGATTACTGGGCCAAAGACCTGCCCGCGCAGCGGGGATTCTTCAATTTCGACACTATCAAGATAGACTATTACCGGTCTTCCCAGGCGCTTTTCGAAGGTTTCAAAAAAGGGTTGTTTGATATTTATCCCGAAAACAGTCCCGGAAAATGGCGTACTGCATACGATTTTCCAGCCGCTGAAGACGGGCGGATAACCAAGGAAGAGTTTCAAAACAAGACACCCAGCGGCATGCTGGGCTTTGTTTTCAACACCCGACGCTCTCAATTTAAGAACCGTCATGTGCGTAAAGCGCTGGCGATGTTGTTTGACTTTGAATGGGCCAACGAAAATCTGTTTTACGGCGCCTATCAGCGCACCTCTTCTTATTGGCAGGATTCATATCTGTCTTCGTTCGGACATGCCGCAAGCGAAGGCGAACGCAAACTACTGGCACCCTTTCCAGATATCGTACTTCCCGAGGTGATGGACGGCACTTATGTGGCTCCAAAATCCGATGGGTCTGGAGTCGACCGCAAAATTCTGCGTGCCGCACTTGGTGTGCTGCGACAGGAAGGTTATTCGATCAAAGAGGGCAAACTGGTTGATTCTGCGGGCAAGGCTCTGACTTTTGAAATGCTGATTGCCGGCGATGTAGGCATCAGCGGTCAGGACATTGAGCGATTAGCACTTTCCTACAAGCAGAGCGCCGCCAAGCTCGGCATCGACATCGAAATCCGCCTGGTGGACGACTCTCAATATCAAGCCCGCAAGGGGTCATTCGACTATGACATGACAGTCGTGCGCTACTCTTCGTCGTTGTCTCCCGGTGCAGAGCAGATCTGGCGCTGGGGCAGTCGCTCGCAGAATGCAGAAGGCACATTCAACTTCGCTGGGACGGCAGAACCTGCGCTGGATGCAACCATCGAAGCACTGCTGGCCGCTCGCAATGAAGATCAGTTCAAGGACGCTGTTCGTGCCTATGACAGAGTTTTGATCAGCGGCCACTACGTGGTGCCCCTATATCATCTGGGAGAAAGTCGCATTGCTCGTTGGAATCGCGTCTCGCGACCCGACAAAACATCCCTCTATGGTCCAAAATTTCCGACCTGGTGGGCTACCGGAAAATAGAATGACCAAAGTTCAGATCGATGTTGTCTCCGACGTTATGTGCCCATGGTGCTATATCGGCAAACGTCGTTTGGAACAGGCACTTGAGTCAATTGACGATGTCGAAGTTGAACTGCGTTGGCGCCCGTTTCAGCTTGATCCTACTTTGCCACAGGAAGGACGAGACCGCCGCGAATATCTGGAAAACAAGTTTGGAGGACCCGAACGGGCCAAGGAAATTTATGACCGCATTAAACAAGCCGGCTTGGAAGAGGGGCTGGATTTTGATTTTGATGCCATTGGCGTCTCGCCGAACACGATTGATGCCCACAGGGTTATTCGCTGGGCAAGCAATGAAGGCGCTGAAATTCAAGACAAGCTGGTAGAACGTTTGTTCAAAGATTTTTTCATGGGTGGGGCCAATATCG
This sequence comes from Rhizobiaceae bacterium, assembly GCA_014238155.1. Taxonomy (GTDB): domain Bacteria; phylum Pseudomonadota; class Alphaproteobacteria; order Rhizobiales; family Rhizobiaceae; genus Pseudahrensia. The sequence continues at coordinate 22,235 of JABABQ010000052.1, forward strand.
GCCAACATGAAGTGCTTGTTGAAGCTGCCCGCGATGCAGGTATGAACGAATCGGTCGTCGCTGCCCTGCTGGCAACCGACAAGGACCGTGAAGAGGTAACCCAGGAAATCGCCGTGGCGCAGCAAATGGGGGTCACCGGCGTGCCTTGTTTTATTATCGACAATAAATACGCTGTCATGGGTGCCCAGACACCGGACCAAATTTCCGGTGCCATAAAGCAGGCAGCGCAAATGAAAGACGTCGGCGCGCCTGGCACTGAAACCGGCTGATCAATTCAGCTGGTGAATGTGAAGGTCACCTCAGGTGAGGCGTTTGGCGATTTGATCGAAGGCCATCAATTGTTCGATAACTGCCGGCATTTGATCCAGCGGCAGCATATTTGGACCATCTGATGAGGTCGTATTGTCGGGGTCCTCATGGGTTTCGATAAATACCCCGGCCACGCCCACAGCTACAGCAGCACGCGCCAAAACGGTGACAAATTCCCGCTGCCCACCAGAAGTAGCCCCCTGCCCGCCCGGCTGTTGCACTGAATGGGTTGCATCAAACACCACTGGCGCGCCCATCGCCGCCATTGTTGGCAATCCGCGAAAGTCGTTGACCAGAGTATTGTAACCAAAGCTGGTGCCTCGTTCAGTGAGCAGCACATTCGCATTACCGCTGTCAGTTATTTTGCTCAATACGTTCTTCATGTCCCATGGAGCAAGAAACTGGCCCTTTTTTACGTTGATAACCTTGCCGGTCTGGGCTGCGGCAACCAGCAAATCGGTTTGTCGACACAGGAACGCCGGTATTTGCAACACGTCGACATGTTCGGCCACAATTGCGCATTGTTCTGACGTGTGAACGTCCGTCAGCACGGGCATGCTATATTCCTTGCGCAGGTCGCTGAAAATTTCGAGCGACGCGTCCAGACCTATACCGCGTGTACTGCTGATGCTGGTGCGGTTGGCTTTGTCATAGGAGGATTTATAAACTAGACCAATTCCAGCCTTGGCACAGATTTCTGTCAGTTTGCCAGCCATATCGAAGGCATGTTGTCGACCTTCGAGCTGACAGGGTCCGGCGATAAGTGAGAATGGTTTGGTTTGATCGAATATCGCCGATCCGACGGTTACGGTTGAATTCGCCTGCATCGTCATGCTTCTTCCAGAATAAGTGTGGTGCCCTGACCCGCAACCGGTGAAATGATCAGGCGATCGGTACGGTCTTGGTAAGTGATTTGCCGCGACTTCAGCAATTCAACTGTTGCCCTTAAATCTGTCACAGCTAGTACAAATGCTTCAAAAAGCATGCCGCGTTCGCGACGGCGGCAATCCATACCATAAAAGGCCGACATGCCGTCTGGCGATAGTACCGTAACTTTAGATCCCGCAGCGTTAAACGACATCCCAAAGGAACCGACGTCCATCTCCCGTTGGTTCAGATAGGTTTGAAAAAAATATTGGAAATCAGTCGGATTTACTTCCGACAATATGACTTCCTTCAAGCCGAGCACCCCATTTTCATGATCCAGCAACTTACCGCGATCAACTTTGGCCTGTGTGACAACTTCGCAGCTGAAAAATCCTGAATCGGGGCTACGTTGGTCGCCAGCAAAGGCCAGGGCAAATGCCACTTTATCGTCAGAACCGTTTGGCCCTTTGAAACGCCTGGAAAACCGCACCATCTTGCCACCTGACATGCCATGGCTCTTGTACAATTGGTGGTCGACTTTCGCGTCATCTGTCTTCACAACCAGATGAGAGAATCCCTCATCTGATCGACGAAAGCGAAACTTCTGGTCATTGGCTACGAACGTGTTGCCTTTTTGCGCTTTGGCCTCACAGGTTTCACGTTGCGCCACGCCAAGTGGCTCCAGAAACGTACCGTCTTTGAAAAAGATGCAGCAATTTTCAGTACCAAATGGGTGTTGTCCATCCGGTGCGACCGTAAAACCAAGTTGCTGGTAGCGTCTGCGCGCAACATCGATATCGGTGACTGGCAATACCAGATGATCGAGCGCGCGGGAGGGTGTAATTTCTGTCATGCGCATTTCCTGCCTCAACCGGGGTCTGCGATCAAGCGTTGCGTGCAGATTTGAGTGCCTGAGGCAACATCTCTTTGACCAATTCAACATCAGCAGGCATGCCGGCGGATATCCGAATGCAACGATTTCCGGGTTCGACAAATGGCATCCGTACGAAAACATCTCTCGACACCAGTTCCGCAACCACCTGTTTGGCAAACTCACCATCTCCACCACAGTCAATGGTCACAAAATTTGTGGCCGATGGCAGTGGGTTCAGCCCGTTATCAGTCGCAATCTCAGCAATGTCGGCATTGGCGGCATGAACCCTGGACACCACGTCATTCAACCATTGCTGGTCGGCCAGTGCGGCCAAGGCTCCGGCTTGTGCAATGCGATTAACACCAAAATGATTCCGCACCTTGTTGAATGAATCGATCAAATCCCGATGACCAATTGCATAACCCACACGGGCGCCCGCCATGCCATAGGCCTTGGAAAAAGTCCGTGTGCGCACAACTTTCTCATCTTCAACATCAATTGGCAGCAGCGAGCCTTCGGGAGCAAACTCGCAATAGGCTTCATCCAGGCACAAAAGACTGTTCTGCGGCATGTCATCAATCAGTTTTGCGATTGTGTCGGCTTGATGGAAACTGGCCATAGGATTATCCGGATTGGCAAAATAAGCCAACGGCGCATTTTGCTCCTCGACAGCAGACACGAGGGCCTGCGGGTCCTCGAAATCGTCCTTGTAGGGAACTGTGACCAGTTTTCCACCAAATCCCGCAACATGAAAATTGAAAGTTGGATAAGCCCCCAGCGACGTCACGACTGGTGTGTCCTGCCGCACCAGCATGCGAACCAATAAGCCTAAAATACCATCAATGCCTTCGCCCACCATTATGTTTTCAGGTTGGACACCATGATGTGCGGCCAAAGCCTGTTTTAAGTCATAATTCTCCGGATCGGCATATTGCCAGCATTCCGCAGCGGCTTTTGCCATCGCGGATATGGCTTTTGGAGACGGCCCGAAGACACTTTCATTGGCCCCTATTCGGGCCCGAAAGGCGCGACCTCTGGCCCTTTCCTGAGTTTCCGGGCCAACAAAAGGGACGGTTGACGGTAAACTGGCAACCAACGCGGTGTATTCGGGCATGGTATTTCTCGCAAGATCGGAACAATTGCCAGTGTTCCAGCTTTGCAGGTCAAGTCAATTGCTATCTTTGATTGTTAAGTGCGCCTAATGTGCTTATGCCTCGACGATGATTTCAAAAAATAACCAACCTCGATGACGGCCAATGCAGATACCGTAAGCGACCCTGCTGTGCCTTCCGGAACGGGGTGGCGCAATCCGGTCATTTTGTTGATGCTGATGGCCGCGACGATGCAGTTGTCTTTCGCTTCCTGGTCGGCGCTGCAATACAATTTTGCCCACGAAATGTTGAGCTTCACGGGTCGCGAAGTTGGCATTCAACAGTCGATTCGAGAAATTCCGGGCTTTTTGTCCTTTGCAGCAGTTTTCTTTCTGTTTGCCATGCGAGAGCAAACGTTTGCCATGGTTTCGCTGCTGTTGCTTGGATTGGGAACAGCCGCGACAGGATTTTTCCCAACTGCAACTGGATTTTACATAACCACATTCGTCGGTTCGGTGGGGTTTCACTACTATGAAACCATGCATCAGTCACTGACGCTGCAATGGTTGCCGAAGAAATCTGCTGCAACCATCATGGGGCGCATTCTTTCGGTCGCTGGCCTCGCCCAACTAACAGCCTATGCTCTGATATTTCTTGCGGGCAGTTTCTTCGATCTCTCTTATACAACGATGTTTGTGGTCGCCGGTGGAGCAACCATTGTGTTCGTCGGATTTATGGTCAGTTCCTTTCCACAATACCCCGAAGGCGCTCCCCAGACGAAATCCCTGATCTTTCGCAAACGTTACTGGCTTTATTATGCCATCACGTTTCTTGCAGGTGCACGACGGCAGATTTTTCTGGTGTTTGCCAGCTGGATGATGGTCGAACGCTTCGGCTATTCGTTCCACGACATTGCAGGTCTGTTTTTTGCCAATGCCGCAATTATCATGCTGACAGCACCATTTATCGGCAGGTTCATTGAGCGTGTCGGCGACAGGAACGCCATGCTGATACAATATCTCGGACTGTGCATCGTGTTCACAGCCTATGCCTTTGTTACAAGTCCGATATTGGCGATTGCTCTGTATATCCTGGATCACGCGTTCTTTGCCATGGAGATTGCCAAGAAGACCTATTTTCAAAAAATAGCTACACCCTCGGATATTGCCGGAACCACTGGAGTTGCCTTCACCATCAACCATATTGCGGCGGTGTTCATACCCGTATTGTTTGGCTTATTATGGCTTGTCAGTCCCACCGCGGTATTCTTGTCTGGTACTGCGATGGCGATGTGCTCGGTTGGATTGTCGCTGCTGGTGCCGCACCAGCCATCAATTGGCAACGAAGTTGAATGGCGTGCAAAAATATTATGACAATTGAGCAAATTTAATTATTGACGCATTGGTTGTGGCCACAATTTCAGCCTAGATTGATGGATCACCGAGGAATTTGACAATGTGTCAGTGCATTCGACAGATATCGACTACCGGGATTTTGTTCTCTGTTCTTCTGCTGACCAGTTGCCAATCGACGCAACAAAGTCAGGTGTCTGTCGATTATTATAAAATTTCAGGATCAACCACCGAAGCACTTGATTCCGAAATCAAACGAAAGGGCCCCAAAATAAATGGTGGCCTGCACGCGGTAGCTATCGCCCGGATCAAGATGTTTCCAAAGGTAACCTATGCGCGCCATGGCAAGGGCTGCAGGGTAGAAACTGCCAAAGTCGCCGTGAATGCCAAAGTAACGCTGCCCAAATGGACAGGACGCGGCACCGCTTCGCGCAGACTTGGTAAAGCTTGGGATAACATTGACCGCTATACCCGCGCCCATGAAGCGACCCACGTCAACTTGGCGTTTGACTATGCCAAACGCATTGAAGATAACGTGCTCGAACTGCCCCCGATGGACGATTGCGAACGTCTGCGCGCAGAAACCAAATCAATCGTCGATCGATATCTGAAGCAACATGATGCGGCACAGCGTAAATTTGATGCCGACGAACAAAGTCGTTTCTCCGCCCTGGCTAGGCAGCAAAAAATCGCCCGATCACTGTAACGGCATGTCAATTGTCACAGCTTTCTCTTTTATTTGAACTTAATCGACTTTTCACTTTGTTGGTGTGTGTTAGCTTTGGGCAATGATCGAATTGGGCGACGAGAGAACAGTGAACAATCGAATTATGGCCGTATGCTGCACTGCCTGTCGGTTAATTGCCGGCAGCATTATCGTTTGGTCTTTGGGTGCAGCAATTGCGACGCCCGCGCTGGCGCAAAAAAGTTCAATCAGCATTTCCGAAAAAACCCGATACTACAGAATAACCGGCAAGAGCGCCCCTGAATTTGCCGCCTCAATGGCCAGGAAAGGGCCTTATTCCCGATCGCATCGACGCCGGGCCTGGGCCACAGCAACTCGAGATATGACTTATCAATTGTTTCATCGAAAAAATAAAAAATCTTGCAAAATTAAGGCAGTAAAAGTAAAACTTAAAGTACTATATGAGATGCCAAAATTGGCTTCCACTAGGGGTGTTTCCAGGAGACAGCGGTCCAAATGGTCAAAAATGTTTGGATTGCTTAACAAACATGAACGCACCCACGGCCTCTATTACAAGCAATTTGCAAAAAAAGTCTATGCCACTCTTAGGAAATTGAAATCTGCCAGAACCTGTTCGGCACTTGAAAAAAGAGCCGCAAGCATTGTCGAAAAGCTCGCCAAGGCGGACAAGAAACGCAATGTCAAATTCGACAAGCGTGACCGCCGAAATTACCGAACAATGGAAAGACTCTATTCTGGCGCGTAGAGAATTTCGACTTTGTAAATCGACATTCAACCGAACAAGATACGTTGCCCAACTGTTTTGACCGATCAAACCCCGAGCTTTTTCTGCAGACTAGTTGAAGAAGTTGTATACTGGAATACGATGCGCTCATCGGGTGAAATGTATTTTTTGGCTGCCTGAGCCATCAGCGCGGCCTCATGGAAACCTGAAAGAATGAGTTTGAGCTTGCCGGGATAGGTATTGATATCTCCAATGGCGAAGATACCAGGCTCACTGGTAGCAAATTTTTCAGTGTCTACTGGCAACAAATTCTCATGCAAATTCAATCCCCAATCAGCAATTGGCCCTAGTTTCATGGTCAATCCGAAAAACGGCAGGACGCGGGTACACATCACGTCTACAAGGTCTCCTTCTTTGGTTTTCACAGAAGCCGACCTGACTATGCCATCGGCACCATTCAGGCCGGTCACCTGACCAAGAATGAGATTGATTTTACCGTCATCGACCAACTTTTTCATCTTGTTGACGCTGTCGGGGGCGCCACGAAAAGCGTCACGGCGATGCAACAAGGTCAAAGACCGGGCAATCGGCTGCAGGTTAAGGGTCCAATCGAGGGCTGAATCCCCTCCTCCAACAATCAGGATGTCGTGGTCGCGAAATTCTTCCATTCTGCGAACTGAATAATAAACTGAATGCGCTTCAAATTCTTCAATACCAGGAACCGGAGGGCGTTTTGGCTGGAATGATCCACCACCCGCTGCAATGAGAATAACCTTGCCTTTGATCCTTTCATTTTCGTCGGTGGTTACAACAAATGAACCATCTTTTTGCTTTTCAACGCCGGTTACCATCCGGTTGAAGTGAAATTCAGGGTCAAACGGTTTAATTTGCTCCATCAAACGGTCTGTCAGCCCCTGACCTGATATTTCTGGCCAGGCTGGAATGTCATAGATTGGTTTTTCCGGATAGAGCTCTGCACACTGGCCACCTGGCCGATCCAAAATATCAATCAGATGGCATTTAAGGTCCAGCAAACCAAGTTCGAACACGGCAAACAGACCTACCGGCCCCGCACCAATGATGACAACATCGGTTTCAACTACATCTGCATTTTCTGACATGAACTGAGCTCTTGTGTGGCTTTAATTGATCTTGTGTAGATGATGGAGCATGAGCCTTGAAACAAGGAAGAATTTTCTTCCCTGAGCAGAACATCGGAAAAAAATAGTTCTAATGCGATTAATCAGGCGATTATGTCACGACATTTAGGCCTGGCGTTCTGGGACCCGCACGATCAAACCATCAAGTTCATCGGTCACTTTGATCTGGCAAGATAGACGTGAGCCTGGCTGAATATCATACGCAAAGTCCAGCATGTCTTCTTCCATCGCCTCTGCTTCGCCGGTTTTGGCGGTCCAGGCGTCATCTACATAGACATGACAGGTCGCGCAGGCGCAGGCGCCACCGCATTCAGCCTCAATTCCCGGAACTGCATTCTTGATTGCGTTTTCCATAACGGTTGAACCGTTTTCGGCTTCTACTTCAAAAGCAGTGCCGTCATGGGCAATATATGTAATCTTTGCCATCGAAATCCAAAACCTGAAATTTGTCGTAACGCGGATTTAGCGGTCATACGACAAGAGTCAATATGGCAGATCAATCAGCTTGGCTTTCGCGGCAAAAATATGCGTATTAATCACTTAAAAGTGCTTCAATATAGTCGTTTGCCTCGTCGACAGCTGCCCGAAGTGCCGACACATCACATCCGCACGTTGAGGCCTGCTCAACCAGTTCAGCTTCCTTGGCAACCTTCCAGGCTCCCAACCCTCTGGCAGATCCGACCACTGTATGCGCGGCAAACTTTCGTTCCTGCGCTGTCTTTGCGCACTCCAGACGTTCCAGATAGAGCTGTGACTGGCTGTGAAACAGGCGCAGAATTTCATTTTCAAGCGATCTGTCGCCCAGTGACTGGCGCGACAAATGTACCAAATCTACCGGATTTTTGGCGCTGGCGCAGTGCGGAGTGGAATTTTGTTGATTGACAGTAACGGGGGGAAGGGCCGTTTTGATTGCTGACTTGGCCATTTTGAACTCCAATACGAATATGCCGTCAAAATACTGCTTTCTAATAAAGTTGCACTGAAAGTATTGAGAGCTCGTTAAGAGCCGATAGTAGTTTACATCATGCCATCATCACCAATTTTGCCGCGTGTCAACCAGACTAACCACCGCCGCAAAAGCCCGGCAATCAAACAATCGGTGGAAACGTTAACCAAAATTAACTTTTTCATCGTCGCCTGGCCGCCAAACAGTACCAATATGGTTCAGACCCTAGTATTATGACCAATCGGCGGGAACTTACTTGGAAGTGTTTTTCAACATTTTCCGATGAACCCGTATACTGTTCCGGAAGCGGAACAAAAAAGTGGGACATGGGAAGCTGCAACGGACGGCGGCAAGTTCCCGAATGTAAGGCGTAGAAAAATGGCAAAACGGGTTAAAAAATCGGCCAAAGAGTCCAGCGACGCTCTAAATGCCGTCGAAGAGGCCTTGAAAATCGACTTCGGTCATGAAGCCAGTGCTGATGCAGCGGAAGACCCCTATTCATCCGACCCAAACCAACGTGGTAATGATCCTGCAGAGATGCGAACCGCAATCGCTCCCAGTTCACCCGCCGCCAATGATGCAAGCGGATCAGGCAGCGCCCGATTTGCTGCCGCCCTGTCCCGCCGTCCCTCCAATGGCATTTTATGGACAGCACTGTTTGTCAGCCTGGGTTGGGTCGCGGTCGCATTTTGGGCCGGATACACAGTATTGGGCGACAAACTGATCGATCTCACCGCCTGGACGACGCTGGAAGCCAATCCGGGACTGATCTATTTTGTTGCCAGCGTGACGTTGCCGGTGCTGTTTATCTGGGGATACGCCTTCATGCTGAGGCGCGCCCAAGAATTAAAACTGGCCGCCCGATCGATGACGGAGGCCGCGTACCGCCTGATCGAGCCAGAAAATGATGCAATTAGTTCAGTGCGCAGCGTTGGGCAGGCCATTCGGGTTGAAGTTAGCGCGCTGACCGATGGTATTGAACGGGCAATGGCCCGCGCCAGTGAATTGGAAGGTTTGGTTCACACGGAAGTTTCTTCTCTGGAAAACTCCTACTCCGACAACGAATTACGGATGCGTAGTCTGGTTGAAGAGCTGGCAAATGAACGCGAAGCGATTGTCAATCACACCGAAAGAGTTCGCTCTTCAATATCAGGCGCCAGTGAAACTCTTCAGGAAGATTTGACCTTATCGGCACAGCAGATCAGCGAAAATGTCGCACTTGCCCAAAAACAATTCAGCGCTGCTTTGGGTGGCACCAATGACGATATGAAGGTGTCACTTGATGAAGCCAGTTCAGCACTGTTGGACCAAATTGTCCTCAAAGGGCAGGAAATTGGCCAACAAATAGAGAATGTTGGTGGGTCGGTCGTCAATCAGATCGAATCCACCCGCGACAAGACCGGCACTGTATTTGACGATATGCGAGCTATGATGACCGTCGCTGGCGACAACTTTAATACGGCACTGTCGAACAAGAGCCACGATATCGGTACACAGATTGACAATGCCGGTGCTGGCCTGGTCGATAAACTTATGGCGACCGGCCAATCTGCCACCAGTGCGGTGGAAGACGTCACCGCTTCGCTCACATTTGCTTCTGAGGCGCTTTCTGAAACCCTGACAGATCGCGGCAACGCCATTGCAGACCGGATTGATGCCAGTGCCGGTGCGCTGGTGGAATCCATCGCCACAACCGGCACCGCGACCAGCAATCAGCTTGAAATCAAGACGGGCGAACTTGCCGAACGCATTAATTTCCTGTCCACGGACTTGCAGTCAAAACTTGGCGAACAGTTCTCTTCAATCGACGAAAATCTGAATTCAAGCGGCAACACGCTTGTTGAAAAACTCGGCTCTCGTACCGGGGATCTGGCGGCAGTGCTTGCTGAAGGAACCCAGTCCGTAGATCAGGCCCTGGAACAGAAAATCACCAATTTTGGCCAGGTACTTTCCGGACGCATTGAATCGATGACCGAACAGCTTGGTCGACGCAATGAGTCCCTGGACACAAGCGTCAGCAAAATCGAGACTGCGCTGGAAGTTCGAACCCAACAGATTAACGACACATTGATTGAACGGTCCCGTGAAATTGCCTCAGCCTTTTCCGAAGGTCAGGCAATCATCAAAACCGACCTGACAAGTCAGTTGGAAGACACCAAAGAAACGTTGGACAGCAAGGCGATGGAGCTTGGTCTGTCACTGGCTGCCAGGGTTGATGAAATCAATCAGTTGGTTGACCAGCAAATCTCAGCTGCCGACAGTCAGTTGGAAAACAGAGCGATCACAGTTAAGGACCAAATCAAGGAAACTACCCAGCTGTTCGGTCAGGGTTCCAAAGAACTCGAGCACACATTTTCAACCAAACTTGACGATGTAAAACAACTCGTGGATCAACTGATCAGTTCCGCCGATGGGCAACTGGCTGCCCGCGCGCTCAACGTCCAGGATCAAATCAAGGAAACCAGCGAACTTCTTGACAACAGCGCTCTGGAACTTGGCCTCAATTTTTCCGGCAAGGTCGACGAAATCAACCAGATGGTCGATCAGCTCATCACATCTGCAGACGGCCAATTGTCTGCCCGGGCGATGAGCGTTCATGGACAGATCAAGGAAACCAGCGAACTTCTCGACAATAAGGCACTGGAACTTGGCTTTTCTTTCGCCAGCAAAGTTGACGAAATCGGGCAAAAAGTCACCGAACAGGTGGATCAGGTTGGAGCCAGGCTCGCCGAACAGGCGACGCAGGTCGATGAACAATTGCAGACCAGCCACGCGGCCCTGTATGAAAAAGCTGATGACTATGGGCTGACATTGGCCAGCCACATTGCGCAAGCTGAACAAAAAGCCAAAGCCCAAATGGAAAGCACCGGTGATCAACTCACCAAAAAACTGGCCCATATCGATGGTCAACTTTCCCAATCTGCAGAAGGTTTGCAAAATCAGGCCAATAATCTCGGCAACACGCTGACCGGGCAGATTGACGAATTTAACAACAAGGTTGCCGAACAGGTTGATGCCTCGACCAGTAAACTCGCCCAGCAGGTTGACGCATCTGGCAACAAGTTGGCCCAGCACGTTGACGCATCCGGTATCAGACTGGCTGAACATGTAAACGCATCCAGCAACCGGCTGGTTGAACAAGTTGATGCGTCCAGCAGCAAATTGGCAGAACGGGTCGATGCGTCCAGCAGCCAGTTGGTTGAGCGGGTTGACGCAACCAGCAGCAGGTTAGCAGAGCAAGTTGATGCGTCCAGCAGCAAACTGGTTGAGCAGGTTGATGCGTCCAGCAGCAGGATGGTGGAACAAGTTGTCGCCTCCGGAAGCAACTTGACTGAGCAGCTAAGCTCCTCGGGCAATGGATTGATTGGACAGGTTAGTGCAGCTCACAACGCATTTGCAGCGCAAATTGAATCCGCTGACAGTCAACTTGCCCACCGGGCAAGATCGATCACTGAAACCATTACCGAAACTAGTGAAACTCTCGACAACAAGGCTCTGGAACTAAGCCTGTCAATGGCTGCCCGCGCCGAAGAAATCGAATCCCGTGTTACGGAACGCCTGGCCAGTATCAATGAAACAATTGCCAGGGGCACCGCCGCTGCTGACGAAATGCTTGCCAGCCGAGCTGCCGGCATGAAATCCGCATTCGACGAACAAATTGGCGTGGTCGATCTCACTTTGGGCACCCGGGTCGATGCGATCAATGCGTCGCTTGATGCCGGGGCCAGCAAGGTCAATGAAGTGTTGGAAGAACGCGCCGGCGAACTCTCCACAGCGCTTGATTCACACTTAACCAACATATCTTCGACACTGGTATCTGAAGCAATGAAGGCCGAAGGTGTCATCACCACATCAGTGGCCGCCATGGAAGGAAAGATTGGTGCGCAATTGTCTGCAGCGGAAGCTGCACTGGCGGCTCGCGCAGATCAGGTAACAACGACGCTCAGCCAACGCACCGCTGAATTGAACACCTCTCTGGCCGCGCGTTCACGCGAATTGAGTCAATTACTGACGCGTGACACCATGCCGATGCTGCGCAAGTTTGAAGCTGACGGCCAGGCAGTTGCCGAAGCTCTTTCAAAGTCTACGCAGGACATCACTGCCGACTTAAAAGGAAAACTGGTCACCAGTTCCGAGCAGCTCAAAGCATCTGCTGATGCGGCTGCCGGTAAACTCGAAGGTATGCTCGTCGCCTCCAATCAGCGTATGGAAACTTCGGCCAATGCAGCAGCCGAGGACCTTGCTTCACGCTATCTGTCCCTTGAAGACCGTACCTCCGAATTGGTCAATCGCCTGACCAATTCGTCCGAACAATTGTCCAGTGCGGTCAACAATCAAACCGAGAACATCGTCGCAAGTGGTGAATCCGTCACCAAGCAAATTGCAGACATTGCTGAACATGTTGGCGAGCGGATCCGCTCAGAAAGCACCGCAATGGTCAACACGCTCACTGGCAAGTCCAATGAGTCCATCGAGGCGCTGGGTGAAACCAATGAGCGGCTGAGCAGGGAAATTGGTGGATTGCTGGATCGTCTCGGTGAAAGCAATACTGATCTGGCCTCGCTGATTTCACTTGCGGATGAAAATCTTTCTACCGCGCAAAACTCCCTCAGCACACGTACCAGGGAATTTCAGCAGGTCGCTGGTCAGGCATCGGAAGATCTCAATACGTCCAGCAACATGATCGAGAGCAACTATCTTGGATTGAAAGATGTGTCATCGACCGTGCTCGTTGAAATTGCAGAAATTTCCGGCCGATTTGAGGAACAGAGTTCTTCGTTGAACTCGATTTCCAGGCTGCTCGATGAAACCCAGAGCAATATCGCGGTCAGTCTCGATGACCGGCGCGATGCCATTGAAGCTCTGACCAACGGGCTGGTGGCGAAATCCGTCGATCTGGAAGAGCTGATGGGACGATTTGCCCATATGATGGCCGACAGCGTCACCAACGCAGAAGGTCGTGCTCAAAATCTGACACAGGGTCTGGCGGAAAGCGTTGGCTCTGTCGCTGCAGAAGCAACAGAACGCTTCGCAGCCGCCACTCAGGAAATGCAAAATACGGCTCACAACTTGAGACAGGATCTAGCTAATACAAGAAATGAGCTCAAGAAATCGGTCATCGATTTGCCGGACGAGACCAAGGAAAGCACATCCGCCATGCGCCGGGTTGTCTCCGATCAGATCAAAGCGCTGAAGGACCTGACAGAGATCGTCAACAAAACAACACGCCTGCAGGATGCTGCACCGAGCAACGTCGCACCGGTCGCACCGGCGACCTCCGCCCGCGTTTCTCAACCAAATCCGACCGCCCTAACTTCTCCCTCAGCACCCCGCCCAACTCCACCGACAAGCAGGCCGGCTCCCCGTCCGCCGGTCCCTGTGCAGCCAACTGCACAAACTGCACCAATACCGGCTCCGGCAGTTTCTGAGTCACAAGTTGCGCCTCCTCCGCAGCCTGCACCTGCACCTGCACCGGTGAATGAAACAGTGATGGCGACTACACCAGCGATAAAAACGCGCGCACCAGTAGCGGCTCCGGTTCTTGAGAAATCCCCCCTACGGGGCGGGCTGAGCTTTGACGCAGGCGCATCCAGCAACCCGCCATTGCCTGGAGGCGATGGTTGGGTCAGCGATCTGCTGCGCCGCGCTTCCCGCGATGAAGCAGCCGACACGGTTCCCCGCGCGCGATCCGCCGAAGACAGCCTCGGTTCACTCTCCAGCGATATTGCAAAATCGATGGATCACAATGTTGCAGTTGAACTGTGGGATCGCTATCAGCATGGCGAGCGCAATTTGTTCCACCGAGGCCTGTACACCGCCCAAGGTCAACAGACGTTCGATGAAATCCACGAAAAATACCGGGCTGATGATCGTTTCAAAGTTTCCGTCGATCAATATGTTGCCGACTTTGAACGATTGATTGCCGATGTGTCGAAGAACGACAGTGACAATATCATGACGCAAACCTATCTGACGTCGGACACCGGTAAAGTTTATACAATGCTCGCACATGCGGCCAACCGCTTCGGCTAAGCCTGCAGCGATAACTGCAGGGACGGCAACGGCAATTGCGAGCGTCACTCGTGGCCAATTCGAAATTTCAATATCAAAAGTCGGCGCAAAACTAAGTGCGGCGGACAATCCAGCTTACGATGTCGCGGGCGATGACGGCGAAGGCTGTGTCAAATGCATTGACCAGATCGTCTGGTTTGTCACTTAACGATTGGGCTGTCGATCGGAAAATGCGGGTTTCTCGCACCCGACCAGTCCGGTCAGTAAGCAGCTTGATGGACAGTTCAATTATGGCCACACCTTCTGCGACTTCGAACCGGCGTACATCGCTTACCAGTTGGTAGTCGATCACCAGGCCATCACCCGGCTTGGCCGTTGCACGCGTGGCCGCCGCGTTATCAAATGACTCGACCAGTTTGGCCTGTATCAGCCGCGGAACAGTGTCCGACCATTGTGCTCCGGCCAGATAGGTGACGATTGTCGGCGTCGGTTTGACAACGATACGGTCGCTATCCAGTGATTTTAAGGCGGTGGGGACTTTAACCAGTATCTGGGCTCTGCTGCCGCCACGAACTCCACTGAATTGCGTCGGCGCGGAAATTTCGAATGTCTCGCGTGGCGCTTCGCCGGGCTTAACCAGTGCACAGGATGACAAAGCAACTACAGATGCAGCAATCAAAAGGTCACGCCCGTGACGCCGAATCGTCGGGCGGAAACCTTCAGCAGTGATCACTGGAAATTTACGGTTTTTAGAACCGACCAACCGCATCAATACTTACCCTGTAGCCAGTTTACACACGGAAAATCCCGCTAACGACGAACCCGCGTTCCCGATGATTCCCTTACTCTGCTTCCTCCTGCACCAGTTATCAGTGATGAAGGATTGCTTTGTAGATTCCTCATAACACGGTCGAACTGGTTAAGCGACTGGCGGGCGTCACGAATTAACCCCTGTGTGTCCGCCAAGCCACGCTTTGTAAATGCGTTTACGTTCCCAGCGATAGATGATACCTGCCTATCGAAGTTTGCGGCGGTCTGGCGGAATTGCGCCAGCGTGGACTTAACGTCTGCCATCAACCCATCCGTCACGCCCGAACCCACAAGATCACCGACCTGAACCAGAATGTCATCAACTCTCTTGGAGGATTCATTTAGTCGGCTGGCCAATTCAGAAGCATCACTTACAATTCGGTCAATATCCTGAGCTCGCGCACCCAAAGGTGCTGTGACTTTAGCAACATCGCTGACAATGGTCTGAGCACCTTCGGCCGCGGTCGAGATGTTTTCCACAGCCTCGTTGATTTTTGCCGCATCAATTGCGTCCAGCAGTTTGGAAACATCACTGCTGGCCTTGCTCAGATCACCAATCAGTGTCCTGACTTGATTTTCATCAACATTGTCAAGAATTCTACGTGCCTGCGATGCGACTGCCTGAGCGTCTGTGATGGTGTTGTTTAGGCCCTCACCTTCAAATGCTGAAAGAAGTTGTTCGGCTCTTTCTGCGGATCTGTTGATATTTGATATCGTGGCAATTACCGTCTCGCGATCAACCGCAGAAACGACACCATCAACCTTTTCAAGCGTGCCATTGAGATTGACGGTAAACTGATTGAGCTGATCAGCGGTGTTGTTGATCGTGTCGACAACCGCTGCAATCTGGTCGCGCTGTTCGGCCAGAGATGCGGTAAATGTTTCCACATTCTGAATTGTGTTCCTGATTGCTTGTGGTTCGACCGCCGCCAGAATTTCTTCAACCCGTATCAAACTGCCATCGAGTTTTTCAGACATTTTCTGCAGCGACACGGCGACGTCCCCTGCACTCTGCATAAACCGCCCAATACCATCGCTGTTTTGTGCCAGGGCTTGCGAAAATGTCTCTGCGTTGTTCAGCGTCCGGGTTACCGTATCACTATTGGCCTGAATGAAGTTTTCCAGCTTCTCCATCAAGTCGTCGGTTCGTGCTGCGATGCTGTTGACCCGTGTCAACAGATCAGACAGCGCAGACGGGTCGCCTGAAATGACCGGCACTTCACCGCTGTTTTCCACACCGGGTCCGAGCAATGCGGGAGCCGTGGGACTACCGCCCTCCAATTGAATGAATGCACCACCAGACAGGCCGCGAATTCCAATCGACGCCCGTGTGTCAGACCTCACCGGCGTTGCCTGATTGATCTTGGAGTGAATGATCACATACCGCGGGTCAGCACTGTCGAGTGAAAGTCCGCTGACACGACCAACGTCGATGCCGTTGAACTGAACCAGACTGGCAGGTCCCAGTCCACTGACGGAGCCTCTGATGCGGATATCGATAGGTACAAGATTATCATCTTCTCCATAACGGCCGAACCAGTAGATGACTGCAAAAACCGTGACCACTGCAACCAGGGTAAAAAATCCGACAGCGATGTAATTTGCTCTTGTTTCCATAAATCAATTCACTGTGTTGTCTTCATTTGAATGGCCGCATCTGATGTCAGGCATGTTCTAGTTCCCAACATTTCGCGCGCGTTTTCCGGTGAAATAGGCTTTGGTCCACGGGTCATCGACAGCAGTCATCTGGGCCAATGTACCTGTCGTCAGAACCACACCATCGCGTAACACCGCTATGCGATCACAAATGGCATGTAAACTGTCCAGATCGTGGGTGACCATATAAACTGTCAGCCCCAAAGTGTCACGCAGCGATGCAATCAGATCATCAAAAGCAGCTGCACCAATTGGGTCCAGCCCAGAAGTCGGCTCATCCAGAAATACCAGTTGCGGATCAAGCGCCAGTGCGCGTGCCAGACTTGCTCGTTTGATCATTCCACCCGACAATTCGGAAGGAAACTTGTCAGCTGCTTCCGGTCCCAGGCCAACCAAATCAATTTTTACACGTGCCAATTCATCCATCAGGCTTTGACTCAGATCAAAATACTCGCGCATCGGTACCTGAATATTCTCTTTCACAGTGAGCGATGAAAACAGAGCACCGTGTTGAAACAAAACCCCCATCCTACAGTCAATTGAAAGTCGGTCTGCCCCGCCGGTAGAATCGTAATCAAGCCCAAACAATTCTATCTGGCCGGCATTTTTTTTGATCAGGCTCAAGACCGAGCGCATGAGTACGGATTTGCCGGAACCGGAACCTCCGACAAATCCCAATATCTCTCCACGATATACATCTAGATTGACGCCTTTGAGCACTTTGTGTGTTCCAAACGCCACTTCAACATCCCTGATCCGCAGGATGACATCGCGCAGTGCATTTTCTTCTAATTGCTGCGAAGCACTTGTGAATTGCTGACTTGTTGTCGATGCCGTCGTCATCTCAATATCCAATCGAAGCAAAGAACATGGCGAACATTCCGTCGACGACAATGACTGCGAAAATCGCTCGGACAACGGCTGACGTTGTTCTGCGTCCCAGCGATTCTGCGCTGCCTTCAACCTTCAATCCTTCGACAGCCGCTGACAGACCAATGATAACAGCCATCACCGGCGCTTTGATAAAACCGACAAACAGATGTTTGGTTTCGACACCGGTCTGCAATGTGGTCAAGAACTGCTGAGGCGAGATCCCTACATAAAAGTCACAAACCACAATTGCGCCCAAAATCCCCGCAAGGTCGCTGAGCAGCACCAGGATGGGCAGAGCGATAATCAACGCCACCAGTCTTGGAAAAATTAAAACGCCGACGGGGTTGAGGCCAATCACTGTCAATGCATCAATCTCTTCGCGCATTTTCATTGTGCCAAGTTCTGCCGTGATGGCACTTCCCGTTCGACCGGCCACCATCACGGCCGTCAGCAGCACACCAATTTCACGAAAATGCAGGATCCCCACGAGATTGACGGTCAGCAATTCCTCACCATAAAACCGCAGCTGATAGGCACCTTGTTGAGCAATAATCGCACCGATCAAAAACGACATCACTCCGATCACCGGGATGGATCGCAGTCCCATTTGGTCCAGATGGTGTATGATCGAGGTCAAACGTATTCCACCCCGGCGACCTGCCTTCATTTGCGGACCGCGAACTGATGCCCCCACCAGATAACAGGCATTGATAACATCGCGTAGCGCGTCCTGCGTCGAATGACCCAGACGTTCCAGCATTCGTGAAACAGGATTTCCGGGCAGAACATTTGCAGATTGGATACTTTGGTGTTCCAGCGCAATTACCTGTACCAGCCGCGCACGACGCTGATCCGCGTCAACATGGTGGAAAACAATGGATTTGCTATTTGCCGCCAGACGCAGCCGTTCAATCATCCAGGCTCCGGCGGTATCAAATCCCGCCACGGCGGTGCTGTCCACATTCAGCTTGCGACATCCATTCAGGTCCAACCTGCCTAATTCTTGCTCCACCGCATTGATGGTCCCGATGGTCCAGTCACCGGAACAATTCATCGTCCACGTGTCCGCGGACCGCTCAAGCCGGAAGGTGGCTGAGTTCGTGGCTCCATTCAAACCATCTGTTATCTGAGTGTGATTTTGGTCGGCAGACAACTTACAATCCGTATCCAGGTTGAACGGGACTCAATTCCCGGCAATCAAACACAACCTCATAATGCACATCTATATATCAAGTGCACGGGCCATAACAGGGGGATCGATATTGCCCCCAGACAATGTCGCCAGAACGATTTTTCCGGCAACGTCAAGCTTGCCACTCAACAGCGCTGCCAGTGTAACAGCACCACCGGGTTCAACAACCAGTTTCAGTTCATGAAATGCAAAGGCCACCGCCTCCAGCGCATCCTGATCGCTGACCACCAGACCATCTGCCAATTGGCCCTTGCAAATCGCAAAGGATGCCTCGCCGGGCATCTGCGTCAGTATAGCGTCACAAAGGCTGGGCGTGTTTACATTGCCTCCCAGTCGTTCGCCGGCAATATGAGACCGTCTCTGATCATCATGCCCCTCGGGCTCAACCGGATGAATGTGCAGGTCGGGAAAGTGATGTTTGGCAGCAAGAGTGATTCCAGCCATCAGACCACCGCCACCTGCGCAAACCAGGAAGTGATCCGCGACCAACCCCAATTGTTGGAGGTCTTGACACGATTCAAACCCGACGGTTCCCTGCCCGGCAATAACATCATGATGCTCATATGGATGCACAAGTATGGCGCCTGTTTCCTCAGCGTGGCGTTGGGTCAGTTTTTCTCGATCTTCAGTATAGCGATCATATTCGATGATTGTTGCACCAGACCGGGCCGTCCGCTGTTTTTTCAGCTGCGGTGCGTCCTGCGGCATGATGATGGTTGCCTGTTGCCCCATCAGGCGCGCGGCTTCAGCAATGCCCTGAGCATGATTACCCGACGAACAGGCAACAATACCTCTCTTTCGGCCCTCTTCGCCCAAACGGCTGAGCGCATTATAAGCACCGCGAAATTTGAAGCTGCCGGTTCGTTGCAGGCATTCTGCTTTCAAAAATACCCTACCACCAACTCGGTCATCCAGCAGACTATTATTGATGATCGGAGTGCGTACGGCGTGGCCCTTCAGGACTTCAGCAGCGCTCAACACGTCAGAAAACGCGGGCAAGTTTGACATCAGGGGTTTCCCAGTAGTTCGGATGCGTCTAAATGCGGGTGTAAGAACCTAGAATAATTTGCTTCAAGCCAACAATCCAGAGAATTGGTTTGTAAACACATTTGGAGAACACGAAATGGATTTAGGCATTAGCGGTCGCAAGGCCATCGTTTGCGCGTCGAGTGAAGGTTTGGGCAAAGGCTGCGCCCTAGCGCTGGCTGAGGCCGGTTGCGAAGTGATCGTCAACGCCAGAACACAGGCCACAGTTGATGCCACCGTCGCCGAGATTTCCGCAGCAACAGGAGCCAAAGTAACGGGTGTTGCCGCCGATGTCGGTACCCATGAGGGCCAAAAAGCGCTTCTGACCGCCTGCCCTTCTCCCGATATTCTGGTCAACAACAATGGCGGTCCCCCTCGCCGGTCCTATTCCGAGCTAAATCGCGACGACATGATCAATGGTGTGGTTCAAAACATGATCACCCCGATTGAATTGATCCAGTCTGTGGTTGAAGGCATGGCTGAGCGTGAATTTGGCCGTATCGTCAACATCACGTCTTTGTCGGTGCTGATGCCGATTGAAGGATTGGACCTGTCGTCTGGTGCCCGCGCCGGACTAACCGCCTTTCTGGCCGGCGTACGGCCCCTTTATGCGAGCCGCAATGTCACAATGAATAACCTGTTGCCGGGCAAAATGGACACCAAACGCCTGCGCGGTGGTCTTGAAGCAGGAGCCAAGGCGAGTGGACGAACTTTTGACGAATTGGCCCAGGCACAAAAGGACGAAATTCCTGCGAAACGCTTTGGCACCGCCGACGAATTTGGCAATACGTGTGCGTTCTTGTGTTCGGGATATGCTGGTTACATTACTGGCCAGAATATATTGATGGATGGTGGCCTTTTCCCGCATTCGTTCTAAGCATTATTCTGCCAACGCCAATTAACCGAGAATCCCTTTACCTTATCGAAAAGTGTTCCCGCTATTGATTTTGTGGGTCCTACGCGCTGAAATGACGTTGCGGCAGGGCGGGGAAACTTGGGTTTGGTTCTGTGTACGCGTTGCAAGAAATAATATATATTTGTCACAGTGTTGGGCGGCTTTTGTGCCGACTGGCCCTTACCATTTCATTGTTAAGCCTTTTGGCATTTCCCACGTTTGGCCAGTCATCTGCTCAAGCAAAATCCGCCACTTGTGTTGGCCTGCAGAGTCAACTTGCTTCGCTTGATCAAAATTCTCACGGCTCCAGATTATCAAGTTACACATCCGCCATTAAAAAGCAGAAACGGCAGATTTCTTTGGTCAAACGACGATTAAGAAGTCTCCGGTGCTCTTCCGGCAACGAATCTGGTGTGAGCCATCCTTCTTGTCGAAAGCTGAATTCCAGCCTCCACGATATGGACCGAAACCTGCGTTCGTTGAGAAACCACGTCGACAGAAACGGGTCCTCCGCGTCCCGGTCAGGCAACAGCAGAAAACGCATCCAACGGGCATTAAAACGCCACCGGTGCGGACAGCCAGAGCGCCGGGTGGCAAGCTTGCAACCCAAAGGTTTTTTCAATCGGCTGCTTGGCCGCAACAAGCGCAACAGTTCTGACCAGCGCCGGGCTCGCCGAAACAGTGGCGACATTCTGGATCAGTTCTTCGCTGCTCCTGCCGATGCGGAAAGAAGACGTCAAGCTAGACTGGACCGGCGCGATTTGCAGTTGCAGCGCAGAAAGTCCCGGCACAGAAGGTTTTTGTCGCCTGCCAATAAATTGAGGAACCACAACACATTCAAAACCGTCTGTGTTCGGCGCTGCGATGGCTATTATTTCCCGGTAAGTTTTTCCACCGATCAGAGCGGTTTGGATAGAGACGCCTCTGCGTGTTCCAATATGTGCCCGGGTGCGGATACCGAATTGTTTACACACAACACCAGCACCGAAACTGCAGAACAGATGGTGTCAATTGTTGACGGCACTCTTTACACAGACCTCGCCAATGCATTCGCCCACCGGGAAAAGTTCGACCCCAAATGCACCTGCAATTATAGCTTGGTGAAACGCAACTATAATATCGATATTCCAGACAGCGTTGTGCAGGAGAAGTTGACCAACTCGTTCAACATGATCAAACAGACCCCATTGCCCAGTTGGCGCAAGCCATCGACTAGGGAGCGGGTCAAAGATTCCAAACAGAACCGCAAACTGGTCCAGGATACGACGCCGCGGGCAAAGCGCCGCGTCAGGGTAATCGGTGAAGCGTTCTTGGCAACCCAATAACCGGCATCAACTGGCGCATATCCGGGCCGTGATCCTGTCCTGTAAGCGCTTTGCGAAGTGGCATGAACAAATGACGCCCCTTGCGTCCGGTTTTTTCTTTCAGCGCTGAAGTCCAGTTTGGCCAGACCTGATCATTCCAGGGTTCTTTCGGCAATAACGTACCTGCCAGCGTCAAAAATTCGGCATCCTCTGGTGCGACCGGTAACGTATCAAACCTGCCCTCAACGATATCAGCCCACTGGTTTGCCTGCTCGAAGCGACTAATATTGGGACGAACAGCAATCCAGAAGTCTTCTCCAAGGTCAGCCTTGATCGCTCTCAAACGCGGCTCAGCTTGCCCATAATCCATCGCACGGAGCAGTTTGTCGTTCAAACCATCCAGATCAGTTTCAGAAAACTTGGCGTTGGATCTTGAAACTTTTTCAGGGTCGAAGACGTCAGCAAGCATTTGAATGTCAGCACAGGCTTCCACCGGTTGCCCGGTACCGATAAGCGTTGCCAGACTGGCAACGGCCATTGGTTCATACCCCGATTGACGCAGACTCGAGATAGAGAGAGCTCCGCTCCGTTTGCTCAGCCCCTCACCCGATGCATCCT
The DNA here is from genome assembly GCA_014238155.1 of Rhizobiaceae bacterium. Classification (GTDB taxonomy): domain Bacteria; phylum Pseudomonadota; class Alphaproteobacteria; order Rhizobiales; family Rhizobiaceae; genus Pseudahrensia. Next base: position 44,650 of record JABABQ010000052.1, read on the forward strand.
GCAAAAGGTTGTGGTGACCAAATTGGGGCACAGGCCCGCCAACAGCTTCAAAAATCGCAATCTGCGCACCAGTATTGGTGATGTGGTCACCGCCCCGAATGACATGGGTAACTCCCATATCGATATCATCAACCACCGATGGTAATGTATACAAATAGCTGCCGTCCTCGCGGATCAGCACCGGGTCAGACATTGAAGCCAGATCGACCGTCTGCTCCCCCCGCATGACATCTTCAAATTTAACCTCGGTACGCCGGGTATCGAAGGCATTGTCTGTAAAATTTGGAAGCAGAAAGCGCCAATGCGGACGCCTGCCTTCAGCCTCAAATTTCGCCTTGTCTTCATCATCAAGTTTCAGTGCCGCCCGGTCATATACTGGTGGAAGACCACGTGCCATCAAGCGCTTGCGACGACGATCAATTTCATCTGAAGTCTCGTAGCAGGCATACAGCAGGCCCTTATCTCGCAGCGCGTCAGCTACCGCATCATATTTGGCGAAACGATCAGACTGTTTTTCAGTCCTATCTGGAACAATGCCAAGCCAGGCCAGGTCCTCAACAATACCGACGGCGTATTCGTCCGTCGAACGTTCCCGGTCAGTATCATCCAGACGCAATATGAATTGCCCTGTCTGCTTTTGGGCAAACAACCAGTTGTACAATGCAGTTCGAATGTTCCCGATATGCAACCGACCAGTTGGTGACGGCGCAAAGCGGACTGTGGGGGTGGTGAATTTGGTCATGAGGGGGCTGTAAATCAGGCAGTTGCAAAACTCAACGGATCAATTGTTCGGAGCCGATATTAATCTGCTTTGATAGGTCCGCGATGCAATTGACATAATGGCAATTGTGGCAAGGCAGAATGTTCCCAGATACAATAGTTGAGTGCTGAAAGGGATTCCAGCGTCAATCAGCCAGCCTGTAGCTCCTGGCCCTGCCGCCGACATGAAAACCATCAGCGATATGGTGACGGATCGCAGGCTTCCAAGATGACGGGTTCCATAGACTTCAGGCCAGATAGCGCCAAATATGGTGGACGTCATGCCATAGCTGATCCCAAGCAGCAGCATAAAGACGATGATTGTTGCCGGAGCTGTAAACGATCCAAGCACAAAACATGACAGACCCAGCGGCAACATGAACCATGGCAAAATCCGAACCGCACTCCAGCGATCCACCGCAAAACCGGTCGCCAGCGACACAATCACAGTCATCGCCGCCATCAACGCAAAGGAACTGTAGTAGAGCGAAGGCTGCCAGTTGTTCGTTTCAATCAGATAGTCTTGATGGAAGAAAATCGAGGTGCCGATAAAAGCCGGAGAGAACACTCCCACACCGGTCAACCAAAAACAGGGATCCCGTAACATCTCACCCCGCGACCATTGTCGACCGTGTTCAGCAATTTCGCGGAGCTGGCTTTGTGGAACGCGTTCCACACGCATTAAGCCAAAGATTAGGGGTAATGCGATGACCATAAGCGCGGCACTGGCGATCAGCCAACTTTCCCGCCATCCGACCAAAGCAGCAAGGGTAACAAATATTGTTGGAAACAGTGCTTCAGAGAACTGGTGTCCAATCGTTGCGATTGAGACTGCCTTGCCGCGATTTTCAGCATACCATCTGCCCATTGCGGTAATCGCGGTGTGAGTCATCATACCCTGACCAAAAAGCCGCAGTAAAAATATTGCTGCAACCAACATCGCCAGCGAATTTGCAAAGCTCATAATCACGCCAGCAAGCGCCAGCATCACTATCACCAGGAAACTCGTCATAGCCACAGACAATATATCCACTAGTCGACCGACAAATGGCAGTACTGCTGCGCTGGCAAGAGTTGCAAACATGTAAACCAGACCAAAGTCACCGTGGCTCAGGTTAAAGTCGGCGCGAATTTCCGATCCCCAGATGGAAATGAAAAACGTTTGGCCAAAGCCCGAAAAACCGGCCAGCAAAAAGCCACCAAACAACCAACGGGCGTTTCGGCGATAAAAGGTCAACATCAGGTGGGTCTTCCCAGCGAAGGCAATGTACTCCGCTTAGGCCGGTAAATCGTTGTCGGCAAGCCCGGTTCGGTTTAATGCTTCAGTAGAGACCACCGGTTCCAGTAATAACTGCGCGAGTAGCTTCCTTCGAGGTGGACAGAACACCATCCAGCATGTCGGATTCAAACCCGATTATTGAATAGCTGTTTGGTGGTTGGGTGCCAGGCTTGAAGGCTTCCATAATCACGCCTCCTGATCCAGCCTGTGCCAACAGGCCGGTTTTTGCATTGATGGGATAGAGTTTGATTCCCTCTGGCACACGAAAATCAATCGCCACGCTTTCTGTCAACGCGGTCCGCATGAATTCGACAAATATGGGAGCAGCCAAACCACCACCGGTGCTGCCCTTGCCCATCGGCTCAGGGGTGTCGTAACCAACGAAAACACCGACCACCAGGTCAGGTGAATAACCAACAAACCAGGCATCCTTCTCTTCGTTTGTTGTGCCCGTTTTACCTGCAATTGGTACACCTAGACCGGCAACAATCCTTGCCGTCCCGCGCTGAACAACACCTTCCATCATGGAGGTGATCTGATAGGCAGTCATAGGATCCAGCACCTGATCACGATTGTCGATCAGGTCCGGTTCTTCCTGGCCTTCCCAGCTGGCGGCCCGGCAATCGTTACAGACCCGCTGTTCGTGTTTGAAGATCGTACGACCATAACGGTCCTGTATTCGGTCGATCAAGGACGGGACGATGCGCTTGCCACCATTGGCCAGAACCGAATAAGCTGAAACCAATCGCAAAACCGAAGTTTCACGTGATCCCAGCGAAGAAGCCAGGCCACGGATTGGATTATCGTAAATCCCAAAGCGTTTCGCATATTCCGCGATCAGCGGCATTCCCATATCGTTGGCCAGTCGCACTGTCATCAAGTTTCTGGACTTTTCAATACCCAAACGCAGCGTAGAGGGACCGGCATATTTGCCACCGTAGTTTTTCGGCTCCCAAATACCCAGATTACCACCCTGATCTTTCTTGAACGGGCCATCCAGAACCACAGAAGATGGTGTATATCCGTTGTCGAGGGCAGCAGCATAGACAAATGGTTTGAAAGCAGAGCCCGGCTGACGTTTGGCCTGGGTCGCGCGGTTAAACTGAGATTGCTTGAACGAAAATCCACCCATCATCGACAATACACGGCCAGTGTGCGGGTTCATCGCCACCAGGGCGCCTGAAACTTCTGGCACCTGTTCCAGAACAAACCGACCATCGAGAGACGATACGTGAATAACGTCTCCCGGTTGCATCAGTTCGTCCATTTTGGTGATCTTGGTGCTTTTGCGTTTTTGACCCCGGCCTTTGGTCGTCAGCTTATTCGCCCAGGGCGCGTCTTCAAGATAGATTGTTGCTTCATCCCGATCTTCAGATATTGCCCGGCTGACCAGACGTCCGGGGCGCAACCCGACGCGCGCAAATCCCTCTCCAACTTCCAGCACAACAGCCTGACGCCATTCGGCAACATCATCCAGTTCGCGCAGCTTGATCAGTTCATCCGCCCAGTCTTCGCCCAGCCCTATTTGCGCGTAAGGACCGTGATAGCCTTTTTTGCGATCATAACTGATCAAGCCGTCACGCAAGGCCACACGACCGAGCATCTGTAGCTTGGGATCGACGGTGGTTCGAATGGAAAGTCCACCTTCGTAGAGCGCATTCTCGCCATAGCGGTCAACAATCTGGCGACGCACTTCTTCCGAAAAATATTCGGTGGCTTCTAAATACGAGCCCTGCTTTCTGGGATTGACGGTGAGTGGTTTTGCTTTGGCTTCATCGGCCTCTTCAGCGGAAATATATCCGTTGATATTCATTCGGCCGATCACCCAGTTGCGACGCTCCAGCGCTTTTTCAGTGTGACGGAACGGGTGATAATTGTTGGGCGCTTTTGGCAAAGCAGCAAGATAGGCGACCTCGTGGACGTCCAGATCTCCAACTGATTTGTCAAAATAGGCCAACGACGCACCGGCAACACCGTAGGATCCCAATCCCAAAAATATCTCGTTGAGATAAAGTTCCAGAATCTTGTCTTTCGAATAAGCATCCTCGATACGGAATGCCAGCATTGCCTCTTTGATCTTGCGATCCGCGGTTCGATCACTGGTCAGCAGAAAGTTTTTGGCCACCTGCTGCGTGATGGTGGAAGCCCCCCGCGCCCGTGCATCACGGCCACTGATCTTGGCCTCAAGATAAGTAAAAGCGGCATTGCCCAGCGCCAGATAGTCGATACCGCCATGTTTGCGGAAATTCTTGTCTTCGGCAGATATAAACGCATGTTGTAACAGAGTCGGCATTGCCTGGATTGGCAGATAGAGGCGTCGCTCGCGGGCATATTCGGCAATCAACGCACCATCAGACGCATGAATACGGGTGGTTACTGGAGGCTCATATTGGTTGAGCACCTCATAATCCGGTAACTCTTTTTCAAGTTCGGCAGAATACAGATAAATTCCAGTCGCCAGCGCAATCAAGGCTGCGGTTCCAATTCCGAAAAAATAGCCAAAAAGTTTCAAGAACATAATGTGGAATTTCCTGCAAATCGTTCGAATTTCATCTTTGTTGATGTAACTTCGCCCAATACTGAATTCGCGGGTAAATTGGGAGATTGTATGGCGCAGCCAACCCGCATTGGCAGTCTTGTGATGCCTGTTACACAATCATTACCAAAGGTAAACGTCATTTTCGTGCCAACCGTATGTCAAAAAACGCAACAATAGCATCGTAGGTGCGCTGGACCGCCAGAGTTTGCCATTTTTTTGAACGCATCAATTGCTCGTCTTCAACATTGGACAAATACCCCAATTCCAGCAGAATTGAAGGTACTTCTGGCGCTTTTAGCACGTAAAAATCGGCGGCCCGGTGGGGATTGCGAATCAACCTGATGTCTTCTTTCAAACGGCCAACCAGAATATTGGCAAACTGCTTTGAAAAAACCTCGGTTTCGCGCCGCGTCATATCGATCAGAATATCGAATATGCGCGGTTTGGAATCGGGTAATTGCAGACCTGCAATAAGATCGGTTCTGTTCTGCTTTCTCGCCAACAGCCGGGAAATATCGTCGGTACCTTCCTCCGACAAACTGTAGACGGTGGCGCCGCGTATCTGCTTTTGAGCAAGCGAATCGGCGTGAATGGACAAAAACAGATCGGCCTTCGCTTCGCGGGCAATTTTCAGACGATTGGCAAGTCCCAGAAAAACGTCGTCATTGCGGGTGAGTATCACGTCAAAATTCTTGTTCTTGGAAAGCAATGTCTTCAGTCGCTTGGCAAAATCAAAGGTAATCGATTTTTCAATCGTATTTTTTGCACCGCTCGCGCCTCCATCAATACCTCCATGCCCCGGGTCCAGAACGATCGTGAATCGGCGACGGGTTTTGGCGCGATTGCGGACCACATTCTTTGGTTCGACTTCACGCTTTTTTAAAATCAGCTTCGCGAAATTCTCCTCGGAAGTTGCAGTAAAATCTATAAACAGCCTAAACCGTTTTCCGGAATCTACGGTTTTCAGACGGTGACCGACAATTGAGGCGGCTTCCTTCAGTTCCAGAATAATTCTCGACCGACCATCATCGATATAGCCATATCGAAACTTGGAAATCAGCGAACGAGGCAGGAACTTGGAATCCTGCCCCAGATTAAAGATGGACTGGGACATATCGATAACGATTCGCATTGGCGCGTCCATTAAATGGACTTCGTGGTCGATCGCCTGGTCAAAATCTACGATTAAGCGGCCCCGTGTTGAATCTCCAACGATCCGTGCAGCAAAGGCAATTGGCAATTGGTTACTGCCCGAGGCAACCGCTCTGCTCGGCAAATAAGTCGCTAAACCCGCGGTCCAAAGAACTGAAGCCAGCAGCATCCAGACCAAAGAAACTCTCAATATTTTAGAGCTATGAGCATGCATTCAGGCAGGACCAATCACGGCGACACCATAGAATCGCCTAAAGCAGATGAGGTTAAGGTCACTATGGTTAACGGCCGGTAACCATTACCCCCAGAACATAAAAATGCATACAATTTTGGCGTTTAATTGACCAAAATCAAAATGGCGCTTGTTTTTAAGGCGCTCGGAGCTTAAGTTCTGCATGCGGCAAACTATTTATAGTCCGATCCAGGCTAAGCATTTCATTTAGAAAGGTTCGTACATCGCGTTACTCAGGACAAATTGTCCAAAAAGTATCACGCGATAACGCTCTTCGTGAAATCTCCGGCCAGAATGATTCGGCACAATGCGTTTGCTCGATATTCAAATTTGCGATGTGCACCAGAATTGGGAACCCATCGCGATGCAACAGCCCGCACCATGACAAAAGTGTATGGGCAGCGTGACAAACACGCAATCGCGGTTGTTTTGAGACCAGATGTTTTAAAACAGCCAAGTTTAGGTAATGACTGGCAATGGCGCGGATAAAAACGCAGGCGAATACAGAGACAAAGCGGATATTTACTACACCGCAGGCTGTCCTGTCACGTTCGCATGGTTTTTTTGGTTCTGCAGAATTTGCGCAACTGTATCCCGACGTTTTGAGTCCTCAGGACAGTTGTCGAGCCCCCGCCGCGCGACCAGTCTCAGTAATAGTCAGATCTTCATCTCACCGCTTTCTCGACGGGTCGCCGCAACGCGGCTTATCCGATCGATTGTGTTTGCGAAGGATGAAATCTGCGGAAAGCAATTTAAATGCCCAACAACAAGATGCTCATCGACGCGGGCCACCCGGAAGAAACCCGCGTTGTCATGCTACGAGGCAACCGGGTTGATGAATTCGATTTCGAATCGGAACACAAAACCCAGCTTCGCGGCAACATATATCTCGCAAAAGTAACACGCGTAGAGCCCTCCTTGCAGGCGGCCTTTGTAGATTATGGTGGCAACCGCCATGGTTTCCTCGCGTTTAGCGAAATCCATCCAGATTATTATCAAATTCCTGTCGCAGACCGCCAGGCTCTGCTCGACGCCGACGCTGAGGATGCCCGCGAAGCCGCGGCCGCCGAAGCGCTGCAGGACCAGGACGCGGACGATGCCGAGGAAACCAATGAAAAGCCCACCCGCAAGCGTCGTTCCAGACGCCGTGGCAAGTCAGACACCGGTGCCAAGGCCTCCCAATCTGACACCAGCTCTGATCAAGCCAATTTAGACGACAACGGCAGTGAATCAGACGAAGCCATCCAACAATCCCAAGCTGCCGAAACGACTGATGCATCAGACTACGGTGATGCGCCGGATGACGCCGCGCCTGTTGACGCAAATCCAGCCGAAAAAATTGCCAATGCCAACGCTTTGGACGAAGCGGGTAACGGCGGAGACGCCGACAAGAGCGAAGACACCGAAGAAGAAAGCGACGACGATGCCACCTCGATGTCAGCAGACAATGAGGGCGAAGACGTTGTCTCCGAACCGGCAAAACCGAAGAAAAAAACCACCCGCAGCCCGCGCAAGAAAAAATCGGAAGCAGTTTCCGAGGCGTCCGATGCGGATACCGACAAACCAGTTGACGCCACTGCTGAAGCAACATCAGAAGAACCACCCAAACGCAAGCGTCGCAGAACTTCCCGGGTCAAGGCCAATACAGAATCCGATGTGACAGCAGAAACTGTCGCAGAAGAGCCCTCTGCAGATACTGATAGCAACGCAGATGCGGCTCAAGAACCGCAAGAATCGGTAGCGAAAGCGGAAAAACCCAAGCGTCGCCGCACTTCCCGCAAAAAGAAGACTGAGGAAGATGCCGAAGCTTCACCAGAACTGACAGCAGATGCTGCTGTAGTTGATGAAAGCACCGCAGATTCTTCAGATTCTGCCGAAGAGGAAGTCGAAGCAAAGCCACGCAAATCCCGCTCGCGGTCACGCTCACGGCGCCGTAAGTCCAAAGACGATGCTAACGATGTCGATGTCTCTGATGACAATGACAATGGCAACAGCGTGGAAGAGCTTGGCTCCCAAGACGCTATGGAGGAAGTACCGGCCCGTCGCGCACCGCGGCGTCATTATAAGATTCAGGAAGTCATCAAGCGGCGGCAAATCCTGCTCGTACAAGTCGTAAAAGAGGAACGCGGCAACAAGGGTGCTGCGCTGACGACCTATCTTTCTTTGGCTGGTCGCTATTCTGTGCTGATGCCCAATACCGCTCGCGGTGGTGGCATCTCTCGTAAGATCACAAACGCTTCTGACCGGAAGCGTTTAAAAGCTATTGCTTCTAATCTCGAAGTTCCACAGGGGATGGGCGTAATCCTGCGCACCGCAGGTGCCTCGCGCCAGCCCGAAGACATTCAACGCGATTTTGAATATCTGATGCGGCTTTGGGAAAATGTCCGCAGTCTGACGCTGGAATCGACGGCCCCTTATCTCGTCTATGAAGAAGGCAGCCTTATCAAACGGTCCATCCGGGACATGTATGACAAGGACACAGGCGAAATTATGGTTGCCGGTGACGCCGGCTATCGTGAAGCCAAAGATTTCATGACCATGTTGATGCCTAATCACGCCAAAAACGTGAAATTGTATCGTGACCGCATTCCCATGTTTGCCCGTATGGGTGTTGAGGCTCAACTCGACGCCATGTTGCAGCCGGAAGTAACGCTGAAGTCTGGCGGCTACATCATAATTGACCAGACCGAAGCCTTGGTTGCAATCGATGTAAACTCGGGTCGTTCGACGCGTCAACATTCTGTAGAAGAAACCGCTGTGCAAACCAATCTGGAAGCGGCCGATGAAGTTGCACGCCAATTGCGCCTGCGGGATCTTGCTGGTCTCATCGTCATCGACTTCATTGACATGGAGGACAAACGCAATATCCGTTCAGTTGAAAAGCGTTTAAAGGAAGCTCTGAAAGAAGACCGTGCCCGAATTCAGGTAGGCCGCATTTCTCATTTCGGATTGATGGAAATGTCACGTCAGCGCATTCGCGCCAGCGTATTGGAATCGACTACCCAGACATGTCCTACCTGTGAAGGCCTTGGCCATGTCAGAGCCGCATCTTCGGTGGCCATTTCCGTGCTTCGCACAATTGAAGAGCAGCTGAACCGCAATTCGCGAAACAACTTGATCGTCAAGGTTAGTACTGAGACAGCCCTTTATGTGCTCAATAACAAGCGCGACAATCTGGGTGATTTGGAAAGCAGGTTCAACGTTTCAATTTCCATTGCGACGGATGACAGCCTGGGCAGCACTCCTTGTGCAATCGAACGTGGCGAAGCTTCCAGCCGCAGATCGCTGCCAGAAGCCGCCATTCAGCCGGATTCAATCGAACTATCCGAAGACGATGTCGATAGCGAAGCTTCGGACATCGCCAAGACTGCTGACCCCGAGGCGCAAAGTGCCGATAGCGAAGGCAACGGCGGAGGCAAAAAGCGCCGTCGTCGTCGCAGACGGCGCAAAGGCAGCGACGTTGAGGAAAATGAAGAAACTGTCGTTGCCAAAAGCGATGCCATCGGGGATGACAACTCTACCGATATTGCGCAGGTTACAGATACCAAAGTCGACCAACCGTCGGAAGATGAACAGGAAAAGCCTGCAGGAAGGGTCAAACGCACCCGTCGCACCCGCGCTAAAAAGACGGAAACCGTCTCCAATACAACTGCAGAGGCGACGAACAACGAAGAGACAGATGCCCCTGACGATGCAGATGCAGAACAGGAGAAACCTGCAAAAACGCGTCGCAAGCGCGTGTCGAAAAAGGCTGTAGCTGCAGAACAGGACAACGCTGAGTCTGAAGTTACAGAAACATCAGCCCCTCCTGTGGCGGCCAGTGGCCTGGAAGACGCCGTGGACGAAGGCGACGACCGCGACGACCCAGCCAAACCCAAACGCCGAACAACCCGGCGCAAGAAAGCCGAGCCGGCTGCAGCGATTGGCGGAGAAACTATAACCGCCCAGGATACGCAAACAGCAGTCGAAATGTCGGTTTCGGCAGACCCCATCGTAGCGGAATCAGAACCAAAAAAGAGCGGTTGGTGGCAAAGGAAGTTTTTCTAACCCACAAGGGTTTCTAACGAAACGTATAGCGATAAAGCAATTATAGGGGCGATTGTCTGTCATCAGACTCGCCCTTTTTTTGCGTCAACAATCACCAATGATAGCTGGATTGGCGTAACCTCTCGAATTTGGTTAACTTGACAGAGAGGGGACGCAATCTAAATGCCCAAAATCGAACTTCTGAACTTGAGTTGCCGCAACCCGAAAGCTCAGTGTGATTTCTATTGCTCGGTTCTCGGCATGCTCAATTTTGGCGATTTTACCGTGGGTTACGCCAATGATGCAGAAGCAAAAATTCGGTTTGTGGTTGCACAACAACCCTACAGGCCTATCGCCAACGACCTCTATTGGAAAATCGCGTTAGCCGTCCCCAATATCGAACTCGCCTGCCAACAGTTGCAGAAAAATGGGGTGGATGTGGGGTCACCACATCAGTTTCAAGATATCGGCTATTTGGCCCATTTTTCCGATCCGGAGGGATATCCTGTTGAATTAATCGATCATTGTTTTGAAGGACAGCGGTCAAATTCATCTTTTGACACCAGTCTCTTTGGTGGTGGAGCTCATTTCAATCTGCTGACCCTGCGTGCAACAGAAATTGGACCCATACAGGAATTGTGCCGCGACATCGGCATGACACCGTTGGCCATCCAGAGTGTCAAAGGGCGCGGCTTCACTCTACATTTCTTTGCCTTCACGTCCCAGGAACCACCCTGCCCCGATCTTCATGCCATTGAAAACCGGCCTTGGTTGTATCAAAGGCCCTTTACAGTGCTGGAAATTCAACATGTTCCAAAGCTGAATTTGGCTTCCCCCAGCGTCAATGATGCGGTCGGTTATCAAAATACCTTGCTGTCAGGTGTAACTCACCCAATCCAACGAAATAGATTGAAGCTTGAAACGTGTAGGGCGCAATGACTTGGCATATGCGGCCATTCTCCCTGACAGCCTGATCCGAGGTATTTGGCGCATTTTTGCTTGCCAATCAGGGTGTACGATAGCAAAGTTCCATCAATAAATCGTAGATTCTGCCGGGGAGAGATTATGGACGTTAGAGCAGCTGTTGCCTTTGAAGCAGGCAAACCACTTGAAATTGCAACTGTGCAACTGGAAGGGCCTAAAGCTGGCGAGGTTCTCGTTGAAGTTAAAGCCACCGGCATTTGTCACACCGATGAATTCACTTTGTCCGGTGCTGATCCCGAAGGCATCTTTCCAGCCATTTTAGGACATGAAGGCGCCGGCGTGGTTGTTGACGTTGGTGCTGGCGTAACGTCATTGAAAAAAGGCGACCACGTAATCCCCCTCTATACGCCCGAATGTCGCGAGTGTGATTACTGTCTGCATCCAAAAACCAATCTCTGTCAGGCGATCCGAACGACACAGGGACAAGGACTGATGCCCGACGGGTCCAGTCGCTTTTCCCTCGATGGCAAGCCGATTATGCATTATATGGGCACTTCGACATTTGCCAATTTCACCGTCCTGCCAGAAATTGCTCTTGCTAAAGTGCGTGAAGACGCTCCTTTCGACAAGATTTGTTACATTGGGTGCGGTGTCACCACCGGCATTGGCGCGGTTATCAACACTGCCAAAGCTGAGCCTGGCTGCAATGCCGTTGTATTCGGGCTTGGTGGAATCGGCCTCAACGTCTTGCAAGGCCTGCGTCTGATTGGCGCCAACAAGATTGTTGGTGTTGATATGAATAATTCAAAAAAGGAATGGGGCGAGAAATTCGGAATGACCCATTTCGTCAATCCTTCCGAAATCGGCGAAGACAATCTGGTTGATCATCTGGTAGAGATCACCGATGGAGGAGCTGACTATTCCTTTGAGTGTATCGGCAATACAAAAGTCATGCGTGCGGCGCTGGAGTGTTGCCACAAGGGCTGGGGTGAATCGATCATCATTGGTGTTGCCGGGGCCGGACAGGAAATTTCGACCCGTCCATTTCAATTGGTCACAGGTCGGTCCTGGCGTGGAACCGCTTTTGGCGGTGCCCGCGGTCGAACCGACGTCCCCAAGATTGTTGACTGGTACATGGACGGCAAAATCCAGATCGATCCCATGATCACCCACAAAATGCCGCTGGAAGACATCAACAAGGCCTTCGATCTGATGCATGAAGGCAAGTCGATCCGGTCAGTTGTTGAGTTCTAAGGGCGATCCAGTCACTGCCAACACCATGTATCGATACGCCTGTGGTGCATCGATTGCGGTCATGTTTGCCTCGATTTCAATCTTGTCGCCGACGCTGGCGCAAACAACCGAATTCGGGACAATCACCAAAAGTGTAACATTGCCGAAGGGAGCAAAGGTTGACCCGCGATACCTGCTGCGTCGCAAAAAGTCGAGGATCAAAGACAAAGATCAAACCTCTCCCGAAGAAGACCCAGAAAAACAGGCCAGAGAAAAAGCAGCTCACTTGTTGGACTCCCGGTTGCTGGGAGCTTGGACCCGCGTTTCATCGACCAATGCGGGCTTGTCCACCTCCACTGTTCGGGTGGCTGCAAGTCGCTGTTTACAACAGTTGAAACTAAAACCATTGAGGTTTGAAACGACCGCGGCGCGGCAACTGCCCGACATCGCTGCACTTTTCGGTGATCTGGTCTATTACCGAACTGAAAGGGGCCTGCAACGATTGGATATCAATTCCGGGCAAATTCGCCTGATATCCGATCTGACCACCAAAAAACTGAACAACGCGCAAATTGTATGGACATTGATAGGTGACAACCTGAGATTGCGCATTCGGTTTTCCAGGCCGTTGAAGAAAGCACCAAATGCACGATTTATGATCGAAGAATCGAGATTCTATCTGCGCTGCCCATCAAAAAATGATGAATTGTTCCAAGGCAATGATTAAATTACGCGCGGCGATCGGCCTTTCTGCAGCGTTGTGGAGCACAATTGTGGCAGCCCAATCCTCCGGCGAACCAGATCAATCCGCGATACGACAATCGGCTGTATTTTTGGAACAGATTGTTGGTGCTTGGGCGACTGTATTGCCTAAATGGGACGAAGATCCAACTGACGATGACTGGCGGGCTGCGCGGCAATTCTGTCTTACCCCGCTTACAGCGCAAAGCCCCGCGGTGGTGAAGGACGCTGATCCCACTTTCCCTTCCAAAGACATGCTGTTTGGAACTCTGATCTATTACCGTGGTGTCGATGGCCTCCAGCAATATTCAGCAGCGCAAAACGAAATCAGAAGTTATCCTAATTTACGGGTCGGCCGGTCGAATAACGGTGCACCCGTCTATGAAATTAGCGGCAGCGGTGGCAACATCATCATCAACATCGGAAAAATAGATTCCGATGCAGGGCCAGCTATTGTAATGGTTCGTGAAAATGCATTGCTGTTTCGATGCAAGCAGACCTCACCATGAAATTCCGCAAGACCTATGATCATATTTATCGACGCTGATGCCTGCCCCGTGAAAGAAGAAACGATCAAAGTTGCTGGCCGTTACGGGCTGCCGGTGAAGATCGTATCCAATGGTGGCATGCGACCTTCCCGCGATCCGATGATTGAAACAATTGTTGTTGCTGCGGGCGCTGACGCCGCTGATGACTGGATCGCCGAGCGCTGCAGCAGGGACGACGTAGTCATCACTTCCGACATTCCTCTGGCTGCCCGAATTCTCGATGCTCAGGGCATCGCGCTGGGTCCAACTGGTAAAGTGTTTACCGAAGAGACCATCGGCATGGCGCTGGCGGTACGCGATCTAAAACAACATCTGCGTGAGTCGAACCAAAGCCAGACCTATAATCGCGGCTTTGAACCACGCGACCGATCCAATTTTCTACAAGCGCTTGATCGACTTATTGTTCGGGGCATAAACCGGCGCAAATCTGACATTTAGGAGATTTATCCATGGAAACCGTTTCGACCGCCCGCGCATTTGCCGGCACTCAGGGTGTCTATACGCACCAATCTGAACAATGCCAGTGCGATATGACCTTCGCGGTTTATATGCCACCACAGGCGCAAGACGGTCCGGTGCCGGTACTTTGGTATCTTTCCGGCCTGACCTGCAACCACAGCAACGTAATGGACAAGGGGGAATATCGCGCTCACGCAGCAAAAAACGGTTTCGCCGTTGTCTGTCCTGACACCAGCCCCAGGGGAGACCAGGTCCCCGATGACACAGACAACTGGCAATTTGGTTCTGGAGCTGGTTTCTACCTCGACGCCATTCGCGAACCGTGGCGAAAAAATTACCGCATGTATTCCTACATTCTTCACGAATTGCAGGAACTGGTGATCGCCAATTTCAGAGTTGATAAGGATAGGCAGGGAATTTTTGGGCATTCAATGGGAGGGCATGGGGCAATCACCATGGCGCTCAAAAACCCGGACATCTATAAATCCTGCTCAGCATTTGCACCAATTGTGCAGCCAACCACGGCCGACTGGTCATCCGGCGCATTTGAAAGATACTTGGGCGACGATCCAGAAGCATGGGCCGATTATGACGCGACCCTGCTGGTTGAAAATGGCGCACGGTACCCAGAAATACTGATTGATCAGGGACAGGCAGACGGATTTTTGGATGATGGTCTTCGACCGTGGTTGTTTGAAAAAGCCTGCAAAGATGCCGGTATGCCGCTGACTCTGCGCATGCAGGAAGGTTACGACCATTCCTACTTCTTCATTTCGAGCTTTATGAAAGATCACATTTCCTGGCATGCAGAACGCCTGTAGACGCAATTCAGCCTATTTATCACCAACGTGCATCACCGCTGCTCTTTCCCGTAAAAACAGATAGATGCCGGACGCGACAATAATGAAGATGCCCAGCCACTTGAAGGCATCTGGAAATTCACCAAACAGCCAGAAACCGATAATCGTGCCGGTGACAATCTCCAGATACTGAAATGGCGCCAGTAACGATGCGCTTGCCAGACGAAAAGCCATTACCACCACCAAATGACCAAAAGTCGCCAACGCACCAATGGCGAATATGAGCAACCAGCGAATTCCGAATTCCGGCACTTGCGGTGAGGAGAAATCGTCTAAACCAAACCAGGTCGCCAGACCGACAACAATGGTCAATGTGATGACGCCCCCAACACCAGCTGCAAATTGCATGGTCATGGGATTGTCTTTTGAGGCCATCTGGCGAGTCAGGATCAGGTACATCGCAAACAAAAAGGCCGTGCAAATTGGTAGCAGTGATATTGGGCCGAACACCGCATAACTAGGCTGGACGATGAACATGGCACCGATAAAACCGAACACGACAGCAATGCGGCGGCGCCAGCCAACCTTTTCCTTCAATATGATCACCGACAGTATCGTCAGTATAAACGGTTCGGTGAAAAACACCGCCAATGCATCGGCAATCGGCATATATTTCAACGTTGCAAAGAACAGCATCACCGCAAGGCTCATTAATGCTCCGCGTATCAGATTTGCCAGCAACTGACTGGGCACCAGCGCCCTCACTCCATAGACGACGACGATAATCGGTCCCAACAGACAAGCCTGAACCAGAAAACGGCCAAATGTGGTCTGGCCGGCAGAAACATCGTAATCGACCGCAAGAACCTTGGCGATGCCGTCCATCAACGGCAGCGTCAGCATCGCAATGATCATCAACACCATGCCGCGCGCAACGGTACCGTCAGAGCGGTTTTCTGGTTGATATTTTGGCACTGCCGGAGAAATTTTCATCGGCACACGATAGGTAGCTTAGCGGGATTGAGCTAGCAATATTGCGTCAACGCTCACCGCAATTCGACGGAGTTTGGCAATTGCCGGTCACCTCAACGCAGCAATACAGTCACAGGCCGCTTTCATATCCACAAACCGGGCCGCCCGACGCTCTTTCGCTTCGTCGTCTTCACCCCAGTGAGCTATGTTCCAATCCTCATCCACATGGGCAATTTTCCAGGCTTCATCGAGATCAATCTCGCTCTTATAGACCGCCATGGCGATGATTGCAGAGCCCGTTAAGGTTGTCACCAAATGGCAGGCAGCCAATGCGAGCGGATCATTGATCTGTCCCACATGAGTGTTGAAGGCAATCATTGCCTCGGCAGGTTGTTCGACAAACACAATCCCCTGCGCCAGTGAAAACCGGGCCCCCAATGTCACATGCGCCCAGTCGATCATGGGGTCCCAAAATTCGCGGTGCAGGTCTTCCAGACCGCCTGGCCCGCCTGCCCGATAGCACAACATGTCTGAACTGGCGAACCGCACAATATCTTCCTGCACCACTTGCAAATCGCTGGCAACGCCATCAATTGCGGTATTTGTCAGCCGGGTTACCGGCATGGTCATCGGGTCAATCACATCGACCTGGTCGCGCCATTCCGACGCCATGAATTCGGCGATGTCTAAGGAAGTTGAGCCGAGCGGCAATTTGCCGGGTGTCTTGACTGGTCTGCCGTCCAGCTTGACCACATGCAATCCACCATCTTCTACAACAACCGCATCCTTGTAGAAGCGTTTGGGAAGCTGGCTCTTGCGCGAAGGTTCAGAAACACGCGTCGGCGTATGCGGCACATTTGCATCCCGTTCGCCAAGAATATCAGTCATCGTTTTGTCTCATAAGCAAGGTCAATAGATTATACGGAGATGCAAATTGGTTAGACGGCTGAGGCGTCAGAAGCTTCTATCAATTCAACTCGTCTTCCTCAACAAGGCCGTCTGCCTCATCAAAGGCGAACAAGTTCCAGCTTTGCACCATATGAGGCGGCAATGGCGCAGTAACGTCAAGCTCCGGCATGCCATCATCGGGATGTGGAATCTTGATGCGACGGGCATGAAGATGCAGCCGTTTTTGCACCCCACCGGGAATATCCCAATTTTGCACGTCAAAATATTTGGGATCGCCAACAATTGGATGGCCAATGTGTTGGGCATGGACGCGAAGTTGATGGGTTCGTCCCGTATGGGGTTTCATCTCTAGCCAACACACAGTTCGCGGATTTGAATCAATTACCCGATAAAACGAAACCGCATGGTCCGCATGACGCTCGCCATGTTTCGCCACTCGCATTCGATCTCCGTCTTCGGTCTGTTCTTTTACCAGATATGTGGAGATGCGCCCTTCCCTCTGGCGCGGAATACCACGCACCAGGGCCCAATAGGTCTTTTCAGTATCGCGATGCCTAAAACTTTTGGTCAGAGCGGCGGCGGCCCCTCGGGTCTTGGCCACAACCAGAACGCCGGATGTATCGCGATCCAGTCGATGACACAGACGCGGCTTTTGACCACTCTTGTCACGCAAGCTTTCCAGCATCGAATCAACAGACCGGGATATACCCGAACCGCCCTGCACGGCCAGCCCGGAAGGTTTATTGAAAACCAACACCTTTTTATCTTCGTAGAGCACCATGTCGCGCAACACGTCAGCATCATGGCGATCGCGAATTGTATTGGCAGTCATGTGTCGGGGCTTGTCTGCGATATTGGCGTCCAGTGGTGGAATGCGGACCACCTGCCCCGCTTCCAGACGGGACGCCGTCTTGACGCGGCCGCCATCCACCCGAACCTGACCAGAACGCAACAATTTTTGCAATTGACCAAAACCCACACCGGGAAAATGCGCCTTGAACCAGCGGTCCAAACGCATACCGGCTTCATCTTCCTCTACGGTTTTTTGGGAAACTCCTGTCAGCGCCATCATCAACCTCCAGCAGTTAGAGTGCGGACAAGCCAAAGCCCGACAAAAATGGCCACAATGCAAATCACCAATGTTCCCATCGTATAGGTCAGTGCCGATCCAATAGCCCCCCGTTCCCACAAATTGGCAAAATCGAGAGAAAATGCGGAGAATGTGGTAAAACCGCCGAGCAGGCCGGTGGCAAAAAACAATCGGACTTCCTGACTGCCGCCTTTGCGAACCAGCCAGCCAATCAGCAGGCCCATCAGCAGCGAACCGGTTACATTGACGATGAATGTACCATAGGGAAATCCCGGGCCGAATTGGCGCAACGCAGCGATACCAACGAGATATCTTCCCGTCGCCCCAAGACCACCACCCAAAAAGACCAATAACGCGTGCAACATGACAGCGATGTAACCGATTGCGTGCGCCGACGCCACCACTGGATTGCGTTCAGTCGACTATCCGCACGGGATTATATTTGAATTCTGGCACTATTCATTCTCACGTTGGGCCCGTAACTTCTCCCAATAGTCGAGCCGCTTGCGCACGTCGCGTTCAAAACCACGGTCAACCGGTTCGTAGAACTTCTTGCGCCCCAATTGTGTTGGGAAATAATCCTGGCCGGAAAATCCATCCGGCTGATCAGGGTCATACAGATAGCCGTCACCGTAGCCTTCTTCCTTCATCAGCTTTGTCGGTGCGTTCAATATATGCTTTGGCGGCGGCAGTGAACCTGCTTCTTTTGCTGTTCTCATGGCAGACTTGAAGGCCGTATACAGGGCGTTCGATTTCGGCGCAGTCGCCAGATAAACACAGGCCTGTGCCAGGGCCAGTTCACCCTCCGGCGACCCCAGATAGTCATAGGTGTCTTTTGCCGCATTGGCGATAACCAGAGCCTGAGGGTCGGCCATTCCAATATCTTCGCTCGCCATTCTCACCAATCTGCGGCCCAGATAAAGCGGATCTTCTCCTGCATCAAACATCCTTGCCAGGTAATACAGTGACGCATCCGGGTCAGAGCCTCGCACTGCCTTATGCAGTGCAGAAATCAAATTGTAGTGGCCATCCTGGCTCTTGTCGTAGACCGGCGCACGGCGTTGCAGCAAATCCTGAAGAGTATCGGCGGTAAACAACTCATCAGGCCTTGCAGCGCGCCAAACCTCTTCAGCCAAAGTCAATATCCCCCGACCATCGCCATCCGCCATACGAATTAACACTTCGCGGGCCTCGTCATCGAGTGGCAATTGCCGGGCTTCGACCTGCTCGGCCCGAGCCATCAACGCAGACAGACTGTCGTGTTCGTGCGCATGAAATGTCAACACGCGCGCACGAGACAAAACCGCTGCGTTGAGCTCAAATGACGGGTTTTCCGTCGTTGCGCCGACCAGTGTTATCGTTCCGTCTTCCATCACCGGCAAAAATGAATCCTGCTGAGCCCGGTTGAAGCGGTGAATCTCATCCACGAACAACAATGTTTTCCTGCCGTTCGATGCTCTCATCCGAGCACCTTCAAATGTTTTTTTCAAATCTGAAACACCTGAAAATATTGCTGAAATTTGCTCGAAATGGTGATTGCTTGCGTCAGCAAGCAGCCGCGCGACGGTGGTTTTCCCTGTGCCGGGCGGTCCCCAAAAGATCAGGCTGCCAAGAGTCGACGCCTTCAACATGCGTGTCAGGACGCCATTTACGCCCAGCAGGTGATCCTGTCCAACAACTTCAGATAGCTCAGCTGGACGAAGACGGTCAGCGAGCGGTCGATAGCCCTGCGTCAGCGGCGACTTCAGCCGACCCCCTGCCCCCTTATCTGAGCCAAATAGATCAGACATCGGCTGCCTTTCTAGCGTACAAATTGGCGATACAGCTTGCCGCCCCGATTGATAACGTAACTCCAGCCATTGCTGCGCTTGCGGGTTATCTCATCCAGCATTTCGGTGTTGATTATATTCTGGTCATTCACCGTAACAATGATGTCTTTTGCGCGAATTCCGAACCGTGCCGCCGGACTGCGCCGATCTATCGACAGAACAACAACCCCCAGGTGATCGGAACTCAGATCATACTCCAACGCCAAACGTGGCGATAGATTGGCCACAGTGGCCCCGGTGAAAGGAGAACGGCCGCCAAGACGCCTGATATCCCTCAGGGGTACTTCTGGTGGCTCAGCCAGCTCAAATTCGACGTTACGAGTTGCATTCTTCGACAGGACGGTCATTTCAATAACCCGCCCGATGCCGGCCGTCGCAAGGCGGTATCCCAATGCATCCATATGCGGCACCGGTTTGCCATCAATCGACAGGATGACATCCCCCAAACGCAATCCGGCACGGTCGGCTGGACCATCTTTGGTCAGCCCGGCGATCAAAGCACCGGCCGGGCGGGCCATGCCGAGAGATTCTGCAATATCAGAAGTGACCGGCTGGAACTTGGCCCCAATCCATGGACGCAACACGGTGTCGCTGCCCTTGCGGACGCTTTCCAGAACCACCCGCACCATATTTGACGGAACAGCAAAGCCAATGCCATTTGATCCGCCGGAGCGGGTAAAGATCGCCGTATTCACGCCGATCAACCGGCCGTCCATATCCACAAGCGCACCGCCAGAATTACCTGGATTAATAGACGCATCGGTTTGTACGAAAAACCCGAAATCATTGACGCTGTTTTGACTGCGCGCGAGTGCCGAAACAATACCGCTGGTAACCGTTTGCCCAACACCAAAGGGGTTGCCAATCGCCAGCACCAAATCACCGACCTGCAATTCCTCAGAGTCGCCGAGTTCCACTGTCGGCAGTTCTTCGTCGGGTTCAATGACCAATACCGCCAGGTCCGACTTTTTATCGATCAACTCGATCCGCGCTTCATATTCGCGACCATCCGACAGTGCCACCTTCACTTCATCCGCATTTTCGATGACGTGATGATTTGTAATGACAATACCGTCGCTGCCTATAATCACTCCTGAACCTAGTGAGCGCGATATGCGTTGACGCGGGCGTCCACCAAAGTCGCGTCCAAAAAAGCGTTCAAAAAACGGATCTCCGGCAAATGGGGACCGTCGTTGCTGCACCTGTCGGGCCGCATAGACATTGACCACAGCGGGCGCGATGGATTTGACCAATGGTGCGTAGGAGAACTTTATCTGTTCACGGCTTTCCGGCACCTGACGAAGCGTCTCCAGGCTTTGTCGCAATTTTGCCTGGTCCTCAGCCTGCGCGACGGTAGCTGAAAGGAAAATCAGCCATAGCGTAACCAGCTTGGTCAGTCCTGCCTTGGTCATCTAGCCTCCACGGTGTTGCCCTATCCTGTTGGATCGCATGATCCATCATCAGTTGTATACAGCCATTGTGGCCTAAGTGACTAATTTTGATCTCATTGACACAAACAAAAACGGCGACCAAAAGGCCGCCGTTTTTGAAATTTGAATGAAGTTATAAAACTACGCAGCAGCCTCGGCTGTTACTTCGTCACTTTCTTCAGCTTCCACGCGCTCACGGTCGACTTTACCCTTGGCATCTTCATCACGATCAACCAGTTCAATGACCGCCATTGGTGCATTGTCACCGTAACGGAATCCAGCTTTCAATACGCGGGTATAGCCGCCAGGGCGTTCTTTGTAGCGCTCTGCCAGAGTGGAGAACAATTTCTGCACTGTTTCATTATTCTGCAACTGCCCGACAGCCTGACGACGTGCATGCA
Source organism: Rhizobiaceae bacterium (assembly GCA_014238155.1). Taxonomy (GTDB): domain Bacteria; phylum Pseudomonadota; class Alphaproteobacteria; order Rhizobiales; family Rhizobiaceae; genus Pseudahrensia. The sequence continues at coordinate 65,973 of JABABQ010000052.1, forward strand.
GGTCACCGCGTTTACCCAGAGTGATCAGTTTGTCGACAACGGCACGCAGTTCTTTGGCTTTCGGCAAAGTAGTCACGATCTGCTCATGGGTCAGTAACGAAACTGACATGTTCATGAACATCGCCTTGCGGTGGCTTTGTGTGCGGTTGAGCTTACGCCCTTGTTTGCGGTGTCTCATATGCCTTCTCCTTCAGGAAATACCCCGGCCTAGGTCTTAAGCCCGGGGTTTGTGATTTGATTAATATTGATCTTCGTAGCGCTTGGCCAAGTCTTCAATGTTTTCAGGCGGCCAGGCAGGAATTTCCATACCCAGATGCAGCCCCATTGTGGCCAACACTTCTTTGATTTCGTTGAGCGACTTGCGGCCAAAATTTGGTGTACGCAGCATTTCGCCTTCGGTTTTCTGAATCAGATCGCCGATATAAACGATATTGTCGTTTTTCAGACAGTTTGCCGAACGAACAGACAATTCCAACTCGTCGACTTTCTTGAGCAACGCCGGGTTGAAAGCCAACTCGGTAACCTGCTCCTGAACAACTTCTTTTTGAGGCTCTTCGAAATTTACGAAAATCGACAACTGGTCCTGCAGAATACGTGCAGCGAATGCCACAGCGTCGTCGGCACCAACTGAACCGTCAGTCTCAACGGTCATCGTCAACTTATCATAGTCAAGCACCTGGCCCTCACGGGTGTTCTCGGTTTTATAAGAAACCTTGCGCACGGGCGAATACAGGCTGTCGACCGGGATCAGACCGATTGGCGCATCTTCCGGGCGGTTACGCTCGGCTGCAACATAGCCCTTGCCAGTGTCGACGGTGAATTCCATGCGGATTTCAGCATCTTCATCCAACGTGCACAGAACCAGTTCTGGGTTGAGAATTTCAATATCGCCAACTGTCTGGATATCACCGGCAGTAACCTGACCGGCGCCCTCTTTGCGCACGACCATGCGCTTGGGTCCGTCGCCTTCCATGCGAATTGCGAGTTCTTTAATATTCAAGATGATGTCGGTAACGTCTTCACGCACACCAGGGATCGATGAAAATTCGTGCAGAACACCGTCAATCTGTACAGCGGTCACTGCAGCGCCCTGCAGGCTCGACAGCAATACACGACGCAAGGCATTACCAAGGGTAAGGCCAAAACCGCGTTCAAGCGGCTCAGCAACCAGAGTTCCTTTGGTGCCAGATACATCAACATCAAGTTTGGTGGGCTTGATCAGTTCCTGCCAGTTTTTATGAATCATGGAAAAATCCTTCCGAATGAATTGTCGCCATCCAATCGCAACAACAATCGTTTAAGCCCCGCAGGATGGTATTCGGGGCCGGATATGGTTTTAGACGCGACGCTGTTTGCGAGCGCGACAACCATTGTGGGGGACTGAAGTCACATCACGGATTGATGTGATTACAAATCCAATTGACTGCAGTGCACGCAGAGCAGATTCACGGCCGGAGCCCGGTCCCCGAACCTCGACTTCAAGCGTTTTCATGCCATGATCCTGGGCCTTCTTGCCGGCATCTTCAGCAGCAACCTGTGCCGCAAAAGGTGTCGACTTACGGGAACCCTTAAAGCCCTGTGCACCGGCTGAAGACCAGGCAATTGTATTGCCCTGTGCATCAGTGATGGTGATCATGGTGTTGTTAAATGTGGAGTTTACGTGAGCAACGCCGGAGGCGATGTTCTTACGCTCACGTCTTCTGACGCGGGTGGCATCTTTTGCCATTTTCTATCCTTTTTTGATTTCTAGCACTGCCGTTCGGCGCAAGACGCCTCCGGCAGCTAAACCCAATTCACAGCTTCAAATATATGAAACTGCAAAATTACTTTTTCTTACCTGCAATTGCCTTAGCCGGGCCTTTGCGAGTACGCGCATTTGTATGTGTGCGCTGACCGCGAACCGGTAAGCTGCGGCGATGACGCAGACCACGGTAGCAACCAAGGTCCATCAGACGCTTGATGTTCATGGAAACATCACGGCGCAGATCGCCTTCAACCATGTAGTCACGGTCGATGATTTCACGAATCTGCAGAACTTCCGCATCAGACAGCTGATTGACGCGACGTTCCAAAGGAATGTTCGCTTTTTCAACGATCTCAGCAGCATTTTTCTGACCAATGCCGTGAATATACTGAAGCGCAATAACGGTGCGCTTGTTAGTTGGAATGTTTACGCCAGCGATACGAGCCACGCTGATCTCCTTGCCTCATGCTTACCCGGCCAAACACCAAATAAGCGGTTATAATTCATACCTTCGTGCAATATTGGCACTACACCAGAAAGCGACCGTTCCGAACATCCGTTCCGATGCCCGAATCCGACCGCAAAATTGTCGCGAATTGTTGGGGGTTACTAGTCCCAATCCAACCGCGCGTCAACAGGGAAACACGATTCATTGTCCGGTTAAAAAACCGTCAAAGATTCCCCAACACCTCTTCAATTTCTTCACTCACACCGTCAATCGACGCCATGCCGTCAACAACCTTCAATTTCCCCTTGGCATAGTAGTAGCCGAGCAGTGGAGATGTGTCTTTGTAATAAACTTGGAGGCGCGTGCGCATGGCTTCTGCATTGTCGTCAACACGGCGCTTGAATTCGAGCGAACCGCACTTGTCGCAGGTTCCCTCAACCTCGGGTTTGTTCAGCGTGTCATGATAGCCGGTACCGCAACTTGCGCATGTATAGCGGCCAGATATGCGCTCCACCATAGCATCATCGTCGACCCGCAATTCAACAACTGCATCGAGAATTGTGTTTTTCGCCTTCAACATATCTTCAACGGCGTCGGCCTGTGCCAGCGTGCGAGGATAGCCATCGAGAATAAACCCGTTTGCACAATCCGGTTCGTCTATGCGTTCAGAAACAATCGCGTTGACCACTTCATCTGACACCAGCTTACCGGCATCCATTATCGCCTTGGCGCGAAGGCCAGTTTCCGTTCCGGCAGCTGCAGCAGCACGCAGCATGTCACCGGTCGATAATTGTGGAATGCCATGACCGTCCACCAGACGTTGAGCCTGTGTCCCCTTGCCCGCGCCTGGCGGGCCTAAAAGTATAAGTCTCATTTTTTACGTCTTCCACCTCTTCCGCCGCCGCGAGTGCCACCACGGCCGTTCCCTTTCGACGTTCCTTTGGAGCCACGCAGTTTCGATTTTTGAATCAGGCCTTCATATTGCTGAGCAAACAGATGACTCTGAACCTGTTGTACCGTGTCCATGGTAACGCTCACGACAATCAGCAATGAGGTGCCACCAAGGAATACTGATATACCCAGACCGGTTAGAAACATTTCTGGAATAAGACATACAAATACCAGGTAAAGTGCACCCAGTGTCGTTATGCGGGTCAGCACGTAGTCGATGTATTCCGCTGTGCGTTCACCTGGACGAATGCCGGGAATAAAGCCGCCGTGCTGTTTCAGGTTATCCGCTGTTTCCTTTGGATTGAATACGATTGCTGTGTAGAAAAAGGCGAAGAACAGAATCATTGCCCCGTAGAACAACAGGTAACCGGGCTGACCGCGTCCCAGAAATGCCGAAATGGTCGCCGCCCAGTCGGACTGTGTTCCAGCAGCTGAAAAGCCGGTAATAGTGGCAGGCAACAGCAGCAGTGAAGAGGCGAAAATTGGCGGGATAACACCGGCTGTATTAAGTTTCAACGGCAGGTGGGAGGAATCTCCCTGGAACATCTTGTTGCCGACCTGACGCTTGGGATACTGGATCAAAAGACGACGCTGTGCTCTTTCGATAAACACGATAAAAGCAATCAGGGCAACGATCGCGACCAATACGCCGAGCATTGTCAGCGTGGAAATGGCGCCGGTGCTACCTGCATCCAGCAATTGCGCGAGAGCGCCGGGAAGCGCAGCGACGATACCTGCGAAAATAATCAACGAGATTCCGTTACCTATACCGCGTGCTGTAATCTGTTCACCCAGCCACATCAGGAACATTGTACCACCAACAAGGGTTACAACTGTGGTCAAAATGAAGAACCAACCTGGGTTCAACACCATACCTTCCGCGCCGTTGAGGCCAACAGCGATGCCATAGGCCTGCGCGGTGCCCAAAATGACGGTACCATAGCGCGTATATTGGTTGATGACCTTGCGGCCCTGCTCGCCTTCTTTCTTCAGCTGCTCAAACTTTGGGACCACCGACGTCATCAGCTGCATGATGATTGACGAAGAAATATACGGCATGATGCCAAGCGCGAATATCGCCAGACGCTCCACGGCACCACCGGCAAACATGTTCACCAAGCCAAGAACTCCCTGGCTCTGCTGCTGAAACGCTGCGGCTAATTGGTCTGGGTTGATCCCGGGAACAGGAACATAAGTGCCCAAACGATAAACGACCAGCGCAACAAGCGTGAACCATATGCGCTTTTTAAGGTCGGTTGCCTTCGAAAATGTCGAATAGCTGAGATTTGCGGCTAATTGTTCGGCGGCAGATGCCATTTCCGTCTCCCATCAGACCGCTTGAATCAGAGTCTTGCGGCCGAAATAATATTCGCTGTCTGTCTTAGGGCAGACAACTAAAAATCGCAAAGGCAAACGGGATACGGCTTTGCAAAAAAAATCCGGCCCCGTAACAACAGCGGCTTATGGCGCACCATCGTGCATTTGCAACAATATGGGCATTGGTCTGGAAAGTACCAGAACCCAAGTCGAAAAAAGGCCCCGAATTTATTTCGGAGCCTTTTTCAATATTGATTAGGCATCAGCCGCAGGAGCTTCTGCCGCAGGTTGCATCTTTACAGAGCCACCCGCCTTTTCAATGGCTTCAACAGCGCTTTTTGAGGCACCAGCTACTTCAAGGTTGAACTTGGTTTTTGCTTCGCTACCACCGAGGATGCGTACACCGTCACGTTCGCGACGGATAACACCGGCCTCTTTAAGAGCAGCCGCATCAATGACCTTTTTCGCATCCAGGCGCTTTGCTTCAACAGCTTTTTCAAGACGTGCGATAGACACTTCATTGAAATCAGATGTGAACTGAGCGTTTGAAAAGCCACGTTTTGGCAAACGACGGTAGATTGGCATCTGACCGCCCTCAAAACCGTTGATGGAAACACCGGAGCGGGACTTCTGTCCTTTAACACCACGGCCACCAGTTTTACCTGTGCCGGAACCAATACCACGACCCACACGCTTGCGCGATTGAGACGAACCCTGGTTGTCGGAAATACCATTAAGTTTCATAACATTAACTCCGAGATCAGGCTTCGTCGACGACGCGAACGAGGTGAGAAACCTTGCGGATCATGCCGCGTACAGAAGGCGTATCTTCCAGAGTACGACGACGGTTCATTTTGTTCAGGCCCAGGCCGATCAAGGTCTGCTGCTGGTCTTTAGGACGACGCAGCGGCGAGCCGATTTGCTGGACGGTAACTGTCTTTTTGTCAGCCATGTTCCGTTCCTTTACGCCTCATCCCCGACAAGATCGCGACGGCGTTCCTGCAAGGTTGAATATTTGATGCCACGCTGAGCTGCAATGTCCTTTGGGTGCATCTGATGTTTCAGAGCATCAAAGGTCGCACGAACCATGTTGTAAGGGTTCGACGAACCAAGCGATTTGGCAACAACATCAGACATACCAACGGTTTCGAATACCGCACGCATCGGACCACCGGCAATGATACCGGTTCCTGGAGGTGCTGAACGCAAAATCACTTTGCCGGCACCGTGCCGACCATTGACGTCATGGTGCAAAGTACGGCCATCGCGCAGCGGTACGAAAATCAAGTCGCGCTTAGCAGCTTCAGATGCTTTTCGGATTGCTTCAGGAACCTCACGGGCCTTGCCGTGTCCGAAGCCAACGCGACCTTTTTGGTCACCAACAACAACGAGCGCGGCAAAACCGAAACGACGGCCACCTTTTACAACTTTTGCAACGCGGTTGATGTGAACGAGCTTGTCGACGAAACCATCATCTTCCTGCTCTTCACGGCGGTTGTTGCGTCCGCCTCTTTCGGGTTTCTGTGCCATATCCTGTTCCTTATTATTTTCCGGTAGCACAAATATTAATCGACAATCCAATATCCACCCTGTGGCGGATTAAAACTATCGACGGTGATGGGGCTTAAACCCTCTTAACGCGAAAGGGCCGCAAACGGCCCCGACGCAATATTAGAATTTCAAACCGCTTTCGCGGGCGGCATCTGCCACAGCCTTGACGCGGCCATGAAAAAGAAATGGGCCGCGGTCAAAAACCACGTCCGTCACGCCAGCTTTCGCGGCGCGTTCAGCAACCAATTTGCCAACAGCAACGGCCGCATCGACATTGCCGCCATTGCCTTTTACTTCTTTGTCCAGCGTTGATGCCGCAGCCAGAGTGTGGCCCTTGGAATCATCAATAATCTGAGCATAGATATTGGCGTTGGAACGATGAACGCTCAAACGATGACGATCGCCAGCAACCTTTTTCAAACTGCGGCGAACGCGTGCAGCGCGACGCTGCTTGGTAGAAAGTTTGTTTGCCATGGTGTTTTACTTCTTCTTGCCTTCTTTGCGGAAGATAAATTCGTCCGCATATTTGACGCCCTTGCCCTTATAAGGCTCAGGTGGACGGTATGCCCGGATTTCAGCTGCGACCTGACCAACAACCTGTTTGTCATGGCCCGAAATCACGATTTCGGTTGGCTTTGTGCAAGCAATGGTCACACCAGCAGGTGGTGAATAGACCACTTCGTGGCTGAAGCCCAGCGACAACTGAACATTCTGGCCCTGCATGGCCGCACGATAACCAACGCCGTTGATTACCAGAGTTTTCGAATAGCCATCTTTCACGCCGATGAAGATGTTATCGATCATCGTACGTGTCATGCCCCAAAACGAACGAGCCGCTTTGGTATTATCCTTTGGATTTACGGTGATAACACCTTCATCCATCTTAACCAGGACGTTATCGTTGACTACGAAAGTCAACTCGCCCTTTGGTCCTTTTGCGGTGACGGTCTGTCCGTCCAGCGATGCAGTAACACCTTCAGGTACGGTGACCGGCTTTTTACCAATGCGTGACATTGTCTTCTCGCCTGTTCTTCATGCTCTAATCGTAGAGCGTTCAATTTGTTTCAATCCGTTGATCTGCTGACAATCAGAAGATCTGGCAAAGCACTTCGCCACCAACATTCTGGTCACGGGCATCGTGATCTGCCATCACACCTTTTGGTGTCGACAGGATCGAAATTCCGAGGCCGTTTGCAACGCGAGGCAGGCTTTTAACCGACGAATAAACGCGGCGGCCTGGCTTAGAAATACGGGTGATTTCGCGGATAACCGGAGAATCGTCGAAATACTTCAACTCAATTTCCAGGTCGGCCTTGCCGTTATCATGGTCGGTGCGCGTATATCCGCGGATATAGCCTTCAGCTTCAAGCACATCCAATACGCTCGCACGCAAATTGGAAGCAGGTGTGTTCACTTTGCCTTTGCCGCGCATCAAGCCATTTCGAATACGAGTCAGCATATCGCCGATAGGGTCATTCATAGACATAATCCAGATCCTTCCTTACCAGCTTGACTTGACGAGACCGGGAATGAGGCCCTTGGAGCCCAATTCACGCAGCGCAATACGGGAGACGCCCAGTTTGCGGTAGTTACCGCGGGGACGGCCAGAAACCGAACACCGGTTACGGAGGCGAATTTTAGCGCCATTGCGCGGCAATTCAGCAATCGCCAGCTGGGCTTTAAAACGCTCTTCGATTGGCAATTCACGGTTTGAGATGATTGCTTTCAACTCAGCCCGTTTCTTTGCGTATTTTTTAACAAGACGCTTCTTCTTGTTATTGTTTTCAATGGCAGAAACCTTAGCCATGTTTTTGTCCTTCTATTCGTTTGCCGTTACGACCGGGCACCATGCCAGACCGCATCATTGGAAAATGCTTTAAGCAGCCTCTTCCTTTGGTGCGGGGAACGGGAAGTTGAATTCACGCAGCAATTCGCGTGCTTCGTCATCCGATTCAGCCGTCGTACAGACGATGACGTCCATGCCCCAGATCTGATCTACTTTGTCGTAGTCGATTTCCGGAAACACGATGTGTTCTTTCACGCCCATAGCAAAATTGCCACGACCGTCAAAGCTTTTGGGATTCAGACCGCGGAAGTCACGTACGCGCGGTAGCGCGATGGTGACCAAACGATCCATAAATTCATACATTTGATTGCCACGCAGGGTAACCTTGGCACCCAGCGGCATTTCTTCACGAACTTTAAAACCGGCAATCGATTTTTTGGCTCGTGTAACCATGGCCTTTTGGCCAGCAATCAAAGTCAAATCCTCAGCAGCCACAGAGGCTTTTTTGGAGTCGGCGGTAGATTCGCCAATACCCATGTTGAGAACAATCTTTTCAACCCGTGGCATCTGCATTGGGTTTTTGTAACCGAACTTTTCCTGCATCGCTTTGCGGACATTATCAGTATAATGTTTTTTGAGCCGTGGCTCTTGAACAGAATTAGCCATCGATCAGGTCTCCTGAACGTTTGGCAAAACGAACATTTTTGCCATCGTCATTTTTCTTGATACCAACGCGGGTTGCCTTGCCATCCTTAGGATCAGCAAGTGCCAGGTTGGAGATATGAATTGATGCTTCCTTGGCGATGATACCGCCTTCGTTGGTCTGCGACTGCTTGGTGTGTTTCTTCACCATGTTAATGCCCTGCACCAGCACCCGGTCAGACTTGGTAATCATTTCAAGAACAGTGCCGCTACGACCCTTGTCCTTGCCGGTCAAAACGACAACGTTGTCGCCTTTTTTGATCTTGTTCATAATTGCGCCCTCCTACAGCACTTCGGGTGCAAGTGAGATGATTTTCATGTGTCGCTTGGCTCGCAGCTCACGAGGTACTGGGCCGAAAATACGGGTGCCAGTTGGCTCGCCCTTACCGTCAATGATAACGGCGGCATTGGTGTCAAAGCGGATGACACTGCCATCAGCACGCTGAATGTCTTTGGCAGTGCGCACAACAACGGCTTTTACAACGTCGCCTTTCTTAACGCGGCCGCGCGGAATGGCTTCTTTGACGGAAGCAACAATAATGTCGCCAACGCCCGCATACCGACGCTTTGAGCCGCCAAGCACTTTGATGCACATGACACGGCGCGCGCCGGAATTGTCGGCAACGTCCAGGTTAGTTTGCATCTGAATCATGGCTATTCTCTTCTATTATTTTGGGATCAGATCCCTTTGCCATCTGAGGATGTTGCCATCCCCGGCTCGGTCATTGCGAAGCCTGGCGCACTAGGCGTCCAGAACAACCCAACATTTGTCTTTGGAAATTGGTTTGCTTTCCTGGATAGACACCAGATCGCCGACCTTTTTCAAATTGCCTTCGTCATGCGCCTTGTAGTTCTTGGAGCGACGAACAACTTTCTTAAACAGCGGATGGTTAAAGCGGCGTTCCACTTTGACCACAACTGTCTTGTCGTTTTTATCTGAGACGACTTTGCCCTGCAGAATTCGTTTTGGCATTTTCTTCTTCCTTATCGCCCTGGCTTAAGAAGCAACGGCTTCAGCCTGCTTGACGCGGGCAATGGTTTGAATACGGGCAATGTCGCGGCGGATTTGACGCATACGTGCCGTGTTTTCCAACTGCCCGGTGGCACGCTGGAACCGCAGATTGAACTGCTCTTTCTTCAACTTGACCAGTTCGTCTTTCATCTGGTCTTCGCTCAATGCGCGAATATCTGAGGGCTTCATTGCCTCAACCTTTCTCTGTCCTGCAATTCAGGGACTGAATTGCGGGTTAGTCCTGAATACGTTGAATGAACTTGCTTTTGACGGAAAGCTTCATAGCACCGAGGCGCAGAGCTTCACGAGCAACAGTTTCATTCACACCATCAATTTCAAACATGATCCGACCTGGCGCGACGCGAGCTGCCCAATATTCGGGAGCTCCCTTACCTTTACCCATGCGAACTTCGGTCGGCTTCGACGAGATCGGCAGATCAGGGAAAATACGAATCCACACACGGCCGGCACGTTTCATATGACGGGTTATCGCACGACGCGCAGCTTCAATCTGGCGTGCATTAATGCGATCCGGCTCAAGCGCTTTCAGGGCATACTGCCCGAAAGCTAGCGTGGTGCCACCCTTGGCGTTGCCATGAATGCGGCCTTTGTGGGCCTTGCGAAATTTTGTGCGTTTTGGCTGCAACATTGTTCTTATCCTTTACCAGCTGCGCATCAATTAGTTGCGCGGTGGGCGACGGTTTCCACCACCACCACTTTCCTGGGATTCAATCGACCGGCGCTCGGAAGCCATTGGATCATGCTCAAGGATTTCGCCTTTGAAGATCCAGACTTTAACACCACAGATACCGTAAGCTGTTACAGCTTCGGCAACTCCGTAATCGATGTCAGCACGCAGTGTGTGCAACGGCACACGACCTTCACGATACCACTCCATGCGAGCAATCTCAGCACCGCCAAGACGACCACCACAATTGATGCGGATACCACCAGCACCCAAACGGATGGCTGACTGAACTGCACGCTTCATGGCACGACGGAAAGCCACACGACGTTCAAGCTGCTGAGCGATCGACTGAGCAACAATTGTTGCATCGACTTCAGGTTTGCGGATTTCCAAAATGTTGAGGGTGACTTCACCTTCAGTCATGGTCTGGATTTTGCGCTTCAACTTTTCAATGTCGGCACCTTTTTTACCAATGATCAGGCCAGGACGACCGGAATGAATGGTAACACGGCATTTCTTGTGCGGACGTTCGATAACTACCTTCGAGATCGAAGCTGCCTTCAGCTCCGTCATCACGTAGTTGCGGATTTTAAGGTCCTGTTCGAGCAAACCAGAATAGTCAGCTTTGGTAGCAAACCAACGGGAATCCCACGTGCGGTTGATCCCGAGACGCAGCCCGATTGGGTTAATCTTTTGACCCATTACGCGGCCTCCTGCTCTTCAACTTCACGCACCACAATGGTCAGATGCGCAAATGGTTTTTGGATCCGGCTGGCTTTGCCGCGACCACGTGCCATGAAACGCTTCATGACGATGGAATGGCCAACATGGGCCTGCGCAACTACTAGACTATCAACATCCAGATCGTGGTTATTCTCAGCATTGGCGATGGCTGACTGCAGGCATTTGCGAACAGTTTCAGCGATGCGCTTGTTGGAGAACTCCAAATCGGACAGCGCCCGAGACGCTTTCTTACCACGGATCAACTGAGCCACCAGGTTCAGTTTCTGTGGTGATACCCGTATCATTTTGTGAACCGCTTTCGCCTCATTATCGGCGAGCTGACGCTCAAGCTTGGGCTTACCCATGACTTATTTCCTCTTCGCCTTTTTGTCGGCGCCGTGACCGTAATAGGTACGGGTCGGTGAATATTCACCCAGTTTCTGACCAACCATGTCTTCCGAGATGTTGACCGGGATGTGCTTGTGGCCGTTATAGACGCCAAATGTCAAACCGATGAACTGCGGCATGATTGTGGAGCGGCGGCTCCATGTCTTGATGACTTCGTTACGACCACCTTCGCGAACTTTATCTGCTTTTTTAAGCAGATATCCGTCGACAAATGGTCCTTTCCATACTGAACGTGACACTGTCTTGTTCCTTATTTCTTACGCTGGTGGCGCGAACGCATGATGAATTTATCAGTGGTCTTGTTTGACCGGGTGCGTTTGCCTTTAGTTGGTTTACCCCAGGGGGTAACTGGATGACGACCACCGGATGTGCGACCTTCACCACCACCGTGCGGGTGATCGATCGGGTTCATTGCAACACCACGAACTTTCGGGCGATTGCCATACCAGCGGTTACGACCGGCTTTACCCATATTGGTGTTTGAGTTGTCCGGATTGGACACTGCACCAACTGTTGCCATGCAGGCACCGTGGATCAAACGCTGTTCGCCAGAGTTCAATCGAACAATCGCATAAACACCGTCACGACCAACCAGCTGAGCATAGGTGCCAGCCGAGCGTGCAATCTGGCCACCTTTGGACGGTTTCATTTCCACATTGTGGATGATGGTACCGACGGGGATGGCTGACAAAGGCATCGCATTACCCGGCTTCACGTCCGCAGAAGCGGCAGCGATCACCTTGTCGCCTTCAGATATACGCTGAGGTGCCAGGATATATGCAAGTTCGCCGTCGTCATATTTGATCAATGCGATAAAGGCAGTGCGGTTTGGATCATATTCCAAACGCTCGACAGTTCCTTCAACATCGAATTTGCGACGCTTGAAATCAATCTTGCGGTAAGAACGCTTATGTCCGCCACCGATGCCGCGTGTGGTCAAACGACCTACATTGTTACGACCACCTGATTTGGACAGACCTTCAGTCAAAGTCTTGACTGGCTTGCCTTTCCACAGACCCTCGCGAGAAACGATAACCAGCTGGCGTGTGCCAGGAGTCATCGGTCTGAATTTTTTCAAAGCCATTGTACTATAGACCCGTGGTTACATCGATTGCTTGACCTTCGGCCAGGGTCACGATTGCTTTTTTGACATCGCTCTGCTTGCCAAGATGTCCGCGGAAGCGCTTCAACTTACCTTTGCGAAGCACTGTGTTCACGGACTTCACCTTTACACCAAATAGGCCTTCAACGGCGCGTTTGATTTCAGGTTTGGATGCATCGCGGGCGACGTTGAAAACAACCTGGTTCTGTTCAGAAGCCAATGTTGCTTTCTCGGTAATCACCGGAGAGACGATCACGTCATAGTTGCGGATATCACTCATTTGAAGCGCTCCTCAAGGGCATCAACAGCCGCCTTTGTTAGCACCAGAGTGTTGCGACGGATAATGTCATACACATTGATGCCTTGAACCGGCAGGACGTCGATATTAGGAATGTTCTGAGCGGCCAGCTTGAAGTTGGCATCCAGTTCTGAACCACCGATCATCAAAGCGTTCTCGATGCCCAGTTTTCCAATGTTGCTACGCAATGCAGCTGTTTTGGGATCCTTGGCAGCCAAATCATCCATGATCATCAAAGAACCATCTTTGACCTTTGCTGAAAGCGCATGGCGCAGAGCCAGTGAACGAAACTTCTTGGTCAGGTCGTGCGAATGATCGCGGGACTGAGGACCGTGGGCTTTACCACCACCACGGAACTGCGGGGCAGCCTGTGAGTGGTGACGAGCGCCGCCGGTGCCTTTCTGGCGATACATGCGAGCACCAGTCTTATCAACATCGGACCGACCTTTGGTTTGATGCGTTCCCTGACGTGCTTTTGCACGTTGGTAACGGACCATGCGGGCGATGATGTCGGCACGTGGCTCAAGACCGAAGATCGCATCGGAGACGGAGACCTTACCGGACTTCTTGCCAGCCATTGTTGTGACTTCAATATCCATTATTCAGCACCTCCCTCAGCAGACGCCTCTGGCGCAGCAGCCTCGGCAGAAGCAATCAGACCTGCAGGCACTGGAGCACCTTCCGGCAAAGCCTTTTTGATAGCATCGCGAACCATGATCCATGAACCTTTGGAACCGGGAACAGCGCCCTTGATCATCAACAAGCCACGTTCAGCATCGGTTTTGACAACTTCAAGGTTCTGAGTGGTGACGCGGGTGGATCCCATGTGACCAGCCATTTTCTTGCCCTTAAAAACCTTACCGGGATCCTGGCACTGACCGGTCGAACCATGCGAACGGTGAGATACCGACACACCGTGAGTCGCGCGAAGACCGCCAAAATTATGGCGCTTCATGGCACCGGCAAAACCTTTACCAATGGACGTTCCCGTGACATCGACTTTTTGACCTTCGACAAAGTGTTCAGCGCTCAGCTGAGCACCAATGTCGATCATGTTGTCTTCCGACACGCGAAATTCAGCCAACTTGCGTTTTGGCTCAACTTTGGCAATGGCATAGTGACCACGCATCGGCTTGGATACGTTTTTCACTTTCGCCTTACCGGCTCCGAGTTGAACAGCTGTATAGCCGTTCTTCTCACTTGTGCGCTGAGAGACGACCTGGACATTCTCCATACGAAGAACTGTCACAGGAACGTTGACACCGGCATCTGTATAGATGCGTGTCATCCCAACTTTCTGTGCAATCACGCCTGAGCGCATTGTTCTGTTCCTTTAGCGTTACCGGACAGGAGGATCACTTCATTATAAAAGTGGGTGATCACTGTCCCGCTTGTTTTTGTTTACACTCCGCGAACCTCAAGGGCCCCGAAGCTTGTTCTTTTTCGGCTGCTTACAGAAAAATTCTGCTTACAGTTTAATTTCAACGTCCACACCGGCAGCCAGGTCGAGCTTCATAAGAGCGTCAACTGTCTGAGGTGTTGGATCAACGATATCCAAAAGCCGCTTATGGGTGCGCATTTCAAACTGCTCCCGGCTCTTTTTATCGATGTGCGGCGAGCGGTTGACCGTGTAGCGCTCAATGCGCGTCGGCAGTGGCACCGGTCCGCGAACCTGAGCACCCGTCCGCTTGGCAGTCGAGACGATTTCCTTCGCCGACGTGTCAAGGATGCGGTGATCGAACGCTTTAAGGCGAATACGGATATTCTGGCCGTTCATGTCGCGTAGTCCTTAGGTCTGGTCCGCTTTCGATCGTCGAAAGCCTATGACCGTTCAATTCAAAAATAAAATGCGTGGGAGAAGATTCCCTCTCCCACGCTGCTTGTTACTTACTCGATGATCTCTGCAACGATACCAGCACCAACGGTGCGGCCACCCTCGCGGATAGCGAAGCGCAGACGATCTTCCATGGCGATCGGCACGATCAGCGTAACTGTCATTTCGACGTTGTCGCCTGGCATTACCATCTCGGTGCCCTCAGGAAGCTCACAAATACCTGTCACATCAGTCGTACGAAAGTAAAACTGAGGACGGTAGTTGGTGAAGAACGGAGTATGACGACCGCCTTCTTCCTTGGTCAGCACATATGCTTCCGCACGGAATTTGGTGTGCGGCTTTACCGAACCCGGCTTACAAAGAACCTGGCCGCGCTCAACCTGTTCGCGGTCAATACCACGGATCAGAGCACCAATGTTGTCGCCAGCCTCTCCTCGGTCGAGGAGCTTGCGGAACATTTCAACACCAGTACAGGTGGTTTTCTGAGTATCTTTGACGCCGACGATTTCAATTTCGTCGCCAATGTTAACAACACCACGCTCAACACGACCGGTTACAACCGTACCACGACCAGATATCGAGAACACATCCTCGATTGGCATCAGGAATGGCTGATCAACAGGGCGCTCAGGCTGCGGAATGTAAGCATCAACTTCAGCCATCAACTTCTTGATAGCTTCTTCACCGATCTCAGGATCGCGACCTTCAAGAGCAGCAAGCGCAGAACCGGTGACGATTGGAATATCATCGCCAGGGAATTCATAGGTGTCGAGAAGTTCGCGAACTTCCATTTCCACCAGTTCCAGCAGCTCTTCGTCGTCAACCTGATCAACTTTGTTGAGGAATACGACCAGTGCAGGAACACCAACCTGACGTGCCAGCAGGATATGCTCGCGAGTTTGTGGCATTGGGCCATCAGCTGCGGAACAAACCAGAATGGCGCCGTCCATCTGAGCAGCACCAGTGATCATGTTCTTAACATAGTCAGCGTGACCCGGGCAGTCGACGTGGGCGTAGTGGCGGTTTTCGGTTTCATATTCAACGTGAGCCGTAGAAATGGTGATACCACGGGCTTTTTCTTCAGGAGCACCGTCAATTTCATCATAAGCTTTAAAATCACCAAAATACTTGGTGATCGCCGCTGTCAGCGTGGTTTTACCGTGGTCAACGTGACCAATGGTGCCGATATTACAATGCGGCTTGTTGCGTTCAAATTTTTCCTTAGCCATATCAGGCCTCCATCGTTTTCGCGTTTGCGGAAAAAGTTTTAGACTTGCGTCCGGTTATGCGTATTTTTCAACCACTTCATCGGCAACTGCCTGAGGCACCTGCGCGTAATGGTCAAAAGTCATGGTATATTGTGCTCGGCCCTGGCTCATTGAACGCAGGCTGTCCACGTATTTAAACATATTGGCCAACGGCACCATTGCCGTCACAACTTGGTCAATGCCACGGGATTCAGTACCTGCAACCTGACCACGACGTGAAGACAAATCGCCAATCACATCGCCCATATAGTCTTCTGGTGTAACAACTTCCACCTTCATGATGGGTTCCAACAGCTTGGCACCGGCTTTTTGAGCACCTTCACGGAACGCTGCACGAGCAGCGATCTCGAATGCCAGCACGCTGGAGTCAACGTCATGATAGGCCCCGTCCATCAGCGTGGCTTTCACACCAAGCATTGGGAATCCAGCGACCGGACCATTGTCCATCACCGACTGGATACCTTTTTCAACACCGGGGATGAACTCTTTTGGAACGTTACCGCCCACGATTTTTGAAACGAATTCAAATTCTTCGCTTTCGGAATTTGGTTCAAATACGATCTTGACCCGAGCAAACTGACCAGAACCACCAGACTGCTTTTTGTGGGTGTAGTCGATTTCAGCTTCGCGGGTAATGGTTTCGCGGTAAGCAACCTGTGGAGCACCCACATTGGCTTCCACATTGAATTCACGGCGCATACGGTCAACCAGAATGTCGAGATGCAGTTCACCCATGCCGGAAATGATAGTCTGACCGCTTTCTTCGTCGGACTTGACGCGGAAAGAAGGATCTTCCGCGGCCAGACGGTGGAGCGCGATACCCATTTTTTCCTGGTCGCCTTTGGTCTTCGGCTCAATCGCAATGGAAATAACCGGATCGGGAAATTCCATGCGTTCCAGAATAACCGGCTTCAGCGCATCACAAAGCGTATCACCTGTAGTCGTTTCCTTAAGACCGGCAATCGCAACGATGTCACCAGCATAAGCTTCTTTAATGTCGACACGATCATTGGAGTGCATCTGCAACATACGGCCGATACGTTCTTTCTTGCCCTTAACAGTGTTAATCAAGGAACCGCCAGTTTCCAGCGTGCCGGAATAGATGCGACAAAACGTCAATGTGCCAACAAACGGATCGTTCATGATTTTGAACGCCAGCATCGAAAATGGAGCTTCATCAGAAGATTCACGCGATGTTGCTTCGTCAGTCTTAGCATCAATACCGGCAATCGCAGGAACATCCAGCGGGCTCGGCAGATAGTCGGTAACAGCTTCAAGCAAAGGCTGAACACCTTTGTTTTTGAACGCTGTACCGCACATGACAGGGAAGAATGCCACGTCGATTGTTCCCTTACGGATCAATTCACGCAACCGATCGTTGGAAGGCATTTCACCTTCCAGATAGGCTTCCATATCAGCTTCATCTGCTTCAACTGCAGTCTCAATCAGCAATTCACGGTACTCTTCGGCCTGCTCTTTAAGCTCATCACGAATATCCAGAACATCCCATCCGGCACCAAGGTCTTCACCCTGCCAGACGTGTTCCTTCATTTCGATCAGATCAACAATGCCTTCGAAGTGGTTTTCTGCACCGATCGGCAGCTGAAGCACACAAGGAATTGCTCCCAGACGCTCTTTGACCATCTCAACAGAACGGAAGAAATCAGCGCCGATCTTGTCCATTTTGTTGACGAAGACCATGCGAGGTACGTTGTATTTATTGGCTTGCCGCCAGACTGTTTCGGTCTGCGGTTCAACACCAGCATTGGCATCGAGCAAAGCAACCGCACCATCAAGCACACGCAGCGAACGCTCAACTTCAATAGTAAAGTCAACGTGGCCCGGCGTATCGATGATGTTGTAACGACGCTTGGTGCCATCACGGCCTTTCCAAAAAGTCGTGGTCGCAGCAGAGGTAATCGTAATACCCCGCTCCTGCTCCTGCTCCATCCAGTCCATGGTTGCAGCACCTTCGTGCACTTCAGCCATTTTGTGGATTTTGCCAGTGTAATACAGAATCCGCTCGGTCATGGTGGTTTTACCCGCATCAATATGCGCCATGATTCCGAAATTGCGATAATTCTTTAGATCGTATTCGCGTGCCATAATCTTAATCTCTTTTGGAAGGTACCTGAGACGCTCGGGTTACCAGCGATAGTGTGAGAATGCGCGGTTGGCTTCGGCCATCTTGTGTGTGTCTTCACGCTTTTTGACAGCTGAACCACGGTTGTTTGCCGCATCCATCAATTCACCGGACAGGCGCTCAATCATTGTGGTCTCATTGCGCTTGCGAGCAGCAGCAATCAACCAGCGAATGGCCAGAGCCTGACGGCGCTCGATGCGAACCTCAACAGGAACCTGATAAGTTGCACCACCGACCCGGCGAGAACGGACCTCAACCTGCGGTGCAATGTTTTCCAACGCGGTGTGAAACATTGGCAAGGCCTCTGTGCGGGCTTTTTCTTCAACCTGCTCCAGCGCACCATAAACGATACGCTCGGCTACAGATTTTTTGCCATCCAACATGATGGAGTTCATGAACTTCGACAGAACCAGATCACCAAATTTGGGATCCGGGTTGATTTCGCGTTTTTCGGCGCGGTGACGACGTGACATCTTATATAACCCTTACTTAGGACGCTTGGCGCCGTATTTCGAACGGCGCTGCTTGCGGTCTTTAACGCCTTGCGTGTCGAGCACGCCGCGAATGATGTGGTAGCGAACACCGGGAAGGTCTTTTACACGACCACCGCGGATCATCACCACCGAGTGTTCCTGAAGGTTATGACCTTCGCCGGGGATATATCCGATAACTTCAAAACCGTTGGTCAAACGAATCTTAGCAACTTTACGCAGAGCCGAGTTCGGCTTTTTCGGCGTCGTTGTGTAAACGCGGGTGCAAACACCGCGCTTTTGTGGGTTCTGCTCCATGGCAGGAACTTTGCTTCGTTTGATTGGCGCTTTGCGTGGGTTGCGCACCAACTGATTGATGGTCGGCATAGACACATCCTTTATTTATCTGCCCGCTCTTTTTCGAGGATGGGCGTTTCACTTTGTGGTTTTCTTGAGCTGTCACCCAAAAAAACCGTGCGATATTCTACTTCGAGTCGGAAATGATTCCGCTCCACATAGCCAAAAGCACCATCAGGCAAGCTACTTGCCGAGGCACTTTCAAAATGCAGAGGAATACAGCTAAGCAGCTGAATTCATGCTCTAAATTTGTTTCTCGTTATAACAAACCTTGTTTGAGCTGTGTAACTCCAACGCTTGGCGCGTCGAAAAATCAAAGCTCACATCGGCTTGGAATGGCCGCTTATTAGGCCTCTGCCGGGTATTCGTCAACCCCCAAAAAGCCTTTAAATTCCCTGCTGTTTTGGCGCTTTGTAGCATCATTGTGACGCGTTGATCATCCGGCAGCGTCTGTTCATCAATTCGAACAAGAATCGACCCGGTCATTAACGCCACTGCTCGGTTGTTTGCAGGCAAATGGGAAAGGGGCACCTAACGCGCCCCTTCCCTTAAATTCTCGTTGAAGCCAATGATTGATCGAAACCTATGTTGGTACGGCTTTTGACAAATTACTGGTCACGCATTAGGCAGCCAGCGCCTCATCAACGCTTTCCAGTGTCATGTTCAGGGCCTCCGCGACAGCGGCATTGGTGATTTTTCCCCGATGCACGTTGAGACCATTGCGCAGATTTGCGTCGCGTTGCAGTGCGGCAAGACCGTGATCTGCCAGCATCAAACCAAAAGGCAAAGTGGCGTTGTTCAATGCATGGCTGGACGTGAGCGGCACAGCTCCGGGCATATTGGCGACGCAATAGTGGACAATTCCATCAACTTCATAAGTTGGGTCCGCATGAGTCGTTGCACGGGAGGTTTCAAAGCATCCGCCCTGGTCAATGGCAACATCGCACAAGACTGCACCCGGTTTCATGTTGGACAACATATCGCGGCTCACCAGTTTCGGTGCGGCGGCACCTGGAATTAGAACCGCGCCAACAACAACATCGGCAGAATAGACTTCTTCTTCCAGCGCATTGACCGTTGAGTAGCGGGTGGTGATGCGACTGTTGAACATCTCATCCAGTTCGCGCATGCGGGCGATGGAGCGGTCGAGAATCGTCACCTGAGCACCCATGCCAACGGCCATCATCGCAGCATTTGTGCCAACTACACCGCCACCAATGATAACAACCTTACCGGGAGCCACGCCGGGCACGCCACCGAGCAGAACACCCCTGCCCCCATTGGCGCGCTGCAAGGCAGTCGCAGACGCTTGAATAGACAAACGGCCAGCCACTTCTGACATCGGCGCCAGCAAAGGCAGTCCACCCTGATTGTCGGTAACCGTTTCATAGGCAATGGCCGTGCAACCAGAACCCAGCAATCCACGGGTCTGATCGGGATCGGGAGCCAGATGCAAATAGGTATAAAGCAGCTGTCCTTCACGCAGTTGAACCCATTCATTTGGCTGAGGCTCTTTGACCTTGACGATCATGTCGGCTGAGGCAAACACCTCTTCAGCCGTATCCAGCACAACAGCACCAGCTGCCTGGTATTCTTCGTCCGCAGCAGTAATGCCCGCACCACAATTGGTCTCAACAACCACGTCATGACCGTGAGCCACATATTCACGAACCGAACCGGGGGTCAGGCCGACCCGGTATTCGTGGTTCTTAATTTCTTTGGGAACGCCAATTTTCATCTTTCAAATCTCCCTGAAAAAACCTCTGCTCCCTATTTAGGAGCTCTGACGGCTAAAGTCCTTGCAAAGTCACTGACATTGGGGTGATATTTCGAACAATACGTGCAGAAATCAACCCAATTTCCAAGGATTGTTGCAATGATCGAACTTGATGCGATTGACCGTGCGATTTTGAGTCATCTGCAAAAGGACGCCCGGTTGCCCAATGTTGTGCTGGCTGATCGGGTCGGCTTGTCACCTTCGGCCTGTTCACGCAGGGTCGATGCGCTGGAGAAATCCGGCGTGGTGCGCGGCTATCACGCACGCCTGTCATCGCGTGCTTTGGGTCATCCGATCGTGGTCATCGTCTACATCACGCTTGAGGGCCAGTCGGTTGGTCATCTCACCGCATTTGAAAACGCCGTGAAAGAATGTCCCAATGTGCTTGTCTGCTATTTGATGTCGGGCACCAGCGACTATTTGTTGCGCGTGGCGGCGCGAGATCTGGCCGATTATGAGCGCATTCACAAGGAATGGCTTTCGGCAATGCCGGGGGTGGCGCGAATGACCTCGAGTTTTGCGCTGCGAGAGGTCATTAACCGACCGAGTGTCGACATGCGCATTAATGACCGGATTCCTCCGCGCATCCGCTAGGCGGCCACACATCTTTTCTCGGTTCATTCCAATCAAATCCACTTGCCGACTCGTTGGTTGAATGGATAAATGGCGATACGTTGATTTGCCTGATGTGAAGAACAGCGCCGGCAAATCGCACACAGAGCCGCTTTAGCTCAGCTGGTAGAGCATCGCATTCGTAATGCGGAGGTCACGTGTTCGAGTCACGTAAGCGGCACCAATTTTACAGGTGTTTGGGAATTGGAGAATTCCCGTCACCGGGGTGAGTGTGGTGGTTGATGTTCTGGCCTCGAGTTTTTGTTGGGTTTGCGAGATGTTTGTTTTGCGAGATGTTTGTTTTGCGCTCACGCTGTCGGGCTGGCGCCCTGCGCTCTCCTCTCTTATGGGATGGGGGCGGTCTTTCGACCGGGCCGCTCTTCGCGGCCTGATTCGGAGCTTGCGGAATGCGTGGGGATAAATTATTTGCCGTCGTCATGGTGAGGTGCATTCCGCGCTCTCCGTATCAGGCGGCGAAGAGCCGCCCGCGCCTGATGGCGCGCCCCCGCGGAGCGAAGGGCGCAAGCCCGACAGCGTGAGCGCAAAACAAACAAAAACTCGAGGCCAGAACATAATCCATCCCAATGCCCCCGGCGATAATCCCACGCATTCCGCAAGCTCCGAATCAGGCCGCGAAGAGCGGCCCGGTCGAAAGACCGCCCCCATCCCA
>JABABQ010000073.1 GCA_014238155.1 Rhizobiaceae bacterium
ACTTACCTTCGCCTTGTCATGGCCATAGGGCACAAGATCATCTGTACCAATGCCGAGCTTGGCACCAATCTCCTGGATCGGTCTCTTCGTCGCCTCGCGGGCAATCTCAATATCCGTCTTAAACGCCATCGTGGTTCTTTCGTAGTTTTGCTATGTGCCAATAAGGTCGCCAACCGACAGGCCGGCACTTGCCGCCCAGTCAGCCGCTGGTTGTTTGTCTTCGCCAGCCGGGCGCAGCCGCTTGATCAGGACCCTGCCGCCTATGCATTGAACTTCAATTCCATCGCTCCCGATTCCGACGATCTTGCTCGAAATTCCGTCACCGGAGGTTTTTGCGCTGTCAAATATGCCCAGCTCATCACCATTCAAGGTGGTCCATGCACCCGGTGCTGGGTTGGTTCCGCGGATAAGGTTATACACCTGATCCACCGGCTTGTTCCAATCCACTTTCGCATGTTTTTTGGTGCAGCGCCGTTCATAGGTCGCTTCAGATTCATTCTGCTGAATATGCGGTGGATTGCCGGAGCGGTACAGTTCGCACACTTCCAGCACCGAATTCACCGCTGAAGGATAGATTTTCTTGAAATACAGATTGATCACCGTATCATCAGGATCAATCGGGCATTCCCACGTCAACAACACGTCCCCCTCATCCAGCCCATCGGTGGGGTAGAACCAGGAAAAGCCTGATTTATTGCTACCCATGATAATCGGCCAGTTTACGGCCGAAGGTCCGCGGTGCCGTGGCAATAGAGATGGGTGAAAGCAGATCGAACCCATTTTCGGCGTATCCCGAGCCGCCTCGGGCACGAAAACATTGACGAAGGCCATGACCATCAGATCAGCATCGCACGACGCCAGCTGGTCCAGGATTTCCTGATCCCTGAAGTGGGCAGGCTGATGAACCGGCAGGCCTTTTTCAAGAGCAAATGATTTGATCGGATCTGCCGGTTTGCCGTCCCGATCAGGCTCACAATATACTGCGACGACTTCATCGGTTCCTGCCTCCAGCAGTTTCTCAAGCACATCTTTGCCGAATGCCTGCTGGCCCATAACGATCAATCGCATTTCAATCTCCCTGAAGCAGCCATTCGTTGTTCCCCAATCACGTTATTCTGCTGCCTCCGCTTTGATTTCGCCAACGGCTCCCGACCCAATCACCCGTTCCAGGTCATCACCAGAATAGCCAAGAACCTGCGACAATATCTCACTCGTGTGTTCTCCCAGCAAAGGTGAGCGCGTGACGTCCACCTCGCTGTCAGACAGTTTGATCGGACACCCGACGCTCAAATATGGCCCACGCTCTGGATGGTCGATCTTGACCATCGTGCCGGTTTCAAACAGGCTTTCATCTTCTGAAATCTCTTTCATCGACAAGATTGGGCCGACCGGAATGTCATGAGGATTGCAAATATCCATGACCTCAAATTTGCTTTTGGTTATGGTCCACTGTTCGATCGTTTCAAATATTTCGTTGAGTTTATCGAGACGTTCTGGTGGCTTGGTGTAGCCTTCCTGGGTTTTCCATTCTGGCTTGCCGATCACATCGCAAACCTTTTCCCAAACCGCGGCCTGAATAATGAAATAGGTGTAGGCATTGGGATCCTGTTCCCAGCCCTGACATTTCAAAATTCTCCCTGGTTGGCCACCGCCGGAATCATTACCGGCCCGCGGCGTCGCATCACCAAACGGAACGCCTTCACCAAATTGCGAATATTCTCTCAGCGGCCCTACGTCCAGACGTTGCTGATCACGCAACTTGACGCGGGCGAGATTGAGCACACTATCCTGCATGGCGCAGGATACCTTTTGACCTCGCCCCGATTTCTCCCTTTGGAACAGCGCTGTAACGATGCCCAAACACAGGTGCAATCCAGTCCCGGAATCGCCTATCTGCGCACCGGTCACCAGTGGTGGGCCATCTCTGAATCCGGTGGTCGAGGCCGACCCGCCCGCACATTGGGCCACATTCTCGTACACCTTGCAGTCCTGGTATTTGCCGGGCCCAAAACCTTTTATCGACGCCATAATGATGCGTGGATTGATTTCCTGAATCCGTTCCCAGGAAAAACCCATGCGATCCAGAGCACCAGGAGCAAAATTCTCCACCAGCACATCACATTCCTCAATCAATCGGGTCAGAACTTCCTTACCCGTTTGGTTTTTGGAATTGAGCTCAATTGAGCGCTTATTGTGGTTCAGCATTGTGAAATAGAGGCTGTCGGCTCCCGGCACATCAATGAGCTGCTTGCGGGTTGCGTCGCCTACTCCGGGACGTTCGACCTTAATAACATCAGCACCGAACCACCCCAGAAGTTGGGTACATGTAGGGCCCGACTGAACATGGGTAAAATCGAGAACCTTGATTCCTTCCAGAGCTTTCATTGAGTTGCCTTCTTCTTCATAATTTCAATCACATTATTGCTCATTCTTTTGGCAACCACGCTGGTTGGATTGAGACTGCCGATATTTCCGCTTTCCTTGCCTGCCTTGGGGTCAATGACGGCATTGATCAGAGTTGGCCTGCCAGACTCCAACGCCGCAGCAACTGCGCGCTGCAATTCATCCGGATTAGTTGCATAAACACCTTCACCGCCGAACGCCTGCATCATCATATCATAGCGGCTGTCCTCAACGAAAACTGTCGGTGCGGGATCTTCTCCCCCCGATCTGTTCACATCGGTGCCGCGATAGATGCCGTTATTGTTGAACACGACAATGCAGATCGGCAATTTGTACCTGCAGATCGTTTCGACCTCCATGCCGGAAAATCCAAAGGCAGAATCACCCTCAACTGCCAAAACCGGCAACCCGGTTTCAACCGCCGCTGCAATAGCCGTACCCATCCCGACGCCCATGACACCCCAGGTGCCCACATCAAGGCGCTTGCGCGGCCGATGCATGTCGACCATGGAACGGGCAAAATCCAGCGTATTGGCACCTTCATTGACGAACATGGTTTCAGGGTTTTTGTCGATAACCCGTTTAATCGCTCCCAGCGCCCCCGCATAGTTCATCGGTGAGGCATTGTTTTGAAGCGTTGGAGCCATACGCGCGACATTGGTGTCACGTTTTTCACGCACCGCATCAATCCAGGCCGCCGGAGGTTGGGCAAAATCACTGCCCATGGCATCGTTCAATGCAGACAGGCAAGATCCAATATCGCCGACCAAGGGGGCCGCAATTTCAACATTGCTGTCCATTTCCCGCGGCTCGATATCGATTTGTACAAATCGGGTCGAATGGGCCGCCCCCCAATTCTTGCCTTTGCCGTGGGATAGCAACCAGTTCAGGCGCGCCCCGACCATGATGACGACATCAGAATCTTTCAGCACCAATGACCTTGCAGCACCGGCTGACTGTGGGTGGTTATCCGGCAGAAGCCCCTTGGCCATGCTCATTGGCAGGTAAGGAATGCCGCTCTTCTCAACAAACTCTTTTACGCTTTCATCGGCCTGAGCATAAGCTGCACCTTTGCCCAAGATGATCAACGGCTTTTTTGCGCTTTTAATGACATCCAGCGCCCGGGATACTGCTCCGGGCGCCGGAAACTGCGCAGGCGCCGGATCGATAACCTTGACCAATGATTGTGCACCTTCGATCTCATCCATGACCTGACCCAGCAAGGCGCCGGGAATGTCGAGATAGACACCGCCAGGACGACCGGATACCGCTGCGCGGATGGCGCGGGCAACGGCAATACCGATATCCTGCGCATGCAGCACACGATAGGCCGCCTTACACAGCGGCTTGGCAATGGCCAGCTGGTCCATTTCCTCGTAGTCCCCCTGCATCAAGTCAACGACCTCACGTTCAGACGAACCGGAGATCAAAATCATCGGCCAGCAATTGGTCGATGCATGAGCCAGGGCGGTCAAGCCATTCAAAAACCCGGGTGCCGAAACAGTCAGGCAGATGCCGGGTTTCTTGGTCAAAAATCCGGCAATGGCTGCCGCATTACCGGCATTTTGTTCATGACGGAAGGACAGGACACGCAATCCCTCTTCCTGCATCATCCGACCCAGATCGGTAATCGGGATGCCCGGTACGCCATATACAGTTTCCACGCCATTGAGTTTCAGTGCATCGATGAGCAGGTGAAAACCGTCGGTCAGTGCTTGCTCAGCGGGTATTTCATTCGTCATTCAGTATTCTCCTGCGAAAAAGCCGCCGACCTGATTAACCAACACCATTTCGTGATTGGTTCATGGATTCAATTCGCACCCATGTGGCACGAACATGAGCATGAAGTTTCATTGTATGTTCGCGCACCAATCGCCCCGCGAGATCGGCGTCGCGGGATTCCAGCGCTTCAATTATTTCCATGTGATCGACAACTGACTTGGTGGCGCGGTCCGCCTCCCCCATGGCACGCCGCCGCACTGCATGCATGTGCTGGAACAGACCATCTGCGGTTGTTTTCAACAACGAACAGCCGGACAGGTCCAAAATGCACTGATGAAACTCGATGTTGGCTTCTGAATATTCTTCGAACTCGGCGCGTGCGGCATGGACGGAATGTTTCATCGCAAATTTACGCAGATTGCGCAGATCTTTGGCGCTGGCATGTTCGGTCGCCAATCGAGCAGCCATGCTTTCCAACGCGGCCCAGGTGACTATCATTTCCAGAATTTCGTCCATTGACTTGCGCTGGATGAACACGCCCTTGCGTGGCACAATTTGCACCAGCCCATCCTGAGCAAGTCGGGCCAAAGCCTCACGAATGGGGGTGCGGGAAATTCCCAGCTGGTCTGCAAGTTGCCGTTCGTCGAGACGCAGGTTGGTCCCTTCTTCATAGATGTTCATGTTCAGGATCGCCGAACGCAAAACATCGTAGGTATGATCCTTCAGGGTGAAATTGATGTCGATGGGAGAGAGCTGATCGCCGATTGCCATATTAGTGTGGACTCCCCTGCTTTTTCGAATTTTTCAGCCCATCTCAATAGCCGCATGCGGTTTTACACTCTCGCCGCTATTTGATGTGTGGTATACCATACATCGAGAATCTTGGGCGTCAACCTCGCAACTGAGTTGGATGAAACATTGAACAAGAACAGTATTTTTATTTAATATCAACGTGTTACTAAATACCACGGTAAGTTTTCTTGAAAACATGGTGTTTTTGGTATACCAAATATACTGAATAATTTTCAATCGCTCTTCAAGATACCCGGAAATATGCTTATCAGATCTAAGGACTGCATCCTGGTCGTCATCGACATGCAGCAGCGATTGGTTCCCGCCGTGCTGGCACCGGCAAGGACGCTGAAAAACGCCGCCATGTTGATCGAAGCGGCCCGCGAGCTGGAAGTTCCCATAGTGCTGACGGAGCAGTATCCCAGAGGTCTTGGTTCAACTATGCCAGAAATATCCAAAGCGGCGGGTAACAGTCCGGTATTTGAAAAAATGCATTTTTCCTGCATGGAAGACGCCGAATTCGCAGCTCATTTAAAGAGCCTGGGGCACAATCAGATTGTCCTGGCTGGCATGGAGGCACATATTTGCGTCGTTCAAACCGCTGCCAGTCTGCTTGAGGCGGGGTATGACGTTTTTGTCGCCTCGGACGCCACGGCTTCCCGCACCCGGGACAGTGAGCAGGCCTGCCTGCACCGGTTGAGCGCTGCCGGAGTTGGAATCGTCACCAGCGAGATGGTGGTTTTTGAATGGTTGGGTAAGGCGGGCACCACCGCATTCAAAAAAATACTGCCGAAGATCAAGTGAGGCAGACGATCAGCACCCGGGCTCGCCAGACCCTCCGGGCTCCTGAGGCTCGACTGTGTCTCCGACTGCCACCTGTCCCGGAATTACGACCGATGCGGTAATACCTCCATGCCCTCGCATCGCAGTGTAGCCGCCTTCGCCCAGCGCCGCCTCCATGCGCGAACAGGGCGCGCACAGACCACTGCCCTGCAACACCACGTTGCCAAGCAAAAAAACAGTGGTGCGCAGCGCCAGCAGATTAATGCCGCTGACCACAATATTGCGCCGCAACAATTCAGGCGGCACCTCGTGCATCTGCGACAGGGCGGCGATAACCGGCAGATGCTCAAATTGTATGAGAGTAACGGCCCGCTTGCCCGGTGTTGATCGTCGGTCGTCCTTCAGCCCGGTAACTTCGATCGGAGAATTCTGCAGAGACTTCATCTGCCCATGACGCTCCAATCGCACGCCAATCCATTCCACCCGGCCCGGGCCGGAAAACCGTTTCATCAATTCTCCAAGATGACCTTTCATGCTATTTCCCGACCCATCTGTTCAGCCTGTTTGGAAAAATCCATCCGCAGCAGAACTCAAATTCAAATTCAACCCTGCGGGGTCATCACCTTGCGCTGACTGGCGCGCTCCAGACCCAGCTGACGCTCGCGATAGATGATGATCAGTCCGGCACCGATGACGAGGCAGACGCCGGCAAGTACAGTGATCGTCGGCACTTCATCAAACACCGTATATCCGATCACAACAGCCAGCAGGATCGAGGTATATTCAAACGGCGCAATCACTGACGTATCTGCGAAACGATAAGACGTGGTCAGCAAAATCTGGCCGATCCCTCCGAGCAATCCCGCTGCGATCAACAGTCCTGCCTCTGTCCAGGTTGGGACCACCCATCCAAAGGGAATGGTCAAAAGTGACAGCAGGGTCGCGGTGATGGAGAAATAAAACACGATCGCGGCAGTGCTTTCCGTGCCCACCAGCTTGCGGACAAATACCTGAGCCAGCGCCATAAACACCGCCCCCATCAACATCAGCAACGCCCCAATTGCCTCCATCTTGTCTGCGGTCTCAACGCTCAGCACCGTCAGCCGGGGCGACAGGATGATCACCACACCGATCAATCCCAGGCCAACTGCCGACAGCCGAAAGGCCCGCACCTGCTCTCCCAGGAACATCGCCGCAAATACAACCGTCAATACCGGTGCCGCGTATCCCAGCGCCGTAACTTCGGGCAGCGGCAACAGGCCAAGCGCGGTAAAGCCAAGACCCATCGCGGTGGTACCCACCAATCCACGCCAGAAATGCCCCATGAAATTTTTGGTTTCCAGTCCATGCGCCAGATCATGTTGCCAGACCAGCCAGATCAGGATAACCGGCACCGCAAACAGCGAGCGGAAAAAAACCGTTTCGCCTGGCGGCACATGAACCGCCGCTGCCTTGATGCAGGTCGCCATAACCACGAATATGGAAACAGAAATAATTTTCAGGACAATGCCGCGTAACGGGTTCATTAAAACAACTTCAAAAGGGAGGACACCCTTAATAGTCACGCTGCCGCCCGATCTACAAGCCCTTCAACAGCCGAGAAGTAGATGTTTGTTAACTGCCGCTACGCGCCGCCACCGCGCCTGACAAAGCCTCATCCAAAGTTGCTATGATGATCGCGGCTTCCTGCTTGCTGAGGATCAGGGGCGGCGACAGGATAATGTTCGGGCCGGAAATCCGAACCATGACGCCGGCCCTATAGGCCAGATCCTGTACTTTCGCAGCAGTTGCCTTGTCGATCGGTGTTTTGGTGTCACGGTCGGAAACCAGTTCCAGGGCCGTCATCAAGCCCTCGCCACCTCGCACATCGCCGACAATCTCATGTTTTGTGTGGAGTTGCTGGACACCGTCAAACAGTTCAGCACCCCGGGCAGCGGCATTTTCATTGACTTTCAACCGTTGGGTTTCCTGGAGGCAAGCTATTGCCGCGGCAGCTCCAACCGGATGGCCGGAATAGGTATAGCCATGCCCGATGGCCGCCTTGCCGCTGTCATCGTCCTCAAATACCTGCGCTACGTGATCGCAGACCATCACCGCACCAAACGGAAAATATCCATTGGTGATAGCCTTGGCTGTGCACATTAAATCGGGCTGCACTCCCCAATGACGCGAACCTGACCACGAACCGGTTCGTCCAAATGCGGTAATTACTTCATCTGCAATCAGCAGGATGCCGTTATCGGAACAAATTTTCCGAACACCCGGCATGAAACTTTCATGTGGTGGAATAACACCACCTGCTCCCAATACCGGTTCCATGACAAATGCGGCAATCGTATTGGCACCCTGAAAGGCAATTTCATCCTGCAATGCAGCTAAACACAATTGCGCCAGTTTTTGCGGATCGGTTTCATTGAACGGGTTTCGATAGGTGTAGGGTGCGGGAATGTGGAAGCAGCCGGGCATCAAGGGTTCATAGGCATTGCGGAAATTGGCATTGCCGTTGACACTGGCACCGCCAAAATGAGTGCCGTGATAGCCTTTCTTAAGGCTGAGATATTTCGTCCGACCGCTTTCGCCACGCACTTTGTGATATTGTCGCGACAACCTCAAAGCGGTTTCGACACTGTCCGATCCACCCGACGTGAAGAAGGCGCGGGTCAGTCCATCTGGCGCAAAAAATTCTTGCAGCATGTCTGACAGTTCGATAACCGCATTGTTGGACGTACCGCGAAAGATCGAATAATAGGGCAGAACATCGAGTTGATCGGCAATCGCCTTTTTGACCGGTTCGCAGGAAAAGCCGAGATTGACGTTCCACAGGCCGCCAACCGCGTCGATCACTTCATGGCCATCGACATCTTTGATGCGAACACCCTGGCCGCCAGTGATGATGGTTGGTGGATTTTGCAAACTGTCGGCTGGGTGCGCCATCGGGTGCCACATATGGCGGGCATTCATTTCCTTCAGATAGTTTGAGTCTTTCATCACTCTGTCCTTTATCAGTCTTCCCCAAAGCCGAGTCTTTGCAGGGCCTCAGTGTAGCTTTTTTTTGGGCTCAATACATCAAAGTGAACGCAATCCATGCCAAATGCTTCACCACCCCGAATATTGCGCATCTGGTCATCGACAAAAACACAGTCCGCGGCTGCGAGTCCCAGCGCGTCGCAGCAAGCGGCATAGGCGCGCGGATCTGGCTTCAAAATCTCGGTATATGTGGCATCAATTATCACATCAAAATGTTTCATAAACGGCAGCCTGGTTCGGAATTCGGCGCCATAAAACAGATCCAGTTCGTTGGACAGGATGGCCAGTTTGCCGCCGGCCCGACGAACGGTTTCGATGCTCTCCAGTGCCTCCGGCCGCATCACCGGTTCTGGATCAGCCCCACGGGCAGCTTTGACAAAATCCGACATTGCAGACCAGTCCTTGCCAATCATCTTTGCCACTTGCCGCGTGCGGGTGGTCCAATAATCACGTTCGCTGATTTGATCTGCCTGCATCGACTGCCAAAGCGGATCACCGTCAGGATCGAACGGCCCGCGCCAGGTCAGAGATCCGGCAGGCAGGCCCAGCGCCCGTTCGCTCAACTCATGAGTTTCAAACAGCGTCCGCGTCACCACACCTCCGAAAT
Source organism: Rhizobiaceae bacterium (assembly GCA_014238155.1). Classification (GTDB taxonomy): domain Bacteria; phylum Pseudomonadota; class Alphaproteobacteria; order Rhizobiales; family Rhizobiaceae; genus Pseudahrensia. The sequence goes on from JABABQ010000073.1 coordinate 9,335, forward strand.
CCAGCACCAGTGCCTTGGATTGATCCAACATCAAAATCGAGACTGTAATGAGAAACTTAACATGATAAGTAAATGCGCCTCAACCGGGCCTCTTGTCAACTATTCACCACGCCATAGCCGATTGACGTCGATTGGACATCGGATTGTGGTTGGTTTCTTTCAGTCTCCCTAATTGTGACACATGATTTGGCCATGATGGACGCCACAATTAACCACAAGGGTTTCACATTACCGCGAATTCGGCACATGGGCATGGATTGCCATGACCTCGGCTGCTCCAAATTCTGATCCGCAACCGTATGAAACCATTCGCAATTGCCCCATTGCCACTGATCGTTCAAGCAAATTTGCATTTTGTTAATGATAAGTTCGAGTATTCGTCACGCGATAGGCTTTTTAACCTTAACCAACTATACTAACTTCACCAAAGCTGACCCTGACCTCTGCGGGATCGCTAATCAATATTCAAGCCAGAGATTGGGCCAAGAGTTGTTGAGTAAATTGTCCAGATTGCGATACGCCGCAACAACGGCGATTTTCGCGTGCTCCACCTTATCGCCTGTCTGGGTTGAGCCGGCGATAGCGCTGGAAATTTTTGGCACCTGTCTGATCGAGCCTTGTGATGAAGATCAGCAAACCGATCTGATTGATCCGCGTTATTATGATGTTGAAGTTGATCTCTCTTCGACAACACCGGAAGAGCTTGGCAATTCCATTCGTGCAGCTTCCGAGCTTTGGCGTGGGAAAGATAAGCCGGTTGGAGGGTCCGCCGGTCTCATTGCTCGCGCGAAAGGCGACTATCGCCGGATACTGGCAGCATTGTATAATTCCGGTCGCTATGCCGGCGAAATTTCCATTCAACTGAACGGTCGCGAAGTCTCGGATCTGGAAACCGGAACTGAACTACCTGCCCGGTCCAGCTTGCTTGTGACGGTTGATCCCGGCGCGGGATATTTGCTGGGCCGCACGTCAATCATCAATATGGCACCGGAAACATTCGACCCGGCAGATCAGGTTGAAACTCCCCAGGACGTTGGATATGAGACCGGCAAGGTGGCCCGCGCCGACGTCATCAAACGTGCAGCAGACGTCTCTATCGAAGCCTGGCGACAACAAGGATATCCCACAGCAGCCCTGTTGGACAAAACCGCAATCGCCAATCATCCCAACCAGTTGCTAAATGTCTCACTTGAACTGCAATCCGGCCCTAAAGCCGCCTATGGTGAACTGGTCGTGCGTGGTACAGAAGACATGGATCCCGAATTCGTCGCCTATATGGCCGATCTCCAGCCTGGGAAGGAATATGACCCCGATGACATAAGGAGCGCCTACCGGCGTCTCGACCGGCTGGGTGTATTCTCAACTCGCAAGGTTGTAGAGGCCAAGAGTGTTTCGGCAAACGGACTGCTGCCACTGCAACTGGTTGTCAAGGAAAGGGCTCTTCGGCGCATTGGAGTCGGTGCGTCCATATCGAGCGTGGATGGTGCCGGGATTGAAGCTTACTGGTTGCACCGCAACCTGTTTGGGAAGGCCGAACGGTTACGTCTGGACGCAAAATTCAGCGGCATCGGCGCATCGGAAGATTTGGACAAATACGATTATTCATTGGGAGCCAAATTCACCAAACCCGGTATTTTTTCTCCTGATACCGATCTGACAGCCAACGCTTATGCAAAACACGAATTCAACGATTCCTATGAAGAATCGGGTTTTGGTGGTGCGGCGCATGTTATCAATTACTGGACAGATGAAATCACCCTGTCGGGCGGTGTATTTGCTGAAATAAGTCGTTTTGACGACAGTTTCGGAGAGCGCGACTTCGCAACCATCGGTCTGGACGGAGACGTGCTGTATGATGGTCGCGACAATAAGTTGGATCCGACCGCCGGAATCTATGCGCGTTTCAACGCCAAACCGTTTTATGAATGGCAATATTCCAACCCCGGAGTGCGGTTTGAATCCGAGGTTCGCGGCTATCAGTCGGTAGACGCCGAAGCCCGTACAATCATCGCCGGCCGGGTAAAACTGGGGTCTGTATACGGTCAGGGAATTTCCCAATCCGCGCCAAGCTTTTTGTTTAACGCAGGCGGTGGCAGTTCTGTCCGCGGCTACGATCATAAAGGCATTGGTGTTGTTGATGCTATGGGCGAGGAAACAGCCGGCAAATCTTTGTTTGAAACTTCGCTGGAACTGCGACAAAAAGTGATTGGAAATTTCGGCGTCGTTGCCTTCGTCGACGCGGGTACGGTTGGAGCAGAATCAATCGTTGATTTTTCCGAAGATCTTAGTGTCGGCGTTGGACTTGGGTTGCGCTATTATACCGGTCTTGGACCGATTCGAGTTGATGTGGCATTCCCATTGAACAAAACAGCCGGAGATTCAGATTTTGCGCTTTATGCCGGTCTCGGCCAGGCGTTTTGATGGCGTTTGACAACAAAGGTCGAACATTACGTCTTCTGACTATTTGGATTGCAGCGTTTTTTCTGTTGTTGGTTTATCCGGTAACCACTCCATCGACGGCGCAGGATGCCGCTGAAAAGTCCTCCTTGATAGCTTTCGTTGAAGAGAAAATCTCGACAGAGAATTTTCGCGTCGGACTGAACGGTCTGGCCGGAAGCCTATCCTCTGACGTGTCGCTGGAATCAATTACTTTTGCTGACCGCAGCGGAGTCTGGCTGACTATTTCAAAGCCCCGATTAATCTGGAAACGCGCCTCGCTGCTATTGGGTGAGGTCGATGTCGAAAGTCTGTCAGCAGATTCAATCACCCTGACCCGCCTGCCCGAGCCCGATGAGGCAGCACCATCGGCTGAAACCCGGCCCCTGGCCCTGCCCGAACTACCGGTTTCAGTATTGCTGGAAAAAATCGAAATCAAATCGATCGACATAGATGAATCGGTTTTCGGTCTCGCTTCGAAAACAGATTTCGTCGGTAAACTGGCATTGGAAAACGGCCTGCTCGACGTTGATGTAAAAATGCAACGGCTCGATGGTGCCGGAGGAACTCTCAGTCTGGTGGGCGACTATAGTTCGGAAAAACAGTTTTTGAAATTGGCGGCTCAGTTAATCGAACCGCAAGACGGCTTGTTTGTAAACTTGCTCAATATAGAAAAACGACCGCCCGTTTCATTGAATATTGCAGGCGAAGGGCCTGTATCGGCCTTTGACATGAACCTTGCATTTGATGTGGATCAGCGTTCGGTTCTCAAAGGTGCACTAAAATTGTCAGGTGTGGAAAACGGTCAGGCCATCTCCGCCAATCTGGCCGGTCCACTGGCCACAATACTGCCGCAACAGCATCGAGAGTTTTTCGGAACAACCAGTCAGATAAATGCTACTGCATTGCTGCGTGATGACGGCGTGATCGACATATCCTCCTTTGCTGTAAAAACCGGCAATCTGGATCTTGATGGCCGGGCCAGGTTTCTGACTGATGGTTTTCTGGGTGCCCTCCAGATGGAAATGTCGGTGTTACCAAATCAGACGCAAAAGGTTCGCCTGCCCGTAGCTGGAGGTGAGACCCGGCTTGATGCCATGCAGTTGAATATCGACTATGACGTCGAGCGTCAGGGCGGTTGGACGGCCAGCATGGTTGCCCAGAACATCGAACAACCGGGATTGTCTGTCCAGAACAGCACGCTGGTTGCCTCTGGTGTTGTTACTAACGCAAATAGTGCTGCCGATCGCCAGTTTACGTTTGCAACGCGCGGGCAATTGGACGGTTTGACAATTGATGATCCAAATGTCGCGAAGGCTGTTGGATCGTCGGCAAGCTTTCAAGGTGACGGCAGCTGGCAGGCAGGCCAGCCGGTAGTGATCGACCAGCTGAATCTGCTGTCACACGCTCTCGATTTGACAACATCAGGCAAGTTGACGGGCCTGACTTATACTGGCGTCACCCGTTTGGCTCTGAAACAACTTGCCGCCTTTTCCGGCCTCGCACAGCGCCCCCTTGAGGGACAGGCGGATCTGCAGGCAGATGGCGAAGTGGATTTTCTGGTCGGCGGATTCAACATCAATCTTGATGGCACAGCAAATAATATCAGTCTTGGGTCACCTGCGCTGAATGGACTGCTGCAGAGTAAGGTGCTGCTGTCGGGAAACGTTCAACGCAATCAGAACGGCCTTGAATTTAAACGGCTGCGTTTGGGGAATGCACAATTCCACACCGCTCTCAACGGACGTTACGCGACAAAGACCAGCGATCTTGAAGCGACGATCAAGATCCATGATCTGGTCGCCCTGTCCGACCAGGCGCACGGCCTTCTTGCGGTGGATTTATCTACAAGCGGCGAAGATCAAATTCATACCATAAAGGCAGAATTCAACCTGGCCTCAGGATCATTGCAAAACAAACCCGTCAAAGATCTGGTCGCCAGATTTGGTGGTTTGTTCGGCAACGGCAAACTAAGCGGAATTCTGTCGGGTGATGGTGACCTCAATAGCAAACCCATCACATTGAATGGTGGCGTCGAGGTCGACTTCGCAGCGCAGAAGGCAGGCCCAGACTTTGCCATCAACGACTTCATCGCCGAAATAGGAGAAACTCGCATCGACATGAATCTAGGCCGTTCCGGCACGGCTTCAATCACAGGCACTGCGAAAATCTCCAGCACCAATATCAATGATCTCGCAGCGCTTGCTTTGATCAATGCAGCAGGTCAAGTCAATGGCTCGGTGGAGTTTCTCGACACCGACGGTCTGCAATCCCTCAGTGCCAGGTTGAAGACAAGGCAATTCAGATTTGACGATTACCGTGCAAGATCAATTGATTTGGTTGGCAGCGTGGTTGATGTTTTCGGTCTGCCAAAACTAGGTGCCACGCTGGAAGGCCGTGATCTGCAGGTTCCAGGAACGAATATCCCGACATTTTCTGCCAAGATTGGCACATCGGGTAACACCAGCTCTTATCAGATCATCGCCAAACTCTCAAAATATGAGTCAACCGTAAAATCAACCGGATCTGTAATTTACGGCCCCGAAAAGGCAGATATCGCAGTCAAGACATTCTCGACCATATCAAGGCTTGCAAAAATCCGACTGCTTTCACCAACAAATATTCAGCTGACCCGCGATGGATCAACCGTCTTGTCAAAGACCCGGTTGGCAATTGATAGTGGACAACTTGTTGTAGGCGGTTCAGTTGGCGACAGTCTGAATATTCAGGTCGACCTGCAAAGCCTGCCACTGAAAATCGCCAATGCATTTCAACCCGGTCTGGGAGCGACTGGCAGTCTTTCGGGCCGGGTAAACTTGCAAGGGTCCACCAAAGATCCGCAGATCAGTTACAAGCTGAATGGTGCCGGTATTGGAAGCCGCCAGCTGGCCAACGCAAATATTGCCAACATGCAGTTGAACCTGTCCGGCGGGTTCCGTAATCAAACAGTCAACATCTCATCTTTGAATGCCAGCAACAGCCAACAAATTCGACTGAATGCTTCCGGATCAATCCCCCTGCAAGGGGCAGGACTGAATCTCAAGGCTAACGGCAATATTCCGCTTTCGGTGGCCCAATTTGCCCTGGCCAGCCGTGGATCCAAAATTACCGGCAATGCCCGATTTGATATCGGATTGTCAGGATCACTGCAGGCCCCCCGACCAAGAGGCCTCGTGACGGTCGAGAATGGGACATTGATTGATCCACTCTCTAATTTGCAACTGATAAATATCGGGTTGCTGGCAGGATTGGAAAATAACCGAATTACGATCTCCCGCAGCAATGCAAGTCTCTCCAGCGGGGGCAATGTGCGTGTCACTGGTTCTGTGGGATTGTCTGAGCAGTTTCCCGCGAACTTTAAAATAGCGCTCAACGGGGCTCGCTATAGTGATGGCGCAACATTTTCCAGCCAGTTCAGCGGCGCTTTGCGGCTAACCGGACCTCTGCTTGGCGATCCCACCCTGAGCGGCAACATCAATCTGGCGAAAACCGAAATCGCCGTACCAGAGAGTTTCGCTTCAAGTGACGATATTCTGGAAGTTGATCACGTTCAGCCCAATCAAGAGGTCGCCAAAACATTGGCGCGGCTGGAACGAGCCACTCCGAAAGCACGACCAACATCCCGGCCAAGTGTTCTCAAACTCGATGTGACAGTAAATGCACCAAATCAAATATTTATCCGCGGGCGTGGTCTGGATGCCGAACTTGGCGGTAGCATCCGGCTCAACGGCCCGGTCAACAACGTCTCTCCAACAGGAGCCTTTGATCTGCGCCGTGGAAGGCTGCTGATTTTGGGCCAGCGCCTGGATTTGACCCAGGGCCGCGTCACCCTTTCAGGTGATCTCGATCCGGTGCTAAGTCTGGTTGCCCAAACCGATGCAGGCGACGTGGTCGCCTATATTACCGTCAGTGGACGGGCCTCAGACATCAAGGTCAGCTTCACCTCAAGCCCTGAACTGCCGGAAGACGAGGTTCTGGCGAAGATCATATTTGGCCGCTCGATAGAGGAATTGTCGCCGTCTCAGATCATCAAGCTGGCGTCAATTGCGGCTGAACTAACCGGCGGGTCCAGCCCGGGATTGGTTGACACGTTGCGCCGCGGCACCGGTTTGGATGATCTTGATATTGTTCAAGATAAACAAGGAGATACGGCGGTGAAGGCCGGAAAATATCTCAGCGACAACGTATATGTTGGTGTGCAGGCCGGCCAGAATACTCAGGAAGCGACAATCAACCTTGACATCACCAATGATGTCACAGCACGGGGTACCGTTGATTCAGAAGGCGGATCCAGTTTGGGCATCTTTTTGGAAAAAGATTACTGAGCCTGCTTGCTCACTTCAAAAACCCAACCCCTATTGCTTGCAAACCCATGCAGGAATCGCAACAAAGTCTCAATTATTGACAACTTCTGGCTTGCACGGCGCGCTGTTTGTATTAGGCTCCCTGCATGACGAGTACGAGTATCAAACGGGCAAGTTCAATTTCTGCTGATAAATCACCTTCTGCCACGCTGCAAACCGTTCTGGATGTGGAAGGGCTGCAAACCGTTTTTCACACCCAGGACGGTAATGTTCACGCCGTCAATGATGTCAGTTTTTCTTTGGAAGCCGGCGAGTTGCTAGGCATCGTTGGAGAATCCGGATCCGGCAAGAGCGTCACGATGATGTCGTTGCTCAAGCTGTTGCCCATGCCCCCCGCTGAGATTGTTGCCGGCAAGGTCATGTTTGACGGTCAGGACTTGCTGCAGCTTAACCTCGAACAATTACGTGAAGTGCGCGGCGGCGATATCGGATTTATCTTCCAGGACCCGATGACGTCACTAAATCCTGTGTTCACAGTTGGGTTTCAAATCATGGAACCTTTGCGGGTCCACATGAATCTCAGCAAGAAGCAGGCCAAAGAGCGGGCGGTCGAACTGCTTGAACTGGTTGGCATTCCATCAGCCGCCGATCGGCTGCGCGATTTTCCGCATCAGTTTTCAGGCGGTATGCGCCAGCGTGTCATGATTGCCATTGCGTTGGCCTGTGATCCGAAAGTTTTGATTGCCGATGAGCCGACAACGGCCCTTGACGTGACAGTGCAAGCCCAGATCATTGAAATCGTCAAGGATTTACGACAAAAACTGGGTATGGCGATTGTCTGGATTACCCATGATCTGGGGGTTGTTGCCGGGATCGCTGATCGGGTGGCGGTCATGTATGGTGGCCAGATTGTCGAATATGCCGATGTCGCCCAACTCTATGACGATCCACGGCATCCTTATACAAGAGCGCTCTTGCAAACCCTTCCCCGACAGGAAGGAGAACGCGAAGCACGGCTGGTCAGCATTCCCGGCCAGGCGCCCAATCTGAAAGGACCGCTCGCCTCCTGCCCGTTCGCGCCTCGTTGCACTCAGGTTCACGACAAATGCTTGCAAAAGAATCCCCCTCTCTTCGACATTAACGACCATCAGAAGTCAGCCTGCTGGCTGGAGGAAGCCAATGACTGAAGCAGATGTGCAGGATAGAACCCGCAGTGACGAGACGCTGGTGGATGTCAGCAACTTGAAAATGCACTTCCCCATTTACAAGGGGCTGTTTCGAAGAAAAGTAGGGGACGTCAAAGCAGTTGACGGTGTCACATTTGAAATCCGGCGCGGTGAAACCCTGGGCCTTGTAGGCGAGTCCGGTTGTGGAAAGTCTACTGCCGGGCGTGCCGTGCTGCGGCTTTACGAACTTACCGATGGCGTCATTTCATTCGAAGGTGAGGACATCGCCAAATTGTCGCCTACCGAACTGCGCCAACGACGCCCCCGCATGCAAATGATCTTTCAGGACCCTCAAGCCTGCCTGAATCCGCGCATGACAGTTGGAGCGATCATTGCCGAGCCGCTGGTCGAACACAAGGATATGACCAGCGAGGAACGCAAAGAAAGAGTTCAGGAACTGCTCAATTCTGTCGGCATGAATCCGGATTTCGTCAACCGCTATCCCCATGAATTTTCCGGCGGACAGCGGCAACGCATTGGAATTGCAAGAGCGTTGGCACTCGATCCCGATTTCATCGTTTGTGATGAACCGATAGCCGCCCTCGACGTTTCGATTCAGGCGCAGGTTGTCAATCTTCTTGAAGATTTGCAGAAACAGCGTGGCCTGACTTATCTGTTCATCTCCCATGATCTGTCGATGGTGCGTCATATCGCCGACCGCGTTGCGGTGATGTATCTGGGTAAGATTATGGAACTGGCGCCGCGTGAAAAACTGTTTGCCGATCCCAAACACCCCTATACCCAGGCATTGCTGTCGGCCGTTCCGGTGGCGGACCCTGACGTCGAAGCCTCGCGTGAACGAATCATTTTGGAAGGCGACGTGCCGAGTCCCAGCAATCCACCCAGCGGTTGTGTATTCAGCACACGCTGTCCGGTCGCCGAGAAAAAATGCTTTACGGAAGCGCCGCAATGGCGTGAACTTCAACCAGATCAGTTTGTCGCCTGCCATTTGGCCTGACGGTGAACAGATAAACAGTCGGCAGGAACTGCCGACAGAATATTAAAAATCGGTCGAACAATCGACCAGTACTAACGGGAGACCTAAATGCAAAAATTAAAAACCTTACTCCTTGCGTCCGCTGCGGTGGCAGTGGCCTCGGGAGCTGCATTTGCAGATGGCCATGAGAAGCGTGGCCGAGACGGTGAAGTCAAGATTATATACTGGCAGGCACCTTCAACACTGAACCCCTACCTGTCCGGTGGTACGAAGGAAGTTGAGAGCGCCAGTCTGGTACTTGAATCACTGGCCCGTTTTGACAACAACGGCAAGATGATTCCGTGGCTTGCTGCCGAAGTCCCAACCGTTGAAAATGGTGGCGTTGCAGCCGACCTAACTTCCATCACATGGAAGTTGAAGGAAGGTGTGAAATGGTCTGACGGATCAGCCCTGACTGCAAATGATGCGGTATTCACCTGGAAATACTGCACGGACCCCGCCGGTGGTTGTGCCCAGCTCAGCTATTTCGACGGTGTGAAGAATGTTGAGGCCGTTGACGACCTGACAATCAAGATCACATTTAGCGGTTCAAAGCCGTTCCCGTATACAGCCCTGGTTGGTGCTGAAAGCCCGATTATTCAGGCAGCGCAGTTTGCCGAGTGCACCGGCGCCAAAGCACCTGAATGTACAGAGGCAAACTTTGGCCCAATCGGCACTGGCCCATTTGTGGTTGACCAGTTCAAGCCAAATGATGTGATCCAGTTCTCCGCCAACGAACAGTACCGCGACCCTGGCAAACCTGCCTTTGCGAAGGTATTGTTTAAAGGCGGTGGAGACGCGGCCTCTGCTGCGCGTGCTGTATTGGAGACTGGCGAATTCGACTATGCCTGGAACCTGCAGATTGATCCAAAACTGCTGGCCAGCATGGAAGCCAAGGGCCTCGGCACCGTGCAAACGGCGTTTGGTACATCTGTTGAGCGTCTACACCTCAACCAGAGTAATCCGGACCCAGCATTGGGCGATGGTCGCGCAACAATTGAACACCCGCATCCGTTCCTCACCGATCCCCGTATCGGCAAGGCGCTTTCCATGGCGATCGACCGCGCTTTGTTGGTTGAAGTTGGCTATGGCGCAGGCGGTCAGGTCACCTGTAACGTGCTTCCAGCTCCTGCTGCTTATGCATCAACAGCAAATGACTCCTGTAAGATTCAGGACATCGCGGGCGCCAAGAAAATTCTTGACGATGCCGGTTGGGTACCAGGCGCGGATGGTGTGCGTAGCAAAGATGGCATTCGTTTGAGCGTATCCTACCAGACCTCTACCAATGCGGTGCGCCAGGACTCACAGGCACTGATCAAGCAGTGGTGGGCAGAACTTGGTGTTGAGACCGAGTTGCGCAACATCGACGCTTCCGTGTTCTTCGGCGGTGACCCATCAAGCCCCGATACATTCCAGAAGTTCTTCGCAGACATTGAAATGTACACCAACAACTTCTCTGGCGTGGACCCGGAAGCCTATATGGCCAACTGGCGTTGTACAGAAATCCCAAGCCCCAAAAGTCAGTGGCAGGGTGCTAACATGCAACGCTTCTGTGACCCGGCTTACGATGCTCTCGTCGACAAGATGAGCGGCACAGCGGCTCTGGAAGATCGTGCGGCTCTGGCCAAAGAGATGAACGATATGATTATGAAGTCATATTCGATCGTCCCACTGATTCACCGTGGTGGTGTATCGGCTCACGCCAATACGCTTGGTGGCGTCATAATCTCCGATTGGGACACTGAATTGTGGAACATCGCAGACTGGCATCGCGCCAAATAGTCTGATCTCGGGGCCGGTACGTCAGTATTGGCCCCGATTTTTATATGATTATGTATTCCTGACGCCAGCCGCGCTGCAAGGTTCTAAAGCCATATGCTGAATTACACCATCAGACGCCTGTTTCTGGCTATACCGACTCTGCTGTTTATCAGCCTGGTCATATTCTTTCTTGTCAAACTGTCGCCGTCAGATCCGACCGCGAACCTGCCTTTGACGATTCCTCCGGAAGTGCGTGAGAAAATCCGCGAATCCCTGGGAGTTAATCAACCGCTTTTCATTCAGTTCGGGCTGTGGCTCAAGCAATTGTTGATTTCTGAGCCGCTTTATTGGTCGAACCAGATTTTTGGGACCGATTTTGAAATCGGCCAACGCATTATTTCATATCAGACGCGGTCGCCGGTGATGGATATTGTTATCCAGCGTATGCCGCAAACTCTCACTGTTGTCGGAACTTCCTATCTCGTCGGCATCCTGATTGCCCTGCCGATAGGTATCATTTCGGCTTATCGACAATATTCGTTCTTCGATCAGGCTGGCACATTTGTATCAATGATCGGGTTTTCCGTTCCGCCATTCTTCAGCGGTGTTCTCGTAATCGTTATTTTCTCAGTGCAACTGGGCTGGCTGCCGTCGATCTACGATACAACCCATGTGGTGACCGACTGGGACAGTTTTGTTGTTCAGTTTAAACAGATGATTATGCCGGTTATGGTGCTGGCATTGCAGACCACGGCACAAATCAGCCGTTTCCTTCGGGCATCAATGCTCGACAATCTCAACCAGGACTATGTCAGAACCGCTCGGGCCAAAGGCCTCAGCGAGAAGGTGGTTGTTCTGGTTCACGTTTTGCGCAATTCACTGATCCCGGTAATCACCGTTATCGCTCTGGGTGTCCCGGCGATTTTCGGCGGTGCAATCATTACCGAACAAGTGTTTAAAGTGAACGGTCTTGGACAATTGCTGATCATTTCAATTCAGGCTGGCGATGTGCCAACAGTGCAGACATTGACTTTCATGTTTGCCGTGCTGATCGTGCTGTTCAATCTGGTTGCCGACGTGCTCTATGGCCTTCTTGACCCGAGGATTCGCTATGACTGATACAAGCACTCCGCAGGCTCAGGCTATTGACGGTCTAACGCGGCCAGCACGCACCCAATGGCTCGACATCTGGGACCAGTTCAAAGCCCACAAAGGCGCCATGGTGGGCATGGGTTTCTTCCTGTTTATTGTTGTATTTGTGCTGCTCGGACCGCTTTTGTGGCATATCGACCCCACTTATATCGACATTCGTGCCCGTAATTCTGGGCCAAGCCTGGCACATCCTTTCGGCACCGACCAATTGGGACGTGACATGTTTGCTCGCATGATGGCGGGGGGGCAGGTCTCCATGGCGGTTGGCATCACGGCAATGTTGCTGGCGCTGTTTTTCGGAACCTTCATTGGAGTCGTGGCCGGCTATTTCAGATCCCTCGACGGGCCGCTGATGCGCTTAACAGACCTGTTTCTGGCACTACCGTTGCTCCCGCTGTTGCTGGTCATCATCATGCTGTTCCGCGAGAGTTTGAACTCGGTATTTGGTCCCGAGGGTGGGATCTTTATCCTCATGGTGTCGGCAATTGGCATCACCAGCTGGATGCACACCGCACGAATTGTACGCGGTGATGTTCTGGCATTGAAGGAGCGTGAGTTTGTTCTGGCTGCGCGTTCCATCGGAACGCCGCCTCGCCGCATGATCACGCGTCACATATTACCCAATGTGCTGTCACCGATAATGGTGTCAGCCACACTCGGCATTGCCAACGCGATTATTACGGAGAGCGCACTGAGTTTTCTGGGACTGGGCTTTCCACCCGATTTCCCCACTTGGGGGCGGTTATTGTTTGATTCTGTTGATTACCTTCAGCAATATCCCGAGCGGGTAATCTGGCCAGGTCTGGCAATTTCACTCACTGTGCTCAGCGTCAACTATATCGGTGATGGCCTGCGTGATGCTCTGGACCCAAGGCTGCGTGCCCGGTAGTATATCAACGTTTCAGGCGACCCCGCGGGGCATCCTTGCTCGATATTTTCTCTGATTTAGGCGTCACAACGATTGTCGTCGTCGGCCTGCTGGCAATCCTGACGGCGGCCATTCACGGGGCAACCGGTGTTGCCGGTGGTTTTTTGATGACCGCAGCCCTGGCAGTGGTGATTGGCATTAAGCCGGTTGTACCAGTGATGAGCGTGGCACTCCTGATCAGTCATTCCTCGCGTATTTTCCTCAATCGGGAAAATTTTAACAAAGACGTCTTTTTGCTGGTTGTGTTGCCCGCGATCCCCTGCATCATGCTGTCGGCCTGGCTATATGGAAAAATGAGTTCGACACTAATTGCGGTTCTGCTTGGGACGGTAGTGCTGTTGTCGATTCCCTTGCGGCGCTGGGCCCGTTCGCGGAAGATCAAGACCACCCGTTCCACATTAAGAGGAGTAGCGGCAGTCTATGGCGGCATATCCGGGGCCTCAATTGGCGGTGGTATGTTGCTGATACCATTCATGTTGGGTTTTGGGCTGACCAAGGAGGGGTTTGTGGCAACGCTCGCCGCGATCGCCTTCACCACAAATGTCTCCCGTATTGCCATTTTTGGCTCCACCGCGCTGCTGGACACGCAGTTTCTGTTGCTCGGGGTGTTTGTCGGCCTGATGACAATTCCTGGAAATTATCTTGGACGTTCGATCTTGCGCAAACTCACCAATGACCGGCATGCGATGATGGTGGATGTGCTCACGCTGGTTGGGGCGTTGAATTTTTTCTGGATGGCCCTGAACCAATCCTAGAGTATCCGTTATGGTCAGGTCTGAGCCGAGTCCCTTTGCACAATCCATTGATGTTCTGGATGATTTTCAAAGCGCCATTTCCGGATTGGTCCGGCCATGACGTTCAAATAGTACATTTCATAGCCATAAGGAGCACCACAGGGGTGATGGCCTTTTGGAATCAGAACGACTTCGCCATCTGATACGGCGATGGTTTCATCAAGTGACCTATCATCGGTAAAAACCCGCTGAAAACCAAATCCCTGAACAGGATTGAGGCGATGATAATAGGTTTCCTCAAGATAGGTCATGCGGGGATAGTCATCTTCGTCATGACGATGTGGTGGGTAGGAAGACCAGTTGCCCTGAGGTGTGAATACCTCTGTGACCAAGAGGCTGTCTGCAACGTCGAACTCTTCCATTGCAATCGGATGAATATGACGGGTATTTGCGCCCTGACCACGTATTTCACTGCCAATATCATCGCCCTTGATAAGACGCAGCTTATGTCCGGAATTTCCGGGCGCTGAACATACCGCAATGACACAATCGGTATCAGCAACAACCCGCCACTCGCCGTCATTCGGCACGTACAGGCAAGTTGGCTTGGTTTTTTCAAACACATTCATTCGGTCGCCGCAGGTTCCAAAAGCCTGACCATTGGCAAACAAATCCGCACGCCCTTCCACAATTACCAGAATAACCTCCCGGTCCCCGGTAATTTCTGTCGCAATTTCGCCCGGTGCCAGCTGATACAGACCAAAGCCGACATAATTCCAGTCCGGTGCAAGATGGCTTTTGGCATTGTCAGGGGTGATGTTGATGATCTGGCCGGACTTTCCCGACGGTTTTATCAGCAGTTCAGACATGACGACTCTTTTCAGTTAAAATTTTTGCTCGCCGATGGTGTGACGAAATTCAATTGGTTCAGTTTTGGCTCTTTGGCGACCAGATCGTGCCAAGAATTGCCGGATGTTCATCTCCCGGGCCGCCGGCACAATAGACCCCGCGGCACCAAGGATCCTTCTGCAACAACAATTCACACTGGGCTGCAACGGCATTGGTGGGAAGCACCCAATAATCCGGCCAGATACCCCCTTCCAGCAGTTCAGGCAATCGACCCGCCTGATTGTTTGAAAGTTCCAACATCACTTCCAGCCCCTGTACTCGTGCTGCCCGGCAGGTCTTCAGCAAGTCATCTTTACTGGCACTTCCAACGGGACACACTGCACGGTGGGCAAGTGGCCATTCACGAAAGTCGGTGACACCGGGCTTAGTGGTTCGGCCAATCCAGCCATCCCAATCAATCGCCCTGTACATCAGGTCTCTGTGACTGTCCCAGTCGGCAATGAAGCCAGCTCCGTTAAAATCAACCTGATCATCTGCATTGCTGTTTCTCAGATCGGCAATTTCCACAGGACCTTGCCGTTTGTCACGGTTGGTTGCCCAGTGTACATGCTCCAGCAGAACATCTTTTCTCAACGCCTTGTATGCTGATCCATTTTCCAGGAACCATTGCAGTTCATCCCAGCTGGGATATGCCGGTGCACAGCCGTGTCTGGACACCGCAAACGCACCACATGCATTGGCCCAGGTTAGAGTTGTTTCCCAAGGCTGATCCGTAAGCCAGCCGCGCAGCAAGCCGGACATGAATCCATCACCGGCACCAAGAACGTTGAAAACTTCAATGGGAAATCCAGGTCCCGTAATCCCGTCATCAAGTGAAGCTGGAATTTTATCGGCAAAGGCCGATGCACCCATTGGCCCTCGCTTGCACACCAACATCGCTTCGCTGCAACCCCGGACCGCTTTCAACGCTGTCAGCGTATCGATTGAGCCACCGGCAATGTGAAACTCCTCTTCTGTACCAACAATCAGATCGAACAGATGCAGGCTAGACTGTAGTTTGGCAGTGACGGCCTTCGATTCAATGAACCGTTCCTCACCATCCCCATGCCCGGCCAGTCCCCACAGATTGGGTCGATAGTCGATATCGAGTGCTGTTCTGGAACCATTTGCGCGCGCCACATTCAACGCCTTCAATACAGCCGCTTCCGTTTGCGGATGCGATAAATGGGTACCCGTTACCGTGACGCACCCTGATTCTGCGATGAATGCCGGGTCAATATCATCTTCGCAAATCGCCATATCGGCGCAATTTTCACGGTAGAAAATCAGGGGAAACTGGCTCTCGTCGCGGATCCCCAGCAGAACAAGCGCGGTAAGTCGGTTCTTATCGGTGACAACGCCCCTTGTATCAACACCTTCTCGTTGCAACTGCTCCACGATAAAGCGGCCCATATGCTCATCGCCAACTCGAGTGATGAGAGCAGATTTCAGGCCCAATCTTGCCGTTCCAGCCGCCATATTTGTCGGCGAACCACCAATATATTTGTTGAACGAGACCATGTCCTCCAGACGCCCACCCACCTGTGCGCCATACAGGTCGACTGATGAGCGACCAATCGTGATGACGTCGAGTTTGGTCATTAAATTCCGCTCCTGGAGGCCGCAGCCAAACTATCAGATCAGCAAGGGTTTGATGGCACTAGATACCATGCTCCTGGCATTCAACAATATCTGTGAATTGAATTGATTTCGATTATAGTGGATTGGCAAAAAGTTGAAACAGTTGAGCAAGTCTTTTGACACCCACATTTCTTCCCCAGGAAACAATTCGCAGAAAGCGTGATGGACTGGCTTTGAGCGAGCAGGAAATTTCGTCCTTTGTGCAGGGAATTGCCGAAAACACCATATCAGAGGGTCAGGTAGCTGCCTTTGCCATGGCCGTCTACTTCAACGGAATGAGTCGCGATGAAGCTGTGATCCTGACTTTGGGCATGCGGGATTCCGGTACGGTACTGGACTGGAGTGATCTCGATGGGCCTGTATTGGACAAGCATTCGACCGGAGGTGTGGGAGACAATGTCTCGCTGATGCTGGCACCTGCCGTCGCTGCATGCGGCGGTTATGTACCGATGATTTCCGGCCGCGGGCTTGGCCATACCGGTGGCACGCTCGACAAGCTGGATTCCATTCCCGGCTATACGAGCCAGCCGGATATCGATCTATTCCGCAAAGTAACTCGTCTGACAGGGTGTGCGGTGATCGGTCAGACCGGTGATCTGGCACCGGCCGACAAGAGGTTTTACGGCATTCGTGACGTAACAGCGACCGTCGAAAGTGTTCCGCTAATCACTGCGTCGATTCTCTCCAAAAAGCTAGCTGCTGGCCTCGGCGGACTGGTACTGGACGTCAAATGTGGCAACGGGGCCTTTATGGACGACCTGACCAAAGCGCGGGAACTTGCAGAATCTCTTGTCACGGTAGCTAACGGCGCAGGGCTGCCTACCTCGGCAATATTGACAGACATGAACCAGCCACTGGCAAGTGCAGCTGGTAATGCTGTTGAAATTACCAATTGCATCGACTTCCTGACGGGGCGCCATGTGGATTCGCGACTTTGGGATGTCACTGTCGCGCTGGGTGCACAAATGCTGGTGAACGGTGGCCTTGCTTCCGATGCCGCAGATGGACATGTGAAAATGGAAACCGCCTTTACATCCGGAGCGGCGGCTCAGAAATTTGCACAGATGGTTGCCGAACTGGGAGGGCCAACAGATCTTATCGATCAACCGGAGCGGCATCTGAAGACAGCCCCCGTTGTTCGCCCTGTAAAGGCTCCATCAGAGGGAATCGTGATCGCGATTAACACCCGAGATGTCGGGGTGGCCGTTGTGTCAATGCGGGGCGGTCGGGTCACTGCTGCCGATAAAATTGATCCGGTTGTGGGGTTCACCGAACTGGCGATGATCGGAGATTTCCTGGACACCGAGCAACCACTTGGATTTGTTCATGCCCGCGACGACAATCAGGCAGATATAGCCGAAGCGGCGCTCATCTCGGCCTATCAAACAGGCAATGCGTCTGAAATCGTTGATAGCGATGTCATCATTGAGACTATCGGCATATGACGGCGCTGAAACTGCCTCGTTACGCTGTTGGCACTTATGCAAAATTTCCCGGTATCAATTACACGCATGAACGGCCATTCCGAAACTGGAAGGACATGCAACTCACCGCTGCAATCGGTGGTTGGCTGAGCACCAATCCACCGGGCCTGGAACTCGCAACCCTTGCCTACGAAGAACTGAGACAACGCGGCGAGGACCTGAATGCCGGGATGAAATTTGCAGCAGCCGGTCTCGAACCTGTGACTTGGCTTTTGCAAGCCGGCCAGCAAGTTCGCAACATATTTACCCCCGACGTGTTGGAAGCGCAGAAATCCGGACGACTCGGCGCCAATGTCTATGTGGTTTTGCGGCACGGATATACAAGCGACAACGGAACCTACGGCGCCTATGTGGGCAGCACCGGCAAATCACCGGGCCAGCGGTGCGCCGAACACCGAAAGGGCATACGGTCGGCCCGTGGCCTGCCCCGCTATGGTATTGAACCACTGTGGTCGTTGTTTGATTTTATCAACCCGGTACCGAGAGCACGAAATGGCCGAGAAGAATGGGAGACCCGCCTGCATGAAGCACTGGCTCCGGTTATACCCAAGGTGACCGGCGATGTGGCCTTTTAGAGTCCATTCCGGCTAAATATCAGCGACTGCCCTTGATCGCCTCCAGCACTTTAAAGCCTTTGGCCTGATCCTTGCGTTCGACCGTTTTGAACAACGCTTCCAGCTTTTTTTCGTATGGAAGATTGGTGTTGGCGACCATCAGCAAACGCCCGCCAGACGGTAGCGATCGGGCTGCGGCTTCGATGAAGCGGTTGCCCAGTTCAGGAACCGCGGCGCGCCCTGAATGAAATGGCGGATTCATAATCACCCAGTTGAATGGGCCTCGAGGCGCTTCACTTGTCAGGTCACACCAATGATAATTGATCGCTGGGGTCGCAGTTGCCG
This sequence comes from Rhizobiaceae bacterium, assembly GCA_014238155.1. Taxonomy (GTDB): domain Bacteria; phylum Pseudomonadota; class Alphaproteobacteria; order Rhizobiales; family Rhizobiaceae; genus Pseudahrensia. Next base: position 27,764 of record JABABQ010000073.1, read on the forward strand.
CCACGGCCGGTGCGGTGGCAACATTATGTTCTGCCGCTTTAACCGACATCCAGTCAGCCTCATAAAGGTCAAGTTGTTCAATTCGCGGGCATTGCTTTGCAAGTCGATAGGACAGATACCCCCAACCGGCACCGAAATCCGCGACCCGGCCAAAAATTCGATTGTCAAATTGTTCTGCAAGAACCTGCGACCCTGTATCCGGTCCGTTTGCGGAAAACATGCCCGCGGAAATTCTAAAATCTTCCCGCTCAAAACTCGAATCGGGCTTTTGTAAAACGTCCTGCTTCCAGGGGTCCCCGTGTTTACAAAGCCAGAAGACAACTGCGTGATGTTTTGACAGGCTGCCCGCAATTTCGGTGAGCTTTCCAGCCCATTTTCTGATCGGCTGAACTCCGGCGGTCTTGTCTCCAGCAAAAACCAAAATCCCGCCGGGTTTCAGACCATTCCATCCACGCAGCATATTGCGTTCATTTACTGCACGCGAGCGATGAGCAAGCACCAGGCAGCCATCGAGATTGAGCAGTTCCTCCAATGTCGGATGAACCGAATATCCTTGCGCCTCAAGCTCTAGAAAGGTGGGGCGCAATCCCTGCTCGCAAGTCAGAATTTGCGCAGGTATGGATTCCGGCAATGGCAATATGTCAGCGTTCAGGACGCACCAATTCTCCCCAGTGGTGGGAAGTTGAAGAGCTTCGTTTTGGAACGGCAACATCAATGTATTACGAAAATCGGCCATGCCTCAGCCAAGCCACAGATCGGCGTCGGATTCAATCATCAATTTATGACGTTACAGCGATGGCACACGCTAACCTTCATCATCATCCGTGATCACCAAGTTTACACGTGCTATTCCCAAATAACCGTCACGCAGCAACAAGGCATTAAATTCATCCAGTTCATCCTGGGCATATGACAAATCTATTCTTGTTAAAGCAATCTGGTCGTCCAGCGATTCTATTGCGGTTTCAGCCGATTGCTTGTCTATTTTACCCTTGGAATGCTTACTTTCCAAATCATAAATTTTACTCTCATCGTCAGAGATTTTTTGACTTAGGTGGTCTCGTTTTCGCTCCAGCCGGTATTTTTTAAGGCCCACCCGATAGACACGCATAAAGGCAATATGTCTGTTTCCCTCGCAAATACCGTGATAGGTCCGCCCATAACGTCCTTCTTCATAAGCATTGCTCAGTCGGCAATAGCGCCGTGCTCCTTCTTTGTGACCGGCCAACCACTGCTCCCGGTTGGGAACGACACGGGCTTTCTTGCAAGCCTTCATATGTTTTTCAAATCTGCTGTGTGGCCGGCCGTGAACACCATCATTAACCCCCAACGAATGCCAGTCGGCGGTCCTGCATTGCTTTTTGGTCAGTGTCGCGCATGAGTTGAGCGCAATAATTGCTAGAATCAAGGCTGGGAAAATGCAGCAAAACCATTTCAATTGTGGTGCAAATTTGGGCTGAGACGGTGGACGCATATGACCTCCTCATGGTCGATACGAGGCCCAACCCACGTTCAGGCTAAATCAAAAAGGCAAAGTAAGACAACAAAAAAAGGGCGTTGCGGTTCCCGCAGCGCCCTTTTGGATTGTTGAAACAGCGACGACGCTGACTAGTCAGCGAACTCTTCACCCGTTTCCTGATCGACAACTTTCATTGACAGACGAACCTTACCGCGGTCGTCAAAGCCCATCAGCTTGACCCAGACCTTGTCGCCTTCATTGACAACATCTGTCGTCTTGCCAACCCGCTCATCAGCCAGTTGGGAAATGTGCACGAGGCCATCCTTGGCGCCGAAGAAATTAACGAAAGCACCAAAGTCGACGGTCTTGACAACCGTACCCTGATAAATCACCCCAACTTCAGGATCGTCGGTGATCGACCGGATCCATTTGACGGCGGCATCAATTTCCTTGCCCGAGGAAGAAGCGACTTTTACGGTACCATCGTCTTCAATATTCACCTTGGCACCGGTCTTTTCAACGATCTCACGGATCACCTTGCCGCCAGACCCGATAACTTCACGGATTTTGTCGGTGGGAATTTTGAAGCTTTCAATACGTGGTGCAAATTCACCCAATTCAGCACGACCTTCTGATAGTGCCTTGCTCATTTCATCAAGGATGTGGATGCGGCCGTCCTTGGCCTGATCCAGTGCAACCTGCATGATTTCTTCGGTAATTCCGGTAATTTTGATGTCCATCTGCAGGGATGTAATACCCTCAGACGTACCAGCCACCTTGAAGTCCATATCGCCGAGATGATCTTCGTCACCCAGGATGTCTGAGAGAACGGCAAAATCATCGCCTTCCTTGATCAGACCCATGGCGATACCGGCAACAGGTGCCTTGAGCGGCACACCGGCATCCATGAATGCCAACGAGGTACCGCAAACGGTTGCCATCGAAGATGAACCGTTGGACTCGGTGATTTCCGACACCGCACGGAGCGTGTAGGGGAATTCTTCATGGGTCGGCAGAACTGCACGAACGGCGCGCCAGGCAAGCTTACCATGGCCAACTTCACGCCGTGAGGTAAAGCCGATACGGCCCGTTTCACCAACAGAATATGGTGGGAAGTTGTAGTGCAGCAGGAAGCTTTCCTTATAGGTGCCAGTCAGAGCATCAATGAACTGCTCATCATCGCCAGTACCCAAAGTAGCCACGACGATCGCCTGGGTTTCGCCGCGTGTGAACAGAGCAGAACCGTGTGTACGTGGCAGAATGCCAACTTCGGATTCAATCGCACGGACGGTTGAAAGGTCACGACCATCGATACGTTTCTTGGTTTTGATGATCGAGCCGCGAACAACTTTCGCCTGCACCGACTTGAACACTTCACCAAGCGTGTTGGTTTCGCCCTCGGTGGAATCTTCGTTCAGGAACTTTTCCTTGGCTTTCGCTTTGGCGTCGTCCAGTGCTGAATAACGATCTTGCTTGTCGGCAATCTTATAAGCTTTATCGATGTCTTTTCCGACCAGTTTCTCAAGCTTTGCCATCAGATCCGAGTTGTCTGGTGCAATGTGCTCGCGTGGCTCCTTGGCGCATTTTTCTGCCAGCGCAATAACCGCATCGAGAATTGGCTGGAACTCCTTGTGGCCAAACATCACAGCGCCCAGCATGATATCCTCAGAAAGCACATTGGCCTCCGACTCCACCATCAGCACCGCATCGCGTGTACCAGCAACAACCAGATCAAGGTTGCTCTCCGGCATTTCGTCGATATTCGGATTGAGGACATATTCGCCGTCTATCAGACCAACGCGCGCACCACCGATTGGGCCCTGGAACGGAATACCGGAAATAGTCAGTGCCGCAGATGTTGCGATCAATGCAACGATATCTGGGTTGTTTTCCATATCATGTGAAAGAACCGTACAGGTAACCTGCGTGTCGTTCTTATATCCATCGGCAAACAGCGGGCGGATTGGGCGGTCAATCAGACGACAGACCAGGGTTTCATTTTCGCTCGGACGTGCTTCGCGCTTGAAAAAGCCGCCCGGGATCTTACCGGCTGCATAGGCTTTTTCGATGTAATTTACAGTGAGTGGGAAGAAATCGAGGCCCACTTTGGGTGATTTCTGGGAGACAACGTTACACATAACGGTGGTTTCACCGTAGGTAACGATGACGGAGCCATCGGCCTGACGGGCAACCTGGCCCGCTTCGAGTGTCAGTGGACGTCCACCCCACTCGATTTCGACGACGTGTTTATCAAACATAGACATACATTTTTCCTTCGTGTGCGGCCGCACAACGCCTATCGCTGCACGCACAAACCGCACGGTAATAAAAGTCTGTCAAAGTGATTTTTAAGGCGCCCGGCTATCGGGTGCGCAATCCAGATATAACTCAAATCAGGGAAGCTTGAATTGCTACTCCGGTCGGTTCTGTAGTGCCTCATTGCACCAAGAATTCAGACCTCCGGTCCCCGTCTTCTGGTTTGTCGAGGGCAAGACAATGAGAGGTACGCTATACGTACCGCTGATAATCCTGCCCCATCCTTGTCAAATCACTTTGACCGTACTGTTGAAGCGGCGCGTCAAGAGCCGATCCAAATAACCAGCGGCAGACTTTATAAAAAGCCCGCCGCCTGAAATCTCAAAACTATCGGCGAATACCGAGGCTGGTGATCAGCTTCTTGTACCGCTCTTCGTCTTTGCCTCTGGTGTAATCGAGAAGCGAACGACGCGTTGCAACCATCTTCAACAGCCCACGGCGGGAATGATTATCCTTCTTGTGGCCTTTAAAATGTCCAGTCAGGTTGTTGATCCGTTCGGTCAGAATAGCAACTTGCACTTCCGGGGAACCGGAATCGCCTTCTTTAATGGCATATTCCTTGATCAAATCAGCTTTGCGCTCAGGCGTAATCGACATCGGTATACTCCTTCAATTCCGGGTAAAAAGACGCCCTGGCCGGGATGTCGTCCAGCGAGGGCCGTGATGTGCTTGTGGGCACGCGCGCGGTATAGGTCGGATCGCTCAAAAGGGCAAGTGCTAATCGTTATCGGACCAGCCTGCCCGGTCGCATCGGTTCAGGCGGTCAATTGCCGCGGGGTTGGCGTAAATATGCTGGTGCTCAGGGCGTTCAGAGCTGCATTCACGCGGGCCTTTTCTTCGAGCAGGTGATTGAACTGAACATCACAGCCGGCAATCGGCGTCGGGTAATTCTTGATTTCGGCGACCAGCGTCAGCTGGGCAGTTTTCAAGTTCTCAATGGCGGTCGAAACACTGCCTTCAAAATTGGTGTTCATTGCACTCTCCTAGATCAGATCACCTGGCAACAATGGTGTTCATCAAGTTCGTTGTCAGCGGGTATTTGCAGCCAACCATTTTTGCCAGTCTAAACGGCTGCCCCGAAAGGCATTGATATCCACCGGTCCTTTGATACCGGGGATCGAACCAGTACCGGTGTATTGCCAGAATACCCATGGCCGTTTGCCATAGATGTATTTTGGTTCAGCCTTTACTGATCTTAACCAATATTGATAGCCGGGCAAAGCTCCCCGAGCAAAATTGGCCTCAAAAAAGTCTGGCGTTGTGTAGATGATCGGTTTTTGACCGTAATGCGCCTCGATCTTGCGCAACCATCGGCCCAGGCGGTTTACCACAACGGAGGCCGGAGGACGTTTTGTACATGTTGGTGAATCAGGATTCCATTCCACGTCAAGAATGGGCGGCAATCCACCATGCGACTTTGGCACATTGCGAATATAGTTATCAGCCTGTGCCTCGGGCAATGCGCAAAAATAATAAAAGTGATAGGCGCTGCGAGGAATGCCGGTTCGTTTGGCAGCACGCCAATATTCTACAAAGCTTCGATCCACATCATCGCGTCCTTCGGTCGCTTTGATGAATACAAAATCGACACCTTCTTTCTTTGCCCGTCGCCAGTTTATCGATGTGTTGTATCGAGAAATATCGATGCCATGCACCGAAAAACTCTTGGGTTGACGGCCATGAATTCGAACCGGGTCGTGATCGCCATATTTCAGGTGCTTGACAGATTTAACCCGCAACACTTCGTCAACGTTAAATTCCTTTTTTGTGCAGCCAGCGGAAATCGCTGCGGCCATGGCCAGCGAAGCTGTCAGGGAGAGGAAACTGGGTTTCATTTAAAATCCTGAACGGCGAGAGCACGATTATTCCAGCAACCTGTTATTAGCCGATCCGGTTGGCCAATAATGTGACGGCGGTCACTAAAACAAACAATTATCACCTTTCAACCGTGCATTGGTTAACCAAACCCTAAATGGGAGGAAGACCAACCTCTCTGCGACCCTCCTCAGTTTTCAGCGAAAAGTCACGCCCCCGGTAGTCGTCAGCCTGGGAAGTACACAGCCAGACAATTGCCCGCGCGACCCATTCGGGTGGAATATGTACGCCGGGGTCAAGCTGGCTGACCGGATTAATACCCGACCCCTTGATCTGAACCTGCATGTCGGTGGCGACAGTTCCCGGCGACAGGCCGATCATGCGAATGCCATTTTCGGCCTCTTCTTTGTCGACACATTTGGTCAGTGACAAAACCGCCGCCTTGGTGGAGCAATAGTGGCTCCAGCCCTCCAGTGCACCGGTTGCTGCGCCAGATGAAATATTGATGATGGTTCCACCACCTTGTTGCTTCATCACCGGCAAAACCTCTCGAATTCCGTAATAGACCCCCTTCAAATTAACATCGACGACGTGCGACCAGGCTGAAGGATCGGATGTTTCAATACGGGAAATGGGTTCAATCAGGCCAGCATTGTTTACCAACACATCCAGTCTCCCGAACTTCTCGACGGCCAGTTGCACTGCACGAGCAATATCGTCTGCATTTGCAACATCGCCAGTGCAATAATCCACCTCACCATCCAGTTTGCTGATTTCCTCGACAAGAGCCTGCAACTTGTCAGCTGAACGGGCCATCGCCACAACACGATAGCCAGACCGAACCATCTCATGTGTTGCTGCAGCTCCAATACCTGCAGATGCGCCGGTAATCAGCGCAACCGGCTTTTGAACTTCATTCATAACTTCCTCCCGTGGTCGCCTGATAGCACCAATCCGAATTCAAATTTCTGTAGACTCAACGTCGCTAAATCAACGTCGACATGCCGACCTAATCACGTTCAATGCACATGGCGACGCCCATCCCGCCACCAATGCACAATGTGGCGAGTGCCTTCTTAGCGTCTCGCGCCACCATTTCATGTACCAAAGTGGTCAGGATGCGCGCACCGGACGCGCCGATTGGGTGGCCGATGGCTATCGCGCCGCCATTGACATTGACCTTATCCTGATCCCAACCCATCTGCTGATTGACCGCGCAGGCCTGCGCCGCGAAAGCTTCGTTTGCTTCAACCAGATCGAGGTCCCTGGCGTCCCATCCGGCTTTTCGCAGCGCCTTTTGTGACGCTGGTATCGGCCCGGTGCCCATGATCGATGGATCCACGCCGGCAGTCGCCCGCGATACTATCCGCGCTAAAGGGGTCACCCCTCGGCGATAGGCTTCACTTTCTCGCATCAACACCAGTGCCGCGGCGCCGTCATTGATGCCTGACGCATTGGCCGCCGTAACCGAGCCTTCTTTGTCGAAAGCCGGGCGCAGCTTGGTCATACTCTCCATCGTTGCGCCGTGGCGAATATACTCGTCCTGGGATACCACCACATCACCCTTGCGGGTTGAATAGGTAACCGGGGAAATCTGGCCGTCAAATTTGCCGGACTTTTGGGCAGATTCGGCCTTGTTTTGTGAAGCTAGGGCAAATTCGTCCTGGGTTTGCCGACTGATCTGAAATTTCTCGGCAACATTTTCTGCCGTCACACCCATGTGATAACCGTTAAAAGCATCCCACAAACCGTCCTTGATCATCGTGTCGATCATCTCGAAATCGCCCATGCGTTTGCCGTCCCGCAAGTGCTGGCAGTGGGGTGACAGTGACATGCTTTCCTGACCACCAGCAACAACAATGTCAGCGTCGCCACCTTCGATTTGCTGCATCCCCAGCGCCACCGCCCGCAAGCCAGAACCGCACACCTGGTTGATACTCCACGCGGAGGCCTCTTTGGAAATTCCGGCCGCCATTGCGGCCTGACGGGCTGGGTTCTGACCTTGCCCGGCGGTCAGAACCTGACCAAGAATGACCTCATCAACATGGTCAGGCGCAATTCCTGCATCATTCAGTGCCGCCTCAATTGCCACCTGACCCAGTTGATGGGCAGGAATTGCTGCAAGACTCCCGTTAAACGACCCCACTGGCGTGCGTCTGGCGGAGACAATAACAACTGATTCATTGGTGCTGGCCATAAACTTGATCCACTTTGCGGTTCGGCCTCTCTCATAACCCCGGCTCGACCCCGCGTCGAACAAAATTTTACCGCCATATTAGTGAACTGACCCAAGTGTGCATTATCGCACTTGTTAATCACGTATCTTGCGCTATCGTTTTAACCAGTTAGGTCTGAAACAAAAGAGAAGCAATTGCCCGATCGCGAGCAACTTGAGGCAGCTAACAGGCCGCTCGACAAGAATCTGATGCGCTATATATGGCGCCACACGAAAGCCGAGCAGATCTGGATATTGTGCGTCATTCTGGCGTCAATGCCGACCTATTTTCTGGTGCTCAACCTGCCGGTGCGCATTGTCAACGAACCCATACAAGGTGAGGGTTTTGACAGCGCGACGGCAACCATGACATTTCTGGATTTTACTCTTTCCTTGCCATCCTGGCTGGGGGGCGGGTCCTGGGTTATATTTTCCGGCTTTGAGTTAGAGCGTTGGCCCTATTTGATCGCCTTGTCGATGCTGTTTTTGGCCCTTGTCTGCGTCAACGGCCTGTTCAAATTTTATATCAACACCTACAAGGGTCGCCTTGGCGAACGGATGTTGCGCCGCATGCGTTATCAGCTGGTCGACCGGGTTCTGCGTTTTCCAATTCACCATTTCAAGCGGGTCAAGGGCTCTGAAGTCGCTTCGATGGTCAAAGACGAGGTCGAACCCTTCGGCGAATTTATCGGAGACGCCTTCGTGCAACCGGTCTATCTCGGCGGTCAGGCGCTGGTAGCCTTTGTTTTCATTATCAACCAGAGTTTCTGGCTTGGCATGATTGCGGTTGCAATTATTGCGGTTCAAATGACTTTGATCCCTCATTTGCGCAAGCGGGTTCTGGTTCTGGGACGGATGCGACAGGTGACGGCGCGCATGTTGTCGGGACGCATCGGGGAAATTGTCGAGAGCATCACAGCAGTGCATGTCAATGACACGTCAAACTATGAGCGCTCAGAACTGTCCAATCGTTTGGGCAACATCTTCTTCATTCGCTACGAACTGTATCAACGCAAGTTTTTCATCAAATTCCTGAACAATTTTCTGGCCCAACTCACGCCGTTCCTCTTCTATGTTGTTGGCGGCTATTTTGCCATCCGCGGCTCACTCAATGTTGGCCAGCTACTGGGCGTGGTCAACGCCTATAAGGACCTACCGTCACCGATCAACGGACTGATTATGTGGGATCAGAAGCGCACTGACATCAACATCAAATATGCCCAGATCGTCGAGCAATTCAACGTCAAGGGCATGACTGAAGCGGAAAAACAGGCCCCCTCCGACGAACCTGTCTTGCCACTGACAGGTGCCCTTTCAGTAAGCAATCTCAATGTCACGGACGAATCCGGGTCGGTGTTGATTGAAGATGCGGATTTCACCCTGCCGATCGACGGTATCACTGCGGCAATCGGGCCTCTTGGGTCCGGCGCCGGTGCCATGGCAAATGTACTGGCTGGACTGACGGATCCGACCAGCGGCCGGGTGCGTCTCAATGACACGTCGGTTGGAGATTTGCCGCAACGAATTCGCGGGCGGCGCTTTGCCTATGCCGGAAATGAATCATATTTACCGCAATCGACAATTCTCGACACTCTGCTTTACGTCAATAAGCATGCGCCATTGCGGGACCGAGATACCGTTTCCCTGGGTATCAAAATTCACCCTCGCACCGAGGCCGAAGCACTCGCATCGGGCAACACGCTTCTCGACTACTATGCTGACTGGGTCGACTACGACGCCATGAACATTACCGGGCCTGAACAAGTGTTCCCCAAAGTACGCGATTCATTGGAACTCGTGGAACTGGATGAAACCATCTACGAACTTGCAATGCGGCAAATGCTGAGTCCCGATGAGACCCCCATTCTCTGTGAAAAGCTGATTGAAGTCCGACAAGATTTACGCAAGCGTATCGATGGCTCGCCCTTGGCTGATCTGGTGGAAGTCTGGGACCGGTCAAATTACAACGAACACGCGACCATTGCAGAAAACCTGCTGTTTGGAACGATTGTTGAATCGGACGACTTCAAGATTGATCAAATGGTGGAAATCGAGCATCTGCGCAAGGTGCTGTCCCAGTTAAATCTCGACCGAGACCTGTTCGAAATGGGCGTGGAACTGGCCGAAACCGCAATCGAATTGTTTGCCGATTTGTCGCCCGACAATCCGTTTTTCGAACAACTGAACTTCATGACGCCGGAGCAGCTTGAGGACTATCCACCGATCCTCGGCCGCGCCAAACAGCTTGGTTTTGAAGGTATCGAAGAAACGGACAAGCGTATGTTGATACAGTTGACATTCGGCTACATCGAACGGCGCAACCGACTGCGCCTGGTCGACAAAGACATGCAGGAGCGAATTCTTGAAGCGCGCAATGCGTTCCATGGCACTTTGCCAGATTCCCTGAAGGATAAAATCAACGTATATGATCTGAGCACATATAATGCTCTCAATTCGGTCCAGGACAACATTTTATTCGGAAAAATTGCCTATGGTTTGTCCAATGCTACTGAGCAGGTTCAAAAATTTATCCGCGAACTGTTGCTGGAAAAGCAACTGGAGGATGATATTTTTACCATTGGACTACAGTTTGATATCGGCACCGGTGGCAAACGCCTGTCAGAAAATCAACGCCAGCGCATCGTGCTGGCAAGGTCGCTGTTGAAAGGCAGCGATCTGCTGATTATCAATCGCGGTATCAATGCGGTAGATGCACGTGCACAGGATCGCCTGGTGAAGAAAGTATTGGCGCGAGCCAGAGGTGAAGATGGCCACAAGCCGTTTGGCGTGCTTTGGGTATTGACCACCCCAAGCTTTGCCGACCGGTTTGACAAAGTCATGGTGTTTGAGCGCCAACGGCTGCTGCAGATGGATAGTCCAGACGTTCTCGCTGGTGAAAATTCGACCTACCAATCTTTGGTCGAGTAGAGTTCTGGGGGATAGGAGAATTCGATGAGTAAACTACAGGATGAAGTCGATCTGCTAAGGTCGATACCAATGTTGGCAAACCTGCCATCCAATAAACTGAAACTTCTGGCCTTTGCATCCGACCGGGTTTCATATCCAGCAGGCGAAATCCTGTTTCGTCAGGGAGATGACGCAGATGCAGCTTATATCGTGATCAGCGGAACCGCTGATGTATTGGTGTCCAGCGATGGCAGCAGCACTGAAAGCAAAGTTGCCGAACTGGGACCGAACTCATTTGTCGGCGATATGGCCATATTGTGCGATATTCCCCGCACCGCAACAATTCAGGCCAATGACAGCCTGGATGCCCTGCGGATCAAAAAAGAACATTTGATGGACATGATGCGAGAGAGTCCTGAACTGAGCATGTCGGTGCTCAGGGAACTGGTACAACGACTGGCCAAGACCACCCATGATTTGTCGATTGCCAGAGACGAAGTATCTCGCCTACAAGCCTCTTGAATTTTTTATAAAACCGGGTTTGCGGACCCACACACTGAAACCGTTGGGCAATTGAAAGGCAAAACGAACTATGGGTAAACCCGCGTTTCAGGCCAAATTATGGGGTGCCCGAGGAACTCTTGCTTCCGACAGTAAAAGCACCGTCAGATATGGCGGCAATACTGCATGTGTTGAAATCACCTGTGGAGACGAGCGTCTGTTATTTGATGCCGGGTCGGGCCTGCGCGCTGCAGGTGACCACATCGCCAGCGAAGCCAAAAAACTGGATGCAAGCGGTGGCATCCGAAAGAAATTGAATCTGTTTTTCACCCATTGCCACTACGATCACATTTCAGGTCTGCCGTTTTTCGCTCCCTTTTTTGATCCCAATACGAGCGTTGATATCTGGTCAGGACACTTGAGCGGGCCCAACAAAACTCAACGGATGATTGATAACTATATGTGCCCACCATATTTTCCGGTGGGCCCGGAGGTATTTTCAGCCAGCGTCACCTACCGTGATTTCGAAGTTCATGACGTATTAGAACCGATCAAAGGTGTGGTGATAAGAACATTACCGCTCAATCATCATGATGAATGCGTCGGCTATCGCATTGAGTATGGTGGCCGATCGATCAGCTACATTACAGACACGACCCATGTTCCAGGCAAGATTGATCAAGGCATTGTCGAATTTGTAAACGGGACTGATTTGATGATTTACGACGCCACCTATACAGACGCGGAATTCCCGACATTTTGGAATTTCGGCCACTCTACCTGGGAAGAAGGTGTGCGGATTTCAAAAATGGCCGAGGTCAAACGATATTGCGTATTTCACCATCGCCCCAGCAGGACAGACGAAGATCTGGACAAGATAGACGAGCAATGCAAACGGACATTCAAACGTTCCTGGATCGGTCGCGAGGGCTTGATCATCAAAGTATAGAACGGGGTTTCTCTGACTTTCCTGATGTCAGTCAATTGAGTGGCATGTGAACATCAATTGGTCGACACTTCTCTCAGCAGCTGCAACAACAAAAAAACCTACAGGCTTGGCTTTATGAAAAGAATGCTGGATCGACTTTGGGAAGCCATGTGCGCAATCTGGCCACGCGCGCACCATTCTGGCCTGCCTGTCCATGTCTCTTCCGCGATTACGCGCAATGACGACATCAGCGAAGTGTTGGTGAAACTGATTCAGTTCGGTGTGTTTGCACTTTGGGGAGTGGCGTATCTTGCGGCTCCGCAGCCAAATCCCGAAACCATATCCCGGGTGCCCCTGGTGATATCGGTATATCTGGGGTTCACCTTGGTGATGATGCTGATCGCATTGACGCGGAAAACCCCGGTCTGGCTCATTTATCTGTCCATACTGGTCGATATGGTTCTGCTGACCTACCTGATCTGGAGCTTCCATATTCAATATGGACAGGAGGCGTCATTTTCCCTCAAAGTCGTTGAAGTCATGAACTTTTTTGTTCTGATCAGCCTGCGTGCCCTGCGTTTTGAGGCGCGATATGTGCTGGCTGCGGGGCTAACGGCCATCGCCTGTTGGTCAGGCCTTGTGTTTTACGTGGTCAGTATCAACCCGGCTGATCCAATGATCACCAAAGATTACATCACCTATATCACCAGCAATTCCGTTCTGATTGGAGCGGAGGTTAGCAAGATGATTTCGATACTGATGTTTACCGCCATATTGGCCATCGCTGTGCGCCGCGGGCATCACTTTTTGATCTCGTCAGTTGCGGAAAGTAGCGCTGCGCAAAACTTGTCCCGTTTCATGTCCACGTCAGTTGCTGAGCATATCCGCGGCTCTGATCACACGATTGAAGCAGGAGAAGGTGAGCGACGCGACGTGGCAATTGTCAATGTCGACATCCGCGGCTTTACCGAACTGGTGGCCCAGATGGACCCCGATGAAGCTATGGGATTGCTGTCTGACTATCAGCAACAAATCGTGCCCATCGTCCACCACCATGGTGGCACCATCGACAAATTTATGGGTGATGGCATCATGATCACATTTGGTGCCACAAATGCCGACCCACTGCATTGTGCCAATGCGTTGCGTTGCATCGATGAGATATTGGCAGAACAAAAACACTGGACCGGTCCCGCTGCATCTCTCAACATCAACATGGCAGCAACCGCCGGGCCGGTTATTTATGGAGTAGTCGGATATGGCGACAGACTGGAGGTCACTGTAATTGGTGCTGCCGTCAATTTCTCGGCCAATCTGGAGAAACACAACAAGGTGCTGGGAACAACCGCGTTGAGTGGTGAGCATTGCTTCCGGGCAGCACTTAAACAGGGATATGAGAATTCCACTAACCGCAGAATGATCGAAAGCAAGTTTACCGATGATGGTGAGAAAATTAACGTGGTGGTGTTGGCGTGAAAAAAACAATTGAGCAAACTTTCCCCTGGCTTCCGGGCAATCTGTCAGTGTGGTTCGGTGAAATCCGACTGGCCCAGATGCGCGTTGTATCTGGCATCATTCTTTTTGTTTACTTGACATTGCATCTGGGAAATCACGCTCTGGGTCTGGTTTCCGATGAGATCATGCACACCACCGCCGGTCTGATGAAGGGGCTGTTTCGCAATTGGCTGGGGACCATTGTCCTGTATCTGGCGCTGGCCATTCACACCCTGCTTTCCTTCTGGCGCATATTTCAACGCCGCACGATCAAACTGACATTCAAGGAGTGGGCACAACTGGTTTCGGCGCTGGCTATCCCCTATTTTCTGATAAGCCACGTGATCGGCACCCGCTATGCATCGTTCGCTTATGACCTGAATGACACGTATGATTATGTGCTGTTGTCGGTATTCGTCTTTTCTCCGGAATACGCCTACTACAACGCTTTGGGCCTGATCGCAGCCTGGCTTCACGGCTGTCTGGGCATGCATTTGTGGCTACGATCCAAGAAATGGTATGCATCACGCATTCGTCCATTTCTGCTGGCCGCTGCGACATTGCTCCCCACCCTGGCATTGACCGGTTATCTGGCTGCCGGCCAACGGATTGCCCCCAAAGCACGCGACGGTGAATTCATGGGTGCATTTTACGCCAAATTGAATTTAATGGACGATGCAGTCTTTGGCTGGTTGGCAGTTGATGTTGATCGCACCGAGCTGTTTTTCCTAATTCTGATTGGAGCGGTTCTTTTGGCCCGACTGGGCCGGTCTGCACTGCAATTTCGCACAAAGACGGTTACCATCGACTATGTGGACGGACCCAGCGTCAAATTGCCAATCGGCGCCTCGCTGCTGGAAATGAGTAAAATCAGCGGCGTTCCTCACGCCAATGTCTGCGGTGGCAAGGGCCGTTGCTCCACCTGCAGGGTTCGGTTAATCAATCCATCTCCCGACATTGCCCCTGCGGATGAAGCAGAAAAAAAGGTGTTGCAAAGAGTGCGCGCCACTGACGACGTTCGACTGGCCTGCCAGTTTCACCCGCAAAGCGATCTGAATGTCCTCAGGCTTCTGCCGTCGGAAATCGATCGGGCATCCAGTTCGGACTATGAACCCTGGTCATCGGGAAGAGAAAAAGAAATCACCGTTATGTTTGCGGATCTGCGTGATTTTACACGCACATCCGAAAGTCGCCTGCCTTTTGATGTCGTCTATTTGATCAATCAATTCTCCAAGGCCATGGGCGAAGCGGTAGAAAGACATGAAGGCCGTATCGACAAGTTTCTTGGGGACGGATTCATGGCGCTGTTTGGCGTGGATGAGACATCGGGAAACAGTGCTGCGAATGCGTTGAAAGCGGCCGGAGAAATGATTGATGCTCTCGAAAAGTTAAACGAGGAACTGATCGGCGATCTGAACGAACCTTTGCGCATGGGCGTGGGTATCCATACAGGATCCGTAATATTGGGAAATATGGGATACGGAGACGCAAGGGGACTGACAGCGCTTGGTGACACCGTTAATACCGCCAGCCGGCTGGAATCGTCAACAAAAGAACAAAAATGCGTGTTATGCGTGTCCACAGTTACAGTCACCAAGGCGCAAATGATTGCGCCGGATGATACAAAAAAACGCATTGCCGTTCGAGGTAAGAAGGAAAAGCTGGACATTCACGCGCTGATGAACATTGATCACCTGGAACCAATAAAAGAAAAGGCAACGGCATGAACTGGAGCACCAAGCTAATGGGACTGCGTCGCAATACATTATTCGCTTTAGCCGCTGGCTGTCTTTCTCTTGGAATGATGGCCGTTTATCCCGCAACCGCAATTGCGGGGTGCAGCGATTCAGCCGCCGCCGGAGTTGACTGGACCGGTTGTCGAAAGCGCAATCTGATTCTCAGCGGTTATGATTTAACCGGGGCCAATTTTGAGAAGACCGATCTTATCGGCTCCGACATGCGAGAAACCAATTTTTCAAACGCCAACCTGACCCGCGCGACTCTGACGCGCGCCAATGTTTCCAATTCCAATCTGTCCGGCGCCAACCTCAGCAAAGTGGATGGCGGCCGTGCGGTTTTTCAGCAGGTCAACCTTGCCAACAGCACGTTGGAAAAGGCCGAAATGTTTCGATCAGACTTCACCGGGTCTGATCTTTCAGGTGCCAATCTCAATAAAACCGAAATGGGTCGGGCGAACTTCACCGACGCCAATCTGGACAAGGCTCAGGTCACATTCACCAATCTGGCTCGCGCAAACTTCACCGGCGCCAAGTTGAATGGCACAGATTTAAAAAAGTCCTGGACTTATCTGACAGTTTTCGACGGAGTGGATTTGTCGCACGTGATCAACCTGTCTCAGGAACAACTCGAACTTGCCTGTGGAAACGGCGATACAAAGTTGCCTGCAGGTTTGGTTGCGCCATCGAAATGGCCTTGCGGTTCGGACGACTGATTTGGCTCCATTGAGCCGTAGCATGCCACAATCGCGGGAAGCATTAGAGCCGTTCACGATCGAATGGAGCTAATCCTGGTCGGCTGCCCTAATCTCTTCCAGGCGCGGCATCGACAGAGTCGAATATCCGGAATCGACAAAGTGAATCTCACCCGTCACGCCGCCGGCTAAATCGGACAACAAATAAAGTCCTGCACCACCAACTTCATCCAGAGAAACAGTGCGTCTGAGCGGGGCATTTCGCTTTTGATAGCTGAACATGGCGCGCGAATCCGAAATACCGGCACCAGCCAAAGTTCGCATCGGACCGGCAGAAATTGCATTGACCCGAATATTTTGAGGACCAAAATCACTGGCCAGGTATCGAACGCTCGATTCCAGAGCCGCCTTTGCAACTCCCATCACGTTGTAATTGGGCATCACTTTGGTCGATCCGCCATAGGTCAATGTCACCATTGAGCCGCCATCGCTCATCAGTTCAGCAGCGCGTTTTGCGGTTTCAGTGAAGGAAAAGCAGGATATGACCATTGTCCTGGTAAAGTTTTCGCGAGTCGTATCCGCATAGGCTCCCTTAAGTTCACTGCGATCAGAAAAGCCAATCGCATGAACAAAAAAATCAAGCTTGCCCCATTCTTCTTTCAGTTGGTCAAAAATACTGTCGACGGACTCTATGTCTTCAACATCACAAGGTATCAGCAGTGAAGAGCCAACTGATTCCGCAAGAGGCTTAACCCGGCGGCCAAACCCCTCGCCTTGATAGGTAAATGCCAGTTCGGCTCCATGCGCAGCCAAAGTCTTTGCAATCCCCCAGGCGATCGAGTGATCATTTGCAACGCCCATGATCAGGCCGCGTTTGCCCGCCATGATATTCGATTGAAGATTGGACATGGAACTTAAGCTCTTCTTATTATTAGACGTGGCGCTGGAATACCAGCGATGCGTTGGTTCCACCAAATCCAAAGGAATTCGACAGAATTGTGTTTAATTCTGCATTGTCCTGACGTTGGCGAACAATTGGCATGTCTGCGAATTCGGGATCAATCTCGGTAATATGCGCGCTTTCGCAAATAAAACCGTTTTGCATCATTAGCAGGGAATAGATCGCTTCCTGCACACCGGTCGCTCCCAGTGAATGCCCGGTCAGGGATTTGGTTGCTGAAATCGGTGGACAGTTATCGCCGTAGATTTCTTTCAACGCGCCAATTTCCTTGGCATCACCAACGCCAGTGGATGTCGCATGAGGATTAATGTAGTCAATTTTTTCACCGACAGTTTCGACCGCCATGTTAATGCAACGTATGGCGCCTTCACCTGATGGTGCCACCATGTCGTAGCCATCGGAAGTAGCACCGTAGCCAACAATCTCACCATAGATTTTTGCGCCCCGCGCTTTTGCATGTTCCAGTTCTTCCAGAATCAGAACACCAGCACCGCCAGCAATCACAAACCCGTCCCGCGATACATCAAATGCCCGGGAAGCCGTCGCAGGCGTATCGTTGTATTTTGAAGACATTGCACCCATAGCATCAAAAAGATTGGACATGGACCAGTCCAGGTCCTCCGACCCACCGGCGAAAATAATGTCCTGCTTGCCCATCTGAATGGTTTCGTAGGCATTGCCGATACAATGATTGGAGGTCGCACAAGCAGATGATATCGAATAGTTGACGCCCTTGATCTCAAATTGAGTGGCGAGAACCGCCGACGCGGTTGAACTCATTGCTTTTGGTACCGCCGTTGGCCCGATGCGTTTAGGCGACCCGGTGTCGATGGTTTTTTGAGCCGCCTCGACGATGGTTTTTGTGGACGGACCACCAGAACCCATAATGATGCCCGTTCGCGGATTGATTACCTCGCCGGGCTCAAGCCCGGAATCGGAAATTGCCTGCTGCATGGCAATATAGTTCCAGGCGGTGCCTTTCGACATAAACCGAACTGTTCGGCGATCCAGAATTTCAAATGGATCGAGATCAGGAGCACCTTGAACACGGCACCTGAATCCGTGTTGACCGAACTCCTGCGAGAAAGTGATTCCCGATTTGGCCTCGCGTAACGAGGCCAGAACTTCTTGTGTATTATTGCCGATTGAGGAGACAATCCCCATGCCGGTGACCACGACCCGTTTCATCCGATGGCCCCTTCTGTGTTGATCAGTGTTATTAAGATGGACGCCTTGGCGCCCGCTTTCAAGCTCTGCTGTTTATTCCGTAAACAAGGCCACACGAAGGTCCTTGGCGGTAAACACCGTCTCTCCATCAGCTTTGACCAGACCATCTGCAATGCCCAACACAAGTCGACCCCGCATCACGCG
This sequence comes from Rhizobiaceae bacterium, assembly GCA_014238155.1. Lineage (GTDB taxonomy): Bacteria > Pseudomonadota > Alphaproteobacteria > Rhizobiales > Rhizobiaceae > Pseudahrensia. Next base: position 46,162 of record JABABQ010000073.1, read on the forward strand.
TTTGAAATCGATTTCATATTCCACAAGTTTGGTTTCAGGCGTCACCATGCCGGTAAACTTCACTTCGCCTGTGGAAATCGCCCGTCCCTTGCCGGGTTCACCCAACCAACCGAGATAAAACCCGGTCAGCTGCCACAGGGCATCCAGGCCCAAACATCCCGGCATGACGGGATCGCCCTGAAAGTGACATGGGAAAAACCACAAATCCTTGTGAATCTTGAAGTCCGCCCTGATACAGCCCTTGTCTTTGGCGCCACCGGTTTCGGAAATCTGATTGATACGGTCAAACATCAGCATCGGAGGCAACGGCAATTGCGCATTGCCCGGGCCGAACATTTCCCCCCGAGAACAGGTCAGGATTTCGTCGAGACTATAGCTTGATTTTTGTTCAGCCATGAAAAACAGGGACCTCTATCAGGGGCAACCATAATTGGGTCGCTGGTGCATTAACTTTATTGGTATACAGCCCATACCGTGCGGGCGATTTGTGGTCAAATGGGTTTTAAGGAATCTGGGCTGAAACCGCTTGATTGAGAAGGATAATACGGTGCTTGCAGAGCAGCACTTGCTCACCTATTCTTAGTCAAATCAACGAAATCCAATTGGCACGTGGCTCAACCTGTCATTTGTGCCCGGGAATGGATGAAACTACCCATGTCACCAACAAACGGTCCGACCCAAAAAGTTTCTGATAGCGAGGCAAACGGCCTCAGCGACAAGTTGCGCAATTCAGGACTTCGTCCGACGCGACAACGGCTTTCTCTGGCTCATCTTCTGTTCTCAAAGGGCAATCGACATGTATCTGCCGAAGCCCTGCATGAAGAAGCGGTTGTTGCGGGAATTCCGGTTTCTCTGGCCACGGTTTACAACACATTGCATCAATTCAATGAAGCCGGGTTGTTGCGCGCAGTTGCTGTGGAATCGTCAAAGACCTATTTTGACACCAATACCAGCGATCACCATCATTTTTTCATCGAAAATGAAAACCGTATCGTTGACGTTCCCGCATCTCATATCACTGTCACCGATCTGCCTGCCGCACCCGACGGGTTGGAGATTGCCCGAGTCGATGTAATCGTCAGGTTGCGCCAAAAGGACTAAGGCACAAAAAAAGGAGCCAAAAGGCTCCTTTGTCAGTCTATCTTCCAGAATTTGGCCTATCCGTCGACCAGTTCGCCCGGGTAAACACCCCAGATGTGATCCTGTTGCAACCAGAACTTTGTATCCTGTGCTTCAACTTCGCACCACCGGGATTCGCATTCACCGATCGACACCATCAGGCCGGCCTGCAAATGGGCGACAGTTGATGAATCATCGCTGGCTTCCCCTTTGCCGTTGATAAATGACGCACGAACGGTATCGCCAAAAGCAATCTTCGGTTTTTCCCAAGGGGCGACAATACCGGTACGACGGCTGGACAACTGCGAATTCAATACCCAACCGGTTGTGCCTTCAGAATCGCGAATTCGCCGCCATTGATCGAATTCCTGAATGATCTCCACCGGCAATCCCCGCATTTTATACAACCAATTGATTGTGTATTTGCGTCCCGGACCGACCCGCAGGTTCACTTTGTTAAACTTCAGACTGACAAATCGCGGCAACGGCAACCCGGTCTCGCGTCCGTGGGTTATTCCCGCATCGTTTGCCATTGCGGCCGATGACATCAGTCCCAGCAGCAACCCTAAAAGGATCAGAGCGGAGAGAAGAAGTTGCGTGGCTTTAACCTGAGGGGAAATTCTAAGCTTGGTAGGGATCACGGAGGGGTTCCTGCTTTCAAACAGGCTGGATTTCACTTGCCATTGCGTTCCAGCTCGGGTCTGCTAATAAATATGACCGACCAAATGGCTATCCGGTACGGTGAACAGAATGTCGCCGATCTCGGTTAATCTGCGTTCAATAAACACGGTAAACAAAATCTAAAGGCACCGAATTGGCTCACTACAAATTGTTTTTTGCAGATGCGGGGCAAGCAAAATGACTGGCAAAAGACCACAAGTTGTCGTCACTCGAAAACTACCGGATATTGTTGAAACGCGGATGCGCGAACTATTCGATACCGAGTTGAACATAGAGGACGTGCCCTTTTCCCAGCCCCAATTGGTTGCAGCGGTGAAAAGCGCCGATGTGCTGGTTCCAACCGTCAGCGACAAAATCGATGCCGCCATTATCGCCCAGGCAGGCGAGCAACTGAAACTGATTGCCAATTTTGGTAATGGTACCGACAATATCGACATCAAGGCGGCTGCCGAAAAAGGTATCACCGTCACCAACACGCCCCGCGTTTTGACCGATGATACCGCCGATATGATCCTTGCCATGATGCTGGCCGTTCCCCGTCGTCTGGTTGAAGGCGCCCAAATCATGTCCAGCCCCGAAGGCTGGCCAGGTTGGTCTCCCAATTGGATGCTGGGCCGCAGAGTAACCGGTAAACGACTCGGGATTGTTGGCATGGGGCGCATTGGATCTGCCGTTGCCCGCCGCGCCAAGGCCTTTGGCATGGCCATTCATTATCACAATCCCCGCCGGGTCCATCCGCAACTGGAAGAAGAACTCGAAGCAACCCATTGGGAAAGTCTCGATCAGATGCTAGCCCGCATGGATATCGTCTCGATCAACTGCCCATTCACTCCAGCAACCTATCACCTGTTGTCAAAACGACGTCTGAAACTGTTGCAGCCGGAAGCCTATATCGTTAACGCCGCCCGCGGCGAAATTATCGATGAAGAGGCCCTCATTGATGCGTTGGAAGCCGGCTCTGTCGCAGGTGCTGCACTTGATGTTTTTGAAAAAGAGCCTGCCGTGTCTCCACGAATGCGCAAACTGTCGCAGCAGGGAAAACTGGTCATGTTGCCGCATATGGGTTCCGCCACTGTCGAGGGGCGGGCCGAAATGGGTGACAAGGTAATCATCAACATCCGAACCGTATTCGATGGCCACCGACCACCTGACCGGGTTTTGCCCGGCATAAGCTAAAGCCAGCGACGAGGCGACGAGGCGGCGAGGCGGCGAGGCGGCGAGGCGGCGAGCGACAAACGACGAGATGCTGGCGAAATACCAGCTTAAATTGCGGCAACCACGCGACCGCGAATTTTTCCTTCAACAATATCCGTTGCCGCACCGATCAATTCGTCAAATCCGATTTCCGTCGTCAGACTTTCGAGTTTTCCCATATCAAGATCACTGGCCAACCGGCTCCAGGCTTCCTTGCGGACCGCAATTGGCGCCTGAACACTGTCAATGCCCAGCAGGCAAACGCCACGCAGGATAAACGGCATCACCGTTGTCGGCAGGTCAAATCCCTGGGCCAGACCGCAAGCTGCAACCGCACCACCATATTTGGTTTGCGCCAATACATTCGCCAATGTGTGAGATCCTACGGCATCAACTCCGGCAGCCCAGCGTTCTTTACCCATTGGACGGCCCGGTTCGGACAATTCATTGCGATCTATGACTTCAGCGGCACCAAGGTTTTTCAGGAAATCGGACTCCTCCGGACGACCGGTTGAGGCAATCACTTCATAGCCCAGTTTAGATAGCAGCGAGATCGCAACAGATCCAACGCCCCCATTGGCACCGGTCACAACAACCGGGCCTCTTTCGGGCGTAATTTCGTGACTTTCCAATGCCATCACGCACAACATGGCTGTGTAGCCAGCCGTACCAATGGACATGGCCTGCTTGGCTGACAGGCTTTCCGGGCGTTTGATCAGCCAGTCACCATTTACCCGCGCCCGCTCAGCATAGGCACCCCAATGGGTTTCTCCGACACCAAATCCATTGAGGATAACATTGTCGCCTTCTGAAAATTCCGCATGACTGGACTCGAGCACTTTACCGGCAAAATCAATCCCCGGAACCATCGGCCAGTGACGAACAACAGGAGATTTACCAGTGATTGCCAGGCCGTCCTTATAATTGACAGTGGTCGCCTCAACGGCAACTGTCACATCTCCTTCCATCAAATCCGCATCGCTTAGTTCGGTAACTTCAACGGATTGATTTTTGTCTTCATCGCGAGAAACAAGTATGGCTTTAAAATTCGACATGAATGATTCCTGAGTTATGTATCTGGTTCGGATTTGGATGATTTCGAGCGCAGCAGCAACAGTTCTTCGATCACGATCGCGATCGCGCCCACAGTGATGTAACTGTCTGCGACATTAAACACTGCAAACGCCCATGTCTGCGTGTGAAACAGAAAAAAATCGATCACATGGCCCTGCGTCACACGGTCGATCAGATTTCCCAGCGCTCCTGCAATCACGAATGCAAAACCAAGCGAGGCCAATTGCTGATCTGCAGGCACCCTGCGCCACAAAAACAGCATAAGACCCGTGATTGCCAATGTCAGCAAAACCAGACCGGTGCTGCCAAAGTCAGACAAAAACGAAAACGCAACACCGGTATTGTAGGTCAGATAGAGTGAAAAGAAGGGTAGAATTTCAACGCTTTGATGAAATGGTAATTGACCTTCAGCATACCACTTTGACAATTGATCAATGGCGATCAATGCCAACACAAACAGATACAGAAGTTTCCGCATCAAACTGCTCCAATTTCCGGCAGTCTGTGGCGCCTTGCTTCAAACAACAAGATGCCGGTCGCAACCGCCAGATTTAGAGAATCTGCTGCACCTTCCATCGAAATCAATACAACATGATCGCATACTGCAGCCAATTCGTCGGTCAGTCCCTGTTGTTCGTTGCCCATCAACAGCACTTGGGGGCCCGTCGAGTAGTTGATCGAGCGGTGATCAACAGCGCCTTTCAAATGGGTTCCGATAACCGCGCCGCCCTGACGTCGATGTTCAACCGCAAAATCTGCAAATTGAGCCGCGGTCAATCGAACCAGACCGACATGAAACAGTGATCCCATCGTTGCCCGGACTGCTTCCAGCGCAAATGGATCGGTCGTTTCACCCACCAGCATAACGCCACGCGCGCCCAGTGCATCGGCAGTGCGAATGATCGTCCCCAGATTGCCCGGGTCCCGCACCCGATCAAGTGCCAGCCAACAATCATCTTCTGAAAGGTTGATCTGTGAAACATCGCTCAGCTTTTGCTCCACCACAGCAACAACGGCCTGCGGATTATCTCTGCGTGTGATCGATGTCAGCAATTTGTCACTTGTGATCAGCACATCGCCACCCCGCGCCCGGACGGTAACAGCCAGTGACTGGATTTTGTCCTTTTGCCGGTCATCATCCAAAAGTCGCCGACTATGCAGCAGGGTTCGTACTGTCCAGCCCTTTTCCAACGCATCGGTCACAAGCTTCTGACCTTCCGCAAGAAATACGCCCTCCCGGTCACGGTTTTTCTTCATCGAAAGCGCTTTGATCGACTTTATTCGCGGATTGGAGGGCGAAGATATATCTTCAACACGACCCGGACGGATGACAGGCTGACTCATAAAACACATTCCGGCGAGACGAAGCGCGAGTACATCGATGTAGATAATGCACGACCGCCAGATTCGTGGCGCAGGATCAACTCTCCTGATTCAATTCGCCCTTCCATGCCGGTAAACACCTCCTGCATGATTTCATGGATAGCAAAATGCGACGCCCTAATGGCGTAAGAAGTGAGCACTGTCATCAACGGATTTTTTGACTGCAGCGAACGCACAAGATCGAGCATGTGCGGCAAATGGGTAAACAATTGCCAGACTTCCCCCTTCGGCCCGCGCCCATAGGCCGGAGGATCAAGCAGAATGACGTCATATGAGTTGCCTCGCCTTTCTTCACGCGCACAAAATTTTACGGCATCGTCGCAAATCCAGCGAATTGGTCTGTCCTCAAGACCAGCAAACAGTTGATTTTCGCGGGCCCAACCAATCGCCCGCTTCGACGCATCCACATGAGTGACTTCTGCACCGGCACGCGCAGCAATCAAAGAAGCAAGACCGGTATATCCAAACAGGTTGAGCATGCGCACCGGTCGGGTGGCGGAACCAATGGCTTTTTGCAACGCATGCCAGTGCGCCGCCTGTTCAGGAAATACGCCGGTATGACGAAATGAGGTAAAACGGCCAAAATATTTCAGTCCATCGAAACTCATCGGCCATGTTTCTGCCAGATCATCGTGAAGATATTTCCACCGTCCCTGCCCTTCTTCATCGGTATCACCTGTAAAAACTGCATCAGCCTTCTGCCACTCGCTCGCTGCCAGTGCCGGCTGCCAAATTGCCTGTCCTTCCGGCCGTCGGATTAGCAGCGAACCATAACGTTCCAATTTTTCACCATCACCGCTGTCCAACAGCGCATAATCAGCAGATGCAGGCGATTCCAAAACAACGCCAGTGGTCTCTTTCAGACGTTCTCCCTGATAGCGACGTCGAGGTGGCAGACTTTGCTCTGCAGCTTTCTTGGTATCGGCTTCGCCAGCTATCCGCTTGCTATCTGGAGCGACAGAGCCACGCCGATTTGCTTTTGACGATCGGTCAGACTTTCGGGCGGATTTGTAATGCGGTTTGGCCATTGTACCGCTTTACCCGCTTCCAGAGGCATCGCAAACCCCACAATTGAGCTGAATTACCTTGTTGACGGCCAATCAGCCTGTTAGTTCAGTTGAGCAACACGTTTTTAGGAGTTCCGCACTATGGAAATGAAGGGTACCCACCTGATACAGGCTTCAAGAGAGACCGTATGGGCCGCTTTGAACGACCCGGACGTGCTGCGGGTCTGCATTCCTGGTTGCAAAGAACTCGAAAAAAAGTCCGATACCGAGCTTGCGGCGACCGTCGTCACCAAAGTCGGACCGGTCAAGGCAACGTTCAAAGGTGAGGTTACGCTTGAAAATCTCAACCCCCCAAACAGCTATTCAATCGTTGGAGAGGGCAAAGGTGGCATTGCCGGATTTGCCAAGGGTGGTGCCAATGTCAGCCTGTCAGATGCTGAAGGCGGCACCCAGCTCGACTACGAAGTTGATGCCAAAGTCGGAGGAAAACTGGCGGCCCTGGGATCACGCCTGATAGATTCAACTGCCAAAAAGCTGGCAGGCGAGTTTTTCACAAAATTCTCTGAACATGTCGGGGGCAGCTGAATCGATTTCAAAAATCAGGCAGCCTTGGAAGGTGGTGCGAGACCCAGTGCGCTCAGTGCTTTTTGCTCTTCGGTGACATTTTCATCAGTAGCCTGCGCACGCTCAGCCTGTTTTTGTGCCTCAAACGACTGCTTTGTCGCCTCAACCTTATGAATTCTGGCCTGTTTGCGATGCTTGCCCTGGGTCACCCAAGTGGCAAAACTGCCCACCACCATGCCAACAAACAAGGTGGCAAACAACAAAGAAAACAGCGGCAGACTAAATTCGTACAGCGGCGCGGTGCCAATCTGAGGTGGGATTGATACGCTGACCATTTGACGGTTTGCTACCGCCAGAGCGATCACAACAATTCCAACTGGAACAAAAACCAACAATGCAGCAATACGTTTCATGTCATGCGTCCAAGCAAGGTTTCATCGGTCCGGAGTTCAACCTGTCATCGTCAGTCGGCCAGAGCCGTTCAGGTTTCATTATCAATGCCCGGCGCCAAAGATCCTGTGGCTCGCGCAATATGAGCAATGCGACCCCGTGGGTACCTATTTGGGTGCGTTAAGACGGTCGCGCAAGTCCTTGCCGGTCTTAAAAAACGGAACCCACTTTTCTTCGACTTCCACGCGTTCTCCAGTGCGCGGGTTGCGGCCAATTCGCGCGCCGCGGTTTTTGACAGAAAATGCGCCAAATCCGCGCAATTCCACCCGGTCCCCTTTTGCTAGCGCCTCAGTAATTTCGTTCAAAATGGCGTTAACGATTATCTCAACGTCGCGCTGATAAAGATGGGGATTTTGCTCGGCTATGGTCTGCACAAGACTGGATTTGATCATATTAAATTCTCCTCTGCACAACACCGCTGACAATATGTCGTTAAGACGACCTGTTCTCCCGGGTCAGCCGCCATCTCGATGTTCCGCACCTTAATTGTTAATGACAGGACATGCGGCCTGTCAATTCGCAACAGGCTCTATTTGTGCCAAATCGATAATAAACCATCAAGAAACAGGCGCTTAGGCACGATTGCAGGTAAATCGTCGGGATTCAGAGCGGTAATTGCTGTTATGTCGCCCTGGGCGATGCGCTGCCACACCCCTTGCAATGACAAGAAATCCTTCGATGGATCCACCGGTTTCCAGTCTTTGATCTCCAGATCCTTGTCCAGACCCTTTTGATCCACCAACCACGCCTTGGCCACCGATTCCCCTCCCAATGCGTCGATCAGCTTGTTCTCAAGGCTGCGGTCACCAGAATAAATGCGGCCGTCAGCCAGCACCAGAACTTCAGTCCGTGACAGGGGCCTGCGCTCGGTTACCAGATCAACAAACCAGTTATAGCTGTCAGCAATCAGCTCTTCGATGACTTCTTCCGCACCCGGTGGTGGCAAATGAAAGGGCGAGGGTTCAGCCTTCAGAGGCGACGACTTGATTTCTTCCAGAGAAACGCCAATTTTTTCGAGCAGCCGAGACGCCTGTGGGTACTGAAAAATAACGCCGATTGAGCCGACGATTGACGACCTGCGTGCCACAATATGATCGGATCCCGCAGCGATCATGTATCCAGCAGACGCTGCAAGCGACTTGACGCTGCTCACGACCGGCTTTTGTTCTGCCACCCCACGCACAGCTTCAAATATTGCCTCGCCCCCTGCGGTCGTCCCTCCCGGTGAATTGATCGACAATATAACGCCCTTAACGTCTTCCTCGTCCTTGATCCTGTCGAGCATCTCCAGCAGGTAGCGATCTTCATATATGGTTCCTGAAATCGACACCCGCGCGATATGCTCACCGGGCTTTGTCACGCCGTTTAAGGCCCCGGAAGCAGACAGGGTGGCAATAATGGCGAGAACCAATACCAGCAGGGCTGCGACCCGCCAGAATGTCAGTTTTCGGCGCAATCTGCGACGATCCAGAACTGCGTCAATATCAAGCGCCATGATGGTTCCTGTCCAAGCTCAAATTCGGGTCCGGCCAATGACCCCTAGATATGTCTCAAAAGCAGATGTGGCAAGCCGTAACAAGCGCTGTCGAGTTGACAACATTATGAAGATACACACGGCACTTGCCTGCCAGTGAAACTTTCCACTTCGCAAACAAAAAGGCTGGCAACAAATCTGTTACCAGCCCTTTTTCTAAATTGGAGCCGTTCACGGTTAAATGGAACCATTCTGAAGAAACGCTTTTGTGACAGAACCAAGTAAAGGATCGCCGGTCGTATCGGGTATACGTCCAAGATCCATTGCGCCGGTCATGGCGCAAAAGCGTCCTTCCCGAAGGGTTTGCGATTGGCGGACGCCCAAAGTCGAGCCGCCCTTGCCCGATGCGAGGGCATCGCGCTGCGTGCGTCTCACCTCTGGATCATCTCGCCAATCACAAACAGAATTAGCTCCATTTAATCGTGAACGGCTCTAGTCCATAGCTTCAGATCAGCCGAACCAGCCTTTGATCTTTCCCCAGACAGATTTTTTTGGTGCAGCTTCAGCTGAACCCTTCACTGCATCTGCCCCATCGATTTCGGGGAGATCTTCACCATCAAAATGCTCTTCATCAGCCGTCACTTCAGCCTTTTGGATCACATCCTCAGTAACAACTGCAGCAAATGACTTCATCTTCGACAGAGTTGCAGGACCGGCCATGCCATCAGCCGCAAGTCCATTGGCTTCCTGAAATGCCATAACCGCCTTTTTGGTGCCGGGTCCAAACCGGCCATCCGCATCGACGCCCAGATCCGCCTGCATCGACTTTACCGCCGACCCGCGTGATCCGACCCGAAGCAGTACCAGTTCGTGCAGCCCCATGGCAGTAAACGTGTCGGGGCCGGCAATGCCGTCAACCGCCAGGCCATGAGCCTTTTGATAGTCTTTCACAGCCCGTTCCGTGCCGGGCCCAAAATCCCCATCAGCCCCGATACCCAAAGCTTTCTGCAGGCGTTTAACCGGAGCGCCCTTCAGGCCGCGTTTCAAAATTGACATATTAGTCTCCTACTTGGTTAGGCCATAAACAAAGATTCAGCTGGTAATTTGCCCAGAATACGCCCAGCCACTGCATCTGCCACCTCATACATGACGTTGGGGAAGAAAATATTCAAGCTGTATTTCGTTCAGACATTGCTCTTTGCACCTTTGCTGCCCTAAATAGCCGCCAAATTGTGCAAGCGGACGAATGACCTCATGAAATTTACCGGTACCGCTTCTTATGTCGCAGGCCCCGACCTGACCACTGCCGTCAACGCCGCCATCACCCTTGAACGCCCCCTGTTGGTGAAGGGCGAGCCTGGCACCGGCAAAACCGAACTGGCCAGACAGATTGCTGACTCTCTTCACCTGCCAATGCTGGAATGGAACGTCAAATCGACCACCAAAGCGCAGCAGGGCCTGTATGAATATGACGCCGTTTCCCGCCTGCGCGACAGTCAGTTGGGCCAAGAAAAAGTCCACGACATCCGCAACTACATCAAAAAGGGTAAATTGTGGGAGGCTTTTGAGGCCGACCAGAAAATCGTCCTGCTGATTGACGAGATCGACAAGGCAGATATCGAATTTCCCAACGATTTGCTGCAGGAACTCGATAAGATGGAGTTCTATTGCTACGAGCTCGACGAGACCATTGTCGCCAAAAACCGGCCCATCGTCATCATCACATCCAACAATGAAAAGGAACTGCCTGACGCATTTCTGCGCCGCTGTTTCTTCCATTATATCGCCTTTCCCGAAGCCGATGTGCTGAACCGGATTGTTGAAGTCCACTATCCCGGCATCAAGCAAAATCTGGTGCGCGAAGCACTGACCCAGTTTTACGAGATACGCGAAACGCCGGGCCTGAAAAAGAAGCCCTCCACGTCTGAAGCGCTGGACTGGATTCGCCTGTTGGTGGCCGACGATGTCGACCCGGCAACCCTGCGCGACAAGGCGACCAACGCGCTGCCCAAACTGCACGGCGCCTTGCTCAAAAACGAGCAGGACGTGCATCTGTTTGAACGCCTAGCCTTCCTCGCCCGTTCCCAGGCCGGCGGCGGCGGCCGCCGCTAGCGGCGGCGGTGGTGGCGACGCGCGGCGCGCGGCGAGCTACAACTTCTTATCTCAGAGGCACCATCGCCGGGGGCATTGGGATGGATTATGTTCTGGCCTCGAGTTTTTGTTTGTTTTGCGCTCACGCTGTCGGGCTGGCGCCCTTCGCTCCGCGGGGGCGCGCCATCAGGCGCGGGCGGCTCTTCGCCGCCTGATACGGAGAGCGCGGAATGTGCCTCACCATGACGACGGCAAATAATTTATCCCCGCGCTCCCTGGCTCTGAACCATCCGTAGAAGACGGCGAAGAGCCGTCCGGACCGGTCAGGCCCGCCCCCGCGGAGCGAAGGGCTTTAGCCCGACAGCGTGAGCGCTAACAAATAACCGAGCGCCATTGTCCCCGCGCCCACCGATCCCGGCGTCCGGGTATTGAAATCACCGCGATGTTAGAATTTCCCATCTTCCATCGCTCGGAGAGGATGCTTACAGGCACCAATCCTTAGTTAGATAGTGATGCCTGAAAGCACCCATTTCGGCTCTTTGGTTGGCGGACAGCTGACCGCGTTCCCTTATGGCGCAACCCAACCTGCTAAACGGAAGCACAGGAGGTTATG
>JABABQ010000040.1 GCA_014238155.1 Rhizobiaceae bacterium
CGTCTGAATCGGTCCAGAAATTTCTGGCGGTGCGCGGTTAGGGTCGGTCACCGATAATGATGCCGTTGATTGCCGGAATGTCACCAACACGGTGAATGCTGTGGAATTGTGGTGATTGACGTTGGGAAGTCCTGATATTGGAGAAGACGGCAATGTGGACATTTTACCCTTTAGAAATTCGCCCAATACTCAGCCCGCGACACCTGTCTCGACGTTGCTAAGTGCCACAAACCGAAGTACAGACCTTGCACAAAGTACCTTTTGTGCCAGATTACTCTGTTTGGTGCCTAACAATCAGTGGTAGGAATACAATGCAGGTTCCGGCGAATGGAGTTCGGGATGCCAAACACGCGCGCGCCACAATTGTCGTGGCTCTCGCCGGATTTGTGGTCAATGCACTTTGGGCTACCGCGAATGTAATTGCCGGAGACCCATTTGTTGCGACCGAGAATGCCGTGGTATCGGCTGGCTTTCTCATTGCTTACCGCCTTGTTCACCACGAGAGGTACCGCCTCGCGCCCTTCGTGACAGTGGTTGTGTTCCTGCTTCACATGGCTTTTGTCGCGTTGACATTTGGGTACGGATCAGGCGCTCATCAGTTCTTCCTACTTGGGACCGTCATCCCATATTTGGTGTTCTCTAGATCGTTCCGTCTGGCGGCGAATAGTTTTGCTCTGATTTCCGGTCTGGCCTATTTTTCCTGCGTGGTTTTCAAAGAACAGCTACCCGGCGTCGTTGTCGTGGGGGATGAAGCCAGCATGGCCATTTTGAACGCTGTGTTCTTGCTTGCTATTCTAGCCACTACAACCGCATTTTTCGTATCTGAAATGCGCAAATCTGATGATGCGTTGGAGGCCGAGTACGAACGCTCTGAAGCACTGCTCTACAATCTTCTCCCAGAAAAAATCTCGGTACGACTCAAACATCACCCCAAAGCGACAATTGCAGACCGCTTGCCAGACGTGGCGATACTTTTTGCTGACCTGGTGGGATTCACTGAGCAATCATCAAAGCTTTCGCCCGAGGAGGTCGTCAAGTTTCTCAACCAAGTCTTCACGGAGTTTGACGAGTTGGCGGGAAAGCACGGGCTTGAAAAGATTAAAACAATCGGTGACGCCTACATGGCGGCTGCCGGAGTTCCTGACCCTTGCGAAGACCCTGTCCATCGGGTGGCAGATATGTCGCTGGATATGCTCACAATGACCGCAGAAATGCCGGACGGAGTCCAGCTTAGGATCGGCTTACACACGGGTCCAGTGGTTGCAGGTGTGATCGGTAACAGAAAGCTCTTTTACGACGTCTGGGGAGAGACGGTGAATATGGCCAGTCGAATGGAAAGCCACGGTGATGCGGGGCGTATTCAGGTGACGCAGTCCATTCGCGAAGCACTGGCAAACGACTACTATTTTGAGCCACGCGGCTCCGTCAACCTAAAGGGGCTGGGGTCAACAGAGACATGGTGGCTGACGGGCCGAGCAAAGGCCGCTTAAGGTCGTCATTTCGATTGAAGCAATAATCCAACAATTCAAATTGCGCCACAAACCCAAGGTCTTAAGCGGGCTTATTTCGTTGAAAAACTCGCCTTAATCTCGGCAGTCTTTGCTGATTCAGTTTCCTTGTTGATTTGGGAGATTGATTGCGATGATGGGACCACGTCAGGAAGCGCAGGCGGCTCTGTTTTATGAGTTTTGCTTAGAG
>JABABQ010000069.1 GCA_014238155.1 Rhizobiaceae bacterium
AAAATACCTTCAACCCGGCGAACCTAACGGCACAGCCGTAACGAACAATCCCCATAGTAAAAAAACCTCCGCGCTTTCCTCCTTGTCCGATTTGTCGCCGCTGGATGGCAAGCATCCTGCAGCCACAAACCTTAGACAAACTTGCCAATTCGTCTGAAATGCCCAATTCCCGAAAACGGACATCGTCTTCATGTCGCGCTCAGGGCATTGTTGCATGTGTTGCACGGTCAATTTTGACCCAATTGAGACATTAGGAATCTGTGGTTTCACCCCTATTTCGAACCAGACGATTGGTCAATTTGGTGAAAGCTGGTTGACGAAGTCGGTCTTGTCTTCCGGTAGCGAAGGACGAGGAGCCAGGACCGAAGGCACTTTGGGAAGGTGTGATGCCTTTGACTCCGCATTATTTCCCCCCGCATAGTCACCAGTTGAACGGCAAATCATTGACTTCAAGACGTAATAACTTCGTTCACTTGGTCGAAGCTGGATGGCGCGATCGATCGTGTCGTTCGCTTCCTGCGGCCGTTTTGCAAGGTAGTATGCGATTGAAAGCCCAAATAGCCGACCCGGCAGAAAACGATCCGTTTCACTGAGCGAGATTGCTTTTTCGAAGTCGGATATCCCATTGCCCAGGTTACCGACCAGCATATTTGCCATTCCGCGCGAAAAGTAAGCAACATGATAGCTGGAATTAAGTGACAAAGCTCGCTCGGCATCCTGCATAGCACCGGAAGCATCCCGAATTGTGGATGTTTTAAAGTAGGAGCGCACTGTGAAAACGTAATCACTGCGCGGCGCAATTTCTACAGCTTGGTTGAGATCGCTAGCGAGATGTTCAATCTGTTTCTCATCAATCGGTTCAAAGCGCGCGGATGCCAACAAAGCGGTTGCGTTCGCACGCATGGCCAGCGCCATCGGGTCGGTCGAATTCAGTCTCAGGGCCCGGGACAATAATTTGCGGGCATGCTCCCAACTGTCCATGGTGCACTTAAAAAAATTGGATGCCGCCCGCGAGCGAAGTTCGGAAACGCTCAATTGATCGTCGGGCAGATGTGCCTTTCTGTTGTCATCGAACGCGTTGATTTGAAACCGTAAATCGGCAACAGATTTCTCAATTAATTCGTCGCAGAACGAAATTATATCTGACGTATCCCCCTCATAGACCTGGTTCCAGACTGTGCCCCCGTTTTCACGGTCAATAAGCGCAATGTTCAAGCGTCCGCGGATCCCGGAAATTCGCAGACGCCCCCGCAACACATAAACGGATTCATTCGCATTGCCGGCTGCCCCATCGAGGATCCTCACGCCGGTCCGTTTCGATAACCCGAGTATCAGCTGATCACGCAGATCCCCGGTTGCCGCATCGGTCTCTCCGTTGTCCGGCGCAAATGCAAATGGCTCAACGAAAATCGTAGGAACTTCGCCGACATTTGCCGATTGGCCCATTTCCGGTCTCCACTGATACCCGTTGACAGGCGGTGAGATGTTCTTGAGCTTGAAACTCCCTGCATCGGAATATGCCTTTGCGAGATCACCAGTCAGTTGGCGGTAAAGATCCTGTGAAATCAAAATACCGCCAGGCGGTGCTTCTGCTTGCAACCGCGTGGCCAGGTTCACGCCTGCACCATAGAAATCATTATCATCTTCCATGATTTCGCCGATATGGACGCCCATGCGTAGTTTGATGACGGGATGCGCGACGAGTTTATTCTGGACTTCCATTGCGCATTGCGTTGCTGCAGGGACTGAGGAGAAGGCTATTATCCAGCCATCACCCATGCGCTTCAGAATTTCGCCACCGCGCTCGACCATCGGCGGTTCAAGGTGCTTGTTCTTGAGCTCACGAATGGTGCCGATTGCCAACGCCTCATCTTCGCCCATTAAGCGCGAATAGTCGACGAGATCCGCCACAATCAATACGGCAAGCCGGCTATGCATGAACGCTACCCATATTCTGCCAATTGTTTTTCATTCCGACCATTCCCTGCTCCAGATCATGGAAAAGCCGCTGCTGACCTCATGAATTGATATCCCGGCCAATGGGCAATTTTCTTCTCTTTCTTACGATAGTTCCGACCTGAGTACCAATTGCGTGGGCGATTGCATGGTCTACGCGCCTCAGAAATCGACCCACTCAAGTCTATTAATGGCACATTCTAACCGACTAAACTCTGGCGCAAATTGAATGGCCTTGCAGCTGGACCATGTCCGCTTTCCGAAAATTGAATGCCTTCGGTGGGCGGTATCACACGTCAACTAAAGGCACCGAGCGGAAGTGACGGTCCAGGCAATTCAAGTGATAATCGGAGCGAATGAATGTCTGGTTCTGCGTCGCGGGCACGAGACCTCGCGTTTGCAGCGAACGGCCGCTTCCCCCCAGTTTGCCAATTCGAGCTTTGTCGCTCTATGAGCATCGACATTTGGTATACCAAGTCGATAAGTCCGCAACTCGGCCATTCGCCCATGATGTTGCGCCAGTGTTTGGATGGTCCGCTTTGGTGTCCGCCAAGTAAAAGTCATTGGCTCGGATCAAGATCCGATTAGGGCCGATTTTTGCCAGAATCTTTTCACAGCTAAGTCGAATAAATTGGTACCGCTCAATTCAGGGGGTTGGTGAGAGCATGTACCTGTTAAGGCAATTTGGATATTCCGCTGCAAACTAATACACTCCGATCTACGGCCTTTAGGAGAGCGGCATGCGTTGTGAACGATGCGGAATTGACCATCATGACACCGTTGAAAATGAGATTGTGTTGGCCAAGGATGGCCGACGGGTCTGTCGGAGTTGTGAGAGGATAATTGAACGGCAACCCTCTCTATTGCCTCATAAAAAACTCCTAAATCTCGCGAGCAACATGCGATCTACCCAGGACTTCTAACGCCATTTGGACAAATTCGATCTGAACAATGCATAGTGTCAGCACAACGTTGATGATGCGGCTAGGAGGGATGGTTCGGAGAACCGTCATGACTACTCCCAACCTTCCAATGATCATTCCATCAAGGCGAGCCTGGAATCGAGGGCGCATCATGGGTCAAAAACGTCCACTACAACCGAAACATGTCTGGGCAATTCGGGCACGGCTTGAACTGGCTGAGAACATTCGCGATCTTGCTCTATTTAATCTGGCAGTCGACAGCAAGTTGCGAGGATGTGATTTGGTGCGGCTCTTAGTGGCAGATGTATTCACGGCAGGACGTGTCAAAGAACGGACATCAATTCTACAGAGCAAAACCAATCAACCGGTCCAGTTTGAAATCACTCCTGATACAAGGAACTCTCTGAGAGCTTGGATTGATGACCCAGTGATGACCGGTTCCGACTTTCTTTGGCCTGGAAGGTTGCACAATCCTGATCACATTTCGACGCGCCAGTATGCTCGCTTGGTGAAAGGTTGGGTTGCATCAATTGGACTTGAGCCAAGCGGGTTTGGCACTCACTCGCTTCGTCGTACCAAGGTGGCCCAAATCTACAAAAAAACCGGCAACCTGCGAGCAGTACAGTTGTTGCTGGGGCATTCCAAGATGGATAGCACAGTGCGATATCTTGGCGTTGATCTCGAAGATGCTCTGGCGATTTCTGAGGGCGTTGAAATCTAGTAGCAGACTTGGGTCGGCGTAAGTGCCGGCCCATACTCGAACTTGGATCGATATTGGCCGATTGCTGTAAAGCCGCCATTCAATCTCGGAAGCCGTGACTTACCTCGAATGGCCGACATGCGGACCTTTTACCATTATCGATTACGACAGGTGTTCAACGTGCGACAAGCACCGTCACGACACTTGTGCTAGAACCGGTCATTGGATGATTGTTGCAATCGACGAACCCGCGAGTTCAGCAGACCTTCGATAAAGCCCTAAGGAACACACAGCCAAGAGCACGTGAGCATTTCGCAGACACAAGTCGTAAGAATTTTTGCGGAGTCATCTGACCCAAAAGTACCGCAAATTTGTATTTGGCAGTTTGCATTAACGGCCGGTCATCGATCCATAATGGCACCATGTTTTCAGCAAGCGACGGGACGTTTCTCAAGATCGAGTAGGCACGCAAATTGATTGCCCTTCCCGTCCACCAAAACATCTATCGCTCGATCAATTGCCCAAGGTCCAGTTCCGCCAGGGACGAAACGACAATGTCCGCACCCGGCAGCTCTTCTGCGTGATCAACATGCAGTAATCCAATGCACATAAACCCGCCACTTTTTGCGGCCTGCACACCAGATGATGAATCTTCGATCACGATGCACTCATCAACCGACAAACCAAGACCGTCAGATGCGGCCAAGAAGATATCTGGGCTGGGTTTTCCGTTTTGGACATCGTCTCCACCCACAACGACCGAAAACGCTTGAAGGAGATCCGCCTTTTCCAGAACAGTCCTCACATTGGCACTGCTTGAAGCGGTTGCTAGCTTCAAGCCCATTTCTTGGCATTGTCGAACCAGAGTAAGAGCGGCATCAAAGACTCGAAAGTCGCCACGCTCAATCATTTCAGCATAGTATTCGTTCTTCTTGTTTGCAGCCTCCTTGATGTCGGCATCTGAGTGCTTGACCATAACAGCACGTGCGCCTTCAAATCGCGGTTTTCCGTCCACCAGCCGACGGTATTCACGCTTACCAAATTCATAGCCGTATTCGTTGAACATGCGTTGCCACGCGCTAAAATGTGCAGGCACCGTGTCGACCAAGACTCCATCGAGGTCGAAAATTATTCCTTTGATGCTCATTCCAAAACTCCAGAAATGCTCTCTCCGCTTCAGCTGGTACCACACCTTGAATTCTGCACAATCATATTGCATGAAAATGAAAATTCGGCATAAAGATGCAAATTGTGAAAACACTCCTTCAGTCGGACCGGGCGCATGGATGTAAAGAAACTTCCACTAGACGAGCGTGCGCAATGCGCAGCCTACATGCGGGCGACTCACAATATGTCTCAAGCAGAAATCGGGCAGGCACTTGGCGGCCTTTCGCAATCACATGTCAGTCGGCTACTCACTCATGCGGAGAAAAACAACTATATTGTAATTGAGCAGCGTTTCGCCAACGAATTGTTTTCAGAGGAGTGGATTGCCCAGATGGATGCTTTGCTGGCGCCCGCTGGCTTAACTGCTGATCTCACTGCCTACTGTGATCAAGCGGGACTGCATCCTCCGCGGTTGCGGGTATTTGAAAGTGGTTCCGGCAAAACTGAGGCCCGATTGGCGCATCGCCGAGTTCAGTTCGGACGCATGGCTGCCGGACGGCTTATAGAGTTGATTGATAATTCAAATGTGGTTGGTGTGGCCTGGGGCCGAACGATCAGGTCATTGGTGAATGGTATCGAAGCCTCGAGGCAACCAATTAAGCCGTCACGGCCAATTGAGTTTACAGCTGTTTGCGCCGAACTTATCGCCCTCACCCAGCACGAAAACTCATCTAGTAGGTTAGCCGATTCACTTGACGAAATTTTCAATGGCATGTCAGGAAATTCTGTACAACTAGTCGGGTTTCCCGCCTACGTTCCGCGGCACTATGATCAAAACATGCGCGCTTCGATCTGGCGTTTCATTTCCGATACGCCTGGCCATAACCGTGTTTTCTCTGGGCCAGATTCTATGATCAATCGAATGGATATGCTAATCTCTAGCGTGGGGTCGTCCAGCATGCCGGTGTTGGGCAGCTTCGAAGAATTGGTCTTGGCTAGCGGACTTAGAGCGTCTGAGCTATCTCGTTTGGTTGTCGGAGATCTTGGTGGAATTTTGATACCGCGTGAGGGCTTATCGGTGGCTAACGAAAATCTTATCGAAGACCTGAACAATATCTGGACCGGCCTTAAGACCGATCATGTGCGTGCAATCGCAAATCGTGCCACTGAAAACCCTTCGTTGAGTGGGGTTGTGGTTGTCGCAATTCAAGCCGAGCGTGGCGACACTGCTTTCGAGCTAATTTGTCGGGGTTTGGTTAATGAATTGATATTAGATCAAGCTGCCGCCCAGCAACTCCACAAGCGCCTGGTAGCAGAATATCCGGAATAAACCCTGCTATGAACGTGGAATGCTGACAATTGTTTCCTGCTGCGCAAAAAGTTTCGCTGGGCACCCAAAAACCTCGATTGCCAATGTGGTTTCCTCCGGTGCAGATAATTGGAAGCGACAACTATCATGCGAAACCGTCACAGCAATAACGTTGCCATGCCAAATCAGCGAAAACCTTATGTCGTCCCAATGCTCGGGCAGCCACGGCTTAAAAGTCATTTGACCATGTTTGACTCGAAATCCGCCAAACCCGCAAACTAGAGACTGCCAGGTTCCCCCAGCGGATGCGATATGCATGCCGTCCTGGGTATTGCCCTGATTGTTAACCAGATCAACGAAGGCAGAGCGTTCGAAATAGCGATGCGCCGTGGACATGTCCTCGACCTCGATGCCCATGATCGAATGAATCGCCGGGCTGAGTGATGATTTGTGCATCGTCCTCTTTTCGTAGAACGCATAGTTTGCGATCTTGACCTCGTCCGAAAACTCATCGGGCAGAAGGTAGTTCAGCATGATCACGTCGGGCTGTTTAAGCAGCATCGAGCCGTTGAGTGAGAAATGGTCATGCCCTTCGGGATAGAGCGGCATATGGTTTTCGTCCCACTCGGTGATTGGGATATCATCCAATTGGAAATAACCCTCGAACTGCTCAATCAAATTTCGTGAAGGATCGAAGGGGACATAGATCTTTGATGCAACTTCGAGCCACTTAGCCACTTCTTCGGTAACAAGGCCTAGACGGGACATCAGGCTCAGATGACTTTTGTTGTTTTCAGTGCATAATTCCTCAAAAACCCTCGCCGCCTGTTCCAAATGCCATTTCGCCATCCGGTTCGTGAATGTGTTGTTGTCGACATGTTCATGAAACTCGTCGGGTCCGATTACACGTGTCAGTTCAAATCGGTCAGCGCTTTCGTTCCATTCCAGGCGGCTGATCCAGTATCGACTGGTTTGATAAAGGATCTCAGCGCCGTAATCGTGTAAAAATTGCCTGTCCCCTGTTGCTGCGACGTAGCTGAGCACACCATAGCCGACACAAGCTGTGACATGGATTTCCTCCTCACCGGTCCAAATCCGGTTGGCGCCGTCGGCCGTCCATTTCGGCGTGGTTTCAGCGCCTGTATCGGCCGACTCCCAAGCATATTGCGCACCCTTGTGTCCGTTCAGTCGCGCATTCTCGATTGCTCCCGGCAGGGTGTGATAGCGGTACTCCAATAGCGCTCGAGCGGCCTGCGGCTGGGTGAAGATGTAGAAGGGCAGAAGGAAGATCTCGGTGTCCCAGAACACGTGGCCTTTATAGCCCTCGCCCGAAATCGACTTGGCACCAATATTGACGCGGGGGTCGTTCTCGTTGGCCGCAATCAGCAGGTGATAGATATTGAAGCGGAGCGCGCGCGTGGCTTCCTGGTCACCGTTCACGACACAATCCGAGGTGTCCCATTTCTGACGCCAAACAGCGGTACTGGCCTTCAAGCTGGCGTCGAATCCCTTCGTCATTGCCGTTTCAAGCGCGGCCCTACATTTGCTGGCCAATTCAGCACCATTCAGGTCGCGAGAAGTATAGATTACGGCCTGCTTGTCGAATCTGTAGGCTTTACCCTCTCGCGCGTCGATCGACAACGTTTGCGCAACCCGTTCATATTCGAGCAGTTTGTTTTCGCCGGTGTTTTCGATCGGACCGTCTAGCACCGCAGCCATGCCTATCGAAATCTCTGTATCGAGTGTCTTCGTTTCAATGTAGATGAATTCCTCGCCGGTTGTGGCGCGCGTCACTTCCATATGGCGGCTCTTCGCCCACTTTTCCCATTTCACCTCAGGATGAAATTTGGGCGTCACCTCCCAGGCGGGCAGACGGTCGAGATTAAACCGCCTGGCATCAAGCGCGCTTTCAACCGTGATGAGCGACGAATGGTTTTCGGGCGTCACCGTCAGCCGACACCCGCATAAGTGTTGGTCGGAGAAGCTGGCAAAGCGGACGCTGACAATGCGCGTGCGCCGACCTTGACCGTCTTCAAACAGCGTATCACGATGCAATAGGCCGGTTTGCAGGTCCAATACTCGTTTGTGATTGACAATCTTGGCGGTTTGAGGACTGAGCAACAATCCCTCGACTCTGACCTGCATTGGCAGCCAAGTGGGCACATTGACCAAATCGATGACGGTTGAATCATGGTGGTCGTAAACGCCAGCCAGATAGGTGCCTGATAGCTCGCCTTTGTGCCCTTCTTCTAGAGAGCCACGCGTACCCTGATAGCCATTGCCGACGGTGAAGATGGTTTCCTTGAAGTTCGCGTCGACAAAGTCGAACGCGGTTTCTTCAATCAGCCAGTCATCGCTACTCAGCGGGTGGTGCATATCAGGAACTCCTGCAGTTTCGAATTTTTTGGGTCAATCGCCATAGGTCGTAGCGATCTGGCGCTCAGTCTCTTCTCGAGTGAGATAGACATCTAGCTTGCTGCTGGTGCAACGCTGCGCGCCGGCGCAATTGCCGTATTGACAGGCTTTGACGTAATCGCCGGTTGCCAGATATCCAAACGCCAGCCCACCGGCAAAGGAGTCACCACAACCGGTTGTGTCGACGACGTTTTCAACAAGCACCCGCTTGACTAGATGCTCGCGCATACGCCCGGATGAATCGTTGAAATAGACGGCGCAACCGTGCTGATCGAGTGTTACATAGAGCGCCTTTACACCGTGATCGAGGCAATGACTCGCGAACTTGGGCAATTCGTCCATTGTCAATTCGCCGACATCGTTCAGATGGTCGATATTGTACTCACCCTCAAACCAGCTGCACCTCGCTTCCTCAAGGTTCATCTTCAGCAAATCTATGTTTGGGAGCCAGCGGTCGCGGTCAATCCAGAATTTGTGAAACCTGTCGCCGTGTTTGGAGACCCCGTTGGTCGGACCGTGGGCGTCGAAAATCACGATGCCGTTGCTGTTTGCCTTGATGTACCGGAGAGTTTCCAGCGGCACCTCGAAATCGGTGATCGGGACGAAGACAAAGGCGTCGCAGTGCATCAAGTCTTCGATGTCTTCGGGCAGTATTGGATTCATAAATCCTGTCTGTTTTTCATCGCGATGGCTCTGATCGACGTAAACCAGATCGATTACGTCGCCTTGGTCTGCCGCGTCAGTCACATGCGAGACATCCTGATACGGAAATGCGGAAAGCAAATCATGGACTTTCCCGATGTCCCTCTTGCGGACATGGCTTACCGTGTGGATCATCGATCCAGGCCCAGTCAGCGAGCTAAGGCAAACAGCCGTGTAAACCGCGCAGCCGAACTTTTCGAAGTTTTCACCCTTGTAGCTGGTAATCCGATCACGCGGGATCGGGCCGAGAACTGCAATATTAAAGTTGTCCGGCATCCTTTGCCCCTGTTTGATTTCGTTTGGCCAGCCCGACCGTCGGGCTCCGGGCCAGCAAGTTTGGATTAAACACGCCGGTTGTCAGTTTTGATAGACTTGTTCACGGGTGTAGAATCCACCTTCAATTAAAGTCTTGTCGATCGTGTCCTTAGAAACGGCAAAAACCGGGGTTATGATCGTGGGGATTTTGCCGAAGCCGTTATCAATCAACTTGTGTTCACCAATGATATCAACAATGTTCGACTCCGGCGCCTTCGCAATCTCGATTGCGAGATCGGCGGCTCGGAAGGCCAACGGCTTGATCGTTTTCCAGATTTCCAGAGCCTGAACATTGGCAGCGACCAGACGCACATTTCTGAGGTCCGCATCCGAACCGGCGACGAAAATCTTCGCCGTCGAAGCGAGACCTTCATCGCGCAGCGCAGCGAGAACCCCGAAGGCAAGCCCGCTGTTGTTGCAGATGAAAGCGTCGATTGCGTTGTCATATTCGACCAGCAGAGTCTCGGCGGTTTCCCGCGCCATGTCCGGCGACCAGTCCACATGGCTGCGATCGACGATCACGTCAATTCCGGGGTGCTTGGCGATGACTTCCAGCGCGCCGCTGCTCAGCGCGGCAGCGTTGGCATCTCCGGGTTGCCCCCGGATCAATGCAACCCGACCGGTGACTTTGCCACGCGTGCTCTCGAGCCAATTGACCATGGCTTCGGCCTGCAAACGCCCAACTGACCAGCTATCCTGCATAACCATGGCATCAAGGGGGCCGTTCTGCAGCATTGAATCGTAGCCGACGACCTTGACACCATTTTCATGGGCAAGGTTGACCAGCGCGCCTGCCGTTTGCGTATTAACTGGCTGAAGGACGATGACATCAATGCCATCTTCCAGCATCTTTTCGACCTGCTGCAACTGGAGCAACTCGTCGTTACCGCTTGAGTCAAAAACAACCTGAGCACCATTGGATTCAGCACGAGCAACAAATAGCGCCTTATCGGTCTGATACCTAGCCTCTTGCATGGTCTTCAGGAGAAACCCAATTCTTGGTGCTTTGTCTTGCGCCACCGAATTGCTTGACAGAACAAGGGCAGCAAGGCCTGCCGTGACCAACCCCTTTAGGCTGGTGCTTCGAATCGTGTGCCAAAATCCTACAGCCATAATTCACCTCCCATGTTTTTCGCAATTTCGGCGTCAGCATTGAGTGCAGTCCCTCGAAGAAACTCTCCCAGAGACCGCTGCTGACTCACTTGTTTTTCTGCATTACGTCGAACCAAACAGCGAGGATGATGATCAGACCCTTGATGATCAGTTGGTAGAAAGTGACCACACCCAAAAGGCTCATGCCATTGTTCAACACGCCGATCAGCAGCGCCCCAATTATCGTACCGGCGACTCTGCCTGATCCTCCGGCGAGGCTTGTGCCGCCGATGACGACCGCCGCAATAGCGTCCAGCTCGAACATTGTTCCGAGATTGGGCGAAGCACCGTTTAAGCGCGATGCCAATATAATTCCCGCCAAAGCCGCCAGTACCGAGATGATTGTGTAGACGACCATCTTCGTTCGAACGGTGTCGATGCCGGACAGCCGCGCTGCGCCCTCATTGCCACCAAGTGCGTAAATACGACGTCCGAAACGGGTGTTGTTTAACGCATAGATCCCTCCAAATGCGATAACCGCGAAAATAGCGACCGGCACGGGGATTCCCTTGTATCCGGTAAAAACGTGGAACGCGAGCGCGAAGCCGCCCAACATCACAGCGCCGTTGACGTACAGCTCCTGCTTGTTGACCTGAACACCATGGGCAGTACTTTGCTGCACTTCGCGGAAAATCGAGTAAACGGCCAGCGCGGCACAGGCGATAAGGATAAAACTGGAGGCCATGGGCGGAATGTATCCACCGCCAATAATGGCGAATGATTTATCTTTTACCGGCACGGAACTACCGTTGGTCAACGTCAAGGCGAGGCCTCTTGCAATCGTCAGCATGCCCAATGTTATTATGAATGGTGGAATGTTGAACTTTGCTATCCAAAATCCGTTCCACAGACCAATACCGCCACCTACGATGATCAGCGTGAGCGGCACCGCGAGAAATGCCGGCACCCCCCACTGCATCATCAGCGTACAGGCCACAGCTGCCAAGCCAACCACAGAACCAACTGAAAGATCAATTCCGGCGGTCAGGATAACCATTGTCATCCCGACTGCTATTATGCCGATAATCGTAACTTGGCGCGATAGGTTGCTGAGATTGCGTTCGGTAAAGAACGCGTCGTCGGCAAAACTTAGTCCCACTACCAGCACGATCAAAGCGATCAATGAGGCATTATTCTTGATGAAATTGAGCAGGTGATTTTCTTTGGCACTTCCGGCACCCATACTCGCAACGTTGCTATCAACACTCATTTTCTTTCCTCCCTTAGGCGCTGCCGGTGGCATACGCCATGATTGCTTCTTTCTTCGCTTCGTCCCTTGCGAAGTTCGACACGATCGCGCCCTCGCACATCACTAGGATCCGGTCGCACATGCCCAAAACCTCTGGCAGTTCAGACGAAATCATGATGACGGTGACACCCTGCTGAACCAGTTCGTTCAGCAACTTGTAAATCTCGACCTTGGCTCCGATATCGATGCCGCGTGTCGGTTCATCCAGAATGAATACATCCGGGCGTGAATTCAGCCATTTACCCAGAATAACTTTTTGCTGGTTTCCTCCGCTGAGCGTGCCAATGACGGTATCGATCGATGGTGTTTTGACGCCCAGTTGATCAACGTACTCCCGGACGATCTTGCGTTCCTGCTGGTTGTTGATGATGCCTAAAACCTTGGAACTGATCGATTCCAGTGACGAAATCGTCGTATTGAATGAAATCGACTTGTCCAGAAATAGACCGAGCGCCTTGCGGTCTTCAGTCAGCAGAGCGATTCCGGCCTCAATCGCATCCTTCGGCGAACTGACGTTCAGCACTTCACCGTTGAGCTTTACCTCGCCGGTCGTATGCTGCGGGTAAGCGCCGAAAATTCCCTCGACCAATTCCGTCCTACCGGCCCCCATGAGGCCTGAGATGCCAAGTATTTCGCCCTTGCGCGCAACAAAGCTGGCGTTCTTAACCTTGAAGGTACCAGGCAGATCAGGATTGACGACGGTCAGGTTGTTTACCTCCAACGTGATTTCGCCGGGTTCGAAATCTGCCTTGGGGAACATGTCCTTGATATCCCGACCGACCATGCGCGCGATGATCTGATCTAGGGTGATCTCGGCAATCGGTGTCACGCCGCCGATCGTCTCGCCGTCGCGCAGAACCGCAATCCGATCGGCAATCTGCTCGATCTCTTCCATCTTGTGCGAGATGTAGCACATGCAGACGCCATCGGTTTTCAGCTTGCGTATAATGCGGAAGAGGTCCTTGACCTCTTTGTCCGTCAACGCAGATGTCGGCTCATCCAGAACAAGAATCTCAGCTTTTTGCGACAGGGCCTTGGCGATCTCAACCATCTGCTGCTTGCCCACCGTGATGTTCTGCACCAGATCGGTTGGCTGAATGTCGTTCATGCCCAGATCAGTCAGAATCTTCTGGGTTTCAGAAAAGGTTTGGTTCCAGTTGATCTTGCCAATGGAATTGGTGAATTGCCGGTCCAGAAAGATGTTCTCGGCAACCGTCAGCTCCGGGATCAGATTGAGCTCCTGGTAGATGATGCCGATGCCGGCAGCCTCGGCCTCTTTGGTGTTGGCGAACCGTACTTTCTCTCCATTCAGGACAATATCGCCCTCGTAAGTTGGAGAAGGCCACACACCGCTGAGCACCTTCATCAGCGTGGACTTTCCAGCGCCATTTTCTCCCATCAGCGCCAACAGCTCACCCGACCGCGCTTCGAAGTTCACATTGTTGAGGGCGCGAACACCGGGGAAGTCTTTGATGATACCCTGCATTTCCAGAACAACTTCAGACATGATCAGTTCCCACTTGATTTACGCGTTTCATGGAGTTCCCTGAGGAAATGGCGCTATATAAAGGTCCAGAAGTGTTGGGGGCGGGCTGAGGCCATCGCGCTGGAAGGAGAAAGCGCATGTTCTACTCTTGCCCCGCCCCCAATTGGTTCGGTTGTTGCGATTAGTTCGCGTAAACTTCTTCCTTGGTGTAGAAACCACCGGCAACAATCGTGTCATCAATATTATCCTTGGTGACCAAGGTAATGGGCGTCACGATGGTTGGGACGTCTGCAAAACCATTATTGATAACCTTGTCCACCTTCAGGATGTCGTTGGGCGAGCCATCGGGATTACTGGCCAGTATAAAGGCCACCTCCGCAGCAGTTTCGGCCAATGGCTTGATCTGTTTCCAGATTTCAACGGCCTGCTTGCCCTGAGCCACATATTGGATGTTGGTCAGGTCTGCGTCCGAACCTGCCACAAATACCTTATCTGCCGACGCCAGACCTTGGGCTTCGAGAGCAGCGATAACGCCACGTGCCATGCCGCTGTTGTTGGCAATGAAAGCATCGATGGCATTGTCGCTCGAAGTCAAGGTGTTCTCAGCGGTCGCCATAGCTTTTTCAGACGACCAGCCCTCGTGTGCCTGATTGGTGACCAGTTCTAATCCCGGATTGGCCTTGATGATTTCGAGAACCCCGCTGCTCATCGCAATGGCATTAGAATCGCCCGGCTGGCCCTGGATAAGAGCAATTTTGCCTGTTACGTCGCCCTTCTTGACTTTCAGCCATTCGACCATGGCTTCGCCCTGAAGACGGCCAACGGCCCAACTGTCTTGCATCACCATCGCATCGAGAGGGCCGTCAACCAGCATCGAGTCGTATCCCACGACACGTACGCCTTCACTGTTGGCCATGCTAACCATGCTTCCGGCGGTGCCTGTGTTGACGGGCTGCAAAACGATGACGTTTGCACCTTTTGCCAACATGTTTTCAAACTTGCCGAGCTGGGTCTGCTCGTCGTTGTTGGCGGAATCGAATATGACCTCGGCACCCAACGCCTCGGCCTTGGCGACAAATGCTGCGCGGTCTCTTTTGTAGCGCTCCTCCTGCATGGTCTTCAGCAGAAAGCCAATTTTGATATCAGCTGCAAAGGCGGATCCCGCCGAAATCGCAGTTGCTGATGCAGTTAGGGCAATGAGTAATGTCCTACGGGTAAAGTTCAGGAACCTAGACATGTGTTTCCTCCAAATCGTAATCCTTTGCAGTTCTTTGCAGAGCTGCTTGATATCGCTCGAACCACTCTTTTGATTGCTAAAGCAGTTTTGCGAGTGCAGCGCTTATGCGCCGCGACCAGTGGATGTTATCAGTCAAATACTCGACTTGAATGAGTATTATAATTCAGCATACATATTTCAGTAACCGTCGAAGGTCAGTTGAGAAACGCCTCCATTTTCGATTTCGGATATCGTTTTTAAGCGAAAACATCCTAAGGAACGCAGGGTCACACCAGCTTCTCATCAGGGACGTGTTAGTTACGACTGGCGGCATATTTTTGAGGTGACCTCCGCCGTATGCTCAATTTGTCGGGAATGGCAACCTTGTCCTCAAATCCAAAAATCGCGGAATCCTGACCAAGGCCTGCTGTGGGCCATTCTTTCCAGCGGCGGATTCATCCAGCTGTTCTCCTAACGACACGCTTCGGAGGTCTTAAGAGGGCTTATTTCGTTGAAAAACTCGCCTTAATCTCGGCAGTCTTTGCTGATTCAGTTTCCTTGTTGATTTGGGAGATTGATTGCGATGATGGGACCACGTCAGGAAGCGCAGGCGGCTCTGTTTTATGAGTTTTGCTTAGA
>JABABQ010000054.1 GCA_014238155.1 Rhizobiaceae bacterium
AAGCCGCAGGCCATCCAGGAAATCAACAAATTATTTGGTGGGAAGGACGGCAAGGTTTTTGTCCGTCCTGGCGTCACCGTCGAAGTATCCCGCAAGAAGCGGCGAGGCCAGCGATGAGCGGCCGTCACACAATCAATCATAGGAGAAGGCAATGGCTTTGAACCTTACTGCCATGCAGCGCATGAGGCTGTACTGGATGCTGTTTAACGGGAGAGGGGTGAAGCCCAGAGCCATCTCAAAGGCAATGACCTATGACGGAACTCCAATCTCGCCAAAGCAGGTGAGCCAGGTGCTGTCGAGGACGCCATTTAGAGCGTCGAAACTCATGACAGATGCCGAGTTCAAAGAGCATCGGGCCGTTGTGCTCCGGAACTATAACAAGATGGCAGCTCATATGTACCCCGTTGATCGCCACAGGGACGTATTGAGGTCCACCTTGAGCGACTGTGCGATCATCCAAAAGCGGCATAGCTGGTTGAAGCAGGGGGCGCCGGCTCGAATGCTGCAAACCGAGCAGCTGCAGGCCGCAGGCAAGGCTGTATCGGCTGTTGGTCAAATCAACACCGTTTTGGAGTATTTTACGGCCTCCAGTGCTCTCCTGGACAAAACAGAGCGAGATGCCCCTGAGGTCGTCCGCAACGAAGCACAGGCCCACCTGAAGGCCAGAATTGAAATGGCACGCACCATCAGCGATTTGCACGAAGGCAGTATGATCACACCCATCAGGTCAGCAGACCTGGAGGCCGCCGGTGGCGGTGGCTTTTCCGGCAGATCCGCCAATGACCATCAGATTGATTGCGGCAAGAAACTGGCCCAGCTAACCCGCAACATGCCCCTTGGAGCAATGCGAATCCTATCGGATTGCCTGTTGTCAAACCAAGTGTATTGGGCAGACGGAAACCTGACATCGATCGGGTACATCAAGCTCTGCCTCGACATCGCTCTGTTCAATGATCGTCAGGTCAGTCAGGAGGAGTTGACCAGGCGTTGGCCGTGCCTTTGTTCTATCCCGGGTGAGTTGGCTTTCGCTGGAAAAACCGGGCGATTGTATGCCAGAGCGAACACTGATGGAGAGATTGATTATGTTCCCGCATCTGCGGCTTATGCTGAATCCAGATCTCGCCCCAGAATGTGACAGCTTGGGGTGCTATATCTTTGAAACAATCCAGGAGGCACAAGATCACGCCACACGATGGCTATGGACATACAACAACGAACGACCAAACATGGGTATCGGCGGTATAACACCAATGCAGAAACTCAAAATGGTAGCATAAATTCTACAATCACGGCCCGTTAAAAATGGGATGATTACCATACGGTCGAATCGAAATAGGAGCCTTCAGGAAGCCAGCGACGCCGCGCATCGTTGGTAGCGGCGCTGAACAAAGAATTTGGTTCGAGCATCACAATTAGGTTCGATCAACTTGTGGACCCAAATGCGAAGGGATCCTTATTTGAACGGAGTCCAGTCAACGAAGAGGAGCCTTCGGAGTGATCATCTGCGCATATTTATGCTGTGGTGAAATGGTTTCCCCCGACTTAGAAAGGAACTGATTGAATAAATGGACCCGCTCAACAGTAGGTTTTCAGGTGGATAATACAGCGAAATATTTTTACAGGCCGATTTTTCAAATTGAACATCAAAAATACCGACAACTTGCTCCGTCAATTGCCTACCGATCCGCAAAGACGCGTAAGCCAATAAATCCCGAATTCAAATCTCTAATCGGCCTGCTCGTCGTCGCTGTTATCGCTGGCTGGCTCATCTTAATAAGTCACGAAAACGGAAAGGCTGCGATCCAGCAAATACATCAGGCAATCAATCAATAAGCCAGACAATGAAAATGGAGGGGGATTGAATGGTATTATTGTATTATTACACGGGGCAAAAACACCTACGCAAAATTCTCCAAAAAAAGAGGGTGAAGGTGTCGCGTTACGGGCTAGGGCGGCTCAATGACCCCTTTGAACAGACACCATATGACATATCCGACGTAGAGTTCAGATTTGTGCACAGAAGGATAATTGATACTTTCGCGCGACACATAGGGCTAATTTGCCTCAGCAAAACGCGATGCTCACCTGCGATGTGGGCGCACTACGCAGATAACCATGCTGGTGCCTGTCTGGAAATCGAAGTTTCATTCGACCATCTCATCAAGATTAAATATGCGACGGAAAAGCTATTCCAAGGCGCTGATTTAAAGAAGTTCAGCGACCAGCTTGACTTCAATGACATCAATCACATCAAACAAATTTGGGGTACGAAATCGAAAGACTGGTCGTATGAAGAGGAGCATCGTTTCCATGTGCCACTGGGGAACAAAGTTGTTATTAAGGAGCTTGAACTCTATTTCATGCCGTTTCAAGAGAAGTCCGACAATACTTTTATGCTTAAGCGCGTCTTTGTCGGTTATCGGTGTGCAGAATGCATTTCAAACCTGAAGGACTATGTACAAGATTACCAACCTGGTGTTGAGATCATCCAAACAGTGCCGTCATATAGCAGCTTCAAAGTGGTGGACCAGTTGGACGAACACGATGTTTACTTCAGGGAACTGGAAGGATCAGCACACGAAAACGAGGGTGATTGAATGATCAGCAATTACATACATCGTGTCGTTGTTTTTTTTAAGGCAATACCGAAGTGGAAGTGGTGGCTTTGGATTGGTGTTCTCCCGGTAGTCATCATTTCGGTAGTCATGATTCTCAGCGGACATGGGTTGTTACACAGTCTATTTCTTCCCGCAGGGCTCGGCACTATGGGCTTAGGTGTAATTGGGGGCAGCTATGTCGCCCGCTTCGCCACCACCAAACTTTTAACGGTTTCAAAGGATTTTGGAAAACGGCTGGAAGCTGGCTTGGGTGGCTTTGGTTGCTTTTTTCTTGTAGCCCTGACGGTGAATTGGGCTAATGCCAATTTGGATATTGAGATTGATACGCAAGGGCAATCTCTAGAATTCCAGATTTGGTGGGCTGTTTTGGTAGGTGTAACTTTTTTCTGTGTCAGCCCCAAACATAACGATCGGTAATTTAATGAAGAAATATCCCTTGCAAGCGCACAAAAACGAGGCTCCAAGTCGCCAGCTGAATGGTGCATGGAAACGGCAGCAATGCGGACCTTCCAGACCTTGATGAATATGCAGACCTGGCTGCATCTGGGGGAAGGACTAAGCCGCTCGCGCGGCATTGGAGTTTTTGGGTTGTTTGAGGCTAACATGTTAGCTGCTGAGTTTTTGGAAAATGGTTTTCTGTCTGACGATTGGGCTCTTCTCAATCAACAGACAGGAGTTTCCCATGACGAAGGAGAATTTAACGCCACTGCGTGAACGGATGATCGAGGACATGCGTATTCGAGGCTTGGGTGGCCTTCTTCGGTGATCTGGCAGACCTGACGAACGCTGACGAATTCGCCAACTATCTCGTCCCACTGCGCAAGGCCGAATGGGTTGTTTATGTCAAACCACCGTTTGGCGGGCCGGAAGCCGTGTTGGCCTATTTGTCCCGCTACACCCACCGCGTTGCCATCTCCAACAGCCGTCTGATCAACACCGATGCCAGGACCGTTGCATTCAGTTGGAAGGATTACCGCAACAAGGGCAATGATCGACAAAAGGTCATGCGATTGGCAACCAGCGAGTTCATCCGCAGGTTCCTGATCCACACTCTGCCCGACGGCTTCCACCGCATCCGCCACTACGGCTTCATTGCCAGCGCCAATCGTAAAACCAACATTGCACGGATCCGTCTCGTGCTTGGCGTAACTTCAAGGACAACCTCTGATCAGGCTCAGCCGGATGCCGAGCAAGTCCAGCCACTTACCCTGCGGGAACCTTGCCCGGATTGTGGTGGCACAATGCGTATCGTTGAGGCCTTCAAGCGCGGCCAACCTTGCAGCTGCAAGCAGACATTGATAATCGCCAAGTGACGTTGGCATGCAATCTCATCTTGGAAAAAAAGCAAAAAGCTTGGAGGAGTTTTAAATTGCAACTCAGTTGAAGTTCACGTCTTGTTCTAGTGGGACGATTCTGACATGGTGTCAAAAATATTCCCAGAGATTGAAGCATATGAATGAGTTTGAAATCCTGTACCAGCAGGCCGGTTTTTCATCGGTGGCAGAAGCCGCGGATTTTCTCGGATATTCAGAGAAAAGTATCTATCGCTACAAGGGCGGCGAGGAGAAACCCCGTATTGCAACCATACGGGCATTACAGGGTCTAGTGCTGGTGCGCGACAAATCACCATCTCAGACATCTTTCACGTTCATTGATCTATTTGCGGGAATCGGAGGGCTGAGAAAAGCATTTGAAACTCAAGGCGGAAGATGTGTATTCACCTCTGAATGGGACAGATTTGCACAACAAACCTATCACGCAAACTTTCTGGACAATCGGCCAATTGCAGGAGATATCACCCAGATAGATGCTGACGAGATTCCCGAACACAACGTTTTAGTTGCCGGTTTCCCCTGCCAACCATTTTCCATTGCAGGCGTATCAAAAAAGAATGCTCTTGGACGTTCCCATGGCTTTGACGATGAAACCCAAGGGACTTTGTTTTTTGATGTTCTCCGTATTCTCAAGCACCACCGGCCAGAATCCTTTCTGCTTGAAAACGTCAAAAACCTTCGAAGTCATGACAATGGGCGCACATTCGAAGTGATCCGTCGCAAGCTTGAAGTCGAGCTGGGCTATGAACTGCATGTCAAGGTCATCGACGCCCAGCACTTTGTGCCGCAGCATCGGGAGAGAATTGCGCTGGTTGGCTTTCGTGAAGGAACACGGTTCAGCTGGGACAATTTGAACTTGCCGGAAAAATCGAAAGTCAGGATTGGCAATATTCTTCACCCCGAAGACGGCAGCGAAAAACCGGAAGGTCATTTCACCGAAGGCACCAAAGGCAGAGTCAGCGACAAGTACACCCTGAGTGACAAGCTCTGGCAGTACCTTGTGGACTACGCCGCGAAACACAAAGCGAAGGGCAATGGCTTTGGATATGGGCTGGTTGACAGTTCCAGTATCGCCAGAACCCTGTCAGCCCGATACTACAAAGACGGATCTGAAATTCTCGTAAGTCGGGGTAAGGGGAAAAACCCCCGGCGCCTGACACCAAGAGAGTGCGCGAGACTTATGGGATATGACGATGACTTCCGAATTCCGGTGTCTGACACTCAGGCGTACAAGCAATTCGGTAACTCGGTTGCCGTACCCGTGTTCAGGGAAGTGGCACGGATAATGACACCGCATGTTCTCAGGGTTGCGGAAAAAGGCTCCGACACAAAAGCTGCTTAGAGTTGGCCGACGTTCATTCTCCAGAAACACGCAGCCGGAACATGGCTGCGATCAAAGGCAAAAATACTAAACCCGAATTAATTGTGAGACGCGGCCTTCACAGAAGGGGGTTGCGTTTCCGCTTGCACCATCCCGATCTGCCCGGACGGCCTGACCTCGTATTCCCATCTCTACGAGTTGCCCTTTTCGTCCACGGTTGTTTTTGGCACGCGCACCAGAGTTGCCGCTACTACCGGGTGCCAAAGACTAACGAGGATCGTTGGCGTGAAAAGCTAGAGGGCAACCGAGCCCGCGACAAGCGCAACCAAATTGTGCTCAAATCTAAAGGATGGCGGGTCTTAGTGATCTGGGAGTGCGAACTCCGCGATAGGGTCGAGGAACGTCTTGACGAATTGGTGGAGGAAATACGAGCTTGAAGCTGAGTTTTGAAGGGAGATGGCCCAATGTTTGACACTTCGGTATTTAAGAAGCTGGCCCACAACGACACGGGCCAAGCTCTCGGCAACCAAGCTGGTATTGTTGTCCCTAAACCGATTGCGCAATTCTTTCCGCCGCTTCCCGCGGTGACCGCGACCGGCGGACCTACCGTAGACTCGATACTCTACGCAGACTTATTTGTAGATGGCCGTAGAGTTGATACCGTTAAAACTCGTTACCAACATCAGACATGGGGCGGGACAAGGTCGCCAGAAAGGCGCCTCACAGACAACCTTGGCGCTCTCAGGAACGAGGCGGAGAAAGACGACATAGTCCTGTTCACGAGGGACCTTGACGATGACGGTTATATCCAACTCCA
Source organism: Rhizobiaceae bacterium (assembly GCA_014238155.1). GTDB lineage: Bacteria > Pseudomonadota > Alphaproteobacteria > Rhizobiales > Rhizobiaceae > Pseudahrensia. The sequence goes on from JABABQ010000054.1 coordinate 6,091, forward strand.
CCTAATTCGTCGGGGAACAGCTGAATATCGGACACTCAACGCAAAGATAGGCGGGTCTAGGTGGGGGCCGCTCGATCCCAGCAACCCGCCAGTCACCATAAGCCAAATAGTTGAGGCCGAGGACTACGTCGAAGACAGGGCCGGTGAGCTACCCAGGGTCTTCGACCAAGAACGAAAAACTAAAGAGACGTCGACGATCCGTAAGGCGCGTGACAGGGCCTTCCGCAGCAAGGTACTGGATCAATATGACCGCCGGTGCGCGCTCACCGGACGCAAATTTATGTCGCCAATCGGGCGCAGGGTCCTAGGCCTTGATGCTGCGCATGTTGTTCCTGTCAGCGAGATGGGCTCGGATCATCCGGCCAATGGCCTGCCGCTGACGAAGGATTTACATTGGGCCTTTGATCGGGGGTTGATTGGGATCGCAGAAAACAGAACAATTCTTGTGCCTGCAGTTGTAAGCTCGGTCGCCGGAAATGAGTTCCTTCGCGACCTCCATGGACAGCCAATCCGCGAAGCACGTGACCCGAACCTTCGTTTGATGGAAGACGCGCTGGATTGGCACCGAAGGAACCGTCTTGTAATCTAGCCGGATTGATCGATCAGTCTGGATCGATGCTGACGGGCACGATAGAGACAGTATCGGATCGGGCATAAGATTCCATTTGAGAGCATTGACAGCGTCTTCCACGCCGTCGATTTGGATTTCGGCAGGCCTGTCCAGCTTCATATCAGCAGCGCACACTGCCAGCCAGGAATGGCCGAATAGAATGCCTCCCCAGGCCCATTTTCGTTAAGAAACAATGGGTCGAGTAAGGACCGACGCGTGTAGTGATTTTCCGTCGTTTTAAAAAAACACCCTTTTTTGGATTTCGCACTCAAATATGTTCGTTTGCCCCTCAACAGAGGGCTCGTTTTCCAAGGTGTGCGTCGAGTTTTGCCTTCGGTGTTGGGGTTTGTTTTGACGTCATGGTGGGCCTCAAACGGAGCAGAAAATCGCTCATGATCTCCATCGCGACCGATATGGCCCGTGTCCAGCTGAAGGCATTCATGCGGATCAACGATGCCACCGGTGTGGTTTTGAACCAGCGGAATTCAGCGGGCATGCGGCGCCCCAATCCCGTCCCAGCGACATCGATTTGTACGGCGGGGAGGGGGCCAAAGCCGACTATGACGCGATTATGTATATCTACCGAAAAGAGAAATACAAAAAGCAGCGGATAGCCACCGCGGCCTCTGATTCCGACTGGAAAATGATCCACAAGGTGTTCGGCACGGATGATGCCGACATTGAAGGTCTCGCTGAACTGGGCGTCATCAAGTCCAGGTTCGGAGATCCATCCCGCACATCTGAAATCGAATTTGACGCGACGTTTACTCGCTACATCTCCAAACGAGATGGCGCAGAGCAAGAGGGCCTGGGCATATGACTGAATTGCCAAAATATGACTGTGGCATACTGCCCTACAGCAGCGGTGGAGGGTTCAAGGCCTGGTTCTTTGTTCCCCGCATGACTGAAAAACGCTTTTTGACTGCCACGCGCAGCGGCAAGGAAATCATTATCCGTTTCAAAGAGGCGGAATCTGCCTGGCGCGCCGCCAAAGACCGGATGCTCAAAAGCATTCATTCAGACATTCGAGTTTGGCATGACGAGCAAACACTGGAGCTTCGAAAGCCGCAGGCCATCCAGGAAATCAACAAATTGTTTGGTGGGAAGGACGGCAAGGTTTTTGTCCGCCCTGGTGTCACCGTCGAAGTTGCCCGCAAGAAGCGGCGAGGCCAGCGATGAGCGGCCGTCACACATTCGATCATAGGAGAAGGCAATGGCATTGAACCTTACTGCCATGCAGCGCATGAGGCTGTACTGGATGCTGTTTAACGGGCGAGGGGTGAAGCCCAGAGCCATCTCAAAGGCAATGACCTATGACGGAACGCCAATCTCGCCAAAGCAGGTGAGCCAGGTGCTGTCGAGGACGCCATTTGGAGCGTCGAAACTCATGACAGATGCTGAATTCAAAGAGCACCGGGCCGTTGTGCTCCGGAACTATAACAAGATGGCAGCTCATATGTACCCCGTTGATCGCCACAGGGACGTATTGAGGTCCACCTTGAGCGACTGTGCGATCATCCAAAAGCGGCATAGCTGGCTGAAGCAGGGCGCGCCGGCTCGAATGCTGCAAGCCGAGCAGCTGCAGGCCGCAGGCAAGGCTGTATCGGCTGTTGGTCAAATCAACACCGTTTTGGAGTACTTCACGGCCTCCAGTGCTCTCCTGGACAAAACTGAGCGAGATGCCCCTGAGGTCGTCCGAAACGAAGCACAAGCCCACCTGAAGGCCAGAATTGAAATGGCACGCACCATCAGCGATTTGCACGAAGGCAGCATGATCACGCCCATCAGGTCAGCAGACCTTGAGGCCGCCGGTGGCGGAGGTTTTTCTGGCAGATCCGCCAATGACCATCAGATTGATTGCGGCAAGCGATTGGCACAGCTAACCCGCAACATGCCACTTGGAGCAATGCGAATCCTGTCGGATTGCCTGTTGTCAAACCAAGTGTATTGGGCAGACGGAAACCTGACATCGATCGGGTATATCAAGCTTTGCCTCGACATAGCCTTGTTCAATGACCGTCAGGTCAGTCAGGACGAGTTGACCAGGCGTTGGCCGTGCCTTTGTTCTATCCCGGGTGAGTTGGCTTTCGCTGGAAAAACCGGGCGATTGTATGCCAGAGCGAACTCTGATGGGGAGATTGATTATATTCCCGCATCTGCTGCTTATGCTGATCCCGGATCTCGCGCCTTGCGGAAGGCGAAAAGTCGACCGGCGTAATTGTGTCGCCCTCCAATTCCCGGAAAAATCAAACTTACAAGCCTGGGTGGTTTAATAGATGCACGGGTCACACCTCATAAGAAAGCCGTCGGCCAAGTCTGAGATATTTTCACGCCGCAGCAATGCTGGAACTACTTCATGGCAACCGGATGCGCGGAATAAACGCCCGGTGCTCTAGAAACTCCAAATATTCCTGTCGTGTTCGGTTCTAAACTGTCGTGCTAATCAAAGGTCCCCAATTGGGGGGGCGAACCTTCGCTGCGATCCCAACGAATGGCAGCAAAGCGAGGAAACATGCTTTGGCAGTATCAATGCGGGAAGCTTCGGCTACGTTCGGTCTTGTGATGTTTCGGTTGCTGAGCCACTTGGGGTAAAATATGCAAGGAACCCGTTAAATGTCTCTTACACCCCGCGGCATGAGTATTCAGGAAGCTTACCGATTATATGCGTCCTCAAAATTATCGGTGAACAGGCGGTATCAGCGCAAGTTGGTTTGGTCTTCAAAAGAAAAGGTGCATTTGATCAACTCGGTACAGAACGAATTGCCAATACCACTGTTTATGTTTGCGAAATTTGATGATGAAGATGATCGCTTGGAAATTATCGATGGAATGCAGCGATTGAATGCTATTTTCTCTTTTATCGAGCATCAGTTCTTAGATGAAGATAGCTTATGCTTTGACCTGGAGCAGTCGACGCGCGCTCAAATTGAACTCAAGGAAGGAAAGTTCACAGAATTTGGTCCCGACACCCCCCGGATGGATGCAGATCAGTGTGCCAAGTTCTTAGAATATCAACTAGCTGTCACAATTGACGGCGATGGCAATGAAGACCGGATCAACGACGTCTTTGGCCGGATAAATGCTGGCGGACGCCAACTAAGTCCACAAGAGCAACGGCAGGCAGGGCTCGTTTCTGAGTTTTCAGAGTTCGTTCGAAAACTCGCATTCAAATTGCGTGGGGATTCTTCTCCAGACATTTTGACTCTCAATGAAATGCCAGAAGTTAGTTTTGACACTCCTAGAGAAAAGCAGCGATATGGAATCGATGCGGCTGAGGTATTTTGGTGTAAGCACGGCATCATTGTTGCGAACGACTTAGCTCGCAGCGAAGACGAACAGCTGATCGCTGACCTGGCGATTTCTATACTGAATGACACTCCACTTAACGCAAGCAGAGAAGTTTTTGACGCTTATTTTGAAAAATACTCTGATGATTTTGCAGCGATAAATGCTGCGTTGTTAACATATGGAGCTGAGCGGTTAAGCTCCGAAATAGTGTCCACAATTGGATCAATCCGCGCCGTGTTTGAGACTGACGGTTTTGCTTCGTTCAGAAATTGCGTGCATGAAAGGCCTCGCAATCCTGCAAGGACAACGTTCTTTGCTGTCTTCTTTGCCTTCCACCGTCTCATGTCTATGCATGGCATGTTTGCCGACGATCTATCCAAAATCAGAATCGCTCTGCAGAATTCACAAACGCACATGATACGTTCTGCCCATCATTCCACGACTGATGATCGAGAGCGTAACATTACCGTGATACAAGGCCTGATTCAGGAAGCTTTTGTTAAGAAGGATGTGGCTGCTTTCGGCGGAGCCCATGCTCTAGTTGTGGATTTGGAGAATTCACTTCGGCGAGCAAGATATGAGGCGAGCCGCTATGAATTCAAAGCTGGTGTTTGCCGTCTCAGTAAACCGCCAATTTTAGATCCGAATATGTATCAGAAATTGGCGCGTACGGCTGGTGCGATTGCAAACACCCACCCAGGTCAAGATGGATTCATTTACTTGGGCGTTGCTGACAACAAAGAGGCGTCTGACCGTATTTGTATGCAAACAGGACAGGAAGCAATCGAAATTGGCAAAGTCTACTTTGTTGGGCTTCAATCCGATCTCGCGGTACTAGGACTAAGTATTGAAGACTACGTCAAAAAACTACTCGTTGAACTTGCGAATGAGCCGTTGGCGGAGCCTCTTAAGACGCAATTGGCCACAACAATCGATCATGCCGAGTATCAAGGCCGACCATTTATCAGAATGCGCATTCCCGCTCAAGAGAATTTAACAGAGTTTGGGGGACAATATCCGGTTAGGATAAACTCAGAAACGGTAGATTTAACATCAGTGCAGACGTTGGCGCAGGCAAAATTATTTGAAATATAGTCTTTTTAGGCAGTTTAGCTTAGCCGCCGTTCGATTTTGGGCCCAGCAACGTTCGCCAAGGACCGAAAGCGCCGATCGGCATTGAAAATGAAGGGCCTCCAAAGGGTTCGAAGCAGGCCTTGAGTAATTCACTGGTGGCACCTGGCCCAGTGACCGAATTGTGGACAAAGCCGCCTCTGATATTGATAAATTGAATGGCCGCTTCTTCGGACCTGGTCTGCCCCAAATTAATTGGTCCATCCTATTGTTGAGTAAAAGGAGGACCAGAAATGGCCATCAAACGTCACAAACCCGAAGAGATTGTCACCAAGCTGCGCCAGGTCGATGTGCTGGTTGGGCAGGGAATTATCCGTCTAGATGCGATACGGCAAGTTGGTATCACAGAGCAAACCTATTATCGTTGGCGCAAGCAGTATGGAGGCATGGGCACGGATCAGTTGAAGGAACTGAAGAAGTTGCAAAAGGAGAACGATCAACTTCGTCGTGCGATTGCTGATTTAACCATCGACAAGCAGATATTGGAGGAGGCTGCACGGGGAAACTTTTAAGCCCCGCACGCCGTCGCAGGTGCATTGATCAGGTGCGGGATATGTTGGGCGTCTCTGAACGCCGGGCGTGCCGCGTGCTTGGTCAGCATCGTTCCACACAGCGTCACGTTCGTAAGCGTCTGGCGTGCCCCGCCTAACGTCTGCGTTTTTGTCGCGTTAGTGTCCACCATGGGAAGTGGACACTTAAGGGCGCTGTATGGCGGGAAATCAGAAAAAGCGGCGTTGGCCGGATGAAGAGAAGCGTTCGATCTGTTTTCAGACGACGGCGCCAGGCGTTTCTGTAGCGCAGGTTGCACGTCGGTATGCGATGAATGCCAATCTGATATTCAAATGGCTGAAGGATGAACGCTATGCTCCGGATGCAGATGCCGTGCCCGAAGAACCTGACCCGGTATTTTTGCCGGTAGAGGTCGAAGTCGCGACCAGCCCTGTTCTTGCGTTGGCCACTGCTCCGGCGGGACGGTTCGAGATTGAGCTTTCCAACGGCCACCGGGTTTCGGTCGAGGGTGGCTTTGATGCAGATATGTTGGCGCGGTTGTTGAAAGGGTTGTTGTCATGATCCCGGTGCCGAGCAACACGCGGGTCTGGCTGGCTGCTGGTGTAACCGATATGCGGCGGGGATTTAACACGCTGGCGGCGCAAGCTGAGAAGACGCTGGAGCAGGATCCGTTTTCCGGCCATCTATTTGTGTTCCGGGGGCGACGTGGGGATTTGCTCAAGATCATCTGGTGGGACCAACAGGGCGCGTGTCTGTTTAGCAAGCGATTGGAACGAGGCCGGTTTGTCTGGCCAGCCGCAAAAGAGGGCAAGATCAACCTGACCTCGGCGCAACTGGCGATGCTGCTGGAAGGCATTGACTGGCGCATTCCAAAGCACACGTGGCGGCCTCTGAAGACGGGATAGCCGGAAGCAAATATCAAGCAATATGGACGTTTGTGGATTCCTATTCGGGGCGCAATTCTGTATAGAATGGTCATGCTGAACGCCCTTGATAACTTGCCAGAAGACCCCGCTGAACTGCGGCAAGTGAGTGAACTTCTGGCCGCTGAAGTGAAGGCGTTGACGCTAAAGGTTGAACAGCTTCAGCATCAATTACACGGGGCCAACAGGCACCGCTTCGGGTCCACATCCGAAAGCATGGACCAGTTGCAATTGTTCGTCGAGAATGAAGAGATTGCCAAGGCCTCAGTGGAGGTTGTGGAAACCGCGCCTGCTGAACCTGCAGAGCCAAAGGAAAAGCCCAGGCGTCAACCTTTGCCCGACCATCTGGATCGTATCGGGCAGATCTTGTCTGTTGGCGAGGATTGCCCGGAATGCGGTGGTGATCTGTCAAAACTGGGTGAGGATGCTACCGAGGAACTGGAATACATCCCGGGCCGCTTTGTCGTGAACAAAATTATTCGACCCCGCATGGCATGCCGTCGTTGCGAGACCATATCCCAAGCCCCTCTGCCGTCACGACCGATAGAACGGGGCAGACCCGG
>JABABQ010000038.1 GCA_014238155.1 Rhizobiaceae bacterium
ATAGTCCGGATCAATTTCTCTGAACCCGATCCCTGGGTTCCTGATTTATGTCTCATCTTCGCTCCATAAGGGCTACGATGAACCAAAAATCACCTCTTAGGCAAAATCACAATTCTGTCTCATGAATGCTGACGGGGAACATCAAATACACAAAGGACCGCAAACCGGGAAACGGCTGTAAATGTCAGGTCTACAACTCGGGATCTGGGTTAGTCCGACATTGCTTATGCAATTTGATAAATCTGCCCGTGCCACGCCGGCGACAATATCGGGGCACCTTATCAACGCATATTTGTGCAGTGTTGTTTCGTACGAAGGTCGACCAGAATAAGATCAGTTGGTTTGATGTTGCGGCAACATACCGACCCAAGAAGGAGATTTCCCTACTGTTGTCTCCCCTTGATTTCGGCCGACGATGATTGCCCCCAAGATACCCAATGAAAGATTGTCGTCGGTCGTCTCTTCCGCTTACCTCGATAGGCGGTAAGTTCGGTTCTTTGCTGATATGTTTAGTCAAGCCTCGATGAAATATTTTTGGCGTCTTTGCAATTTACGTGCGGCTGGTTGAACGACCCCGTCTGTCTACCAATCAAACCATCGATGAGCTCGGAGTTCCGCGCGCGGTCAGCGGACCATCGATGTGGCGCCGGACGAGCCAGAACCATCGCTGCTTGGATTGGGCCGTCCGCTTCAAAAATACACAGCAATACTTCGTCTTTGAATCCAGCGTGTACAACCATCATCGTCACCACGAGAGCCTTCAGAACCTAACACCAGCTGACGTCTACTTCGTACCGGGCAGAAGCATTCTACTTGAACACGAAAGGATCAAACAAATCGCATTCAATCAGCGCCGTCTCATTATTTTCTAGGTTGGCAGTTCTGCATTATTAATTGAAGAATTATGCGGACCGAACGTCTATGCTCGGCATTTCGTTCCGTCCGGTTTGCGACAAATGCGATCTAATTCTTCAAGCGGTCGAACAATGCGCAATTCACTTTGGTGCAGCGTCATTCATTTCTTGTCTGGATTTCAGCCAGAGCCGACGACAGGGCTTTTTCGATACTCTGGCGCTTTGCAATACTGATGCCCGTGAGATTAACTCTCAGGTTCAGGTGATCATTGTTAATCTCGACCACATCGTTTTGCGGCTCTTCAGCCGTCAGACTTTCAGGGTCAACGACATATGGAATTATTTGGTGACTAATACCCTTGAGAGTAATCGGCTCTGTTGGTCGTGCATTCACATGATCCTGCACCAGGGCATAAGTTTCATAGCTCATAACAACACCGCCCGGTTTGGCAATTGACTCCAGCCGTGCGGCAACGTTGGCCTCAGCCCCGATGATCGTGTAATCCATTCTGTCGACACTGCCAAAATTGCCAACGTTGCAATAGCCGGTGTTTATCCCCATTCGTGCCTGCAATGGCTTTTCAAAACCTCGCCGCCGCCAATCCCGGCTCAACTCATCCAGGCGTTGCTGCATGGCTATGGCCATCTTTACACAATCTAATGCGTCTTGCTTAGGTCCCCGCGTCTCGGGATCGCCAAAAAATGCCAGGATTGCATCGCCAATGAATTTGTCAACCGTGGCACCGTGTTCATGTGCAATCTGAGCCATTTCAGTAAAATATTCATTCAGCAAAGATGTCAGCTCTTCAGGTTGCAAGCGCTCAGTCGTTGCAGTGAAGTCTTTGATGTCGGAGAAGAAGATTGTCAGTTTCTTGCGTTCGGTAGCAATAACGGCATCTCGCTCGCCGCTGAATATGGATTTGTAGACTTGAGGGGATAAATATTTCGAAATTTTCACAGACACGTCAGCGAGAAACGAATTGGCTTCCTCGAGTTCCGAATTAACGCTCGCAAACTGTTTAGCCTGTCGCCATTGCAGTATCAAAAATGCAAACCCAAGAAGGCCAGCAACAATGAAGTATGACAGAAGGTATTTGAACGAAAAGAGGTTTGCCGCGATTGGCTGGTCGATGGTTATTGCCTGAATGCCGCGCACTTGCCCAACCTTCCAGTCATTGCTGGGGCTCTCGGCATGTGAATTATGGCACGAGACGCAGGCTGAACCCATAATAACGGGCACCGCCATTTTTATTCGCCTGTCGAAAATCGAACCAGTGATTTCAGTTACACTCCTGCCCGGTTGACCAGTTGCACGCAATGTTTCCAACGCACGTTTCTCAAACGCGTCAAGATTATGCGAGGTCCTGCCTTTGAATGGCTGGTCGGATACAAAACGGTATTTTATGCCATCAGCTTTGCTGCCGATTACATCACCAAGTTCGATCGAGAGCGTCGCCGGAATTGGAATGCCACCTGCAATATCTTCATAGTTGCTCGCGGGTTGGCTGGTTCCATGGTTCTGAAGTACTCTGCCAACAACGTTGCGTGAGTAATAACTGCGAATGTCAGAGATCATTGAATTGAGGTCAGCAGCCTGGCGCGATAGCGACTCGTTTGACAGGCTTCTGAGGTCCAACCAGACCGAAACAGGCAACATAATCAGGCCGCCAATGACGACCAGAAAAAACCACTGCGGTCGCTCCAAAAATCGCCGACCCAAGCCGTCAATATCACTAATAAATCCGTGACCCGTTTCGCTGCCAGTATTGCGAAGTTCACGTGTTGAATTGCCCATGAATTTTGTTCCGAATTTGCGGTGACGCCCGACCAAAATTATATCTTAGGTGATTCAGGTAAACACAAAAAGCCCGGTGGTTTGGATGACGTTGCTTGATCATCATTCCCACCACAATTAGTTTCAGTAATTAGCGCGGTAAAGGACATCTCACCACCATGCTCCTATTCCAGCCGGGGAAAATTGGAACCACATATCCAGGACTTGTCACCTTGCACAAAGTTCCTGGCTTCTGCTTTTGGATCATCATAACAGGCCCTTGATCTTCGGTCTTCTGCTGGGGGTAGGGAGATAGGTTCGCTTTTTCGATGTCCGGGAGTTCCTCACAGGGAGCAAACTTGGCTTTGGGTCTACCGTATTTTTCCCGGCGCCAGAATTTGATGGGCCTAGTTTGGAAATAGCTCTGGTTTCATTTGGTTTGTCTGTTGATTGTTGCTGGACAGTTTTGCGTTGTTGGAGCTTGTTCCGTCTTCGCGAAACCGCCGCATTTGGAGCCATTGAAACTTTCTTGGCAAGATTGGTGGACACTTGAATGGCAAACAAACGCCAGACATTTCTGGCGGGCCGGAAGACAAGAAAGAAATTCACCCTCTTTGGCCGGGTGTCGTAAAATCCCTCCAAAATTAGATTCCCGCGTTGGTCGATCTTTGGTCGGCGCACAAGTTTTGGCCGAAACAACACGATCGGTGAAATGTCAATCGCATCCATTCGCATTTTCCGAAAGACATCGGCCAGACGAGCCGATGAATTTGCATCCCTGAAATTCGGTGATGAAAGTTCCCGCAAAACAGAATAGTCGCCCGTCAGGTTGCCTTGGTTATAGGCAATCAATGTGTTGGTTATCATGATTGCGAGAGCTTTGTTGGATGGCATTTGTAATTTGGACATGGTCCGCAGTTGAGAATCTGCCATGCCCGCAAACAACATCTGCAGAGCTATCATCAACAACAGGAGACGTGACTTAAGCATTTCTATTGTCCTCGGCCCGAACCACCAATACCTGACAGACATCGAGAAAAAGCGCCGCACGACAAATCGTGCGGCGCTTCTTCCATACGGTTATTCATGAATCGCCCTGTTTGGAATACATGTTCCAATCTCAGAGCAATCCGGTCATTACCATGTCCACTGAACACCAAACCGGGCCCCGACAGACTTTGTATCCATTCCGTAACCAAAGCCGCCGTTAATTGCCATCCGGCCTTTTTCGTTGTGTGCGATCACCGCCGTTGCAGCCGCAGCAATTGCGGTAGATCCTTCAAAACTACCAAAATTCAGAACAACGCCGAACTTCTCATCACCCACCAGATCCGGGTTTTGCATGGCCATGGCCATTGCAACACCATCTGTGTTGGTTTCCACATCGTCAAACAACCGTCCACCGTCCGATGCCAGATTACCAGAGGCATCCGTGGTAACCAATTCAAGCGGTCCGGTTTGGGCAGCACGGCTTTCATCCGATGCAATTCCTCGCATTGTGTAGGTATTATCCGAAGTGCCAAACGCCATTTGATTGGCACTATCGGTATAAGAATTTCTACCAAATGCAGCCGAATTTTCATGGGTTGCCTGGGAACTTTCGCCAATAGCAGTTGCGTTCTCCCCTGAGGCCAAAGCATTCCGCCCCAGCGCAGTTGCATTTTCAGCCGTGGCCTGCGCATTATCGCCAAAAGCTGTCGCATTCACGTCTGTGGCGCGAGAACTAGCACCTACCGCGGTAGCGTAATCATCGGTCGCCCAGGCGCTTTCACCAAAGGCCGTGGCATCACTTCCACTGGCCTTTGAATTTGCACCTGTCGCGGTAGAGTTAACACCAGACGCCAAGGCATCTTCACCAAGTGCAGTAGAGTTAACACCAGTCGCCCAGGCATCTTCGCCAACGGCCGTTGAGTCATCTGCACTTGCGTCTGAATTCCGACCTACGGCAGTAGAGTTTTCACCAGTCGCCGTGGAACCTCGACCTATCGCGGTAGAGTCAATACCTGACGCCTCAGCACCTTCACCGACAGCCGTTGAGTCTTCTCCACTGGCCTCTGAATTTGCACCTGTCGCGGTAGAGTTTTCACCAGACGCCAAGGAATTTTGACCAACAGCGGTTGAATTTTCTCCTTCCGCGTCGGAATATTGACCTAACGCGGTGGAGTTATCACCGTCTGCCCAGGAATTCTGACCTACCGCTGTAGAGTTATCACCAATCGCCGAGGCATCTTCACCTACAGCCGTTGAGTCTTCTCCACTGGCCTCCGCATTTGCACCGGTCGCGGTAGAGTTAACACCAGACGCCAAGGCCTCTTCACCAAGTGCAGTAGAGTTAACACCAGTCGCCGAGGCATCTTCACCTATCGCAGTAGAGTTAACACCAGTCGCCGAGGCATCTTCACCGACAGCCGTTGAGTCCTCTCCACTGGCGTCTGCATCTCTACC
>JABABQ010000051.1 GCA_014238155.1 Rhizobiaceae bacterium
CTCTAAGCAAAACTCATAAAACAGAGCCGCCTGCGCTTCCTGACGTGGTCCCATCATCGCAATCAATCTCCCAAATCAACAAGGAAACTGAATCAGCAAAGACTGCCGAGATTAAGGCGAGTTTTTCAACGAAATAAGCCCATAGCAGAAGCAATTGGCGTGTCGCTATCGGAATAATGTTGAGAGGCTCGGAAGCAACAACCTTTCATCAGAATCTGAAGCAGTAGGTACCAATTCCGGCGTCTACTCGATATTTGGTTTTGGCATACGTAGTTTCCGAATGCGTATCCAAAATAACACTGACGCACTCAGCATTATTTGCCCGACCTTCGATATCATAGCTTCTCAAGCTGCGTAGTGTTTAGACGTCCATGCCCGCCAACCTCAGTCCGCCGTAATAGTGTTCCGCGTCTTCTGGTCGCTTTAAAATGCGAAAAATCGACGTCTTAAAAGCCTCAAGGTTGATTTGGCCGGCCACGACGGACCGGTTCCAGTACATTGACGCTTCATCGGACTGCCCGTTCCGCGCATAAGCCGCGGCGAGAAGTCGAAAGGCCGTACTAAGCTCAGGATTGAATGTGAGTGCCTTCTTCGAGCAGGAGATGGAAGCATCATATTGCTTGGCGATAAGGTGCGCCATGGCCTTATTGGCATGACACATAGGAGTCCAGAAATCTCTCGGACCTAGTTTGATGGCCTGATCCAGGCTTTCGCAAGCCTCGTCCAGATGTTCAGGTCCGGAATGTGCCATGACGAAGCCCAGTGCCCGATGGCCCAATGCAAGGTTGGGATTGAGGCGAATGGCTGCTTTGGCCTCGTCCCGTGCACTGTCATGTTGTCCGGCAATAAACAGAAATACACTCAGCCATCCGCGCGCGAGCTCGTTGTTGCCGTCAATTGCGATTGCTGCTCGGCCAGCGGCCAGCCCATCGGTGACGATGTCGGTTTGATCGCGGCGGCTGAACCCATACATCAGGTCCATACTCATCCCAGCCAATAGCCAAGCATGGGCAGACGCCCCGGTATCCGGATTGGCAATTTCATGGCGGAATATGTCTTGTGACTTGACATTGTCTTCGGCTGTGCCTCTCTCCATATGCCAGAGGCCTTTCATCAGACGTTCCCATGCGTTCAGATTGCCGATTCTGTTGCGCGACACCCGGGTGGTTTCGGCTCGTTCGATTTCGGTAACGACGACGCCTGCAACGTTGACAGTAATTTCATCCTGGATGTCGAACAAATCCTCGATCGTGCGATCATATTGTTCGGCCCACACGTGGGTGTCGGAGCCTGCCTCGATCAGTTGCGCTGTGACCCGCAACCGCTGACCGGCGCGCCGAACGCTGCCTTCCAGCACATAGCGCACGCCGAGTTCGCGGACGATGGTGCTGATATCCACCCGTTTGCCCTTGTAGGAAAACGCGCTTGACCGCGATGTGACGAATAGCTCGCTGTAACGTGACAGAGCTGTGGTTACATCCTCAACAAGTCCATCAGCAAAAAACTCCTGCTCGGAATCGCCAGACATGTTTTCAAATGGCAATACGGCTAGGGATGGCTTGACTCCCTCTTCGGCAACATTGATTGGCACCATGGCCTGTTCGACCTGGCCGGCAGACCAATGCCAGACCTGAACCGGGAAAGAGATATTTTTCAGCGTCTGCTTTCCTCCATCACGCCAGGGTGTTTCGATCTTATTTCTGATCTGGCGATATGCATCGTCCGAAAGAGCCACACCCCCTGGTTCCGCCTCTGCCTCAATTCGGGCAGCAATGTTAACGCCGTCTCCCAAAAGGTCATCGCCCTCCACGACGACATCGCCTAGATGAACGCCAATGCGGAACCGGATTGGATTGGAATGAAGGTCAAGTATCAACGTTTGCACTGCAATTGAAGCCTCAACAGCTGCCACAACAGAAGGAAACTCGTAGAGCATCCCATCACCCATCGTCTTGAACAATCTTCCACCATGGTCTGCGATCACCGGAGCAAACACATTCGATTGCAGTGTGTGCAAGGCTGCAAGGGTACCGGCCTCGTTATTTTCAATCAACGAGGAATACCCGACCACATCCGCCGAAACGATGGCGGCAAGCCGTCTTGACAACGAAATGCTCATGAGCCCTCCGACGCTCTCAGCTGCAAAAAGATGCTGGGTAAATTGCAAAACTCGAACAAATTACATTAAGTCGCATAGCGAAAACTGCTTTGGCATACAAGATGATGCTGTTTTGCAATCCGATCAAGCAGTCAGTGCGACGTGGACATAAGTAATGTATTCAGGTTCATTTGAAGCCAAGTGACGACAGTCGCAAACTCGACTACCAGCCAAACCGAAATCGGTACTTTGTCCGCTTGTCGGCCGTTCGACTTAGCGCGACCTACACAAGGCCCAAGGACCGCTTGGAGCCGATTTTGATGAAAAAGGCTTTGTTGAAATAGTTTTCAAGTTCTGATTCAGTTTTCCCATAGAATTGGGAGATTGATACGATGTTGGGACCACGTCAGGCGTTTCAGGCGGCTCTATTTTACGAGTTCAATCTGGAAGATCA
>JABABQ010000045.1 GCA_014238155.1 Rhizobiaceae bacterium
ATTCGCCGCATTCGCCGCCGTCGCCGCCGCCGGTAACGTCATTGTCGCAGATGGCGTCGCCGGCGGTGCGGTGGGGGGACCCCGATTTGACGCGAGGCCAGACCTTCCCTCAAAGTCCGCCCCGTCAATCGGAGGTTCCCCTGCTTGAAATTTCAGAGATTGAGGGGGTGGGAGACGGGGAATCGAAGCCGCGGGGGAACTGAATTTGGCGCCGCGGGGGTTGTTTTGCGCTCACGCAGGCGGGCGAAGGCCCGCCGCTCCGCGGGGGCGGCGCTAGCGCCGGACGGCTCTTCGCCGTCTTGTACGGGCAGATCAGGGTTCGGAGTTTGGCGCCGCAGAGTTTGTTTTGCGCTCACGTTGTCGGGCTTCGCCCTGCGCTCCGCGGGGGCGGCGCATAAGCGCCGGACGGCTCTTCGCCGTCTCTACGGAGGGTTCAGAGTTGGCCGTAATCGTTGACCGGCATATTCCACGCCCACCGTATCAGGCCGCGAAGAGCGGCCCGGTCGAAAGACCGCCCCCGCGGAGCGGCGGCAAAGCCGCCTGCGTGAGCGCAAGCGCTGTTAAGCGCGAACCAAACCGCGGCGGCACACTCCGAACACCCATTTGCCCGTAGAAGACGGCGAAGAGCCGTCCGGCGCTAACGCGCCACCCCCGCGGAGCGGCGGGCCTTCGCCCGCCTGCGTGAGCGCATATTAAACCCCCGCCGAAATTACTCGGCGGCGGTTTGCTCCTCTTCGGTCTGCAGGAAACCGCCGGACTGACGCGCCCACAAGGATGCGTAGAGACCGGCGGCGTCCACAAGCTCATCATGGGTGCCCTGTTCAACGATCCGCCCCTGATCCAGCACGATCAGCCGGTCCATATTGGCAATCGTCGACAGGCGGTGGGCGATGGCCAGAACGGTCTTGCCCTCCATCAGGTTGAACAATTGTTCCTGAATGATGCTTTCCACCTCTGAATCCAGCGCCGATGTGGCTTCATCAAGGATCAGGATCGGGGCGTCCTTCAGGAACACCCGGGCGATGGCGATGCGCTGTCTTTGGCCGCCAGACAATTTAACCCCGCGCTCGCCGACCTGGGCATCATAGGCCTTGTTGCCGCTGTTATCTTCCAGATCGACGATGAACTCGTGCGCATTGGCACGCCTGGCAGCCGCGATGATCGCCGCGTCGTCGGCATCCGGGCGGCCATAGGCGATGTTTTCGCGAACCGACCGGTGCAGCAAGGATGTATCCTGTGTCACCACGGCAATCTGCGAGCGCAGCGTTTCCTGGCTGACTTTGGAAATATCCTGACCATCAATGGTCAATGTGCCACTCTCAATATCGTAGAGCCGCAGCAGGATGTTCATCATCGTGGTTTTGCCGGCACCGGAGCGACCGATCAGGCCAACCTTTTCACCCGGCTGCAGATCCAGGTTCATCTCGCGGATGACTGAACCGTGCTTGTCATAGGTGAAGCTGACATTGTCAAAGCTGATCGCGCCGCTGGATACCGTCAGCGGCGTAGCGTCAACCGCATCACGAACATCGCGCCCCTGGGCAATCGTATTCATGCCGTCAATTGCCATGCCCATGTTTTCAAACAGGCCGGACAATTCCCACATGATCCAGTGGGACATGCTCGACAGGCGGATCACCAGGGCAGTCGCAACCGCCACGGCGGCAACCGTCGAAGTGCCGTTCAGCCATTGCGCGATGGCGATCGCGCCAACAACGGCCAACAACACATTGTTGAGCATGAAGATGCAGAATCCCATGCCGGTCGACAGGCGCATTTGCGGATGCACCGTTTGCAGAAATCCATCCATGGAATCCTTGGCATAGTCGATTTCGCGCCCTGCATGGGCAAACAGTTTGACGGTTGAAATATTGGTATAACTGTCAACGATCCGCCCGGTCATGGTCGACCGCGCATCAGCCTGAATGCGCGAAATATGCGCCATTTTGGGGAGAAAATAGCGCAGGCAAATGACATAAACCACCAGCCATGCAACGAAGGGCAACATCAACCAGAAATCGAATGCGGCAACCAGGATCAAGGCACCAAGGAAGTAAATCGTCACATAAGCAAAAACATCCAGCACTTTCAAAACGGTCTCGCGAACGCCGAGCGCCGCCTGCATGACCTTGGTGGCCACACGCCCGGCGAATTCATCCTGATAGAACCCCATAGACTGGCCCAGCATATAGCGGTGGGCCTGCCAGCGGATAATCATTGGATAGTTGCCGTAGACCGCTTGATGCAACACCAACCCCCACAACAGTCGAAAGATTGGCAAAATCACCAGCACGACGACAGCCATCCAAATCAGGGTGTTACTGTGGGTTTCCAGGAAACTGTCGCGGTCGGCATTGGACAACCAGCCAACCACGTCTCCCACATAGGAAAAGATGATTATTTCCAGACCAGCAGCAGACATGGCGAGCATGGCAGTGGCCAGCAGGGCGGGCCAGATGCCTTTGGAATAGTGCCAGCAAAAGGCCAGCAGACCATGAGGCGGCTGTTCCGGCTCAGCTTCGGGAAATGGTTCGATGAGGTTTTCAAACCAGCTCAATACACGATCTATCATGTTACACCTTTGTATCGAAGCGGATGGGCAAGGGTACACACCTGCCGGACTGCTTCCTGAAATTATGTGAACTGGAAGACTGGTCGGAGCGACAGTCTTCCACCAGCCGCTGACTTCTGTCCAGTTTTGTAGATTCACTGCTGACAATTACTGTCACTGTTATGGTCTGCAGCACCAACAACGTAATCAACACCAGATAAATAATGCGCCGCGGGCGGGCTAAATACCGCTGATCAAACCGATGGGTGGGCTCTGTTTTGAGTGAGTGGGACATAATGTGTTCCGAAAATTTTGAGAAACGCGAACAAGCGAAAAGCGGCGGGTGGGACGAAGAGCCAGCAGCAATCTCGGAACTACATTTTTTAGAAAAAGAAAAACGCGGTAGCGGTCGCCTAGCTGGCGCAGGACATCGCCCTACGGAGCAGGGTCCAGCCGAACGGGGGATTTATCAACACAATAGTCATAGCATCCTCCTTCGACGCGTTTTCAATGACACTCAAATAGCTTTGCTTTTTAAAAATGTATAGTCCTATTTGTTCAAAATATATTTCGGAGGTCGAGTAGTTGCCAGAAAACCACAATTTGCAGGGTTTGACGTCAGACCTGCGGATCGTCCTTTTCCAACCAGACATTCCCGGCAATACGGGCACTATCCTGCGTCTGGCGGCGTGTCTGGGATTAGCAGTCGACATCATACAACCTGCAGGGTTTCGCCTTGACAACAAGAGTTTGAGGCGTGCCGGCATGGACTATCTGGAACGGGCAGCGATGCAGTTGCACGACGACTGGCCGGCATTTGAGGCATGGCGCAAAACGGAAAAACGCCGGCTGATCGTGCTCACCACCAAAGCCGAACGCGCCTATACGGAATTTCATTACCAGTCCGGAGATTGCCTGCTTTTTGGTCGCGAATCATCCGGGGTGCCCGAATTTGTCCACGACGTTGCGGACCAGCGTCTGACGATTGGGATGGCCCAAACCGGGCGGTCTTTAAATATTGCGATGAGTGTTGCAATGACCACCGGTGAAGCAATCCGTCAAACCAGGTAGGTCAATTTGTTCTACGCCGGGGTTGATAGCAAGTCGGCCTGTCCGCAGACGATTTCGCCTCGCCAAGAATCATTTTTGTTACGTTGCAACCCCTACAACTTTGTCTGCACTCCATTCCTGAGCAAAGATAATCAGCTTGTCCAGCACCCAAACCTTGCAAGGCTCATGGACGATGTGGCAGTGCACAGATGCAACTCAATCATCAGGCCCAAGACATGCGCGAAAAGCCCACTTTACCTCCTGGCCTACCCGAGGATATCGAGACCAAGAAGACCACCGCAAAGGCCTGGTTTGAGGAATTGCGCACAGATATCTGCGTCCGTCTGGAGGCGCTGGAAGACGCTGTTCAGGGACCTATGGGCGACCGGGAACCTGGACGATTTGTGCAAACCCCGTGGCAACGCGATGAAGGCAAAGGCGGTGGCGGTGTCATGTCGATGATGTCGGGGCGTGTGTTTGAAAAGGTCGGGGTTCACGTCTCGACTGTCTATGGCGAATTCTCACCGGAATTTCGCAAACAAATGCCGGGCGGTGACAAGGACCCCCGATTTTGGGCATCCGGCGTATCGTTGATTGCCCATCCGCAAAATCCCAACGTTCCGGCTGTCCATATGAATACGCGAATGGTGGTGACATCTTCACAATGGTTCGGAGGCGGTGCCGACTTGACGCCGGTTCTGGATGCCCGCCGCGTTCAGGATGATCCTGATTCAGCCGACTTTCATGCGGCGATGAAATTGGCCTGTGAGAAACACGCTGTGGCCGACTACGATCACTATAAAGCCTGGTGTGATGAATATTTTCATCTCAACCACCGCGATGAACCGCGTGGCATTGGCGGCATATTTTTTGATTACCTGCATGGCGGAGAAGCGCTGGATCAGTGGCAACCAAATTTCGAATTTGTCCAGGATGTGGGGCGGGCGTTTGCCGAGATATATCCCGCGCTGGTCAGCCGCAATATGGAGATGCCATGGGATGATGCAGCGCGCCAAGAACAGTTGATCAGACGCGGGCGCTATGTGGAGTTCAACCTGCTGCAGGACCGGGGCACAATCTTCGGGCTAAAGACCGGGGGCAACGTCAACTCAATCCTGAGCAGCATGCCACCGGTTGTAAAATTTCCCTGAGTCCTGACCTTAGAACCGTTCCAGAAGGGTTTGCGATTGGCGGACGCCCCCGTTTGTTACTGCCAGGGTCGAGCCGCCCTTGCCCGAAGCGCGGGCTTCGCGCTGCGTGCGTCTCAACTCTGGATCATCTCGCCAATCACAAACAGCATTAGCTCCATTTAAGCCTGAACGTCTCTAGTTTATCGGCAGGTATTTAGTTTTGAAAAAATTCACCGCTTTGTGGAACATTGGATCCCAGGATCCGTCCATTGCCGCATCAATGTCGTGCCAGAAAAATTCAAAACAATGGCCATGATCGTCCGTTGTTTCATGCCTCCAGCTATCCGGCAACTCGCAAACGGCTACTTCGAAAAACCACCATTCCTGATCAGAGACAATCGCTTTTGATGTTCCGACCAGTTTAAATTCTTCGGCAATCTCCAAACCGCTTTCTTCAGCCAATTCGCGACGTGCAGCGTCGTGAGCCGTTTCAGAGGATTCAATTGTTCCTTTCACAAGCTGATTGCCTGCTTCGGGATGCCTGAAAGCGAGAACTTTGGTAACGCCATTTTGAATTCGCAGCACCATGGGACAGGCTTTGGAGGTCATGTCACGTTCGCCAGAAGCTCATCTTTTGGCGCCGTGAAATTGCTGTTCACCCATGCCTGCTCCAGTTCCAACAGCTTTTCGGAGATCGCCGGACCTGCCGCCATGCCGAGATTGATCAGATCGCCACCCCGAAGTGGAAATTCCGGCCTGTTCCACCGTTTGAGCCATTTTAGTTGCCGCAATAATTTTTTCGACTCCGCGTCGTTCTTTGCAATCGCCAAGTGCAGCTTGTCACCGACCGCAGTTTGATTTTGCCAGTAGAGCCATTGGTTGAACGGGTCTTGGTTTAACGCAGCATTCAATGGCTCAACCTGGGCCCAGTTTCGCAAGCGTGACTTGACTTTGTTGGGCAATTTCAAACGGTCACTGATTGCCGATACCCGCTCTTCCATAGGTGGAATGATCGCCATCAACCGCAACAGACCGTCGATTTGCCAACCCTGTTGCTGCTCAGCCGCCATCAGGCCGGGCAAGGCATCAATTCCCCATTTTTCCGTTTCAGGCAGAACCGCCGACAGCACACCGGTAGTGCGCATCCACAATATCGCCCGGCTCGGATCCGGTGCCGCCAGCAATCTGGACAATTCATGCCAGATCCGTTCTGCAGAAAGTTCTGACAATCCACCCTTTAGCCGTGTGCAGGCCTTCAACCCTTCCGCATCAGGGCGAAATTTTCCATACCATGCAAAGAAACGAAAGAAACGCAGGATGCGCAGATAGTCCTCTTTGATGCGGGTTTCTGCGTCGTCAATAAAACGCACTGTTTGCGACAACACATCCTGCATCCCGCCCAGCGGATCATAAACCGTGCCATCAGCATTCAGATAAAGCGCGTTGATGGTCAGATCGCGACGGCTGGCGTCGGCGACCCAGTCAGTTCCATAGAGCACTTTTGCGTGGCGCCCATCGGTCTCGATGTCACGCCGCAATGTCGTAACCTCATATGCGTCGCCTTCCAGTACAACCGTTACTGTGCCGTGTTCAATGCCGGTTGGAACCGTTTTATGGCCAGCTGCCTGCATCCGCAAAATTACATCGCGCGGCACCAGATTCGTCGCAATATCCACGTCTGATATGGGTTGATCGAGCAAGGCATTGCGTACCGCACCTCCGGCGATCCGGGCCTCGCCCCCTGCCTCATTGAGAAGGCGTAACAATTGCAGGAGGCTGGGTCGGGCGATCCAGTCCTGCTCAATAGGCTCAGCCATCTGCTTCTGCCACTCCGTAAAGCCGTTCCTGCACCATGCGGATGATGCCCGCCGTTACACCCCAAATTCTTCGTTCCACCGGCGGTTCCACAGCATCATCTGCAAAGGGCATGACGTAATAATAGACTTTCTTGTCCGCCCACAGCCGGCTTTCGCGTGCGTGGTTTTTTTGATCCATCAAGAACCCGAGCGGCACTTCGAAGGCGGCTGCGACTTCATCTTCACTCAACGTCAAGCGCGGCTCGCCACGAACCATGCCAATCACCGGCGAAATGCAATAGCCGGAACCGGTATAATAGGGGCCAAATGTTCCGATAATGTCGACCTGAGCCGGTTCCAGACCAACTTCCTCCTCGGCCTCTCGCAAAGCGGCCTCTTCCGGCGATTCGCCGGGATCAATTTTTCCACCTGGAAATGCCACCTGCCCGCTATGGCTCGACAGATGCTCGGTGCGCTGGGTCAACAATATTGTCGCCTCCCCGTCCCGGTCGATCACCGGAATTAGCACCGCGGCGGGTTTGAATTGAAGCCCCGCAGCAAACATCGGATGATCAGGATTCATCGACTGATCACCGCCAATTGCCGCGAACAGATCGGCACGGCTGGCAAATCGCTCCAGAACACGTTTTTCAAACGCCTCAAAACCATAAATGTCCGGGATCAGATAGTCCAAGATCAGGCGCTCAGTTCAGCAAGTTTGTCTGAGGGCATTATTGGGAATATCTGCCCCATGGAACGCAGCACAAACATCTTGGTGCCATTTACTTCAAGCTCTTCGCCGTGGGAAATCAATTCATACATGACCGGCCGCGCAAGCAGTGCTTCCAATCGACTCCGGACCAGAACGTAAGGTTTGAGCTGGTCGGTTTCCCCAATAATATCAAAGCGCAAGGGGTTGTCTGGTCCACATTCCACGAGGTCACCTACATTCGTTCGGAAGGTCAGAACCTGCTCATCGCCCTTTCGTGCTGCATTCATTTCAACCGCCACAAAAGGCGCATCTTCAACCGTAATGCCGACCTTCTCAACAGGTGTCACCAGATAGGTTTTGCCATCCTCGTCTTTACGCAGCACCGTTGAAAACAGTCGCACCAGCGGTGCCCGGCCAATCGGAGTGCCCATATAAAACCAGGTCCCGTCGCGCTTGATGACGATATCCAGATCGCCACAAAATTCGGGATTCCACCTATCCACGGGTGGCAAGCCTGCACCGGCATGGTTGGCCCGCGACACCAGGGCTTCCAGTGCCCCTGTGGGGCTTTCTGTTGGGCCCTTTTTAGGATTGGCTGCAGATTTGAATTTTTCGCCCATATCCGGCTCCTGCATGTTATCATATCACGGTCATAGTCTTGGCCCAAACTTGGGCATAGTCACGAAATAGTGGCTATTGTCACGCTTGTCAGCATGGCAGACTAAGTCAACCCGAATTCTCATATGAGAGCACAGCATGAGTGAAATGACCAAAATCACCGAAGCAGATGAAAAAGCGATCATTGCTGAAGCGGAGGCCGCTGTAGAAACGGTCGCCCAGGCCCGCGATGCTATTTCCAAAGTGATTTATGGACAAAAAGACGTCGTGGAAAACTCCCTGACCACGATATTCGCCGGAGGCCATGCCCTGTTGGTCGGTGTGCCGGGTCTGGCGAAAACCAAACTGGTGGAAACGCTGGGCATCGTTTTGGGTCTTGGGGCCAGTCGCATTCAGTTTACGCCCGATTTGATGCCATCTGACATTATCGGATCAGAGATCCTTGATCAGGACGCCGATGGCAAACGGTCATTCAGATTTGTCAAAGGCCCGATATTTGCTCAATTGCTGATGGCCGATGAGATCAACCGCGCCTCACCACGCACCCAGTCCGCTTTGCTGCAATCGATGCAGGAATACCACGTCACCATCGCCGGTGAGCGGCATGATTTGCCCAGTCCGTTTCACGTGCTGGCCACCCAGAATCCGCTGGAACAGGAAGGTACTTATCCGCTGCCTGAAGCGCAACTGGACCGATTCCTGATGCAGATCGATGTTGACTATCCCGATCTTGATGCCGAGCGGCAGATCCTGCTGGAAACAACCGGTGCCAGAGAGGCCGTGGCGGAACGAGCCATGGAACTGAGCCAATTGACCGATATTCAGGCATTGGTGCGGCGCATGCCCGTTGGTGAAAGCGTCGTGGAAGCCATTCTTGGCCTCGTCCGGTCTGCACGACCCGGGGCTGAAGATCAAAATGATTCTACCCGTCACATTGCCTGGGGCCCCGGTCCGCGCGCCTCTCAGGCCTTGATGCTGACGGTCCGTGCCCGGGCTCTGCTGGATGGTAGGCTGGCGCCTTCTGTTGATGATGTTGTGGCGCTTGCCGAACCTGTCCTGCAACACCGCATGGCGCTCAATTTCGGCGCCCGGGCAGAAGGAATCGGGGTGCAGCAGGTTATTGGCGATTTGAAGCAGCGGTGGATGTGAGGTCACTGAATTGGCACTGACAATCGGCAGCGCTGTTTCCTCAGAAACTGGCACAAGTGTTCTTGCGCGTGCCCGTGAGCGGGCGTCGCTTATTCCCGACCTGCTGATCGAAGCCCAGCGCATTGCCAATACAGTCACCAATGGCTGGCATGGTCGCCGCCGCCGGGGAAACGGCGACACATTCTGGCAGTTCCGCCCCTATGACCAGGGCGAAAGCATGACCCGCATCGACTGGCGTCGGTCAGCCAGGGACGATTCCGTCTATGTCAGAGATCAGGAATGGGAAGCCGCACATACCGTGTGGGTCTGGGCCGACAGTTCACCGTCAATGCTGTATAAAAGCGAATCCGCGCAGGTTTCAAAGCAATCCAGAGCGCTCGTTCTGGCTTTGGCGATGACCGAAATACTGGCCAAAAGCGGCGAACGCGTTGGCTGGCCGGGCATAACCAATGCCTTGTCGAGCCGGGTGGCGGCCGAACGCATCGCTGCTGAATTGATGGTCGCGGTTCCAGATAGCGATCTGTCATTTCCGCCTTTGGTGCAGGTTCGCCGTCGCTCGGAATTGATTGTCATTTCAGATTTTCTGGAACCGATTGACGCAACGCTCAACCGCATCAACCACGCCGCAGAACAGGGCATCCACGGAAGCCTCGTTCATGTCATCGATCCGGCCGAGGAACGATTTCCCTATTCCGGACGAACCGAGTTTACCGACCCGGAAAGCGGCAACAGGTTGACATTTGGCCGGGCCGAAACCCTGGCTGAAGACTATGCAACCCTGTTCAAAGCCCGGCGCGCTGCGCTGGCTCAACAGTGCAAGCGACTGGGCTGGAACTATATTGCCCATCATTCCGATAACCTGGCTTCAACTGCACTGGTGGCCCTGCATGTGCGACTGTCTGGTGAGGCGCTGTCATGAGCTTGCTCGGCCTGACATTTA
Source organism: Rhizobiaceae bacterium (assembly GCA_014238155.1). Lineage (GTDB taxonomy): Bacteria > Pseudomonadota > Alphaproteobacteria > Rhizobiales > Rhizobiaceae > Pseudahrensia. Next base: position 9,947 of record JABABQ010000045.1, read on the forward strand.
CCTCTCCGCTGATATTGCTGGGCCTGCTGAGCCTGCCGGTGATCTGGTGGCTTTTGCGACTGACGCCACCGCGCCCGAAACAGGAAGTTTTTCCGCCAACCCCCATTTTGGAGGAAATTGGCCAGCGTGAAGAAACACCGGCCCAGAGCCCCTGGTGGCTGACTTTGCTGCGGCTGCTGATGGCGGCGCTGGTTATTGCGGCTCTTGCCGAGCCTGTGTGGAATGCACAGGACAAATCCATCACCGGTTCCGGACCGGTTTTGATCGTCATGGACAATGGCTGGGCAGCCGGCCCGAATTGGCAGGACCGCAAGGCCACGGCAGAGAAATTACTATCGCAGGCGGCAGATGATTCTCGGCCAACCGCGCTGGTATTGGCAACCGACGGTGGTAAGGCTGACGTCAACACCGTGCGAGCAGAACAGCTTCAGGAGGTTGTAAATGCCGCCCAACCGTTGCCACTGCCGGTTGACTATTCGGCGCTCGCGGAACGAATACGCGATAGTCCTGTTCGGTTTGATACATTGGTCTGGCTATCCAGCGGGCTGGCGCATCCGGGCGCTGACGATTTTGTCGAAGCTGTTGCCGGATTGAATATTCCGCAGATTGTCTATTACGCCCCGACCACCAATAATCTGCAGGTTCTGACCCAGATCAACAATGCACCTGAAGCGCTGGTTGCGAGAGTAAAGCGACCAGACATGGAAGGCGCAAATTCAGGCACGGCGACTGCCTTTGATCAAAAGGGCCGTTCGATTGCCAGTTCCGATTTTGAATTTACCGCCGAAGAAACCACGGCAGACATTCGCTTTGTTCTGCCAGTTGAACTGCGCAATGAAATCACCCGCATCGCGATTGACAACAGCGCTCAGGCCGGTGCGGTGCAATTGCTCGACGAACGTTTCCGGCGGCGGCGCGTTGGTCTGGTTTCCGGTGGAAAAGCCGATCAGGCTCAACCCCTGCTGTCACCACTTTATTATATTTCACGCGCACTCAATCCGTTCAGCGAAGTGCGCGAAGCGCGAGACGCAAATATTGCGCAAGCTGTCCCCCAATTGATTGAGGAAAATGTCTCGACCATGGTGCTGGCAGATATCGGCACATTGCCCGACGCGACGCTGGAACAGTTGGAAAAATGGGTCAACAGCGGTGGCATGCTGGTGCGATTTGCCGGGCCCCGCCTTGCCAGTGCTCCAGATGACACGCTGGTGCCGGTAGAACTGCGGCGCGGGGGTCGCAGTCTTGGTGGCACACTGACGTGGGGCACACCGCAACCGTTAACGAAATTTGAGGCCAACAGCCCGTTTGAAGGCATTGGCCTGCCGGAAGATGTCGAGGTCACAAGGCAGGTATTGGCCGAACCGGATATCGACCTGATCGAAAAGACCTGGGCCAGTCTGGCCGACGGAACACCGCTGGTGACTGCCAGTCAGCGCGGTCAGGGTTGGATTGTTCTGTTCCATGTGACAGCGGATGCAAGCTGGTCAAACCTTCCCCTGTCAGGCGTTTTCGTTGACATGCTGCGGCGCATTGTTGCCGTCTCGAACGGGGCGATTGCCGCTGACAAAACCCGCTCGACTTCATCTGCAGCTGCACGCCCGGCGGCGACGGCGACGGCGGCGGCGGCGACAGAAGAGGATGCCGAAAGCGTCGCCTTGCCACCCTTGTCGATGATTGATGGGTTCGGATCGCTGACCGCCCCGGCCTCATCAGTTCGACCGCTGCGAATTGGCTCTCAATCAACCGTTCAGATAAGCGCAGAAAACCCGCCGGGAACATATGGAACAAGCGATGCTTATGTCGCGATAAATCTGTTTTCCGAGCCTGCAGACCTGAGTCTGATCGATAGCAATCAACTACCAGCCAATACTCATAGCGGAAGTTATCAAACTCAAAGCGACTTTGAATTGAAACCCTGGCTTCTTGCGGCGGCTTTATTGTTGCTCGCCCTGGACTGTCTGGCGGTGTTGTGGATGGCTGGAGCGTTGCGCCGCGTTCCCCAATTTGCTGCGGCCTTATTGGTGGGCGGCTCGACTTTTGCCTTGGCCATGGCCTTTCCACTGCATCAGGCAGAAGCTCAGCAAACAGGAGATGCGGCGGCGGAGGCGGCGGCCGCTGCAATTGATTTTGAAGATACCCTGCGCACCCGTCTGGCCTACGTCATTACCGGCGACGCACAGCTCGACAATCTCAGCAAAAAGGGATTGACCGGACTTACCAGTTTTATTGCTTCGAGAACCTCCCTGGAACCCGGCGAACCCGTGGGTGTCGACATTTCCAAGGACGAACTTGCCTTCTATCCACTGCTTTACTGGCCGATCACCACGATGGGGACAGTGCCAGATGAAAAGACCATGGCCCGTGTTGATGCGTTCATGAAAAGCGGAGGCAGCGTGTTATTTGATACGCGCGATCAACTGCAAGGCGGATTTGGTAGTCGACGGGTATCGAGTGAAACGCTGAGGCTGCGAGAGATATTGCTGTCTTTGGACATTCCACCTCTGGAACCTGTGCCAGACGATCATGTGCTGACCCGGGCGTTTTATCTGTTGAGCGTATTTCCCGGTCGCTATCTTGAAGGCAAGCTGTGGGTCGAGACATCGGAGGCCCGCGAAGCGGACGCAACGGACCGACCAACGCGCCAGGGGGATGGTGTTTCCTCCATCCTGATCACTTCCAATGACATGGCCGGTGCCTGGGCAATCGAGCCCGACGGGTCGGCCAGCCTGCCGGTCGTTCCACCCAATCCGACCCAGCGCACCTACGCCTATCGCACCGGTGTCAACATCGTCATGTATACGTTGACGGGCAATTACAAGTCCGATCAGGTCCATATCCCGGCGCTTCTGGAAAGGCTGGGTCAATGAATGATCTGTCGATCAGTTTTGCACCGCTCTTCGCCTGGCCGGTCATTGGCCTGCTGTCTTTGGCCGCTGGATTGCTGGTAATATATGGCCTGTGGCGTGGCGTGCGTGGTTCGTGGATTCGTCTGGCCGCCTTTGCCGCTCTGGCGCTTGCCCTGTCCAATCCATCACTGTTGCAGGAAGACCGCGATCCGCTGAAAACCGTGGTCGCTGTGGTTGTCGATGAGACCGACAGTCAGAAATTTGACGGACGCAGCGCACAGACCGCGTTGGCGCGTACAGGGCTTGTCCAATTGCTGCAGCGATTTCCGCAGTTTGAGGTACGCGAAGTGGTTGCCAAAAATGGTGGCGGAGAGACAGAAGAGGCAACGTCTGCCCTGTTCAGTGCTTTGAAAAAAACCTTGCAGGATGTTCCCCCCGAGCAGGTTGGCGGCGCCATCTTTCTGACAGACGGACAGATCCACGATGTGCCTGAGAATACCGATGATCTGGGGTTTAACGCGCCAATTCATGGCCTGATCAGCGGCAGTGACAAAGATCGCGACCGACGTCTGGTAATCAAGCGAGCACCGCGTTTCGGCATTGTCGGTGGCAATCAGGAAATTGTCTATTCGGTCGTCGACACCAACATTGATACAGGTGGTGGTCTGGTCAATGTCAGGGTGTTGATTGATGGCGAACTCGCAGCCATTGAACAGGTATTTCCGGGTGAAGATTCAAGCTTCTATTTCGACGTTCCCCATGGTGGCAAGAATGTAATCGAACTTCATGCCGAACTGGCAGATGGCGAGATTACACCTGTCAACAATCAGGCTTTCTCAATTATTGATGGCATCCGTGAAAACCTGCGGGTGCTGTTGGTATCAGGCGAACCCCATGCCGGTGAACGCACCTGGCGCAATCTGCTGAAGTCCGATGCTTCGGTCGACCTGGTGCATTTCACCATTTTGCGTCCACCTGAAAAACAGGACGGTACGCCGATCAATCAGCTTTCGTTGATCGCCTTTCCAACCCGCGAATTGTTTATCGAGAAAATTGACGAGTTCGATCTGATCATTTTTGACCGTTATCAGCGCCGCGGCGTTTTACCCCTGCTGTATTTTGACAATATTTCCCGTTATCTGGTTGATGGCGGAGCCATATTGATTGCAGCTGGTCCTGAACACGCAGATTTGGCGAGTATTCACCGAACACCGCTGGCTCCGGTCCTGCCTGTCGAACCGACCGGTGAGGTCAGCATTGCGCCATTCCATCCAACTGTATCGGAAGCTGGACGCCGCCACCCTGTGACCCGTGGACTGAAGGGACTGCGCAGCCGCGACTCAAAATTGCCACCCAACTGGAGCCGTTGGTTCCGGCTCATTGACGGCACCAACCCACAGGGCGACGTCGTGATGGAAGCAGGCGATCAAAAACCATTGCTGGTTCTCAACCGCCCTGGTGAAGGCCGCATTGCAATGTTGATGTCTGACCATGTCTGGCTGTGGGCCAGAGGTTTTGAAGGAGGTGGACCCCATACACAGCTGTTACGCCGTCTGGGCCACTGGCTGATGAAAGAACCGGAGCTGGACGAGGAAGCCTTGCGTGCAGAAGCCGTCGGCAATCGCCTGGTAGTGAAACGCCAGACAATGGGCGATAATCCCGGACGACTTGATCTGATCACCTCGACCGGCGAGGCGGTTTCGTTGGAATTTACCGACAAGGGCGATGGCCAGTTTGAAGCCGAATATGAATCGGAATCTCTCGGTTTGTTCCGTGCAGCAAGTGGCGAACTGACGGCGCTTGCTCACATTGGCCCAACCAACCCTCGCGAATATGCAGACATTGTTTCAACCGGAGAAAAACTCACCTCCATCGCTGCACAGACGGGCGGTCTGATCAAGCGGTTGAGCCAGACAAACCCCGCCGCCTCCCTGCCCCGGATCGTTCCGGTTCGCGGCAGCGCTGCAACCCGTGGCAATGACTGGATCGGCCTGCGCACAACCAACGCCAGCGTGCTGAAGGGGGTGATCCAAATTCCCCTGCTTGCGGGATTTCTGGGTCTCGGCATATTGCTGCTGCTGCTATCGGCCATGTGGGTGCGTGAGGGGCGTTAACGAAAACGGCTCACATCGCCGTTCAGTTGATCAAGACTGCCGGTGACCAGTTCACAACCCAGAATACGGGCCGGATCGGCTGGGCGAGGCAGGGAAATCCTTGTCGGCGAAATGCGAACGAATCCAAATGTCTTGTAGTAGTCCAGATCACCGACCAGCATGATAGCAGGCAGACCCGACCGGCTGCTGTTTGCGCCGGCAGCAGCCACCGCGCGATGCATCAGAGCTTTGCCAATTCCCTGGCCTTTCAGATCGGGCAAAACCGCGAGCGGACCGAGCATTAACGCAATGTCCTCGCCCCACTTTACCTTTGTCAGCCGCACAGTGCCAACAACTTGCTGCCGGCATTGCGCGACGAAGGACAGATCCATTTCGTGATCTACCCCTTCGCGCAGAAAATAGGCTGCTCGGGCCCGCATGCCGGGGCCGAACACAGTTTCAGTCAGGATTTCAAGGCAATTGGCATCTTCGGGCAATTCGCTCCGAACGATAAGATCAGGTGGGGGCATGGGAGTTTCCAGTAGAACGGTAATGGAAAAGGTGGTGCCGTCAATTTACGGCAAACGAAATCATCACCAGCGCAGCGCGTGGTGTTCAGGAAATTCGTCGTCGCTGTAGTCCCAAACGGATCATAGGGATCAATTCTCCAAACCGAGGAACCGCTTAACACGAGAATGTTCAGCCGTCCAGACATTCGGCACTTGTGGCAGCGCGCTCAAATTCCTAATTGTTGCTAAGCTACGAAACGGGAAAATTGATCATGGGCGTGTTGGTTGAAGGTAAATGGAAAGATCAGTTGTATGATGCCAAAAAGTCGGGCGGTAAATTTATCCGCGTGGATGCTGGCTTTCGCAACTGGATAACCAATAACGGTGATGCGGGCCCCAGTGGTGTCGGTGGTTTCAAGGCTGAGGCTGATCGGTATCACCTCTACATCTCTCACGCCTGCCCGTGGGCCAACAGGACGGCAATTTTTCGCAAATTGATGGGCCTTGAAGACATTATCAGCATATCCGTTGTCGATCACTTCATGACAGATGAGGGCTGGACATTTGAAGAGGCTGGCGGCGATGAAACCCGCGACCACCTGTTTGGCGTCTCACGTCTTCACAACATCTACAGCAAGGCCAAATCAGATTATACCGGCCGTGTATCGGTGCCCGTCCTGTGGGATAACAAGCAGCAGACAATCGTCTCCAATGAATCAAGTGAAATCATCCGAATGTTCAATTCGGCATTCAATGAAATCACCGGCAACCAGCTGGATTATTATCCCGAGGAACTGCGCGAAGAGATCGATGTGGTCAATCAACGGATTTATGACACCCTCAATAACGGCGTTTATAAATGTGGTTTTGCCACCTCCCAGGCGGCCTACGAAGAAGCCTTTGATCCATTGTTTGAGACACTCGACTGGTTGGAGGACAGGCTTTCCGGTCAAGCCTATCTTGCGGGCGATCAGATCAGCGAAGCCGACTGGCGGTTATTCTCCACCCTGGTTCGTTTTGATCCGGTATATGTGGGCCATTTCAAGTGCAACAAAAAGCGCATTGCCGATTACCCCAATTTGTCAAATTATACCCGCCATCTCTATCAGTGGCCGGGGGTTGCCGAGACAATCGATTTGCATCACATCAAATCCCATTATTTCGGCAGCCATGAAACGATCAATCCAAGCCGGGTTGTGCCGGTTGGGCCGCAGATCGATTATTCAGCGCCCCATGATCGTGATCGCTTTTAGAAAACCAATGCTGTCCAGATTCAGGCTGACATAATCTCACCAGACATCGCTGACCTGTTGGTTGCGCAATATCTCTGCCAGCCGGTTTCTGGTCTGAACAGTGGTTCCCTCCGGCAGGTCTTCATAGTCAAAAAACCCGATCTCGGCGATCTCATGGTCGGGAGTTTTGGGGTGCGCTTGATGCCATTTTGAACAGACGAACAGCGCGACATGGTCATAACGGCTGGTCGATGGGTTGCGATACAGGTGAAATAGAGCCGGAGGCGCGTCAGCCTCGATACCGCATTCTTCAAGAAGCTCCTTGCACGCGGCCTGCTGACTTGTTTCGCCTCGCTCCACACCACCGCCCGGCATATGCCAGCCCGCCACATAGGTATGGCGCACCAACAGGATACGCCCCTGCTCGTCGCGCACCAAAATCCTGACCCCCAAAGTCATCGCCCGCCAGATCAATCCAATGCCCACATACACGCGACTTCTAATCGCCGAAGGCAGCAGATTGATCACTTTCATTATCAGCCACATTGCAGACGACTAGAATATGTCATTGCCGCACCACCCATGCAGGCCACTCCATTGCAAAACATGTCGATAAGCAGTCTATATTGCCTGCGGCACCATGAGAAATCCGACAACAGCAACCACCGCCAAAGTAAATACCGCACCCAGCACAAACAGCGCAAAACCTGTGCGGCGCTTTGGTTTGGCAAATGCATTTTGAAACGTCTCATCATCGGCAGTAGAGGCCGCAGCACCCGATTTAGCTGCAGCAGCAGCGGCGGCGGCGGCGACTTCGGTAGTTTCGCCAGGAGAGGCAGTATCCGCAAAAGCTGCTTCAACCTCCTCCAGGCTGATCTCATCGGTGGCGACTTTGGCGCTCTTCATCGAACGCCATTCGCCCTCGATCATCTTTTCCCGTTCAAGCACCCTTTCAGCCACATACTGGGAAACGATATCGGCCATTTTGTCTTTGTCATCGGTTTCGGCCATGACGATGCGACCCATGCGGGTGTCCTTCAGCAGCCGATAGCGAAGCTTGTCGTGTCCCATCGCGACGAAGGTGGTCATGTCAATCCACATGCGAGGACGGTCACCACGACTGACCGCGAGTTCAAACCGGTCATCATCGGGGTCGATATCTTCAAACAGCGGCTGCAATTCACCTGCCAGAAGATCCAGCCTTGCTTTTTCCGCTTCTCCCAAATCGACAACCACATCGCGCTGATCAGCCTGTCGGTTACGGACCATGTCCACAGCCGATTTCAAATTGCGAATTTGGTCGGTGTTTGATGTTTCAGAAGTGGCGGGGTTATCGGTTCCGTTGGTGGAAGACATATTAGGTGTCCTTGCAAATTCTACCGTCACATTAAGATATTGTTAACGATAGCATATGGTGGTGGCGATGCCCAAATTTAAACCAGCAAGTTCCGGGGCGATCGGATATAGTGGAACCGCATATTTGATGTTGATCCACAGTATTTCACAGTTTTGCAGGACGTCCGGTGGGCGAATCGCTCTCAATCGCCTAGTTTTCTGAGTTACCTGACATCTGATTGCCGGATCCGTTCCATGTATGCAGCATCTTTTTCCGCCCTCGTACTGATCAGTCTTGCCGGCTCGATAAGTGTCACCAATGCGCGCACGCTGGAACCTCAAACCATGCACGACTGGACGGTGCGTTGCACCGATGCGCGTTATTGCATTGCCGAGACAAAAGGGACCTCTCCGCAAGGTGATACGCTGCTGTTCAAACTCGAACGCAGCAATAAGCCTGATGCAAAAATCTTTGTGACGTCTGCCCCGGACGGCAAAAATCTCTCCCTGAAATCACATATTTCGGTTTCGGTAACCGGTCACGACTTCCGGTTTTTTGGCCAGGTGAAAAAGATATATGACGGCAACGAAGCGGCATTTATTGAAAAGTCCACCAATCAAAGCATTCAAAAGCTCAAGCAGGGACGCTTCGCCGAGGTGACAATCGATTTTGATGGTGTCGACAAAATCAAATATGACGTCTCGCTGCAGGGTGTTACATCCGTGCTGGCGATGATGGATGTGGTACAGGGCCGGCTGGACCGGGAAGACGCGGCAGTTGTCGTTGGTGGCGAAGCGAAAACCGTGCTGTCCCACTACGACATGAGAACGGCAAGTGCCCCACCCAAACCGGTAGCAGATCAAGATTCAGAGGCGGCCAAAGACCCGGAATCCGATATTGTCTATCCCGATGAAGACCAAAGCCAGAATACACCAAACGAAGAAAGCGGTCTGGGTGACCCTGACCTGATCTATGATACATCGAAACTGCCCGATGCGGTGCTGATGCCGGGATATCGGATGTTGAGTTGTGATCTGCCCTCAACTGTGGAAGCCTGGGGCGCCCAGACCATCAATCTCGAACCGGGCGTCTTTCTCTATCTGGTTCCCTGCAACAATGCCGATGTGAACGTCCCCTATTATGCAGCCCTGGAGGTGGCAGGAAGCGTTGATACGTTGGAGTTTCAGGTGCCGGCCAGCGCCACAGGACAACCAGGTTCATTGCTCACCAATCCGCAATGGGACAAGCAGACCGAGAGCCTGATTTCGACTAAATATTTTTCCGTCAACCGAGATTGCGGTCAATATGAAAGACACGCGTTCAGCGGCGAGGAAAGTCGTTTTTATCTCAGTGAGTATCGGTTGAAAGAAAATTGCGACGGCAAGGTGTCTTTGCCTGAAACCTATCCGATGGAGTGGAATGGGGAAGGCGATTAGGCGATTGCCAACACATGGTTGAGAATGGTTCGACGGACCAGATCGGGAGCCTCTTCAACCGGCGAATGCCCGACATTTTCCAACAGGTGCAGGTCGACGCGGTCGCGCAACTGACTGGCTTGCATTGCCGGCACGATATTGTCGAGCTGCCCCCAAATCACCGACATTGGCAGATCCAGCTGCACCAGATCATCAATCGGCAAGACCCCTTGCCTGCCCCCTTCAAACACGTCTTCAGCTATCGAAATTAACGCGTCCACAGCCCCCGGCTGCGCTCTCGGTTCCATTTGATATTCAACCATTTTTTCAGGAATGACGTAATCCGGTCCAAAAAAATGCGGCAGAACTGTTTCCACTTCCCTTTGGGTGCGGGCTGCAGCCCAGTCCATCAGCACCGAATGATTCAGTTCGGGACCAAATCCACCCGGTGCCAGAAGCGTCAGGCTGGCCACACGATCCGGTGCCATCAGTGCAATCAGGCTGGCTATGGCGCCGCCCATGGAATGACCGACCAGATGCACCTGCTTAAGTGCCCGTGCATCCATGTCAGCAATCACCGCGCGGGCGGCAATCTTTGGCGGTCCGGCATTTGGAAAACCTGTGCTTTTGCCGTGTCCGGGCAGATCGTAGGCGATGGTGGGTGCCTTGAAGCTTATCGCCGTCTGCAACCCCCACCACTGAGCGCCAACCCCACCAAAGCCATGCAGAAACAGGACCGGTTTGTTGTCGGTCCTGCTGTTATTGATGACATTTGAGTAGAGCAAACAGTGCCTCAATTATCGCCATTGAGCGACCGGTTGACGGCGCTCACCAGCGCCTCAAGCGACGCGGCGACAATATTTGAGTTGATGCCTGCGCCAAACCAACGGTTTCCGGATTTCGTGTCTTCCACTTCCATATAGCAAATTGCCGTGGCATCGCTGCCATGCTGGAGGGAGTGTTCGGAATAGTCTGCAACCGAAATATTGGTCCTGTAGGCCTCGTTGAGAGCCGCGACAAAACCGTCAATCGGACCGTTGCCCTTGCCCTTGATTACCCGCGTTTCACCGCCATCTGTCACCGTTACCTCGACAATGCGTCCTGCGGAATCGGGATCCGTGAAAGTTGCATGATCGACATAGCGCACTCGCCCGTCAGGTTGTTCGACATAGCGCTCCATGAAGCGGCCATGAATTTCAGAAGACGGTAGCTCCCTGCCCTCTTCATCAGTAATGCGCTGCACATCGTCGCGCATTTCGATCTGCAGGTTTCGCGGCAATTTCAGCCCGTAATCAGCTTCCATGACATAAGCAACTCCGCCCTTTCCCGACTGGGAGTTGATGCGAATGATCGCTTCATAGGAGCGGCCAACATCCTGAGGATCAATTGGCAGATAAGGAACCTCCCACATGTCGGTGTTGGATTTCTCAAGGGCTTTCATGCCCTTGTTGATGGCGTCCTGGTGACTGCCGGAAAAGGCTGTGTAAACCAACTCCCCCACATAGGGGTGGCGCTCGGGAATGTTCAGCTGATTGCAATATTCATAGACGCCCTTGATGCGTTCGATATCACGCACATCCATGTTTGGATCGACCCCCTGGGTCATCATGTTCAGCGCCAATGTGACAACATCTACATTGCCGGTGCGCTCTCCATTGCCGAACAAGGTGCCCTCGACACGGTCAGCACCAGCCATCAGGCCAAGTTCCGTGGCCGCAATTCCCGTTCCGCGGTCATTATGGGGATGCAGCGAAATGAGAACACTGTCGCGACGGTCAATTTGGCGACACATCCACTCAATCTGGTCGGCGTAGATATTTGGGGTCGACATTTCGACGGTGGCGGGCAGATTGATAATCAGTTTGTGCTCGGGCGTCGGATCGACGGCCGCAATAACTGCATTGCAGATGTCGAGTGAAAAATCGAGCTCGGTGCCGGTGAAGCTTTCGGGAGAATACTGGTAGCGAAAACTGTCCTTGCCGCCGCTGGTGGCGCTGGCCATATCAACAATCATTTTTGCCGCGTCTGTGGCAATATTTCGGATGCCGTCACGGTCCTGGCCAAACACCACCCGGCGCTGCAATTCGGACGTCGAATTGTAAAAATGCACAATCGGTGAGCTCGCCCCCTCGAGGCTCTCGAAGGTGCGGGTGATCAGTTCTGGGCGGCATTGTACCAGCACCTGAAGATCAACATTATCCGGCACCCCACCCTCTTCGATACACCAGCGGGCGAAGTCAAAATCTGTTTGACTGGCCGAAGGAAAGCCGATTTCGATTTCCCTGAACTGCATGTCGAGCAGCAGCGCAAACATGCGGGCTTTGCGCTCGTGTCCCATTGGATCAATCAGTGCCTGATTGCCATCACGAAGGTCCACAGAACACCAGATTGGTGCCTGGGTGATGGCTTTTGATGGCCAGGTTCTGTCGGTCAAACCGACTTTGGGATAGGCGGAATATTTATTGGCTGCTTCCATCAACATGGAAAGTCATCCTTCTTGTTTTGGCTGGCAACCGCATAGCGTTTTGCGGACGTTAAGGCCAGAATATTTGAACTGAATTTTGGGGCGTCATGCTTTCCGACGGGAATTCTCGACCGCCGGACGCCCCTTTAAGTGCGCACAACCCGACGGCCGCTGATAAGCAGCAGGTCAAGCTCTAGAAGGAGGGCGTGCGTGTTCATGTTTCGAGTGTTAAGGTGAAAAGGTTAAGGAAGCAAGAGCCAGGCAACCGTGTGCGCATTTTCATTATCTGCCTGATCTTTCTGGCAACTCTCGTGGCATCGGCACCACTGTCACTGCTGACAGGAAATGCGCAGGAGCACGACAAAAAGCCGTACTTCATCGCCTTTGCGTGGATCAAACCGGACCAACAGGCCCGCTATGATGAATTTCTGGAGGCTATTAAGCCAGTCTGGGCGCGCCATAAGATGCAAGTGGTGTTGCGGTCGCAGGTGGTCGACACGTTGATCGGATCTGCCCAGACCAGCCCGCCAAGCGAAATTGCCGTGCTGCAGGTGGCCAGTCAGAAGGACTTTCGCGCCTATATCAAAGACCCTGATTATCAGGCGCTGAAACAATTGCGGTTGGAATCGGTCGACAAAATGCTGGTATTGGAAGGCCATCCAAGGCAAATACCAAAATTCGAATTCATTCAATCGGTTCCGCAATTTGCGGTGGTTGTCGGCGATTTTTCTTCCCCAGCCCCCGCACCGCTTCTGGATATCGAAATATCTGAACGGGGCGCCATCAAGGCCGCGATACCACCGGCATTCAACGCAGCGCGATCAGTGGCGTTGATGGCGCTGTCCTACGACGATAATCCGCTGGCCTTTCTCGACAATCTTGCAGCAGAATCCCTGGCCTATGTGGCTTTGAAGCTCGATTAGTCAGCGCTTCAATTCGTTACCGAAGTCTTGCTGGACTCAACGTTCTGCACGTCTGTTTGAACACAAATTGCTAACTTAATTGCGCTATCATACCAGTTGGAATTCACTTTCACCGGAGCATAAAATTGCCGGATTACAACTCCTCTCCGTCAACGCATATCATCCACCCGGACAATTCTGCGGAAGTGCCGCCGCGTGAGCACCGTCGCAAGGCGTTTAAAGCTGGAATAATTTCATACCAAAATCATTCACTTACCGTGGATTGCGTCATTCGCGACATGTCTTCAAGCGGTGCCAAGCTTCAATTTGCGAAGTCCGTCATCGTGCCAGAACACTTCACGCTGACCATCCCTATGGAAGGTCAAAGAGTGGACTGCCTTGTCCGTTGGCGTAAAGCAAACGTGATTGGGGCGGAATTTATCGGTGACATGGAGCAGGACGCCAGAAACGCCCGCAAGCAATCGCTGGACATTGAATATGTCATCTCAAAAAAACAATCGATTCTGAAAAAGTAGAACTAGAGCGACCTCCATAAAACGACACGTTTACAACCGCTTTTCCAATTCATGACGCTGAATCTTGCCCGTGGTCGAGCGCGGCAGTTCGTCAGCCGTAATGAAGATGACATTCTTGGGCTGTTTGTAGCGAGCTAACGCCTCCTGACAAGACTCCAGAACCTGCTGTTGGGTCAGCGCCGGATCATCTGATACGACGAAAGCAACCGGCACTTCACCCCATTTTTGGTCTGGTCGCCGCACAACCACTACCTCGCTGATCAGTGGGTTTTGCGCCAATACCTGCTCGACTTCTGCTGGATATATGTTCTCGCCACCGGATTTGATCATGTATTTGACCCGATCGACATAATCCAGCGTGCCGTCGGCATTTCGGCGCATCACATCGCCCATATGAAACCAGCCATTGCGAAAGTCATGCTGATTGGTCGCATCTGCCCGCCAATAACCGCTGAACAGGGTTGGGCCCCGCAATGCAACCTCCCCCGGTTGTCCCACCGCCACGTCCCGGTCTTGCGGGTCGACCAGCCGCAATTCGGTAAAGGCGCTTTGTCTTTTTGGGAGCCGGTCAGGCACCTGACCGATGGCAATGGTGCTGGCGGTGGCCGGTGGCAGGCCAGTTTCGGTGGCTCCAAAGGAATTCAAATAGGGTGTCGAAAGCGCCTTTGTGGCAGCGGCAATTTCTTCCCGCGGCACCAGATCGGCCATCGCGCCGCAAACCGTGATGCCTTTGGGTGTCACCCCTTTTTCGCTGCAAAACGCAGCGAACTCACCGACCATTCCTGGCATCAGCACAAACCAGCCAACCCGGTTGGACGCGATAATATCCACCAGCTCCTGCGGTTGATAACCATCAACGACAAAGACCGTGCCGCCACGCAGTAAAGTCGCCAGACTGTGATCGGTGGAGGCCATATGAAACAGTGGCGCCCATGCGACGAAATTGGATCGGGTTTGCAGATTGAGGTCACTGACAAAAACAGCAGCCCGGGCGATCATTGCCCGATGACTGACCAATGCCCCCTTTGGCATGCCAGTTGTGCCGCTGGTGTAGAGGATGACCAGGCCAGCCTCGCTGTCCAGTGTCATGGGAGCCAGCGGTGTCTGACCGGCCAATTGCTGCAGCAATTCCGTGCCGAACTCCAGCGTCGGGATATAGTCAAAATCCAGGTTGTGCAGTACTTCCCGGTACTCCCCTTGAAGAACAAGCATTTTGGGACTGACCAGTTCGATGCAATAACTCAGTTCACGGTCGCTCAAACGCCAGTTCAACGCCGCGACAATCACCCCGCATTTCGCTGCCGCAAGTTCCAGCAACAGATATTCAGTGCAATTGCGGGCCAGTACCCCGACCCTGTCGCCGCTGTTTAACCCTTTCGCCAGCAACAGGGAAGCGAGCCTGCCGGACAGATCATCGACTTCCTGATAGGTGAAATGTCGCCCGGCATCGACAATGGCAACGGCGCCGGCATGGGCGCGGGCTGTTGAAGCAAACAAGCCGCCAATTGTCGACTGGCCCGAGTTGACGACGTCCGGGGCTGGCACATATTTGTTTGATTCAGGCATTCTCCCTCCCATTCCGTCCAGCATATTTAATATCGTTCTTTTTCAATATGTTAGAACTTCCACAGATCCGGGCGTCCGGGCATTAACCATCTTGCGCCTTTGGGACTCGTCAGATTAACCAAGTCTGTTATCCTGTTAACCAATTGGTAACTTAGCCTGACAAGCACCCATGGCAAGCGGTGATACTGCGAATAAATGCCAATCAGTGCGCCTGGGCGGAATGATATCTGGAGCGGAAAAAATGAAACGGGTTTTGGGGTCGGCGGCCATCGTCAGCATAGCAATGATTGGTTCATCCATGGCTCAGCAACTGCCCCCGGCGGATGCCAAGGCGGGCGAATGTTACGCCAAAGTTCTCATTCCCGCCAAATACCGAACTTCTGCTGAAGAAGTGGTGGTTCAACCGGCCAGCACCACGTTTAAGAAAACCCCGGCAATTTATCGCGAGATCGAAAAATCGATCCTTGTCGAAGAGGAAAGTTACGAACTTGTGCCGGTGCCACCGGTTTACGAGCTGGTCAGCGAAAAAGTCCTCATTCAAGCCGAGCAGACCGTCAAATCTGTCATTCCGGCGACCTATCGTGACGCTATCAAAAAGGTTCTGGTCTCCCCTGCCCGCGTCGAATGGAAAGTTGGACGGGGTGCCTATGAGAAGATCGACGCAGCAACCGGTGAAATCATGTGCCGGGTGGAAGTTGCGGCCGTATTTAAGGAAATTTCGCAAAAAGTGATCGATCAACCGGCCCGGACCAATGAGGATGTCGTTCCAGCTCGTTTTGAAACCATCCAGCGGCGTGTCATGAAAACTCCGCCAACAACGCGCAAAAAAATAATTCCGGCAAAATATCGCACGCTGAAGATCAAGGAACTCATCGAAGCTGAGAAGTTTGAAGTAATCGAGACCCCGGCCCGCTATGCGTCGGTGCAAAAACGCGCTCTGACGTCTTCGGAAACCGTGCAATGGCGGCAGATTCTATGCGAAACCAACACAACGCCCGGTATTGTGCTGCGATTGCAAAACGCCCTGATCGCCGCCGGCTATAAGCTTGGTTTCACCCCCGATGGTGAACTTGGCCCCGGCACTCTGGCCGTTATCAGCCGATACCAGCAGGACAACAAGCTGCCAACAGGCGGCCTGACCCTGAGCACCATCCAAAAACTCGGCGTTGAACTGTAGAAGTAAAGCCGGGTCACTCTACCAGCGGCGAGCGACGAGCGGGCGGCGAGCGACGAGCGGGCGGCGAGCGGGCGGCGAGCGGCGGGCAACCGCAGTACACTCGCAATTTCGCGCGTAGTTTTTTTCCAACCTAACCGGTGAAACGTTCAGCGACACCACCAGATAACAGTGTGGGCGGTGCCTCAAACACCAATGTCGTCTGCCATCTTCACATGATATCGTCGTCTGCCATCTTCGCCTGCTATCGCCGCTATGATCTCAAAACTTTTCAATGGTTATGTGGCATTCCACTGGACATCGTCGCAGAACCTTGAAAACCAACAGTCCACACGCTTGACTTGTAACTGGGTTAATTGCCAGCCAATCATGCCGACTGATTGGCCGTATCGTTTTCGCCCAATGCCGAATTTAGACAACAAAAAGCCCGACTGTTGCCAGCCGGGCTTTCAGTATTCTTATCAAATCAACTGATTAGAAGTTGCTCTGGATACGGATACGGTAGTCAGTGACATCTCTGTCAAGTCCACCGACTATATCCTGCTCTTCGTGGTTGTAGTCGACACGTACAACCAGGTTAGGCTCAACGTTCCAATTGACACCCAGGGTGTAACCATCAACTTCCAAAAGCTCAGAATCCCAGTTATAGAAACCACCAACGATCTGGACGTTATCCATGACTTTGTAGCTGGCACCAACACCCCAAGCTTGGGTGTCTCCGCCGGCACCGCCATACTGGGTGCTGTCTTCCTGGCTGTTGAAGTAAGCCTGGATCAAAAGACCGTCGAGCGGTGCAACGTTACCGTATACGCCCCAAGCGCCTTCTTCAGCACTTGTGTCGTGTGAGTAAACAGCACCAATGTTGAACATGGAACCGGAATAGTCTGCACGGATGTAACCGTCGACTGATTCATCAGAAACGGTCAGTGTTGGGATAGCACCGTTGTCCAATGAAATACCACCAACTACGGACAGGCCGTTAGCTGCATAGGTGTAATCAAAGTACATTACACGACCACCGCCGAAATAACGACCATCATGCATTGCACCTGGAAGACCGGTCAGCTCATGACGGCTGGTACGGTAACCAGTGGAAAGACCACCGAGTTCGATATACGCATCAAGCGCACCCCAGTTGTCACGTGCATCGTCGTCATTGTCGCCGTCGCCTTCAAGACGAATGTAAGTACGCAGTGTACCCCAATCGGTTTCTTCACGAGCGTCGAGGTTGACACGAGCGTGCCAGTAACCGTCGCCTTCTGTGCGGTCGTTGGCAGCCAGATCATAGTCGAAATCTTGGTATTCGTACTGTACGCGAATTTCACCGCTGATTTTCAGGCATCTTTCGGTGCCTGGGATGTAGAAAAAGCCAGCGCCATACATGTCGCAAACTTTAACGTAATCAACGGGCTCTGGCTCAGCAACAACAGCATCAGCGGCGCGTGCGCCGGATACTGCGATCAGTGCAGCAGCAGAACCCAAAAGAAGAGTTTTGAGTTTCATGATTTATAATCTCCAGTAGACAATCATTTGAGAAGGGCTAGGCCCCGTAAATGGGACAGATACTTTCGCACCCTTTCCCTGAGCCCAACCTACCCAAGCGGATTGGGAACGCAATCCTCAATGCATGTTTATGCCTTCGATCTGGTTGTTTCAAAGCTGGCTGTTGCACAAATAACACGCAATTGGGGTCTGACCGGTATCAGAACTCTTAACAGGGCCTTAAAATCCGGGAATTTGCTGGGCGGCTCACCAGAATTTAACAGCATTTCGGCGATCCATGCCATTAAAACGCAGAGAAACAAAGAGGTTTGACCAATCGGATTGATTCTTTGCTTTTCCGGCCCAGGCACGGGGGCAAATTAACAAATGCAAATGCACGATACCCTCAACTGGCCAGGCCTGCTCGATCAATCGCGCTGTGTGGCATTTCTCATTCCCAAAACCATACACGTTTATCAAACTCAAACAGGAACATTTATTGAGCTTTTTTCCAGGTAGCGACAAGCATACTTCCGCCCTACGTGTTGGAAGTATAAATAACTACATTCTATTGTTTTGAATTTTGGACGCGTATTTAGACTTGATAATACAAATTCAACCGCTTCTCTGCAATATTGAACTGAATTATGGAATACTTATAAAAATTATCTCAATTATTTTTTTGTCTATATATTTTATATTGTAGTTTATTTATATTAATAATTTTGTGAATACTAATTATATTAAATTATTTTACTTTAAGCATAATTCTGCAGTGGACAAAAGGCTGCATAATGTGTCAATTTTACAACTGATACTTTCTAATATGCCTACATTTATTGACGTATCGTTTTTCTTATTGCCAGATAATATTTACCATGTATTTAGCAATCAGGGAAAGTTCTTCGGGTCTGGCCCACAATCAGAGGATGTCGCCGCGTCCTCATCAAAAATATCTACTGGAGATAAAAAATGAAATTGAAATCCCTTCTTATGGGCTCGGCTGCGGCGCTGATCACCGTATCGGTCGCTCAGGCGGCAGATGCTGTTGTGGCTGAACCAGAGCCCGTTGATTACGTTAAAGTTTGCGACATGTATGGCGCTGGCTTTTTCTACATCCCAGGCACCGAAAGATGCCTGAAAATCAGCGGCGAGTTCCGCATTCAATATGAAGCCACCACCACAGATGATGGTGTCGACGAAACTTCTTCCGCATCGCCCTACTGGCACGCCCGCGTAAATTTCGACGCCCGTGAAGAAACCGACTGGGGTACACTGCGCACTTACATCCGTATGGAAAACCAGCATCAAGACTCCACTTCCGCAATCGATTCTGATAATGAAAACGCCGAATTCGATGTGGGGGTTCTCGACGCTTATATCGAACTGGGTGGATTCTCGATAGGACGCCGAACCAGCCGTGTGGAACTCACCGGTCTTCCCGGCTTGATGCACGATGGTTCCTATTTTGGCGGTGGTCGCACAATGTATATGGATTATACATTTGCTGCCAACGGTCTGTCTGTCATGGGCGGTGTATCCATTGATAATGACAATATTCCCAGCAGCGATGAAGAAGAATCCATTGACGGCTACATCCGTGCTGACTACGCCGGATCGATGTTTAACATTGGTGCTTCTTATGGTCATGACACAAGCGCAGAAGAAGGTGCCTGGGGCATTTACGCCAACGTCACCCCTGTAGATGGCCTGTTGGTCCAAGGCTACTATAACAGCCAGGCAGACAGCACCCAGTTTGGCGGCGGCGGCGGCGATACTCAAAAATATGGTCTTGGTGCCAGCTTTAATGTTACCGATGAGGTGTTGATCGCAGCCGGTTATTTCCACAACGACGTCGATGGTGCCGAACTTGACGGTTATTCGCTCGGTCTCAACTGGAATCTTGCTTCCAACCTGATCGTGCGTCTCGGCTACAACTTTGAAGAATCTGATGCAAGTGAAGTCTCAGACTATCGTCTTCGTATCCAGAGCAACTTCTAGGTTTCTCTACCAAATCTGAATTGAGAGCCCGGATGGAAACAGCCGGGCTCTTTTTTTTGCGCTTGAATGCCGCTGCCAACCATTAGCTCCGCTGAACGCCCCTCCGCCTCAATAAGCTGTATGATCCGACATCCTGTTTGACCCCAACGTTTCGTGGTCGTAGCCTTTCTTCAGATCACAAGCAAAGCCAGAATCTGGCACATGGAGGCCTGCATGACCCGTATCAAATATCTATTCTCATCAACCATTTTGGTGACAGCGCTGGCGACCGGCACGCTGGGAACCGCCGGTGCAAACGATCTGGTACGCATTGCCACCATGCCAGCGGGAGCCGAAGTTACCGGATTGAGCACCAATGCCGCCGGTGAACTGTTTCTCAACGCCCAGCATCCGGGTGGCAAGAACGTTCTGAAAGGCGACGCGCCTGCAGCACTTGTCGGCTATGTTCATGGTTTTGATGCTGGTTCCGTCACCGGTTCCGGCATGAAGCTGCCCGATGAAGCCAAACACCATCAGATGAATGTCACAGGTGGATCCTATGTCACGCTTGCAAAGGCAGGCCAAAAAATGGGCAGCGGCGAGGCATTTGGCGGGGTCTATAATACAGCAGGCGAACTGATGTTTGTGTCCAACACGCCGGATTTCAACGGCTTCGTCCCGATAAATGAGAACCAGGCCTATCTTTATACGGCCTGGGAAGGTGGTGGCCGTGAGGGCGCGAGTGCAGTCAGTCGCCTCTCCCTCAAACGGGAAAATCCTTCCGACAAATGGTCTGCTGATCTTGCAACGTCAAAAAATGTAAACCTTGAATCGGTTGCTGGCGGTGCTGTGCTCTGTTCGGGCATTGTTACTCCCTGGGGTACGCCGCTGTTGGCTGAAGAGTATTTTTTCTACAATACCGCCACATGGAATCATCCTGACAACCATGATGAAGACGAAAAAGCCGGGTTTCGCGGCGGCAACGACATCAATTATAT
This sequence comes from Rhizobiaceae bacterium, assembly GCA_014238155.1. Taxonomy (GTDB): domain Bacteria; phylum Pseudomonadota; class Alphaproteobacteria; order Rhizobiales; family Rhizobiaceae; genus Pseudahrensia. The sequence continues at coordinate 30,480 of JABABQ010000045.1, forward strand.
CAAGCCCAAAAGCATGAACCGCTACATGGGCAAAATGACCAATCCCTATCGCTATGGCTATATGATTGAGATTACCAATCCAACCAGCGCTGATGGCGAAAAGCCGGTCAAGCATTTTGCGACGGGTCGATTGAGCCATGAAACTGCCGCTGTCATGCCGGACAACAAGACACTCTATATGACCGACGACGATTCCGCCGTTTACAGCGACAAGAAATACAATACCGCGTCGGGTGGCGTGTTCTTCAAATTCGTCGCCGATACTGCGGGCGACCTCAGCGCCGGCACATTATTTGCCGCCAAACTTGTCCAGGACGCCAGTCCCAAACCAGACGAGGCCGGGTTCGATGTGTCCTGGATCGAACTGGGGCACGGCAATAATGCCGAGATTGGAGGCTGGATTGCCGAATATGATGGCGTCACGATTGCCGACTATAAAGAAGGCGGCACCAACTACATATCTGACGATGAAATCAGCGCCTGGGCTGAGACCAAATCCGGCAAAGACCTCAACGGGGATGGTGCAATTGCCAAGGCAAAAGACAGCCGCGCCCCGTTTCTGGAATCCCGCCGGACTGCTGCTGCAATGGGCGCCACCAATGAATGGGACAAGCTGGAAGGTGTGACTTCGCACGCAAACACTGTCTACATTTCCGCATCAGCGCTGGCCTTCACCATGGACAAAAGCTGGGGTCACAAACATTGGTCAACGGGTGTAATTGACAAGGACAAGAAGGGCGACATCGCCTTGAACGCCGAAGGATGTGGTGGCACTTATGTGGCGAAAACGGGAGACGATTTCAACATCACCCGCATAGAGCCCCATGTGATGGGCAAGACCACGGCCGATGGACGCTGCGACGATAATCTGCCAGCCAATCCCGACAATATTCTGGTCCTCAATGACGGAACCCTGCTGATCGGTGAAGATGCCGGTCCAAAACGTCACGTGCTGGATATGCTCTGGATGGTTCGCTGAGCGGCTCAGCCCATAAAATGAGCGATGTGAACCCCTGGTTTCCATCGCTCGACAGACCATAGAACCGGTTTAGACACTCTGCCTCAGCCACACAGGAGAAATTCATGACGCTTCCAACATTTCATATGGTTGACGCGGCGCCCCAGCCGGTTGCGACGTTTTCACATGCGGCAGAGGTCGATGGCTGGATATTCTTAACCGGCCAGATGCCGACATGGCCGGGTGATCCCGACAGGCCGCTGCCGCAGGGCGTCGAGGCGCAAACCCGGCGGGTAATGGACAATTTGATAATCGTCCTGGAAGGCTTGGGAATGGGTTTGCAGCACGCGGCTCAAATAAGGATCTACCTGACCGAGTTCGAACGGGACTATGCGGCAATGAATCAGACTTATCAGGCCTATTTCGAACCCGGCAAACTGCCTGCCCGAACATGTATCGGCGTGACAGCACTTGCCGTTGGTGCACTGGTGGAAATTGACCTCGTGGCAAAACGTTCGTGATTCGGAACCGCTCCAATAAATGGTCCAGTTGCGACAGAAAACGGCGCTAAATGGGTCAATAGCGCCGTTTTTACCGACATTTCCTGTGGTTGGTTGGAATCTAAACGATTTGAAAACGCTCAAATGATGATACCATATTTCATGCATAGGGTCGGTGGGTCGATTCAAGCAGCTATACTGAATGCGATTTCCGAATAATCGGGGGTCCGTTCGAGCGTTGGGGTCGGGGGCTGGCGTTGAATAACAAGGGCAACATTGTATTTTTGCATGCGGGCGAGATTGATTTCGCGCAATTAATTGCGGATGCCAAGACGGAATTCGAATTATTTGGTGTGTGTGACCGGATCTGCACCGTCTTCGGACTGCCGTTTTTCAACATCTTGAAAGTTCCCAGCGAAAACGACCAGAAGCTTGCCTCTTTGGGGCTGGTGTCCAACTGGCCGGCATTTTTGATTTCCGAATATGACGAAAACAACCTGCTCGAACATTCCCCTGCCATGGCTCATCTGCGCAGATCAACTGAGCCGATAATAATGACCATGGAACGGATCAACAAAGCGCGCCGCGACGGCAAGGAGAAAATTGTCGCTGATCTGTTTGCAAAATACGGAATTCGCACAAGCGCATTGTTCAGCGTTCATCTGCCCAACGGAGAGATCGGTGGGGTCACATTTGCCGGTGAGGGACCAGAACCTGACCAAACCAAAATGGTGGAACTTCACTATTTGTCGAACTTGCTGTTTTCGAAAATTCATGCCCTGCGTGACGAATCCGACGTTAAAGACTTTGGTCTGAAACCCCGCGAAATCGACTGCCTGCAATGGACGTCTCAGGGCAAAACGAGTGACGCAATCGCAACCATCCTGGGTCTGTCCCAGCACACCGTAAATCACTATCTGACAAATGCGGCACGCAAGCTCGACACCAGCAACCGAACCCATGCCGTCAGCAAAGCCTTGCGATTAAGAATTATCTCCTAACCCTCATACTCCGCACGAGTTTTCGAAATGCATCTTCAATTTGATACCAATCCCAGAGAACACAGCCCGCTCGACCCTGATTCAATGGAACTCTCGTCAGCTGAAGTGCTCGATGCGATCTCACGTTTCGATGCGATCGGTCTTTGGCGTGCAAACCTGACCACCGGATTGGTCTACTGGTCTGATGTTGTCTACGAAATTTATGGCCTGGAACCCCAAAACGGGGCAGTGAACGTATCCGCCGCAATTGAAGCCTATCATCCCGACGACCGGGAGGTTGTTTCACGCTGCATGGAAGAAACGGCAAACCACAAGAAGGGATACAGATTCGTTCTGCGGTTGAAGCAACCGGACGGAAAATATGCCTGGGTCAAATCCGTCGGTCTGTATCGCAAACTTGACGACGGAACCGAAGAGATATTTGGATATATCGAGAAGTTTTCAGCTGTCGCCCGCTCGGTAACGGTCCTGATATAGGAGACGCTGCTCAGGCCAATTGCAACAGCTTGTCGCAGACGGTGCGGCGCAATTCGGTGCTGCTGTCTTCGCGCAACACGAACCGGTCGACCAGGAAACGTAAAAGCGGCGCGCGCTGTTGAGACGCATTGGTGTCATATTCCAGCATTGCCTTGACCAGGTGATCAACCTGATCACCGCAGGCTGCAATGTCGTGTTCACAGTCCTGTTCGATGGCCAGTCTCAGGCGCATGTCAGCGACTTTGAAAGCGGTGATAAGTTCCTGCGCCGACGCCAATGTCACATTAATAACATCAAACTCATTTTCGACTGATCTGCTGACTATCTTCATCATGGTGGTCAATTCGCGAATCACGGTTATCAACACGTCGATAATCCACAATTATTGACAATTTCATACCTTGCTGACGCAGCCTTTTTATTTCATCGCGATGGCCAGGGAAGATTTCCGGGTACGTCAACGGCATCAAGTTTTTAACATTAAATCAGAAACTTGCCGAGCATGTCTTCAAATTTGATTTTGGGGGTCTATATCTGGTGAAACCCTAACTGGCTGTTTTTGGGACTTTTATTCTCGAATATCCAGAGTTGCCAGACTGAATTTGAATTCTCCCGTCCCTCCTATGCAAACCTGTTTGCCCTGGGGCTTTCATCCATCTGAGCGACCAAATGGTCCACCAATCGCTCCATCAGACCGGATTTCACGTTTTCGTGATCTTCGCTGAACCATAGGTTTTTAACCTGTTTCGGGTCGCTCCGAAGGTCATACAGCTCACCCCAATCCTCACCCTTGTAGACCGTCAGACGCCAATTCTTCGTTTTTAAACTGCGAACCCGCGCAGGACGTGAGAGCCCCATTCGAGGGCCGCTGTCATTGTGTTCGACCAACAAGTCTTCACGAACCGCCAGTCCCTCCTCCATCGTTGGCAACAAACTATGGCCCTGCATCCCGAAAAAGGGGGCCAGGTCCGCGCGGTCCAGAATGGTCGGAGCAATGTCCACCGTCGAAGCGAGCGCGTCGCTGCGCCCATGCTTCCTTGTTGCGGGATCGGACCAGATAAACGGAACTTTGACGATGGATTCGCGTTGCCAGGCGCCCTTCAGCAAAAGGTCACTGTCGCCCAGATAATCACCGTGGTCGCTATTAAAGCAAATAACGGTGTTGTCGTAATGACCGCTCTGTTTGAGACTATCTATTATCGTGCCGATTGCATCATCCACCATTGTGATCATGCCCGCTGTCAGCGCCATGGTTTCCCGGATTGCCTGTTCGGTGTCCATGAAACCAACCTGTTTCACCTGCGGCAATTCTCCACGCTGGAACATCTCATGCTGATGCTGCAGTGGCGGTGGGGGATCGAGGTGGTCGGTATAGCGGATATCCAGATCAAACTGGTCCGGTTGATACATATCCCAATATTTTCCCGGTGGGTTAAACGGATGATGGGGATCCGGAAATGAGACAAAGGTAAAAAATGGTTGCTCTGATCCGGTCCGCGACGCCAGATAATCCACAGCCCGGTCGCGGATAAATGTGGTTGGATACAGATCTTCGGGAACCGGAGTGCGATAGGCCTGTTCTGCTGAATAATTGTGTTTCAACTCATTCGACGGGTCGTGATACCAGCTCCGGTCCTTTCCGGTTCGAATGGCATTTTTGCGAAACCATTGTTGATAGTGACCGCCGGCCTGATCTCCATGTGAGGTGACCATGTCGACATGCTGATAGCCGTAATAGTCGTCCCCAAATTCCGCCCGCTCTTCCTGCTCGTAGCGATCCGGCTCCTCCATGCCATAATCCTGGTTGTCTGATTTCCAGGCTTCCTTGATCGCCCCGGCCTTAAAGGATTCCTGCTGGACAGGCGCCAGGCCGGTGAATGGTTGCAAATGGCTTTTGCCGATTGCCGCCGTCGCGTACCCCCCTGCCCGCAAAACATCGACAAAGGTGTTGGCCCGACGGGGAAACACACAGCCATTATAACGCAATCCATGCACAGATGGGTACCGCCCGGTCAGCAGACTTGCGCGGTTGGGCATGCAAACCGGCATTGCGACATTGAAGTCAGAAAACCGAACCCCCTGGGCAGCGATTGAATCAATGTTGGGTGTTTTGACCACCGGGTGGCCTGCACATCCCAGCCAGTCTGCCCGCTGCTGATCTGTGATGATAAACAAAAAACTGGGTGACTTTTCCATGGCCGTGCTCTGCATTCTTGAACCGGTGCAAGTTGCCGGTCTATCTTGAACAAAGCAATATGTTTTAGGGTCAGAATTCACCAGATTAATGAGTCCTGACCCCAATGCCTGACGTCGCTGAAACGGCAAGACTTGCTGGCGGCAACTGCTAAAACGGCCATTTTAATCTAGGAATCACAAACCCCGATTGTCGTTGTGGCAATGATCACCAACAAGGAGCATTTAATGCGCATTGCACTTACCGGAGCCGCTTCAGGAATTGGCGCCGCCTGCGCCACCATCTTGAAAGACAATGGCGCTGAAGTCATTGGATTTGATATTGCTGAGCCCCCAAAAAATGTTGATCGCTGGATACCGGTGGACATGGCCGATCCCACATCCATTTCACAGGCGGCAAGCCAGGTCGAAGGAAAATTCGACGCATTGCTCAACATTGCCGGTCTGCCCCCAAAAGAAGGGCTCACACATCGAATATTGAAGGTGAATTATTTCGGCCTCGTCGCCTTCACGGAAGCAATTCTGGGGCAAATCAATTCCGGTGGAGCCATCGTCAACCTGGCGTCGCGCGCCGGATCGCAGTGGCAGGAAAATATCGATCAAGTTAAAGCTCTCATGGCTCTCGACGGTTGGAGTGACCAACAATTGGGTGGATTTATTGACAGCCAGTCAGTTGATTCGACCCGGGCATACCATCTGTCAAAGGAGGCAGTCATCGTTTGGACAATCAGCCAGACCGAGCAGTTGATCGCACGCAACCTGCGGATGAACAGCGTCAGCCCGTCGGCCGTTGCAACCGGAATTCTCGACGATTTCATCAAGGCATTCGGCGACAGGGCCACACAGTCAATCGCCCGTGCAGGCCGACCCGGAACGGCTGAAGAAGTTGCCGCTCTGGTGACTTTCCTGGCGCATCCCGACAGCAATTGGCTCAAAGGCAACGACATCCTGATCGATGGCGGCATGAGTTCAATGGTGCTGGCAGACTCGCTTGAGCTCAATCGAAAGTGAATTTCTTGGCACTATGATGGCTGACCGCGATGACGCCACGTCTACCATCGCCAAATCACCGCCTGCGTGCTGGAGAGCTCCACCCCCTCCTCGCGCATCGACCTGACAAGGTGTTCCCGTCGGGAACCGCCCAGCGCCCGTGTCGCGTCGCACATGATGATGACCTCAAAACCCTCCTTGCGCCCGTCCAGAGCCGAAAAAGCGACGCTATAATCGAATGCCAAACCTGTCAGAAACAAACGTTTGATGCCCTTTTCACGAAGAAAACCACTCAGGCCCGTTGACGTGTACCTGTCGTTTTCGAAAAATGCTGAATGGGAACCGATTTGTGGATGAAGCCCCTTGCGGATAATCAGATCAGCCTGATCCATGCAAAGACCTGGGTGAAACTCCGCCCCGAGAGTTCCCTGAACGCAATGTTCAGGCCAGAGCACCTGATCTCCATAGGGCATGTCGACATATTCGAAAGGTGTCCGGTTTTTGTGGAGGGTCGCAAATGACTGATGATTTTGGGGATACCAGTTTTGACTGCACACGACGGTAGAGAAAATATGCATCAGCGAATTAGTTGGTGCCACAACCTGGTCGGCGCCCGGCACTTCCAACGCGCCGCCTGAACAAAAATCATTTTGAACATCTATGACAACAAGCGCATCGGTTTTCTTGTCGAGCAGTATTTCCGGCATATTCGGGCTCCAATTTCGTGCAGCAGCACATAAATTGCCCGTTTCCACCTGAACCCAAACAGAACCGTATTTCGCGGTTCTGAACGCTGTATATTGTATTTGAAGCGGAATGATAAGTGGTGTCTGAAATCTCGAACTGAACAACTGAACCTGCCGACTGAGGGATGCAGTTGGTCCTTTTGAGCATTGATTGGCATCATCTCAGAGTGACCGGCCCGGTAAGTTTTTGGCAATCAATGAAATAGCAACCCAACTTCGACGCTATAAATGCAGAGTAATACTAGGGAGTGTAATAGATATTGCTATTGAAAAATCGATGGAGATCTATAATAATTTACATCTGTGGCGGATAATCTATGCTAGCGTTATTTATAAAGAAATTTTGGAAGGGTATTGACCCACATGGGCAATTTTAAGTTAAGCGCAGTGCTACTGAGCATCGGGTATTGCGGTATAATATTTGCCAACATTGCTCTGGCGGATACAATTGATTTTTGTGATAAGTGCACCCAGGATTGCACTCGAGGATATGTGTCCAATGATTCCGGTGCTGTTGTTACAAAAATACGTGTTACACAGAATGACGCATTTGGTTGCTCAAGGGTGGAGCATACGCGAACCAAGAACATGTCATCTGGTAATGGTCAAGGATATCTGCTGATCAATGGGTGCAGCTATAACATTAAGTTATTCACAACGGCTGGATGCATCGGGAAAAAGAAAAAAGGCGTGATCACGAATACGAACAATACTGCAGCTGAAAGGAAAACGCTTATTTCTTTTGACGGCGCGTGTGGATCATCGATAAATACGAAAACAAAAACATACAAACACGGAGACTGGAACGTGGTTGGCGACAAGGGTCGTGCGGAATCCTGTCAAAATTAACTGGAGTTGCCTGGTGTCAGGCAGAAGGCCAAAATCTCGTCCTGGTGATTGATTGCCACCTGCTGCTTGATGCCAATAAATTTATCCCGCTGAGGACTTGCCACAGAGGTGGCCCTGGTTTTTCGACCATATTGCAGCCTTGTTAAGATGGATCAGGGTTTCATATCAGGCTGCTAATTTCATTGGTTCTGTTTTGCTGGCATCGGCTTCGTTGGGGATCAAGATTCCATGGGTCGAGTGCGGGCGTTCCGTGTTATAGTAGGCCAGCCATTTTCCAATACCAGCGTTCGCCTCTGAGCCTCTTTCGAAGGCATGCAGATATACGCATTCGTATTTCAGGAATCCCCAGTTGCCACATTAATTTTGGTCTCTGTGCGGTAGAACACATAAGTCTGGTTGCCGAGTGGGCATAGTGGTGAAGTCGGAGCAAATATTTACTCCCTTTTGCTACCGGCTTTCCTGGCGCTAATGCCAAGTGCATTTTATTGGGGGCGCGAGGGAGCCGCCCTGCCTGGTTGTCACCGCCCCGTGCGACCAGGTAGGGCAATATTTCCTTCCACATCTCCAATTTTTTCCATTATTTTCAGTATTTTGTACGGCTCATGAGAGGCTGTTACTTGTCTTGCTTCGCCCTCCAAATTGCCTGGCTGACGGCCTCTAAGATGATCCTCCACGACAATGCGGGCACGTGACCAAACCAATTCTCAGATTGACACATCGAATAATTCACCTATCTACTGATAGATAGAATACAAGGATATGTTGATGGACACGCAGGAACGATTGCTCGACGTGGCGGAATTCCAAATTCGCCAAAAGGGATATAACGCAGTGAGCTTTCGCGAATTGGCTGATGAGTTGGGAATCAAGAGTGCCAGTGTCCACTATCACTTCCCCACAAAGCAGCAACTTGGCGTCGCTGTTGTGCACCGATATCGCGATCGTTTTCTGGAAAATCTCAATATTCTGGCGGCAAAATCTAGCCCACAGGATGGTCGGGTTCGAACCCTGTGCACGGCCTATCGCATGGCTTTGGAAAAATCCAATGCGCATTGTTTGTGCGGCATGCTTGGGGCGGAAACCCGCGGTCTGCCAGAAGCTGTTTCGCAGCAGGTCGCCCGATTCTTTCAGGCCAATATTGATTGGCTGGCGACTGGTTTTCCAACTGACTGGTCACCCGCCAAAAGGCAGATGCGCGCAGCACAAGTCGTTGCCGCTCTGCAGGGTGGCATCCTGCTGTCGATCAGCCTGGATGACTCGGCCCATCTGGTGGCAGCCATCCAACTTGTCGAGATGCAATCAGGTATCGAATTCCTGGAGACCAGCAGATGAGTTCCAGCAACACCTGTGACGTCGCCATTATAGGTGGTGGTCTGGCTGGATTGACGGCGGGCCATCTGCTCAATCTGGCGGGCATTGACGTTCAACTGTTTGAAGCCGGATCAAAACTTGGCGGGCGCATTCAAAGCCTAGGCCACGCGCCCGCTGGCGCCGCAATTGCCGATCACGGCGATCTCGGACCAACATGGGTCTGGCCACCCTATCAGCAGGCAGTCTCCAAATGGATCCGCAAACTGGATCTTTCCCTGTTTGAACAATATGAGACGGGCAATGCGGTGCTGGATATGCAAATGGATGGTCCGCCCGGCTATCAACCGCTGCCCGGCCAGCACGGCATGGCCCGCATTGTCGGCGGTCCGCAGGCATTTGTTAATGCAATGGCGGCTGGAATAAATGACGACAAGATACATCTCGGTCACGAGTTGAGCCAGGTATCGGAAAATGGCGATGGGTTTGTTTTGGAGTTCGCCAACCCGCCCAACCCACCCAACCCACCCAACCCGCCCAACCTGCCCGACTGGTCGGCCAATCGGATTATTTATGCCGCTCCTCTGCGGGTTTTGGCTGAACGGGTGAATTGGAACGGCGTTCTGGACGACACTGTTTTGCGCCTGATGCGGGCCACCCCGACCTGGATGGCGGCCCAGGCCAAGGTGGTGATGCTTTATGAACATGCGTTTTGGCGCGAAGCAGGCCTGTCCGGTCGCGTTGCCAGCCAGGTAGGACCGCTGGTGGAAATTCACGACCACACCAATTTTGACGGCACCCAGGCGGCGCTGTTTGGATTTGTTGGCTGGCCAGCCGAACACCGTCAGAAGGAAAAACTTGAACCTGCCATACGCGCTCAACTGGTTCGTTGTTTTGGCGCCGAAGCCGCCAACATAAACGAGATTCACATTCAGGACTGGGCGACAAAAACCAATATCTGTTCACCACTGGACCTGGCAGGTCCGGCGGAGCATCCCCAAGCCTTGCCTGAATTGATGGCGGGAGCATTCAGCAAAAACCGTATTGCTTTTGCAGTGGCGGAAACGGCAAGCCAGCATCCCGGTCTGATTGACGGTGCACTGGAGGCAGGTGAGCGGGCTGCTTTGTTAATGTCCAACCAGCGGGCCGCCACAGTGGCGACGTGAATTCGTCCCGTTCAGAAACGTCAGGATTCTAGAAAAACCTGTAGGCTTTCAAACACTTCCGACCAGCACTGATCATGAGGAAGCGGATGATGATTGCGGCTTTCCAGCACTTTCAACTGTGCATTTGCGATACCTTTGGCCAGTTTTTGTCCCTCCGACAGGGGGTGAATCGCGTCTTCGGCTGAATGCATGACAAGGGTGGGAGCGTCGACCAGCGGCAACAAGTCTGCGACCGAGTGATTGTTATAGAAATTACGCCCCTGGATTTCATTTTCAATCGAGCAGCTTTTTTGCAGGTTCTCACCGATCAGCTGCAACTGCTCAGGTGTGGCTGTCGGCAGGTACACCGACAAATATCCGGAAATAAAGGCGCTGCCCGGTGTTTCCCAGCCGGCCTCTGCCATTTTCAAGATCACGTCGCCATCTGCTGAATTTGCAGTCTTGCCGCGCATCGACCGGCCATCAACATATCCGCCCAACAGGATCAAATGGGACAGCCGTTGCGGGTAGTGCGCCGCAAAGTCAACGGCGACCATTCCGCCGCTGGACGTGCCGAACAAGACAAATTTCTCCAGTCCCAATTCATCGACAACGGCCAAAATGTCAGCTGAACTACGCCTGGTGCTGAAATCATCGACGTCCCAGTCTGATAATCCACAGCCCCGCTGATCAAGCCGGATCAGGGTGAAATCCCTCGCCAACTCATCAATAAACGCCCTTTCCGTTGGCTCGTCCCAATCAAGGTCCAAATGGGTTGGGTGATGCGAAGTGCGGACCATCGGCGGACCACTTCCGGTCACCGTGTAAGCAATTTTTACCCCGTCATCTGCAGTCGCATAACGAACATTGGGACGTGAGGCATTGGTGGCAGATGGTGGCGACGGCGGCGACGAGGGCGCCTCTCCTTCTAACGATACTGCTGCCACAAACTGAAACCCCCGCCGTGGTACGGTTCGGATTATGGCCTGCTTCTTGCCGTCATCTCCGACTGCCCGCCGCGCCGCTGAAATACATGCACTGACCGCAGAATCAGAGACGATCCGCCCATCCCACACTTCTGCAATCAGCCGATCCTTATCGACAAGAACGTCGACGTTCCGCGCTAGAAAACGGATCAGATCAAAGACTTGTGGCTCAAGCGGCTGCACGTCTCCTGCCCTTGTCAGGGTGAAGCTCTGATCGTCCAAAATACACTCGGCAAATCGGTATTGCATGGACCGAACTAAACAGCGCGGAAGCAAAGTTCACAAGACTTTCGTCACAAATCCGGGCTTTCCCAAGCAAAAGACAGGAATATCACAAGATCTTCCTCAAGCAACGGCACGCCAACCATGAGAAAACCGGGCATCAATCAGCCAAGGACAAAACCAATGATGCCGCCAATGGACCTCAATTTGCTATCACACACACCAGCGCGCGATCAGATCCTCAACGACCATTTCGTCGCGGATGATAGATTTCGTCTTTCGACGGCCAGCAAATATCGGACGCGCGTTCGATCAATCGTCTCACGCCTGCGGGCAGTCCGCGCGGCGTTGAAGGCGGCAGGCGTCCAACAGGGTTTTGAAACCAAAACCGCATCGCGTTAATCTCCGCCACCGCTGTCGCCGCCAGACTTATTGCTCCTGCGAATGCACCTGTTCTGCAATCAACGTTGCAACTGAGGGTCCCGGACCGACCAGTTCCAGAACGTTTCGATCCGGGTCGCGAATGAAGATGGTTTCCGTTCCACGAAAGGAGCGTTCGCCAGTAATCTTGATACCGTGTTCCTCGACAAATGTTCTTGTATCCTGTGCTGATTTCATTTTCACAGCAATATGGGTGATGCCGGGATATTTGGGCTTTTCATCCATCAATATATTTTCCCCGGCCTTGGCCGTTGCGGGGCCCAACAAGTTGATGTTGATACCGCAGGGATGCAGCATCACCAGAGGGTGACCGGCATCGTAACCACCATCAGCAATCATCTCAAATCCCAGCAATTCATAAAATGCCACTGACTTGTTCCGGTCGCTGATGCGAATTCCAACATGATCGATATTGCTCATTTCCAGCATGGGTTTGTCCTTTTCAAATCCACCAATTCCACAAAGACGCAGCAGTTTGCTTTGTCACTGCATTCCATATAACTATTATCTAATTGAAAGATTATAGGTTATTCTAACAAATATATTTTCCAAATGAATGATAATCAATTTGACGGAATGGTGATTTTCTGCGCGGTGGTGGACCAGGGCGGATTTACGGCTGCGGCGAAAGCTCTCAACCACACAACGTCCCATGTCAGTAAAGTTGTCGCACGCCTGGAGGCTCGTCTGGGGAGCCGGTTGATGAACCGAACCACCCGCACGTTCAGCCTGACTGAATCCGGTGAAGTGTTCTACGAAAACAGCAGCAGGATCATCAAGGACGCAGAACACACCGTGTCTTTGATCTCGCACAATGAGGAACGGGTTTTTGGCCATCTCAAGGTGAGTGTTCCGGTGATGTTTGCAAATGCCTGTTTGAACGGTTGGCTGCCGGAATTCGCCAACGCATTTCCAGACATTACATTGGATATAGAAACCAGTGACCGGTTTGTTGACATTGTCGGAGAAGGTTTCGACGTGGTGGTTCGGGCTGCCGATCTTGATGACAGTCTTCTGATTGCCAAAAAAATCATGTCGACGCGTCGACTGACGGTCGCTTCTCCGGACTATCTAGCTCAACATGGCACGCCCGGTTCACCCGCCGATCTGGAAACTCATACGTTGATTGATTTCAGCTACCGGGGCATCGCAAACCTGTGGAACTATCGTGGCAAGGACGGCAACAGCTTCTCCGTCAAAGTTACTCCAAAAGTCCGCTGCAACCTTGCCAGCATGGAACTTGCGCTCGCCAGTTCAGGTTTCGGTATCACTCGCCTGCCTCTGCTGGTCGCAGAGAACCAACTAAAGTCGGGAGCACTTGTCGCCATTTTGACCGACTATGAAAACCCACCACTGGAACTCCACGCCATCTATCCCTCCCGCCAGCATCTGGCACCAAAGGTGCGGGAGTTCGTCGACTTTCTGGCCCGCAAATGCCGGGAACAAGCCTGACCGCCAAGCTGTGGATTATTGCCCAATTGCCTGAGACAGAATGTCTTGGGGACTGTTCGGTCCAACATCCCCTGTCCAGGCAATAAAATGGTCAGGCCGCACAAGAATGTAGCGTGAATTATATTCCATACGTCCCTCTTTTCGGTCGTCTTCAACCGTTGATAGCGGAATCCCAAGTTGTTCTGCTGCAGCAATAAACTGCGAGACAACTTTGGCCTCTCCATCCAGCGAGATCAGACAAAACCCATGCCCCAGTTCCTCAAACAGGTTCCGGTTGCCAGACAGGCTGATCGGCGCCAAATGATGGCCCCGACGCGCATCGATCTTATGCACACCACGGGCTCCGGGCTTTCCCTGGCTGCCCGGCACAATGGGCGAGCCTTCATAATGGGGAAGAAACTGGGTGACGTCAGCATTGCCGCCTTCTGCCCGGGACTGCCAGGCTTTTTCGAATGCCTGTATGTCCTTTGCTGGAGAATAGGCCTCGATGAATACACGGTCGTCTTCGATCATCCGGGCGATGAAATCTTTGGATGTAGAGCCAAAAACGGGTCGGCGTTCAGCGTCATAGGAAGCCAGCAGGTGCTCACCACCCCAGCCCTGTAACATTGCGGTCAGTTTCCAACTCAGGTTACGAACATCCTCAAAACCGGTGTTAATTCCATACCCCCCATAAGGCGGGTGGGAATGGGCTGCATCTCCGGCAATGAATATCCGATCATTCTGATAGGTTTTCGCGTGCGAAATGCGCAAATCCCAAAATCCTATATGGCGGAATTCGATCTCAAACTCCGCCCCGATTGCCCGATGCAGATAGGCGGCATAATCAAAATTATCCAACGTCGTATCGAGCGGCACCGGGGCGTGATAAAACCATGTACCTTCCAGATCAACGCGCCCCAAAAACTGCCAATACCCATCGAGATCGGGATTGAGAATGTTGTAAATGGACTTGCCGGGAAAGCGCTCCAGCAGATCATGCAATTGCTTCGAGTTAAAAACCAGCAGGGCCATCTTGCGGTGGTGAGGGTCAACATTTTGGTCAATAGCCGCCGCCTTGCGCATTGCTGAACGACTGCCATCACAGCCAACCGCATAGGGTGCAGTTAACGAGCCATCCTTCTCGTCCTCCTCATTTCTGTAGAAGATTTCTACACCGTCGGCATGTTGCTCTGCGGCGATGGCGTTGCAGCCGTAATGCACCGTGACGCCCGGAAGCTCCGCCACGCGTTTCCGCAAAACTCTTTCCGCTTCATATTGGGGAAGCCTTTGATTGCGGGCGAAATAAAAGGCCTCCACCGCTCCGCGCTTGAACCAGTCATAGTGATAGTCGCCCAACAATGTGCCATAGGCCACCATGCCGGCATTGCCAAACTCCCTTGGGATTGGAGAGGCCGCTTCGATTTCATCCAGCACCTTCCAGTTGCGAAAATGCTCACCGCTGCGCTGGGTCAGATTTTGGCCTTTGGGAATATCATGTAGCTGCGTTGATCGCTCGATGATTTGAACCGAATTTCCGCGTTGGGCGAGATCAATTGCCAGGCCAAGTCCGACCGGCCCGCCCCCAATCACAATCACGTCGCAATCGAAATCATATCGCTGTTCAATCATCGCCACTCCGGGTTATTTCACGCTCGCAATTTTACGAATTTAAGCGCCCGCCATTTTCTGCCTAAAACCTCCACGCCAATGTCAACCAGCGGCAGGTTCAGTGCAACATCTTTCCAGACTTATCGCGGCCCATGCCACGGGTTAGATCGAAGCTACAAGTCCGGCCATCGCTTTGCGATAGTTTGCGACTATTTGATCGCGGGCAATGTGGCGCCCTTCTCTCACTGTATGGCGTCCTGCCGACCATAAATCGGTGACCACATTATCTTTGGCGGCAAAAACCAGCCCGTCGAGCAGTTGATCGATGCGCAACGCACACAGGGCTGGATCATTGCTGTTGATGGCCACAAGGTCGGCCAATTCCCCTTCGGCAATTTCTCCCGCGCCGCGCGCCAACGCCTGCGCTCCACCTTTGGCCGCGCCACGATACAGCGTTTCTCCAACTGACCCTTCGCCAACAACCATCACATTGCGGGCGAGGTCGCGCAGGCGTTGTGAATATTCCAGCGTTCGCAATTCTTCGGTCAGGGAAATCAGAACGTTGGAATCCGAACCGACGCCAAATGCCCCCGCCGCGGCGATGAATTCAGGTCCATTAAACGGACCATCTCCCAGATTGGCCTCCGTCACCGGACACAGGCCCGCCACCGCACCGGAACTCGCCATCGCAATGGTTTCATCGCGGGTCATGTGGGTTGCATGGATCAGACACCAACGCGACGTGACGTCGACATTATCAAGCAGCCATTCTACCGGACGAGCCCCCAGCCAGGCCTTGATATCTTCAACTTCCCTGGGTTGTTCGGCGATATGAATATGGATGGGACCCTGGTTGCGGATCGCCAGCGCTGAATTCAAATCATCAGGAGAAGTTGCCCGCAAGGAATGCGGGGCAATGCCAACCAGACAATCATCGGGAAGGTTGCCCACTCCCTGCTCTGCCCGCTCTACCAGTTGGAAAAATCGATCTACATCATTTCCGAATCTCGACTGACCAGACTGCAACCCAACCTGCCCCGCTCCGCCATAGGTATAAAGAACGGGCAGATGAGTAAGCCCAATTCCGGTGGTTGCCGCAGCAGCACAGATACGGTGGGACAATTCACCAATATCCCCATATGGCTTTCCGTCCGGTTGGTGATGGATGTAATGAAATTCACCGACAGCGGCGTATCCGGCTTCCTGCATTTCCAAAAACACCAGCGCTGCAATGGCTTCGATTTGTTCAGGGGTCAGGCTCTGCGTGAAGCGGTACATCAGATCACGCCAGGTCCAAAAACTGTCTTTCCCAGCAGCGCGATACTCGGTCATGCCCGCCATCGCCCGTTGAAACGTGTGACTGTGCAGGTTCGCCAGAGCAGGCAGTATCGTATCAACACTAATGTCGTCTGTATGGGGTTTATCGGACGTAATCACCCGGCTGATCCGGCCATCAGTTATTTCCAGACGTACATTTTCCGCCCAGCCCGTCGACAGGAGCGCCCGTTTAGCAAATATCACAACTTCACCTCATTAGATTTTATGTATAGACATATAGGCTATTTATTTGTACCAGAAAAGCCTAATTTGACTCCAATTGAGGCTTCAATGTCGACGAATAATCAAGTCCTGTGCGACGTCAAAATCGCGTCAATGACCCAAAACGGCAATCCTTACGGGATGTTGGACGATGCAGCGATTGCGATTGTTGACGGCAGCATTGCCTGGCTCGGCAAGCAAAGCGATTTGCCCGACAGTTACAAAGAAATTGATAAAAATCAGCTGGCGGGCCGCCTGGTGACGCCCGGGCTGATCGACTGCCACACCCATATCGTTCACGGCGGCAATCGGGCGGTGGAGTTTGAAATGCGTCTCAACGGCGCCAGTTATGAAGAAGTGGCGCGCGCTGGCGGTGGCATTGTGTCTACAGTCACTGCCACCAGAGTGGCCAGCGAAGCCGAGCTGATCGAAAGCGCTCTGCCCCGCATCGACGCATTGCTGGCGGAAGGTACAACATTGTTGGAGATCAAATCCGGCTATGGTCTGCATGTCGATACCGAACTACGCATGTTGAGGGCGGCGCGGGCGCTGCCGAACCATCGCGCGGTACGGGTGGTCACCAGTTTTCTCGGTGCTCATGCGGTTCCTGCCGAATACAAGGGGCGCGACGACGCCTATATTGATGAAGTCTGTATTCCTGCTCTGCGACAGGCCCATCAAGAGGGTCTCGTGGATGCAGTGGACGGTTTTTGCGAGGGCATAGCCTTTAATCCGGTCCAGATCGCGCGGGTATTCGATGAAGCCAGGCAACTCGGCATCCCGGTCAAATTGCATGCTGAGCAGCTATCCAATCTTGGCGGTGCCAAAATGGCCGCGAGCTATGGGGCGATGTCGGCTGATCATATTGAACATCTTGATGAAGACGGCGTCGCTGCCATGGCGGCGGCAGGAACTGTAGCGGTCGTATTGCCCGGCGCATTTTACACGCTTCGCGAAACCCAGCAGCCACCGATTGAGGCCCTGCGCCATCACAATGTGCCAATTGCTCTGGCCAGCGACTGCAATCCCGGCTCTTCACCAATGACGTCGCTGTTGCTGACGCTCAACATGGCCTGCACGCTGTTTCGCCTGACACCACAGGAAGCATTGGCTGGTGTGACAGTGAACGCGGCCCAGGCACTGGGACTGAAAGATTGCGGAACAATTGCACCCGGTCAGCGCGCCGATCTGGCGGTCTGGAATGTAGACCACCCGGCTGAACTTTCTTATCGCATCGGGTTCAATCCGCTACATGCACGAATATTTGGAGGCGTTTCGTGACAACTCTCACGCTGACACCGGGTTCGGTTAAACTATCTGATCTGGCGCGAATTTTTTGGGACGAAGCGACGGTTCGCCTCGATCCATCCTGCCGCCCGGCGATTGAGCGGGCGCACCAGCGCATCGAAGTCGCCGTTGCCGGCAGCGATGCGGTCTATGGTGTCAATACGGGTTTCGGCAAACTCGCCAGCGTCAAGATAGCGGCGAAAGATACTGCCACACTGCAACGCAATCTGATCCTTTCCCATTGCTGTGGCGTGGGTCCGGCAATCTCTACGCGCCATGCCCGGTTGATGATGGCGCTCAAATTGCTCAGCCTGGGACGTGGCGCCTCCGGCGTGCGGCTGGAGTTGATTGACCTGCTGGAAGCAATGCTGGCTAAAGGCGTCACGCCAGTAATTCCAGCACAAGGGTCGGTTGGCGCTTCCGGCGACCTGGCCCCGCTGGCGCATATGGCAGCGGTGATGATGGGCGCGGGTGAGGCCAACTATAATGGTGAAACCTTGCCGGGCGACAAGGCACTTGCGGCAGCTGGATTGTCGCCCGTGGAACTGGGACCCAAAGAAGGTCTGGCGCTGATCAACGGCACGCAGTTTTCCACTGCGTTTGCGCTTTCCGGCCTGTTTCGCGCATGGCAGGCAGCGCAGTCGGCACTTGTCACATCAGCTCTTTCTACCGACGCAATCATGGGCTCAACAGCCCCTTTGCAACCAGAAATACATGAATTGCGCGGCCACAAGGGTCAGATTGAAGCAGCTGCCGCGATGCGCGTTCTGCTCGCCGGTTCGGTCATCCGCGAAAGCCACCGTGAAGATGATACGAGGGTTCAGGATCCCTATTGCATTCGCTGTCAACCGCAGGTCATAGGTGCCGCGATAGACGTGATGCGCATGGCGGCAAATACCCTAGAAATTGAAGCCAATGCGGCAACCGACAATCCGCTTGTGCTGACGGGTGCTGATCTGATCGTATCGGGCGGGAATTTCCATGCCGAGCCCGTCGGCTTTGCAGCTGATATGATCGCACTGGCCATTGCTGAAATTGGTGCCATCGCTCAACGGCGTATCGCGCTGATCGTTGATCCGGTTCTCAGCCATGACCTGCCGCCATTTCTGACACCTGATCCGGGGCTCAACAGCGGCTATATGATTGCTGAGGTTACGACGGCTGCGCTGATGAGCGAGAACAAGCATCTCGCCAATCCCTGCGTCACAGATTCCACCCCGACCAGTGCCAACCAGGAGGATCACGTCAGCATGGCCGCCCACGGCGCCCGCCGGCTTGGTCAGATGGTTGATAATCTGGAGCGCATTTTGGGGGTCGAATTACTCTGCGCCTCGCAAGGGGTTGAATTCAGAGCCCCATTGGTCACCAGCAACGCCCTCGCCCGTGTGGTGAAGAGACTTCGCAAAGACGTGGAAACATTGAAAGAAGATCGCTACCTCGCACCCGATCTTGAAAAGGCAGCCTTGCTGATAGCCAGCGGTGACGTCGCCCGGACTAGCCAGGTCATCATGCCGGATGTCGCCTCATGAACGCGGTAGAGATCCATCGTGGCGACAGCCCAATTGTTCTTGGTTTGCCGCATACCGGCACCCATGTACCAGCCGACATTTTTCAACGGCTAAACCAGCGCGGACAGGGGCTGGACGACACCGACTGGCACATCCACACATTATATGACGGTCTTCTCAATGGTGCCACAACCGTCCGTGCGACCTTCCACCGATATGTGATCGATGCAAATCGCGATCCCTCAGGTGCATCGCTTTATCCGGGACAGAATACGACAGGGCTTGTTCCGCTGACCGACTTCGATGGCAATGATATATGGACCAGTCCGCCAGATTCTGAAGAGATCGAACAACGCCGCCAGCAATTCCACACTCCCTATCACACAGCGCTGCAAGCCGAGCTGGAACGGATTCACATGCTCCACGGTGTGGCCATTCTTTACGACTGTCATTCAATTCGCTCCGACATTCCATTTTTATTTGAGGGTATTTTACCGGATTTCAATATCGGCACGAATTCGGGTATTACCTGCGCTTCAGACATTGAATCAACGACGGTTGATATCTGCACCCAAGCAACGGCTTACCGGTCTATCCTAAATGGTAGATTCAAGGGCGGGTGGACAACCCGTCACTATGGTCAGCCGGCCAACAACATCCACGCCATCCAGATGGAACTGGCGCAATCAACCTATCTGAAAAGCCAGACAGCACCGTGGGAGTACGATGAAAATCGTGCCCAACAATTGCGGCCTCATCTGGCAAAAATTCTCACCGAGTTGGCCAGTCTGGCCCCGAAATTAGGAGCATCCCGATGAGCGATCCCCGCAAGAACACCCGTGACGTCTATCCGCCAACGGGAAATGAAATAACGGCCAAAAGCTGGCTGACCGAAGCTCCCATGCGCATGCTGATGAACAATCTGCACCCTGAGGTCGCCGAAAACCCACACGAACTGGTGGTCTATGGCGGCATAGGACGGGCGGCGAGAACCTGGAACGACTTCGACCAGATTGTTGCGACGTTGAAAACTCTGGAGGAAGACCAGACTTTGCTTGTGCAATCCGGCAAACCGGTGGGCGTTTTCCAGACCCATAAGGACGCGCCACGGGTGCTGATTGCAAACTCAAACCTGGTACCCCATTGGGCCAATTGGGATCATTTCAACGAGCTCGATAAAAAGGGCCTCGCCATGTATGGCCAGATGACTGCAGGATCCTGGATCTACATTGGCAGTCAGGGCATTGTTCAGGGAACTTATGAAACATTTGTCGAAGCTGGCCGCCAGCACTACGGTGGTGACCTGACAGGTAAATGGATTCTCACCGGCGGCCTTGGCGGCATGGGCGGTGCGCAACCGTTGGCTGCCGTAATGGCTGGCGCCTGTTGCCTGGCGGTTGAGTGCAACCCCGAAAGCATCGATTTCCGCCTGCGCACCCGCTATGTCGATGAACGCGCCGACACGCTGGACGAAGCGCTGGCAATGATCGACGCCTGGACCAACGCTGGTGAAGCCAAGTCGGTCGGCCTGCTGGGCAATGCTGCCGATATTTTTGCCGAAATGGTCAAACGCGGCGTTCGACCTGACATTGTCACCGATCAGACCAGTGCCCACGATCCGATCAATGGCTACCTGCCGCAAAACTGGACCATGGCCCAATGGCGTGAGAAGCGTGAAAGCGATCCAAAAGCTGTTGAAAAAGCTGCCCGTGCGAGCATGAAGGTGCATGTGGCTGCAATGGTTGATTTCTGGAATGCCGGAGTTCCCACGCTCGACTATGGCAACAATATTCGTCAGGTCGCGCTGGAAGAAGGACTGGAAAATGCCTTTGCTTTCCCGGGTTTTGTTCCCGCCTATATCCGCCCCCTGTTCTGCCGAGGCATCGGGCCGTTTCGCTGGGCCGCCCTGTCGGGTGATCCAGAAGACATCTACAAGACCGACCTGAAAGTAAAAGAGCTGCTGCCGGACGATTCCCACCTGCATAACTGGCTCGACATGGCCCGTGACCGCATTGCTTTTCAGGGATTGCCGGCCAGAATCTGTTGGGTTGGGCTTGGGGTCCGCCACAAATTGGGACTGGCGTTTAATGAAATGGTTCGCAGTGGTGAATTGTCTGCGCCGATTGTCATTGGACGCGATCACCTGGATTCCGGATCCGTCGCATCCCCCAACCGTGAAACAGAAGCCATGAAAGATGGCTCGGATGCGGTATCTGACTGGCCGTTGCTCAACGCATTGCTGAATACCGCGTCGGGCGCCACCTGGGTGTCGCTGCATCATGGTGGTGGTGTTGGCATGGGGTTTAGCCAGCATTCCGGTATGGTCATCTGCTGCGACGGCACAGAAGACGCGGACCGGCGCATCGCCCGCGTGCTGTGGAATGATCCCGCCACCGGAGTGATGCGTCATGCGGATGCCGGTTATGATGAGGCTCAACAATGCGCCGTTGAAAACGGCTTGAACCTGCCCGGCATTTTGGGGGCACGGTAGTTCAGAAGGTCAGGCCGATAAACGCGAATTTAACACTATCGCGATAGGCTGACAGCCACGCATCCCGAGAGTTCAATACCAGGATGCAGGGCGCAGAACGGGAAGCGGATAAGAATCGATGGCAACGATCTATCAATTTGTTTTTATTGACTTTTACCGGCGGGCTACCCCACCGGCATTGATGCGTCATGTTCAATCTTAGTGTGAGGACCGTCAAATGTTGAAATATCTGGCAATCATCGCAAATGTCTCCGTTTTAGCGCTTATCACTGGAATTGTTGTGAATACCGGCATCCCTGGTGACGAACAATTAAGACTGTTTGCAACAATTGGCGCCGCCACTTTGTTGAGCCTCATCGTACTGTTTCGATACAAGGGACCGGATGCCCAGTATCAAAAATGGCTGGATGATGAGTCTGAAAGATTGCGCCGCGAATTGTCGACCGGCGAGTAGGTACGAGGGCACATTTTTGAGTGGCTGGCACTGCCGGTTATTTAGGATCGTTTTCAGCTTCCAGTTTGCCCCAGTTGAATGTTACGCCGGTCCCTGGCACGTCAGGCGCCACGGCCATTGCGTTTTCAACCACCAACGGGCGCTGCGTATAGTGTTCAATCGGGAATGAATGGACTTCCAGCCACCCGGCATTGGTCTGCGCCGACAATAGGCTGACATGCAATTCCTGCATTCCGTGACTGCATACCGGGATGTTGTATTTGCGGGAAAGTTCCGCCACCTGCAAAAATCCCGTAATGCCCCCGCAATTGGATGCATCGGGTTGAATGAAACTCAACTTTGCCTGTTCAAAGGCATATTCGAATTCATGTATCGTGTGCAGGTTTTCGCCCATTGCAAGCGGCATACCCGTCGCGTCAGCAATTTCAGCAAATCCGACATAATCATCAGGGATGGTAGGCTCTTCAAACCACGCCAGATCGAATTCTTTAAACGCGTTGGCAGCTTCGATTGCCTGCGCTACCGACATCGAAAAATTGGCATCGACCATAAACATCACATCCGGCCCGACGAGTTTCCGCACAGCCGCAATGCGTTCGATGTCATCTTTCAGATCAACCTGTCCGATCTTGATTTTGACACCGTTGAATCCGCGCTCCAGATAAGACCGCACACTGTCGAGAAGTTTTTCCAGCGGAAAATTGAGATCTATGCCGCCGCAGTAGGCCCGGCACGTCTGGCCCGCCCCACCGGCCATTTTCCACAGCGCCTGACCGGTGCGTTTGCCGCGCAAATCCCATAGCGCAATATCGATTGCCGATATGGCAAACGAGGCAATGCCACCCCGCGCGACATAGTGCACATGCCATTGCATGGCTTCATAAAGCTGCTCGACATGGTGACCGTCCTGACCAATCAAAAAGGGGGTCAGGTCATTTTCGATCATCGCCACAATGGCCCGTCCGCCAACACCGCCTGTATAGCTATAGCCGGTCCCTTGGGAGCCGTCTTTCAACCGCACTGTCGCGGTGATCAATTCAAAATGGGTATGACTGCCATGTTTGGCATCGACCAACACCTCGGCCAGCGGGATCCTGAACAATTGGGTTTTGATAGAGTCAATTTTGGACATCACTTGCGCCTGTCGCACCTTCATTCATTGCAGTGTCTGAAACAGTCGAATTGGCCGATAGACTTAACCAATGTCAAGTCGAGCGCCATTCCGAAATTTTGGTGATCGGGCCATACCGTCCAGAACTGAGTGGCCGGAAGGGTCAATGTTCGCTGGTGGTTTGTCCGATCACAATCATGTGCGGAGCATTACGACAAGGCGCCTGTGATTCCTGTGCCACCTCGACATTAAGCCTGTTGGATCGATTACTTATTGGCTAATCTTCGATAGATCCGCATCAACAGTTTATCGCCATCGGCGAGTTAGGTTACATCCATGAGCCCCAATATCAGCAATCGATTGAGCGCCAAACTGGCCCATATCAGGGAGGGCAATTACAAGCCGCGCGACTTCATCATTGCTGATGCGAAGGATGCAGATATGGGCGGTGGTATAAATGGCGTCGGCTTTAACGAAGACGGCGGCGGCGGCGGCGCCCCCAAGGCCAAAACTGCCGCCGATTACCTGTCGTCCATGCAACAGATGATTGCGTCGGGGCTTCCCGACATCATGCTCACGTCAATGGCGTCGGCTGAACACCTGATTTCCGGGAACGCTTTTGAAGGCACCGATATCTGCCCGGCAATCCGTCTCAATGACACGACCGACATCTGGGGATTTCGAGGTGCTGTCTATCGCGACACGCCCGCACTGCCATTTCGTACCGCGCGGCTGAAGCAGGCCAGAAGACTTTGCGCATTGGGCCTCTATGCCGTCACTTTTTACAATGACCGGGACCAGGACGTAGCAACATTAAATGCCTATCGGGATTTCCGCGAACAGGCCGATGAAGTTGGCATGTCGCATTTTCTGGAAGTCTTCAACCCGGCATTCGACATCAATACGCCGGACGCCGATCTGGGAAGTTTTATCAACGACGCGATCGTTCGCTGTCTTGCGGGCGTTGCCGCATCCGAGTGCCCGCTTTTTCTCAAAATGCAATATAACGGCGCCCGCGCGATGGCAGAACTGGCATCATTTGACCCTGGCAAACTGATTGTCGGTGTCCTCGGGGGCATGGCCGGCACCACCCGTGATACGTTTGAACTGATCTCCCAAACTGAACGGTTCGGTGGCAGGGTGGCGCTGTTTGGCCGCAAGATTTATTGCGCTGAAGATTCAGTTGAGCTTGTCAGATTGATGCGTGCCGTCATTGAAGATGACCTCGCAACAACAGAGGCAGTTGATGTGTACCATGATAGTCTGGTCAAGAAGGGACTTGCCCCGTTGCGCCCTCTCAAAGAGGACCGTCAGGTGACGGACCCTGTATTGAAGCCTGAGGCAACATGAACCGTAAAGTGCAACAAACCGGCATCATTACGGGTGGTTCCTGGTGTGCGGACCACAACAGACTGGTGGAAAGATGGCCGCAAGAGGAAAGTCTGGTCAGGATTATCTCTGAGGAAATTCGTGGTGGAGGTTCCGCCTGCAATCTTGCGATTGATATCAAACGTCTTGATCCCGACCTGCCGGTATCGACCATTGGTCTGCTCGGCGATGATGCTGACGGTGTGGCTCTCCTGCAACAGGCACAAGCTGAGGGATTGGAATGTTCCCGACTGACCACCCTTGCAGGCCAGCAAACAACTTTTACCGATTGCTATACATCCAGTGAATCCAATCGCCGCACCCATCTTTTCCATGCCGGGACCAGCGAATACCTGACCCCGGACCACTTCGATTTCGAGCATGTTGACGCCAAGATCCTGCATCTCGGTCTGCCCGGACTGCACGGTAAACTGGACAATCAATGGAACGGCGATGAAAACGGCTGGGTCACGATATTAAAGAATGCCCGGTCCAACGGTCTCAAAACCAATCTTGAGCTTTGTTCGCTGCCGTCCGAACAGCTGCAAGCGCTTGTAACTCCATGTCTGCGGCACCTCAATTATCTGATCATCAATGATTTTGAAATTGCCGCTATTGCCGGCCAACCCATCGGGCATGACGAGGATGCCGACATCGAGACCTGTCTCATCAATGCGCGGCAAATAATTTCCAACTTCCCGCTCGAACTGGTGATTGTGCATTTTCCCGGTGGGGCGGTGGCGGTAACCACTCAGGGTGATGAAGTCCAACATGCGTCTGTGAACATGCCCGCAGATCAGATTGTCGGAACAAATGGTGCAGGAGATGCCTTTGCCGCCGGTGCCCTGTACGGGTTGCACGAAGACTGGCCGCTGCAGCAAACTTTAAAACTGGCTCACGCATCAGCAGCCGCCTCCATCAGACATATCGGCACCACTGATGCGGTTGTCGGCTGGGCCGACTGCCTGGAACTGGCATCGCAATTTGGCTGGCGCAGCCCGCTGAATTGACGCAGCGGCGTTTGCGGTGGGCAAATTGTCTCGCCAAATCATAAAACGGGAATATTTCTGCAGTATTGCGAAACTTTTCTTGTAATGATGCCGTTTTGATTTAGCTTCCCTGCTGTTGAACGGGAGACAACGCAATGTGCGGCATTGTTGGCTTATTCTTGAAGGACAAGGCGCTTGAGCCCGAACTCGGCGGCCTGCTGACCGATATGCTGGTCACCATGTCGGACCGTGGGCCCGACAGCGCCGGAATTGCGGTCTATCGCGGCGCTGATGATGGCAAGGTAAAAATTACCTTGCAATCTTCCAATCCTGAGCAGGACTTCGAAAATCTTGAAGCAGACCTGAACACCGAGGTCGTGCGCATTGATAGCCATGCCATTGTCTCCTGCCCTGCAGATCACGCGGACACCATATTGGAGCAGCTCTCGGCCATGCCGCATCTGCGGGTCATGTCGACGGGCGATGCCATTGAAATCTACAAGGAAGTGGGCCTGCCAAAATCGGTTGCGGAACGGTTTAACATTCACCAATTGCAGGGCAGTCACGGCATTGGTCACACGCGCATGGCCACAGAAAGCGCAGTTACGACGCTGGGCGCCCATCCCTTCTCCACAGGTCCCGACCAGTGTCTGGTACACAATGGATCGCTCTCCAATCACAATTCATTGCGTCGACGTTTGGCCCGACAAGGGGTGAATGTAATAACTCAAAATGATACCGAAGTGGCTGCGGCCTATCTGACCTGGAAGATGCAGAATGGCTGTGACCTTGGAGAAGCACTGGAAGCCGGAATATCCGACCTCGATGGATTTTACACATTCGTTGTTGGAACCCGCAACGGGTTTGGCGTATTGCGCGACCCGATTGCCTGCAAGCCAGCGGTACTGGCGGAAACAGAACAATATGTCGCATTCGGCTCAGAATACCGCGCCCTGGTGAATTTGCCTGGAATTGAACAGGCAAATGTGTGGGAACCCGAACCTGCCACCGTTTATTTCTGGGAGCATTAGTCATGGAAACCTACGATCTCACAGCAATGGAACTTCGAGCAGTCAACGCGGCATTGCAAGCCAAAGGCGGCGGCGAGGGCGGCGAGGGCGGCGGCGGCTCCAATCAGACCTGCGAGGTGATTAACCCACGTGGCAGTCACGCTATTGCGGTGGGATTGAACGCCCCGATTGAAGTAACTGTTGAAGGATCTACGGGTTATTATTGCGCTGGCATGAACCAGCAGGCAACGATCAATGTGACCGGTTCCGCTGGCCCCGGAGTGGCAGAAAACATGATGTCCGGCAAAGTGGTCATCAACGGCGATGCCAGCCAATATGCCGGTGCCACTGCCCATGGGGGATTGCTGGTGATCAAGGGTAATGCTTCCAGCCGTTGCGGAATTTCAATGAAGGGCGTTGACATAGTTGTCCACGGCAATATCGGCCACATGAGTGCCTTCATGGCGCAATCGGGTAATCTTGTCGTATTGGGTGATGCTGGCGATGCGCTTGGGGACAGCCTTTATGAGGCGCATATATTTGTTCGCGGCGAGGTCAAGTCCCTCGGCGCCGATTGCATTCAAAAGGAGATGCGGTCAGAGCATATCGAAAAACTGGCACACTTGTTGAAACAGGCCGAGGCGGATGCGGATCCGAAAGATTTTCGACGCTATGGATCGGCCCGCCAGCTCTACAATTTCGATATCGATAATGCGGGAGATTACTGATGGATAAGACGCCCGGAACCCATCCTGTGAAACCCTGGACTTTCGACGATTATACAAACTCCTATATTCGCCGGGCTGCAGCCACCGGGATTTATGACATTCGCGGCGGCGGTGCCAAGCGCCGGGTGCCGCATTTTGATGATCTGTTGTTTCTCGGCGCGTCGATGTCGCGCTATCCGTTGGAAGGTTATCGCGAGAAATGTGAAACCAAGGTGGCGCTGGGTACAAGGTTCGCCAAAAACCCCATCATGCTCGATATCCCGATCACAATTGCCGGAATGAGCTTTGGGGCTTTGTCCGGCCAGGCCAAGGAAGCGCTGGGGCGCGGGGCAAATGCTGCAGGCACGTCGACGACAACCGGTGACGGCGGCATGACCATTGAGGAACGCAGTCACTCCAACAAGCTGGTCTATCAGTACCTTCCTTCCCGATACGGCATGAATCCTGATGATCTGCGCAAAGCTGACGCCATTGAAATCGTTGTTGGACAGGGAGCAAAACCCGGTGGTGGTGGCATGCTTCTGGGACAGAAAATTTCAGATCGCGTTGCCGAAATGCGCACCTTGCCAAAAGGCATCGATCAGCGATCCGCCTGTCGCCATCCTGACTGGACCGGCCCTGATGATCTGGAAATAAAAATACTGGAGCTGCGTGAAATTACCGGATGGCGCGTACCAATTTACGTCAAGATCGGTGGTGCCAGACCGTATTTTGACACCACTTTGGCCATAAAGGCAGGTGCAGACGTAGTTGTGCTGGACGGCATGCAGGGTGGCACGGCGGCCACTCAGGATGTCTTCATCGAACATGTCGGCCAACCAACCCTTGCCTGCATCCGCCCTGCCGTCCAGGCGCTGCAGGATCTTGATGTTCATCGTGAAGTGCAACTGGTTCTCTCAGGCGGCATCAGAACCGGTGCCGATGTGGCCAAAGCTCTGGCACTGGGTGCCGATGCGGTCAGCATCGGAACGGCTGCTCTGATCGCGCTGGGAGATAATGATCCCGCACTTGAGGGGGAATATCAAAAACTCGGCACCACAGCTGGAGCGTATGATGACTGGCATGAAGGCCAGGACCCGGCTGGTATCACCACCCAGGATCCCAAACTGGCGGCCCGGCTCGACCCGGTGGCAGCGGGAAGACGCCTGGCAAATTATCTGAAAGTGATGACACTGGAAGCACAAACAATCGCCCGCGCTTGCGGCAAAAATCATGTTCTCAATCTGGAGCCTGAAGACCTTTGCGCGCTGACGATTGAAGCATCTGCCATGGCGGGCGTACCGCTTGCCGGCACGAACTGGATACCCGGTCAGACACCGGAATCCGGTAAACACGACTAAACAGGGAGCAGACTATGGCCAAGGATCTTGCCAAATTTGCCGCCGACAATGGCGTCAGGTTTTTCCTCTTCAACTTTACCGACCTGTTCGGCGTCCAGCGTGCCAAGCTGGTGCCGGCTGAAGCGGTCGGCGGCATGCAAAAATCGGGCGCCGGTTTTGCCGGATTTGCCAGTTGGCTCGATATGACCCCGGCACATCCAGACATGTTCGTCATGCCGGATCCCGACAGTGTCATCCAACTGCCCTGGAAACCACAAATTGCCTGGGTTGCCGGTGATCCGTGGATGGATGGTGAACCGGTGGCGCAGGCGCCGAGAAACGTTCTGAAAACGCTGAATGCCAGAGCCGCTGAGCTGAATTTTAAAATGATGTCAGGGGTCGAACCGGAATTTCACCTGATCAATGTCGACGGATCGGGCATCTCCGATGATCGGGATACACAGGAAAAGCCCTGCTATGATCAAAGCGCTCTGATGCGCCGGTTCGATGTCATATCTGAAATCTGCACCACCATGATCACACTTGGATGGGGCCCCTATCAAAACGACCATGAAGACGCCAATGGTCAGTTCGAAATCAACTGGGATTTTGGAGATTGTCTGCAAACCGCTGACCAGCACGCATTTTTCAAATTCATGGTAAAAGCCATTG
Source organism: Rhizobiaceae bacterium (assembly GCA_014238155.1). Classification (GTDB taxonomy): domain Bacteria; phylum Pseudomonadota; class Alphaproteobacteria; order Rhizobiales; family Rhizobiaceae; genus Pseudahrensia. Next base: position 59,814 of record JABABQ010000045.1, read on the forward strand.
CTGAAAATCACGGCCTGCGGGCAACATTTATGCCGAAGCCCTTTTCCAATCTCACGGGAAATGGCTGTCACGTTCATCACTCGGTCTGGACACCGGATGGCAGCAAATGCCTGTTTGCCGACAATGCAGGTGAATTGGGCCTGTCGGATATGGCCTACAATTTTCTTGGTGGGCTGATGTCGCATGGCGCTGCGATGTGTGCAATTACCAATCCCACGGTCAACAGCTATAAACGCATCAACGCACCCGCCACATTGTCAGGTGCGACGTGGTCCCCGTCCTCGGTAACCTATGGCGGAAATAACCGGACCCATATGGTGCGCATTCCTGATGCTGGCAGGCTGGAATTCCGGTTGGCGGACGGTGCGGCCAACCCATATTTGCTTCAGGCAGTATTGTTGGCGGCCGGGATAGACGGGATTGAACGCAAACTTGATCCGGGCAAACGTCTGGACATCGACATGTATACCGAAGGCCACAAGGCACGCGGCGCCCAAAAACTGCCACTCAACATGCTCGACGCCATTCGTGAATTCCAAAAGGACAAATATTTGCGCGACGCAATGGGCTCCGAATTCTCTCAGGCTTATGTCAAACTGCGGGATCGGGAATGGAACCAATATAGCCACCATCTGAGCCAGTGGGAACGCGATCAAACTCTGGATTGTTAGGGCCCGGGTCTCAGTCGGGAAATTCTGCCGGATAACTTTGAACATGCAGGTTGCTTGCAGCGAAGACGTGCACACTGTGGATGCGAGTGACTTTGAATTGCAGATGGGTAAGAACCAGCATAATTCCTGTGGTAATGACAAGTATGGACCGTCCTCTCTCATGGTCATTTTGATCGCGATTACTGCGCGCTCAAAAACCGGCCACCTATCAGGGAAACCCGCACAATTATGAACCCACTTGAAAAATTGAACGGGAGGTTGGTGGTTTCCTGCCAACCGGTGGACGATGGCCCAATGGATCGTCCCGAGATTACCGCTGCAATGGCGCTCGCCGCCGCCGCAGGCGGTGCTGCCGGGTTGCGCATCGAAGGACTTGATAATCTGGCTGCAATCCGCCCGCTGACCGACCTTCCCATTATCGGCATCGTCAAACGCGACCTTGAGGAATCCGAGGTGCGCATTTCACCTTTCAGTCAAGACATCATCGATCTGGCAAAACTGGGGGCAGACATTATCGCCTATGATGCCACCCAGCGTCACAGGCCGGAGCCGACTGCACAACTGGTCGATCAGATCAAGAATTGCGGAAAATTCGCCATGGCTGATTGTGCCAACCTTTCAGATGCCAAACAGGCTTTGGAGGAAGGCGCCGACATTATCGGAACAACGCTTTCAGGCTATGCCTACGATATCGCCCCCCCAGGCACACCACCAGACACCGCACTCGTCAGCGAAATTGCCAAACTGGCTGCCTTCGTCATGGCTGAAGGACGTTACAACAGCCCTGCCCTTGCTGCACAAGCCATGGCCGCTGGCGCCAATAGCGTCACGGTTGGCAGTGCCGTCACCCGTGTTGAACACATCACCGACTGGTTCGTTCAGGCGCTGGCACGATGAGCGGCGATCATCTCCCAAGTGGCATTGCCGTTGATCTTGGTGGCACCAAAATTTCCGCTGCACGCGTGACCAACGGCGATGTTGGAGACATTATCAAGGCTGAAACCGACCCCAATGCGTCGATCGACAATCAGATCGCTGCAATTTGTCACCTGGTGCACCAAATCGACCTGACCGGCGGCGGCGGCGGCGGTGACGGCGGCGGCGGTGGCGGTGGCGGTGGCGGTGGCGGTGGCGATAGCAAAATCATTGGGGTCGCGGTGGCTGGGCGGGTCAGTTCTGACGGTGAATGGTACGCGGTCAATTCCGATATATTGACTCAAATCGACAAAGTGCCACTGCGCCAGATATTGACCCAACAATTGGGGCAGCATGTGACAGTTGAAAACGACGCCACAGCCGCAGCACTTGGAGAACTCACCTGCGGAGCCGGTAAGAACAGCAATTCATTTGCCTATATCACCGTATCCACCGGCGTTGGCGGTGGCATCATACTGGATGGCAGACCTGTCGTATCTGCTTCAGGACTGGCAGGCCATATAGGTTTTACGACATCCCGAATGCAGGGAGAACTCTGTGGAAGCGGTCGCACCAATACGGTGGAAAGCATCGCCTCGGGCCGGGCCCTTTCTGCCGCCGCGGCCAAAATTGGCCATGCGGGACTGAATGGCAAGCAAGTCTACGATGCGCATCTGTCGGGCCAGTCATGGGCGACACAGCTGGTTTCCAATTCAGCAGCAGCGATTGCCGAATTGAGCAGCAATCTGAAAGCCGTTCTGGACATCGATGCCGTGGTAATCGGTGGTGGTGTCGGTCTGGCGGAAGGTTATGCGGAATTGGTTGAGGCCCATTTGCAAGATGAACCCGAGCTGTTTCGCCCAAAAGTGCATCGCGCTGCACTGAAAGAGAATTCTGCCCTTGTTGGCGTTCTGGTGCGCTAGAGCCCCCGGGTCTCTCGTCTTATCGAACATGGCGTCAATCTTAGGACAGGCCCGACAGATTTTTTCGTCATGTGACAACCATAGTCGGGCGGAGCCGGGCGCCAGCGTAAGCCGTTGCGAATGACATGGATGATACCACTAAGAACTCGGCGGTCGTCCAAGCGCCCGATAGCTGTGTCACACAATGGGTGTTATGAGCCGACCACCATTGCTGCACTAGTTAGGTTTCGTGGATCCAGCGTTGCAAATGGGTTTAGTTTGGTTTGGGCCTGCGCCAAAACCATTTGTTTTATTTTCGTGGAAGACGTTCGGGGATTGTAGCTAACTTGAACAATCTCTTTTCCCATTTCTAGTAAATAGGCATCAACATCCAGGTTATGAGGCTGTCGTCCCCAGTCTTCGCCAACCACAAAAATATCCACGTCCACCGCTTTGCAACCTGAAACATATTCAAGTTCATGATATGGGCGCACGATGTCGACACAACTCAACGCTTGCAACATCTCCACGCGCTGTTCCAAAGGAACAATCGGGACATTGGGTTTGTACAGGTTTACAACCTCATCTGAAGCAACGCCAACCGCCAGAACGTCCCCCAGTGTTTTGCAGTGTTTCAACAAAGCAAGATGGCCGACATGAAGTAAATCAAAAGTGCCCACGGTGTAGACGATCATTTTCCAGTTTATCCTTTTACTAGTGTACAAACGGTGTTAGCTAACGGGATCGGGATTAAAATCCACGATCACGCGACGATTATTCAATAATTTCATATAGATAGATAATATGATATAGCTCCAGACCTTTAAAAGTCTAGAGAGTGTTTGTGTCTTGAAAACTACTGGTTTCAAATGCACGCAGAATAGGAAGCAGAGTTTGCCAGTCTAATATCGACTTGGCCTGCGTTTCTTTAACCCAAAGGACCTGCCATGACAACTGATAACACAGCATCAGAAGAACTGCCGAATAGATCCATCCTGTCGTATATCAAAGACCTTCCCAATATATGCTCCCTTGCAGGGCTCGGATGCACTCTGATTGCGATCTATTTTCTGATTACTGGTGTCTATGCAGCCGCCATGATTGGCATGATCTGGGCGGTCGCATTTGATTGGGCTGATGGGCTAATTGCGCGCAGGATGTCAGGACGAACTGGCGCTGATCGACAATTCGGCGGTCAACTTGATCTGCTCATCGATATCGTGAGTTACGGTGTCACGCCCGCAATTTTGATATTGAGCTATGCAAGCTTTAATCCCGCATTTTTGCCGATTGCATTTGTAATGCTGGTCTTTGGGGCGATCCGGTTGAGCTATTTCAGCACATTTGGGCTATCGGGTGATGCGAAATATACCGGATTAGCCATTGATAATAATAGTATAATTCTAGTATTCTTGTTTATGTTCGCTGGATATTTTGACCGTACGTTGTTTTCTGTATTTCTCGGTGCAAGCGGCCTCTGCCTTGCAGCGCTGAATGTCTCACAGATAAAGACACCAAAGCTCTCCGGAAATCCCGTAAACGTTGCCCTTCTTGCAATCTATACGTTAGCTGTGACCATCACATATGGTTGGACCTTACTATAGAGCATAGATCACTGCGGCAAAAACCTATCTAACAACCCCGGCTGCAACGGCGGTTGGTCGGCACAAATCGGCCCTAAAGCAGACCTGCGACACATTGACGTTAAGATCTGCAAAGTCCGCACTCCGATCAGTAGCCAATTCTTGGCCAATGTCCGCCATAGCAAGAAATGGTCGTCGTTATCCCTGCCTTTTTCAGGGTCCAAAACCCAGTATCAGATGGCGTTGAAATCGGCGCGCCAGCTGGCGAGCAGCGGATCGCTGGTTTGCTCAAGGAATTCATTCAATTCATTTCGCATCGCCGTTAGACGCGACTGATGTTCGTCCCGTTCGATCAGATTGCGAATTTCTGCAGGATCATTTTCAAGATCAAACAATTCGCCACCCTGGTCGCGATACCACACATATTTGAACCGCTGCAGTTCGATCATCCTCCAGTCCGTCACATTCATCCAGTCGCCGATGGGCCGCTGCATGGCAAAGGACGCCGGATTGTCAGGGTCCGACCAATCACCGCCCATCAAATCTCGTCCGGGCCATGCATCGTGATTCTCAAGATCGCACAGGGCCGCGAGCGTCGGGGCAACGTCGATCAGGCTGGCCGGCATATCGGTGCTCGATTGGCCCTCTATTGCCGGTGGATAGCGCATGATCAATGGCACACGGATGGACTCATCATAGGGCACCATTTTTTGCCACAGGCCGTGAGACCCAAGATTTTCCCCATGATCCGACGTGTAAACGACGATCGTATTGTCCAACAGGCCCTGCTCTTCCATCACATCGATCACCCGCCCGACCATATCGTCGATCATTGTTACAAATCCCCAATAGACCGCATAGCTCGCCCGCCAGGCGTCGAAGTCTTCACCATGGTCAAGGAATAACTGGCGATAATAGCTTGTCTTGTTGACATTGTGCTCACCGGTCTGGGGTCCAAAGTTACCGGGAAGCGGAACATCTTTCGGGTCATACATGGAAAAATACGGCTCGGGGATCATGAAAGGCGGATGCGGTCCATTGTATGAGACAACCTGAAAAATTGGTTTTTCAGGGTCACGATCGCGGATCATCTGCAAGGCAAAATCCGTGACATAGGCTTCGTTGGTTTTGTTGACCGGCAGGTCCTGGCAATGAACTTTTGGTATCGACATGGAAGGGGTGCGTGTGGTGCGCGTCGCCGGATCGTTGAACATCCAGCCATCAATCAGCCCCTGATCCCTGCACCACTGGCTGTAGATCGGGGTGCTGTCGCCGGCATGATTGTCGGTAAAATCGCCAATGTTCCCCTCCCCCATATGCCATTTTCCGGCATAGTTGATCTGATATCCGGCACCGCGAAAATGATCCAGCATTTCACAGGATGTCAGGTAACCATCCTGATTGGACATCATGTCATTTTGCGTTGGATAAAGGCCGGTAAACAGCGACGCCCGTGACGGCAGACACAGCGGACACGGCGTTATTGCCCGGTCAAAACTGACACCCTCATTTGCCAGACGATCTATGTTGGGAGTGCGACAGGGGGTCTGACCGCGGAACCCAAGCGTATCGGGACGTTGCTGATCGGTCATGATGAGCAGAACATTGGGTTTGGTCATGTCTTGATCAGTCTTTGCTGTTTGGTGTGAGATAGGCGCTGGTGGCGTCAAACTGCCCGGACTGAGTGCGCCACTGGCCGTTGAATTTTGCCACACAGTCGCGCAATGGATCATCAAAAAGCGCGGTTTCCTGTATCATCGCCTGGCGCATTGTGTGCATCACAAGTGCTGAGGATTCGTCCTTCGCCAGATTGCGCATTTCATGGGGGTCGTTGTTTAAGTCATACAGTTCGTCGCGATCTCCGGGGCTGAATATCAGCTTCCATCCATCATCGGAGACGATCATGCGCTGCGAATACAGATAACGCAGTCCGTGAAATTCAGCCAACAGATAGTCCCGGCCAGCCGCCGATTGATCCAAAACCTGTTGCGAAAGGTCATTGGCCTGTCGCTGAAAATCGCCAAGCCCCAACAGACCGAGCGCCGTTGGCAATATGTCCATGTTCAATGCAAGGCCTGCCCGTTTTCCATGCGGCAGACCGGGATGTGCAAAGACCAGTGGTACCCGCATCGCCTCTTCATAAAGCAGACCCTTGTCGATCAACCCGCCATGAGCGCCGGTCATATCGCCATGGTCTGACGTGAAAACGATCAGTGTTTCCTCCATCAATCCGCTCTTTTCCAGATAATCCAGCAACCGTCCGATCTGGTGATCGAGCATGGCAACATGGTCACAATATAAGCCAATATATTCAATCGCTTCGGCGTCAGTCCGCGGATGCAGGCGGTAGAAGTCATCACGCTCCCGGATCACCTTTTCCGGCTTGTCCTGCAGATCATCGCGAAAATTGGCCCAGGGTCGTATTTTTTTCCGATCGGTGAATTGATGGAATTCATCGCAAATCAGATGAGGCCCGTGCGGGTCCCAATATTGCAGGCTGACAAAAAACGGTTGATCGCCGCTGCGCATGTCTTCAACCATATCGATGGCCTGATTGGTCTGAAAATGCGCCGGTGTTGACTCAACCGGCCCGTGCCAGCGCCCCGCTGCCATTGTCTGCTTATCGGGATTGAAGAACAGCGTCGGCGTGACCGAATAGTCCAGTTGATTGGACTTCAGATAGCCCTTGAAAGCGTCTGTCGTCGTCAGATTTCCATAGCCCGGCAGCACCTCGCCTTCAAAGCCGTAATCTGCCGGTGATTTTTCAACCCCCACATGCCACTTGCCAACAAAGCCACAGCGATAGTCAGCCGCCAACAATTGCTTGTGCAGCAACCTGTCCGGATCGGCCAGCTCCTTGCCCAGCGCGTGATACATATCGCAATTGGTGCCCATGCCGTGGGTAAAGGCATAGTCGCCTGTAAACATTGAAGCGCGTGACGGGGTGCAAAGCGGGCACGTTGCATAGGCGCGTTCAAAGGTTACGCCGGAACTGATCAGGCGATCTATATTCGGGGTTTCAACTTCAACCGATTTATTCGGTCCAACAACGTCCCAGCGCAACTGGTCAACTCCGATGAACAGCAGATTTTTCACTGGGTTGGCGTGTCTTCGATCAGATGACAGGCAGCAAAATGCTGTTTCCCATCGCGCATATGTGCCTTCAGCTCCGGCACCTCGGTCTTGCAGCGCGCGATTGCCTTTCCACAACGAGGGTGAAAAGGACACCCGGCAGGCGGATTTATCGGACTTGGCACATCGCCTTTCAGGACGATACGTTTGGTTTTGCGGTCCAGATCGGCAACCGGAATGGCCGACAACAGCGCTTCGGTATAGGGGTGCAAAGTATCGGCATAAATGTCTTCGGTCTGCGCCAATTCGACCACCCGCCCCAGATACATAACGGCGATCCGGTCGCAGATATATTCCGTCACCGACAGGTCATGGGTGATGAAAATATAAGTCAGGTTGCGCTCGTTCTTCAGGTCCAGCAGCAATTGCAGAACCTGGGCCTGGATGGAAACATCCAATGCACTGACCGCCTCGTCGCAAACAATCAGCTCCGGATCGATGCACAGCGCTCTTGCAATGCCGATACGCTGACGTTGACCACCGGAAAATTCGTGGGGATAGCGGTCCATATACTCACGGCGCAGATTAACCGCCTCAAGCAGATCACCGATGATTTCGCGGCGCCGTTTTTTTGACTTCACGCCATACAATTTCAACGGATCTTCAAGCGAACCAAAGATCGTAAAGGCCGGATTGAGCGACGAATGGGGGTCCTGAAATACGATCTGTAATTTGTTGCGGTGGCCAACCATTTCGGCATCGCTCAACCCACGAAGTTCCACCGGTCCGTCGGCTGAATTGTAGGTGATTTCACCCGCTGTCGCACGCACAAGCTGCAGGATTGATTTGCCGAGCGTGGTCTTGCCGCAACCACTTTCGCCGACCAGACCCAATACCTCGCCGCGTCGCACGTCGAGATCCACGCCATCCACCGCCTTCACATGGCCGACGACCGAATTGAAAACGCCCTTTCGAACCGGAAAGTAGGTTTCCAGTCCACGCAATTCCAGAATGTGATCTTCTGTTTCAGGCATTTTCCAACAACTCCTCATGCTGCCAGCACATCACCCGATGGGTGTCGGATAAATGCTCTTCTGCTGGCATCTGATTGCAAGCAGCAGTTGCAAAATCGCAGCGCGGGGCAAACTGACAGCCTTTGGGACGGTCATAGGCGTCGGGCGTCGCACCGCGAATGGACTTGATATCCTGCGATCTGCCGCGTCCCAGCACGGGAATGCTTTCCAGCAACGCCTTGGTGTAGGGATGCCGTGGTCGGCGCAGCACGTCATCGACCGTTCCAGCTTCAACGATATTGCCCATATACATAACCGCAACATCATCGGCCAATTCAGCAACCACACCCATATCGTGAGTGATCAGCATAATCGCGGTGTCGTTTTCAGTTTTCAGTTTTTCCATCAACTCGAATATCTGCGCCTGAATTGTCACGTCCAGCGCGGTCGTCGGTTCATCGGCAATCAGAATTTTGGGGTTGCAGGACATGGCCATGGCGATCATTGCCCGCTGCCGCATACCGCCGGAATAATGGTGCGGATATTCATCGACCCGCTGTTCCGGCGACGGGATGCCCATATCTGCCAGCAATTGAATGGTCCGCTCTCGAATCTCGGATTTCGACAAGTCCGTGTGATATTGCAGGCTTTCAGCGATTTGAAACCCAATCGTGTAAACCGGATTAAGCGCGGTCATCGGGTCCTGAAAAATCATTGCTATTTCAGAACCGCGAATGCGCTTCATTTCCGCGCCGTCGCGTTCGAGTTCGTGAATTGCGATTTCACCCGCATCGGAATGATAGGTTATGGACCCTTCTTCGATGCGCGACAGGCGTGGCAGCAATTGCATGATGGTTGATGCAGTGACAGATTTACCGCAGCCGCTTTCCCCAACAACACAAAGAGTGGATCCCTTTTTGATGTCGAACGACACACCGTTGACGGCCTTGTTGCATCTCTTATTGGTGTAGAAATACGTCTTTAAATCTTTGACACTGAGGGCGGTTTGCTGGCTCATCTCATCACCCCTGCAATGTCGGGTCGGTGGAATCACGCAATCCGTCACCAATGAAATTGACACTCAAAACGAATAGCGAGATCACCGCGCCAACCGGCAACCACATCCACCAATTGTTTTGCAACACGCGCAAATCCTGAGCGACGTTCAATATATTGCCCCAGGTTGGAATGCTGAGCGGGACGCCGAGGCCCAAAAAGCTCAACCCGGCTTCCGCCAGAATAAACATCGCCGTGGTCAGCGTCACATTGACCATGATGGGGCCCAGCGCATTGGGAAGTATGTGCTTGTAGCAAATCTTGAAGGTCGACACGCCAAAGCTCTGCAGTGCCTGAACATATTCTTCCTCACGCAGCGACAACATGCGCGCCCGCGACAACCGATACATCGCTCCCCAGCCGGATATGACAAATATAACGATCAGATTGAACAGGCTTTGGCCGACGATTGAAACCAGCAGCAAAACCAAAATTATCTGCGGGAACGCCATGAAAATTTCGGATGTGCGCAAGGCGATGGTATCAATCCAACCGCCACGATATCCCGAATAACAGCCAATTGCGACGCCAAAGGAAGCGGAAACCAGCGCACTGCCGAGACCCACAAGAATGGATACTCTGCCGCCATAAAGAATACGGGCGAATACGTCACGCCCGGTGCGGTCGGTACCGAAAATATGTTCCCAAGACGGGGATTGAAGCATCGAACGCAGATCAATTTTTTGCGGATCATGAGAGGTAAACAGTGGCGCAAATATTGCCGACAGCAGGATCACCAGGAAAATAGCGATGCCGACTACTGCCAGGCGATTGCTCAACAATTTGCGCAATGCCCGACTGCCGGTACTGGATTTCAGTTTCCCGGCCTCTTCGAGGTCGCGAATGCGGTCGAATTTTTTATCAAGGGATGTTTTAGCCATGATCGCCTCACCCCAACCTGACGCGTGGGTCGATCAGCGCGGTCAACACGTCGACAATCAGGCTGGCCATCAACACGGCAAAAACCGACATCAGCGCGATGGACATGACCAGCGGATAATCTGAGCCGCGTACCGCTTCAATAAATTCACTGCCGACACCCGGCCATTGGAAGACTTCTTCGATGATCACCGAGCCACCGATAAGCGTTGGCAGGCGAAAACCGATCAGCACGACGACCGGGGTCAAGGCCACACGAAATCCGTGAACCAGATTTATGCGCCATTCAGGTAGGCCCTTGGACCGTGCCGTGCGAATGAATTCCCGCGACAGGGAATCCAGCATTGCAGAGCGGGAATAGCGCATCACACCTGCCGTCATCATCAAGGACAGCACGATGCCCGGCAGGATAATATTTGGAAGATGGTCGATAAAACTCTCATCTCCCGGCATCAACCGACCACCGACCGGCAGCCAGTTCAAATGCAGTGCGAAGATCAGTATCGCAACCAGTCCAAAGAAGAATTCGGGGATGGAAACACCCAGCATGCCGACAACCGTCAGCGTGCTGTCGGTAGCTGAACCGCGACGCAGAGCGCTGATGGTGCCGAGAACGCAGCCGATAAGCGTCGAAAATAACAGAGCGAATACAGATAGTTCAAGCGTCGCCGGCAACCGGTCGAGAACAATGGCGCTGATTGATACACCGCCTGAAAGTGAATGGCCGAAATTGCCCTGAACAACATTGACCAGCCAGATACCGAAGCGTTCGAGGAAAGATTTATCCAGTCCATAAGCGGCGCGCAATTGCGCCAGCTGTTCGGGGGTTACCTGATTGGCCACTTCCGGATCGATCATGTGCGAGACCGCGTCGCCGGGCGTTAGCTCAAGCCCGAGATAAACCAGAAAACTGATTACCAGCATCATCGGGAGCGTGATGAGCAGGCGACGGACAATAAATGTCAGCATGATCTGATCCCCTGATTGCGTGGATTGTTGGGTAGGAAAGAAAAGTCACGGCCCCGGCGATCGGATCTATGGGGCCGTGATAGTTTGCGGGAGAAATATTATTCAGAAATATTGGCAAACTTGTTGACGCGCAAAGAGCGGGTATAGGGAATGTCTGCAGGAATGACCCGCATGTGTTCCATCTCTTCAAGCGACTTCACATCGGCGACAGACTTGGTGAAACCAAAGTCCAGGCGTCCTGCGGAAGCGTTTTTGATAACGTTGCCGTCGTTTTCACCACTTGGGAAAGCCACGATTTCATCAACCTTGGCCACACCGCCGTGATAGTTTTCAAATGGCACGAAGCGGACGAAATCGTTCATCTGAACTTCTGCAACCTTGAATGGGCCGGAACCGACAGGGTTCTGCCAGAACGGGTGCTGCTGGAATTCTGCAGGGTTGAGGCCCTCAAGCAGATGTTTGGGCAGTGGTGCAAACTGGCTGAAGGTCAACAGCATGTTTGGATCAAGTATTGAGAAATTGATCGTCAGCTTGTCACCGTCAACCGACATGTCCTTGATTGAGTCGAACGTGTTGGCAAATACTCCATTAATGCCCGGCACAGTCTTGGCCGTTTCGATTGACCAGGTGACGTCGGCAACAGTCAGCGGTTTGCCGTCATGCCAAGTCAATCCGTCTCGAAGATCAAAGGTTACGCTCATGCCGTCGTCTGACACGCTATAGCTTTCCGCCAACTGACCACCGGCTGGTGCCAGTGATCCATCTGCAGTCAGCAGATGATCAAGACCAATTTTTGAAAATGGATAAATGCCGGGATTCAGCCAAGGATGCTGAAAAAACTGACTCGGTGCGGTATTCGTGTAGAGCACTTTTTTGCCATTGGCGTCGGGCTCGGCAGTCCAGTTGACGATGTTCCAGTCATAGGTGAACTGATCGTTTCCGTACTGGCCACCGTTGCGGCTCATCCGTTTGCTCTCATAGATAAACAGCTGCTGGTAATAGAGCGGGATATCGGAAAGGATTTTGTTTTCAAAACGCTCAAAATCCTTAAACGCTTCTTTTTGCTTGGCCACGTCTACGGTACCATTGATGCGGGCAACCAATTCATCGCGGACTGCATCACCGGGAGTATAAGAACTCTTGCCGGACAAATATCCATTATAGTATTCCTGCAATGCCAGTGCGGCCTTCGCCCCATACGCAATGTCCCATTTTACCGCGCTGGTATCGGATCCGGATTCGGGAAGCGCGTTCAGCTGTCCGCCAACATCACCTTCCAGCTTGCGATAGGTCATCTTGATGCCGACATCGCCAAGATAGGCTTGCAGAGCAACCATCAGATCAGCGGTGAGCTGATCGCCATAGTAATACACAACATCCAATACCTGGCCGTCGTTCCAACCGGCTTCCTTCAACAAAGCCCGCGCCTTTTCAGGATCGTAGCCATAACGTTCCAGACCTTCTGCCTTATAACCACCGTTGGGGATCATCGAGTCGGCCACAATGGCCTTGCCCTCAAACAGGGTTTCGACAATGGTATCCATATCGATTGCGTAGGCAATTGCCTGACGAACTCTCTCGTCCGACAATTGGTTGGCTCTGTCAGCCCAGGCATAGGTCGACGAGAGTGACACGGCGGTTGCCAATGCCATTGCTAGAAATTTTTTCATTGTAGTCCTCCAGTTTTATCCATTGAGTTTTGCCCCGGCTTCCGAGTTGTGTTCGAAAGAAAGCCGGAAATAGGTTCCGAAATTTCGGGTGAGATGGGTGGTCAATACCGCCACCGCCTTGTCGGCATCTTTGTCAAGAATTGCCGATACGATCAGCCGGTGTTCGTCATTGCTGGCCCGGTTTCTGGATTTGAAGTCGGGCAGAATGGCCCGGTTTTTCATCAACCGCCCGACAAATGTATCCTGCAGGGCGCCAAAGATCGGGTTGCCGGGAACGTCCGCCAATACGGCGTGGAACCTCACATCAGCTTCGCGAAACCCTTCGACATTATCGAGATTTGCTTCACAAATTTCGATAGCTTCAACCAGTTTGGCGATCTGCGCATTGGTTGCGTGCACAACCGCATAGCGCAGAACACTGGTTTCCAAAAACAAACGAGCCTGTTCCAGATGGGCCAGGCCCTCAGCCCCTGAAAAGAAATATTGGGCAGCCTCCCCGACGCCTTCCATGATCTTACCGAGCGTTGGCGCCACGGCGCGGGGCCGCTTTCCCTTGGAAAGATCGGCAAGACCCATGCTTTGCAGAATGGTCATCGCCTCGCGAATGGCATTGCGTCCGACGCCGAACTCCTCACAAATTTCCCGCTCCGGTGGAAACATCTGATCCGGGCGGTACTTTCCAGAATGCACATCAGCGGCCAATTTCTTGGCAATATCTGAAGCTGATAGGCGCGTCGCCATCTGCAGAATCTCCCGTTTCTGCCATTTACGAAAGCACATAAAATTTTTGGTGTCTACTTTTTTATTTTTGGTTGACCAAAATGTGGATTTCGAATACCAAATTGGAAAACAAGTTGGCGACAACGATCAACGGGCTGTTTATTTCTTGACCATTCAGCGATCGCCAAACATCAGGTAAGGACAGGCAAATGAAGGTATCCGGCTCTATTTTTGCAGCCATGCTAACGCCATTTAACGCAGACGGATCACTGTCCACAGCAGGCGTGGCGCCACTTGTGGATTATGTGCTCTCAAAGGGTGTTGACGGCCTTTATGCCAGCGGAAGCACCGGTGAAAGCGTTCTGCAAAGTCGCGATGAACGTGCTGCTTTACTGTCTGAGCTGGGCGATTATGCGCGCGACAAATGCACGCTCATCGCCCATGTCGGATCAGCCTCAACCGACGAAGCCGTCAGCCTGGCAAAACTTGCCGGTAAGAAGGGCTTTCATGCCCTGTCTGCCGTGCCACCCTTTTATTACAAGCACAGCTATTCTGACATCGCCGACTATTATAAAGCGATTGTTGACGCTGCTGAATTGCCGCTGATCATCTATAACATCCCAGTCCTCAGCGGCGTCGATATCCCCACTGAAAAACTGCTGGAACTGCTTGGTGATCACCGCATTGCAGGGGTAAAATTTACAGCACAGGACCTGTTCCAGTTTGCTGAATTGCGAAAAGCAGCACCTGACAAATCATTCTATTTTGGAACTGATGAAATGTTTCTCGGTGCAGCCGCAGTTGGCACTGACGGGGGCATTGGCAGCACCTATAATCTGATTGGCGACGTTTATGTCGGCATTCAAAATGCAGTGGCCGCTGCAGACATGGATGAAGCCCGTCGGTTGCAGCGAAAGGCCAATGACCTGATTGCGATCCTGTTCAAGACAGGCGTTTTGCCGGGTTTGAAACACGCTCTGAACCGATTGGGAGTCCCCGTTGGTCCCTGCCGCAAACCATTCAGCGCGCCATCTGCTGAATCCATCAAATTGCTGGAAGGCTGGATGGATGAGCACAATCTCCATCGCTGAGCCCGGCCTGCGGCGCAATTGATCTGACTATCCAGTCTGGGGAGAAAAAATTGACGGCACCCAACATCGTCTATCTGATGTTTGATCAGGCAAAAACTGCCGCGATGAGCTTTATGGGCAATCAGGACATTTCCCTGCCGTTTTGCGATTCGTTGGCTGAACAGGGCTGGGTGTTTGATGAGGCCTATGCCGCTGCGCCGATCTGCACCCCGTCGCGTACCTCGGTTCACACCGGGATGTTTCCGCAGGTTCATCAAGTGACCTGCCACCAGAACAGAGCGCCGCACAATCTTCCTCAACTGGCCGAATTGTTGCAAGCCGAGGGATATTATACAGCAGCAGCCGGACATTATGAGCCGGAGCGCAATCTGCATCGCGGCTGGCATGAACAATCGCCAATGCATGAACGCGGCCCGCTGTTCAACAGCTGGATGGAGCATATTCGATCTGGTCGCAAGGACGTTGCCTGGTCATCGGGAGCCATTGATGTGGATGCCAGTGAGGGAAATTCCGCGCTACTCACTGACCGCATGCTGCGTATGATGGAACAGGCCGATGGCAGCGGCAAACCGTTTTTCCTGCACATGTGTTATGACGATCCGCACCCGCCCTATTTCGTGCCAAGGCCCTATGACACGATGTACGATCCCGACGATCTGGAATTGCCGGATATTGGCGATTTGGACGATTTACCGGACTGGCACAGGCGCGCCCGTCAGCAGGTTGGAACCGACAAGGCTACTGATGCAGACTACCGCAAGGTTCTGGCGATCTATTACGGCATGTGCCGCTATATCGATGATGAAATGGCGCGCATCTACAAAGCCCTGGAGGCGTCGGGGAAACTGGAAAATACGTGGATCATTCTGGGGTCGGATCACGGCGATTACACCGGCGACAAGGGGCTCTTCAACAAATCTGAATCGCTCTATAAATGTCTGCTGCATGTGCCGTTGATCATTGTACCGCCCAAGGGTTCAGATGAGCCCGGTCCACAGCGCTTTGCCGATATTGTCAGCACGGTGGATCTGTTTCCAACCATTTTGTCCATCGCCGGGGCAACGCCACCAACCAATCAGGGAATTGACCTGTTGGACTGGGTGAGAAACGGCCATCAACAGCCGTTGCGGAAGGAAGTGTTTGCTCAAATCGGTGACTACCATGGCTTTATCAAAACCAGCTGGCCTTCAGGCATGCCCGAAGCCGGGCGCCATGCGAGTCTGACCCACTGCATACGCACAAGTTCAAAAGCCTATATAGAAGATCCCGACAATGGTGATGAAGCCTATGATCTGGCGACCGATCCCAACGAACTTGTCTGCCTGACCAAATCAGGCAATCCACCGCTGGATGAGGAATTTCTGCAGCTGAAATCCCGCCTGAAACAGTTTCGCGATGAATGCGACACCTTGCGCCTGCAGCTTGGCATTATTCCCGGAGACCGCGGCTTTGTCGAAGGCTGGGAATAACTGCTGAAGCGGGAATTCAGCATACGGAATTGAGATGAGACCTCAAAGATCAGGCAAATCTTTTGCACCACGCGCGGTAGGCTGCCGGGGTACGCCCGCGCGTTGTAGAAAAGGCATGGGAAAAACTTTCCGGTTGGGCATAACCGACGGTCTTGGAGATGCTTGCAACTGTATCACCGGTGGTTGCCAGAAGGCGCTCCGCCCGAGACAATCGCAATTCGCGAAGATGCTGCCCCGCCGAACCGCCAAATTGCTTTTTGTGCAAAGCCCGAAATGTGCTTTCCGTCAAACCGATTGCAGCAGCAACATCGGTCAAACTCCGGATAAGGTTCAAATTGTCACCAGCCTGTCGCCATGCCCGGTCAAGTCGCGTTGCTGGAGCAACAGAAGTCGGACTTGCAGCAAAACAATCGAGTATTGCCAGCAGAAGTCTCCCCCGGATATCTGCAACCACGTCCCGCTCAGCGTAACTCAGCGAGAGATTGATCAGGTTTTGCAAATGAAATACATCGTGTTCATTGGGCAGAATAAAACCTGAACCGGATTTTGCTGGGTGATGCCCGTCGGCCTCAAAATGGCAAATCGATGCAGACGCGCTGGGGGTGACCGTGCGGCCAGAAAATGGGGCGTCCGGCAGCATCAGTATTCCGGCTGGTGCGGCGAGCAACACTTTTTGACGACTTTCACCAACGTCAAGTTGAACTTCACCCTCGTGGATCCACAACAAATCGAAATGCTGCCAGCGCGCTGGCCCGATCGCCAACCGTTGATCAAATCTCCCGGCTTCCTGTCGCAAGATCCTGATTGCCAACCTATCATCGTTATAAACAGGCATATTCCAACATTCCAATTTATATCATCGGTATTCCTAGTTTTCTGTCATTTTGCGCAATATGGCAATCCACCGAAACAGGTTATCCAAATGGCCTCAGATCGGCTCATTGGAAATGGAAATTACGATGCAAGAACCTGCCACAAACCCGCAAAGTCAAAACCGCTTGGAAGAGTTTCAGCGGGACGGATATGTCGTCGCAGATCCCTTGTTCAACAGTTCTGAAATGACCGATTTGAACGGTCAGATCTCACGATTCATTCGCGACGTGGTGCCCAAAATGGCCGATACCGAAGTTTATTATGAGGACAAGTCAGACAAGACCAGTCTCAAACAACTGCAACGCATGTTTGAATATGACGGCTATTTCAAAGACCTGATTTTCAACAGTGTTGTGCGGGAAATTGCTGAAGAGGTCCTACAGGACGAAGTCGTTCCGGTTAACATGCAATACTTCAACAAACCGGCTGGAATCGGCCAGGCCACTCCTCCCCATCAGGACGGCTACTATTTTCATCTGACACCGTGTGAAGCGGTCACTGGCTGGCTGGCACTAGAGGATGTCGACCATGAAAACGGGTGCATCCACTATGTGCGCGGTTCTCACAGATACGAAGATTTTCGCCCCCATGGTCAAACCGGAGTTCTGGGGTTTTCCCAAGGCATGACGGACTTTGGCACTGCAGACGACCAGAAAAATACCGTGTCGTTTCCCGGAAAGGCCGGAACGTTTTTGATGCACCATGCCCGGACCATTCACTGGGCTGGTGCCAACCGTTCCCCTTCCCGTTCACGTCGCGCTCTGGGCTTTATCTATTACGCAAAAAGAGCCCGGCTTGATCAAACAAAGCGTGACGCATATCAGCGCAGACTGGACGAACAGCTGCTCAATTCAGCAAAAATCTAGGTTTTCATCCCGGACCCAAAAGAGAATATGCGATTGTCGCAACGTCGCGCCTCACTTACCCGATTGCATGATGGCTTCAGCTTCGATTTCCACCCGATAATCACCAATCAGGCTGGATATTTCAAACAGTGTATTGGCCGGCTTAATGTCGGAAAAAACACGCCCGTGAGCCTGGGAAACGGCGAGAACATCATCGGCATCAGATAAATAGATGCGCGTGCGTACCACGTCGGACATACTGGCCCCCAGTGCCATCAAAGCCGCGGAAATTTTATCAAGGATGAAAGTCGTCTGGGCGGCAGCGTCATTGGGCGCCACAGCCCGGCTGGTGCCTGCAGTTGCAGTGGTGCCCGACACCAGAATTCGGTCACCGATCTTTTGGGCACGACAATAGCCCGCGACATCTTCCCAGTGGCTGCCCGAAAGAACCCGCATGGCACCCGCACGATGTGGCACAGGTTCGACTTCCACAGCCAGAGGCATTTCGCTCAGATGATGTGTCAAATCACCCGAAGCTGTCAGGAACGGAGGCTTGCGATACTCGTCACCACAATCGCCTGGCAATTGATCGGTTGCCTGAAAGGCCTCTGCGAGCCGTGCCTGATCTTCTTCATCCAGGGCAAATCCGAACAGTTTGGCATTGTCTGCCGAGTGTTGGGCCTCGCCCAGTCGCGCGCCGATAATGACACCGGCAACGGCGGCATTTTCCAGCACCCACCGGGTGGCAATATTGGCAATCGACACGCCATGTTTTTGAGCGATCATATTGGCGGCATTCAGCACCTGCTGACAGGCGTACCATCCGCCAGCCGTATCGATGAAGCGTTTATACTTCATCTTGCTCCAGTCGGTGATCGATTGCGGCTCCGGCTTTCCCAACCAGCGTTCAGAAAGGAAACCGCCCGCCAGCGTTCCATAGGCCAGCAATTTAACCCCGGTGCGGGCCGAGAGTTCGGATAAGGGCCCCGCCGCGCGGCGATCAATCAGCGAAAATGGTACCTGGTTTGTGATCAGCGGAATTCCATCTGAAAGCGCCAGTTGCAAATGGGCTGCGTCGAAATTGGTCACGCCAATCTCGCCAATCAGGCCTTCTTTGCGCAACTTGTTCATTTCATGCAGCGCATCCAGCCACGCTGGATGTTCAAAACTCCACCAGTGAAACTGCAACAGATCAACACGCTGGGTCCCTAGCCGATCCAGTCTTTCCTGCACTCCGGCGCGCACAATAACTGCAGTCATGGGACCGGGCGAAGGACACCATTTTGTACAAACAACTGCGGTTTTTTCCAACCGGCGGCGCAATAATTCGCCAGCGATCAACTCGGCACTGCCATAATGGTCGGCCATGTCAAATGTGCCGAAACCGGCATTCACATAGGCAGCAAGATTATCTGCGCCAATCCTGGCATCGATTATCTCACCGTCTTTTTCTATGTCGGCGACTTGCCACAGGCCAACCAGAATACGATCAATCGTCAGTCTGTCGGAAAGGATCAGTTGCTTGGAAGAACTCATGCGGATGCCAATGGCTGAGAGGGAACCTGACAAATGTGTAGGCGCAGGTGCGGTTGCTTGTAAATCTCAATTGAGTACATCTTGCCGAAGCACCAATTGACAGACTAGAAATAACCCATCAATTTTGCTGTTCGAGCCGAAACGTCAGCGGCTTTATTGGGTCAGATCGGATAACAAAGAGAACATTATGCAGGATGATCCAGCTACTGATGGCTTTTGGCTTTACGACCTGCGGGTCGACACGATTGTTGCCGGAGGTTCAGCGGTCTGTCGCCATGTCGAGGGGGAAAGTTTTCGGGTCGAAGGCGAATTGCTGATATTCGATGAGGGCCAGAAAGTCTCGATGTATGCGCTTGCCGCGCTGTTACCGATATTACCGGTCAAGCAACGCGACACGTCTCCCAATGACTGGATTTCAACGGACGCCGAAATTGCCTGTCCGGACCCAAATTGCGGCGGCAGGTTTCGTGTCACCCGCACCGACAAGCGATGGTTTAGCCATGCCGAAACAACCGGACTGCCGGAATCGCGCAAAACCCCCTATTGGCAAAACCCGGAGGACCAGACTTGACCGTTGAAACCACAGACCTGCGCGCCGGTCACACGATCTCGCGGGTGATCAAGGGTGGATGGCAATTGGCCGGAGACCATGGCGCAGTCGACAGGTCAACCGCCATAGGAGACATGGAACAGTTTCTCGATGCCGGGATTACCACATTTGATTGCGCTGATATTTATGTTGGCGTTGAAGAAATGATCGGCGCGTTCATTGCCGACATCCGCAAACGTCGCGGCGCCTCTGTTGCTGATCAGGTTTGCGTTCACACCAAGCTGGTGCCCGACCTGACATTGCTGGAGAACATTCAGCCATCCGATGTGGAAGCGATAATTGACCGTTCTCTAAAACGTCTGCAGGTGGAGCGCCTCGATCTGGTGCAATTCTACTGGTGGGATTTTTCACTGGGAAACCCGATGCAGGGACTGAGCATTCTCAAAGATCTTCAGGCCAAAGGGAAAATTCGCAATCTGGGCATAAATAACTGGGACCGCCATCAGATTGCCCCGTTTGTTGAAGCCGGTTTTGATATTGCTGCAGCTCAGGTTCAGTACTCGGTGCTCGACCGGCGCCCGGCAAATGGCCTGACCGACTGGGCAGCGGATAACGACATTCAACTGGTCTGTTATGGCACTCTGGCCGGTGGGTTTTTGACCGAGGCATGGCTGGGTCAACCGGACCCGGGCTTTCAGTTTGAAAACAGAAGCCTGATCAAATATCGACTGATCATTGACGAATTCGGGCCATGGTCGCGGTTTCAGGAATTATTGCAGGCTTTGAAAAAAGTCGGGGACCGTCACGCAGTTTCGTTGAGTTCTGTTGCCACACGCTGGGTGCTTGATCAGCCTGGAGTGGCCGCCGGAATTGTTGGCGCACGCTATGCCCGGCACTTGCCCAAAACTCTAGAGGTCTTCAGATTTTCCCTCGATCAGCAAGACCGTGCGACACTGCAAGCCGTGCTTTCAAATGCTGATGGCCCAGCCGGTGACGTATTTGCTCTGGAAGGCGACCGTAACAGCCGCCATGGCAGCATCATGAAATATAATCTGAACTCCAATCCAGATGACAAGGTGCACGGCGCCAATGGCTGAGGCGATACTTGGCCTGCAAGGCGTGACGCGTGATTTCGGACCGTTTCGCGCCGTGGATTCTGTCTCCTTTGACATCAACCGGGGTTCAATAACCGGGCTGATCGGCCCCAATGGCGCTGGCAAAACCACGTTGTTTAACGTTCTGACCGGCATGCTGCCACCCACCGCTGGCAAAGTGCATCTGGATGGACGGGATGTGACGCGCCTCTCCGCCAACCGGTTGTTTGGACAGGGGCTGGGCAGAACATTTCAGATTCCCCGCCCCTTTTCAAAGATGAGTGTTTTGGAAAACGTCATGCTCGCGCCGATGGCGCAACTGGGTGAACGGTGGTTTGGGCCATTCCTCCACGCTGACAAAGTGCAACAGCAGGAAGGGGTGATCCGGGACAAGGCGATTGAGGTGCTGAAATTCGTCACCCTCGACCAACTCGCCGACCATGCAGCCGGTCAGATATCCGGCGGGCAGATGAAACTGCTGGAACTGGCGCGCGTCCTGATGGGTGACCCGCAGCTCATTTTACTGGATGAACCAGCCGCCGGGGTAAATCCAGCACTGACGGGGATTTTGATTGAAAAAATCGAAGAACTGAACCGCCAGGGCAAAACGTTTGTGATCATCGAACACGACATGGATTTTGTCATGCAACACTGCGACCCGGTGATTGCGCTGGCGGAAGGTAAGGTCGTTTTCGAAGGCACACCGCAAGAAGCTCAGGCCAATCCGATTTTGCTTGATGCCTATCTGGGGTCACAATTCGATGACTGAGGTGGCTCTGCAAACACGCGATATTGTTGCCGGATATGTCCCGGAACTGCCGGTCTTGAAAGGCGTTTCGGTTGCTGCCCAAGCGGCCAAGATTACAGTGATTATTGGTCCCAACGGCGCGGGCAAATCAACCCTGATCAAAGCCATTGCCGGTCTGGTGCGGGTGACAAGTGGACAGGTCCACCTGATGGGCAAGGACATCACAAATCCGCGGCCAGATCAGATGGGCGCACACGGTGTCGCCTATGTTCCCCAGTCTGATAATATTTTCCGCAGCCTGACGATCCGTCAAAATCTTGAACTTCTGTTGCGCAATGCCGGTGCCGAACGTGCGGCGCGCTTAGATGCTCTGTTTGAACAGTTTCCACCCCTGGCACAAAAGCAAAACCAAAAGGCTGGCGCACTTTCCGGCGGGCAACGCCAGTTTCTTGCCGTCGCCATGGCTCTGGCTCTCAACCCATCTGTCATACTGATGGACGAACCGTCGGCAGGATTATCTCCCAAGGCTGCTCAGGAAGTGCTGGAACACGTCAGAAAGCTGACCGAACGGGGCGTCACCATCATCCTCGTTGAACAGAACGTCAAACAGGCGCTTCGACTGGCAGACCACTGCTATATTCTTGCCGATGGACGCAACCAGTTGGATGGCCCGGCTGCAGACCTGCTCAGCGATCCTGTCGTGGGGCAAATCTATCTGGGCGGCAAACGGGTGGCAGCGACATGATCCAGCATCTGGTAGACGGCATACTTGTTGGCTCGATCTTGTCGCTTGGTGCAATCGGTCTGACCATGGCCATGCACATGCTGCGATTCGCCAATTTTTCCCATGCCGAATTGTTGTCGATCGGCGCCTATTGCGCCCTGGTATTTGATGGTGTGTTCACCGCTGTCTATGCTCCGCTTGGCAATGTTATCGGGCCGCTGAGCCTGACCTGGGCCCTGTCGCTGGCAATTCTCGTATCCATGGCAATCACCGGCGGATCGGCCATCCTGATTGATCGGTTGGTATTTTCCCGTGTCCGGGCCAAGGGGGGAGAACTGTCGATGGTATTTGCCTCGTTTGGTGTTGCAATGATCATCCGCAACGCATTGGGTCTTATTTTTGGCTTACAGGTTCAGCTCTATTCCAAGGACATCGTGTTCGCGACGGTTTTGAGCCGCGACCCGCTGCTTCTGGTGAAACCTGATCAGATATTCTCCCTCGCTGCTGCCCTGTTCATCATGGTGATTTTTCATCTGATGCTGTCGCGCACAACATTTGGGTATTCCTTGCGGGCCGTTGCAGAAAATCCGGATCTTGCGCAGGTCAGCGGGATCAACCTGAACCAGATGATTACCCTGATCTGGATCATTGGAGGGGGTCTGGCGGCAGCCGCGGGGGTGTTTTACGGGCTGACCAATCAGGTTAATCCGGTATTGGGCCGTGATTTATTACTGCCGATATTTGCCGCAACGATTGTCGGCGGCATTGGCAGTATCTATGGCGCCGCATTGGGGGGATTTCTGGTTGGCATCGCCTCCAATATGGCCCTGCTGATATTGCCATCTGGCTATAGTCCGGCAATGCCCTTCCTGATCATCCTTGTGGTCCTGGTCATTCGGCCAACCGGCCTTTTCGGGGAGGAAAGGGCTTGATCGGCATAATTTCCTATTTGATTTTTTTCACCACGGTGGCGGCAATTTTGTCGATTGCCGTACTGGGTCTGAACCTGCAATGGGGCAATTCGGGGTTGTTTAACGGCGGTGTCGTGGCGTTTTTCGGAGCCGGAGCTTATGGCACGCTGATATTGGGCGGCACATCGCAGACGGCCCATTTGGGTGGATTTGAGATATTTTACCCGCTTGCCCTGATCGGAGGCATGGTAACTGCGGGATTGATGGCATGGATCGTCGGTATTTTGACCCTGCGGCTGCGTCACGACTATCTGGCCATAGCGACGTTCGGTGTGGCGGTGGCATTTGAAAACCTGTTGCGCAATGCAGAGGGACTGGCGGGTGGTGCCCAGGGCCTGCGTGGTTTTGAGCGCCCGCTGCACGCCTGGCTTGGCGACGGCTTCACTTATAATGTGTTTTTTCTGATATTTGTGCTGGTGCTACTTGGTGCCACATACAGATTTCTTGAAGTGCTGATCCGCTCGCCCTTTGGGCGTTTGTTGCGGGCGATGCGCGAAGATGAAACCGCGGCGCTGTCATTGGGCAAGGATCCGGCAAAAATTCGGCTGACGTCGCTGATCATCGGATCTGTAATTATTGGCTTGTCAGGTGGACTCTATGCCACTTTTTACGCTTTTATCTCTCCGCAGGACGTGTTGCCGATACTCACATTTCAAATATGGGCGATGCTCATTGTGGGTGGAGCAGGCAATAACAAGGGTGCCGTAGCCGGTGCCTTCGTAATTTGGGCGGCCTGGACGGCCAGTGGTTGGGGGTTATCGCGCTTTGCACCATTGGAAATACAGCTTTACACGGGCTCGATTCAGTTCATCCTGATCGGTCTGGTCATTGTCGGAATGTTGTTGTGGAGACCACAGGGACTGTTTCCGGAAAAACTGGTTATTTCCCAATCGGGACGAACCAATCGAAGTGAAAACAGGGAGTAAATGCATGAACAGACAAGCAAAACATACAGCACTGGCTTTGGGGCTGGTGGCAGGGATGGTCGGCTATGGCACATCCGCCATGGCGCAGGATTGCACCAACAAAATAGGCGCAGTTTTGCCAACATCGGTGGATTGGGGAAAACCGATCGCTGCAACGGCTCAATATGTGGTTGATCTGATCAATGAAGCTGGCGGTGTTGCCGGTTGTAAGGTTGAATTGGTGCTCCGCGACAGTCAGGTCGACCCCAAAGTAGGTGTCGATGCTGCCAAGGCTCTGGTCGATCTGGATGGCGTTCAAATTCTGCTCGGTGCGGTTTCAAGTGGTGTATCCATGCCGATCCTGACGTCGGTGACCGCACCAGCCGGTGTCATGCAGATGTCGTGCTGTTCTTCTTCAACCGCTTTCACCGGACTTGCCAAGGAGGGCAAGACCAAAGGTTTGTGGTTCCGAACATTTGCAACAAGTGGTGTTCAGGCCGCCGTCGGTGCCATGGTTGCACGCGACAAGGCCTATAAGTCAGTTGCCATCATGTATAAAAACGATGACTGGGGTCAGGACATCGGCAAGCTCATTGCAGGCGATTTTGAAGCATTGGGTATCAAGGTGACCGGCTCTGTTGCCCTCAATGATGGTCAGGCGTCCTATCGTGCCGAAGTGACAGAAGCGCTGAAAGGTCAGCCGGAAGCGCTTTATATGGCACTCTATCCAAAGGAAGGCACTGCCGCTGTTCGCGAATGGCTGTCACTGGGTGGCACGCAGAACATGATCGTTGCAAATTCGCTGAAGTCAGAGGAATTTCGCGACAATGTCGGCCTGAAATATCTAGGCAATCTGGTGGGCACCGATACGGCGTCGCCGCGCAGTCAATCGGCATCCGCCTTTGTTGACCAGTACACGGCCAAATTCGGCAAGGCCCCAAGCGGCCCTGGCCTGTCCAACAGCTATGACGCGACCATGATCGCCCTGCTGGCAATGGAGGCGGCGGGCAAAGGTGCTGACGGCACCAAGATTGCCAGCATGGTCTCCAAGGTGACCGATTCCAGCGGCACGCCGGTAACAGCCGACGCCGCCGGGTTCAAAAAGGCCAAAGATGTGCTCGCCGGTGGTGGCTCAGTATTCTATCAGGGTGCAACGGGTAACGTGCGGTTTGACGCAAATGGTGATGTTTCAGCACCAGCAGTGACCTGGGGTTTCTCTGATGAAGGCACCAAGGAACTGACTTTTATCTCATTGACCGATGTGGATTCATTCATCGCTTCAATGAAATAACTGAGCTGATTACAATCAGCGTGATCGCCTGTTCAGGCGGTCACGCGCTCATCGTTCCAGTCTCTCCGGGAATTTGGCACAAAGTACTTCCCCAAGGGATTATCGCAACTCAACGCTGGTAAATCACTGGAAACCAGTCTTCGCGCAACACCTGACCAACCTTCATGTCATGGCCGGGAAATGGCGGAGAAGTTGGCCCAGGACGCTCAATATAGCGGGCATCATCCCCGACGAGCCGCAGCGAAAACGCCCGGCGTCGCGTTTCGGTCGTATTGCCCCGCGCACCATGCAATGTGGCATAATTGAATGCGACGGCGTCGCCGGGCTGCATTTCCCATTCGCGTATGTCCATAGCTTCTGAATCGGGATCGGGCACCGGCATATATTCATCCGCGTCCGCGTAAAAAGTTGTATCCGCCAGCCACCGCTTTGGCAGCACCGGTTTCTCCCATCCATGACTGCCCGCAACGCAGCGCAGACTTGCCTCCCTGACCGGGTCCATCGGCGACCAAAAGCTGACATTCTGCATGCCGTCGATAAAATAATACGGGCCATCCTGGTGCCAGGGGGTGGGCTTCGACGTTCCCGGTTCCTTGACCAATATGTGATCATGAAACATCTGCACCCGATTTGACTTCATCAAATCAGCCGCGACTTCGGCTGCAGGTGAGGTGCGGATGACTTGCTCGAACTCGGGAATCCTGGTCCAGTTGCAATAATCGTCAAAAAATCGTCCACCTTCACCCGCTTTCAGGTTCTCCGACGCGTAAGGCCCTGGGTCCGCCATGTTACGTTCAATGCCGGCACGGATCGTTTGAATATGGTCGGCAAAAAGTCCTTTGATTAACACCACCCCATCACGGTGGAAGTGGTCAATTTGCTGTTGAGTGAGAAGCATGTGCATTACAGATATCCTCCATGATTATGCTGCCAAGACGCGATCAAGACGCGATGCAGGCTCGGGCCTGACTAACGGATTCTAAATCTAGTTTCTAATAATATATATTCATGATATTATTAGTTTCATGCTATATAATACACTGCGCCAATACGAATATGTCGTTGCCGTTGCCGAGCAAGGCAGCCTGACAAAAGCCGCCACGTTGCTGCATGTATCGCAACCATCCCTGTCTGTGGCGATCACACGGGTTGAACAGAAACTGGGGCAGTCGATCTTCGTCCGTCGCAAGGGGGCAGCGATCGAGATAACGCCATATGGTCATCGGTTTATTCAACAGGCCCGCCGCCTGCTGCAAATGGCAAACGAGATTGAACACGGGGCGGACGCCCAAAATCCTTTCGTGTTGGGGTGTTTTGAAGACATCGCGCCGTGGTATCTTGCCCCTGCCCTGAAGAGCTTGCGGAGCAACTTTCCAGCGCAGGCATTTGAAGGGCTGGAGGGTCGTTTCGCCGCTTTGGCAACTGACCTGAAGGAGGGGAAGGTCGATCTGGCAATCTCCTACGACATCGGATTTGAGGATCAATTCGAGTGCCTTAAAATCAAAGAGATCTCACCGGTTGCATTTATCTCAACCGAGCATCCCCTTTCAACGGCACCATCTGTGGATCTTCAACAACTCGTTGAACATCCACTTATCCTGTCTGCCGAAGACCTGTCGGAGGGATATGTGTCGAAATTGTTTGAGCAGATGGGTCGGCGCCCGATTGTCGCTGCACGGACTGCATCGCTGGAAATGATGCGTTCACTTGCCGCACATGGGACAGGTATTGGCCTCAGCTACTCCCATCCCCCGACCTCAACGAGCTATGACGGACATCCTCTGGTGACGCGCCCGATTTCGTCACCGGAAGCTATCGCCGACATTGTTCTGGTGTGGTCACGACTGCGGCAGGCCGACCGCCAATTCGATGACATATTGAACGTTATTAGATCAATATAAACGACCGGCAAGTCGCAATGGCAGCGGTAAACTGTCTGCGCCAGGCACCAATTCGACAATCGGTTGAGCTTGAATGGTGGAGTTTACTATGCCGTCGATGAAACGGTCTAACCTGTACCACCTGTTATTCAATGGACTATTGGAATAGCTGAGATCTGGCCGAGGTAGAATGGCGGAGAGGAAGTCCGTATAACAGGTGTGCGCTTGAGTTCCAATTTGTTCGCTGATGCGCTAATATACTGTATGAACACAAAGTCCTACGTTCCGATCAGGTTGCTCTATACCGTGTGCGTTCGCTACCAACCGCTGCCAAGTGTGGGAACA
>JABABQ010000033.1 GCA_014238155.1 Rhizobiaceae bacterium
AAAATACCTTCAACCCGGCGAACCTAACGGCACAGCCGTAACGAACAATCCCCATAGTAAAAAAACCTCCGCGCTTTCCTCCTTGTCCGATTTGTCGCCGCTGGATGGCAAGCATCCTGCAGCCACAAACCTTAGACAAACGGTGCATTGGAATCCAAACATTGTTGCGGTTTTTGAGTGAGCCTGTTTTGCAAAAAAATGGGATTTAGAATATCATCTAAGCTTCTTAGAGTTTTCTTATGTTCACTGTCACAGAGCATCCAGATTGATTTCGAAGCAAGAGAAGGTAAATTTGATGCGGATGCTTTGCCTCACTTTGATGTTTTTCGCAGTAGCGACTTTTGAAGCAAATTCCGAACCGCTCCACGATGCGGCAAAGCAGGGCGATACAGCAAAAATCGCCAAGCTTCTCGATGAAGGTGCCGACATAAACCAAATAAAATTTTTGACACCTCTCCAAATGGCTGCACTTGGTGGTCATGCGGAGGCCGTGGAACTGTTCGCCTCGCGCGGTGCTGATGTTGACGCTGCTAGTTCTGCGATGGGCACTGCTCTGCATGTAGCTGCGCAACGAGGCTATGCGGACGTAGCCCTGATCCTTCTGGAAGCAGGGGCCAACATAGATTCACGAAATCCGGACAAGTTCACACCGCTCATGGTCGCATCACTTTACGGGCGCCTCGACGTCGTGAATGCCTTGATTGACGCTGGCGCTGACATCGATGCAATCGGTGTTGCACGAAGCAATGGAATGGGAGGCTACGGAAATGTCAACGCGCTCCACGTAGCTTCCTTTAAAGGAGACACTGAAGAATCTGCCGCTCTAATTGAAGCTGGTGCAGGCCCAAGACCGATTGTGAAAGATCGAAGTAAGTTGGCTGAAGGGGACGCAACACTAGGTCAGGAATTGACCCAAAAATGGTGTAGCAATTGCCACCAGACCAGCGTTGAATCCAAACCTCTCGACAAACCACAAAACGGCCCGTCCTTGATAGGCGTATATGGTCGTCCGATCGCATCCATATCGAGTTTCGGTTACACGCAAGCTCTCAAACGTATGACCGGAGCATGGTCATCAGAACTGCTGCATTCATACGCGTCGGAGGCCATGTTAGCAGCACCTGGCACCAGGATGCGTTGGAACGATGGTTGGACTGAAGAAGATGTAGCTCACATCGTCGCTTATTTGGCTTCTGTCTCGAAATAGAGAAGGCATAGCCGACATTCGTGCGAAGCGTAGCTTCGGTCAAAGAGGGCTCCAAGGAGACCTTGGGCCAGTTGCAGAATGCATTTTGCCCAGTGTCGGCAGAGCGAACCTTTTATCGTTTGGAGGACCGATGGTGATTCCGCCAACGACACGCGCTTCAACGACACTTTGTGCCAATGAACGACATTCTCATTGCACCGCGGCCGGTTTGTTTCTTATCCAGCAGGCTGTGGAAAGGTAGCAAAGTACGTTTGGCCTGCCCCTATGGACAAACTACCTTGACGTTCTCAAGACCGCCCGAGATACGGAGGACCCGCAACTCAATTGACTGATCAGATTGGTGAGCTGAGATAATTCCTTGCAGCGCGAAATGAGAATCCAACTCCTGCCCGTCAGCAGCCACCACAATATCCCCAGCTCCCAGCCCAGCAACGGCAGCAGCGCTATCGGGTCTTGGCTGTTGAATGGTTACAGCCGTGTCAGTTGAAATCGGTCCCAATTCGGACCACGTATCGCTGAGAGTTCTCCTGGGAGCTTGAGCACAAAGACAAATGCCAAGACTGCAGGATGGGCAGGTGCATTGGCAAGTACCGCCTTCCCGATCCATTTCCCACACGACAACGTTGTGCAGGACCTGATTGATCTTGTGAACGGCACTGGCGTAATTCTTGGCATGCTGCTCGGCAATGTCGCCGGTGTTTCCGTCACCCGCCAGTATGCTATCTCGATTTCGCAGCGCAATTGTCCTCAGCATCGCATAGCCAACAATTGCATGATTGAGAACGACAGATGCCTGTTGAAGGGCTGATGATACGGGATAGCCAGTGCCCCCTCCCGGAATTTTCATCAAAGAAGTCTCGGGAACGGTTGTGCCCTTTGCAATTGACTGCAAACGCCCCCGCAATGTCTGCAAGTGGGTCAGTGAGGTGTCGCGAAAACTTTCAATGAGTACCGAGGTGTCGGCATGCACAATCGCTGGTTTTACCAGCTGATCCAATGTCTTCACCATGCTGGCTTCAAGCGCCACCATTTCCGCTACGTGATGAGCTAATCTTATTGGTTTTACCACATCATATCTCCCAACACTTGCAGTCGTTTGCGCTACAGCCATGGTTCAATTGGGGTAACTATAGCTCAAACGTTTGGAGCTGGACAATGTCCGCTTTTGGGCCATTCTTTTCGATGAAGATGCCACACGACAATTCAATGCGCGATACCCGCCGGAAGGCGCCAAAGGGCTCGAACCGGCCATTGCCGCTGGTTATATTTATGGGTCCTGACCCTAATTTTATCTATGAGATGATCTGTCTTACGACACGGACATCATGGCCGTTCTGAGCAAGGTCCAACATTGGCTGTGTTGCGGTGATGATAGTGTTACCCTAAGCTCGACGCGGGTTTCGGGATCAGCATATGCAAGCAAGTAAGCGCAGATTGGTAGCCATTGTTGCGGCAGATGTTGCCGGATATAGCCGACTGATGAGCGCCAACGAAGAAGCGACTATCGCTGATCTCCGCAGCCACCGCGCGGAGGTTTTCGAGCCAGGGCTGGCCCAGTTAGGAGGAAGGATCGCCAACACTGCAGGCGACAGCTTGTTGATTGAGTTTCCCAGCGCAGTGGACGCTCTAAAATACTCAATTGCAGTTCAACGCGACCTGGCTGAACGCAATCAATCAAAACCCCGGGAAGAGCGGCTGGAATTTCGGTTTGGGATCAATGTCGGTGATGTCGTTGCCGAGGGTGATGACCTGCTGGGGGATGGTGTCAACGTTGCTGCAAGAATCGAAGGATTAGCAAACCCAGGTGAAATCTGCCTTTCACGTTCTGCACGAGATCAGGTGCGGGACCGTCTTGATGTTGGACTGGAAGACCTTGGAGAAGTCGAGGTTAAAAATATCCAGCGCCCGGTCCGGGTCTTCAGGGTTGTTGATAAGAACGCAGCTGAGGGCACGAAAGAGCTACCTAAAAAAATTCGGAAAACTGGCTGGATACCTGTTGCTGCGGCAGCTTTAGTTTTGGTTTCTATCGGTGCCGCAGCATGGTGGTGGTTTGCGCAGCCCATTCCCCCGTCCAGCGAGCAGTCCGAAAAGGTGCTTGCCTCTGCTGCAAAGCCAACAATTGCGGTGTTGCCATTTGCAAACCTGTCGGGTGAAAAATCGGAATCCTACTTCTCAAGCGGTATTACGGAAGACATCGCGACTGACCTTTCGAATGTTTCCGGACTGCTCGTCACCTCAAGCTCGACCACAAAAAAATTGAAGCTGGATGACGATGATCTCGTTTCGCAAGCTGCAAAACTGGATATAGGCCATTTGGTCGCGGGTACTGTCCGCCGCTCCGACGGTAACATTCGAATTACTGCAAAGCTGATTGATGTTAAAACCGGCAATCAGGTTTGGGCAGAACGGTTCGACCGCAAATCTGAAGATATTTTTGCCATCCAGGACGAGATAACAGGCCGAGTGGTTGAACAATTGTCGGCCATTTTTGGTGCTGCGAATTTCACCAGAAAGAAACGAGGGTATACGCCCAATCCGCTGGCTTATGACTATTACCTTAGAGGTCGGGCTCAGCGCATCCCTCCGACACCGGAAAATCTAAAATCTGCGTTTGCAAATTTCAATAAAGCGGTGGAAATCGATCCAAAGTTCGCCGGGGGATATGCCGGGGCCGCATTTGCCACCGTATTGGCCGCGTCCGACAGCACAAACGGGCCATCATCGGTGAAAGAGAAATTGTCCCAGGCTCGACAACTGGCCGAAAAAGCTGTTGATCTTGATCCTGAGTTTGGTCCTGGTTGGAGCAGTCTTGCCGAAGTGTATCTGCGCACGGGGCAACACGATGATGGTCTGGAAGCAATAAAAAAGGCCATTCAATTTGCTCCCAGTGACGCGTTGATGCGGGCAAATTATGGACGTTTCCTTGGATATATCGGAAGAGCCCCCGAGGGCGTCGAACAGGTCAGTATTGCCATGCGGATGAACCCTGATGGGTTACCGCTGCTTTTCTTTCTTGGATCAAACCAAAGGGCTGCCGGTAAATATCAAGACGCAATCAACTCGTTAACTGATCATCGTAAGCGACTGGGGGGCAGGATATTGCCGGCCCCGACATTGCAACTCGCCGCAGCCTATTGGCAGGCTGGCCAATTGGATCAGGCACAACAAACAGTCGCGGCCCTTCTTGGGGTCGTTCCAAGCTTTACTGTCAGCAAAGCGATGAAAGTTCACCCTTATAAGAGCGTCGAAGATCAAAGGATATTCAAACAGGCTTTGCGCAAATCCGGGCTTCCCGAAAGCTGAGCGCAAGCGCTGTTAAGCGCAAGCGCTGTTAAGCGCGAACCAAAACCTCGCGGCGGCTTACTCTACTTTCTGCCGCGCTGTTGCGCATTATTCAGCCGCTTCCCTTTGCACTGCTGCTTCAACTTTTGCTGCACAGAACTTGAATTCCGGAATTTTTCCGTAAGGGTCGAGCATTGGGTTGGTCAGCCGGTTGGCCGGACTTTCATTGAAGCAGAAGGGTATGAACACCATCCCGTCAGCAACCTCGCGGTCGGCCCGCAACAGGGCTTCGATTGTTCCCCTGCGGGTTGAAACGGAGATCATCTGACCCGCCTGGAAACCTTGCCTGGCAATCTCGCGCGGGTTCATCGCGGCAAAACCTTCCGGCTCAAGATCATCCAGAACGTCTGCCCGGCGGGTCATCGCCCCGGTATGCCAGTGCTCCAGAACGCGACCCGTCGTCAGCACCATTGGATAGGCTTCGTCCGGCACTTCGTCGGGCGCCCGCAGGTCAGCCGGGACAATACGACCTCGACCATCTGACGTTGGAAATCCATTGGTAAAGACCACTTCATCACCCGGCTGTCCTTCGCCGGGCACCGGATAGGTGACCGAGCCTTCGGCCTCCAGCCGATCCCACGGCATATAATTGAGCGAAGCCATCACCTGGCGCATTTCTTCATAGACGGCTGGAACATCCGCATAGTCCCATTTCAGACCGCAGCGATTTGCCAAGTCGACAATGATTTCCCAATCAAGACGCGCTTCACCGGGCAGCGGCAACGCGGGACGACCGATTTGCACCTGCCGGTTGGTGTTGGAATAGGTGCCGAGCTTTTCTGCATGGACCGAAGCCGGCAGCACGACATCGGCGTGCCACGCCGTCTCAGTCAGGAATATGTCCTGAACAACAAGATGGTCGAGCTTGGCCAGCGCGCCGCGGGCATGCAGTTGATCGGGGTCGGACATGGCCGGGTTTTCGCCCATCACATACATTGCATTGATCGCCCCGTCATGGATAGCGTCGATGATTTCCACCACCGTCAGGCCCTTAACAGGATCGAGACTGCGGCCCCAGAAATCTTCCATCTGGCCGCGAATGTCGCCATTCTCCACAGACCGGTAGTCCGGGAAAAACATCGGGATCAGCCCGGCATCTGATGCACCCTGAACATTGTTCTGGCCGCGCAGCGGATGCAGTCCGGTTCCGGCCCGGCCCACATGACCGGTAATCAGCGCCAGCGCAATCAGGCAGCGGGAATTGTCGGTGCCATGGGTGTGTTGGGAAATTCCCATGCCCCAGAAAATGATCGACCGTTCCGAGGTTGCATAGAGACGGGCCACCTGTTTCAGCGTATCGGCATCAATCCCGCAGACATCCGCCATGGCTTCCGGTGAGAAGTCTTTGACCTTTTCCTTCAACGCATCAAAGCCGGAGGCATTGGCCTGAATATATTGGGAATCGTAAAGCTCTTCATCGATGATCGTGTGGATCAATGCGTTCAGCATGGCGACATCCGTGCCAGGTTTGAAGCGCAATGAATGTTCCGCATGGCGCATCAGGTCCTGACCGCGCGGGTCCATTATTACCAGTTTGGTGCCGTTTTTTACCGCCTGTTTGAAATAGGTTGCAGCAACCGGATGATTGGTTGTCGGGCGGGCGCCGATGACAATTACGCAGTCCGATTTCAATGCATCGGTAAACGGTGCAGACACCGCGCCAGAACCGACACCTTCCAATAGCGCCGACACTGAAGATGCGTGGCACAGACGGGTGCAATGATCGACATTGTTGGTGCCAAATCCCTGGCGAATGAATTTCTGGAACAGGTAGGCCTCTTCGTTGGAACCTTTTGCCGAGCCAAACCCGGCAATCGCATTACCACCTTTTTCATCGCGTATTTTGGTCAGACCGGATGTCGCCAGTTCCATGGCTTCTTCCCAGCTTGCTTCGCGAAAAATGTCGGAGACTTCCATGAACCGCATGTCGATATCGGCCTGTTTGGGCGCATCATCACGGCGGATCAGCGGCTTTGTCAGGCGCTCTTTCGACATCGCGTAGTCATAGCCAAAACGACCTTTTACGCACAGGCGATTATTGTTGGCCGGTCCGTCCTTGCCATCCACCAGCACAATTTTGTCGTCTTTTGTATAGACCGTGGTCTGGCAGCCAACGCCGCAAAACGGGCAAACGGAATCGGTGGCCTTATCAAAATCCTGCACAATTCGTTTGGTGCCGGTCTGATCCATCAGCGACTTTTCAAACAACGCTCCGGTCGGGCAGGCCTGCACACATTCGCCGCAGGTTACACAGGTCGACAGGCCCATGGGATCATGGATGTCGAACACCGGCACAGCATGATGACCACGCCCGGCCATGCCCAACACGTCGTTGACCTGAACTTCACGACACGCACGAACGCACAGGTTGCAAGCGATGCAGGCATCGAGGTTGACGGCAATTGCCGGGTTCGACACGTCGTGGATGCCCGGAGTTGTGCCACTGCCGCCGCCACCGCTGCCGCTGCCGCTGCCATCGCCGTCGCCGCCATCGCCGTCAAATTTTGACGGCAATCGGTCGCTGCCGCTAATGGCGTATTCGCCTGCCCAGTCCCAAAACGACGACTGGCCGTCTGGGCCGTCATTAGGCGCGCGCATATCGGCCGCCAGCAGTTCAAACACCATTCTGCGGGATTTATCTGCACGTTCGGTATCGGTCTTGACCACCAGACCCTCAGAGGCCTTGCGCTGACAGGAGGCCGCGAGGACCCGTTCACCTTCGATCTCAACCATACAGGCACGGCAGTTTCCGTCGCTGCGATAGCCCGGCTTGTCGAGATGGCACAGATGCGGAATGCGCGTGCCTTCCCGCTTCGCCACCTGCCAGATGGTTTCATCGGCGGTTGCTGAAACTTCCTGACCGTCGAGGGTGAATTTGATTTGGTCGCTCATTTGAATTCAATCTCCACGAATGAATAGTCAAAGTCATTGGCGTTGATCACGTTATGATGCACGCCTTTTGATCGGTAATAGGATTTTCCAGCCTGCATTTCGGCCAGGGTTTCGCCACCATCGGGGTCGACGATTTTCAAAACACCGTCCTGCAGCGGCACAACACAATAATCGTGCCCGTGAATATGTTCGCCGGTTTCAGCCCCCGGTGCGAAATCCCAACGGGTGACGATGGTTTTTTGATTGTCCACCTGATTTGTGGGTACTGCTTTGGTCATGTTCTCAACTCCTTAAGCCCATCCAACAGAAGTTTTGCGCCAAACAGACCAAATAGGGAGGCAAAGGAATATTCAAACACCCGGCTGAATTTCTGATAGCTGCGGATCGCGATACTGGTCGAAAACATCCACGCATACAGGCCGTAAACCGCCAGTGCTGACAGCGCACCCAGCGGACCAAACATCAACACGTGAATCCATGTGCCACCACCAGCGAAGATAAATGTTGCCATGGCAATCCACATCAGCGCAGCCTTGGGATTGGTGACAACAACCAGCATTCCCATCTGCCAGTTTGATTTCAGGGATCTGGGCCGCGCATCTGCAGAAAGATTGACCGCTTCGCCCTGAATTCCGGCCCGCAATCCGCGCGCCGCCAGATAAATCAGATAGAGGCCACCAGCAATTTTCAGCAGCAGCAACAATGCAGGTGCCAGCTGGAGCAGGCTGCCCAATCCGAACGCCACCAGGATCACCCAAAAGAACACGCCACTGGCGACACCGGCGGCCACCGCCATGCCAGCCATTCTGCCCTGCCCCAACGCGGTTGCTGCAACGGCCAGAAAATTCGGTCCCGGCGCCAGTTGAGCAGCAATCGTTGCCAGCAAAGTTAATGCGAACAATTCAACCATCAAAGATCATCCCTGAAATGCACCAGCAGATGATTGATCGGATTTGGTGCTGCCTGACCCAGACCGCAAATCGACGCGTCCCGCATCACCTGCTCCAGATCGCGAATGGTTTCCTCGTCGAGCTTGCCGGGCTGGCGCAGCAATTTGCCCATCTTTTCGGTCCCGCCGCGGCATGGGGTACACTGGCCACAACTTTCATGGGTGAAGAAATCGAGCAGATTGAGCGCTGCGTCCTTGATGTTGTCCTGATCAGAAAACACGACAATCGCATGAGAGCCGACAAATGATCCGAGTTCCGCCAGACGACCACCAAAATCAAGCGGCACGTCGGCTTCGCTGGCCGGCAAAATGCCCCCGGATGCGCCACCGGGCAAATAGGCCTTGAACGCGTGGCCATCGATCATGCCACCGCAATAATCATTGATTATCTCGTTCATGGTGACACCGGCGGGCGCAATCACAACACCGGGCTTTTTCACCCGACCGGAAACACTCCAGGACCGCATGCCGGGATGGCCTTCCTTACCTTGCGAGGTAAACCATTCAACACCTTTTTCCAGAATGCTCGGCACCCAATAAAGGGTTTCAACATTGTTGTTCAGCGTCGGACGGCCAAACAGGCCAACTTCGGCAATATAAGGCGGCCGGTGACGCGGCAGTCCGCGCTTGCCTTCAATGCTTTCCAGCATCGCGCTTTCTTCGCCACAAATATAGGCTCCGGCCCCGCGACGCAGCTCAAAAAACCCAGGTTCGGTCAGGCCCGCTGCTTCAATTGCAGCAATTTCATCGCGCAGAATGTCGAGCACAGCGGGATATTCGTCCCGCATATAGACATAGCAGCGCTCGGCCTCCACCACATGGGCGCCGATCAGGGCACCTTCGAACATGGCGTGCGGATTGCGTTCCAGATAATAGCGGTCCTTGAACGTCCCGGGCTCGCCTTCATCACCATTAATGGTCATCAGACGCGGTCCCTCATATCCGCGCACAAATTTCCATTTCGTGCCGGTGGGAAAGCCTGCACCTCCCAGGCCGCGCAATCCGGCATCCGACAACATCTCGATGATTTTATCGCCAGACAATTCACCACTCCTGAGCCTTTGCCAGGTCTGGTAGCCGCCTTCTGCGCGATAGGCATCCAACTTCTTGTGACTCGGTTTCATCGGTTTGGTCTGGCCGGTCGTTGCATAATTCATCAGTTTGGCGGCAGTCGCCTCACCAACTTCACGGTCACCAACACGCGCCGCCGGAGCAACATCGCAGCCTCCCATGCAGGGCGCGCGCATGACCCGGATTTCATCCGCATTGACGTTCTTGTTGAGCTGTTCGATCAGCTGTTCAGCTCCTGCCAGCATGCAGGAAATAGAGTCACAAACCCGAATGGTCAGCGGCGCAGGAACGGCTTCGCCTTCTTTGACCACATCAAAATGATCGTAGAATGAGGCAACTTCATAGACTTCGACCTGCGACAGGCGCATTTCTTCAGCCAGCGCCCGTATATGTTTGGCCTGCAAGCAACCGAATTCATCCTGAATCAAATGCAGATTTTCAATCAACAGATCGCGGCGACGCTCCCGGGTACCCAACAATCGGCGCACGTCTTCAAGTGACGTTTCTTCCAATTGCCGCCCTTTGGGCTTGGAGTTGTCGCGCTTGCGCCCCTGACCCTGAGATGGGCGGTGAGATGGACGATCCAACATATTCGGCTCCCTGGCACATTCACTGCGCGACTAAACGATTGCTTTTACTATCAAATATTTTGAAATGCGAAAACTTTGGGGCGTCCACTGAAAGGGCGACTTAGTTTCGCCGCGCACGCAACCTGTCGGGATCTCTGTCCGACTCCACAAACCTAACCAAGCCAATGCTCAGAAGCAAGACTATGCGGTCAATCAATGGTGATAAGTACGACCATTACGTGTCGCTAAGTCGATACTCAATGGCCCATAATCCGCTATAATTGGTGCCAAGAGATATTGTCGCCAAGAGTTAAGCGATGTTTTCCATCACCCCGTCCGCCCGGCTGCGCCCATCGCCATTCTTTGAGAGCACAGTTGCCGAAGGTGTTACCGGCTTCACCACCTATAATCACATGCTGATGCCGACCGGCTATGGAAATCCGGAGCAGGAATACTGGCGATTGATCAACGACGTTTCCATGTGGGATGTCGCGGTTGAGCGACAAATTCAACTGAAAGGCCCTGATGCGGCAAAACTGGCTCAGATCCTGTCTCCCCGCGATCTCTCCAGGTGTAAGATTGGTCAGGGAAAATATGTTGCGCTGTGCAATCACCAGGGAACTGTCATCAACGACCCAATTCTTCTGAAACTGGAAGAGGATTGTTACTGGCTGTCGATTGCTGACAGCAATATTTTGTTTTGGGCACGCGCAATTGCCAGCGAACGGGGGCTCAATGTTGAGATTGACGAACCGGATGTTTCGCCGCTCGCCGTTCAGGGACCAAAGGCAGAAGACGTGGTGGCGTCTATCTTTGGAGACTGGGTTCGCGAGTTACGCTATTTCTGGTTTAAGGAAACTGAAATTGAGGGAATTCCTGTCGCAATTGCCCGGTCCGGCTGGTCCAAACAAGGTGGGTTTGAGCTTTATTTGATGGATGGCAGCAAGGGCAGCCGGCTCTGGCAGATTGTCAGGGAAGCCGGCCAGCCCTTCAATATCGGCCCTGGCAATCCCAACAACACGGAGCGCATCGAAAGTGGCTTGATTTCCTGGGGGGGTGATACTGATGATGCCACCAATCCATTCGAAATTCGCCTCGGCAAATTTGTTGATCTTGACGTTGCCGACGACGTGATTGGCATTCAGGCGTTGCGCCAGATCGATGCGCAGGGTGCCAAACGCCACCAATTGGGGGTCCAGCTGGATGTTGAAATGCCGCTTGAACAACCATTTCACTGGTTCAACATCAGCCGGGACGGCAATCCCGTCGGGCATCAAACCAACCTGACATGGTCGTACAGGTTGGAGAAAAATATTGGTTTTGCGCTGGTCTCAACCCAATGCGTTGTTGGCGACGAAGTGCAGGTTTCGGATAAAAACCTTACAATGACCGGCACCTTGTGTGAATTGCCATTCCTCTGATCCGACCCAACGATCTCACACTGAAAAATCTGTCAGTTGGATGGCGCTGAGGATCTTGTTGCGTCGACCCGGTGGCACCATAATATGGTTTTTCAGCCAGCCGAGTCGTGATGCCCGAACCGTTCAAAAACGCATTCAACCCGACAATGATCGCCCGAATGGGGCGACATCTGGGTCAGGCCAATAACCGCTTTGACGTTGATAATTTCGTCGAAATTGCCTGTGACGGATTGGAGACTCTTGAACTAAAGCAACGATCTAACCAGATACGCGACGCCCTGTTGCAGACTTTGCCGTCAGATCATCGTAACGCCTGTCAGACAATGGTTGATGCCCTGCATCCCGTTGATGACAGCCAGCTTGGCAATATGGCAATGGATGACATTGGCATCCGCGGCTGGCCGATTATGCCGATGGCGGAAGTTGTTGGCGCCCGTGGGTTGAAAGACTTTGACTTCAGCCTGGATGTGCTGGCCGAATTGACCAAGCGTTTCAGCGCCGAATTTGCCATTCGCCCGTTCTTTAACCACGACTGGAGAGCGGCGCTCGACAAGGCGATGGTCTGGGCCGGAGATGGTAATTTTCATGTTCGCCGCCTGGCCTCGGAAGGTTCAAGGCCGCGCCTGCCATGGGGCTTGCAGATAACACAATTTGTCGCTGACCCATCTCCGCTTCTGCCTCTGCTGGAAAGTTTGAAAAACGACCCCGAGGAATATGTACGCCGGTCCGTCGCTAACAATATCAACGACATTGCCAAGGATCACCCCGACATCGTCGCGGATCTTGCAGGTCGATGGATGCAGGGCGCCGACAAAAATACCACCCGCATGGTGCGCCACGCCTGTCGAACCCTGATCAAGAAAGGCCATGCCCCCACACTTTCGGCGCTCGGCTACAGCAAGCCCGAAATTGGTGTTGATGGGTTCAACATCAAGACGCCCCAAGTCAAATTGGGAAGCAGTCTTGAGTTTGAAGTGGATGTGACGTCAAAAAGCAAAAAAGACCAGCCACTGATCATCGATTTTGCGATTCATTATCAGCGGGCTAACGGCCAGCTTTCACCCAAAGTCTACAAGTGGAAAGCGCTTCAACTGAAAGCCGGAAAAACCCTTTCCATGGCCAGGAAACAAACCATCAGGCAAATCACCACCCGGGTCTTTTATGCCGGCACCCATGGGCTTGAAGTTCAGATCAACGGGCAAAAGGTAGCCGAAGGGTCGTTTGAGCTGGTTCTATAAGGGCAGGCGGACAATGATCCCGGCATTGACGATCACGCTGGTGCGTCCGGTAACGTCGTCATGCACATTCAAACCGCCAAAACTTGCCGTCGGAGTCACTTGCCCATAGGGCAGTTCTGCAGCCACGGCGACGAGATCAATCTGATCTGGTTGCTGGGCCGCCAGATTGAGTTCGATCTGCATGGTTTGCGGATCGATTTCGAGGCTTTTAAACAGGGTGATCGACGAGTGATGGATTGCATCCTGCACGGCGCGTTTCGCCGCCTTTGTGTAATCTTCACCGTAAAGGTCATTGCCGGTACCCATTTCAAGGATAATGCGCTTGAGACTGGTCATGCCGTCACCCCCCATTCCTTGCCCTCTGGCAGGTCGAGAAAAACGATAATCGCTGCATTCGCCATGATCGTTGTTCCGCCACCCTCTTTTGGGGTATCCATGCCGCCTGCTTCAACCCGCACTGAGCGTGACCCGTAGGGCAGCATTTTGGAAACCGCATCGACATCAACCGCATCAGGAATTGCGACACCGATGATGATTTCGACAACCATTTCATCGCGCGACACACCAAAAGCGTCATAGACGGTGAGTGAATTCTGGCGCAGGGCGTTGTGAACCGCCCGGCAGGCCGCCTTGGTATAGTCTTCTCCCTGAAGGTCGGTCCCCATGCCGAGCTCCATCACCATGCGTTTCAGCGCCATACAATCGCTCCATCATCAAGAATTTGTTTTCCGGCATCCACATTTCAGGATAAGAGGTAGTGTCGGTCTTGCCTGTCATGTAGATCGTTTCAGGTTCAAATGGAACCATTGTGAAGAAAGGGCATTTCTTGAAACCCAGAACCCGCCACCCTGCCCCCGAAGATGCGCAAACCCGCAAGCAGATCGAGCCCGTTGTCTGTTATCCCATTGATACGTTTGAAGGGTTTGACCAAACTTTTTTTGACACGGCACGCCAGGATATGAAGCTGGTAGACGAAGTGATGATTGCGCCGAGGGATGCGTCAGCCTTCACCGTCAAAGCCGGACAGTTTTTCAGGATTACCTGCCCCGACGGCCCCCAGGTTGGCGACCTCAACCTGTGGAACGCCGACAATCTCGACGAGCGGTTTTTCAGCGGCAAGACCCGCGCCCTGCACGGCACCCATCTGGGTACCGGCGACCGCATGTGGAGCAATCTGCCTTATCTGCGCCCGATGGCCACAATCACTGACGATACGCTCGACTGGTATGGTTACGACGCGTTTGGTGGCGGGGTGCATGACGTGATCGGAACGCGGTGTGATCCCTATACCAATACCTTGTTGAACCACAACGAATACCACTATTGCTGCCATTCCAACCTGATCCGCGCATTGGCGGCCCATACAGGCATGAGCCTGATCGAGGCTGAGCCCCTCGTGCATGATGTATTGAACGTCTTCATGTGCACCGGTTTCACCCGCGACACGCATCAATATTTCATGAAAGCAAGCCCGGTGCGTCAAGGTGACTATCTGGAGTTTTTTGCTGAAACCAACCTGCTCGGCGCCCTGTCCGCCTGCCCCGGTGGTGACTGCAGTGCCAGCCATTCCAGCGAAGATGCCCGGTGCCATTCGCTGAAAGTGGACGTCTACCAGCCGACAACCACCCATCTTCAGGGGTGGCAACCCGCCGAAGCCTCATCCTATTCACGTACTCATGGCGCCTGATGCGCCCAACCACGCCAATATTCAAACCGGGAGACGAACAATGGACGACAATTTTTTTGAAAAAGGCCTTGAAAAGCGCCGTGCCACGCTCGGTAAGGAATATGTCGATAAAAACCTTGCTGCCGCCGATGACTTCACCCGCCCCTTCCAGGAAGCCATGACGGCATGGTGCTGGGGCTTTGGCTGGGGTGACGAGGTGATCGATGAAAAGACCCGTTCAATGATGAACCTGTCGATGATCGGTGCATTGGGGAAAATGCACGAGTGGGAAATTCATTGTCGTGGCGCTATCAATAATGGCGTCAGCAAAGAGGAAATCCGCGCCATCATCCATGTCGTTGGCATCTATTGTGGCGTACCACAAAGCCTCGAATGTTTCCGGGTGGCGCGCAAGGTGTTGGAAGAAAAGGACATGCTTTAGGGCGATTAAATCGCCTCACCGGCGGCCACGCCGCTGGCCCAGGCCCATTGAAAATTATAGCCGCCAAGCCAGCCGGTAACATCGACCGCTTCTCCTATGGCGTAGAGGCCGGGTGTCCGCTTTGCCTGCATGGTTTTAGACGACAATTCAGCCGTGCTGATGCCACCGACCGTGACTTCTGCTTTTGCAAAACCTTCCGTCCCGCTGGGCGAGAAGGACCAGTTATGGAGCTGTTGTTCAGCCGACAACAATGCCTTGTCTGACGTTTCAGACAGCGGGGTTTCCAGCCCAAGCCTTGCTGCAAGTATGTCGGCCAGACGGTTCGGCATTGCGGTTGCAAGCAGCGCATTGAGCCGGATTTTCGGGGACTTCTTCTTGTTGGCCAGCAACCAATTGCCGGTTCGATCAGGCAGGAAATCTACCCCGATCGCCTCGCCGTGACGCCAGTAGGAAGAGATTTGCAGCATCGCCGGACCTGAGAGACCTTTGTGGGTGAAAAGAGCTGCCTCGCGGAATTGTTGTTTGCCACAGCCAACAATAGTTTCCGTCGCGACACCGGAGAGATCGCGAAACAGCGCTTCCTCGCCGCTTAAAGTGAAAGGCACCAAAGCCGGTCGCGGCTCGACAACTTTCAGGCCAAACTGACGCGCCAGATCATAGGCAAGACCACTGGCGCCGAGTTTCGGGATGGAAAGGCCACCCGTGGCAAGCACCAGCGATGGGGCCGAAAAGCTGCCTTTTTGCGTATTCACGACAAAATGTCCGTCCCGATGCGCAACACTGGTAATTTGCTGGCGAAATTTCAGACTGACGCTCGCCGCCGCAGCGGCGCATTCATCGAGCAGCAATTGCACAATCTGTTTGGCCGACCCGTCACAGAACAGCTGGCCCAGGGTCTTTTCGTGCCAGGCAATTTTGTGCCGCTCGACAAGTTCTATGAAATCGCCGGGCTGATATCGCGCCAGTGCAGACTTTGCAAAATGCGGGTTGGCACAGATGAAGTTATTTGCAGTTGTGCCGGTATTGGTGAAATTGCAGCGGCCGCCTCCGGAAATTAAAATTTTCTTTCCCGGCGCATCAGCATGATCAAGAACGACAACCCGATGACCCCGTTGACCAGCCGTCAGCGCACACATCAGCCCGGCACCACCGGCCCCGAGCACAATCACATCATAGTCTGCTAATTCATTTGTCATGCCCCGTCGCTAAACGGAGCAGCCTGATGTGGCAAGGTTTTAAATCGCCAGATATTCGTGGCGCAGTGCTTCGTCATCCAGCACTTCCTTGGCGGAGCCCTTAAACGCCACTTCACCGGTATCAAGGATGATGGCACGATCTGATATTTTCAACGCAGCAACGGCGTTTTGCTCAACGATAATCGTTGTGATGCCCGCCTCGCGCACTTCCAGAAGTGCTTTTTCGA
Source organism: Rhizobiaceae bacterium (assembly GCA_014238155.1). GTDB lineage: Bacteria > Pseudomonadota > Alphaproteobacteria > Rhizobiales > Rhizobiaceae > Pseudahrensia. Next base: position 16,221 of record JABABQ010000033.1, read on the forward strand.
TGTCTTGGCGAACCACCGGTGCGAGCCCTTCATAGGGTTCATCCAGCAGCAATAGTTTCAGGTCTTTCGCCAGAGCCCGACCAATCGCCAGCATTTGCTGCTCGCCGCCCGACAAGGTTGTGCCTTCCTGCTTGCGCCGCTCTTTCAATCGCGGAAACAGCGAGTAGATACGCTCATACTCCCAGCCGCGTTCGCCAGCGATAACCGCGAGGTCAAGGTTTTCCTCAACCGTCAGGCCGGGAATAATGCGTCGATCTTCCGGCACCAGCGCAACGCCCGCGAGCGAAGCCTGATAGGCAGCCATTTCGTGGACAGGCTGACCCTGCAGCAAAATCTGTCCCGATCTCAGTTCTGGTTGATCAGCACGTGCAATGGCCCGCAAAGTTGAGGTTTTGCCTGCGCCATTGCGGCCCAGAAGCGCAATAATCTCGCCTTCATTGACGTCGAAAGAGACGTCCTGGACGATGTAACTGTCGCCGTAAAAGGCATTCAGACCCGCTACGGAAAAATAATCGGATGCCGATTTTGCGGCCACACTATCGGATGCACCCGCCGCGTTCGCCGTACCCGCCGTACCCGCCGCACTCGCTGCGCTCGCCGCACTCGCCGCACTCGCCGCTTGGGCGAAATCGACCACCTCTGCCGTGCTCATACTTGTTCCTCCCCAAGATAGGCTTCTCTCACCTTTGGGTTATTCTTGATTTCGTCTGGTTTGCCCTGGGCGATGATCCGACCACCGGCCAGAACCGAAATGCGGTCGGCGAGTGAGAACACCACATGCATGTCATGCTCGATGATAACTTTGGTCATGCCGCCCTGCTTGATCTGCTTGAGCAATTCTATCGTCGCATTGGTATCATGGCGCGCCATGCCAGCTGTCGGTTCGTCCAGCAGCAACAGGCGCGGATGCTGGATCAGCCCCATGGCGAGTTCCAGCCGACGCTTGTCACCGCGTGACATTGCAGCCGCCATATCTGACAATTGTGCTTTCAGTCCGACGCTTTCGATCACGCTGACGGCCTCGTCACGGATGTGGTTTTCGCGGGCAAAGCTCTTGAAGGGGTTGAGGCGAAAATGACCATCGCGCTTTGACAGCGCCGGCACCATGACGTTTTCCAACACTGTCAGGTCGGGAAAAACTTCGGGAGTCTGGAAGACGCGGGCAACACCGAGTTGATTGATTTCGTGGGGCTGCTTGCCGGTTAGCACGGTGCCATCAAAAACGACAGCTCCGCGATCGGGTTTCAAACGGCCAACACAAACGTTCAGCAGGGTTGACTTGCCAGCGCCATTGGGACCGATGATCGCGTGGGTTTCACCCTGTCGGACGTCCAGATCGACATCTGAAAGCGCGTGCAGTCCTGCAAAACTCTTATGCACATCATCAATGTGCAGAACCGAATTGGCCACGCCCCGCTCAAAACTTCTGCCTGGTTCGTTGGCTATATCTTCAGCAACAGACATAATCGCCCCCTATTCCGCAGGTTGTGGTGCAGATGCACCTTTTGAATTGTCGCCAGACTTCCGTTTGAAGATATTGGCGATCCGCTGGATACCTTCCATGATGCCTCCGGGCAGAAAAATCACGATGATCATAAACATCAGACCAAGTGTTGTGTGCCAACCTTCGCCGACAAACAACGAACCAATATTGGTCATCAGGTGCTGCAGTGTTTCGGGCAGGAACGAGAAGAAATTTTCCAAAATTCCCTCGTTCCAGGAAGACACTTTTTGCTCAGCATATTTAATCAGGCCAGCACCGAGCACCGGGCCTACCAATGTGCCAACACCGCCCAAAATTGTCATCAGGACAACTTCACCAGAGGCCGTCCACTGCATGCGTTCTGCCCCAGCAATCGGGTCTGTGGCTGCCATCAGAGAGCCTGCAAGCCCGGCATACATGCCAGAGATGACGAAGGCCGCAATCAGGTAGGGCCTTGTGTGGATGCCGGTATAGTTGAGGCGATTCTGGTTCGACTTGATGGCTTTCAGCATCATGCCGAAATTGGAACGGGTCAGTCGCTGGGCAATAAAAAAGCAGATGATCAACAGCACGGCGCAGAAATAAAAGCCCGTGTAACCGCTCATTGCCATACCGAAGAAATTTGTGGTCGGCACGCCAACTTCCTGAACTCCAAAAGCCTGATCGATCACCCGCAGATCGGCGTCGAGCAGAGAGGTTTCCGGGTTGGTTCGGATGGCCCGGGTCTGCAGGCCGGTCTCACCATTGGTGATTGGCGTCAGCACCGAATAGGCCAGACTGTAGCACATTTGCGCAAAAGCCAGCGTCAGAATGGAGAAATAGATGCCCGACCGACGCAGCGACACATATCCAATAAGATAGGCGAACACCCCGGCAAGCATGACTGAGAAGATGATCGCCGGCACCACATTCATGGTCAGCAGTTTAAAGCTCCACAGCGTCATGTAAGAGCCGACGCCGATAAAGGCCGCATGACCGAAGGAAAGATAACCGGTCAGGCCAAACAGGATGTTGAATCCGATCGCAAAGATGCCGAATATGGCGATTTTTTGCAGCAGATCGGGATAGTTGGCACCGATAGGCTCCAGAATAATTGGCAGACACAGAACCACCGCAGCAAAGCCAACGAACAGGATAGTATCTTTCAGGGCGGTATTCTTTTCCATGTCCTAGTCCTCCATCACGCCTTTGCGCCCCATAAGGCCACGCGGCAGCGTCAGCAATACAATCACTGCGACCAGATAAATAATGATTTGCGAAATGCCGGGAATCAGTTCCTGTACCGCTTGCATGGAAGCAAAACTCTGCAATATGCCCAGCAGGAAACCCGCCAGAACAGCACCGCCCAGCGAGCCCATTCCTCCAACAACAACGACCACAAAAGACAGCACAAGAAAGTCCATGCCCATGTGATAATCGGGCGGTAATACGGGCGTATACATGGCACCGGCAACGCCAGCGACAACCGCAGCGAGCCCAAATACGACTGTAAATTTCTGTTCGATATTGATGCCGAGCAGACCAACCGTTTCGCGATCCTGCATCCCGGCCCGAACAACCATGCCAAATGTTGTAAACTGCAGGAAGGCAAACACGCCGAAAATGATGGCTGCCGAGAACAGGAAATAGACCAAACGCCACCATGGATAGATGACATTGTCGCCAAGACCGACCCAGGCACCAACATTGGCAGCACCAGAGACGATATCGGGCGCGGCTTGTGGAATCGGATTGGCACCAAAATAGTGGCGCACCAGTTCCTGGACAACGATTGCCAATCCAAATGTCACCAGGATCTGATCGGCATGGGGACGCTTGTAGAAGTGCTTGATCAGCCCACGTTCCATGACGATCCCGACGATCGCCATGAATATAGCGGCAAAAAGGATCGACAGCGGCACCGAATAGTCCTGCAGGAAAGCAGCCGTATCAGCTCCCAACCAGTCGACCAAATAAGAAATCTGCTCTTTTAACGGGTTGCCGAGGAAATCCTGTTTGTCGGGGTTGATGCGTTCATAGGAAACAGAAAGCATGCGCTCCAGAGCTACCGCACAAAATGCACCCAACATGAACAGGGCTCCATGGGCGAAGTTCACCACACCCAATGTTCCGAATACAAGCGTCAGACCCAGTGCAATCAGCGCATAGGCGCCGCCCTTGTCTAAGCCGTTCAATACCTGAAGAAAAATTGCGTCCATCAATTTACTCCGCCCGTGCCCTTGCGGGCCATTCGGCGGCTCTCCCCTAAATGTTCAATACAACTTGCAAGCCATTGCGCCGGTGCAGACGTCGCCGAATGTTTGCTTGGTTGTGCAGCATCAACGGACCTGCGGGTCCGGCCAGTTCGGCAGTATAGGCTCCCCCGCAGGTGCGGGGAAGCCTGGTATTGGAATTCAGCTATTAGCCGTTGTTATACGGACCCAGCTCGCCACCGAGCAGAGATGCTGCATATTCAACTTTGGCGCGTGGGGTAACTTCCACAACTTCCAGAACGTCAAATTTGGAAGACGGGTTTTCTTTACCCTTCACAACCAACACATCTTTAAAGCACTGATGGTCATCAGCGCGATATTCGGTCGGGCCATTGCCAAGGCCATCAAACTTGAAGCCTTCCAGCGCTGCACCAACTTCTGATGGCTTGAATGTACCGGCGCGCTGACAGGCGTCTGCATACAGGAGTGCCTGACAGTAAGTCGTATGGGCAGCCTGTGACGGCGGGAAGCCATACTTCGTGCCGAACGCCTTAACGAACGCTTTGGAACCATCGTCCTGCAACGACCAGTGCCAGTTGGTTGAACCAAAGATGCCTTTAACGTTTTCACCAGCACCCTGCGCCATCAAACGAGAGTAAAGCGGAACAACGATGGTGAAGTCTTTACCGTTAACCTGCTTGTCACGCAGACCGAACTGTACGGCCTGTGTCAGCGAGTTGACCATGTCCTTGCCGTAGTGGTTCAAAATCAGCGTATCTGCACCAGACGACAGAACAGGCGTAATGAACTGTGAGAAGTCACCTGCACCAACAGGAGTTTTCACCGCAGCAACAGTTTCCCAACCATATGGCTGGGTGTATTTGATCATCGAGCCTTCTTGCGAATAGCCCCATGTGTAGTCAGCTGTCAGGTGATAAACCTTACGGTCTTTGCCATAATTGTTGTTCAGCACGGGACCAAGAGCAGCGCCGGTCATTTCCGTGTTGAAGAAGTGACGGAAACCGTTGGCCCGCTTATCTTTGCCTGTCGTGTCGTTTGAGTGTGTCAAACCAGCCATGAAGATCACGCCGGCTTCCTGACACAGACCCTGCACAGCAATCGCAACACCGGAAGATGAACCACCGGTAATCATGATAGCACCATCGTTTTCGATCATGCGCTTGGCAGAAGCACGCGCCGCGTCAGACTTCGTCTGCGTGTCGCCTGTTACGAACTTCACTGTTTTGCCGTTAACGCCACCCTTCAGTTCTTTTGAAGAGAAAGTGTCGAGCATTCCGCCGCCACCAGCGTTGATGTGTTCTACGGCCATTTCGTAAGCGCGCAGTTCGTCAGCACCCTCGTCGGCATAGGCTCCGGTTTGTGGCACGTTGAAGCCGAAAGTCACCGAATCGCCCTTTGGCGCGTTCATGTAACCATGGCCATCAGCGAAGGCCCGTGTATAGAAGTATGGTGTTGCACCAGCAGCAGCTGCTGCAGCGGCACCGCTTTTGATTACGCGACGGCGCGTAATGTCTTTGCGTTCACTCATGAAGTTTTCCTCCCTAGGAATTGAGCTAAATAGAGAACAACGGCCAGAATCCGGCCCGCCTCACGCGCCAAACTATGGGCTATCGAAAACCGCCGCAATCAAACTTAGGGATTAGATAGAAAGCCCCAAGCGGCGGTGGGCGGCTGCGAGCGGCGGTGGGTGGGCGCAAGCATCGGCGAGTCACGGCGAGTGCAACAGCGAGTGACGGCGGCGAGTGTCGGCGGCAAGTGGCGACAGGCGGCAAAAATGATGTGGAAAAGCCCGTATCGAACGCCGACAGGTTGCAGCCGCAAGGACGATTTCCCGGGCAGCAACGCCCGGGATATCGATACTCTGCCTTACGCGTTGAAGTAAAAAAGTATAAACAAAATTTAAATATAAATTTTGGCAATTTCATCTTGATTCAACTATGAATTATGTTGATCTCTCTTGGCTCCTATTTTGTTGCCAAGTACTAAACCAATTATACTCAAAACAATGGCGCCACCCATTTCTATTACTCCTCCCAATGGAGCCAAACCTGTCCCGCCAATTGCGACGCTACCCAAAATACCACCGAAAATCGATCCACCCACGGACCATATTATTTCTTCAGGCCGCTCTTTGACGAAATTCTTTACCTGCTCTTGTATCGCTTTCATGTGTTACCCTCATTAGATTTATAAAACGCGATATTTTAAAATTTATGAGCGAGAGTCAAGTATAAAAATATAGTTATATTACTGCATATTAGAATAATTTTTGAATAAAAACTATAAGCTTAAAATATTTTTTTGGAGCTCTGTTTGCCCCAGGGTCAGGACTCATGAATCCGGTGTATTGTGTTGGTCATGGGTGGGCGGGTTGAATTTGATCGCCGGACGTCGTCGCAGAATCATGAAAACCAACAGGTTTCCGACGTCTCTGCCCTTGCCAGAAACCAAATCCGCCACCGCAGAATACATCAGATTAATGGGTCCTGCCCCTAATCCAGCTTGTAGTGATCCGCCAGTCCATCGAGCCACGGCAACAGGGTGCCAAACTCCTCGATGCCATCGGCCCAGCGGCGAATTCGCCGGACCTGACGGCCCATTTCCTGCGCGGTTACACCGACTTTGTCGCCCTGAAGGCAATAATCGCGATCCCACCACTCGTCCTTTCGGGCATGCAGTTTTTGCGCCATGCGGAGGCGCAAGATCATGTGAGTGACACCGAACAGACGCAGATAGAGTTGTCCGCCATCATGCGACAAACTGCGATTGTAAAACGGGAAATAGGTTTCCAACAGCCGTTCCTCAGCCGCCGCATCGAGGCCCGTCCATTCATCACACAGCACAAATGCCAGATCATCCAGCGCCTTGCTGCGCCCGCAATCTTCCCAGTCAAACCACAATACCCGGTCTTCGGTGACCATCGCGTTGCCGGGGCGCGCGTCCCATTTGACAAATTCGTCGCGTTTGACATCCATCAGCTCAACCAGTTTTTCGCGATTCATTTCAGGAGGCGAAATATTGATTGTCCTGGAAATACGACCTGCAGCACCGGTGCGGTTCCACAACCAGTTTTCTGCTGTGCCAATCCGTGGCACACGATGGTGAAGGTTGCTGGCATGTGCCTGATCATGGATATGCGCCAGGCTCTCCAGCGAATCGGCGACCAGTTTTTCCCGCTCTGCCATGTCTGGCGTATTGTCCATGACCACAGGCAACCGTTCACCGTCAATGAATTCCTGAACCACCCAGTTATCGACCACCGCCTTCAATTTCGGCACATAGCCCGAAGGTCCAAGCGTGCGCAGCACGATGCCTTCAAGCTGAGCGTCTTCCTTGTCTTCGCGCCTGGCAAATACAAATGGGGCCTGGCCCATATCGGCAATGAAAGCACTGCGGCTGGTGCCACCGGGAAAGGCAACCCGCTCCGGAACCCTGCCAAATACTTTCTTGCTCAATGCTTCCACCTGTGTGGAGCGATCCTGATCAAATATATCGGATACTTTGCGTGCCGCTTCGGCCATGATCCATTCCCCGTGCGCCGATCCACAATCGACATTGTTGCCTTGGGGGAAACCTAGCTTCCAGACGTGATGATTAAGTTACCAGACTGTTTGGATGTCTAACTTGGCAATCAAATGGTTAAAATCCAGCGGCCACCGCCTGTTCGTCAATCAGTTTCAACTGCAGGTCGGTCAGAACCTGGGGCGGTTGTCGGCCTTCCAACAGCACCCTGAACGGATCTTCTACTTCGGTTTTGATCCCGGATAGCTTTTCCATCACAGCAACACCGCAAAACGGCACAACCGCTTCGGCATATCCACCTTCATGCACCAATACCAAACGCGATCCGCATAGCTCATCTGCTGCCGTCATGATCATCTGCGTCATATCGGCAAATGTACCTGAATGGGCCAGTGTGCGCGACAGGGGATCAAACCCGTTCGCGTCAAACCCTGACGCAACGATGATCAGGTCTGGCTGATAAGCCATGAGTTTTGGCAGGACCAGTTTTTCAAACGCCGCCAGATAGGCCTCCTGCCCGGCTCCGGGAAGCAATGGTATGTTCAAATTTGCGCCGCGCCCCGCACCGTCGCCGCGCATGTCGGCAGCGCCCAGTCCCGGAGGAAAGCCCCCTTCCATATGAATGGAGATCGTCAGCACATCATTCCGCTCATAATATATGGCCTGCGTTCCGTTACCGTGATGGACATCCCAGTCGACGACTGCAATACGCTCAGCCTGATGGTTCTTGCGGGCAGCTTCGATGGCAATCGCGATATTGGCCAGCAGGCAAAAGCCCATCGCTTCGTCGGGCAGGCAATGATGGCCCGGTGGTCGCGACAGGGCGTAGGCGTTTTTGATTTCTCCGCTCAACACATCATCAACGGCGCGCATGGCAAGGCCGGCAGAGATACGGGCAATATCAAAACTTCCCGGACCGAAGGGCGCACGTGTGCCCAATTCGCCACCGCCGGCATTCGACAATTTTTGAAATTGTTCCAAATAGTCTCGGCCATGGACCCGCAGCAAATGATCCTGAGTTGCCGGATCTGCGCTGCGCACATCAAGTTGCGCAGTCAGCCCGGACACATCGAGCAACGACTTGAACCGCCGCTTGCTTTCTGGAGATTCTGCATGTCCACCAACCGCCAATGGTTCAACCCACCCCCCGACCGGCACAAGCAATGCGTGGGCAGCTGCGGTGTGCCACAGACATTTTTCATCAAAATAAAAGCCCGTTTTCAATTCAGCCATGGTCGTTTTCCTGTGTCCCGTCGCGTTGCAAAATAGCTTCGCGAACCAGAATTTTGGTCACCTTGCCATAACCGCTTGTCGGCAATTGCTCAAACAGTTCAATGCGACGTGGAAGCTTGTAACTAGCAATCTTACTTGCCATCCATGCGCTGAATTCATCCACATCAAAGCCGCTCCCAGCGACCAGCGCCAGCGCCCCAACCTCACCCCATTTCGGATCGGGCATGCCGACAACGGCACATTCGCGCACTTGCGGGTGCTCCATGATTTTCTCTTCGATTTCACGGGGATAGATATTTGAGCCACCGGAAATATACATGTCGCTTTCGCGTCCGGTGACATAGACGAACCCTTGTGGATCCATATGGCCGCGGTCCCCGGTGCGGAACCAGCCATTTCGAAAGGCTTTTTCATTGGCTTGCGGATTGTTGTAATAACCGGAAAAAACCGCCGGGCCGATGACACAGATTTCACCGGTTTCGCCGCTTGGCAGTTGAGCGCCCATGGTGTCCTGTATTTCAACCTGCATGGCCGAGCGGGCATATCCGCAAGATCCAATATGCCCCTGCGCATCGTCGTCGATGTGATGAAGATAGCTCGGCAGAACCGTAATATTGCCGGTCACTTCCCCCAGTCCAAAATATTGCACAATGCAAGGTCCAAATTTCTCCAGCGCTTTTTGCTGGTCAACCCGATAAGTCGGTGACCCGGCATAAATCAGATGCCGCAGACTGCTGTGATCGTAACCATCGACAGCATCGCTGTCGGCCAGCGTCTTGAGGATGGTCGGCACGGTGAATGCATTGGTAATCTTGTGTTTTTCGATCAATGCGAAGACCCGCTCAGCATCAAAGCGCTGGCCGTCCAGCAATACCGAAACAACACCGCGCGCCACCTGGGCAATCTGATGAATACCGGCGCCATGCGACAAAGGGGCCACGACAAGTGATGCATCTGATGGGCCAAGTCCGGGGAACAAATCTGCCAGATAGTTGGTGATCACAAAACCCATCTGCCCATGGGTCAAAACCGCCGCTTTCGGCCGCCCGGTTGTCCCCGATGTAAAAAAGAACCAGCAGGGGTGATTATGATCCACGGCACTTTCAGTATAGGCAACATCCTCGGTCACCAGATCATTCCAGGCCAGTTCACCCGGCGACGCCTCGCCCAGCGAGATCACATGTTCCAGCTTGCCTCGCTGTTTGGCAGCATCACGATGCGGCTTGAAAACCGGATCATAGACCAGCACCCTGGCTCCCGAATATTCAGCAATATAGGCGACTTCATCTTCCGACAGGCGAAAATTCACCGGCACCCAGACCGCCCCCAGTTTGAAAGCTGCGAACATGGTTTCAAACATCGCAAACGAATTGCGCGACTGGACCAGTATCCGGTCTCCCTTGCCAATTCCCAAACGCTCAAGCGCATGGCAGGCACTGTCGACCCGTCGGTTAAGCTCACCAAAACTGACCGTCTCATCGCCACGGACCAACGCCGGATTGTCTGCCAGCCGGTTAGCGGTCTGGGTCAGAAAATGCCCCAGATTCATCACCCGATTGGATGTTCGTTGAATAATCAGCTCTCCACCGCCCGACATCGGTTCAGAGCCTGACAATGGGGTCAATTGGCCCCTGCCCGATATCAACAACCTGCTCAAGCGCATGGGCAACGGCGAGCACTTTGGCATCACCGCGTGGTGGGCCAATCAACTGTAACCCCACCGGCATGCCTGATTTTGTAAATCCGCAGGGTACGGAGATGGCAGGCAGGCCAGTTGTGGTCGCCAGATAGGAGAATTTGAGCCAGTCAATATAGCTGTCCATCACCTGACCATCGACACCGGTTGGGTATTCCAGCCCGACCGGGGTTTGCTCAATGCCCACCACAGCAGTCGCCAACACGTCATGGCTTTGCAAAAAAGTCCGCATGCGTTGATACAGGGTGGTGCGGGTGACATTTGCATCCATCACCTGTTCGACGGTCAAATTGCGTCCGACCTCAATATTTTCAGCCAGGGTCTTTTTGTAATGCTGTTGGATTTCCTGCGGCAGACGACCCGCCGTCGAAGCCCAGACCTGACCGCGCAGGGTGATATATGTATCGTTTAAGCCGTCCATACACGGACAGTCTTCATCGATCTGAGCGCCTTCACCCGCGAGCTGACCAAGTGCGGATTGCATGATGGATTCCAACTCCGATTCCACCGGAGCAAATCCACCCAGTGTCGGCGCATAGGCGACTTTGACATTGCAGTCGACGGTTTCAACCGCCTGCTGGAACGGTGCATCCGGAGCTGGCAGGCTCATCGGTGCGCGGGAATCGTAGCCACACATGGCGTCCAGAAACAGCGCACAATCTGCGACAGACCTGGCCATCGGTCCCGCAATACCTTCCACCGTGAACCCAATCGGCCCAGGTCCACCAAGCACCCGACCCGGGGATGCCCGCATGCCAACCACGTTGCAATAGGCCGCAGGCGTGCGCAGACTTCCCGCGAGATCAGAGCCATGGCTCAACCAGACTTCACCAGTGGCCAGAGAAACCGCTGCGCCGCCCGACGATCCGCCGGCATTTTTGGCCGTATTCCAGGGATTGCGTGTCTTGCCGAAAACTGCGTTGAACGTATTACCTCCGGCCCCCATTTCCGGGGTATTGGTTTTGCCAACAACCAGCGCGCCGCGATTTTCCAATATGTCGACTATCGGATCATTATCCTTACAAACATGATCGCTCATGCCAAGCGTGCCTTTGGTCATGCGAACGCCGGAAACCGCAGACAGATCTTTGATACCCACCGGCAAACCGGCGAGATAGCCGGGATGATCGGCATCCAGATTGGCCAGACCAGCCGCCTTTTCACGTGCCCGGTCATGGCAGGTGGTGACCACCGCATTGACCTGTTCGCCGACTTGCGCGGTGCGGTTTTCGCTGGCAGCAATCAACTCTTCCGGTGACACTTGTTTGGTGCGCAGCAGCTTTACAACTTCCCGGGCTGATTTGGCGCACAAGTCAGAGCCGGTAAAGCTGGTTTCTGGACGGTTGGATTTCATGGATTATACAAAGTCCTTCAAATTGGTTTGAGCGTCAGCTGCGGCTGACTTGGGTACCGATTTCCCGGCCTCCAGAATGCGCCTTGCCATCATGAAGGACGGCGCATCATTCATCGCGTCCACCGCCAGCAATGTGTCGCCACGATAATACCAGACAGACTGGCTGCCTTCTCGTTTTCCAGGCCGCACCAGCGTATCATCATACCCGATATTCAACCCGGCAATCTGAAGTTTAACATCGTACTGGTCTGACCAGAACCACGGTGTCGCAACATAATCCAGGCTGGCACCCAATATGTTTTGTGCTGCGATTTCAGCCTGATGAATTGCATTGGGGACTGATTCAAGCCGGATGATCGCGTCGTTACGCGTGAAGCTCGCGCAATCGCCAGCGGCAAATATGTCGGGATCGGAGGTTCGGCATTTTGCGTCGACCAGAATACCATTGTTGACGGTTAATCCACAGTCTTCGGCAAGCTCGGTTTGGGGCAGAACCCCAATCCCAACCAGCACCATGTCCGCGTCGATGATTTGGCCGCCAGAAACCGCAACACCTGTGGCCCTGCCATTTTCCGAAATAATCTTTTCCAACCCGGTCGATTCAAGAATATTAACCCCGTTGGAGCTGTGCAATTGGCGGAAAAAGTTTGATGTTTCAGGAGCGGCTACACGCTGCAGAATGCGGTCGGCGAGTTCAACAACGGTGACGTCCATGCCCATCTGCGCAGCCACTGCAGAGACTTCCAGGCCGATATAACCACCGCCAATGACGACAAGCTTACGCCCTGCCTGCAGAATCGGACGCATGTCATCTGCATGAATGGCGGCGCGCAGATAATGGACACCCTCTGCCTTCGCCCCTGAAGCGTCCGGCAATAAGCGCGCCTTTGATCCAGTCGTCAACAACAGCTCGTCATATCCGACCCGCGAATCATCCGACAACACGACCTGTTTTTGGTTGCGATCCAGCGAAGCGACAAACTGGCCGCAATGTACTTCAATGTTTTGCTGATCAAACCAGTCCTGCGGGCGCAGGATCAGGCGTTCGAGAGGCATCTCTCCTGACAGGTATTTTTTCGACAAGGGTGGGCGCTGGTAAGGCAGCAGTGGCTCACCGCATAACAGGGTGATTCTTATGTCACCATCCAATTCGCGCAATTTCGCTGCAGCGGACGCGGCGGCCTGGCCACCGCCGACGATGACCACACCCTTGTTCATTTTCCCAGCGCCCCTATTTCTGCCAGCAGATCTGCCGGCACTTCAATTCCACTGGCCAACAGGTCCCGTTTCAATGCCTGTCGCCGCTGTCCCGGCACGCGTGCACCCGGCTGAGCAGCTATGCTCGTCGCCATCTCGGCAAAACGATCTATCGCAGCCTCACCACCGATTTTTGTTGGATCAATGGCAATTATCGTCTGGCCAACACCGGGAGGTGAACCTTCGGCATCAAAAAATGAACTCGCCTTGTCTGCGGTATTCGCACCAATCAGGCTCGCCGCCATAATCTCCACCATCAAAGCCAGGGCCGTGCCCTTCGCATCGCCCAAAGGTACCATGGTTCCCTGCAAGGCGACAGCCGGGTCAGTTGCCGGTTCTCCATCTGGCCCAAGCGCCCAGCCTTCAGGGATAGCTTCACCAGTTTGTTTGGCAGCCATGATCTTGCCACGCGCCACTTTTGACAGCGAGACGTCAACTACAATTGGCTCGCCGCCTGTTTGTGGAGCAGCAAATGCAATCGGGTTGGTGCCAAACAAGGCGCGGGTGCCGCCCCATGGCGCCATCGCTGCCGGTGTATTGGCAAATAACAGCGCTACCAAGCCCTCATTGGCCAGTTTTTCAACCACGACGCCAGCAACTCCGCAGTGATGCGAGCGCGAAATACCGGCAATGGCAATGCCGCAATCGCGCGCCATTTTCGGCAATTGGGTCTGCATCACATCCAGCGCGGGATAGGCAAAGCCATGGGCAGCGTCCACTTTTAGTGTTGCCGAAGCCGGTTTGGAGAATGATGGCGCGGCGTGACCATCCACCTTTCCGGACAATGCCTGGCCGCAATAGCTGGTAACGCGACGCAGGCCGTGGCCGGACTGACCGGCTAGTTCTGCTGCCACCAGTGCACTGGCGACGCTGTCAGCATTGGCGCTGGATGTGTTGCAGCGGATGAACGCATCACGCACCAAAGCGTGAATTTGGTCGGTGGTGAATTTATCCATATTATCGACTCGGGATCAGGAAGTTAGGGTGAGTTTCTCAAGCACTTTATCGGCAATCAAGTGGCTGACGCGAATATTTGATTCCGACGTCACGCCAGCAATATGCGGCGTCGCGATAAAATTTTCCAAACTGGCGAATTTTTTACCGGCTTGCGCGGTAAGTGGTTCAACTTCAAACACATCAAGCGCTGCGCCACCGATCTGATAGTCAGCCAGTGCCCCGGCAAGTGCGGCATCGTCCACCACACCACCGCGTGCCGCGTTGATGACAATTGCATCGGGCTTCATGGCAGTCAGAAATTCGGAATTTACCAGATGACGGGTGGAGTCGGTCAATGGTACGTGCAGGCTGATGACATCGGCGGTTGCGGCCAGTTGCGCCACCGACATATTGGCGGTTTCTCCCCATGCGGGATCATTGGCAGGCAGATAGGGGTCATAGGCCACATTTGTCATGCCAAGCGCCTTGGCACGGGTGGCGACTTCACGGGCAATAGAGCCATAGCCAATCAGTCCCATCACCTTGCCCGAAAGTTCCCGGCCAATCATTGACTGACGTGGCCATTCTCCGGCAATCACAGAAGCTGACCCATAATAGGCCCGCCGCAGCAGGATCTGGGCCGCGGTGATGACATATTCAGCCACTGAAAGATCATTGGCCCCGGTAGCCGGGTAGACGTCAATGTCGCGGGCCTGACAGGCAGCAACGTCGATATTGTCCAGCCCAACCCCGAGACGGCCAACACATTGCAAATTTTTGCCAGCTGCCAACAGAGCGCCACGCACCTGGGTTCGATTGCGGACCACCAATGCCCGCGCGTCAACGACCAGTTCGGCAAGTCCATCAGGATTATCGACCAGCGCCGGATCATAGATGCAGTCATGGTACGCCGCCATCCGTTCGACCGCCGCTTCGTCCATAAATTCTGTCACGATGATTTCGGCCATATTGCCTCCTGAAATTCAAAAAAAAGACCCGGTGCTTAACACACCGGGTCCATATCGTTTCATCGCGTCGCCAGATCAGGCGCTGCGATAGAGTTTGGTCATTGAGAACTCACGATGGCCCAGCGCTTCAGCAGCCGTGTTGCGGCCATTTGCGGTGCGCTTGACCATGTCGATCAGGTCGTCACCGGCCTCATCAATGGTTTTTTCGCGGGTCAGGATACCTGTCACATCAACATCCACGTGCTCGCTCATCGTGCGAAGGGTACGTGGGTTGGCCGTAATCTTGATCACCGGAACGATTGGGTTACCAACCACATTGCCCTGCCCTGTTGGGAAGGTGTGGATGACAGCGCCACCAGCGGCCATCAGAGTTACACATTCTGCAGCAGCAGAAGAGGAATCCATGAAATAAAGGCCATTGCCTTTAGCAGGCGCTTCAGCAGGTTCAAGTATGTCGATATATTTGCACTCCCGGCCGATCTTCTCGAGATTGCCCAACGCTTTTTCTTCAATCGTGGTCAGCCCGCCAAGGATGTTACCTTTTGTCGGTTGGGAATCTGACAGATCATCCGTCTGGTGCGCAAAGATCACATCATCCTGATAGGCATTCCACATAGCCAGCCAGCGCTCGCCAACTTCTTCGTTGATGGCACGCTCTTTACAAATGTGCTCGGCACCGGTGATTTCCGATGTTTCACCGAAAAATCCGGTAATGCCCTGCGGAATCAACTTGTCATACATATTGCCGACAGTCGGGCATGATCCCAGGCCGGTGGTCGTATCAGACTCACCGCATTTTGTGGATATCCACAATTCGGACATGTCGCATTCTTCGCGCTGCAGCTCAGTTGCATAATGGACGAATTCCTTGGCTTTCCAGGAAGCCTGACGAACAGTTTCCAGATCGCCCTTCTGCTCAATCGAGATGCCGAAAACCGGTTTGCCGGTTGCGGCAATGCCGTCGACGATGCGCTGTGTCCAGTCCGGTTCAATACCGATTATGACAACAGCGGCAACGTTGGGATTAGCACCGGTACCAATGATGGTACGGAAATGCACGTCCAGATCTTCACCGAATTGCAGGCGGCCATAGGCGTGTGGAATCGCCATGGTGCCTTTGATGTTGTTGGCGACCGATTCACAGGCGGCATTGGAAATGTCGTCAACCGGCAGAATGATAACGTGGTTGCGAACTCCGACCCGGCCATTATCGCGCCGGTAAGCCATAATTTTGTCTGACATGATGTGGCTCCTTACCAGCGTTTTGTTTTGAGGTTTTGAGTATGGACGTGGCAGCCCTGCTTTACGGAACCAACAAATTTGCCGATATCTTCGCCGTATTTGATGGCCGTGTCGCCTTCAGCAATATCTTTCAGCGCGATCTTGTGGCCGATTGGCACGTCGTCATTGGCGACCAGTTTGAACGATGAATTGTCATGGGTAACCACGCACAACATTTCAGTACCGGCTTTCAGATCCTCCACCACGACAACACCAACATTGTCCTCGTGATCATGAACCAGCAATTGGGGGATGTTGCTCATTTATATGGTCTCCACATTACAACAACTAAGTCTTGTATAAGACATAAGATATAGGCATAAGGGATGTCAACGAAGAATCTGAGCTAATTGACAATCGAAAGATCCCGACATGGCGGTACTTGATAACCCCACCTCCCCGACGCGACTGGAAGCCCAGCCGCTTTATGTGAAGGCGCGCAATATCATGGTCGATCGGTTGATTTCCGGACAATGGCGCCCCGGACAGATGTTGCCGTCTGAATTTGCAATCGCCGCTGAACTCGGCGTCAGCCAGGGAACCGTGCGCAAGGCGCTTGATGACATGACCACGGAAGGTCTTGTGGTTCGCAAACAGGGACGCGGCACATTTGTCGCGGAGGCTGAAGACAATTCTATCCTGTTTCGCTTCTATCGTCTGACACCGGATGATCACCAGAATTCTTCATCGGGGCCAACTTTTCCAGAATCAAAATATCTGGCCCGGTCCCAGGGGGCAGCCACGCAACAGGAACGGGACATCTTCAACTTGCTGGCAGACGACCGGGTTTGGCGGTTCCAACGTCTGCGCAGCAATGAAGACGGACCCATTCTGTGGGAACAGCTCGTCTTGCCACTACGCTATTTTGGTGATTTTACCGAGCAGACCCAATTGCCCAATAATGTCTACCAGTTTTACAGCTCAAATTATGGCATCATCGTTGCCAAGGTGAATGAACAGCTCAGGGCAGTTTCGGCGCCTGATGATGTCGCGGAAATGCTGCATCTGCCAACCGGAGCTCCCTTGCTCGAAATCGATCGCCGGGCAATTGCTCTGGATGACCGTGTGGTGGAATGGCGAAGGTCTTTGTGCCGCAGCGATACCATGCATTACCGAAACGAGTTGAAATAGAAGCCAGTTGGCTTATTTATGACCTTAAGACATATGGTCATTTGGTAATTGCAAGATGAGTCGGAAAGCGCTAGTGAATGCGCCAATCCTGCCGCCTGTCGTGCAACTCACCCCTTCTCATTCTCAAAGGAAACGACAACAGTGTCTACTTTTGACAAAGTCGCCGATATAATTTCAGAAACCAGCGAGATTCCCCGCGAGGAAATCACTACCGATAGCCACACGATCGATGATCTGGGTATCGACAGCCTGGACTTTTTGGACATCGTATTCGCCATCGACAAAGAATTCGGCATCAAGATTCCGATGGAAGCCTGGACCGAAGAAGTTAACAATGGCAACGCTTCAACTGAAGATTATTTCGTCATGAAAAACCTCTGCACCCGCATCGATGAACTGGCTGCTGCCAAAGCATAATCATGGCTGTCGGTCAGCAGCATTAGGGGCAGAAGATGGAACTTGAACGTTTTCAGATGATCGACCGGATCGTTTCGGTCAATGATGACGTGACGGTGCTCACTGCCCGCTCCACAGTGCCCCAGAAAAGTCTTGTCTTTGAAGGCCATTTTCCGGGCCTGCCACTGGTTCCCGGCGTCTTGCTGATCGAAACCATGGCACAGGCTTCGGGTTTTCTGGTGCTGGCAAAAACCCGTTTTGAAGCAATGCCATTCCTGGTTGGTGTCAAACAGGGAAAACTGCGCACATTTGTTGAGCCGACCACTGAACTCGACATTGAAGCCCGGTTGGAACATGACGGGTCTGGCTTTGCGATGACCCGTGCGACCATCAGTTCGGCGGGTAAAAAAATCTGCGATGCGCAACTGACGCTGAAAACCATGGCATTTCCAAATGACACGTTTGGCCAGATGATTATAAACCGGGCCAGACAGTTAAACTGCCCGGAACATCTTCTGCGCTAAATCACTAACCTGCACTTGACCACTAGCCGAACCGGCGTTTCGGCATTAATGGTTGCTTCGCAAATCTAATTACCAACTCGCTTTGGGAGCCTTATCATGGGCGATACTTCAAATCCCGTCTGGATAACTGGCATTGGCCTTCTGTCCGCATTGGGAGAAGGCACTCAATCCCATTGGCAGGCCATGAATCAGGCCAATCCGGACAATCTGGAAAACCAGCGTTTTGCCCCCTATTGCGTGCACAAGCTGGGCGAGGTTGACTGGACACAACAGATTTCCCGGCGCGACATGCGTCAGATGGAACCCTGGCAGCAGATTGGCACCTATACGGCCGGGCTTGCTCTGGATGATGCAGACGCAAAACAAGATGCCGAACTGGTGGGCCGCATGGACATGATCGTCGCTGCTGGCGGTGGTGAACGCGACATTGAAGTTGACAGTGCCATCATGGCAGATGCGCGCGCCTCCAATGACCGCGAAGCCTTGCTGACCGAACGCCTGTCAAATGATCTGCGCCCCACCTTGTTTCTTGCCCAATTGTCGAACCTGCTGGCCGGCAATATATCCATCGTCCACAAGGTCACCGGCTCGTCGCGCACCTTTATGGGTGAAGAGGGCGCAGGCATATCGGCAATCAAAACCGCTCACGCGCGCATAGCATCAGGACAAAGCGACATCGTTCTCGTTGGTGGTGCGTTCAATGCTGAACGCGAAGACATGCTTTTGTTGTTTGAACTGGGTCAATATCTCGCCGAGGGTGACTTTCAGCCGGTCTGGAGCCGAGCCGGAGATACAGCAGGGGTAAATCTTGGATCGATTGGCGCATTTCTGGTGCTTGAATCTGCAGAACATGCACGCAAACGCGGTGCCACACCCTATGCTGAACTGGCCGCTGTTGAGGTTGACCATGGTCGCCGTGATCCGGGTGCCGCCACCGGTCGCCTGAGCGCAGCACTGTCTGCGCTGACGGATGATAAGCCTGATGCGATCCTGTCCGGCGCCAGCGGGGTCGAAGACATTACCAATGAAGAACGCGACTGGTTGAATAAAACCCTGCCGAACACACCCTGCCGCGCCTTTGGCAGTGTGACCGGCCATGGGGTTGAAGCCCATTTTCCGCTGGGCATTGCGCTGGCGGCGATTGCCACCCGGCACGCAGCCTTCTATGACCCGCTGGAAGCAACCGAACAAGCCACGTCACAAACACCTTCAAATATTCTGGTGACGGCGGTCGGACATTACCGGGCCGAAGGCCTGGGGCTGGTCAAACCCGTCAGCCAATAAGGAGGCCGCAACATGAGTGCTACCGATCATAAAGGTCGTCCCATCATTGCCGTCACCGGCATCGGAGTTGTTTCATCGCTGGGCAAAGGCAAGAAACAGAACTGGGACAAATTGACCAGCGGTGAATCCGGCATTCACCGCATCAGCCGCTTCACCAATGAAGGTCTGAAGACCACCATTGCGGGCACTGTCGACTTCATGGATCTTGCCCCCCATTCGGCCCCCGAATTGTCGCTCGCACTGGCCCGCAGCGCGGCGCATGAGGCGGTAACCGAATCCGGCATTGAACAGGGCGACTTTCCCGGCCCGCTGTTTCTTGCAGCTCCACCAGTGGAGATCGAATGGCAACACCGGTTTGAACTGGATGCAGAACTGCCAAAAGGCCAGCGTGACGGTTATGCCAGACTGTTGGAGGCCAGCCGGAAAAAACGTCATCAGGCGATGTACGAACTGTTGCAGTTTAACCGCACCGCAGATTTGCTGTCCGATGAATTTGGAACCAAAGGCCTTCCTGTTTCCTTATCGACGGCCTGCGCATCCGGCGCAACCGCAGTTCAACTGGGAGTTGAGGCCATCCGCCGGGGCGACAGCGAATGTGCCCTGTGCATTGGCACGGACGGCTCGGTGACCACGGAATCGCTGATCCGTTTTTCCCTGCTGTCTGCCCTGACCACCCAAAATGACGAACCAACCAGGGCGGCCAAACCGTTTTCCAAGGACCGCGATGGCTTTGTCATGGCCGAAGGAGCTGGAGCTCTGGTGCTTGAATCGCTGGATCACGCACGGGCACGCGGCGCCAATATTCTGGCGATTGTGCGGGGCTGCGGCGAAAAGGCTGACCATTTCCATCGCACCCGTTCTTCGCCCGACGGATCACCTGTGATTGCCGCTGTTCATCGGGCCCTGGAAGATGCAGGCGTCAGCGCCGATGAAATCGATTATATCAATGCGCATGGCACATCGACGCCGGAAAATGACCGCATGGAGTATAATTCGCTGAAGGAAGTGTTTGGCGACGCGATCCACCAAACGCCCATCTCGTCCAACAAATCGATGATCGGCCATACGCTGACGGCTGCCGGCGCAATTGAAGCAGTATTCTCCGTGCTGACGCTACAGCATGGCCTCATCCCACCGACCATCAATTATGATACACCCGATCCGGATATTCCCCTTGATGTGGTTCCACATCAGGCACGGAAGGCCAAGGTCACCAATATCCTGTCCAATTCTTTCGGCTTTGGCGGGCAAAATGCCTGTCTTGTGCTGAGCAATGAAATTGAAGCCTGACCGCCTCTCAACAACTTCAAGGTTCTCCCATGCGCGCATTGCAACTTGTATCCAACCGTGAAGTAAAACCGGTGGATCTGGCCGAACCGGAGGCCCCGGCTCCCGGCGAAGTCACCCTGAAAATCCGCGTTGTGGCGCTCAATCATCTCGATGTTTGGGGATGGCGCGGCATGGCCTTTGCCAAACGCAAACTACCGCTCACGATTGGTGCAGAAGCAAGCGCTGAAGTTGTTGCTTTGGGCGAAGGTGTATCGGGCCTGAAACCCGGCCAGCTGGTATCCATATTCGGCGCCCGCACCTGCGGCACCTGTCACGATTGCCGTGCTGGGCGCGATAACATGTGCGACCATGTTGAAGGCGTTCACGGTTTTCATCTTGACGGTTTTGCCCAGGATCTGATCAATCTGCCAGCCCGCCAGTGTGTTGCAGCACCTGCCGGTTGCGATGATGTCGGCGCGGCTCTCGCCCCGATTACCTTTGGCACTTGCGAGCATATGTTGTTTGACAACGCTTTGCTGCAACCCTCTGAAACGATTCTCATTCAGGCTGGTGGCTCCGGCATCGGAACTGCTGCTATCCAATTGGCCAAGTCGATTGGCTGCACGGTCATTACTACCGTTGGCAGCGACGACAAGATCGAGCCTGCCCGAGCACTCGGCGCCGACCACGTCATCAACTATCGCGAAGACCGGTTTGAAGGCGTGGTGCGCAAACTGACCAAGAAGCAGGGCGTGGATGTTGTCTTTGAACATGTCGGCAAGGAAACATGGGCCGGGTCGATGCTGTGCATGAAACGCGGAGGTCGCCTTGTGACCTGTGGTTCGACCAGCGGCATGTCCGCAGATACCAATCTGATGATGCTGTTTCAGCGCCAGTTGCGGCTTATCGGCTCATTCGGTTGCACGATGCAGAGCATGACCAGTTCAATGGACAAGATGGCGCGTGGATATGTCAAACCGGTAATTGATACCGAAATCGAATTTGGCGATCTGGCAACTGCTCTGGAACGCATGGAAAGTCGAAAAGTGTTCGGCAAGATCATCATGCGCATGAACTAGAGCCGTTCATGGTTAAATGGAACCATTCTGCAGGAGCGCTTTTGTGACAGAACCAAATAAAGGATCGCCAGTCGTATCGGGCATACGTCCAAGAGCCATTGCGCCGTTTATGGTGCAAAAGCGCCCTTCCCGAAGGGTTTGCGATTGGCGGACGCCCAAAGTCGAGCAGCCCTTGCCCGATGCGAGGGCATCGCGCTGCGTGCGTCTCACCTCTGGATCATCTCGCCAATCACAAACAGAATTAGCTCCATTTAATCGTGAACGGCTCTAAACCAATGGCCCGTATCATACGTCATCCCCGGGTCGAGCGAATATTGCTGACCATCAAAACGGCAAAAGACTGGGTTGTTGCCAAACTGGTCGGACTGTTTGTGCATTTTGCCAAAAAACTGCCGGCAACAACGTCCATCAATACAGCTGAGAAACTGGCGCGTTTCCTGTCACCCGTTCTGCCGCGCACCGCCCTGACGCGCAGAAATCTGGCGCAGGCCTTTCCTGAAAAATCATCCGCCGAGGTCCGCCAGTTGGCCCGCGGGGTTTGGGGCAATGTCGGTCGTACAATTGCTGAATATATATTCCTCGATGAGTTGATCGACATCAATCTGGAAAACCCACAGGACGGGCGCATCGAAGTTCACGGGATCGATCAGTTTGTCAATCTGCGCGAAACCAACCGCCCGGTTGTGATCTTCACCGCCCATACCGGGAACTGGGAAATATTGCCGGTCGCAGCAGCGGCCTATGAACTGACTGTCACCGCCCTGTTTCGTCCGCCCAATAACCGGTTTCTGGCAAAACGTGTCTTAAAGGCCCGCAGAACTGATGGCGGACATCTTGTGCCGTCGCGTGCTGGTGCTGCATGGGCATTGGCATCCGTGCTGGAAAACAACGGTGCTGTCGGCCTGCTGTCAGATCAGGCATTTACCCGCGGCCCGCGGGTAAATTTTATGGGTCGCGAGGCGACCGCCAACCCGCTGGCTGCCAAGCTGGCACGCCAGTTTGACTGCGACATCCATCCGGCCCGCTGTGTGCGCCTGCCAAACGGAAGATTTAAGATCGAGCTGCAAGGGCCGATTGAAATTCCAAGACATGACGATGGCACGGTCGATGTGACAGCAACCACCCAGGAACTCGCGGACATTGTTGAATCCTGGGTGCGCGAATATCCCGAGCAATGGCTCTGGCTTCATGATCGCTGGAAGATCAAGACACCACCTCCCGGCAAACGCCGCCGGACGAAATTCTGAAATCTCTACTGCCTAATCAGCAGGCATCAGCGCTTCATCACCGCCGTAATACAGACCAACTGCATGACGGGCATTGGCAAAAAACAGCCAGCGATCGACAAACACTCCGGCCATAAAGCTCAGGGCCGCGAGCATCGTGAAAACCAGCGCAACTGAAGTAATCGCCAGCGACAGGGCAAGCAGAACCATGGGCAGTACCAGTCCCAGCAACAGAGCAATCTTGTGCAGTTTCTGCGCATGTTTGCGGCCAATGCGAAACGCCATTTCATTGGTCAGATAATTATCCATCGCGTGGGGCCGCTCCAGCAACCGCACCTTGCCGATATGGCCCAGGCCGGTGGCTGTTTCCATGGTTGATTTTCCATAGCCAACTGCCTGCGCCCGGCGGGTCCAGAAATGCTTGATTGCCCATGACGCAACCAGAAATACCATTGACAGATATATCCAGATTGTCGTTGAGCGAGAGCCGACTGGCGGGCCGAAAAATGCAATATAGATCAAGGTACCTGCGGTCAGCGCAAAGGCCAGATAAAACGCTGGCGTCCACCTTGTATGCCAGCTGGCAATAGTCCGAAGCGAGGCATAAATCATTGCCGTGCAATAGACCGTGACAGCACAGCAGATCGCTCCGACATAGCCCAGTGTCAGATCAAATGAATCGTAGAAAATGCTCATCGCCGCCAACAGGCAAAGTGGCACATAGCTGATGAAACACATGCAGCCTTCCCGCGACAGCCAGCTGGAGCGCCACTGGCTGACTGCGCGCCAGGCGCGTTGTGGATTGCCCAGATGCAAGGTCGACGACAAAAAGCCGATTGAGATCAGCGCCAGTGCAACGAGCCAGGCAATCTTGGTGCTCAACGCTGCCGGATTGCCGTGGCCAAGAGCCAAAACAATTGCCAGGCCATACCCGGCGCCTGAAAGAGTTGTGAAGGATATAACGGAAAGCGCCGGATACATCAGTTTGCTCCCTTCTGTCTGGTCGAGCCGGAAAGGGCGCGGTCTATCCAGCCGAGCAACCCGTCAGCGCCTTGCGTATCGTTTTCAGGAGCCAAATTCTGCGTCCCCTCGCCGAGATCGCTGCGCGGCCTTGGTGGCAGATATTTGTTGACCGGCTTGTTATTTTGCTCCGGCATCAGATCAAAACCACCGCGCTCGGCGACCAATAGTGAAACATTCGATTGCGGATCGGCAAAATCACCAAAGTGTCGAGCGCCAGCCGGACAGGTGCGCACACAGGCCGGTTGCCGGTCAATCTCTTCGAGCTCCTCATTATAAATACGATCAACGCACAGGGTGCACTTCTTCATCACTCCGGCGGCGAGATCCATCTCGCGAGCCCCGTAAGCGCAGGACCAGGCACACAGGCCACAGCCAATACACTTGTCTTCATCGACCAGCACAATGCCATCTTCAGAGCGTTTATAGGACGCACCGGTTGGGCAGACTGTCACGCAGGGCGCGTCTTCACAATGCAAGCAGGATTTTGGGAAATGCACCACACGAGCCTCGCCCGCCGTGCCGATCACTTCACCAACGCCCTGTCCTTTTGGCCTGTCCGGGACAACTTCGAATGTGTGAATACGATTGAGCCATGCCCCGGATGGATTGGCTCCGTAAGGGTCCTGATCCGACAACGCAGCTCCGTGGCCCGACGTGTTCCATTCCTTGCAATTGATGACACAGGCATGGCAACCGACACAGGTGTCGAGATCGATGACGAGACCAAGTTTCTTGTTGGTCGTTTGTGGCAGGCTGGTCATTTGGTCCACTCCGGTCCGGTGCGCAGTTCATTATTGCTTTGTTTCAGGCGCATTTGTAACGGCATTTCAGCCTCAGCCAGTAAGCATGTTCCCATAAGACTTACACCAACGCCATTCGAACCAGACCGGCAGTCGCCAGCAGCACCAAAAGGATAAGGCAAAACGGTTTGTAGTAAGGTTCCAGTCTTGGGCGAAACAGGGCCTGTCCGGCGACCACTCCCGCCATGCAGATGGGCGCTAATATCAATCCCCGTGTAATCGCCTGCAAATCAAACATGCCATAAATGTTCAAAGATATGAAAATCAGTAATCCGCCGATGAACAAATACATGACCAGCGAAGCCCGCATCACTGCAGCGGGCGCGTCGCGGGCCAGAACGTAAAGTGCGACGACCAGACCGCCAACCCCGGCCAGACCGGCAACAATTCCAGACGCCAGGCCCGATAGATAGAGGCCAGGTTTGGTCGCCAGAAACGTTGCCCTTACTTTCAGCAATTGCAGAACCGCCAACACCAGGATGATGCCCAGCGCAATCGATTTCGATGTTTCAACCGGCAGCGTCTTGGTCAGATACAATCCCGGAAGCAGGCCGATCCCGGAGCCAATTACCAGCCCAAAAACAACCGTCCTGTCCCATTGTCGGATACCACCGCGCACCATCAACAAACTCGCCGCCATCTCAAGAAACCAGCAAACCGCGATCAGTTCGACGGGTGGCAAAATAACCACCAGACCCGCCATCACCAGCGCTGACAAGGCAAAACCTGAAAATCCCCGCACGATGCCCGCCAGAAACACGACGGCCACACATACCCAAAACTCCCAAGCAGAAAGATTGGTTATGCTGAGCAGGGATTCCATTCAATTTTGCCTCGTTCAATGTCACCCTGCCCGATAGAGCCTATCAATGAAGCCGGAGCATCTAGGCTCCAGCCTGTGGGCGCATGTCATCGGGGTTGATGCCCGCGACAGCGACAGGTTTCTTCATTGCATCACGGCGGAATGGTTCGCCCAGTTCCTGGTTCAGCAAGATTTCGATGAACGTTGTTTCGCCCTTTTTCATCTGAGCATCAACCGCCTTGTCGAGTTCTGCCGTCAATTCTTCCATTGAAGAGACCTGAACACCGTTTACGCCACAGGCCCGGGCAATGGCTGCATATTCTACATCCAGATCCAGCTCGGTGCCGACAAAATTGTCTTCATACCAAAGCGTGGTGTTACGCTTCTCAGCGCCCCACTGATAATTGCGGAAAATAACCATGGTCACGGGTGGCCAGTCATCGCGGCCACAGGCGGTCATTTCGTTCATTGAAATACCGAATGCGCCATCACCGGCAAAACCAACAACCGGGGTATCCGGGTTACCCATTTTAGCGCCAATGATCGACGGAAAGCCGTATCCACACGGGCCAAACAGGCCGGGTGCCAGATATTTGCGGCCCTTTTCAAATGTTGGATAGGCGTTGCCAATTGCGCAGTTATTGCCGATGTCGGAGGAGATGATTGCGTCTTTTGGAAGCGCCTGCTGAATAGCCCGCCAGGCCATGCGAGGCGACATTTTTTCAGGCTCGCGTTTACGGCTGCGCTCGTTCCATGTTGTCCCCGGATCATCGTCTTCGTGATCCATCGAAGACAGGTTCTGCAACCAAGACGATCTGGTCTGATGGACAAGTGAAGCGCGTTCTTTCAATTCGCTGGCGGAAGCGCTGGGGGATACCAGTTCGATCAACTGTTCCGCGACCTTCAAAGAATCACCCTGAATGCCGACAGTCACCGGCTTGGTCAGGCCAATCCGGTCGGCATTGATATCAACCTGAATCAGCTTGGCGTCTTTTGGCCAGTAATCGATGCCGTATCCCGGCAAGGTGGAAAACGGGTTCAACCGTGTGCCCAGCGCCAGAACAACGTCAGCCTTGGCGATCAATTCCATCGCCGCCTTTGATCCGTTGTAGCCAAGAGGGCCGGCGAAAAGTGGATGGCCACCTGGAAACGCGTCATTGTGCTGGTAGTTGCAGCAGACCGGAGCGGATAGTTTTTCAGCCAGCTTGGCAGACGCATCAATTGCACCACCCAGAACGACACCAGCGCCGTTCAATATCACCGGAAACTCGGCGTTGGACAGAAGTTCAGCTGCTTCGGCAACCGCGTTTGCGCCACCTGCCGGCAATTCAAACTCCACGATCTGCGGCAGCTCGATATCGACAACCTGGGTCCAGTAGTCCCGCGGAATGTTGATCTGTGCAGGTCCACATCCGCGCCACGCCTGAGCGATTACCCGGTTCAGCACTTCAGCGATACGGGTAGGATCCCGCACCTCTTCTTGATAGCAGACCATGTCCTCAAACAGCTTCATCTGTTCGATTTCCTGGAAACCGCCCTGCCCAATAGTCTTGTTGGCTGCCTGTGGTGTAACCAGCAGCAATGGTGTGTGGTTCCAATAGGCAGTTTTAACCGGGGTGACAAAGTTGGTAATGCCGGGGCCGTTCTGCGCCACCATCATCGACATTTTGCCTGTGGACCGGGTAAACCCATCTGCCATCATGCCCGCATTGCATTCATGGGCGCAGTCCCAAAAACTAATTCCGGCCTGCGGAAACAGGTCCGAAATCGGCATCATTGCCGATCCGATAATTCCAAAAGCATTTTCAATGCCATGCATTTGCAGCACTTTTACAAAGGCTTCTTCAGTGGTCATCTTGGTCATGGGGATCTCTCACTTGCTTAAAAACGGGACAACAAGTCTCAATTTTTGTTCGTACCACAGATAGTACTCGCCTTCAATGGTGGTATCTTAGGGCCAAATGAATTCCTGTGGTGGGTCCAAGACTGACCAACATTCAATCATGGCTTTTTCGGCGACGACCGCCCTACCAAAAGCGAACAATAGCTCGCAGCATTAAGCCCCAATCGCCGGTTCGTGCAAGTCGTGACGGCGACGCCAATTTGTGCTTCAACACGGTGAGAACCTGAAAGTGGAACCCGGGGAACATGAACATAGCTACCACCCATAATCACCGGCTATTTGTACGGTGCACGTTGATTTTGGTTGTCGCAAGTATGTCCTGGCTGACCACCAATTCAGCAGCACAGGGCCGCCTGTCGACCCGAAATTACACATGTTCCGATGCCAAGGACCTGATTTTCCAACAAGGTGCGATTGTGTTGAACACCAAAAACAGCTCGGTCTACCGTCGGTTTGTAGCAGACCGAAGTTTCTGCAAACGCGATGAAATGATCAGACGATTTAACGTCCCAACCAAGTCGGAGAAATGTCGTTTGCAATTTTGTGTGCCAAACAACAGGATGGACAACAACTGATAAAAGGTAGTGTCAGGAATGGCGTCGGGCGAGAGCCGCGAGTTGTTCAAGGCCTGCATCTATTCGCCCGTGTTCGATGGACGAAAATCCCAGACGAAAACAACGGCGGTCTTCATCGCCATTGAAATAAACGCTGCCTGGTTCAATCAATATGCCCCGCTCCAGAGCGACCTCGGCCAGCCTGTCTGTATCAACACCACACTCCTCCGACAGCCTCACCCAGTAGGATGATCCGCCTGCACCCTGAATAATATCTGCGTCTGAAAAATGCTGCTCAAGCGCCGCTCCCATGGCTGCCCATCTCTCCCGATAGGCGCGGTGAAGTCGGCGCACGTAAACGTCGTAATAGCCCAACGATAAAAAGAATGCCGTGCTGCGTTGGTTGTTGGTTGGTGGATGACGAACCATCAGGCGCCGTAAGGCCCGCATCTCCCGGATCAATTCCTTGGAGGCAACCATGAAGCCAAGCCGCAGACCTGGAAACAGGGTTTTTGAAAACGAACCAACATAGATTACCCGGCCATCCTGATCGATGCTTTTTAGCGCCGGCAACGGTTTGCCAACATAGTTTGATTCAAGCTCGTAATCATCTTCAATGATGATCAGGTCCTGTTCTGATGCCTTTTTCAGCAATGCGCGACGACGGCCATTGGGCATCGTCACCGTGGTCGGCAGTTGATGACTTGGTGTTGTGTAAACCAGGTCTGCCCCATCAAGTCGCTGATCGACCGGCAGACCGTCCTGATCGACCGGAACCGGAATGATCTGTGATTTTCTAAGGGCAAAGATGTTTCGGGCATCCGGATAACCGGGTTCTTCCATAACAATGCGCGAATCCGGCCCGGCCAGCAGACTGGCCAGGGTGTAGAGCGCTTGCTGTGCACCCAGCGTGACCAGGATCTGATCTTCACCCACCAAAATACCACGGCGTGGCAAAATGCGCGTGCGAATCTGTTCGACCAGCATCGGGTCGTCATGGTCCAGCGTGTCTTCGCTCCATTCATCCAGCCATTTCTTGCCCATCGCTTTATAAACACAGTCGCGCCAGTCGGTGATTGGAAACAGCGATTGATCAGGCTGACCATAAATGAACGGATAAGGCAGGCTTTGCCAGCCGCGCGGTTTGTGAATATTGCGCTGATCGCCCGGCATTTTGAGGATCTTTGATTGCCAGTCAATCGGACTGGAATCGGCTGACAGCACCGGATTTGAAGTTGGCTGCGAAGAATTATACATGCCCATTTCAAGGACGGTTTCATTGACGAAATATCCCGAACGTTCCGAGGTTCGCAAATAGCCGTCGTCGGTCAACCCCTGATAGACCAGCACGGATGTATTGCGGGAAATCCCCAGCTGCTGGGAAAGATGCCGGGTGGAAGGCAGTTTTTCTCCCGGGCGCAGGTGACCCGCCAGAATCGCCGATACCAACACCTCGCGAAGCTGCGCCTGCAAGCTCTTGTTGGCGTTGCGATCCAGAGCAATCAGAAAGTCTCTCATATGGCTCCAGATTTAACCACCAGCTAGGTCCAGTGGTTTTGGGTCAGCCAAACGTTGATGTCAAGAGATGCCGGGTGCTGTTCGGGTACTGCAGACAAATATCCAGTCCGACACCTGGTGCCGGACTGGCATTATTTTCGGTTCCCAAAGGCGACCTGTTGCTTATGCAGCGAGTACCCGGTTGATGGCCCCGTCAATCGACTCAACAACTTCGTCAAGGTCGGATTTGGTACATATCAGTGCCGGGCTGAGGCACAGGGTGTTGTTGAAACCAGCCAGCGAACGGTTGGTAACACCGATCACCACTCCGTCCTGCTTGAAACATTCGCCAACAATCGCCTGGGCAATGCCTTCAGGTACCGGTTCACGGGTTTCGCGATCGCTGACCAGTTCAGCACCGACAAACAGCCCCTTGCCGCGCACATCACCGATTATGTCATGCTTGGACATCAGGCCGTTTAATTTTTCAACCAGATAATCGCCCATCACAGTGGTGTTTTGAAGCAGGTTTTCATCTTCCAGAATACGCATGTTCTCCAGCGCCGCCGCCGGACCTGCCGTGCAACCACCAAAGGTCGAAATATCGCGGAAATAGCTCATCGGATCATCCGGATCAGCCTTGAACATCTGGAACACTTCTTCGGTCGTCACAGTGCAGGAAATAGCCGCATAACCGGATGCCACGCCCTTCGCCATAGTGACCATATCCGGCTTGATGCCGTAATGCTGATAGCCAAACCACGCGCCGGTACGGCCCATGCCGCAAACCACTTCGTCGATGATCAGCAGAATATCGTATTTGTCGCAGATTTCCTGAACCCGTGGCCAGTAGCCCTCAGGTGGCGTGATGACACCGCCACCAGCGGTGACCGGCTCAAGGATCAATGCACCAACCGTGTCGGCACCTTCACGCAAAATAACGTCTTCAATGGCGTTGGCGGCACGGATGCCGTAATCGTCCACCTCTCCCCACTGGGAGTGGTATTCCATGCAATGAGGCACTTCAACAAAACCCGGAGTGAACGGTCCGTAATGCCCCTTGCGCTCATCCTGCCCGCCGGAAGAAAGGGCAGTAATCGTTGTGCCATGGTAATCGCGGTTGCGGTAGAGGATCTTGTGTTTCTTGCCACCATATTTGTTGTGCGCGATCTGACGGACAATCTTGTAGGTTTTCTCGTTGGCTTCAGAACCGGAATTGGAATAATACACCCGGCTCATGCCTGGCATTTTTTCAATCAGCTTTTCTGCAAACAGCGCTCCGGGAATCGATCCCATGGACCCTGCAAAAAAATTCATTTTTACCAGCTGATCGCGCACCGCATCGGCAATCGACACACGGCCATAGCCAACATTAACTGTCCACACACCACCGGATACGGCATCAAGATGCTCGCGGCCCGCCTGGTTCCAGACCCGCATCCCCTTGCCTTCGACAATGATCTGCGGATCGCTAGTGTCAAACTTCTTGTGTTGTGTCAGATGATGCCAAACGTGAGCTTTGTCAGCTTCCACCACGTGGCTGATATCGTTGTCGCCTACATGCACATTCATAGCTCTTCTCCATAATGAAGCGCACCAAAATCAGTGTGGCAACATTTCATCACAGACGCGTAAGATTTAACAGGGACGCAGGGGGGCCAGTGGGAGAATTTGGATGGGTCCAGCAATATTGCAGCCGGAATTCCATACTAAAGAGACGCCGGTGTGGGCGCCTCGCTTCCAGTAACGTGACTCTCACCAAAGTTCGCAGCTAGGTAACTTTGCTATCGCAGAAGATGCCCTGCAAGGATCAAGACCGCATATGAGGAACATCGCTCTTATTTCTTTTGGGTAATTTTGCAGCGATTGTTGTTGAGGGTTGTGCCACTGGTCTTCATTTCCGCTTTCGTCCCATCGGGGTCGTAGATAAACTTTGGGTTGTCCTTGTGGCAATTTTTATTGTCACCTCCGAAGATTTCAATTCTCAGCCAGATTTCGTCGCCTTCCCGCAGTACTCTATGCGTACTGTTTTTGGTCCAGCTTTCGATCTTTGCGAAATCCACGGTGGTTGATTGTCCTTGATTCAGACAGTAGTTACTGCCGATCATGGGCGTTTCTTTTTTGGCATCCCAATCGATATTTTGTTTTTTTCCATTACTGTCGTTCCAGTAGACCGCCACGCAGGCTTTGTAGTTGCCTTTGTTGAAGTATTTCATTTTGGCCGTATGATAACGCTCGATGGCGTGGGTTGTTGTGACCACTGAAGAAATAATCAGCGCCAGTGCGCAGGTGATATATTTGATAGAATTCATGTCATTCCGTCCTTTGACGATGAATAGAGATATCGTGGAGGTTCAAGGCAATTGAAACTCCTTAACCGACATTTCCCAAGTAGCCATGAGTATGGATCTATTTGTAAGTCAGTATTGGCAGCAAGGGAAGAAGTTTTTCTTCGCAGCCATCCTTCATTTCCAATTCGATGAATTGGTCATGTTCGCAACGTTGCTTCTCCGTAAATTCCGACATCCAGACGCACCTCTCCTGTCATTTTCGGAGTATCGTCAATCCTCCCGGCCCAGGCCTGTCAAGCCTGCCCTCGGCCGCAAAGGCCCTGGTAAGCTTGAACTCTGCAAACAATGGATAACCAGCATGTTAAAGAGCAAGACT
This sequence comes from Rhizobiaceae bacterium, assembly GCA_014238155.1. Lineage (GTDB taxonomy): Bacteria > Pseudomonadota > Alphaproteobacteria > Rhizobiales > Rhizobiaceae > Pseudahrensia. The sequence goes on from JABABQ010000033.1 coordinate 48,319, forward strand.
GCATATGAGCAACATCGTTCCTATTTTTTGTGGGTAATTTCGCAACGATTGTTGTTGAGGGTTGTGCCACTGGTCTTCATTTCCGCCGTGGTCCCATAGGGATCATACAGAAACTTTGGGCTGTCCTTGTGGCAGTTCCTTTTTTCGCCTTCCTTTATGTTAAGGAGCAGCCAAATTTCGTCGCCCACTTTCAGAGCTCTTTGAGTGGTTTGGGTCTCCTCAGCAACCTTTGCGAAATCCACGATTGTCGATTGGCCATTATCCAGACAGGAGTCTTTGCCCGGCAGGAGGGGTAAATTTTTTTCTGCATCCCATCTGATTTTTTGTTTTTTATCGTTGCTGTCGTTCCAATATGCGTTCACGCAGGCTGTGTAGCCCCCTTTGTTGGTGTATTTTATTTTTGCCGTGTTGAAGTATTCGGTGGCGTGGGTTGTTGTGACCACTGACGCAATAATCAGCGCCAGTGCGCAGGTGATATATTTGATAGTACTCAAGTCATTCCGTCCTTTGACGATGAATAGAGATATCGTGGAGGTTCAAGACAATTGAAACTCCTAAACCGACATTTCCCAAGTAGCCATGAGTATGAAGCTATTTGTAAGTCAGTATTGGCAGCAAGGGAAGAAGTTTTTCTTCGCAGCCATCCTTCAGCGCTGTGAACATAACCCGGGCGCAGTCTGTATTTCGACCGCCTCGTCAACAATCCAGCGCATGGCAGGATCGTGTCCCAGATGGTCGACGTCATTTACGACTTCTTAGCCGCCAAGGCGCCACCAAGGCAGCCAAATAGCGATTGGCAGTAGCGATGTTCGGGAAATCATCCCCGGCAATTTCGGTCAGGCCAAGAGCATCATCAAGCTCGTAGTAGGCAATAAATCCACCGTCGGAAGTAGTCCTGAAACCGTGAGTTCCAATTTCAAACGGCGGTCGAAATCAACTCGCACTGGAGAGTTTGTGCGCTCACCCGCCGGGTGACTGGCGACAGGATCACTATCATGCGCATATGCCATTGATTGCCAAAGCACAAACCACCAGGAATATCATCAAATCAATGTTTTATCTGGGAAAAGATTTGATGTTCTGGCCAGCCTAGCGGGTGACTTTAACGGTACCACCGCTGCGTCTGACCAGCGAGAACAATTTCCTCGCATTATCGGGATGCAGTCTTACACACCCATGAGAAGCGCGCCGCCCCAGGCGGGAAATCGAACTGGTTCCGTGCACAGCGAACCCGCGATAATAGAACATCGCATAAGGCATTGGTGCGTTGTCATATTTTCTCGAAAAATAGCGCTTGTGCATACGATGTATGCGCCACGTACCTGTTGGTGTGCCATAGCCTGATCTTCCGGTCGAAACTTTCCAGGTATAGAGCAGTCGTCCACCGCGATAGACCTTCATACGCTGTGACGACAGGTCCACCCGTGCCACGACCCGTCCATTGGAATATTCATTTGCACTGCCATTTTTTACTTTGACAGTGCCAGACGTCGAAATTTTGGCGGCCATTGCTGGTGCCATTACCAGGCCCAGAATGGACAAAGTTATCAAAATCAGTTTTTTCATCGGGTGCCTCCCCACATTTTACACGTTATAAAAGTGAGCACTCCCGTGTCGATTTTAGACAATCAACCACCCACTTCATCTTCCATTATTCATGGATGCGATGAGCAAAAAGTGAACAAAACCAGAAACACGCAGTATAGGTAAGTTTTGCGTGAACAATAGTTTAACGCACCCTCATGTGCACCCGAACGTTGCCCCGGCAGAATATTACCCATATCCTTGATGAAGTTGCCAGTCACCAGCCGTTCAATATTTGGCGAGGCTTGCAGCGTGAGCCAATCGGGGACTTTAACTTGTTTGAAATTTGCAATCGCCGCATCGACGATAAAAGAACTGAACTTGTATTGCTGACACAGGCTTTGATTCAAATTCCAACCATCAATCCACCCGGCGATGCCTATACGCCCTGCGCCGAATTAATCGGCAACCGATTGAGAAAACGCAATTTTGATGTTCAGTATATTCGCGCGCATGACACGCCCGGCGACAGCGACGCCTTTCCGCGCACCAATGTGGTGGCCCGTCTGGAAGGAAAACGGCCGGGCAAGACAGTCCATTTTAACTCTCACATCGACGTCGTGGAAGTTGGCGATGGCTGGACGGTTGATCCGTTTTCCGCAGAGGTGCGGGACGGCAAGGTATTTGGCCGCGGTGCCTGTGACATGAAGGGCGGCCTTGCAGCGTCCATCATCGCGGTTGAGGCCTATATGGAAGCCAATCCCGGCTTTGCCGGGGCGATTGAGATATCTGGCACTGTGGATGAGGAATCCGGTGGTTTTGGCGGCGTTGCGCACCTGGCGTCAAAGGGTCTGTTTTCCAAACCGCGGGTCGACCACGTGATCATTCCCGAGCCTCTAAACAAGGATCGCGTCTGCCTCGGGCACCGGGGGGTCTGGTGGGCAGAAATTGAAACTTTTGGCACCCAGGCCCACGGATCAATGCCGTTTTTGGGCGACAGCGCAATCCGACATATGGGCTCGGTGGTCAATGCTTTTGAGACCGAACTCTATCCGCAACTGGCCGAAAAACGCACCGAAATGCCAGTGGTGCCGGAAGGTGCCAAACAATCGACCATGAATTTCAACTCCGTCCATGGCGGGGAATCGGAAACCGGGGCCGGCGGCAAGCCCGATGATTATGACGGGCTTCCCAGTCCCAATGTGGCGGATTCCTGTCGACTGATTCTCGACCGGCGTTTCCTGATTGAAGAAGATCTTGCCACGGTGAAGGGAGAAGTCACCGCCATTCTGGACGGTTTGAAACGAGACCGCGAAGCATTCGACTATGCCATCCGCGATATTATGGAAGTGCTGCCGACCATGACCGAACGTGACGCTCCGGTCGTTGAAGCCGTTTCCCAGGGCATTCGAGAAGTGATGGGCAAGGAGCCTGAATATGTCATTTCACCGGGCACTTATGATCAAAAGCACATAGCGCGAATAGGCCATTTGCACGACTGCATCGCATATGGGCCGGGCATTTTGGACCTTGCACATATGGCCGATGAATATGTGGTTATTGACGACATGATCGAGTCCGCCAAGGTCATGTGCCACGCTATCCACGCTTTATTGGAAGCTCGGTAAACGTCGCCGACACTCTACTGCTGACAGGCACCATCCAAGGTGCTTAACTGAAAAAAATTGTTATTGGTAAAAGGGAGATATTCACGATGAAAACGATGAAAAAACTGTTTGCAGCCGCTTTGGTGACGACCGCATTGGCCCCACTTGTCCTTGCAGGTCAGGCAATCGCCGCCAAGACCAGCCTCGTTATGGGCATGGCGCTGGAGCCGCCTCACCTCGATCCTACAGCAGGTGCGCCAGCAGCCATCGATGAAGTTGTCTATGCCAACGTGTTTGAAGGTCTCACACGAATTGGTTCAAAAGGCGAAGTTCTGCCAGCTCTGGCTAAAAGCTGGGAGATATCCGCCGATGGCAAAACCTACACGTTCAATCTGCATCATGGGGTGAAATTCCACGACGGGTCGACATTTGATGCTGAAGACGCCAAATTTTCGCTTGATCGTGCCCGCGCTGAAGGCTCGACGAACGCTCAAAAAGCTCTTTTTGCGGGCATCGATTCCGTTACCGTCAAAGACGCCAATACCCTGGTCGTCCAGCTGAAAACGCCGGCCGGTAATTTCCTGTTTAACATGGGCTGGGGTGACGCCATTATGGTGGCACCGGAAACGGCAGAGGGAAACAAGGTCAATCCAGTTGGCACGGGGCCGTTCAAATTCGGCAGCTGGGTGAAGGGCGCGTCCGTCAATCTGGTCAAGAACGGCGATTACTGGGGTACGCCAATCGCGCTGGAGAAGGCAACCTTCCGGTTTATTTCCGATCCAGCCGCATCGCTTTCAGCCATGCTGGCAGGCGACGTTGATGCATTTGCCAATTTTCCTGCCCCGGAAACCATGCCGCAATTGCGGGCTGATCCGCGCTTCAAAGTGGTGATTGGTTCCACTGAAGGTGAGACAATTCTGTCCACCAACAATACCAAACCGCCGTTCAATGACGTGCGCGTGCGTCGAGCCATTGCTCACGCCCTGGACCGTCAGGCGATTATCGATGGTGCGATGTTTGGTCTCGGCACACCGATCGGCACTCATTTTGCCCCACACCACCCGGCATATGTTAATCTGGTTGATCAATACCCGATGGATCTTGAGGCCGCCAAAAAACTTCTGGCCGACGCCGGTCATCCAAACGGCTTTAAGGCGACATTGAAGTTGCCACCGCCCACCTATGCACGCCGCGGTGGTGAAATTGTTGCCGCGCAATTGCGCAAGATTGGCATTGACCTGGAGATTATTCCTGTCGAATGGGGCGTCTGGGTACCGGAAGTGTTCAAGGCGAAAGACTATGACCTGACCATCGTCTCCCACACCGAGCCGATGGATATCGGCATCTATTCACGCGATGCTTATTATTTCAACTATTCCAGCGATGCCTTCAACGCCACCATCGCCAAGCTGAACGAAACAACCGGCGAAGCCGAACGCTATGCGTTAATGGCACAGGCGCAGAAGATCATATCGCAAGATGCGGTCAACGGTTTCATGTTCCAGTTTGCCAAGGCTGGCGTGTGGAACGCCAAGGTCAATGGGCTATGGGAAAACTCTCCGGTGCAGGCCAATGACCTGACCGGTGTCAGCTGGAGCGACTGAGGCACAGTCACTGCTTCGTAATCTACCATGATCATGTTTCTGATCAGAAAAATACTTTGGGCGACTGCCACCTTGGCGGTCGCCTCTGTTTTGGTGTTTGCCACACTGGAAATAATTCCGGGCGACCCGGCGCAAGTCATGCTGGGGATCAATGCCACCGACGAAGCGATTGCCGCCCTGCGCCAGGATCTGGGGCTCAACAAACCGGTTCTGGAACGCTACTTCTCCTGGATATTCGGCATGCTGCAGGGAGATTTCGGCAACAGTTACACCTATTCGGTTCCAGTCAATGAACTGGTTGCAGACCGCATCACCATCAGCCTGCCGCTGGCGCTTTTGTCGCTGCTCCTTTCCACAGTTATTGCCATTCCGCTTGGCCTTTATTCTGCTTCAAGACGCGGCAGTCTGGCCGACACAAGCATTATGGCACTGAGCCAGGTGGGCATCGCCATTCCCAATTTCTGGCTGGCTCTGCTGCTCGTCTATTTTCTTGCGATCTGGCTGCAGCTGGTGCCTGCGGGCGGGTTTCCCGGCTGGGATGCCGGGTTTGTCGTCGCGTTGAAATCCCTGCTGTTGCCAACAATATCGCTGGCCTTGCCGCAAGCGGCAATCCTGTCCCGCATCACCCGTTCGGCCTTGCTGGAAACACTCGGGGAAGATTATATCCGAACCGCAAGGGCCAAAGGATTGAGCACAGGCGCAACGATCTGGAAGCACGGCATGCGCAATGCGATGATTCCGGTACTGACCATTCTGGGCCTGCAATTTGCCTATCTGCTGGCCGGCACGATCATCATTGAAAATGTATTCTATCTTCCCGGCCTGGGGCGTCTGGTCTTTCAGGCAATATCATTGCGCGATCTGATCGTCGTGGAATCCGTGGTCATGATGCTGGTGGCGACGATCATTGTCATTAATCTGATTGTTGACCTTGCCTATTTATGGGTCGATCCGCGCCTGAGGCATCGCAGCGCATGACCGGGTTTTTTCAAACGGCCATGCGCAATCGCAGTTTTGCAACCGGCTTTGTCATCACCGCCATGGTGGTCCTGATGGCGGCGGTCTCATTCCTCTGGACCCCTTATGATGTCACCGATCTGGATATCTCAGCAAAACTGAAAGCGCCGGGCTGGTCGCACTGGTTTGGCACCGACCATTTCGGGCGGGACATATTCTCAATGATTATGGTGGGTGCCCGCAACTCCATCGCCGTCGCGCTGGTTGCGGTAATCATAGGTGTCGGCATTGGTGTACCGGTGGGCTGTTGGGCATCGGCAAGGGGTGGCCTGCTGGATGAAGCCCTGATGCGTGGCAATGATGTTATATTTGCCTTTCCGGCCCTTCTATCTGCGGTCATGATCACTGCGATTTTTGGCCCCGGTGCCATCAACGCCATCATCGCCATAGGCATATTCAACATTCCGGTATTTGCACGTCTCGCCCGTGGTGCAGCCCTGTCTCTATGGCCGCGTGACTTCATCATGGCGGCGCGGGCTGCGGGCAAGAACAAAACCCGCATCACCATTGAACACATCGTACCCAACATGGCCAATCTATTGATCGTCCAGGCGACAATTGCATTTGCACTGGGCATAATTCAGGAGGCCGGATTGGCCTATGTCGGGCTCGGCACCCAACCACCCTTGCCGAGCTGGGGCAAAATGCTCAACGAAGCGCAAACGATGATGAGTTTTGCCCCGCACATGGCGATAATTCCCGGCCTTGCAATCGTCATTACTGTTGTGGGCCTGAACCTGCTGGGCGATGGTCTGCGCGATGTTTTGGACCCACGCCTGGTGAGAAAGCGTGACTGATGCTGGATATTGACGGGCTCAATCTGTCGATTGGCGACACTCCAATTCTCAAGGATATCAATCTGTCCATTGAGCCTGGACAAATTTTGGGCATTGTCGGTGAAAGTGGCTCCGGAAAATCGATGACTGCGCTGAGCGCGATGCAACTTTTGCCGGAAGGGTCCAAAACATCCGGTTCCGTGCACTTCAATCAACACCAGTTGCTGGATGCTGATGATACATTGATGCAGGACCTTCGTGGTGACGATATCGCCATGATCTTCCAGGAACCGATGACCGCACTTAATCCGGTTCACACAATCGGCGATCAGATTGCCGAAGGCATCATGCTGCACGATCGTGCCGAACGTCGTGATGCAATGGCGCGAACGATTGGCCTGATGGAACGGGTCGGATTGCCGGTCAGCCGTTTTCCACTGACCCGCTATCCGCACGAATTGTCAGGTGGGCAGCGCCAAAGGGTCATGATTGCCATGGCCTGTGCCCAGCATCCCGAATTGCTGATCGCTGACGAACCGACCACGGCGCTGGACGTCACGTTGCAGGCGCAGATATTGCAACTGCTGCGCAGTCTGGTCGAAGAACAGAATATGGGACTGATCCTGATCAGCCATGACCTTGCCGTTGTCGCCGAGATGACCGATCAACTGGTCGTCATGCGCAACGGTGAGATCGTCGACCAAGGCCCCACGGGGTCAATTCTTCGGGCCAAAAAACATGCCTACACTGCCCAGTTGGCGGAAGCTTCCAGCCATATTCCCGAGCGCAGCCAGCCACCCGTACTCAGCGAATTGGCAACCGAAGCCGGGCTCGCACCGCTCATCTGTGGCCGCCAGTTGATCCGCGACTATCCGACCAAACGCTCAAACCTGTTCACCCCGGCAAAACCATTCCGCGCCGTCGATGGTGTTGATGTCACGGTTTATCCGGGCCAGACCATGGGGCTTGTTGGAGAATCCGGATGCGGCAAATCCACCCTCGCCCGTATGTTGCTTGCCCTCGATCCACCAACCAGCGGGTCGATCCGGTTCAACGATCTGGAACTGACCACCGCCACGGTGGACGAGTTACAGGCCGCCCGGCGCAATATTCAGGTTGTCTTTCAGGACCCGTTTTCAAGTTTCAATCCGCGGCACAAGGTCGAACGACTTGTCGCCGAACCGCTCTATCTGGAGCCCGGTCTGAGCGTCGCCGAAAAGCAAAACCGCGTTGTTGCAGCTTTGGAAGAGGTCGGTCTGCAGGCGTCAGCCCTGTCGAAATATCCCCACCAGTTTTCCGGCGGGCAGCGTCAGCGTCTCGCCATTGCCCGCGCCCTTATCACCCGCCCTGCTCTGATTATTGCCGATGAACCGGTATCAGCACTTGATGTTTCAATTCGAGCACAAGTGCTGGATCTGTTGACAGAACTTCGCGAACGGCTCGGATTGGCCTACATTTTCATCAGCCACGACCTATCTGTGGTAAAAGCTCTGTGCGACGAGGTGCTTGTGATGGACACAGGCCGCATTGTAGAGCATGGAAATGCCAGTGACATATTCGACAACCCCCAATCTGCCGCTGCAAAAATGTTGGTTGAAGCAACGCCCGATCTTGAGCGCGCGCTTCAAAACCGGCCATCAGGTTCCAGATAATCAAAGGATGGAAAATGAACAGCAAAATTGACTATCCGTCAGAATATGACAATTCCTCGCGCGTTGAAAATGCCGATCAGCTGATCGACAAATACATCTCTGACGCTGCCATCTATCGCCAGTTCGCCGCCCAGCGAAGCCAGCTGGATATGGCCTATGGCAATGGCGAACGTAACAAAATGGACATTTTCTGGCCCGACAGTTCGGCTGGACAGGAACGCAAAAGCCCCATGGCCATGTTCATACACGGTGGTTATTGGCATCGCATGGACCGGTCTTGTTTCAGCCATCTCTCGGCTGGTTTGAATGCCCACGGAATTGCCGTGGCGATACCGTCCTACACGCTGTGTCCGCACATCAAGGTCGGCGGCATCATCAATGAACTGCGGCGCGCCTGCCTGATTTTATATCAAACCTTTCATCGGCCAATCACCGTATTGGGTCATTCAGCGGGCGGTCACCTTGCAGCTTGCGTGATGGCCACCGAATGGCAAAAAATCCATTCCCAGCTACCGCTCGACCTGGTTGCTTCAGGCATGGGGATTTCCGGGCTCTACGATCTCATGCCGCTCCTCAAAACCCCGATAAACAACGTCCTCGACATGGATGAAAAGCAGGCCGAATCTGCCAGTCCCATTCGCTGGGTGCCCGAAGCCATGCAGCAGTTTGAAGCCTGGGTGGGCAGTGAAGAATCGGGCGAATATCACCGCCAGAGTCGGGAACTGGCGGACCACTGGAGCCTGCTTGGCACGCCAACATATTATGTTTCTGTTGCCGGCGCGAACCACTTCACCATTGTCGATGAGCTGGTCCAACCCGACAGCCCCATGGTGAAACGCCTGGTTAAATTGGTGGAACAACCAAGAAGTGATTTTGACCTGCCTGAAGTCGATGAGGCAGAAGTCGATAGGTTGATGAATCAGTTCATTGAGGCATCCACTGCTTCCGACAGCGGCGACGATGAAAGCGACGGCGACGGCGACGGCGACGATGAAAGCGACGGCGGGGACGATGGAGATGAGCGCGACTGGGGTGAGAAACTTCAACCTCTCAGCGAAGACCGATCTTCAATTGAGGCGGATAGTGATAAACCACACAGGCTCACCATTCCCGAAGAATTGGATGAGTCAGCCGAAAAACACCCAGAGCAGTCCGCAAAAGCCAATCAGGCAGATACAGCATCGAAGAAAAAGGCTGAGTGACTTCTCAACATCCGCAGGTCGCGCAATATCGCGTCCTTCCCAATACAGAAACTCTGCTTCAATCTGCTCACTGCCATAAGATCTTGGCCCGCCCAAAGACAGGTTAAGAGCGGCTGCAAAACTTGTCTCCGGCCAACCCGCATTGGGAGAACGATGCGATCGCGCGTCACGCAAGGTGGCCGTCCAGACATTACCAGCTGCCCTGCTTCCTCTGGCAGCAGCGACTGAAATCACCACAAGGACTGTTGAAAGCCGCGCCGCCGGCCAGTTCATCCAATCATCAAGTTTCGCAGCGGGCTTGCCGAAAAATTCAAACCTCTCGTCGCGATGACCGATCATCGAGTCCGCGGTATTGACGGCCTTGCAGAACAGCAATCCCGGCAGACCTGCAATCGCATACCATAAGGCCGGGGCGACCACGCCATCTGAAAAATTTTCTGCCAGACTTTCAATTGCTGCCTTGCAGACACCGGATTCGTCCAGCTTCGACACATCGCGCCCGACAATCTGCGCAACGGCGGTTCGGGCACCTGACAGGCCAAGAGACCGAAATGCCTGCGTCACCCGAGATACGTGATCGTAAAGGCTTTTTTGCGCCAGCAGGACCACAACGATTGCCAGTTCAAGAATCCAGCCGAGCCAGCCCAGCGACGAGACCAGTTTCCCCAGGCCGAGAGAGATCAGTAAAAATACGCCAAGCAGCAAACCGCCCATGATGATTTCAACATTGTCGCGGTTTTTGATCCCAAGCTTTTCTGCAATGTTGTGCACAACGTCCCGGTCACGCAACTTGTCAAACCAATCGACAAGTCTGCCAAACCAGACAACCGGATGTGGCACACGTCGCCAAGCCCAGTCCGGGTCGCCAACAAAACCGTCAATCAGCAATGCCAGGGTCAGCAAACCCATAATCGTTGCGCCTTCAAACTGGAGTCCTGGCTAGGGTCAGGGCCCATTAATCTGATGTATTCTGCGGTGGTGAATTTTGTTGCTGGCAAGGAGCAGAGACGCAGGAAACCTGTTGGTTTTCAAGGTTCTGTGACGATGTCCAGCGGCGAAATTCACCCCGCCCAAAGGGTTGGACATGTCACGCCCGCCTAAAGCAAACCAATGCTCGAAAGGACCACCAGTCCTTGCTTGCGCTTGTTTTACTTTATTCGAACGTGTCATGACCAACAGAATACACCAAATTAATGAGTCCTGACCCTAGAATCTGGCCAGGGCCCTGTCCAACTTATTGAATTGGGTGCGACCGTTGGGCAAGCCGATTCTCAACCAATCGGGCTTACCAGAAAATGGTCGCGTCAGAATGTGGGCATTGGCCAGATGGGCCCACAATTCTTCCGCCTTGTCATGCCTGATCAGAACAAATAGCAGTGTTCCACCAAGAACCTCAATGCTGTGTTTTTCCAGCACTGCTGCAAGTTTCTGCCGGGCATTTGTCAGTTTTCGGAAATTGCGTTTTTGCCAAGTCTGGTCCCGCATTGCCTTTTCGGCAATCGCAAGGGCCGGACCGGATACCGCCCATGGTCCCAACCTTTGATCCAGTCGCGTTGCGATGGAAGGAGTTGTCAAGCCGACACCAAAGCGAACACCTGCAAGTCCGAAAAACTTACCCAGGGAGCGCATCACAAACAGCCCATCACGCCCCGCCTCACCAGCAATCGAATGTTCCGGCAGCACGTCTGCAAAACTTTCATCGACAATCAACAGCCCGCCCTTTGCGGCCAGTCGCCGGGCCAGCAGGCTTAGTTCATTGCGTTCAAACACACGCCCATCGGGATTATTGGGATTAACGACAATGACAATTCTGGCGGTTGCTTCGGCACTGTTGAGACCGTCGGTCATATAGACTTCATGGCCTGCCCTTTGCCAGCACACACCATGTTCCTGATAGGTAAAACCGACAATCGCTATTGGCTGTGGCTTGTACAGATACGGCAATGTCTGAATATGCATCTGGGAACCGGGTGCCAGCGAAATTCCGGCAGTCTCATCAACTCCGTAACAAGACCGGACCGCTTGGCAGGTTTGCTCCACGGCGTGCTCGTCAGGCAATTCGGTCCAGGCTGAATTGGCTATTTCAGGCACAGGATAGGCATGGGGATTGATGCCGGTTGAAAGGTCGACCCAACGCTCGCGCTGGCCTCCAAACTGTGCCACCGCCTCATCCAGTCGGCCACCATGAGCAACTTCATTCATACCCTTTGTTCCATGCATAGATTCCCTCAAATTCCGGCTTATGTCTGGTCAATCAGATGCAGATACGAGCCTGCCACATTCCCGCTGACCATTCCACAGGGGCCAAGATCCTCTCCCCTGGCATCTTGCGCTGAAAACAGCGCCAGACTGTCTGCTTGCCGCACGATTGTTGAATAGTGAAACTCATGGGCCATCAAAACTTTGCCCATCGGTGCAAATGGCAGTGCCTGAAGTGGTGTTGCCCGTCGATATCCCAGATGAAGTTTGGGCTTTCCAAAACTGGTGATCAACGGCAATAATTTGGCCATTTGATGACCCTGCCCATCTGCATCAATTAAGGCCTCCCCCAAAACCATGTAGCCACCGCATTCGCCGTAGACCAAAGCCCCGCGACCGGCCGCCAGCTTCAATCCGTCCTTGAACTCGTGATTTTCTGCCAGCTTCGCACCATGAAGTTCCGGATAGCCTCCCGGCAGGTAGACCGCATCACAATCTGCTTGTGGTACTTCATTATTGAGCGGTGAAAAGAAGTGTATTTCTGCGCCCAGCGACCGCCACCCCGCCAACAGGTGCGGATAGAGAAAGGCAAATGCGTCGTCGCGGGCGACGCTGATGCGCTGCCCCAATGGTGGCAATGAGGAAACATCGGTCGACACTTCACCGCGCATTGAACGCGGAAGCTGTAATAACGCGTGAAGATCGACCGAATCATTCATCACATCAGCTGCACCATCCAAAAATCCCTCCAGGTCGCTGTGTTCCCTCGCCTGTACCAGTCCCAGATGTCGTGACTTTTGCTGCAGCCGGTCATCGCGCAGCACACAGCCCAGCACCGGCATGTCGATATTTGCCAGCGCCTCCCGCAACATCATCTCATGACGGGAACTGCCGACTTTGTTCAATATGACCCCAGCCATTTTCAAATTGTCGCGGTGATCACGAAAGCCTGCCACCAGCGCAGCGATTGAATGGGACTGCCTTGCAGCATCTACCACCAGAACAACCGGCAAGCCCAGCATCTGCGCCAGGTCCGCTGCCGAACCGCGTCCATCAGCACCGCCGTCAAACAGCCCCATCATACCTTCGACCACCAACAATTTATCGCGTTCAGCTGCCAGATGCAGGATCAAATCCTCACGCATCGCCCAGGGATCAAGATTGACGCATGTGCCACCGGTCGCCGCGCTGTGAAAGGCCGGATCGATGAAGTCTGGCCCCGCCTTGGCCGACTGGACGGCGTGGCCGGCTCGACGCAACGCTCTCAACAAGCCCAGCGTAATCGTGGTTTTTCCGCTGCCGGAGTGAGGTGCGGCAATGACAAACCCGCCAGCCATCAACGTCAGGCGCTCTTTGAAATCTGACGGGTTCCCAATGGATCTTTTTCCAGGACCCTACCCTCCAATGCCCCCAGCCAGTCGAGCGCTGCCCGCAACCGGACAACTTCTCCCAACACGACGATCGCCGGAGGCGCGAGGCCGAGTGCTTCCAGATCGCCGATATTCCCGAGCGTCGTTTCGTAAACCTGCATATCTTTTGTTGTCGCATTGCAGACAAATGCAATGGGTTCGTCGCCACTGCGACCGGCATCGATCAATTTACGGGCAATATTGTGGGCGTGTTTCATGGCCATATACATGACAATCACCGGCGACCCCTTGGCAATGCTGGGCCAGTCAATCGCATCCGGCACGACCCCGCCGGCATCATGGCCGGTCAGGAAAGTAACATTTTGATTGGTATCACGGTGGGTGACAGGAATGCCTGCATAAGCCAGCCCGCCAATTCCCGCTGAAATGCCCGGAATAATCCGAAACGGCACATCATGCTCTACCAGTGTCAGCGCCTCTTCTCCGCCACGCCCGAAAACGAAGGGATCGCCGCCCTTTAGCCGACAAACACGGTTACCGGCCTGTGCAAGTTCGACAAGTCGCAGCGAAATATCTCTTTGACTGGCAGACGGTTTTCCACCGCGTTTTCCGGCATATTCCAGAAGCGTCTCCGGTTTTGCCAATCCCAGTATCTGGTCATTGACCAGCGCGTCATAAATCACGACATCAGCGGATTGAAGTGCGTTGACTGCATGTAACGTCAACAGGCCCGGATCCCCCGGCCCAGCCCCCACGAGCCAGACCCAGCCTGGATCAAATTTCGGTAAATTGTGGATTGCAGATGTCATGTCGGAAATATGCGCCAAACTGCGTCTGAAAACCAGCGCTTTTACGTCTCGCTGATGTCGCCTATAAGCCAGTTATGGAGAGCTCACGCGAACAAAAACCAAATACCCCATTACGCCGTGGCTGGACCACGGGTGCCTGTGCAACAGCCGCCACCAAGGCTGCACTAACCGCATTGGTTACCGGGGAATTTCCAGACCCGGTGGAAATAATTCTGCCCAAGGGAGAAACCCCAAACTTTGCTCTTTGTTTTGAATCACTCAACGATAGTGGCGCCTATGCGGGCATTGTAAAAGATGCTGGTGATGACCCTGATGTAACCCACGGCGCAACCATAATTGCCCATGTGGTTCCCCTGCCGCAGGGCTCAGGCGTGGTCTTTGCCGCTGGTGAAGGGGTTGGCACCGTGAGCAAAGCCGGATTGGCCATTTCGCCAGGCGAAGCTGCCATTAATCCTGTGCCCCGTCAGATGATGTGCGACGTGGTCGGGGAAATTTGCGCCGAGCACATGTTGCCGCCAGATTTAAAGATTACCATTAGTGTTCCAGGCGGTGAAGACCTTGCAAAACAGACCTGGAACCCCCGATTGGGCATTCTCGGTGGCATTTCCATTCTTGGGACGACCGGTATCGTCCATCCATTTTCCTGCTCGGCGTGGATTCATTCAATCCACCGAGGCATTGATGTGGCCCGTGCGGCGAACTTTCAACGGGTGGTTGGTGCAACCGGGTCGACCTCAGAAGATGTTGCACAAAAGCTTTATCAACTGCCGGAAACAGCCCTGCTCGACATGGGTGATTTTGCCGGTGGCCTGTTGAAATATCTGCGCAAACACCCGGTGCCAAACCTGACCATCGCCGGTGGTTTTGCCAAATTGACAAAACTTGCCCAAGGAGCGCTGGACCTCCATTCAGGCCGTAGTCAGGTCGATTTCCAATGGTTGGCAGACCAAGTTGAACTACTGCATGAAACACCGTTGAATCAAAATATTAAGAAGCAGATTCTGAATGCCAATACGGCCGCCGAAGTGCTTGAATTGACTCAGAATATGGACATTGACATGGCCGAACAGGTTGCTCGATTAGCACAAAAGTCGGCGCAAGGCGTGTTGCGAGATGCGGCTGTCTCGGTGGAAATTCTTGTCGTCAGCCGAAACGGGGTAATTCTGGCACGTGTTTGAAAAAATTCTGATCCTGGGCGGCACCAAAGAAGCCGCCGAATTGGCGAAATCGCTGGTGCGAGATGGGCATCAGGTGATTACCTCGCTTGCCGGGCGCACGCGTGAGCCCAATCCGGTCGCCGGAAAAACCCGTGTCGGAGGATTTGGTGGTGCTGAAAAACTTGCCGTCTGGATTGTCGAAAACGCCATCGATCGGGTTATCGATTCAACCCACCCTTTTGCCACCCGGATTTCAGAAAATGCCTGCGCAGCCTGCAAAATTGCCGGTGTACCTTTGCAACACAACACCCGCCAGCCCTGGCAGCAGAAACCGCAAGATATCTGGCACCCGGTAGATACGCCAGATCAGGCAGCATCTGCTGTTCCGCCCGCTGCTCGCGTCTTGCTGGCACTTGGTTCTCAACATCTTGAAGCATTTGCCAGCCGCAACGACGTTCATTTCGTGGTGCGCATGGTGGATACACCTCCAGCGCCACTCAAATTACCAGATTATGCGCTGATCGTCGGTCGCCCTCCCCCCGACTGGCAGCAGGAGGTGGAATTATTGAAACAGCACTCGATATCCCACATCGTCTGCCGCAATTCCGGTGGCAGTGGCGCTTATGCCAAGATTATTGCAGCCAGGGAGTTGGCAATCCCGGTTATCATCATCAAGATGCCCCAATGAGCGCTGCGCCAATCATTTCAATTGATCCCCGGAAATTCTGGCACGACCCCTATCCGACATTGGCAAAAATGCGCGCCAATACTCCGATTTGCTTTGTCCCGGAACTCAACGCCACCTTGATGGTCAAGCGCGACGACATATTCACCTGCGAGAAGAATGTTGCGGTGTTTTCCTCCGACCAGCCCGGAGGATTGATGACGGTGCTGATGGGTGAGAACATGATGCGCAAGGATGGCGATGCCCACATGCTGGAACGGCGGCAATGTTTTCCGGCCCTGTCGCCGCGCACCGTGCGCGACGTCTGGAAAGCCCAATTCCAGGCCGACGCCGAGGCGGTGATCGCCGATATTGCAAAATCACAAGCCTGCGATCTCGTTCAGGATTTCGCACTGCCGGTGTCAGCTCACGCCTTGCGTCACATTACTGGCCTGACCTGTATGACTGCTGCTGAAATGGATGCCGCTTCCCAGGGCATGATTGACGGCGTGGGCAATTATGGCGGTGATGGAAAAATCGAAAAGCGCTGCCATTTCGCAACCGCACTGGTGGATCAGGCAATTGACACCATGCTGCCAAAACTGCAGCAGAAACCAAATCATAGTCTGCTCGGCGTACTAGCCCAGACCGATCAGCCAATGGACAGCATCCGGGCCAATATAAAGCTGGCGATCAGCGGTGGTCAAAACGAGCCACGCGATGCGATTGCGGGCTGCATCTGGGCCCTGCTGACCCATCGAGACCAGCTTCAGAACATTCTTGCAGGTACCAACAGCTGGGTTGATGCATTTGAGGAATATGCCCGCTGGATTTCTCCAATTGGCATGTCGCCGCGCCGCATTGCGCAGGATTACCAATGGAATGGTGTATTGCTGGAAGCAGAGCAGCGCCTGTTCTTCATGTTCGGTTCGGCCAATCGCGACGAGGATATATTCTGTGACCCGCAGTTGTTTGACATCACCCGCAACACCTCAAAGGCGATATCATTTGGCGCTGGCCCACATTTTTGCGCCGGGGCTGCAGCATCCCGCTGCCTGATTGCCGAGATTGCCCTGCCAATGCTGTTTGACGCATTCCCAGATATTCAACTGGCCGGTGACGCGCCATTTGGCGGATGGGCCTTTCGGGGCCCACTGAAAGTGCCAGTGGCGCTCAACTAATGCCGTTCAGGCGACCGCCTTTTTCTTACCGCGATTTCTTAATACGTGTGCATAATCAGGGTTGTAGAGATCGCTGTCCCGAAATTCTGCATTTCCAAAAACCGGCCCGACCATTACCAGTGCCGTGCGGGTAATTTTGGCCGCCCGAACCGCATCCTTCATTTGAGCCAATGTCGTTTTGATATACAATTCATCCGGCCAGGTGGAGCGATAGGCGATGACCACCGGGCAATCTTCGCCATAATACGGGGTCAGCGCTTCGCGAATATAGACCAGGTTGCGGATCGAAAGATGGATTGCCAGCGTCGCGCCCGACTGACCCAGAATTTCAAGCTGCTCGCCCTTCGGCATCGACGAGGCTTTCATGCCTGTGCGTGTAACGATGATCGTCTGGGCAATTTCCGGCAATGTCAGTTCGGTTTTCATTTTGGCAGCTACTGCAGCAAATGCCGGAACGCCGGGAATGATCTCATAGTCAATTTCCATCGCGTCGAGCCGCCGCATCTGCTCGGCTGTAGCACCGTAGATCGAAGGATCACCGGAATGGACCCGCGCTACATCCTTGCCCTCTTCATCAGCAATCCGGATCTGCTCGATAATGGCGTCAAGATGCATCGGTGCTGTATCCATGACCAAAGCATCTTCGGGCGCCGCGGCAACGATCTCCTGGGGCACCAGAGAACCCGCATAGAGACAGACCGGGCAGGATTCAATCAACCGCAAACCCCGCACCGTTATCAGGTCCGGGGCTCCGGGACCGGCTCCAATGAAATAGACACTCATGCCGCACTTCCAATCTTTGTACCTTGTTTGGCCGCATAGCCGCGCGGCGTATAGACCCAGTTTTTGCCATCACCCGTCTGCACGGTCTGGCTTTGCGACGATCCGACAATCACCACTGTCAGCATGTCGACATCATCAATCAACAAATCTGCCAGTGGAACGATCCGTATCAGTTCGCCTTCACGCCCCAGATTGGTCGCCAGGATCACCGGCGTATCGACGGGCCGGTGTTGCAGAAGCAAGTCCTTGGCGTAGACCAACTGGGTGCGGCGGCGGCGCGATACAGGGTTATAAAATGCAATTACAAAATCACCCTCTGCCGCCGCTTTGACCCGCATCTGGATTGATTCCCAGGGGGTTAGAAGGTCAGACAAAGAGATTGTGCAAAAGTCATGTCCCAAAGGCGCTCCGGCCCGGGCGGCAGCTGCTTGAAGCGCGGATATGCCCGGTGATACCTGAATAGCTATGCGTTTTGCTGCATCACTCAATCCACCGGAATTCAGCAATTCGTAGACCAGTGTTGCCATGGCATAAATACCGGCGTCGCCGGAGCATACCAGGGCCACATTGCGCCCTTCACCAGCCAGTTCCATGGCATGCCGCACCCGGTCTTCTTCCTTGCCCAGATCAAAATCATGACGGGTGCGTGTGGTGGTCAGATCTCCCAGCAAATCAAGATAGAGCGAATAGCCCACCAGATCGGTTGCCTGTGAAACCAGTTGGGTAACTTCCGGGGACCGCCACCCTTCAGAGCCGGGTCCGATGCCAACAACAGATAATTGGCCACGAGACCGTCCTTTTTCATCAATCGGGAATGTCTTTGCCGCCGCACCAACCGCCATGGTTGCGCGGCTGGATTTGATTTTTGGGCGCAGCAGATGGCCATCACTTCCAACACTTGCCAATGCCGCCCCTTCGGCGACGCCATGACAGCCGACTTCGGCGAAAACCACATCTGATGGATGTTGCAACCGGTCGACTTCCAGCTCCAGTACTTCTGCTGAAAAGAAACGAGATGGAACTCCAAGATGATCAGCCAGTTGATGAATCGCTGTCTCGTCGGCTTTCAGGTCAATTGACGCAACGCAGGCTATTGCGCAGGGATCGATGTCGCACTCAGCAAGGAGTGATCTAAGTTCCTCAAACCCGACACCACGTTCACACCCGACGCCCAGTGCCAGATTTTGACGGCAATAAACCAGTTCGAGATTTTGTGGGTCTAACGGCTCCGCGCTGACCGTCAACCGCACGTCACCAGTCGGGCTGAACGGCAGGTCCGACTGGCTCAGCCAATTGGCCTGTTCCAGATCATTACCAGCCAGTTGAACGTGGGCGCCACCAAGCAATGCCGCCATCACCGCTTTGGCATTTTCCGGATTGCGCAACCGCCAGCCTGTTGGGGGTTCGTCCAGCGATACTCCAAAGCGGACATCTCCAGCTGTGGTAATTGCTGCAAAGCCACCAAGATGACCGGCCAACACCCGGGCCATCTGATTGCCACCATGGTGGCCACCCAAAAGCGGCACCACGGAAGATCCGTCATCGGCCACCGACAAAACCGCTGGATCGGTGCGTTTATCCCCGATGTGAGGCGCCAATAACCGAACCAGTGCGCCACAAGCCATGATTCCGATGAGAGTGCGCTTTTGGGCAAACAGGCTGCCCAGATGGTGCTGGGCATCGTCGAACAATATGTCAGCCCGTTCAATCCGTCCCCGCAATCCGTGGATTTCACCTCCCGACAGAGATTTAATCTCTTCAGCAACCGGCAAAGAGGAAGAAGACAGGACGACAATTGCCGGGCCTTCCGCAAGTGTGTTCATTTTGATGCTCCAAATAATGGCAATTGCGAGATCCAGTTTTCCGCGCCTTTATAGATCAGGATCATCGAGAAATAAGGTGCTGCAGCGTCTTTCACATCAGCCAGCGGCGCGATTTTCTGGTTTGGCAACGTCGCCCGTTCCAGATAGGCGGCTTGCCGCAGCAGACCAGCTTTGTCGATCAGTTGACGCACCCGCTCCAGATGCCGTCCAACTTTGATGAAACAAAGCGCGTCACTGCTGTTGAGATGATCCAGTATCTGCGCATCTTCAAGCGGAGACGGGATCACGGTCAATACATCGTTGCGGGCGGCCAGCGGTCGCCCGAAAGCAGCAGCCGACGCCATCATCGATGATACGCCCGGAACGACCTCGCAGCGATAATTGGACGCCAGCCGTTCAAACAGATACATGAAGGAGCCATAGAAAAATGGATCACCTTCACAAAGAACAACAACGTCCTCGCCTGAATCAAGATGCGAGGCGATACTTGTTGCCGCCTGATCATAAACACTTTTTGCCGGAAACCGTTCAACCCGCATCGGCACAATAATTGGTATTTCTTTCTGCTCTGATGACAGATATTCAGCCACGATGGAGCGGGCAAAACTGTCACCATTATCAGGTGCGGGATAAGCAACCACCGGGGCCGTTGTGAGCAGACGATGGGCTTTCAGGGTAAGCAATTCAGGGTCACCTGGCCCGACACCAATGCCATAGAGCGTGCCGGTCATCACGCGACATCCCATGGCTTTATTACACTCCACTGGGTCACTGGCATTGCAGCACGCCAGCCACGAAAGGTGCCAATATTCTCAGCCTTTTGCACCGACAGTCTGACAAGCTCCCCGCCAAGATTTCCATGCAGGTCAATCAGGCGAGCTTCACTTTCCAACGTCACAACATTGGCGACGAGACGACCACCGGGTCGCATTGCCGCCCACACGGTCTCAAAAAGCCCCTCTGCCGAAAGGCCACCCCCGATAAACACAGCGTCAGGTTGCGGCAATCCCTTCAGATTATCGGGCGCCCGTCCTTCAATCACCATCATTTTTTCTGCACCCAACTGCACCATATTTTTGCGGATCATTTCAACACGCCGGGGCTTTTCTTCCACCGCAACTGCGATCGCTCCTCTTGCCGCGCGCATCCATTCGACACTGACCGATCCGCAGCCTGCACCGATGTCCCACAATATGGAGTCCGGGAAAGGCGCCAGTTTGGCCAGTGTTGCCGCTCTTATATCTTGTTTGGTGATCTGTCCGTCTGACACAAATGCCTGATCCGGCAGACCACCGGTTCGCGGATACCATTGAGCATTTTCGCCGCCGACACATTCTATCGCCAGCGTATGAAAATCCGGAACCTCGTGGTGCCAGGTCTCAGCTGTTGCTTCAAATCGCTGTTCGCGGACGCCACCAAGAGCCGCAAGCGCCACCATCCTGCTGGCAGCAAAGCCCCGGTCGCACAGCATCTTGGCCAGAGCCGCGGGCGTATCGGCATTTTGAGTAAGAACCAACATCCGCACGCGCGGGGCCATGTGGGGCAATATCTGGCTATCGGCGCGGCCGTGCACCGTCACCGTTTCACAATCAGCAAGGCTCCAGCCCATGCGAGCCGAGGCCCATTGGAAAGCTGAAAGCTGCGGATAAAATGTCACGTCATCAGCCGGAATAGCCTTCAGGATACGGGCGCCCACAGAATACCAAAGCGGATCACCGGTCACCAAAATCACAATCTGTCGCCCCTGATATGACTTGATTTCATCAATCAGCGCATCGAACGGAGATGGCCAGTTTATGCGTTGGGCGCTGATATTGGAGGACAGTCCGTGGTGACGCTGGCCGCCGATGATGACTTCAGCGCCTTCCAGCACTTCCAGCGCTTTGGCAGACAGGCCGTCAACGCCGTCTTCGCCAATACCGATTATGTTCAACCAGCTCATTGTTCCAACTCCGCCGACAGGGCATTGACCACCGCGCTGGCCATTGCCGAGCCGCCACGACGTCCATGAACCGTAATATAGTTCAACCCCTGGCCAAATTCAGCCAGCGCCAGCTTGGATTCCACCGCACCCACAAATCCCACCGGAATGCCGATCACCAGAGCCGGCATGCCCCTGCCCTGTTGAATGTTCTCCAACAGCCGGAACAAGGCCGTCGGCGCGTTGCCGATGGCGATGACGGCACCTTCAACATCGTCCCAAAGATTAACGGCTGCAGCTGATCGCGTAGTGTCGATCTGGCTCGCCAGGTCCGGGGTTTGCGGGTCGTTGAGGGTACAGAGCAACTTATTGTCGGCAGGTAGCCGAGACTTGATGATCCCGGAACGCACCATCTCCACATCGCAATAGATTGTGGTCCCCTGCTGCAAGGCTTTGCGTCCCGCCTGTGCTGCTCCAGCTGAAAACGACAAGTCCTCGATCACATCCACCATACCGCAGGAATGGATGAGGCGTGTCGCCACCGGTTGCATCGCCGCGGGCAGCGCAGACAAGCCCGCTTCCTCGCGCACAATGGCAAAGGAGCGACGATAAATCTCCGCAGGTTGTCGGATATAATCATACATCACAGCCACTCAACATCCCAGATCAGTGCTTTTTCATCGAGTTGGGACCATGTGGGTGGTCTGCATGGGGATAAGGATGATGATGGTGATCATCCCCGTGTGAATGGTCATGAGCGTGGCTGTGAGTGTGGCTGTGATCATGGTCATGATGATGCGGGTCCAGGCTGGCTGGGGAATCATGGGAATGAACCGGTGTCCATGGCAAGCCATGTTGCTTGCAGAAATCCTCCTCCCGGCATGACGCGTCGCAATCGCCATTGCACGGACAATCTTCCAGCCCGCCGCCAATACCTTCCACATGATGGTGGTGGCTTTCCTGGGCCAGTCCGACCTGATCTTCAAAACCCAATACCTGCTCACGATATTTGCACATCTGGCAGTTCATCACATTGAGACCGGCATCGATTTCATTAACCCGGTCTTCGAAAGTGGAGAGCACCAGTTCATGGTCGTTCAGATAGCCCGCTTTTAGGAATTCAATATCGGGATGGCGGGCGGCGACCTCATCGGTAAAGGCAAAGATGCGCTTGACCAGTACCCCGGTGAACAGGAAATACGGAAAGACTATAATGCGCTTGTAGCCAAGCTTGGCGGCGTGTTCCAAACCGGGTTCAACCAGCGGAAAGGTGACTCCGGAATAGCAGACTTCTCCCCAACCGAACCCAAACCCTTCCCACAGCATCCGCATGATTTTGTTGATGTTTGAATTGGCGTCCGGATCAGACGATCCACGACCAACCACCATCAGCATTGTATCATGCAGTGCAACATCAGTGGCGGCGGCGGCGGCGGCATCGATTGCTTCCTGAACTCGCGCGGCAGCGGCCCGGATCATTTTTAGGTCGACCCCCAATTCCCGGCCATAGATGATTTCCATGCCTGGATTTTGCGCCTGATAGGTATTCAGCACCGAGGGAATATCGTTTTTTGCGTGACCGGCTGCAAACAACATGCCCGGCACCGCAAGCACCCGGGTACATCCCTGTTCACGCAGCTTGTCGAGGCCGTGGGAAATTACCGGATTGGCAAATTCAAGATACCCATATTCAACCGGCGCATCGCCGAAGCGGCCCTTGAGTCCTTGCGAAACCTGGGCAAATTCTTTCATCGCATTTTGATTGCGGCTGCCGTGACCACAAATCATGATGCCAATTTTTTCAGATGCGCTCACGCTGCTTCCCCTTCAGCTTCAATGTCGGTCTCTTGCTCTTGATCTTTTTGCGGTTTGGAGCGCGCCGCCGCCGCCGTCGCCGCCGCCATCGCCGCGGCCAATGCGGCCGCCGCAGCCGCAGCGCCAATGGCGATCAGGTGTCCATGCCCCGCCAATTCCCCAACATGCCCCCAATGGGCGTGGGCCGCAGAGGTAAAGGTCAGCCCGGCAAAAACAGGCAGGTAAAACGAGATAGATTTGAGCATTTTGGTCTCCTCGACGTTAAGTGACAGGCCGAGGGTCAGCGTTGCAAGTCGAGCTTGCTTCGCCAATCAGACAGTTTCGAACTTGGCCCCCTGATTGGGTCAACCGCATCGAAATCGTTTTCAGCCCGTCGGTGGGCACCATCGATCTGGGCTGACAATATCCAAGCGCATAGCAAACAACAAACGCTTTCGCGGCTTAGTTCACCCTTATTGCGACAATTTCAGCAGCACTTTCACATGATCGAGCATGCCCTGCTCCAAATCGTGAAGTTCCCCGTCTGCCATGGCCAATTGCTGAAGTTGATCAAACACCGTCCGCCGTTCAGCCGCGTTCAGCTGGCGGTTCAAAATAACGGTGAACGGGAACAGTCCCGCTGACAGGCGGTCATTTTCCTCTCCATCCAGCGTCAATTGTGCCAGCTGAGCTTCATCCAGCTCATATCTTTCCAGCAAAAGCGCGTGCAGTTGCGCCCGCTCTTCATCGGTCACCACACCATCAATGGCGATCATATGATAAAACAGCGCCGCAACGCAGACCTGAATGTCGTGATCCCCAAAACCCTGCTTGTGATCAAGAGGTTCTGCCGCTTCCAGCCAATCCATTACCCGGTCAAACATGACAGCAACGCTCCATGGTTCAGAGCCTTGCCACGATCAGGTTGACCTGTTCAGGTGTATAGCCCAACACCCGTGATACCCGGGCGATGAGATCCACTTCATTTTCGTGCAACACGTTGTCGGCTCGCGCCATGGTAATCAGATTGCCAAGTACTTGGGATTTGCGTTCTCCCGGCATTTCAGCAAACACGGCAGCCGCCTGCTCACCACTGGTCTCGTAGCCATAATCGCTGAGAAATTTTATCACTTCCGGCACGTCTTCTTCGGGAATGCCAAACATCGTTTTGCAATATTGCCTGAACAGATCGAGCTCGGGGCCTTTGAGTTCTCCGTCAATGAACATCATCCGCACCAGCAGCATGATTTCAGAGGCCAGATGGGGATCATCTGCCACCACCTGCACCGAAGACTTGTTGGTCAGCAGCGACTTGATCGATTCCAGTATCCGCACCCTTGCCCCCAAAAACCTCCAAAACGGACAGAATCTGCCCCACCCAACCATAATTGTTCCATTAACGGGACCAATCTGGCAAGTCGGGCGGTTTTTGGAAGAATTATCGCCGTAGAATTGTCGGTGCCAAGATCAGAATTCGATGCCGACCTGGGCTTTCACCCCGTCTCTGAACGGGTGTTTCACCATCGTCATATCGGTCACCAGATCGGCGATTTCCATCAGTTCTTCCTTGGCGTTGCGGCCGGTGATGATGACGTGCTTCATCTCCGGCTTGTTCTGCAACACTTCGATGACTTCCGATACCGGAAGATAGTCATACCGCAACACGATGTTCAGCTCATCGCACAACACCATGTCGTGCTCATCGTCCATGATCATTTCCTTGGTGCGCTCCCAGGCGGCCCGCGCGGCATCGATATCCCGCTGACGGTCCTGGGTCTCCCAGGTAAACCCGTCGCCCATCGCCGTCATCGTCACCTGATCTCCCAATTTCTCGAGAATGACCCGCTCACCCGTCTGCCACTTGCCTTTGACAAACTGCACGACACCAACTTTCATGCCATTACCGAGTGCTCTGAAGACCATGCCGAAGGCGGCTGTGCTTTTGCCCTTGCCCTTGCCGGTATGCACCATGATCAACCCCTTTTCGCGGGTTTTTGTGGCGATGATCTTGTCGCGCGCCGCCTTCTTCTTTTTCATTTTGTCGGCATGACGCGCGTTCAGTTGGTCTTCGGTGAGATGATCATATTTTCCGGGTTTATCAGCCATGCCAGGTCTCGCTTTTGGTTTTCAGTTTCCGGTCATCGGCCAACACTGGCCGGTTGATTTCATTGTTGATCATGTGGCTGCCCCCATCGGCCTGCCCGCATAGTGCTCAAGATCAAACTTCGCTGAGTTTGAGCGGGCTGTCCACAAGTCTCGTTCCATCGCTTCAAGCAAGCGATCACACATTTCTTTCAACGCATGTGGGTTTTTTTGAGCCATGAATTCGCGGACATCTTCATCCACGACAAATGCCTGATATACAGCGTCGAAGTGATGATCGCGCACCGCTCCGGTTGTTGCTGAAAAAGCAAACATATAATCGACAGTCGCGGCTATTTCGAATGCACCCTTATAGCCGTGGCGCATAACACCGCTGATCCATTTGGGGTTGACCACGCGCGCCCGAACCACCCGACCGATTTCTTCTTCAAGCGTACGCACAACAGGGCGTTCGGGACGGGAATGGTCGTTGTGATAGACCGTCGGTCGGGTGCCGGAAACATGTTCGACAGCTGCCGTCATACCGCCTTCAAACTGATAATAATCATCGCTGTCCAATAGGTCGTGTTCGCGGTTATCCTGATTGTGGACCACCGCCTGAACACCGCCGATCCTTTGTTCAAACTGCGATCTTGCCTCATCTCCCTGGGCGTCAGCGCCATAGGCGTAGCTGCCCCAGGTCAGATAGGCCTGAGCCAGGTCTGCTGCATCTTTCCAGCCCTTTTCATCGATCAGCGCTTGCAACCCTGCTCCGTAAGCTCCGGGTTTTGAGCCAAATATTCGATGCCCGGCAGACTTGCGCGCCTGTTTGTGCTCCACACCATCAGCGATCAAACTCGCTGTGTCCTCGGTGATTCTGGCGGCAATGGGATTATCTGCCGCATCCTCCTCAAGCGCACCAACAGCCCGGATGGCTTTGTCCAGAAGGTCAATCTGCGCGGGAAAGGCATCGCGGAAAAACCCCGAGATGCGCATCGTTACGTCGACCCGTGGCCGGCCCAATTCCGCCAGAGTGATTATTTCTGTACCCGTTACCCGCCGCGATCCATGGTCCCAGACTGGCCGAACGCCGATCAGCGCCAGGGCCTGGGCAATATCATCTCCTCCGGTGCGCATGTTGGAAGTGCCCCATGCCGAAAGGCCAAGGGAACGCGGCCATTCACCATGCTCCTGCCGATGCCGGGTGATCAGCAATTGGGCTGATTTCTGGCCCAGATGCCAGGCGGCGGGTGTTGGTACCGAACGGGAATCCACGGAATAAAAGTTGCGCCCCGTGGGCAGAACATCGGCCCGCCCACGGGTTGGTGCTCCTGATGGTCCGGGTTCGACAAAACGACCATCCAGACCGGAGAGGAAACCGCTAATTTCATTGCGTCCGCAAGTTTCAATCACCGGCAGAAGAGTTCGTTGAATGCCATCCAGCACTGGCGCGGTGTTCTGCCAATTATCCTCAGCTTCGATTTCTCCGGACACAAGGCCGGCGGCAAGCACTTCAAGACGTTCAACGGTATCGCCAATGCTGCGCCAGTTATCGGCCAGCAAATCGCTGAAAATTTGTGGCTTTTCTCCCTCCCAGCGGGCACCCATGTCGCAGTCGAGCGGATCAAAATCGGTCTCAGGCAACAGATCAGCGGCCAGCGCCCGTTGCAGGCTGGCATCTTCGCCCTCGCCCAGGCCTCTGGGGACCCGCGCCAGAGCGACAGTCAGATCGGTTTTCAACCGCCCTTCTGGGGAAGCTCCAAAAATATGCAGACCATCCCTGATCTGCATTTCCTTCAATTCGCACAAATAGGCATCGAGCTTTTCCAACGCCGCATCATCGCCGACGTCGTCGCCACCGTCGCCGCCGCGATCAATGCCGACATCCTGATCAAGACCGGTGTCGCGCATCAGGTCCAGAATTTGACCTTTCAGATACGGCAGACGGCGTTGATCGAACCCGGCGGCTTCATAATATTCATCCACCAGCGCCTCAAGCTCTTTCAACGGGCCATAACTTTCTGCCCGGGTGAGTGGTGGAGTCAGATGGTCAATGATGACCGCCGAAGAGCGACGTTTGGCTTGAGTCCCTTCTCCCGGATCATTGACGATGAATGGATAGAGATGCGGCATTGCGCCAAATACGGCCTCGGGATAGCAGGTTTCGCTCAACGACAGGGCCTTGCCCGGCAACCACTCCATGTTGCCGTGCTTGCCCATATGAGCAATTGCGTCTGCCCCAAACACTTCGCGCAGGAAAAAATAGAATGCAAAATAGCCGTGCGGCGGCACAAGGTCTGGTGAGTGATAGGTGTCGGTGGGGTTAATATTATAGCCACGCGCAGGCTGAATGCCGACCATGACATCGCCAAACGGTGCCAGCGGCAGGGCAAAGCAATCTTCTCCCGCAACAAAATATGGATCGGATTCTGGCGCTCCCCATCTGTCCTGAACCTGCGCTTGAATCTCAGTTGGAAGGGAATCAAACAAAGTCTTGTAATGATTCAAACAATAGGTTTCGCGAATTTCCCTGCCATCGCGTGCAGCATTAGTCGGTCCGGCCTGCAGATGCGAGATCAACGCATCACCATCAACCGGCAGATCGCCGACCGAATAACCCTGATCCTGCATCGCCTTGAGCACTTCGATGGTGCCGGCCGGCGTGTCGAGACCAACTCCATTGCCCAATCTGCCATCGCGATTGGGATAGTTGGCCAAAATCAGGGCCACACGCCGCTCGCTTTCCGATTTACGGTGCAATTTCACCCAATTTGCTGCCAGTTCAGCGACAAATGTCACGCGGTCATCAAGCGCCACGTGACGGACGATATTGGCCTGCACGGCATCATCAAAATTGTCGGCGTTCTTGAAGGCTATCGCCCGCGCGAGCACCCGACCGTCAACTTCCGGCAGAGCCACATTCATCGCAAGATCGCGCGAAGAGAGCCCCTGATCAGATTGCTGCCAGGCTTCTTCGCTGCCGCCTGCAAGAATGGCCTGCAGTACGACGGCATCTCCTTCTTCCAATACGGTTGGAATGCGTTGGCCATTGGGAGAGGCAACGGCAAATCCAGTCATGTTGATGACCACCTGCGGTGCCGTTTGCGAAAACAGGTTGCGCACCGTGGCCTGAGACAGTTCATCCTTCAACGAACTGACAAAAACCGGCAGAGAGTTGATGCCGAGAAGTTTCAACGCCGTCACCAGTTTTTCGATCGGCTGGGTGTTTCCAGATTGTAGCAAGGCCCGGTAGAACGTCAGCGCAACCACCGGTGCATCTTTTATCCAGTTTTGCCGCAAGTCTTCCAATGTGGGAGTTGGATTGGACGGCCACCACAATCCGGCCTTTAAAAGCGGAGCAGCGGGTGCAATCTCTGCCAAACTTGCCTGATTGCCGCTGACGACATTCTTGCAGGCCCGCAAAAAATTGGACGAATTCTGGGCTCCGCCCTGAACCAGATACTCCCACAGTGAGAGAACCAGTACCGGGTCAGCAGTATTAAAACGTTCCAGCGACGGGTCCGGTTTGTCGTCACCGGGCAGAGCAACCAGTGGAATACCATTTTCCACACAGGTCGCGTGCAAAACTTCCAGACCGTACGGCCAATAGCTCTCCCCGCCCAGCACCCGAACCACCACGAGGCGTGATTTTGCGACAGTATTTTGCGCGTAGACATCAATCGACATGGGGTGCGACAGGGCCATCATATTGGCCAGCCGCAGGCTCGGCGCATCGCCCAGTGACGTCAGCGCCTCCCGCGCCGCCGACAGGCTGGCGAGTTCTGTATCTGCCGCTGAAATAAAGATTATGTCGGCTGGCGACTGACCAAGGTCAATCGCCTCATCGGCATCTGCTATTGCGCCCTTTTGTGCCAGCAATAGATGCATGGTTTGTTAGCTCAACGCTGCTGCAACGGCTGAACGAATGGCAGCTTGATCCATATCGTGCAGGCCGATAACAACCAAACGCGAAGAACGCTTTTCAGCATCCGCCCAATCCCGGTCAAAATAGGTATCGATGCGCTTACCCACTGCCTGAACCACAAGTCGCATGGGTTTTCCGGCAATCTCAACAAATCCCTTTAAACGCAATACGTCGTGATTATCGATGATCTCCACCAGCGCGGCGGCCAGCTTTTTGGCGTCTTTGACACTGCCACCTTCAACCACAAAGCTCTCGAACTCGTCATGATCATGCTCATGACCATCTGCATGATGAATTTCATGATGACTTTGGCGATTTTCCATATCGCTTTCCGTGCCAACACCTAATCCCAGCAGGACATCGGCGCCTGGTGTGTTGCCCAGGCCGGCGCGGATCAGTTTTACACGCCGTTCGGTGGCACCCCGAACTTCACCTTCGACAGTCGCCAGCGCTTCAGCTGGCAACAGGTCCGTCTTGTTCAGGATAATCATATCTGCACAGGTGATCTGATCTTCAAACAATTCTTCCAGCGGGCTTTCATGGTCGAGACTTTCATCCTGCTCCCGCTGCGCCTGAACCGCATCGTGGTCATCGGCAAAGCGTCCTTCGGCAACAGCGGCTGAATCCACCACCGTAACCACTCCATCAACAGTGACCCGTTCACGAATATCCGGCCAGTTGAATGCATTGACCAACGGCTGAGGCAAAGCCAGACCGGAAGTTTCAATGACGATGTGGTCGGGTCGGCGATCGCTCTCCACCAACTTGGTAATGGTTGGAATAAAATCATCCGCCACGGTGCAACAGATGCAGCCATTGGTCAGTTCAACAATGTCGTCCTTGCTGCAGGTTTCGTCACCGCATCCGGCCAGCACGTCTCCATCAACGCCAAGGTCGCCAAATTCATTGATAATGAGAGCAATTCGCTTGCCATTGGCCGTTGCCAACAGGTTGCGGATCAGAGTGGTTTTTCCCGATCCAAGAAAGCCGGTTATCACGGTTGCGGGAATTTTTTGAGCGTCCATCATTTTCTCTTTTCGATATCACTTGAGCCGGTGCGGCAGCCCTGCCGTCACGAACCAGACATTTTGTGCAATTGCTGCAATGTCCTGATGCAATCTGCCTGCATGGTCGCGAAAATCGCGCGCCATCTTTTCCGTTGGCACAATGCCCTGCCCGACTTCGTTGGAGACCAGAAGAACCGAGCAATCAGTGCCCAATCCGGCCAAGCCCAAAGCCAGCTTTTGCGATGCTTTTTCCACATCAGCATCAGCCATCATCAGATTGGTCAGCCACAGGGTCAGACAATCAACCACAATGCAATTTTGTTGGTCAGCCAGCGGGCTTAGCTGTTCCAGCAGATCAACCGGTTCTTCAATCAGCTGCCATTCCGGGCCACGTTGGCTCTGGTGTCTGGCGATGCGCTGCTCCATCTCGCCATCCCAGGCCTGACTGGTAGCAAGATAGATTTTGCTGCGCTGACTATCAGCAGCCAGTTGTTCTGCAAAGGTGCTTTTGCCCGACCGCGCGCCGCCCAGTATGAGCGACACGCCAGGACGGAAATGCATGTCGCCGCTCTAGCCAGCCAGATTGAGTGCAGCCAGAACGTGTTCTGACATCAACAATCCACCAGCACCGGCAACAATTCCGCCGGTGACCCGAGCCGGAACATTGGCAGACCACTCACGGGCTTTACCCATGCTGATCACGATGGCCGAACCGGCAACGATTGCGATCGCATACTGGGTCACACCGAAACCGGTCAGATAGGCAAACAACGGTGTTGTTTCAGCGCCAAAGATTGCTTCACCATAAGCAAAGCCGTGGAACAGGCCAGCAATTGCAAAAATGCCCGCCAGAGCCGCCACTGGCATTTTCTTGCCGATGAAAACCACAGCACCAAGGACCACCAAAGAGACAGCGATCATCATCTCAACGGCTGGCAGATTAATCGCCATGACGTGAATGGCCGTGCCCGCGATCGTGGCAATGATAAAAGCCAGGGGCGAGATGAACCGGCTTCCAGCCAGTGCAGCAGCGATACCAACGGCAACGACAAATGCCAGATGATCTACCCCGATGATCGGATGACCGACACCGGACAACAGGCCCTCAAACAAGGTTGATGGTGTTTGCCCACCCATAGGGTGATGTGCAAATGCAGAAGTGGATACCAGCGTCAACAGGCTGGCGAATGTTAGTTTTTTCATGGTGAAACAACTCCCGTGTTATACCCATTTGGCAAGGAGTGGCAGCGGCGGCGACAGCGGCGTTGGGAATATCATCCCTCAGCATCAGCGCAACCGGAACTCCCCGTCCGTTAAACTTCCGGGCATTATTACCCGTTGCATATGGCAGGTCTCCTGGCTACGGATCATCGGCTGCTGCCCACCTTCCCGTTTCAGATGAAACAGTGGTCTATTGGACAGAGCCTCACCGCTACAGTCGCGGGGTCGGCTGTGTTTCGCGCTCCCTGTTTGGGTCAGCCCGTCACATTCCCTTTTGCTTTTCAACTCCCCTTTCGAGGCCTGTCGAAAACCATTTGCTGTTGCGACTAAATAGCCCGCAGCAGGACAAGTCAATCGAGAATGCGACATGCTATGACGGCCAGCTATAAAGTTTCAATTCCGAGCTTCAGGCAGGGATATCCCAGATTGCCGGATCGATCACCTGTTCAAGATGATCTGCCAGCGCATCGAGCGCCGCCTCGACATTCTGCCGGTAGTTCATGCCACTGTTATGAATGCCAATTCCGGCAAGATAGGAATTGCGCCACGGGTCACTGGTAAACAATCCATGCAGGTAGCTGCCCCGAACCCGGCCATCCGGTGAGATTGCACCTTCATTGCGCCCGTCCAGCCGGATCATCGGACGCTTTGTGCCGTGACCGGTGGTTCGCCCCATATGGATTTCGTAACCGCTGAGCGATTCCCCGCTTTGTGCATCAACCGCAATCCGGTTCATCACCGTTTTTTGGGCAACCAGGACAGTTTCAATATCCAACAGGCCCAGGCCCTCCGCCTCGGTCTGAATTCCCTCGATCGCATCCGGGTCCCGCACGACATGACCCAGCATCTGATACCCCCCACAGATGCCCAGCACGTGGCCACCCCGCGACACATGATTCACAAGCTCAACATCCCAGCCCAAATCCCTGAATTGATTCAAGTCTGCAATGGTCGACTTCGACCCGGGCAGAACAACCAGACTGGCGTTTTGCGGCCAGTCCTCGCCGGGACGGACAAACACCAGGCGCACCCCGGGGGTTTGCTTGATTGGATCAAGGTCATCGAAATTTGCAATCCGCGACAACACTGGCACCACCACGACCACACCTTCTCCATCGCAGCGACCGCCACCGCCGCCGCTGCCTGTTGGTTTTTCAAGCGCGACTGAATCTTCCGCCGGCAATTGGGACGTTTCACGGATATAGGGGATAACTCCGAGGCCCGGCCAACCGGTGAATTTTGTGATCTGTTTCAGCCCCTCATCAAACAGGCTGACATCGCCCCGGAATTTATTGATCAGATAGCCGCGCACCATGTCGCGATCAGCGGCGGGCAGAATTGTATGAGTGCCGACGAGACTGGCGATCACCCCGCCGCGATCAATGTCGCCAATCAAAATCACCGGTACATTGGCCTCGGTTGCAAATCCCATATTGGCAATATCACCGGCCCGCAGATTGATTTCGGCGGCAGATCCTGCACCTTCAACGATGACCAGGTCGCAACCTTCCCCCAGACGATTAAAGCTGGTCATCACCGCGTCCATTAATTGCGGTTTCAGCTTTTGGTAGTCCCTGCCCTTGGCGGAACCCCAGACTTTGCCGTGAACAACGATCTGGCTGCCGGTCTCGGATTGTGGTTTTAGCAGTACAGGATTCATGTCGGTCGTCGGAGCAACACCACAGGCCAAGGCCTGCAGCCATTGAGCCCGACCAATCTCGCCGCCAATCTCGCCGCCAATCTCGCCGCTGGTCTCGCCGCTGGGCAGAGGTTGTTCGGCAACTGCGGCATTGTTGGACATGTTTTGAGGCTTGAACGGCCGCACGTTCAGGCCTTTGCGCCGGGCCAGCCGGCAAAGACCGGCCACCAGCACCGTCTTGCCCACATCGGAGCCCGTGCCCTGCAACATTACCGATTTGAAATTGCGCTGTTTGCTCATCCTTGCGGCTTACCGCAGCGGGAGCATCTTGAACAGCCGATATTGTTTCTGCTTGATTTTGAAACCTGCGGTTCGGGCGCAAAGCAAAACAGCGATGGTATGTTCCGAAAATCGAGGAACATATCATCGCTGCCTGTACTCAAAGACTACACTGGCCCGACACAACACGTCGGAGAATTCTTGCCCGGTACGCAAAACCTGATCCGGGAAGCAAGCAGGCGTTCATTCCTGCTGTGTTTTTGAAACTAGCGACTGTTTCCTAACAGGCGGCTAATGAGTGGTTAAGCAAAAGGAAATCTTGCAGGAAAATTTTGCCGCCTTTGTGGAGCCAGTGGGCCGAAATTAAGATTTCGGCGCAGCCATACAGGCAGCGCTCCAAAAATTGCTTAATTTAAAAAAAAACAAAAAAATCAATCTTTTTTCGGTGCCTGCATCATTTTTATGATTCCTGAGAAATCGACACCCCCGTTTCCCTCGTCGCAGAACTGTTTGTAGAGCTCATTGGCGTGAGCACCCAGTGGAGTTGACGCATCTGCCATCGACGCCGCTTCCTGTGACAGTCCCAGATCTTTCAGCATCAGATCAGCGGCAAAACCGGGCTTGTAGTCATTATTGGCCGGTGATGTTGGGACCGGTCCGGGAACCGGGCAATAGGTTGTGGTTGACCAGCTTTGTCCTGAAGCTGTCGACACGACATCAAACAATGCCTTATCGGTCAGCCCCAATCTGCGACCCAGTTCAAAGGCCTCCGCGGTGCCGATCATGGTGACCGCCAGGATCATGTTGTTGCAGACTTTTGCAGCCTGCCCCGCAGTTGCCCCGCCACATTTGACGACCCGCCCGGCCATTGGTTCCAGAATGGGCGCGGCAGCCTCAAGTGCGGCATCAGTCCCGCCAGCCATGAAGGTCAGGGTCCCGTTGACGGCACCCATAATCCCACCCGATACCGGCGCATCGACACTCATTGCGCCAACCTTGTCTGCAATTTTGTGCGCTTCCTGAGCCGAGGTAATATCGATGGTGGAGCTATCTATCATCAAACAGTCGGAGCGAACTGCCTCCTTGATCTCATTATAGACGGCGACCACGTGCTTGCCAGCAGGCAGCATGGTGACAATAACGTCCTTGTCGGTTGCGGTTTCAATTGCGCTATCGGCAATTGTACAACCTGCGTTACGAGCATCTTCAATCGCTGCTGCAGAAAGATCAAAACCCATCACATCGTGACCAGCCTTGACCAGATTGGTGGCCATGGGACCGCCCATGTTTCCCAGTCCGATAAATCCAATACTGGCCATTTTTATATTCCTTCGCGGCCTTATGCCGTCAATTTGCGCGCGATGATCACACGCATGATTTCATTGGTGCCTTCAAGGATCTGATGAACCCGCAGGTCACGCACGATTTTCTCGACGCCGTAATCCGCCAGATAGCCATAGCCGCCGTGAATTTGCAGCGCTTCATTGGCGACGTTGAAACCCGCGTCGGTGGAAAATCTCTTGGCCATGGCACAGGCTTTACTGGCGTCCGGCGTTTTTGCATCCAGTTTCGCTGCCGCTGAATAGAGCATCAAACGCGCAGCTTCGAGTTCCGTTGCCATGTCGGCCAGTTTGAATTGTATTGCCTGAAACTGGCCGATTTCCTTGCCAAACGCCTTGCGGTCGGCCGAATAGGCCAATGCCATATCAAGCGCCGCCTGAGCGCCCCCCAGTGAACAGGCGCCTATATTCAACCGTCCACCATCCAAACCCGACATGGCGATTCGAAAACCCATTCCCTCGTCATTGAGCAAATTATCTGCCGGAATACGACAATTGTCGAAAATCACCTGCGCCGTCGGCTGGATATTCCAACCCATCTTTTTTTCTTCGGGACCGAAAGACAGGCCCGGCGCACCCTTTTCAACAAGGAAACAGGAAATACCCTTTGGACCGGCCTCACCGGTTCGCGCCATCACGATATATAGGTCATTCGACCCGGCGCCTGAAATAAACTGTTTGGTTCCATTCAGCACGTAGGAATCACCATCGCGGACGGCGGTTGTTTTCAGCGCAGCCGCATCGGAACCACTGCCCGGCTCGGTGAGACAATAGCTGGCAATTTTTTCCATCGAGGTCAGTTGCGGCAATGTCTGCTGTCGTTGCTGCTCGCTGCCATAAAGATCGATCATCCAGGCGGCCATATTGTGGATTGAGATAAATGCCGAAACCGCCGGACATCCGGTAGCCAGGGCTTCGAAGATGACAGCAGCATCAAGCCGCGTCAGCGCCGACCCGCCAACATCTTCACGCACATAAATTCCGCCCATGCCCAATTCCGCAGTCTGGCGAATAACATCCAGCGGCAAATGCCGGTTCTGATCCCATTCAACTGCAAAGGGGGCGACTTTTTCGCGCGCGAAGTTGCCCACCATGTCCTGAATCGAACGCTGGTCTTCATTGAGATCAAATGGTCGATTAATATCAGTCAACGCATCCATGTCTTTCTCCGTTGCCGGTCAAACTAATCTGCTTCAGAGATCAACATGATCCCCATTGCTGCAAACACACTTCCAAATAGCAGTTCAAACAGCCGCCGCGCTCTGGCATAAGCGGCCTGTGCGCGGGGTGTTGAAAACACCACGGCATAGCCCAGGAATACGGCTATCCCCAACACTGCACAACTACCGAACATGGCGATTGAATGCCAGGCAGGTGCGCCTTGCTGAACACCAATCGATAAAATCGCCACCCACGCTAGAACCGCTTTGGGATTGGTCAGGTGTATCGCCAATCCCTGCAGCCAATAATTACCAGGACGGGTTTCGTGGACTTTCAGGTCGGCATCGGCTGACCACGCGGAGCGCAGCGCCTTAAACGCCAGCCACAGCAAATAGAGGCCGCCACCAACCTTTAAAACGACAAAAAATCCGGCGAATTTTGCCATCACCGCGGCCAGTCCAAAAGCCGCACACAGCCCCCAGAACAGCGAGCCGCAAACCACGCCAGAGGCCAGTTTCAATCCGGCTGCGCGCCCATGGCGGGCGGCAACACCCATAATTGCAAGCGTTGCCGGCCCGGGACTGATGGTTGCAACCAGATAAGCACCAATGCCCAAAAAGATCGCATCTATCTCACTCACTTGGACAATTCTCCCTGAGCCAGATCGAAGGCGGTTTTGGCAATCTGGGCGGCCTCGTCAATGGTTTCGCGGGTCCATGTCAAAGGCGGCGACAGGATCATCGTCTCGCCGACCGCCCGCATCATCATGCCATTGGCGATGGAATGATCACGCGCCAGTCCGGCCGCATGACCGGCAGGTTCAAAACGTTGCTTCGTCACCGGGTCCTTGACGATTTCGATTGCCGCCAGCAGACCAAACCCCCTTATTTCGCCGGTCAGCGGGTGATCACCAAGGACTTCACGCAATCGCTGAACGAGATAGGGGCCGGTATCGTTCTTGACCCGCTGAATGAGACCTTCCTTTTCAAGAATATCCAGATTGGCCATCGCCACCGCACAACAAACCGGGTGACCCGAATAGGTGTAGCCATGATAATATTCACCGCCCCTGGCCAGCACCTGCGCCATGCGATCTCCCACCAAAACCGCAGAAAGCGGCTGGTAACCGGAGGTAATTGCCTTGGCAACCGTGATCGTATCCGGCTCAATGCCCATGCTTTGACAGGCAAACCACTCGCCGGTTCGTCCAAAGCCGGTAATCACTTCATCAATCATCAACAGCACGTCATATTTTTTACAGATACGCTGGATTTCTGGCCAGTAACTGGCGGGCGGAATTTTCACACCACCTGCACCCTGGATGGGTTCACCCACAAAAGCCGCAACATTTTCCGCACCGGCTTCCAATATCGCATCTTCAACCGCCTTGGCAGCGCGCAGACCGAAGGCTTCGTCGGTTTCACCTGCATCAGCCAGTTCATAGGCATAGGGCGCCATCACGTGTTTGAACCCCGGCAACATCGGCCCAAGCTGGCCATGCATGGCGCTCATTCCACCCATGCTGGTGGCTGCAATTGTAGAGCCGTGATAGGCGTCGTTGCGGGAAATGATGATGTGTTTTTCAGGCTGGCCCTGCAGAGCCCAGAAGTGGCGCACGGTCCTGATTGCCGTATCGTTGCTTTCCGAACCGGACGCCCCGTAAAACACCTGATTGATATTGGCCGGGGCCAGTTCGGCCAGCCGCTTGGACAGCAGTGCAACAGCCGGATGGGTGGTCTTGAAGAATGTGTTGTAATAGGCGAGCTCTTTCATCTGCTCGCAGGCCACGTCGGCCAGTTCGTCGCGTCCATAACCGACATTGACGCACCACAGACCGGCCATGCCGTCGAGTATTCGATTGCCTTCGCTATCAAATATATAATTGCCCTCGGCACTGGTGACGACGCGCACGCCCACCTCATGCAATTCCTGATGGTCGGTGAACGGGTGAATGTGATGGGCATGGTCGGCGGCACGCAGCTGCTCGGTGGAAAAATTTTTATAGGCCATTATGAGGCTCCGATGTTTGAGAAGAATAAGCGGATGGTCTTCTCAGGTCGGCGGCGAAAAACCGATGCGGGCGCATAGCTGCAGCAGCATATTATGCGCAGTCAGTCCAGATTGGATAACAGTCCACATCAGCTTGCTCTTGTCACACAGGATAAGTCGAACCAGTTTCAACACTATCACGTTGCTCGTAAAGCCCTTCCAGGAAGCTCCACAGCTCGGCTTTCAATTCAAACGGAAAATGCTCGTATTTTCCAGCGATAAATGTATCGAAATGAAAGTCGGGATGTTCAAGCATTCCCAAAGCTTCCGCCGATAGTTGCGGCAACAGCACTTCCCGGTCAATGCGCATTTGGTGGTAGATATCAGAACTGCGCCCCTGCCCCAGCGAATCTCCGATCGCCGAATTGCGCACCGTCAGAAATCGGGTTTTGGGAATCGAAGCCGACAGTTCCGCCGCCGCTTCAATCGATGCCTCGGTGCGATCAATCAGATAAAACACCGATACATCTAGGCCAGCTTCCTCAGCGCCGGTTTCAAAACCAATATCGCGATAAATATCAAAAAACCGGGCGAAATGCCGCGCCGACAGATCAATCAGGTAGTGCGCATCCGTCTGCGCCAACATACCATCAAACAGCGCCACCTGAGCGGTGGTCTTGGATATATCGATTATCTGACCGCTGTCGCTGAAATGATTGATCAGGTTGCCGTCCGGCTCGTCAGTGTCAAATATATGCGGCGGATGCCCCAACCGCAGCATCAGCAGGTCAGCCGCCAGCTTGGCGAACAGTGTTTTGCCGTTTCGCGGGCAATCTGAGCAGACTATTGTAGCTGAAGCCCCGGCGCGTCCCCAAGGGGCGGATTTATCTGATTGGGCCCCGGTATCCGACAAACGATCAGGAATCTCCTGACGCGTTTGACCTCTTGGCAGCCATGATTGTCTTGATCATGTCGAGCTGACTCAATTCTGCATCCAGATCCTGGATCCATTTGCGCACATAACCGCGCAGGACAAACGAGAAATCCGCATCTTCACCCTTGGCGGATTTGTTGGCGATAAAATCGGTAAATGTTACGCCTGCCAGGTCGACTTGCTCATAGGCCATCTCGTTGAGTTTCGGCACTTCAATTTCCTTGGCATTGGGCAGTCTGGCAAAATACTTGTTGTAAGTCGTCTCGTCCCACTCAAAGAAATTGGTTTCGTTGATAAAGTTGCGGGCCACAACATAGTCCAACCCGTTGGTATATCTGGCCACTTCATTCATTTCATCAAGCGACGCGATAGACGGGCCAACCACGTGCATAAGACCCAGATCGAACACTCCGTCCTTGGCAGCTTCAAGCACGCCGATGCGATCAAAAATATCCAGCGCAGATGACAGATTGCCAGCTTTTAGATCGACAATAGTGACCTGTTCAGCGGCTGAGTCCATTGTGTCGAGAATACGCATCTGGTCGGCGACATTGGCCAGATCGATGATCGTTGCCTTGGTCGGATAAAAGCGATTTAGCGTACCCCGGGGATTTTCCGTATCAAAGGCACGAACCAACACGTTGCTGCGTTCCAGATAATCGAGCAAGGCCCGCGAAAGGGTCGTTTTGCCGACACCGCCCTTGTCGGCGCCCACCAAAATCATAGAATGCTTCATAAAATCGCCTTCATTAATGCAATAACTTCTAGTTCACTGTATCGAAATCTAAATTATTTCACAACGCGCAATCAAACCAACCACTTGTGGATGAAAAAAACATCATGACAGCCTTAACACCGCACAACAATTGACAAATAACGTAACGTCATCTTCACTCGATCTTACCCGAGCAACGCATCCCGCTGGAGGATAATATGCCGCAATCGTTTGCCAGACTTTTCTTATCTTTGTGTCTTGTCATGTCGACATTGACTATCTCGCAACAAGCAAGTGGCCAGACAATCACACTGGGCGGTGATGACCGTCAGATTTTCCAGATCCTGCGCGGTGCCGGTTACCGAAGTCCGGTGGTCAAAAGTCGCGGGCTTACCATTGTCCGCCTCGAAGCCTGTAAGGGCGCCGACAAGTATCAGGTGAAAGTCAGTATTCTTGGCAAAATCACCAGTTCCAACAAGATTGGCAAATGTCCGAAACCTCAACAGGCCAGATTTTCTCGTGCCGATGCCAAACAATTTCTGGAGCAAGATGGCTATAATCGAGTTGATGCGCAACGCAACGGTAATACGATTGTTGCGACTGCTTGCCGTAACAATCGTCGGTACCAGTTTGAATTCAACCGGCGCGGCGAAGTCGCCGACCGCCAGCGCACCGGCAGTTGCCAACCTGACGGACTGACGTCGCGCCAGATCACCAACATACTGGAACAAAATGGCTATCGCCGGGTTGAGGTTATCGATGATCAACCACCGCGTTACGTTGCAGAAGCCTGCCGTGACAATAACCGCATGACCATCGAGCTCAACCGGCGCGGTGGTATTCGATCCGAGCGTCGTATCGGACGGTGTCGTGAACAGATTAATCCAGCCAACCTCGCGCAATTGCTCCAGGATAATGGCTATTCACGCATTGAAATCATTGACCGCCGCCGCCCGCCCTATATTGCCCATGGCTGTAAGGGAGGGGACAAAATGGAAATTACCATTGGTCGCTTTGGTCGCCTGCGTGGCGAGACCCGCATTGACACCTGCGCCAGCCCTATTGACCCGGCAAATCTCGGCAGACTGATGCGCAAAGAAGGCTATGATCAGGTCAAGGTATTGCGCGGCAGCCGCACCCCCTATCTGGTTGAGGCGTGCAAAGGTCGTAAATTGGTGGAACTGCTGGTCGACCGTTATGGCCGTGTCAGCAAAGAGGAAAATGTCGGCAGTTGTGCGCCGCCTGTCACCAAACAAATGCTTGAAGATCGTTTTGCCAAAGACGGCTATTTGAATATTGATGTGCGCCAATCAAACAATGGTTGGACAGCCAATGTCTGCAGAGATGATGTAAAAACCACAATTCGCATCAACTCAATCGGCAAGATTGTCAATCAACGCGATAGCGGAAGTTGCGTGTCCAACACGGTTCTGGATCTGTTGAAAACGCTTGAAAACCGCGGAGCCGAATCGACAACCATTTTTGTCGAAGGCTGCTACCGCAATACCAAATATCGCTGGGCCTATGACCGTTTGGGCAATCGTACGGGCAGACGTGCAATCGGCGGCTGCTAAACTAAATTTCTCGGGAGCGCTATCATCGGCGCTTCCGAACATTACATATCACGCTTCCATTACACGTTCTGCAAGCTGTTCGACATCGGACCGTGAGGCATTCCTCGCTGTTGCGTCCAGCATCGCGATATTGGCATCAGCAACCATATCGTCCGCCAGCGCCTGCTGGGAAAGCCTGGCTTTTTCCTCATTGCTCAACGTCAGTGATTCCCCACATTGTTCAGCCAACCCATGCAATTTGTCACTAATGTCTGAGGCTTTCTTACCTCCCAGCAGCTGAGCAACGCGCTCAAACGCCTGCGGATTGCCGTCAATTGTCCATTCCATTGTCTGTGCCAATGCGACGCTGACCGCCCGGCCATGGGGGATTTTGGCAAGCGATCCCAAAGCGTGTCCGATATTGTGGGCAACCGCACAGCCCGTATTGGCAATCGCCAGCCCACCATAAGCAGCCGCCAGCATCATGCCGGTACGAGCCTCGATTGACGTCGGCTCATTAACAGCTGCCACCAGATGAGCAAAAGCCTGAACGATCCCTTTTTCGGCAAGCGGGTCGTTTTGCTCATAGCGATAACGATTGGTTCTCGACTCAATGCTGTGAACCAATGCATCAAGACCAGTGTATAAAGTCCAGTAAGCAGGCAGACCAATTGTCAGCTCGGGGTCCATCAAAGCCAAATCTGGTTTCAGTGGCTGTCCCCAAAACCAGTTTTTAACACCATCCGGCTGGGAAATTATCGACGTGCCGGTTGTTTCGCTGCCAGTTCCCGCCGTCGTCGGCAGGGCAATTAGTCCGGTCTTGCGAAACGGCAGCTGGCTCAGCGCCAGCCGATAAGGCTCGCAGCTTTCGCCCGTATGCGCCAGCGCAGCTACCACCTTGCTGGTATCCAGTGCCGATCCACCGCCCAGGCCGACAACACAATCGGTCTGGTTTTCATGGGCGATTCTGGTCGCATCATTGACCGACTTTTCCTTCGGATCGCTCTGCAAATCGTCGAACAGAATCACCTCATGGCGCTGGTCTTTCAAGCTTTCTATCAACGGTTCCGCCAGTCCCAATTTGACAAGCGCCGGATCGCACACCATCAAAACACGGCTTTTTTCTCCGGTGGTTTCGGAAACTCGAATACCGAGTTCCTTTGACGCGCCGGGAGCCAGGATCATTGACGGGTGTTTGGTCAGGGAAAATGCGGTCATGTCTTTGGTCACTTAATTCAGGTGGCGCGACATTGGCGGTGACCAAGATGGATTTCAATCCTTCACGCGGCCTGACAAGTCGTTTTTCCTAAACCAATTCACGGCATGTCGCTTTCTTGTTGGCTGGCGTCGTGCATCCGTCACTGTTGCGATACCGGAAATCCACAATGACCCAGCAAGACCGCGCCTTGCAGGAGGATATTTTGATGACTGATACCGATGCAGCAACGCAACCAGCAACAGGCGGCGGCGGCAACAGCGGAGACGGTGGCACCAGCAGGAAGCGGCGCACGCGTAGTGGTGGACGGGAAGGCAATGCCAGACGCGGTGGCCCGGCAATCCGCCAGTATCCCTGGCAGACGGTTATAAATAACGACCGCCCAACCGAGCCGATCGACGCAGAATCTGTTAAAAAAATTCACGACACGGCAATGCGGATTCTGGAAGAGATCGGTATTGAGTTCCTCAACCCGGAGGCCGCGGAAATCCTGCGTCAGCATGGCGCCACGGTAAATGGTGAAAACGTCCGCATGGGGCGGGATATGGTGATGGAGAAAATCGCTCTCGTGCCATCGCAATTCACCCTGACTCCGCGCAATCAGGACCGCCAGATCACCATTGGTGGCAAGCATCTGGTTTTTGGCAATGTCTCCAGCCCGCCGAACTGTTCAGATCTGGACAATGGTCGTCGCACCGGCACCCGTGAAGACTACAAAAACTTCCTGCGGCTGACCCAATATTTCAATTGCATGCATTTTGCTGGGGGCTATCCGGTGGAACCGATGGACATCCATCCATCAGTTCGTCACCTCGATTGTCTTTATGACAAGCTGACTTTGACCGACAAGGTCGTGCACGCCTATTCACTGGGCAAAGAGCGCGTTGAAGACGTTATGGAAATGACCCGCATTGCCGGTGGTCTGACCCACGAAGAATTTGAAGCCTCGCCACGCATGTATACCAATATCAACTCAACTTCGCCGCTGAAGCACGACTTTCCCATGCTCGATGGCATGATGCGGCTGGCGCGTCGCGGTCAACCGACCATTGTCACGCCCTTCACTCTGGCCGGTGCAATGGCACCAGTAACAATGGTGGGGGCAGTAACCCAGTCTTTGGCGGAATCGCTGATTGCCATTGTGCTGATCCAGTGCATCCGACCCGGCTGCGCCTCGGCAATTGGCACATTCACCTCCAATGTGGACATGAAAACCGGCGCTCCGGCGTTTGGCACACCCGACTATGTTCGGGCCACCCAGATTACTGGCCAGATGGCACGTTATTATAATCTGCCGATGCGCTCCTCCGGTGTCTGCGCCGCCAATGTGCCCGATGGACAAAGCATGTGGGAATACATGAATTCCATGTGGGCTGTCATAACCAGTGGCACCAATGTTGTTTATCACGCGGCCGGATGGCTTGAAGGCGGGCTTTGCGCCTCATTTGAAAAATTCGTCATGGACTGCGAAGTGCTGCAGCAATTTCAGTCCTATCTGAACCCGATGGTTGTTGATGATGCGACCCTTGCATTCGATGCCATCAAGGAAGTTGGCCCCAACGGACATTTCTTTGGCATTCAACACACCCAGGACCGCTATGAGGATGCGTTCTATAACCCCTTCTTGTCGGACTGGAATAATTACGAGAATTTTGAAGAACGCGGATCGGTTTGGACCCACGACCGGGCCAACAAATTGTACAAGCAAATTCTGGAAGAATTCGAACCACCAGAACTCGATCAGGCAATTGACGAAGAGCTCCAGGCATTTGTCGCCAGGCGCAAGGAAGAAGGCGGTGCACCGACCGATTTTTAACCATGGCCGATTTGGTTTTCTCAAACATGTTCCACGCTCTTGCCAGCGCGCTTGATCAGGAGGGAGAGTGCAGCGAAAACATCGCCCGGGTCGGGGCAGATGCATTGCGCCGCCATGCCGAGAGTTCCTGCCCTGCCGAAAAGACCTCATTGGCAACTGGCGAAGAAATATTCAGCCTGTTGCAATCACCAAAGGCCCTGCCCTGTGCGGTCGAAATAACACCGTATATGGACCATTTGTCGTGGCACTATTCGGGCTATGAAGACGGAGGCATCAGCGCCGATGTGGCGCTGCGCATGCAAACGGTTGAGCTGATCGGTGCAGACGGCATGATAGATGATCCAACCTGCCGCGTCGGTCTGTTCGCCCAGACCGCCAACACCGATTATATCATCCGCACCCACTCCGCCGAAGAATTGTTTGTGCAAATAGCCGGTGAAGCTGAATGGTATAAACAAGGCACACCTTATACAATGCGCCATCCCGGCGATCGCATGCATCACGCAAGCTATCAACCTCACGCTAGTCGCACCATCAATTCCGGCCTGCTGGCTGTTTGGGTATGGGCGGGTGACTTGGCTTATGAAAATTACAATTATCAGGGCTGACACGCCCCCTATCTTGGAGAATACCAGATGAAATCTCATGCACAGGCAGTCGTCATCGGCGGAGGCGTGGTCGGATGCT
Organism: Rhizobiaceae bacterium; assembly: GCA_014238155.1. Taxonomy (GTDB): domain Bacteria; phylum Pseudomonadota; class Alphaproteobacteria; order Rhizobiales; family Rhizobiaceae; genus Pseudahrensia. The sequence goes on from JABABQ010000033.1 coordinate 92,966, forward strand.
CGGTCCTCTATCACCTGACCAAGGCCGGCTGGAAGGACGTAGTCCTGCTCGAACGCGACCAGCTTACCTGTGGCTCCACATGGCATGCTGCGGGAGGCTTCCACACACTCAATGGTGACCCCAACGTGGCAAAACTCCAGGCCTATACGATCGATCTCTATGACGAGCTTGAAGCGATTTCCGGAGAAAAATGTGGCCTGCATCTGACTGGTGGTGTCGCGCTGGCGGAAAATCAGGATCGTTTGGAATGGCTAAAAATGAGCCACGCCCGCGGCCGCTATCTGGGCATGGAAACCGAGATCATTTCAACCGCCGAAGCCAAGGAAATTTTACCCCTGCTGGAAGAGGAATATTTTGTCGGCGCCATGTGGGACCCGGTTGAAGGCCATCTCGACCCCTATGGCACAACCAATGCCTATGCCAAATCTGCCCGCATCGGCGGCGCAGAAATCGAATTGAAGTGCAAAGTTGAGGAACTCAACTGGGATGAGGCCAAATCGGTCTGGAACATCGTCACTAATAAAGGCACGCTGACAGCCGACCACGTGGTCAATGCCGGCGGTCTGTGGGCCCGCGAAGTCGGCCGCATGGTCGGCGTGGAATTGCCGGTCCTGGCAATGGAGCACCATTACCTGCTGACCGAAGCGATGCCGGAAGTTGCCGAGATTAATAAGTCGACCGGTAAGGAAGTTGTTCATGCCATTGATTTTTCCGGCGAGATTTACATTCGTCAGGAACGCGACGGCATGCTGCTTGGCACCTATGAAAAGCAGGCAACGCCCTGGTCCCCCAAAGACACGCCCTGGGATTTTGCCCAGGAACTTCTCAACCCTGATCTTGACCGTATTGCCCCGTCTCTTGAGGTCGGTTTCAAACACTTCCCGGCATTTGAGAAGGCCGGAATCCGACGCATCGTCAACGGTCCATTCACCTTTGCGCCAGACGGCAATCCGCTGGTCGGACCAGTTCGCGGGGTTCCCAATTACTGGTCGGCCTGTGCCGTGATGGCCGGTTTCTCTCAGGGTGGCGGGGTTGGCCTTGCCCTGTCCCAATGGATGGTCAATGGAGATCCGGGATACGATATCTGGGGCATGGATGTCGCGCGCTTTGGCCCGCACATTACCCGCGACTACACAAATGCCAAAGTACGCGAGAATTATTCTCGCCGCTTCCGCATTCGTTTCCCGAATGAAGAACTGCCCGCTGCCCGCCCTCACCAGACCACACCACTGTATGACGTGCATCTGGCAAATGGTGCTGTCATGGGCGATTCCTGGGGTCTGGAAACACCGCTTTGGTACGCGCCGGAGGGCGTTGAGGCGCAGGACGTTTTCTCGTTCCACCGCTCAAACGATTTTGATCACGTCAAGGCGGAGGTTCTCAATTGCCGCAACAATGTCGGGTTGACCGACATTTCCAACTTCGCCAAATATGAAATAACCGGTCCCAGCGCCCGTGAATGGCTGACCAATGTAATGACCAACTTCATTCCAAAAACCGGCCGTCTCGCACTGACTTCGATGGTTACCCATGAAGGCATGATCAATGGTGACTTCACCATTGGCGCTGCTGGCATCGACCGCTCCGGCCCCAATAAGGGCAATGAACGGTTCCAGATGTGGGGATCAAGTCAGGCCCAAATCTATCACATGCGCTGGTTTGAACAGCACTTGCCGGAAGACGGTTCGGTACTGATCAGAAATCTCAACCTGTCGATGCTGGGGCTTTCCATTGCCGGCCCGAATGCTCAAAAGGTTCTGGCCAAACTGACCGATGAAGATGTCTCCAACGATGCCTTCAAATTTATGGATTACCGCGAAACGGTGATTGCCGGTGTTCCGGCCAAACTGAACCGCATCTCCTATTCCGGGGATCTGGGCTATGAAATCTGGGTCGATGGGGAGCACCTGCGCCGGCTTCATGACGGTATCATGCAGGCTGGAGAAGAATTTGGCATCAAGCAGTTCGGCATGCGGGCGCTGCTGACCATGCGGCTGGAAAAACATTTTGGCACCTGGTTCCGCGAATTCCGCCCCATCTACACGCCTTTTGAAGCTGGACTTGACCGCTTTGTCTCAAAGAAAAAGAATACTTTTGTTGGACGGGACGGCGTATTTGCCCATGCGGAAAACCCACCACTGACCCGAATCTGCATGAATGTTACCGGCGCAACCGACGCGGACTGCATTGGTGATGAACCGATCTTTTTGGGTGACGAGGTGATTGGTTGGGTGACCTCCGGTGGCTATGGTCACTTTGTGAACCAGTCTCTTGCAACCGGCTACATCCCCACCGAACAACTTGCTGCTGCACGGCAGAATGGACTGAAAGTCGAGATTATTGGCGATATGTGCGCAGCCGAGATTCAGGACGAACCGCCATTCGATCCGCTGGGCAAACGAATGCGCGGCGATTTCAGCTAAAACCCTTACATCTTCAACTCAAGGAGAAGTGAAATGTCCCTCGCTCAGCATTATGCAGAAAACGGCTATGTTTCACCGGTGCAATGCATTTCGACCCAACAGGCCGCGGAGCACCGTGCCCGGTTAGAGGAGGTGGAATCGCAGTTCGGGGACCAGCATTATAAATCCAAAATGCACACCTTGCTGGATTTTGCAGCGGATCTGGCCACCGCCCCGGCCGTGCTGGATGTGGTTGAGCAAATGCTAGGGCCCGACATCATGCTGTTTGACGTCACCTATATCATCAAGGAGGCCAATTCTGCTTCCCATGTGAGCTGGCATCAGGATCTGACTTACTGGGGTCTTTCCAATGACCAGCAGGTGTCCATGTGGCTTGCTTTGTCTGCCGCAACACCGGTATCCGGTTGCATGCGCATGGTGCCGGGCAGCCACAAACAAGGCAGACTGGATCACGTCGACAAACAGGATATGTCGAATGTTCTGTTTCGCGGTCAGTCTGTAGATGGTGTCGCGGAAGAAACGGCTATGATGTGTCCGCTGGAGCCGGGCCAGGCCAGCTTTCATCACGGCTGGACCCTGCACGCTTCGATGCCGAATGAGAGCGACGACCGGCGCATTGGTTTTAACGTACAATATATCAACCCATCAGCGCGGCAGACATTGCACGATCTGGATACGGCGACTTTGGTACGCGGACGGGACCGGCACAATCACTACCAGCCCGACAGTTTTGCCACCGGTATCATGCAGGCCATGAACATTGAAGAACACGCCAGACTTGAAAAACGACGCAAGGAAACCTGGGCAAGCGCCTGAAGCGATTCAGCATTAAATACTGTCGACCAGGGTTCGCCGCTTAAATCGCCGCCATCGCGAATTTACGGCGTTGGCGAAACGACACCAGCATATTGCGTTCTTCATCCCACAGGGTCAGCGGCACGCAACGTATGCTTTCCCACAGTGTCAGGCGCCCGATGCTTTTCAACTCCGGATAGTCCCGCACAACTTTGGGCAACACATGGAACGGTATCTGACTGGAAATGTGGTGCACATGGTGGATGCCGATATTTCCGGTCAGCCACATCAGCGGCTGCGGCAGATCATAATAGGAGCTGCCGTGCAAGGCGGTATGTTCGCGCTGCCAATCGATATCTTTTTGCCAAACTGTCTCTTCAAACTGGTGCTGGACATAAAACAGCCACACACCGATCGTTGCGGCCAATATCGTCACCGGCAGTTGCACCATCAAGAATGCCTGCCACCCCATCCACCAGATCATCAGCACGGAATAGACCGCGATGCCAATATTTGTCGAATGAGTGCTTAAAAACGGCATCAGGTTTTTGGCCCTGCCAGTCGGCCAGCGATGGCGCAACAGGAATTGCCAGGAGGGACCAATGACAAACAATACGATTGGGTGACGATACAGCCAGTACTGAAATTTGCGCGGCTTGCTCAGCGCCATATATTCTCCGACGGTCAGCGTGTTGATGTCGCCAAACCCCCGGCGGGCAAGGTTGCCCGATCCGGCGTGATGCAATGCATGTTCACGACGCCAGTCGTCATAGGGTGTAAATGTCAGGATACCAATGCTGCGGCCAAGCCAGTCATTTGAACTTTTTGACTTCAAAAAGGCTCCATGTCCGCAATCATGCTGGATGGCAAACAGTCGCACCAGCATTGCCGACGTGGGCAGCGCCAATATCAAGGTAAGCCAATATCCAATCGACAGAGACCACCACATCGCGCCATAGAGGGCCACAAATGGCAGCAACGTAATACTAAGTTCAACGTAAGCGCGCACGTTGCTCGTTGCTCGATAGGCCGCCAGACGTCGACCCCATACTTTATCGCTGGTCAAAAGACACACATCTCCCATGGGCCGAATCGTTGCCGGCTCGTATTCTAAAAAAAGGCCTAGCACAGTTAGTCCGCCAATGGGCAGTGCAATTACATTAAATTTCAGTCTCACCAAACATTTATCACCGGGATAGCATTTTACCCCCGGTTAATCCGGTTTGGATCTGCAAAACCCTATCCCACCACCAGTTCTTCTATTGGCGGGCAGGTGCAAATCAGATTGCGATCCCCGTGCACATTGTCAACGCGGCTGACCGGCGGCCAGTATTTTGACCCAAGGTCAGTTCCAGCAGGATGTGCCGCCAGCGACCTTGAATAGGGGTGCTCCCACTCATCCGCCAGCAGGTCTTCGGCGGTATGCGGTGCGTTATGCAATGGATTGTTATCCTGCGGCCATTCGCCAGCCTCAATGCGCGCGGCTTCCGTGGCGATGGCAATCATCGCATCGATAAAGCGATCAATCTCCGAAAGTGGTTCAGATTCGGTCGGCTCCACCATCAGCGTTCCGGCCACCGGCCAGCTCATCGTTGGCGCATGGAACCCATAATCAATGAGCCGTTTGGCAACATCATCGACGGTCACCCCGGCACTGTCCTTCAAGATCCGCACATCAACAATGCATTCATGGGCGCATTGTCCGTTTTTACCGGTGAACAGGATCGGATAGTGCTGGCTCAACCGATTGGCGATATAATTCGCGCCGAGGATGGCCACCTCGCTTGCACGGCGCAATCCGCCGCCTCCCAACATGCGGATATACATCCAGGATATCGGCAAGATTGACGCTGATCCGTCTGGTGCGGCGCTGACGGCGCCATCGCTGCCATTGGCCACGTGGCCGGGAAGATGTGGCACCAGATGAGCAGCCACACCAATGGGACCAATGCCCGGCCCGCCACCACCATGCGGGATGCAGAATGTCTTGTGCAGGTTCATATGACAGACATCGGCGCCGATATCGCCGGGACGCGCAATGCCAACCATCGCATTGAGATTTGCACCATCAAGATAGACCTGCCCGCCATGGGCATGAATGATCTCGCAAATCTCGACGATCCGGGCTTCAAACACCCCATGAGTCGACGGATAGGTAATCATCAAGGCTGCAAGGTTGTCGCTGTATTTGGCAACTTTCTCTTCAAGATCCTTGAGCGATACGTCACCTTCTTCGTTGCATTTCACAACCACAACGTCATAGCCCGCCATCTGGGCAGACGCCGGATTGGTGCCGTGAGCGGACGAGGGAATGATGCAGATATTACGATGTCCCTGTCCATTTGCCTCGTGGTGGGATCGAATTGCCAGAAGGCCGGCATATTCACCCTGACTGCCGGCATTGGGTTGCAGGGTGCATTTGGCGAATCCGGTGATTTCGCTCAGCCAATTATCAAGATCATCGATGATTGCCCCATAGCCAATGCGGTGCGACTTTGGTGCGAAGGGGTGGATGTTCCCGGCACATTCCCATGTCACGGGCATCATTTCTGCCGCTGCGTTGAGCTTCATTGTGCAGGAGCCCAGCGGAATCATCGCCCGGTCAAGGGCCAGATCCATGTCGGCCAGCTTGCGTAACAGGCGCATCATTTCTGTTTCTGAACGATTGGCGTGAAAGATATCCTGAGACAGGAACTGGCTCGGGTCACGCCGCGACGGCAAAGCTTCATCAGCTTGTGCCACCATTTTGACACCAAACAGGTCGCACAGACTTACCAGATCAGCCTCGGTGCTGGTTTCATCAAATGCAACACTGACGGTATCAGCATCGACAATTCGCAGCAGCAGACCAGCCGCTTCAGCCGTGGCCACAATTTCTTCTGCCTTGCCCGAAATGTGGATTGTCAGCGTATCAAAGAATTTGTCAGTGATGCTGTGTCCGCCTTTTGCCACAGACGCAGCAAGGCGTCCGGTCAGTCCGTGTATGCGCTGGGCGATTGCCTCGAGGCCTTCCGGGCCGTGCCATATGGCGTATGCAGCTGCCATATTCGCCAGCAAAGCTTGAGCGGTACAGATATTCGACGTCGCTTTTTCACGACGGATATGTTGTTCGCGCGTTTGCAGTGCCAAACGATAGGCGGGACGGCCATGCCGGTCGATTGACTGGCCAACAAGACGTCCTGGCAACATTCGGGTTAATCCTTCGCCAACAGCCATATAGGCCGCATGCGGACCGCCATTGCCCAACGGAACACCAAAGCGCTGCATCGAGCCGACACAGATATCAGCCCCCCATCTGCCGGGACCATCCATCAAAACCAGCGCCATCGGATCGGCACTGACAATCACCAGAGCACCCACCTTTTTGGCGGCGTCCACGATCGAAGCCGGATCGGCAAGCGCTCCGGTCGTGTCCGGCCATTGTAAAATTACCGCCGCCACATCATCGGTGATGGCAGCGTCCAGCGAAGTTGGGTAGTCGATTGAATAATCAGCCGTTGACGCACGCGTATTCAGCACGTCCACCGTTTGCGGATGCAGCGCGCTGGCCACAACCACCCGCGGACGCTTACCCCGGTGATGACGAAATGCCATGCCAGCAGCTTCAGCGACCGCAGTTGCTTCATCCAGCAGGGATGCATTGGCAATAGGCAGGCCGGTCAGTTCTGAAACCAGTGTCTGAAAATGGAACAACATCTCCAGCCGCCCCTGGGAAATTTCTGGCTGATACGGCGTATAGCTTGTGTACCAGGCGGGGTTTTCCAGCATATTGCGCTGGATGACCGGTGGGACATGAGTACCATGATAGCCCTGCCCTATCATCGCCTTGGCAACAATATTGCGCTCCAGTTTGTCTGAAATTTCTGCAAGCGCAGCTTCCTCCGACACGCCCTGGGGAATCTGCAGTTCGCCCTTCATGCGAATGGAATCCGGCACGGTCTGGTGAAGCAATGCTTCAATCGAAACCATATCCAGTGCGTTGAGCATGGTCCGCTGATCAGCATCAGACGGGCCAATGTGGCGGGCGACAAAAGGAGAAAGTGCGGTCATATTTGAGGGTCTTTCAGACAATTGGAACTTGGGTCAGGAAATCAGCGCCTGATAGCCATCGGCATCAAGCAGATCATCCAGTTGGCTGGTGTCATTGAGCTTCAGTTTATACAGCCAGCCATCACCTTCAGCTCCTGCATTGACCAAAGCAGCATCTTCATTGAGCTTTTCATTGACTTCGACAACGGTACCGGAAACCGGCGCATAGACGTCGGACGCCGCCTTCACAGACTCAACCACAATGCCGTCATCACCCTGATCCAGCTCGGTGCCAATATCGGGCAGATCAACAAACACCAGATCGCCGAGTTGTTCCTGGGCGTGGTCGGTAATGCCAACAGTGGCCACATCACCATCGACGCTCAGCCATTCATGCTCGTCGGTATAATAAATCTTGCTCATCGGTGCTTCTCCTTAGCGTTTATAATTATGGGGTACGAAGGGCGGCTTAACCCTCAACATGGGAATTTTCTTGCCGCGCATATCGGCAAATATCGGGGCATCTGCGGCGGCAAGGGAGACCAGCCCCATTGCCATGGGGGCTTTGAGGCTTGGGCCAAATCCACCTGATGTCACCATGCCAATTTCACTTCCGGCTTCGTCAACAAGCACGGCTTCACCGCGAACCGGACGACCTTGCGGCAACAGTCCAACTCTCATTCGCGACCGCCCGGCGGCGATTTTGGCAGCCAGTGCATCAGCCCCGTTATAAGGTCCACCTTCGCGCAGATCTTTGGGAATGGCCCAGAGTAACCCGGCTTCATGGGGCGTTATTTCTTCGCTCAGATCCTGACCATAAAGCGGCAATCCAGCTTCCAAACGAAGTGAATCACGGGCGCCAAGACCAATCCACTCAACCCGCTGATCCGATGTCAGTTTATCGGCAAATGCGACACCGTCACCTTCCGGCATGGCAATTTCAAAACCGTCTTCTCCGGTATATCCGGTGCGCGATATAAACCAGCCGTCCGCTGGTTCCGTGGCAGTCATGAAATCCATGTCACCAACGTCGAAATGGGACGCCAGTACCGCCTCTGCAGCCGGGCCCTGAAGCGCCACAAAGGCTCTTGGGATGATCTCCACCACCACGTCAAATTTGCTGGCAACGTCTTGAATATGCGCCACGTCCTTTTCCGCACAACCAGCATTGGCGACAATCAGATAGCGCTGATCAGCCAGCCGCGTGACGATGAGATCGTCGATAATTCCGGCATTTTCGGTCAGCATAAATGTATATCGAGCCTGCCCTTCTGCCTGCTGATCAGCATGGTAAGGACACAGTGCAGCGACCAGCGCAGCAGCATCTTTGCCTGACACAGACACATGAACCATGTGGGAAATATCGAACAGACCGGCACTGTGGCGGGTATGTTCATGTTCCTTCATCACGCCAAGCGGATAGAACAGCGGCATGTCGAAACCGGCAAATGCACCCATTTTGGCGCCAGTATCAACATGGGTTTGATAAAAAGGGGTTTGTTTCAAAACAGGCTCCAGACATTTAAAGGCACACGCCCACTTGTGTGGGCATGCCCCCTCTGTCCTTGGCCTGAGAGACTCGCTGCAGAAGAAACCTCTCCTGAGCTTACACCGTCGGCGCAGGCCTGTGGGCCTGACTTTCCAGAGTGCTTCGGATCCAACGATCCACAGTCAGCGGTCCTTTTGCCTGAGAGATTATGGGTATTTTCACCTTCGGCGGCGGCTGCAATTGAACCACCCTCTCCCACTGAATGTCCGGTTCGCACCGGCCAGCAACAATTAGCTAGTACAATTGGATGCGTCTGTCACCCTACAATTTCGCGATCAGAAGTGACGCTTTTTCAACAGCGCAGCGCTGAATTCCAACTCAAACTCAGTTCAATAGCGGGAGCGAAGTCATGAACAATCAACCACGGTTTGGTCGTCATCGGCGGAAAATTGAGCCATTTGTTCTGCCAGAACATCCCGGCCCCAATGCCGGTTACGACGCGTTGGAAGCCTATGCGCGGGCCAAGGCGGCATCGATGAATCAACATCTCATCGGATACGGAGAACTGGCTGAAAACGAATGGAAAAAGGCGGGTATTGTCGACCCCGACCTCGATACGATGCGGCGTTATCGGCTGCAACGCATCCGCCAGCAATTGCGTCAGCGCGACCTGGCCGGCATTCATCTGTATGACCCTCTCAATATCCGATACGCCACCGACAGCACCAATATGCAATTGTGGACCACCCACAATCCTGCGCGCTGCGCTTTCATCGCCACGGATGGTCCGGTCATTCTTTTTGAATTTCACAATTGTGAACACCTTTCCGATCACACGGGCGTTGTTGACGAGATTCGCGGCTGCACCGCCTGGTTCTATTTTGAAGCCGGGCACCGGTGCTTTGAATTTGCCGAAAACTGGGCCAACGATATTGCTGCCCTGTTGCGCGAACATGGGGGTGGCAACATGCGCTGTGCATTTGATCAGATTGACAGCCACGGCATCGCACCGCTGGAAAAAGCCGGTGTGGAGATCATCTATGGTGAGGAATTGATGGAGGAAGCCCGCAAGGTCAAGTCGCCGGATGAGATCCTGTGCATGCGGCGGGCAATTGTCTCCTGCGAGGCGGCGATGGCTGAAATGGAAAATGCACTTACTCCGGGGATGACTGAAAACGACCTTTGGGCCGTCCTTCATGCCGAAAATATCCGTCGCGGGGGCGAATGGATCGAAACCCGGCTTTTGGCATCAGGTCCACGCACCAATCCATGGTTTCAGGAATCCTCCTCTCGGGTGATTGAAGATGGTGACATGGTGTCGTTCGATACCGATCTGGTTGGCCCCTATGGATTTTGCTGTGACATTTCACGTTCGTGGCTGGCCGGCGATGGTCAGCCAACAAATGAGCAACGCTGGCTGTATCAAACCTCTGCAGAGCAAATGGAAGCAAACTTCAATATGCTCCGGCCAGGCGTCACGTTTAAGGAACTGGCGACCCAATCGAAAGAATTGCCCGAAGACTGTATGCCGACCCGCTATGGTGTTCTCTATCACGGCGTCGGGCTTTGCGATGAATATCCCTCTATCCGTTATTCGGTGGACCACCCAGATCACGGATATGATGGGGCGCTGGAACCGGGAATGTGCATCTGCGTCGAAAGCTATGTCGGCCGCCACGGCGGTGGTGAGGGGGTGAAGCTGGAAGATCAGTGCCTGATCACCGAAACCGGTTATCAGCAACTTTCCACTTATCCGCTCGATAAACGATTGATGGGCGGCTGATCTTTCGTCGGCCAGAAAAACCGCACAAGTAAAATTGGTTTGTTGATGGAGGGGGACGAAATCGCCGCGCGGTTATCCTCCCGCCCGCGCGGCGTCGTCGATAGAGCGTTAACTCCAGACGACCGGACGGCTCCCTCGAGCTACCGGAATGGAGGGGAAATTTGCACGGAATCCAATTCGTTGCAATGCCCCAATGCCCCTGAATTAGACTAAAGTAATATAATCGATTTATACGCCTCTGTTTCCAGATGTGACACGCCACTCAGTCGCAAAATCGCATTTTGGGGAGACGTCATTATTTCCGAAATCGCGTTGGCCAGGACTGCCTTCAACCTTTGCAGCTTGTCGGCTGACCAGTACCGGTTGGTGATATATGGCAGTCCGGGCAGAGGCGGAGTCCATTGCAACACCTTCAGTTGAGCAGCCTGCTCGGGTTGATATGTTTGAAACAAATGCCAGCACATTGCATCAATGGCAGCAATATCTGCCCGCCCATCGGCGACCATGGTTGCCGAAAACCGATGACCGCCACTTTTGACCAGATTGTCAAACCATTCTTCCGGGCGGCCGACCAGCGGCGTCATGCACCGATAACCGGAAAGCGAATTGTTGCTGTTGAAGGCAAACCGGTCCCGACGACACTCCTGCAGGCTGGTCACAGGAGAATCGCGTTGAACGATAATCGCACTGCAGTAATTCGGTCCCTGCCAGCCATCAATATCAAAATGCGGTGTGCCGAGCAGTTCCACCTGCCCTTCCAGACGGGTGATATACGGATAGCCACATGTCTGGCTGAAAAACAAACTGGCTTCCAGCCACCCCTGGCTCTCGTCTTCAAATCGCGAAAGAACTTCAGGTGGTTGAAATCCGGCTTGTAAAAAATGTTTGTGTAAAATCTGCCAAAGCGCATCCGAATCGGTGCGCAGTTCCGGCCAATCATACATAGGCAGTGAAGCAATCACTCCGAATGTACTTCGTCGCGATACATGAGCGGATGGTCGACCGATTGTTTGGTTCGAAATGCAAACCGCCGCAGAATTTCGCCGTAGCCGTGGAACAAAGTATGCTCGTTGGCCGCCAGAAACAATTCACTCCGTTCCTGGTACAGAGCCGGCAAATCATACCAGGCGACACCAGGGTTTGCGTGATGAACAATATGAAGATTGTTGTTTAGGAAAAGCAGGGCAAATATCGGATGGGCTTCAACGATGGCCGAACGAGCACCAACATTTTCAGCCGCCTGATGCTCGGCATAGGAACGCAATGACGTCAGCGACAGGGCGGGATAGGCAACGAAAAGCGCATAGATCCACAGCGGCATAGCAAACAGATTTACAATGATAATCCCAAGTACTGCCATGCCTGCCAAATGTAACAACCAGGCCATCCGGACACCGGTTTCGCCAGCAATCAGGCGTCCGACTTCCGTTCGGGTAAAACCATACATCGTCAGCAATGGCCCGATCACCAGTCGCCCCGCCAACGTATTGTTGATGATAAACAGCCCCCGCATGATCGGCCGCATGGCGGTATATTGACACAACGGCCAAAAATAACTTTCCGGATCTTCATAAGGATCGGTCAGGTTAAGGTCGTTGTGATGTTTCAAATGCAAATCGCGGTAGCGCCGATAAGGAAAAATCCCACCAATCGGCAAGCTGACCAGCACCTCATTGAGCCATCTTGAATTGGTCGGATGGTCGTGGATCACTTCATGCTGCAGCGATGTGTGAAAGGCGGCGAGATAGGGCATAATCAGCAGACCTGCAAACCACCACGATGTCTGCCACAACAAACCTCCGGCAATCCACAATCCATAACAGGATGCCATCAGCCCCAACGTTGCCCATTCCCATTTTTTAGTCATCCCAGCAGTCATCTCAATCTCACATTCGTGTGATCGCACACTCCGCCTAAAACCTGCGCTGCGCAAGAATTTTTTTGCATACCTATGCAATTGTTGCCGCGCTGAGTTAAATCATATAAAGTAATCTTTATATCTATTATCTGGAGCCTGATCGACATGGCTGGAAAACTAAAATCCTTGATCGAGGAAAAAGGCGTACTGCTTGCAGACGGCGCAACGGGCACGAATTTCTTCAATATGGGTCTGCTGTCTGGTGATGCGCCGGAATTGTGGAATGAAGATGCACCAGAAAAGGTCAAGGCATTGCATCAGAGCTTTGTCGATTCAGGCTCCGACATTATTTTGACCAACACATTTGGTGGCAACCGGCATCGTCTGAAATTGCACAACGCCCAGGACCGCTCGCGGGAACTGAACGAAAAGGCTGCCAGACTTGCCCGCGAGGTCGCCGATTCTTCGTCCAAGACTATTCTGGTTGCCGGTTCCGTCGGGCCAACCGGTGAATTATTCGTGCCGCTCGGCGAGTTAACCCACGACGCCGCCGTTGCTTCCTTCACCGAACAGATGGAAGGTCTAAAGCAAGGCGGCGCTGACGTGCTGTGGATTGAAACCATGTCGGCGCGCGAGGAAATCGCCGCAGCTGCGGAGGCTGCCAATGCCGTCGGGCTGGAATATATATTCACCGCCAGTTTTGATACGGCCGGTCGCACAATGATGGGCATCGCCCCTTCGGAACTTGGTGTATTGGCCAACCAACTGCCCACTCCCCCTACCGCCATCGGCGCTAATTGCGGGGTTGGTGCAACAGATTTACTGTTTTCCGTACTCGACATGACCGAGGCCGGTCCGACAGCAGAAGGTGGCACGATTGCCGTAATAGCCAAGGCCAATTGCGGCGTTCCGAGGGTCAGTGGCGATCAGGTCCTGTATACCGGCACGCCTGAATTAATGGCCAAATATGCCCAGCTGGCAATCGACTCCGGCGCCAGGATAATAGGCGGTTGTTGCGGAACGTCTTCTGAACATTTGGTTGCCATGCGGCAGGCCATCGATGCACATATCAAGGGCCAGCGCCCGACGCTGGAAGAAGTCGTCGCAGCCACCGGTGAACTGGTCAATCAGATTGCGGCGGCCAGGTCCGAAGATGAAGCAGCTGGCCGCAGCGGACGCCGCAGGGGCAGACGGCGATAGAGGTCGTGTCCCATTAGTGGATCCCGCCAATCGTCATATATATGCCTTCATGTGAAAAGCCTGATGCGGTTTTTGATACTGATGTGCGCTTCCCACCGGACAGGCCAGTCGTGCCAGACAGCCGCCTTCCCGGCAGGCCGTGCCCTTTTGCCCTGCAACATGAGATTTGCAGGCCAGATAGTCGTACCCGTCGACAGTAAATGCCGATATCGGACAGGTATTCAAACAGGGCTTGTCTGAGCAATTGTCGCATGGGTGATCGAATTTTCGAGTTTTCGGCAGCTCAAAATTGTCAGCAAAAACCATCGCCGCCCGAAACGCTGTCCACAATCCATATTCAGGGTGAATCAACAGGCCAATTGGCGACTGATCGATCCCCATGGCTGCCCGCCCATAGTCCTGAAACGGCCAGTTGGGTTCGCCAAACGGATATCTGACCTGTACCACCAGCCCGGCAGGCAATTTCTCAGCCAGTGCTGAAATAACGCCCACGGTCCATCGGTTCATCGGGTCAGCCTTACCGTCGGCAAGCGGGGACGCCCCCGAAAATACTTGCCACTGACTGCTGCCGATATTGCCAATCAACAAAGCAGGCTGGTCATCAATTTCAAACCATCCAAGCGGTAAAAGACCACTGGGCGACAGAATTTCACGAATATCACTTTCGAGTTTTAAAGCAGTATTATCTGTCATCAGATCGCCCCGCTGACGCTCATCCCTTGATAGCCGAACGCCAGACTTCCTGCTGAATGAAGTCGGCAATGAACTCCCGACTTCTCACTTCCCGACAATTTGGCGCCCTGACCTCGCGTGTTCAGGTGAAGGCATCGGGCATAGAGTCCTTTTTATTGGCAACATAGGCGTCCAGCGCCTCCCGTCTGGCAGGGTCGAGTTCCGGTGCAACGTGGTCGTTGATCCACCTGCGGGCAACGTCATTGGCCCGCTGCGGCGCTGTTTTTGCGCCTTCAACTTCCCACTGCTCAAAGGAATTATTATCAGCAATTGTCGAGCGGAAAAAGGCGGTCTTGAAGTTCGCCTGAGTGTGATCACAGCCCAGATAATGGCTGCCCGGTCCGACCTGGCGAATGGCATCCATCGCCTGACCATGATCGCTGACATCAACTCCGGCCGCCATTTTCTGCTGAGCCGCAAGCTGGTCGCAGTCCATGACGAATTTCTCGTAAGAACTGACCAGACCACCTTCCAGCCAGCCAGCTGAATGCAATGCGAAATTAACACCGCCCAACAGGGTTGGGTTAAGCGTATTGGCGCTTTCATAGGCGGCTTGCGCATCGGGCATTTTTGACCCGGTCAGCGATCCGCCGGAACGGAAAGGCAGGCCGAACTTGCGGGCAAACTGGGCGGCGCCATAAAGCACCTGTGCCGGTTCCGGCGTCCCGAAGGCCGGCGCCCCGGATTGCATTGAAATGGACGTTGCAAATGTCCCCATGATCACCGGCGCGCCGGGTCGGCACAATTGCGAAAATGCGATCGCCGCCTGCGCCTCGGCGAGAACCTGGGTCAGAGTGCCGGCAACGGTCACCGGCGACATCGCTCCACCAACGATAAACGGTGAGATAATTGTCGCCTGCCCGGCCCGCGCATAGACTTTCAGCGCCCCAAGCATGGTGTCATCCATTACCATTGGCGAGTTGATGTTGATCAGCGAGGTGACGACGCAATTGTTATCAACGAATTCTTCGCCAAACAGAATTTTCGACATTTCAACCGTATCGGCCGCCCTTTCCGGCGCGGTCACAGACCCCATATAGGGCTTGTCCGACAGGGTCATATGGGCGTGAACCATGTCCAGATGGCGCTTGTTGACGACAATGTCGACAGGCTCGCAAACGGTTCCGCCGCTGTGATGCATCGCCGGGGCCATATAGGCCATTTTCACGAAATTGCGGAAATCTTCCATCGTCGCATAGCGACGCTCACCCTCCAGATCAAGAACGAATGGAGGACCATATACCGGCGCAAATACGGTGTTGTTGCCACCGATCACTACATTGCGCTCAGGATTGCGGGCATGCTGGGTAAATTCACCCGGTGCTGTCTTCATCAGGTCACGGCACAGGCCTTTTGGAAAATGAACCCGCTCACCCTGCACATCAGCACCGGCATCTTTCAACATTGCCAGTGCTTCCGCATCATCGCGGAATTCAATTCCAATCTCTTCCAGCACCGTATCGGCATTGGTTTCAATAATTTCCATCGCTTCGTCGTGGAGAATATCGAACGTTGAGATTTTCCGGCGAATATAGGGCAAGTGCTCGGTAACACCGCTGGTGCGTTCTGCCCGACGGGCTGCTGCACCACCACCACCGCGTCCGCGTCTTGGAGCTCTGGCTTCACTCATGATCTGTCATCCTGGTCAGTGACCACTTAGCATGACGCATTTTGAACAATTGCACCATGTTATAATTGAATATCTGGCCCACTATTCCCCCATGCGCGGGGCCGACAACTTTCCCCAAGCGGCACCGATTGACGCAATCAAGACGGTGGTCGCAAAGAAGACGCTGTTTTTGGAAAAAATTGCCTTTGGCACAGTAAAGCGAGATGTTATGAACCCAACAGGTCGCAATCGTGTCTGGCTAAGTCGCTATAGGAAGCGTCGATCATAACTAGCAAGACATAATTACCAACTGAATGGGACGTATCGCACAAGGTTTATGCACATGTCTGACGAAGAAGAAATCATCCTCTCCGAATTGACAACCGAAGAACTCGTTCTGCAAATGCACGACGATCTGTACGACGGTTTGAGAGAGGAAATCGAAGAAGGCACCAATATCCTGTTGGGTCGGGATTGGGCACCCTACAAAGTGCTGACGGAAGCACTTGTTGAAGGCATGCGCATTGTCGGCGAAGATTTTCGCGACGGTATCCTGTTTGTGCCCGAAGTTCTGTTGTCGGCAAATGCGATGAAGGGCGGCATGGCTATATTGCGTCCGCTGCTCGCAGCAACCGGTGCGCCGAAACAAGGCAAAATGATCATCGGCACCGTAAAAGGTGACATTCATGACATCGGCAAAAACCTGGTTGGCATGATGATGGAGGGCGCCGGATTCGACGTCATCGATCTGGGGATCAACAACCCGGTGGAGAATTATCTCGACGCCATCGACGAACATGAGCCCGATATTGTTGGCATGTCTGCCCTGCTGACGACGACCATGCCTTACATGAAAGTTGTGATCGACACGATGAAGGAAAAGGGTATTCGTGATGATTATACCGTGCTGGTGGGTGGTGCGCCGCTGAATGATGAATTTGGCGAAGCCATTGGTGCCGATGCCTATTGTCGCGATGCAGCGGTGGCTGTGGAAACTGCCAAAGACTACATGACGCGCAAACATAATCAGCGGGCAAGCGCCTGACGCTAAGCTGCCTGAACTGACCGCAAGATCAAGGCGTCTTCGGACGCCTTTTTTGCAGGCGCAATAAGATGTTAGGATGGTTGCATGAATCAAACTGACAAGCCTGAAGAAACCCCCGAACCGGCACCTGTGCGGGTCATCGGCTGTGGTATGATTGCCCGCGAAATTCTTGCGGTAACAGAACAATTGGGCCTCACCAACATTGATCTGAAATGCCTGCCCGCCATGTGGCATCACTATCCCGACAAAATCGCCCCCGGTGTCGATGCAGCTATAAAAAGCGCCAAAGCCGAAGGGATTGAACAGATTTTCGTCGCTTATGCCGATTGTGGCACCGGTGGTCATTTGGACATGGTCTGCGACAAACACGGGGTCGAGCGCATTGCCGGGCCACATTGTTTTTCTTTCTACATGGGCAATCAGGCCTTTGAAGATCAAAGCGACGACCTAATAACCAGCTTTTTCATGACCGATTTTCTGGCCCGCCATTTTGAGACATTTCTGGTTAAACCGCTGGGCATGGACCGTCACCCCGAATTGCGCGAGATGTATTTCGGCAATTACACCCGCATGATTTACATTGCCCAGACGGAAGATGAACAATTGACAAAAAACGCCGTGCGGGCCGCCGAGTTCCTTGGTTTGGAATTTGAAAAACGTCTCACCGGATACGGCGATCTTTCCAACGCATTGGCAGACATTCCCCAGCCATCATGATTTGCCAGAGGCAGACCTTGGCAGTATTGCAATATATTGCGTCGTTCCACGTGTCGCAAATGAGATATTCATATTGCGATTGTCCGATAATGTCACCGACATAGCGAGGATTATGATTGGCGACCACCGTGCGTCTGTGATAGGCGATAAGCAG
Organism: Rhizobiaceae bacterium; assembly: GCA_014238155.1. Taxonomy (GTDB): domain Bacteria; phylum Pseudomonadota; class Alphaproteobacteria; order Rhizobiales; family Rhizobiaceae; genus Pseudahrensia. The sequence continues at coordinate 110,800 of JABABQ010000033.1, forward strand.
AGCCAATTATTCGAAAATTCTCCTGCGAAGTCGTTTTTGAAGTTGTCCACCGTCGCCCCTACATAAGGATTGGGGCTGACAAAAGCGCATTTTGGCCACCGAAAACATGTGAGGCTTGATATGGCACAACTTCAAATCGTTTACTGGCGGGACATTCCGGCACAGATCATGGTCAAGGCCGGGCGTCGCAATCAGGCCAAACGTGAACTGACATTGCGCTTTACCGAAGCCATCGACATGGCCGCCATGCGCACTGGTGCTGCCGAGACCGATGAGTATCTGGCTGAATGGCGTCGTGGTGATGCGGTGTCGGTCGGCGATGATCTGGAAGCGGAAGCCCAGCAGGCAATGGATGCCATTGAAAGTGAATATGACAAGGACAGATTGGTGGCCCTGGTCAAAAATGGAGGTCGCGAAGCATGACCGCAGCAAAAATTGGCGCCTCAATCGAGGTCAGCGCAAAACACGTCCATGATGGCAAATTGCACGGTGATATGCTGCCCGGCGGTACCCGTGTCTATATTACCGACGTCGGTGTTGATCCGGTTGCCGACCTGATTGCTGCGGCTCGCAAGGTGACCGACCTTGGTTACCAGGCCGTGCCCCATATTCCGGCACGCCGAATTGAAAGCGAAGCGGCGTTGGAAGCCCGCCTGTCGGGCATGGCAAATGAGGCCGGTGTCCGCGACATATTGATCATTGCCGGCGAAGCCGACGAGCAAATGGGCCCCTATCCGGAAGCCCTTGCCGTGCTGCAAACCGGGCTGATTGACACATTGGGCATCAAATATGTAGCCATTGGCGGGCATCCGGAAGGCAATGTGGCCTATGGCGGCCGCGACGTGATGCAGGTTTTGAAAGACAAGATTGATTTTGGATTGCAGAGCGATGCCGAGTTTCGCATTGCCACGCAATTTGGTTTTGATGGCCCGAAATTCATCGATTGGGCACGCTCGGTCAAACAAGCCGGTATTGATGCGCCGATTCATCTGGGCGTCGCGGGGCCAGCAAAAATCACCACGCTGATCAAATATGCGGCCATGTGTGGTGTTGGCAACTCATTGAATTTCTTCAGGAAGCGCACCAGCGCCATCGCTCAACTGGCAACAAAACATTCGCCTGAAGACGTCGTCAATCCGATTGAACAGGCCTGGCGCGAGCAGGTTGGCAACATTGCCCAGCTTCATGTCTTTCCGTTTGGTGGGCTTCAGGCATCAGCCGGCTGGTTGACCGACCGTGGCAGTTTTCAGTTTTCGAATGAAAGCCAGTCTGCAGTTCTGGCCTAACAGTTTGCTGACTCGCCGCCCGGTTGCCCGGTTACCCGGTTACCCGACGAGAGCCGGACGAAATTCGGCGACACTTGTATCAAATTCACCGTTGAAGGCGCGGATCGCGTCGGCAGTCAGATCAACCCTGTTGAGCGTGTAGATATGCAGGGCTGAGACGCCGTTCTGGGCCAGATCACGCACCTGTTCTTCAATCAGTATGCGGGCCACGTCGCTGTGTTTGGCGCGATCATCGCCAGTCGCTTCAAACAGTGCATGAAAACGGTCGGGAATGCTGGCACCGCATTTGGCCGAAAACTCAATAATGCGTTCAAAATTGGTAATTGGAATGACGCCCGGCACGATATCCCGGCGGAACCCCTTTTTCTCCGCTTTGTCACGAAAACGATAAAAATCTTCATTGTTGAAAAAATATTGGGTGATCGCCCGATTGGCCCCTGCATCCTGCTTGGCGATCAGGTTTGCAATGTCGACATCGGATGACTCAGCCATTGGGTGAACTTCAGGATAGGCCGCAACCGATACATCAAATGGATGCAGTCTTTTCAACCCGGCAATAGCGTCAGCAACGCTGTCAAATCCTGCCAATTTGCCACCGGCGTCTCCCCTAAGAACAACAAGACGGTGAATCCCCTGTTCCCAAAGCTTTTCAGCAAATTCAAACAGGCTTTCACGGGAAAAATGGCACAGTGCAATATGGGTGGCTGTTGGGACTTCATTCAGGTTTTGCAGGCTGACAGACCAGTCGAAACTGCCCTCAATCGCTGAACCGCCTGCGCCAAACGTCACTGTTTGATACGCCGGTTCGAATCGCCGAAGCGCATGGGCACCAGTCATCAACGAACGTTCGGATGAAAGTCCCTTGGGTGGAAAATACTCTACGCTAACAACGGGTTGGTCGAAAATTTTTTCTGATGACATGGGATATTCCTACGGAAGACACGAAGTTAAAAAACGATCGAACAGGCTTGCTTCATTTGCGACAGTCAGTGTCGTAAAGTGAAACTACATCAAAAATTTCACATGCACAAGGTTGATATAAAGATTTCTTTATGTTTATTGCTTGAGCGACACAGAAACATATCGCCAACGTCTAAAAATGAGCCGTTTGGTGTCGCATTTGGCACTGCCTCACTGTTCAAAAGACGATGATAGTTGCCATAACAAAATTCCGGCCGCGGCCCTGCGCCAACAACGACCAAACCGCGAAGTGACCGGCAATCCAATTGGAGACAGTGACGTGACCAAGACAATCGTTGCATCAGCAAGCAAGGAAGTCGTTATCGGCTTTGATCAGAAATTCTGCGTTATTGGAGAGCGCATCAACCCAACCGGTCGCAAGAAGCTTGCTGCCGAAATGCAGGCCGGCAATTTTGATACGGTCAAGGCGGATGCCCTGGCGCAGGTTGCGGCCGGTGCCACCATGCTGGACATCAATGCCGGTGTTACATCGGTCGACCCCAATGCCACCGAACCTGCCCTGCTGGTCCAGACCCTGGAGATGGTTCAGGAACTGGTCGATATTCCCCTGTCAATCGATTCTTCCGTCACCGCTGCTATTGAAGCCGGTCTAAAAGTGGCCAAGGGGCGACCGCTGGTCAATTCAGTGACCGGGGAGACCGAAAAGCTTGAAGCCATATTGCCGCTGATCAAAAAATACGATGTGCCGGTCGTTGCCATATCCAATGACGAAACCGGCATTTCAGAAGACCCCAACGTGCGTTTTGAAGTTGCCAAGAAGATTGTCGAACATGCCGCAGATTATGGCATTCCCGCTCACGATATTGTGGTTGACCCGCTGGTCATGCCGATTGGCGCCATGGGCACTGCTGGCAAACAGGTGTTTGCGCTGGTGCGCCGCCTGCGCGAAGAACTCGGCGTTAACACCACCTGCGGTCTGTCCAACGTTTCGTTTGGCCTGCCCCACCGTCATGGCATCAATGCCGCCTTTATTCCCATGTGCATCGCTTCAGGCATGACAAGCGCGATCATGAATCCCTGCCGTCCCCAGGAAATGGAAATGGTCCATGCGGCGAATGTTTTGGCGGGCGTCGATCCCGACTGTATGGAATGGATCAGAAATTACAAAGACCGTGTCGCCCTGCAGGGAACATTCCCCGCAACAATGGCAGGCAATCAGGGCGGAACTCCTACACCGTCAGGTGCAGGACGTCGTCGTGGGGGCCGCGCAGCGCGTACGGGATGAGGAAAATCAATCGGGGGTCAATCGGAATTCGCCAATCGGTTTCAGCCATCAAAGCGTGTAAAGGCTAATGGGAATCAAATTGAAGGAGCTTTGTGTGCGGAAACCGGGTGAAGGATTACCGGAGGTAACGTTTATACATCTGAAAAGCTTTGCAGCGGCCGCATACACAGTCCGGCATCATGTCTGATCCACTCGTCATCTTCACCCCAAGCGGCAAGCGCGGAAATTTTCCGGTTGGTACGCCGATACTGGATGCAGCGCGCGATCTGGGTGTTTATGTGGAGTCAGTTTGTGGTGGCCGAGGCATTTGCGGACGCTGTCAGGTGGCCCCGGAATTTGGCCATTTCGCCAAACACGGCATTGAATCGAAACTCGACGCGGTGTCACAATGGTCGGCCAAGGAAATTCGCTATACCGACAAACGAGGCGAACTGGTTGATGGTCGTCGCCTGTCCTGTTCGACAACTATTCAGGGTCCGCTGGTTGTCGATATTCCAGCCGACACGGTGGTCAACCAACAAACCATCCGCAAGGCCGTCGACACCCGTCTGATTGAACGCAATCCGGCAATCCAGATGTGCTTCGTCGAAGTCGACGAGCCTGACATGCACAAGCCTCTGGGAGATCTCGACCGGTTGAAAGCCGTACTCGAGCGCGAATGGGGGTATAGCGATATTCTCGTGTCGCAGCACATTTTGCCGATTGTCCAGAAGGTACTGCGCGATGGCAAATGGTCCGTTACCGCGGCCATCCATCAGGATCTGGAATCCTCCCGCCCGACAATGATTGCGCTTTATCCGGGACTGAAAAACAATGCCTATGGAATTGCTTGTGATATCGGTTCAACCACCATCGCAATGCACCTGTCCTCGTTGTTGTCAGGCCGAACTCTGGCGTCATCTGGCACCTCCAATCCACAGATCCGATTTGGCGAAGACGTTATGAGCCGGGTGTCCTACGTAATGATGAATCCCGACGGGCGCGTTGCCATGTCAAAGGCGGTTCGCGATGCGATCAATGGTTTGATCCAGAACGTCTGCGCCGAAGCCGGGATTGATCCGACCGATATTCTCGACAGTGTTTTTGTCGGCAATCCGATCATGCATCATCTGTTTCTCGGCATCGATCCGACCGAACTTGGCGGGGCCCCATTTGCACTTGCGGTTTCCGGTGCCGTCCACACCTGGGCGACCGAACTTGATCTGCACATGAATGAAGGCACCCGCGTCTATATGCTGCCCTGTATTGCCGGGCATGTCGGTGCCGATGCCGCTGCTGCAACTTTGTCGGAAGCGCCCCACAAGGAAGTGGAACTGTCGCTTTTGGTGGATGTGGGGACCAATGCAGAAATCGTGCTCGGCCAACAGGGACGCACCCTGGCCTGCTCGTCCCCCACCGGCCCGGCATTTGAAGGTGCTGAAATTTCCTGCGGCCAGCGTGCTGCACCCGGTGCGATTGAACGGGTCAGGATTGATCCGGTCACACTGGAACCCCGCATCCGCATTATTGGCGTCGACATGTGGTCAAACGAACCGGGTTTTGCCGAACTGGCAAAAGCCACAGGTGTGACTGGCATTTGCGGTTCCGGTATCATCGAAGTGATGGCAGAAATGTTTCTGGCCGGCATCATCGATGAAGACGGCGTGCTGGATGGATCGAAAGCTGCCATTTCAGACCGCATATTCGAAGAAAAACGCACTTTCAGCTACCGTCTTTGGGAAACCGAAGATGGCCCCAATATCACCGTTGCGCAGACCGATGTGCGGGCCATCCAGATGGCCAAGGCGGCGCTCTATGCCGGCGTCAAACTGCTGATGGAAAAACATGGTGCGCAGACGGTCGCCAAAATTAATCTCGCCGGTGCATTCGGCACCTTTATTGATCCGAAATATGCGCTGGTCCTGGGGCTGGTTCCGGACTGCGAAATCGCCAATGTCCGGGCAGTTGGAAATGCTGCAGGAACCGGTGCGCGCATGGCGCTGTTGAACCGGGTGCATCGGCGTGAAATCGAAGACACTGTCCAGAGTATCGAAAAAATAGAAACCGCGCTGGAACCCAAATTCCAGGAACATTTCGTTAACGCAATGGCGTTTCCCAACAAGGTTGATCAATTCCCGCGACTGGAAGCCGAGATCAAATTGCCGGTGCGGCGGTCTGGGCCGTCGTCTGATGCAGATGACGCCGGCTCACCCAGACGTCGTCGCGGTGGTCGCCGTCGGGCTTAAGGCAATCTTGTCTGGTTAAACCTGCCCCTGCGGACGCAGCAGCCATGCAACCCACATGACCAGACCTGCAAACAGCACAAATGGTATCAGGAAGAAGCCGTGACGAAACGCCAGAGCGGCACCGGTCGCCCAAATAATCGACACAACAGCCTCACTGATGGTCGCTGTTTTTGACGACACCTGGCGGCGGCGAAACAGGCTGCGACTGCATTGGCTGCGATGCCAAAGCTGAATAACCACGGCACAGAAAGTTGCCATGAATATGCCGATCGCCAAACAAACAGCGGCCCGTGGAGAAAACCACAACAATGCGATCAGAAACGGCGATGTTGCCAGTCCAACAACCGTCACAACGGCTTCAGCCTTGGCCCTGAGCATGTCCCTGGACGTCACCGGCGAGGTGTCGATCAGTTCATGCGCGTCTTCACCAGAAATGGTCACCCAGGACAGTCCACCTGCCAATTGACCGGACGCCATCACAACAACCGGGATCACCACATAATAGATGCCAAATCCAGCGCCATAATTAAACCATAGCAACATTCCAGGCGTCACCAGATAAAGCAGTTGTTGCAAGGATTGGGACAACAGCCAGGGATCCCGTTTCAGCAGGTCCCACTCTTTACGGCGCAACACCGATCTCATGTTAGAGCCTCGTTGGAACCCGACGAACGCTTCGGTTTTTCCATGCCCTTCAACCAGGCCTGCCGTCGCCAGGGCATCATCAGCAAATCGGCGGGTCGAATATGCGACCACCAATACCAGGCACAATCCACTTGCAGCGATAAGCGACAACAGAGGCCAAACATTGCCCATCACAGCCTGAGCAGGCAACCATATCCAACTACCAAGATCGGGGGCCAACTCAATGGTGTCGGCAGACGTGAACAGCTCCAGTCTGGAAATGCCCTTGCCAAACACAATCGCGGCCGCCTGCAGCGAGATAACAAATCCGGCACCAACAATGGCAGAAATAATCTGGGATATGAGCCGGGTCTTGGCCGGTCCGACCGTGCGAAACAACAGCAAGGTCAGTAGGACAGCAATACAAGTGGCAAATCCACCCAGCGCAATTATCACCAGATAGGCACTGAACCAACTTGGATGGTCCATAAAACCCAATACATTGATCAGGGGTGAAGCAATAAAAATCGCAAAAACAGTCGTTTGCAGTGCCAACATTGACGTACGCACCTGAAACAGGCGTCGCGATGTCGCGGGCGATGACAGCAATAAATCAAGATCGGAACGGGCATAATAGGCCCGGGTGACGCTTTCAATCGCCTGGCTGAACATCAGCGAAAACAACATCACAGCAAATCCGGAAATCATCAGCAGCGTGGCTTTGTCAGCGACAATTCCGCTGGTCAGCGGATTGTCCAGCAGATCTGCCACGAACATATGCATGCCAATGAAAAAGGCCGCGATTATGGTTCCCACTATCACCATGCGCCGCGGCTTGCCGCCGGTAATGAGAGACGCGAAATCTCGCCAGATCAACCGCGCTTCATGAACGGCATACCAGCCAAAGGAATTGCTTTTCGCGGAGAAGGCAGGTCCATTCATGCAGCAAGACTTCCCAAACCGGCTTCTGCGTCCCCTGTTTCAACAATGTCCAGAAATACATCCTCCAGGGTCGAACTCTGGTTACTTGAGCGTTCGCGCAGCTCCTGAAATGTTCCTTCCGCCACCAGACGACCATCGGCAATCACACCGATCCGTTCCGCCATGCGCTCAGCAACCTCCAGAATATGGGTGGTCATGATGATCGTCGTGCCGCGTTTCACACGTGACAACAATACGTCCTTCACCTGCCGGGCAGAACTGGCGTCCAATCCAGTCAGAGGTTCATCAAGAATGATCAGTTGAGGTTCATGCACCAGAGCACCGGCCAAAGCCACTTTCTGGCGCATGCCCTTGGAAAATCCACCACACCGTTCCATCGCATGGGGCGCAAGGCCCAACCAATCGACCAGTTCCAACGAACGTTGCTCAGCAATATCTGGTTCAACACCCCAAAGCCCGGAGACGAATTCCAGATATTCCATCGGTGTCAGCTTGTCGTAAATCATCGGTTCATCCGACACCCAGGCAATTTTGCTTTTCGCTTCAATCGGATCGCGCATCAGTTTTGTACCAAATACAGAAATTTCGCCAGCATCTGGAAGCAGCAGTCCGGCAACCATACGCAAAGTGGTGGTTTTGCCAGCACCATTTGGCCCAAGCAGCGCGTAAAATTCGCCACCATAAACTTTCAGATCAAGTCCGTTTACCGCCGGGCGATCAAAACTTTTCTTCAGACCGGTGATTTCCAATGCAAGTGATGATGTCAAAACAGTGCTCCCTTGGACTTAATTTTTTTAAAATAGCCTCATTTGATTCTCTTGAAATAACCCGGATTAATGAACAATGAATCAACATTTGGGAACAATGCGCCGTAAATGTCCTCTATGCGACAAACAAATTTGGTGTTATGGCCAAAGTTGGAGGTCGATTGGGAGGTCTAGACAATGTCCAATCCAGCAGTTTCTCAGGAAGTGAGTGCTGATTCGGCACGCCGTCCAGCACCAGAAACCACCGCATTACGCAGTTTTGTGTTCTTTCTGGTCCCCGATTTCTCAATGATCGCCTTTGCAACGGCCATAGAGGCTCTTCGGTTGGCCAATCGCATGCTTAACTACGACAGCTACAAATGGCGCCTGGCTTCTGTTGATGGTAAACCGGTCATTGCCTCAAATGGTGTCGAAGTCGGCGTCGACACCTCGCAGGAAGACGAAAGGCGCATGTTGTCCGGCAAAGACCGGCCTTCAATGCTTTTTGTCTGCTCCGGCGTGAACGTGGAAAAATACAACAATAAAAGCGTCTATGGATGGATTCGCGAAGAACACAATCGTGGCGTATCCGTGGGTGGACTGTGTACCGGTGCTCATATTCTGGCGTCGGCGGGGCTGTTATCCAATCGCCGCTGCGCAATTCACTGGGAAAATTTGCCAGGCTTTGCCGAAGCATTTCCTAAGGCTGATGTGTATGCCGATCTGTTTGAGGTGGATGGCAACGTCTACACCTGCGCCGGGGGAACAGCAGCGCTCGATATGATGTTGTCGCTGATTGCTGAAGATCATGACGATAAACTCATCAATTCCATATGCGAACAGGCCCTGACGGACCGTGTGCGGGGGCCGCACGACCGGCAAAGACTGCCACTGCGTGCCCGTCTGGGCGTTCAAAATGCCCGTATCCTGTCGATCATCGAAATGATGGAAGCCAATCTGTCGGAACCGTTGACGCTGATCGAAATTGCCGATCATGCAGGCCTGTCCCGACGCCAGATCGAACGCCTGTTCCGTCACCATATGGGACGCTCTCCGGCCCGTTATTATCTGGAAATTCGTCTCGATCGCGCCCGCCACCTGTTGCTTCAATCGATGTTGCCGGTGGTCGAAGTAGCGATCGCCTGTGGCTTTGTCTCCGCCTCGCATTTTTCCAAATGCTACCGGGAACTCTATGGACGTTCACCGCAACAGGAGCGGGCCGAACGGCAAATCGAACCGGTCTGAAATGCCCGCCTAAATGCACCAAAGGCGGCCAATTTAGCCGCCTTTGTAGATCTCAATAAAATGTTTTTAATCAGATATCTGCACGAAGACGTTCATTTATTGAATCAAATGGGCTTTCTTCGACAACAACTGCCTTATGCAACACACCCAGGAGTTTGATTTCCAAATCTGTGCCAACCACTTCATGTCCCGGTTTTACCATAGCAAGTGCCAGCGACTTTTCGGTTCGGTAGCCATAGCCCCCGTGGGTTGCACGACCAACCAGCTCGCCATTGCTGTAGATCGCTTCTGAACCACGGGCATCACAATCACTCACACCGAGAACTTCAAGGGTAACAAACTTCCATGCGTCCCCCGCCTCATGCCGTTTAACCAGAGCTTCCTTGCCGACAAAATCCTTGTCCAGCTTGATGAAGCGATCCAGAGCCGATTCATAAGCGGAATACTCAATCGACAATTCGCGGGGAATCAAACGGTATGATTTCTCGATCGCCATGGCGGTCATAGCCCTGATACCAAAGGGTTTAATTCCGAATTCAGCACCAGCTTCCATGACCGCATCCCAGATCGTGTTCTGCATCTCCATTGGATGATGCAGTTCCCAGCCCAACTCGCCAACAAAGTTGACCCGCAACGCTTCCGCGGTAGCCGTGCCGACGGAAACCGGCTGGCCAGACAACCATGGGAATTTGGCATTGCTCAGGTCGGTCCGGGTCAGTTTCTGTAAAACCTTGCGGCTGTTTGGGCCAGCCAGCACCAATACACCAAATTTTTCGGTAATCGGCGTCAATTTGACCGACCCGTCATCTGGCAAATGTCGATACAGGACATCGTGGTCATGGGTCATGTAAGCCCCGGCTGATACCAGATAGAAGACGCCGGGACGCACTTCATAGACGGTGAATTCGCTTTTCACACCGCCCTGCTTGGTGAGCAGGTGGCAAAGCGCCACCCTGCCCCGTTTTTTTGGTATTTTGTTGGCAAATATGCTTTCCAGCCATTCGCGGGCTCCGGGACCGGTGACGGTAATCTTGGCAAACGCCGACATATCAAGCAGACCACAGCTTTCGGTAACCGCTTTCACCTCATTTCCTACATGTTCGAAGTAATTGGACCGACGGAACGACCATTTTTCCCGAATTCGGCCCGTATGGTCGGCTGGCGCGTGGTTTTCATTGACCAGCACATCTACGCCGACGCCAATTTCGCTTTCCGGCAATTCATAGCCTTCCGGCGCATACCAGTTAGCGCGCTCCCAGCCATAAACACTGCCAAAAACACCGCCCAAAGTCTTTTGGCGCTCATAAGCGGGAGTTGTCTTCAAAGGTCGTGCAGCAGACCGCTCTTCATCGGGGAAATGCAGCGTGAATACGTTGGAATAGGCTTCTTCATTCTTTTCTTTCAGATAGCCTTCCGTCGCATAGGAGCCATAGCGGCGCGGGTCGACGCCCATCATGTCGATTGTTGGTTCGCCGTCGACGATCCATTCGGCCAGTTGCCAACCGGCACCGCCAGCAGCGGTGATGCCGAAAGAATGGCCCTCATTAAGCCAAAACCCTTTCAAGCCGGGGGCCGGCCCGATAATCGGATTACCATCGGGCGTATAGGCGATTGCACCATTATAGACTTTCTTGATACCGGCTTCGGCAAAATACGGGACCCGCTCCACGGCGGATTCAATATGCGGCATCAATCGGTCCAGGTCTTCCTGGAACAGTTCATATTCACTGCCATCATCAGGACCATCTACATAGCAGCACGGCGCGCCCTTTTCATATGGGCCGAGGATCAGGCCGCCCGCTTCTTCGCGCATATACCAGGCACTGTCACTCTCACGCAGCACGCAAAGTTCTGCACCGCCTTCAGCTCTGAACTTTTGAATTTCAGGGTGTGCTTCTGTGACAATATATTGGTGTTCTACCGGGATTACCGGAACGTCGAGGCCAACCATGGCACCGGTTTTGCGGGCAAAATTACCGGAGCAGGAAATAATGTGTTCACACTCAATATTGCCTTGATCCGTTTCCACCAACCATTTGTCACCGGGCAGACGCTGAATGCCGGTAACTGTGGTGTTGCGGTGGATCTTTGCCCCACGGTCGCGCGCCGCCTTGGCCAGGGCCTGGGTCAGATCGGCCGGTTGTATATATCCGTCATCAGGGTGCTGTATGCCGCCCAACAGGCCATCGGTATTGACGTAGGGCCATAATTCCTTGATTTCCTCGGGTGTGATTTTTTTGACATTGATGCCGATCGTTTCAGCAACACCCATATAATATTCGTATTCATCCCAGCGATCCTGCGAGCGCGCAAGCCGCACATTACTGACCTGACGAAAGCCAGTATCCATGCCGGTTTCTTCAGCCAGTTCCTGATAAAACTTGACCGAATATTTGTGCACCTGCCCGACCGAATAGGACATGTTAAACAGCGGCAACAGACCCGCCGCATGCCAGGTTGATCCTGATGTCAGTTCCTTGCGCTCCAGCAATATGCTGTCGGTCCAGCCCTTTTTAGCCAAATGATAAAGTGTGGAAACACCAACAACCCCGCCTCCGATTACGACTGCACGTGCTTTGTTTTGCATCGAACTCTTTCCTTCAAGAAAGTCAGGGAAACCGGCCAAATCCGTTCCCGTTTGATGGACAATACTCCGTTGCGGCCACCTGATCACCACTCCGTTTGCGACATCGGAATGGAAGCCCGCGACGGGGGCGTCTTTCGACCCTTAAACAAGGTTAGCGAAGTTTAAAAATCAAGCCTAAATATTGAACATCACTTTCAACAAAACCTGAGTTGTTTTGCGCCAGACTGGTGGCAACGGGAAACTACGGGTGGGCATTGTTGTGAGTATCACAGCTGATCAGTATGACATGGAAGTTCAAACTTCTGAAAAACCGCTATGCGTAGATCTTGATGGAACTCTGATCCATACCGATCTGCTGCATGAAGCGGTATTTATGCTGCTGCGGATGAACCTGCTTTATGTATTCATGCTGCCGCTGTGGCTGGCCAGGGGCAAAGCCAACATGAAGGCGCAGATCGCCAAACGGGTGATGCCCAAGGCCGAATCCCTGCCCTTCAACCTAACACTTCTCGATTGGCTGAAAGATCAAAGAGATGCCGGTCGTGAACTCATTCTCGCAACTGCTTCCCATCACCGCTATGCCCGGGCCGTCGCCGATCATCTCAACATTTTCCATTCGGTCGAGGCCACTGACGACACGGTCAATCTATCAAGTTCTGCAAAAGCTGACCGGTTGGTTGAGCGTTTCGGTGCCGGTGGATTTGATTATGCCGGCAACAGTCGGGACGATTTCAAAGTCTGGGACAAAGCCAACCGCGCTATTGTGGTGGGTGAAGAAAGCGATGCGATACGCTATTCAAAAAATGCCCATGCTGACAGACTGATAGAGCAGCCCGGCAAATCACGGTTGCGTATTTGGATGAAAGCCATTCGGGTTCATCAGTGGTTGAAAAACACGTTGCTTTTCGTGCCTGCAATTCTCCATTTCGATATGTTCGATACGCTTACGGCAATTCATCTCGTTGTCGCGTTTTTTGCCTTCAGCTTTTGCGCATCAGGGGTCTATCTGATTAATGACCTGATCGACATTGAAGTCGACCGAAAACACAAAACCAAGCAACACCGCCCGATCGCAGCGGGCAAGTTATCGGTATCAGATGCCGTTTTTGCCGCCATCTGCCTGTTTGCATCCTCACTGTTCATGTCGACCAGTCTGCCCCTGGCTTTTACCGGCATTCTGGCGCTGTATTTTGCGATTACGTCGCTTTACTCATTCGTGCTGAAACGGCTTTTGCTGATTGATGTGCTGACCTTGGCTGGACTTTTCACCATTCGAGTGATGGCAGGCTCTGCGGCCATTGGTGGCATGGTATCCACATGGTTGCTGGCGTTTTGTGTATTTTTCTTCCTCAGCCTGGCTCTGGTCAAACGTTTCGTTGAAATCTCGGGTCAATTAACCAGTACAGGTCGCGCCGGTTCCGGTCGTGGATATCAGCCCGTTGATCTTGAAACATTGGGGCAGGCTGGAATGACGTCGGGATTCGCTTCGGTGGTGGTTCTGGCGCTGTTTATCGATTCACCGTTGATCGCGCAAAATTACCACAATCCGCAACTGATCTGGCTGGTTTGCCCATTGGTTCTTTATCTGCTGATGCGCATTTGGGTGCTGGCCCGTCGTAACGAAATGAACGACGATCCGGTGGTCTTTTTAATGACCGACTGGCGCAGTCAGATCATGATTTTTGCCGGTGCCTTGGTGATGATCGGTTCTCAATTCATGCCGCAATGGGTGGGGCTATGAGTAACGCCCATTCCTGGGGGCGGTTGGACAAAAAGCGCCGTGCCATCGCACCCTTCACGCCATCAATAAGGGCTACCGGTAAAGACTCTTATCTCGCCTATGGCAACGGTCGTTCGTATGGCGACACCTGCCACAATGATCGTGGCACCTTGCTGAGCACTCAACACAATAATGCAGTCATCTGTTTCGATCGGGAAAACGGGTTACTGACCGCTGAATGTGGAATTTTGCTGGGAGATATTCTCCAACACCTGCAAGGCAGCGGTTGGTTTCTGCCAGTTGTTCCCGGCACCAAATTCGTCACCCTGGGTGGCGCAATTGCCAACGACATCCATGGCAAGAATCATGAAAAACGGGGCACTTTTGGTCGTCACGTGACATCGTTTAACTTGTGGCGTTCAAACGGATCACAAGTCCAGTGCAGTGCGTTGGAAGAAGCAGAACTTTTTGCGGCAACCATTGGCGGCATGGGACTGACAGGCATCATCACCCGGGCACAAATCCAGTTGATGAAAGTCGCTTCTCATTTTGTCGAAGAAACTAAAACGCCGTTTGCATCGTTGAGTGACTATTTTGACGTCGAAAAGGAATTTTCTGCGGCCAGTGAATATTCGGTTGCCTGGGTTGATTCCCTTGCCCGCGGAAAATCCTTTGGGCGCGGTATTTTGATGCGTGGTGATCACACGTTCCAATCAGCTCAGCCCGACTACCGCAAGCCGCGTTTGACAGTACCACTGACGCCACCCATTTCGCTGGTTTCTGGCCTGCCATTACGGCTGTTCAATTTGGCATATTTCCACCGCAACAAACGTCAAAATTCCAGTGTTTCCACCCACCCAGACAGCTTCTTTTTTCCACTGGACGTACTTGCCGGCTGGAACAGGTTGTATGGTCCAAGGGGATTGTTTCAACATCAATGCGTAGTGCCGCAAGAGACCGCCAGGGACGTAATTCCCCAATTATTGGCAGCCACTCATAGCGCCGGCCAAGGCTCATTCCTAACGGTACTCAAGCGTTTTGGATCGCTTAATTCGCCGGGATTTATGTCGTTTCCCCGGCCCGGATATACGCTGACACTGGACTTTGCCAATCGAGGCCAGCCGACGCGTCAACTGCTCGACCGCCTCGATGCCATCACGCTGGATGCCGGGGGAAGAACCAATCCCTATAAAGACGCCCGAATGAGCGCAGATACATTTCAGCGCGGCTTTGACCAATGGCAAAAACTGGAACAATTCAGAGATCCAGCATTGCAATCAGATTTCTGGCGCCGGGTCGTTTCACCATCCGCCGCAGACACCGCCGCTGCCACCATCGCAGCTACCCGCAATGCGCTTGTCGCACCACCGCTTGAAACACCTGTTAACCAAGCCGCTAAAGGCGAAGTTCACAAACCCCAATTACAACCAGAGCAGGACAATTATTCTGCTCATCCAGCCGCCATGGGACCAAAATGATTTATCTGCCCCTCATATTGTTTACGGTGCTGACCAACGCCGCAGCCCAGCTGATGTTGAAGCAAGGCATGTTGACGCTCGGTCCGATCGCTGGCGATGGACCGCTGACGCTGATGTCGGTTATCACCATAATGTTCAAGGTGGCGTTTCATCCATGGGTGTTCTTCGGCCTGTGCACATTTGTCATCTCGATGATGACTCATCTGTATGTGTTGTCGAAAGTTGAATTGTCCTTTGTATATCCGTTCCTCAGCCTGGCTTTTGTGGCAGTCGCTGTCGGGTCCTGGATATTTTTTGCTGAAGATATCAACGCATGGCGCATTCTCGGCATCGGCTTTATCTGCATCGGCACGGTTTTGATTGCCCAGAGTGGCACTCACACAACCGCCCCCCAAACCCATTCAGAGAATTTGACGGCTCCCGCCGCAACGGCACAGTACGAAGGAAGTAAATCATGAAGCACATTATATTTGGTGGTGATGGTTTTGTCGGCCGTGTGCTGGCTGCCAAACTGGTTGCGGAAGGCGCAGAGGTTGTCGTTGCAGATATCAACAAGGGTGACTGCCCCCATTATGACGGGTGCCAGTGGCTGAATGTTGATGTCACCAAACGGGAAAGCTTCGACAAGGTCGACATCGCGCCCGGTGATGCGGTCTACAACCTGTCGGCAAAAATGCTGTCGCCGATCGTCACTCGGGCAGAACGCCACGAGTTTTTTTGGCCGGTAAACTATACCGGTACGCTTCTCATTATGGAGGCCATGAAAAAAGCCGGTGCGAAAAATCTGGTTCATTTCACAACGGACATGATCTACGGCCACACCCACACTGTACCGATGAAGGAAGACCATCCGGTTCAACCCCTGGGTGAATATGGTGAAAGCAAACTGGCAACCGAAGAACTTGCTGATCTGTGGCGACGCGAACATGGCTTCAACATCTCAATCTTCCGCCCACGCCTGATTATCGGACCCGGACGTCTCGGAATTTTGAAAAAACTATTCACTTTGGTCGATATGAGCCTGCCCATTCCGATGATCGGTTCTGGCAAAAATCCCTATCAGTTTGTGTCGGTATTTGACTGTGCTGAAGCCGCCTATCTGGCGTGGAAGGCCGGATTTCCAAACGAGGCATTCAATCTGGGGTCGTCCAATCCACCCTCGGTCAGAACACTGCTCACACGTCTGGTCAAGGAAGCCAACAGCAAATCAATCCTGCTGCCAACACCAGGCTGGGCCGTCAAACGGACACTCGACCTGCTCGATCTGATCGACAAACCGATCATGGATCCCGAGCAATATCTCATCGCCGACGAAGAATGCCTGCTCGATTGCAGCAAGGCGCAAGAGCTGATCGGTTGGCGTGCTCAATACAATGACGACGACATGCTTATCGCGGCTTACCGGGAATATACAGCTGACCGCAAAACACTGGAAAATGAAAACCACAAGCAAGCCGCCTAGCGGCGAGTACGGCAATTTGGGGACAAGGGGAAAACAATGATTTTAATGAGAAAAACCAAACGAACACCAGATGTAGACCGCCAGGTTGTGGAGGCTCCGGCGATTGCTCCTGAGGCTTCAGCATCAGCAAATAAACCCAACTTATTGAGCGTTGATCAGGCAGTAAACATGCCGCTTGAACAGATGAGCCAGTTGTTTGTCGACCATCTGAATCCCGGTCAGTTGCACTTCATGAAACTGCTGGGCTTTCACAAGGTAAAAATTGAAAGTGCTGAAGGAGTTTTTTACACCGACCAAAATGGTCGCAAAATTCTCGACTTCTTCGGTGGTTTCGGGTCGCTGTCGTTTGGCCACAACCATCCGCGCATTCTCGCTGCCCGCAAGAAATTCCAGGAAGAAAAGCGGCACGAAATTGCCATGGCGTTCCTGTCTCAATACGCCGCTGCGCTGGCCCATAATCTGGCGACCATTGCTCCAGATGATCTGGACATGGTGTTCCTTGGTTCATCGGGTTCAGAAGCGATGGAAGCCGCGCTAAAGGTGGCTGAGCGCTATCAGGGTCCAAAAAAGTCCAAAATCCTGTTCGCTGAAAATGCCTTTCATGGCAAGACAAAGGGCGTTTTATCGATTACCGATTCACCGCTCTATCAGTCGCAATTCAATCTCGTGGATGATGTGGTCAAGGTTCCGTTTGGCGATCTTGAAGCCATTCGCACAGCCCTGGACAATGATCCGGAAATCGGCATCGTCTGCCTGGAAACCATTCAGGGCGGAGCCGGTATTATCGAGGCCACGCCCGAATTCTGGCAGGGCCTGCGCAAGCTTTGCGACGAAAAGGACGTGCTGTGGGTTGCTGATGAAGTACAATCCGGCACCGGCCGCTCCGGCAAATTCTTCGCCTTTGAACATTATGGTGTCGTACCGGATGTGACCGCGCTGGCAAAATCGCTGGGTGGTGGCAAAACGGCGATGGCCGCCATGATCGCCCGCAAACCAATCTACATGAAAGCCTATGGCAAACCCGCAACGGCTTTGATCCACGGCCCCGCTACATTTGGTGGCATTGGCGAAGCTTGCATCACGTCAATCGAAGCTCTCAACATTATGTATGACGATGATCTGATGGAAAACGCTGAGAATGTCGGGGCTTACTTAAAGGCCCAGTTACAGGACCTGCAGGCAAGATATCCAAAACTCATCAAGGATGTTCGCGGTCGCGGGTTCATGCTTGGTTTGGAGTTTCAGGATTTTTCAAAAACCATGCCGGCAGTTGTTCGCCCGGCTCTGGCAATGCTTGATGAAAAGCTGAAAGGCTCACTGTCGGGTTTTATCGGTTCGGCCCTGTTGCGTGAATACGACGTGCTGGTTGCCTTTACCGAATACAATCGAAATGTTGTTCGCCTGCAGCCGCCTTTGATTACAACGCGTGAAAATGTCGATCAGTTTATCGCGGCCCTCGACAAAGTACTATCCGGTGGCGTGATCAAAATCGTGACCGACTTTGTGAAATCACAACGCGGGTAATCCATTGACTTGCGAGGCAACAATCCCGTTTGATCGACTGGTTCAACAGGCTCAACGCCTGTTTGCGCCGTTGGGAACAAACGCTGCTCTCAATTGGCTGATGGGCACGATCTTTGTCATATTTTTAATGTCTCTCACCGGTCTTGCGCTGCTGCAACCGGGATACAGTTTCGATCTTGTGGCCTATCTTGGCGCTGCTCTGCATCATCAAGATGCCGGCGCAGATCCAATGCAGGCCTGGGAAATTGTCAAACAGGTCACATCTGAGGACGTCTTTCGCGATCTGTCGACGGCCAATGAATATCGACTGACTCAGTCGAGTGATCAATCTGCCTTTATATCCACCCTGCCGCTCTATTCTGCAAAAATCGGCTATGTTTACTGGCTCAACGGTCTCGCACCGCTGCTTGGCTGGGTAAAGGTGGCCCAATTGTCCAGCATGCTGTTTAGCCTGCTGTTCGGTCTGATTGCTCTGGTCTGGATGATCCGTGAAAATTGCCTTCACGGGGCGCCGATTGTCGCGGCGGCGTTACTGGCGACAAATTATTTCGACACGATGCGCTATGCCTCGCCAGACATCATCGCTGCGGCGACCACCTTGGCAGCAATCTATCTATGGACCAGGTCGCGGGAATTCAGTGCTGCAGGATTGTTGCTGATTGCCTTCCTGTTTCGACCAGACACGCTGCTATTTGCTTTTGCATTGCTGCTTTCCAGTTGGGCTTTCGGTCTGCCAAAAGCGCGCGCTGCGGTGCTTTTTGTGGTGTTGTTGGGTTGTTCTTATCTCATCAGAATGGCGACCGAACATCCTGGATGGTGGGTCCATTACTATTTCTCCAACGTGCAAATTCAAAACACCCTGGCAGATTTTCACCCAGACTTTTCGCTGATCGCCTGGGCAAAGGGACAGGCACGTGGGGTGATAAGCGCATTGACCCAATTTAACTGGCCGATCCTGCTGGTCTTTATCCTGACAACTATCGCCGCAACGGTAAAAGCGGCAACAAAGAACTTCAGTCGAAGACAATCGGCGATGTTGCTGGCTTGCCTGTTGACGATCGCCGGCAAGTTCGTGGTCTTCCCCCTGCCCGATGACAGGCTTTATATGGTGTTGATCGTGGCGATGGTATTGCTGATTTTGCAGACCCTACAGCCACGTCTCGCATGGCGATAAATCCCAAGTGCCGATCAGGCTCGCCAGTTTTCGTAATACATGGGCGGCGCAGATTGCCGGTGCGGCGAATCATGTGCCAGCGGCGCTGTCTCTTCAGGTTCCGACACTGTTGATGCAAATTTCTGGCCAAACCCCGGCAATGGCAATTGTCCCCACCCACTGCTGGTCGGAGTTGGATCCGAATTATACAGATCGCCAGACATTTGGGAGGACATTGCAGACGGTGCTGCATATACCTCATCACCACCCTCAATGAGATACTTAAAGCCGGCAATCAACAATGGAATGAGTGCCAACGCCATGCCAAGGGCCGCACCAATAAGACCTCCCAACAGCACATGGGCTTTACGCTGAGGACCGACTTTGTCGGGAACCGGCACTGCTTCGGAAATTATTCTCGCACTGGTAGAGCGAAGGTTTTCCTGAGCTCCGGTTTCGCGTGATCGCAGCAGAAATGATTCATAAATCTGCCGACCAGCCTGAACCTGCCTGTTCAGCTCACGCAGTTTTACTTTCGCTGCAGAATCATTGACGGCTCCAGCCTTCAATTGAGTTACCTGTGCCGTCAGGTCGTCCTGCCGCGCCTTTGCTCGTTTGTAGGTTTCCTGGGCGGTTTTCACGATACGGTTCATTTCCTGGGAAATCGCATTCAACACGCTGCTCCGTTCCGATGCAGCCGCAATTCTTTCAGGATGACGCTGACCAAGTTTTGTCGACAGTTTCGCCAGTCGGGCATTTGCCCGTGAATAGTCCAGACGCAACTGGCTGACCGTTGAATTGGTCAATGCTGATGGCAGGGAGCCGGAAATGACGTCCCCAAGATCGGTTTTGGCAGCCGTGTTTGCACGGGCTCGGGCGTCCCCAGCCTGGACTTTTGCCAGGACAAGTTGCTCGTTAAGACGCGAAAGCTGAACGTCGCTGATGAGTTGGCCATTGGTGTCGACCAAACCGTTCTCCGCCTTGTATTTTTCGACCTTCTCTTCGTTGATGCGCACCTGCTGACGGAGTTCATCAAGCCGGGCTGTCAGGTCTTCACTTGCCGTGCGCGCCACAGTTGACCGCGCACCTGAATCATCCGCCAGGTAAGAGCGGGCCAGCGCATTGGCGATGCGTGCGGATTTCTCCGGATCTGATGTCGACACGGCAATTTCGATTGTAAAGGTCTGGCTGACCCGCTGAACATACAAATTGTCGTAGAGATAGCTTTTTGCTTCTGACCGTTGATCGGATTGCAGCACGTCACCACCGAATATACTGCTGAACAAACCTGCAAAAGTTCCCGTGCTCGATGAGCCGTTAAATTCCGGATCTTCAGAGAGTTCCAGGTCGTCAATCACCGGATCGATGACACTGGACGATGTAATTATCCGAACCTGACTCTCTGCATAAGCGACAGTAGCTTCGCTGTTCAACCCGTTTGGAGCAACCGTGTTGTTAAGAACTTTCAATCCGCGCGGTTCAATCAATATCTCGGCGATTGACTGATATTTATTTGGCAAAGTGAGCGAATATACAGCGCTGATAATTGCCCCCAATGCCGCGCAAAGCAGGATGAGTTTCCATGATCTGGCCAACGATCCGACAAAACTGTCGAAGCCAAATGGATTGCGAAATTTGCCAATTTGTGAATTCTGCTGTCGCTGTGGTTTTATTGAAACTGAAGGTTGAGCCGTTTGGGCCTCGCCTCTTAGTTGCGAATGCAGTTGGTGAATTTCCTCGGCCAGCAAGTCCAGCTGTCTGGTCTTTGAGAGCGCCGCAGAATTCGAGTTGTTGGGATCTGTAGGCCCTGCCATTGCCGCTTGGTTTAGCGATAATTGTTGATCTTCAATCGCTGACTTTTCAGCAAGCAGTGCCGCGCGTTGCTGGTGCAAAAAATGCCTGTGGCGGGCTTCGACATTATCAAAATCCGTCAGAAGCGAACCGGAATCAGCAGTAACGTTTTGCTGTGCTGTATCTGGTTGAGGCGTTGGATGTTGAAAACCGTTATCTTCGGGGCCCATCAAATCCAGCAATGATCCCTGTACCGCCGTTGAATGTTGTGTGGTTGCAGCAGTCGTTTCCCTACCCTTACCGGGTTTTTTCTGGTCAAGAAATCGGGACAACATTGCTTAACCACGGGCTCCGAAAAGGGGAAATTATTCTGGCGCCAGACAAAACCCGGCCCCTTACTTGATTATTAATCAGGATGGATAACAAAGGATTAATTTCGACCCCAGTGCAGCTATCTTTCAAAGGTCATCGACGTTAAAAAACCGGTGGGTTTTAACCGGCAAATGATTGGATCACGTCAAACAGGGGTTTGGGCTTCCAATCCCTGTCAAACGGCAAGGGTCGTGCCTGCGCTGAGTCGGTTCTGGGAAAGGCCTGATTGATCCAGCTGTAGCGATCGCAAAGTCCCCAGGTGGTGATGAATTGCGGGGTAATCAATTCACTCAGCGTCGCTAAATACTGCTGCGCCGTGGCAGCGACGGCGCGATCTCTGAGTTTCATATCGGCGGTCAATTTCCAGTCGATCACATCAAGTTCGGTGACCGAAACACCAAGTCCCATTTGCTGCAATTGCTGAATAAATAGAGCCAGGTTCTGCTGACCGGCTTCCCGTTCGGCATACAGATGGGACTGCAACCCAACTCCATGGATGGGGATGTTGTTGTCCTGCAAACGTCGCACAATGCCAAGAATCGCCTTTTGGCGCGCCCTTGTCCGGAGGCCCGCATCCTGCAAATCATAATCGTTGATATACAATCTCGCTTTTGGATCAGCGGCGGCAGCGGCTTTAAACGCCAGGTCGACGTGTTTTGGTCCCAATGCATTGTACCAAACCCCGGCCCGCCACTTTCCCTCATTGGAAGGATCATGGGAAATAACCTCATTGACCACGTCCCACGACCCTATCCGTCCGGCATATCGCCCGACCACCGCGGAGATATGTTCGACCAACAGTTTTTCCAGCTTGCGCGGAGACTTGATGGCGTCAAGCCAGGGTGGATTGGCATGATACCACAATGGCCCGTGTCCATGCACCTTCTTTCCATTTTGTTCGGCAAAATCAATCAGTTCGTCCGCACCCGAAAAGTCAAACCGGGTTTCATCATAGCGCAAGCTTGCCCATTTCAAGGCGTTCATGGGAACGATCACATCTGCATGTTTGATCAACATTTGTTTGAGCATCGGATCGTTGCGAAACGGCTCCAGATGAACCGCAACACCGAAAGGAATTTTTGGACCGGCGACAGAGTTTCCGGGAGTTAACAAGGCGTTACCCAGTGCCGCACCAGAAAGCTGCATAACACAACGACGCGTTAATAGATTTTGACTAATATTGCTCTCAGTTTTTGGATCGGTCATTAAGCCTGTCGCCGTTCGTCGTCGCGGTTCGTCGTCGCCGTTCGCATGGGCTTATAGAGCAAATTGATGAAGCAATTCTGATGTCTGTGCAGTCATATTCCCAGTCGCTGGTAAATATCGTTGACATCAAGCTCAATCGCCTCGGTATCAGCCGAGCGCAGATCGTCGATTATTCTGCCCTGTTGAGCGGCCAGGTAGGTCGACTGGTCTTTTCGATGGTGTATTTCGTCATCCTGGCGCGCACCCTTTCGCTTGGAGAATTCGGAATATTTGCCTCCTGCTCGGCCATCGGCATTGTTCTGTCGCGCCTGATGGGATTTGGCTTTATTTCGCCCCTGTTCAGAGTGGCAACGACCAAACCCACGCTGATCGGTGCCTATACTGGCGGATTTTTGATTGCCTGCGGATTATCGCTACCTCTGATACTCGCTGTTGCCAGTCTGATTTATGTGGCGCTTTATGCTTCACTGATACCGTTTCTTACCTTCCTGCTGATCATCTTTGCGGAAGTTATTTGCTGGCGCGGGCTTGAAACAACCATCATCGTTTGCAACGGTCAGAATCGTTATTCAACCGGTGCTCTTCTGGGCATATCCGGCGTGGCGATAAAATCCATCGCCGCGATTGGCCTGTTTCTGCAAACTGAACATACGATCATCGCTTGGGCGCCGATGTATTTTGCAAGCCTGTTTGTGATCATGTTTATCGGCGTGATTTTCATCTATCCAAAACAACGGTTGAGGTGGAAGCCAAAGGCCTGGATTGGCCGGGCATCCGATGCATTGGGCGTGTCGGCGGCCGAAACATTGTTTTACCTGCAAGCCGAGATGGACAAAGTGTTGGTGCTCGCGCTCGGCGGCGAGGTTTTGTCGGGACTTTACGCCATTGTCATGCGGTTGGTGGACCTGACGGCCGTTCCGCTACGAGCTTTCAGCACTATGCTCACCCAATGGATCATGCGCAGCCGCATCAATGGTACCGCGGCCAAAACCGGCCTGAAGCTGGATTTCCTGATTGGCTTGACGTCAAGCGCTGCCATCATTGCCATCGCAATATTATTGTCATTCGCCCCCAATCTGTTGGGTGAAAACATCGCATTGGGAGCTTCTTTCCTTTGGATGGTGGTGCTGGTACCGGCCTTCCGCAATGCCATCGAGCTGCACACGGAACTGCTATATGGGCATCAGTTCATGGCCTCCCGCGTGGTCCTGCTGGCCTATCTGGGAACATTGAAGGCGTTTTTGATTGCGCTGGTGCTGGGCCATACCAAAGACTTTGCCGAAATGGCATTGCTGCTCAACGTCATGTTCGGCGCACTCTACATCGCCTCGGCGCTGGTGACCTATTCAAGGCTCAACCAGAAAACTGCAGACCAGTAAACTTTCCCAACTTGCCGAGTGAGAATATTATGCTGCTATCAATTCGCGCAACAATTCCGTGCTGGTTCCGGTAAACGACTGGATCCCAATGGCGACCTGATCCGGCTCCATGGTTTCCAGGAACTGATCCAGCGACCGGCGCGTCAAAGCCTCTCCGGACCAATAGGTCTGACACAATGCCCCCGACCCCAAAAAATGGCCTGCGCCATCTTTGATGCCATCTGCAAAGGCACCGTAGATTTGACATTCAGAGAATGAACGCTTCGATCCTATTGCAGCCAGCCAGTGCTTATCTGTGACATCTTCAATATGTGCGCACATCTCACCGACCACATCACACCGCCAGCTAACCATGTTGTTGATATAATCATGAGCCGGAAATTTCACTTTGGGCAGTCCGTTGAGATTGGCTGCATGGTGGGTCCAAGCCCGATGCAAGGAACCGCCGCCCGGCAACTGATCACCAATTCCATTGTGATTGCGATACAACCGCATCTGATCGGCTCGCCACAGGGATGCCAAGTCAAATGGTTTGACGAACAACATATCAGAATCGCAATACAACATGCCGTCATGCGACAATTGGGACGCGATGGCGATGCGCCGCAGCTGCTGGACATGCCAACCACGCATCGGCCATGTTCGGGTCGAAAACCAGATCTTGCGAGACGATGCGGAAAATCCCTGCCGCGCGTTTTTCAACCAGCCCGGCAATATATCCAGCTCGTTGACAATGTGACGGTGCGGTGCAGCCAGAGACAAAAACTTGGGATAGTCGTCATTGTCGACCAGAATATAGTGGTCCGGGTTGCCGCAAACGAACTGATCAATACTATCACAAAGCAGCCGGCAATGCTCAATATCCCCGAAATAACTGGGAGTTATCAGCACTGTGCTAGGGGTCGAATTCACTCTTTGGCCCCGTTTTCGGCGCCGAAAAATTTCTGCGTCAGTATGCGTGTCAAAAACAGCGGATTGCCGATCATATAGCGCCGCCACATGCGTTCGGGTTCCTGCCACAGGCGGTACAACCATTCACCCCGCCACGCGATCAACCATTTTGGTGCCCGGCGAATTGAACCGGAGGTAAAATCCAAAAGAGCTCCAACTCCAATGCAAACGCCGGCATGGGCGCTGGTGCAGTTTTCAGCAATCCATTTTTCCTGTTTGGGATTGCCAAATGCAACCAGCAAAATGTCGGGACGTTGCTGTATCAGCCGGGCGAGAATGGCCTTTTCACCATCTTCATCAAAATATCCATCACTGATAGCACTGAATTCATGTTGAGGATGGTCTTGCCAAAAGCGTTGAGCAGCCAAATCCGCAATGCCGGGGCGCGCACCCAGCAGAGCAATCTTTCGACCGGCGCCCAATTGCGCCATCAGCGCAGGTATAAAATCCGTTCCATTCAGATTTTCCGGAAAGGCCGACCCATAAAGTATTCGGGCTCCCAGATCGAGACCAACACCATCCGACAGGACAGTAAACTGCTGCAGGATACGGCAATAGTCCCCATCGCTATGGGCAATATTGGCGCCATGTGCGTTGAGGAACGACAATTTGCGATGACCGCCATCATCAATGACCCGTTGAATCTCCGCCACCGCGGCGTTGCACGTCGCTGCCCAGACATTCACTCCCAATATATCATGGGTTTGTTGAGCCTGATCCACGGGGCGATCCGGCGCTGAGACCAAAAATGTTTCGGCTGCATCACTCATTGGTTCGCTTGTCATCCTCGTACACAGCGCATCATTACGTCTGCAGCATCAGGATTTTAGCGGACAAACCCTGCGATTTAGTGAAAAACCACCGGATTTAGTTGAGAAAAAACGACCGCCAGAGACCCGAATCCATGACCTTGATAACCGCATTCAGCTTTCCAGACTGGCTATTCCGCGTTTCAAACCCACATCCATGGCTGACTTTTGTTTGGCAAAGAACTCAGAACCGTCGACTGTCGGCAACTGACCGGATTTGGACAATTCAACGAGCTGAACAAGAGCATCTGCAAACTCGGCTGGATTGTCGGCCTTCCGGCAGTTTGGTGGAATATCATCAATTCCGCGCAACGACGAAGCTGTTGCAATACAGGGATGTCCTGCTTGAAATGCCTCAATCGTTTTCAATTGCACCCCGGTGCCGCCGCGACTGACCAGCGGCACAATATGAACTGAATTGAGAAACGACTCTGCACTATCGACGCGCCCCAAAAAACTGAATTGCGAGCCAATCTCCAGCGCTGTCTCGGGAACACTCCCCGCAACCGCAATTTTCATCGACGCAGGCAGCAATGGACCGACTTCTTCAGCGAACCATTTCAGGCCGACAAAATTGGGCTGCCAGGACCAGGTGCCAATCAGCCCCGCATCGAATTTCTTGTCTGCAGCCGCGCGTCTGCCACCGCCTTTCGGCACAATAAGCGGCAGCAAACATCCCTGCTCTGCCGTCAGATTGTGTCCAACAACATCAGCTTCGCTGAACGTCCAAACGAAACTCGCATCCCGACAAAACTTCTCCTCAAGTGGTTTCAACAAGCGAGCGTCCCGCTGATAAAGCCAACGTTGCAAACGTGATCCAACAGCCAGTGCATTTTGAACCGCCGACTGGTGCTCAACGTTATGAGCGACGTAGACATGGGGCACTTCTTGCAATTGAGGAAATGCCGTCGCCATTTGATAGGAGTTCAATATGTACCCATCAAACGGGCCAGCCAGCGCGATCACATCATCCAGCGCATGGCTGGAGAAGTCTGCCAATTTGGCAGCGGCATAGGGCAATCCATAACGCACCGCCTGTGCCAGCCAAACCAATTTACCCACTGCTCCGACCGCCGAATTCTCCAGTTCCCGGACTTCCAATGCAATCACGTCAGTTTGGCCGGTCGCACGTTGTCGCGGCAGTTTGAAGCCAATCACCACCACTGTGTGCCCCATCTCGCGCAAACCGGATAGGATCGCATCATTGGCGATTTCGAAACCGGTTGTTGCAGCCCCGTCGGGCACAATTGATGTGAAAAACGCCAGTCTCATTAGCTCTGTCAGTAATGCCTGCAAATTTTGATCCATCATCACACAAGCAAGCAAGTATTTCGTTAATCTGCCCGGTCTAATATCCATTGATCAAATGATGGATCTTAGACGATGATGGCTGCGCAGCCTCCGGGCAAAAACGACATTGAAATTACCTGGCAGCACGACGCCTGCCCACCGCGAGACATTCAAATCGTGGTAACGATCCCGACTTTCAAACGACCAGATCACCTGCGCACCACCCTCAATTCAGTAATTGCGCAAACCATCGCGCGGCCTTACGCAATCGTTGTCATGGACAACCATCCAGACGGTGCCGAAGGCGCGACAGCGGCCCAACACCTGCTTGGTGAGCATGACATTTCAGCGACAATAATTCTGGCCCACCGTCGTGGCAATTGCGCTGCCTATAATGCCGGCTTCCACACTGCCCTGACGACCTATCCCAATGCCCGCTGGATTCAGATCATCGACGACGATGAGATTGCTCACCCGGACTGGCTGGAAAAACAGGTGAAGGTGGCTGAAGCGTCAAATGCAGATTTTTGCGGTGCCCCGCAACATCCGATATTTGAAGGAGGTGAACACCAGGTCTGGCGGAAGCATCCAGTTTTCCAACCACCCTTCAATAAAACCGGTTCGGTGCCAATCCTCTATTCCTCCGGCAATGTGATGATTGCTACCGAGCGCCTGAGACAGCACCAACATCCGTGGTTGGACGAGATTTTCAATTTTCTCGGCGGTGGTGACAGTGATTTTTTCAGCCGCTGCAAGGCACAAGGTGCAACATTCGCCTGGTGCGCAGAAGCCGGTGTTGATGAAACCACACCATTGCGACGAACCGAATTGTCCTGGCTCAACTCGCGCAGCCTTCGAAATGGATCCATCTCGGCCTTGATACAAAAGCGCGGCGACGTCTCTTCACTCGATCACATAAAACGGATTGTTAAGTCTTGCCTGTTGCTGGCTGCGTCTCCTTACCGTTCGTTAATACTGTTTGTTAACAAAGGCTCGCTTATTATGGCCCTCAATCCGATGAATGTCGCCCTTGGGCGTTTGCTGATGGAATTCGGTTTTGCCAACGAGCAATACAGAGCTGCCGACAAGAACTGATCCCGCAATTGCAATTTGGTGGGCGCAATGACGCTGGCCCACGATCACAACCAGACCTGGTATCGCCCGATTGCAGCACCGCGTTCCAGCTGGTTACCATCTGCACTGATCTTGACGATTGTCTTAATTTCATTTCGTCCATTCACAAGCACCGATGTTAATCTGCCGGGACAGCAGTCTGCTGGTGGAGACATCATCAATCAGCTGGGATTTGGGCTTCTCGGACTCATTTGCCTCTATTTGCTGGCCAAAAAGACCTGCAGCAGTTCGATCAATGCCCTGCTTCATCCGCTTTGGATAGTGCTTCTGCCAGTGCTTGCGATTTCAATATTCAATGCCGACAACCCTGTCGGTGCAATGAGAGCCATGGTGTTTTCGCTCATTGTCGTTCTGGCCGCAGCAACGGCACTGAGCCTGCCGCGCAATCTGTCAGAACTTGTCTCGGCGCTGACCATGGCCAGTGCGGTAACCATTGGCCTGAGTTATTTCGCGGTTTTCGCATTCCCCGAACAGGGTGTTCACGATGGATCCGGATTTGAAGCTTTCCATGATGGGCTCTGGCGGGGCATTTACGACCATAAAAACATAGCCGCCTCCGTGCTGGGATGTCTGGCACTATTTGGCTGGTTTGTGGCGCGAAACGGCAAGCCGCTGACCGGTATTGCGATTGCGCTTGCTGCGCTGGGTTTCGTTGTTCAGGCCGGGTCGAAAACCGTGCTCGGCATTTTGCCGACCAGCATATTGATTGTGGCTCTGGCTCATTGGGTCACCTGGCGTCCTTTGAAAATGTTTATCCTGATCCTGCCGATTGCTCTTTTGGCTACCGTGACTTTGGGTGCGGTGATATTTCCTTCAATTCTTGACGAACTGCGCTCGCATGTTCCCGGCCTTACCTATACCGGGCGAACCGACATCTGGATTTTTGGTCTGGACAGCCTGAACAAATCGCCCTGGTTGGGATACGGATTTGAGAGTTTCTGGAACACTCCACGGGTTGCCAATATGGTGCAGCCCATTGATTTAAATTGGGATGTTCGTGGAATTGTGCATGGTCATAATTCCTGGCTCGATGCGGCCTTGGCATTTGGGATTCCCGGCGCAGTGTTGTTGGCAGCAGTCCTGATACTATTGCCGTTGATCGACTATTGCCGCATTCCCAACAGCGGCAACGCTGGCAAATTGGGCAATCTTTTCATCACCATCTGGATTTTCACATCGCTTGGCGCTTGTTTGGAAAGCTTTTTCTTCCGACGCGCTGATCCTGTGTGGTTCTGCATGTTGATCGCCATCATTGGCTTACGGCTTACCGCGCATATGAGCAGCCAACACATTCGCGCCCCAAAGGGTCGGTAACTGTCCGTTTACGGCAAGTGTGTAGAATTTGTTTACCATCAATCGGGCTTCGGTCCTTTCAACGGGCCGACCAATCGGGACGGAAATTCTGGGCATGAAAAATCAACCAACGCGACGCATGGTAATCGCTTCCGGCCTCCGCACGGCCACGGCCGTCGCTGCCGCCACCGCTGCCGGGTCAGTTCTTGTCGGTTGCAATTCCAGTCGTATGATCGACACAACCACTACCGGGTCAGTCGGCAGCCGATCGCGTCGTCCGGCCATTGGTGTTGATCCCAGCCTGCGGTCATCTGCACGCATGTATGCCGAACAGGTGGACGCCGAGCACACTCTCACCGCTGTTCCCTACGAAGAGATGGAAGGTCGGTTTCGCCGTCAACGGGTTGTCAATCGCACTGGGATGGAGCCTGGTACAATTCTGGTCGATCCCCATAATCACCACGCCTATTATGTTCTCAGCAACGATGAAGCCGTGCGTTACGGTATTGGTGTTGGCAAGGCCGGATTCGAATGGACCGGCGACGCCGTGATCGGCCGCAAGGCCAAATGGCCACGATGGACCCCACCGGCTGAAATGATTGACCGATCACCGGAGCTTGAAAAATACCGCAACGGCATGGATGGCGGCATTGAAAATCCGCTCGGTGCACGCGCCCTTTATTTGTTTGCTGATGGTCGCGACACGCTCTATCGCCTGCACGGATCTCCTGAATGGAAGTCTATTGGAAAATCCATGTCGTCCGGTTGCATTCGATTCCTCAATCAGGATGTGATTGATCTGTTCAACCGTGTGCCGGTGGGAACACGCGTTCGGGTCATCTAAGAGTTCCCCCGTTAAAAACTTGCCGAACTCCCCATAAAAGCCCGGAGTTGGCATATCATTGCCAGTAAGTTTCCTTTATGAGAACGGCAATTCTTGCCATCTTTTTGGAAATTGCATGATACGGCCCACGCTTTCTGCGTTTGCTGACCGCCTGTCACTGGGTGATCGCAAGCCGCGGGATTTCACCGCATTTACGCCAGCGCGCATCAAGACCGAAATTCTTTCCGGTTTGACTGTCGCTCTTGCGCTGGTGCCGGAAGCTGTTGCTTTCGCTTTTGTCGCGGGTGTGCATCCGCTTGTTGGACTTTACGCGGCCTTTATTGTCGGCCTGATTACCGCCCTGTTTGGCGGACGTCCGGGAATGATTTCAGGCGCCACTGGTGCGCTGGCAGTTGTCATGGTCGCCCTCGTCGCACAGCACGGAGTGGAATATCTGTTTGCCACTGTTGTGCTGATGGGAATTTTGCAAATTCTCGCCGGTATATTCAGACTGGGTAAATTTATTCGCCTGGTCCCTCATCCGGTCATGTTGGGTTTCGTCAATGGCCTGGCCATTGTTATTTTTCTGGCCCAGATGACCCAATTTAAGGTACCCGGCAGCGACGGAGCCAAAGTCTGGATGAGCGGTACACCGCTGGTCATGATGATCGGTCTCGTCTGCCTGACCATGGCCATTATCTATCTGTTCCCTAAATTCACCAAATCGATCCCTGCCCCATTGGCTGGCATCGGCATCGTCGCCGCACTTGTTATTGCGTTTGGGCTTGATGTTCCCCGGGTCGGCGACCTTGCGTCAATCCAAGGGGGCCTGCCACCATTTCATATTCCGCAGGTTCCACTGACCTTTGAAACTTTTCAAATTATCTTGCCTTATGCACTGATCCTGGCGGCGATTGGTCTGATTGAAAGCCTGTTGACGCTCAACCTTGTCGGTGAAATCACCGGCAAGTCCGGCGGTGCATCGAAAGAGTGTCTTGCTCAGGGTGCGGCAAACACTGTCACCGGCCTGTTCGGCGGCATGGGCGGTTGCGCGATGATTGGTCAGTCGATGATCAACGTCAAATCTGGCGGTCGTACTCGACTCTCCGGTATCGCTGCAGCTCTGTTTCTGTTGGCCTTTATCCTTGTTGCCTCGCAACTGATTGAGCAAATTCCACTGGCCGCCCTTGTTGGTGTGATGTTCATGGTGGTGATCGGTACATTTGCCTGGCACAGCCTGCGCATATTTGGCAAAATTCCGTTCACCGATGCTGTCGTCATTGTTCTGGTTACCGCCGTCACAGTGGCCACCGACCTTGCTGTAGCTGTGATTGTTGGTGTCATCGTTTCAGCGCTGGCGTATGCCTGGCAAAATGCGACGCGCATTCATGCACGCGTTGACAAGTCGCTGGAAGGAACAAAGGTCTATGGCATTGAAGGTCCCTTGTTTTTTGGCTCCGCCGATGGATTTTCTGAAATCTTTACCCCAGATGACGATCCCGATCTGGTGATCGTCGACTTCATGAACAGCCGAGTGGTGGATCAGTCGGCGCTTCAGGCAATTGAAGCAATGGCAACGCGCTATGAAAAACGCGGCAAGCAGTTGCAGTTGCGGCATCTGTCGCGTGATTGTCACAAGCTGCTCAATCGCGCTGGTCAGCTGATTGTCGATTCAGATGATGATCCTGATTATGGCCTGCCAGTGGACTATAATGTCCGCACTGGCAGGTTGGGTGGCGGTCACTAGACTTCTGTCGCCGCTCAGGTTCGCAGGGCTGGCAGGCCAATGCCGACTGCTTCAAATCCACCATCGGCCGCCAGCAGCTGGCCAGTGATGAAACTGGCGTCGGGTGACGCCAGATAGCATATTGCACTGGCAACTTCATCTTCGCTGCCATAGCGGTTAAGTGGTAATGCGTCGTGATAGGCTGCGCGAATTTCGGCTGTGTGAACAGCCAGCGCCAGTTTGGTATTGACCGGGCCCGGTGCCACGCAATTGGCCCGAATGCCCAATTCTCCAAGTTCGGCTGCCTGTTGCAGCGTCAGTTGAATGACCGCCGCCTTGGACGTGCCATAGGCGACCCGCAAAGTGCTGGCACGCAATCCAGAAATGGAAGCAATATTGACGATGGAGGCATGGCTTTCCCGGGCGGTTTGAGCCAGCAGCGATAGCAGCGCCTGACTGACCAGAAACACCCCGTCGAGATTGGTTTCCATTACCCGCCGCCAGCGCTCAAAGCTGGTATCCGCGATCGGTCCAAAATCAGCAACGCCAGCATTGTTGATCAATGCGTTGCAGCTACCAAACTCCTGTTCAATGACCTTCGTCATGGCGTTCACCTGCTCGGGAACCGATACGTCATAAATCAATGGTTTGACGGCATCGCCAAATTCCTGCGCTGCTTCGGCCAGCACATCGCCGTCACGATCAACCATTGCGACCTTCATGCCCTGATTGACAAACCGTCGCGTGGTCGCCAGTCCAATCCCCCGTGCGGCGCCGGTAACCACCGCCACTCCGCTCATTGAGCGGCTCCAAGCCAACTGGCAAAACCATCAACCACCGCATCGATATCGGCGGTTTCGAAATCAAGATGAGCAACCAGTCGGGTCGTTCTGTTTGCTCCTCCTGGCTCTGGCACAATCATGCCCCGCGACAACATATGATCAGAAAGTGGGCCCTGCCCTTCGCCTGACACATCAATCCAGATCATGTTGGTGTGGACCGTACTAACATCAATATTCAACCCGGGAAATTCCGCCAGGCGCAGTGCCATCGCATGAGCGTTGGCATGATCTTCAGCAAGCCGGTCAACATTATGTTGCAGGGCATACAGCCCGCATGCAGCCAGAACTCCCGCCTGGCGCAACCCCCCGCCCAGCATTTTACGTGCCCGTCGGGCGCGGTAAATAAACTGTTTTGGGCCGCATAAAACCGACCCGACCGGGGCGCCCAGTCCTTTCGAAAGGCAAAATGAAACGGTGTCGGCGCACGCAACCAGATCGCTGGCCGGTGTCCCGGATTTTACCACTGCATTCATCAGTCTTGCGCCGTCGATATGCAGTTTCATATCATTGGCATGGGCGACAGCTGCAGTGCGTTGAATTTCTCCCTGATCCATCACCATTCCATTAAAGGTGTTTTCCACACAGACGAGCTTGGATACTGCATAATGCGGATCGTCGTCCTGAATCGCTGCTTCAACATCAGCGGCATTCAGCCCACCCTTTTCGTTCAGTGGCAAATGTCGTGGCGAAATTCCTCCCAGAACCGCAGCACCTCCAGCCTCCATTTTCGGAATATGATATTCCGTGCCGCCGATATATTCATCACCCCGGCCACAATGGCTGAGCAAAGCGGTAAGATTGCTTTGTGTGCCAGAAGAAACGAAAACGCCTTCCTCCTTGCCCAACAGGTCCGCAACCCTTTCTTCAAGTGCGCTCACCGTTGGATCATCACCAAAAACATCATCACCAACTTCGGCATTTGCCATGGCTTCGCGCATTCCCGCCGAGGGGCGGGTTACTGTATCGCTGCGCAAATCTATCAGACGGTTGCTATTTGCAACTTTCGGCATGGAGGCATACATGGACAGGCTTTCTGTAGTTGACTGGCTGACGTGTCAGTCCGAAAATTGAAGAACCAGTCTGCGGTGCATGATGAGGCTCATTCAGTCAAGAGCCAAAGAACTCGGCACAATTTCAGGACGGCCCAGCCTGCCCTGCAAACTGTCGGGTTGCGACAGGGATTTCAGGAAGGCCAGAAGTTCGGAAATCTCCTGTTTCGACAATTTCACCGATGGCAATTTATTGCGCGCAATCAACTGATCAACAACCATCTGCACCGCAGTTGGTAGTGGCTTTCCTGAACTGCGTTTTAAGACGAATTCCCGTAATCCTGCCGTCGGATCAAGATGCGCCTTCAAAAACCCTGCAAGGGTTTTAAAACTTCCCGCATGGCCGTAGGGAGCGGTCCATTCGACATTGCGCAAAGAAGGTGTGCGTCGATTGTATTTATCTGCGTCTTTGCCAGTCAGTTCTGCGCGGTCCTGATGTATTTCAAACGCCTCGGGCCCGCCAAACAAATCAACATCAAACCGCCACAAGGGCGTTGCGACCGGGTGAAAACCGTGATCGGTTTGAAACGATCCGCCATGACAGCGACTGCATCCCGCCTTGCCATAGAACAGCTCCAGGCCGTTGGTCTGTGACGGTGAAAGCGCTTGTTTGTTGCCCCGCAGCCAAGCATCAAACGGTGCGTCGTCGCTGCGCCATTCCGTCCCCACAAATGCCGAGATGGCATTGGCAATATGGGTGATGGTGATCTGGTCTAGCGAATTCAGTTGAGGATATGCGGCTTTGAAGGGTGGCCAATAATCGGGCAGATACTGCACCCGCTCGGTCAGAGCCTGCCAAATAGCCCCATTGCCCAGATGTGCGACAGCTTTAACGTCGTTGTCGACGGTGCCGACCAGTTCATCTCCCGTGACCGCAGGAAATAATGCCTGCACTGCCAGAACGTCCTGCAGTCCCTCCGGCAACTGGCTTCCGGCGGGCGACAAAAAGCTGCCGTCTTGGTGTTGCGCCACACGGCCATCGCCAAACATTACTGTGAATTCACTGGCGCCGAGATTAAACAGGGCCGGTGCATGTTTCGCCGATGGTTTCAACGCTTCATAAAGCGACAATCCGTTGATCGCCAGATCATCACCCTTTTGATCGACACCTTGATCGGTGCGAAATCCATTTGACGACGCCCGGTCCGGATGATGACAGGTGGCGCAGGAGACCCGGTAAGTTCCCGATAGAACCCGATCATAAAACAACAATTGTCCCAGCTTCACCATTTGCGGTGTATACTGGCGAAAGTCTTGTTCCTGCACGGGTTTTGGCAAATCCGGTTGGTCAGCACGACCATTGTTGATGTGGCCACTAAAAAGTGCAGCGAGGCTCAGCAACAGGGTCGCAAGAGGTCTCAAACTTCGATCGTGCCCCTTGCAAATTCCGCCGCATACCCGCCAATGCGTCCGCTGACAAATACACCTTCACGAATTTCCATCTCCAGAGTAATCAGCGAAGGACGCCCCATTTCCACTCCCTGTTCGATCTGGCAAATGTGAAGTCCATCGCGCAGGTCATCAAATTCGATCAATGCCCCCGCCAGGGAAGAAACCGCAGAACCGGTAGCCGGGTCTTCGGCTATTCCGGCATCGGGCGCAAACATTCGCGCCCGGAAATGGTTGTTATGCCCGCCCGTTTCGCGGCAATAGACAAACGCTGAATTGTGATCATGCACGCCAAAGCCTTGGTTCCATATGTTCAGCACCGGCTTGGCTTCACCCAGTGCTGCCAGATCTCTGACCGGCACCAGCGTATAGGGCAAGCCACCATCAAAATTCGAGATCAGATGATTTTCAAATCCGATCTCCTGCGGATCAAGCGACAGGGCAGCGGCAATCAGCTCTTTATTGTCCGGGCCGTAGATCTGTTTTGACAGCACAGGCAAATCAAATTCTGCATAAGCGGCCGGACCACCAAAGCGAACCGCGCACCTCACCGGCCCGACATTCTCCTCCAAGACGATTATCCCCTGCCCGACGCTTTCCAATCCCTTTTCGACGGCAAGGGCAACGGCCCCTCCAACGGTTGGATGACCGGCGAACGGCAATTCGTTTTGAGGCACGAAAATGCGCATTCTGGCGGAATGGTTTTGATCTTCCGGCGGCATCAGAAACACGGTTTCAGAAAAGTTGAATTCACGGGCAATAGCCTGCATATCGGCGGTTTCCAGCCCATCGCAATCGAGCACGACACCCAGTTGGTTTCCGGCCAGAGCCATGTCAGAAAAAACATCATATATCGCAAAACGACGTTGCATGTCCGGTTCCTAAACCAAAGTTGGGTCGACCGTTCGATTGACCACAGATTTAACAGTTAGTCCCTGTATGATGATGGAAAACAGAACCACCGCATAGGTACAGGCCAGGAGCAACGGCTTGTGCTGTATGGCAGGCAGGGACAGCGCAAGCGCTACCGAAATTCCGCCGCGCAATCCACCCCATGTCAAAACCGGAATGGCCCCGGTTGTAAAGGTCTGGCGCACCGACAGCAGCAAGATCGGTGTTGAAACCGAGATAAAGCGCGAGAACAGAACCAGCGGGATAGTCGCCAGTGCCAGCCACGTAAAGGACGGATCAAGAGAGATCACAAGCACTTCCAGTCCAATCAGCAGGAACAGCACTGAATTGAGGATCTCGTCAATCAGTTCCCAAAAACCGAACATGCTTTTTTGGGTGTGCTCACTCATTGCAAACGTGGCACCCCGATTGCCAATCAACAAACCGGTAATCACCACCGCGATGGGACCCGACAGGTGAAAACGCAGTGCCAGAGCATAGGTCGCAGCGACTATTCCCAGGGAGAGTAAAATTTCGATCATGTGCTCATCCATAGTCGACATGGCCCGGTAGGCAATCCATCCGGTAATTCCACCCAGAACAGCGCCGCCAATGGCTTCCACAACAAACAGTTTGCCCACCTCCAGGAAGGTCACATTGGCGTCTCCCGTAGATGTCGCTATCGACAGCAGGATGACGAATACGACAACCCCTACCCCATCATTGAACAGGGATTCGCCGGCGATCTTGGCCTCCAGAGCAGCAGGTACATTGATCGACTTCAACAGGCTGAGCACCGCCACCGGATCAGTCGGAGAAATCAGTGACCCAAAGACCAGTGCCCAGATGAAAGGCACCTGCATGCCAAACACGCCGGACAGATAATACATCCCGGTGCCAACGATGAAGGTCGACATCATCACGCCAAGCGAGGCCATCAGACCGATCGCCCATGCCTGACTGCGCAGAAAAGAGAAATCCACATGCAACGCGCCGGCAAACAAAAGGAACGCCAACATTCCCTCCATCACCGTTGAATAAAAGTCGATTTGCCCAATGGCGGCTTGCAATGTGTCGGTAATGCCCAGCCCTGGAAAAACATATTCAAGCGCCAGCAGTGCCACAGAAGCCACCAGCGCCATGACCAGCAAGCCGATCGTATGGGGCAGTTTCAGCACCGTGTGGTTAAACCACCCAAAAAACCCCGACAGGGCCAACAAAAGAGCGGCGATTTCAAACAGCGACAGGGTCATCGGTTTCTCAGCAATTTCGAGTTAGAGAGTTTCACATTCAAACAATTTTCAGCGTCACCGCAACCGGGCAATGATCAGAGGCTTTCGGTCGATCCCATCCGGTTCGGGGATAACGGTCGACGTCCTGACCCTGCGGAAATACGGTTCGGTGCGGCTGTCCCTGGCGCACAATATGTGGCACAGCCCTATCATTGGCCAAGGCCAGCGCGGGAGAGGCAAGAATATAGTCCAGTTGCACCAGATGGCGCACCGGCCTGCTTTCAGGGTCGCGTGTATCGCGTGATCGACCAGCAGCAAAATATAAAGTCCAGCGATCGTCTTCCTGACGTCGCTTGAGCAGGTCATGGGAAAATCCATCAGCAAGCAATGGATCGACGCCTGAATGACCTTCGCGCAGAAGTTTGAATTTGTAACCAGCACGTTTATTGCCATCGACAACCAGTCGTTCCGTATAGTCGTTCAGATCGCCACAAATCAGCCAGCGCATTTTGGCGGTGCGGTGAGCTGCGAATTTATCTTCAATGATTTTGCGCACGCCCTGCGCCTCTGCCATTCGAACCGGCATGGTATATTCTCTGCCCGAAAGACCGTCACGCCCAGTTCCCATGGACTTAAAATGGCTGACGAACAATGTGGTTCTCTTGCCATCAATTTTGAGATCGACCTCAAGACAATCGCGCCTGAATAACCGCTCACCGGCTTCAAACCCCATCTCTTCCAGACGGGAATTATGAACCCCCAAATCTCCAAAAGTGCGCTCCGCATGGCTTTTTATCGCAAGAATTTCAATCGGTTCCCCATTCGCCGTTTCATCGCGCGCCATCACCGCAACATCAATACCGCGTCCGTCATTGCCCTCAATCCAGATTTTCTGAGGATACGTCAGACCAGTCATCGGAAGCAGGTAATTGCGCTCAAAATTCTCCAGCGTTTCCTGGTCTTCGACTTCCTGAAGGCACAAAATGTCGGCATGGCAGTCGGCAACAGCCAACGCGGTCATTTGCCGTGCATCATCCTCATAAGCGATGACCCGTGCCTGCTCCAGCAGTTGGTAGTCCTTTTTCGACTTGATCTTGCGACCACCGACCGACCTGTCCCGGCGCATGGCATTGCGCCAACCCGAAAAATCAAATCGGGCCATCAGATTCTCGACATTGAAACTAGCGATCCGAACAGACATGGCGTTTCAGTGAATCAATTTTCGATTTGCCAACCATCAGGGTTTGGTTCCGACAATTCAAGATGAACATAAACTAACAATCCGTTCATCTTACGTTCAGATTCATTTCGCCATGGTCACTTTAACAACGCTAAGTTCAGTTAAGCAAAATAGAACGTTGCTAAATTGATATCAGATCCGAAGGTCGAGAGCGTCTCTGCCGCAACTAGCTCCTCCTTCGGCAAAGCCCGGTGATTTATCACCGGGCTTTTTCCTTTTCAAACCAATTTCCGCACACCGCCTGCCAATGGCCATGCAGATATCTCATTTCATGCATGCGCCGCGAGCGAGCTTCTTTAAGCAAGCTATTGATATTATTTGATAACATGTCCCGTCGCTGAAAATCGTCTACTGTCGCCTGCACTTCTGCTGTCGACAGAATGCCATGAACCGCAGCCTGCGCCATCAAATAGACCGCCTCTTCAGTCGAAAATGTCAAACCACCCTCCTGATGCGCATTCGCCAGCACTTCGCTGATTGAAGGTGGATAGCTTCGGCAAAAGGCCAGGGTTCCAAGACTGCGTGCGACAAACTGCCACTCCTGCCGCGCCATGATGTTTGTCGGGTCGGGATTTTGCTGTTCCGACCAATTGTCGATGCGAGATCCATCCACCGGTTCGAATGCATTGTCATCAAAACGACTGCGGAATTTATTGAGGTTCTGAAAATAGATACAGCGCTCCCACATCGCCGTGTAGCGCCATTGGACACTTATTGTCAGCCGCCGACCAAGCCCCTCGTGATTCAATATGGGCTTGAGAAAAGGGTAAAGACCAAAGAACCCCTCAACTGCAAGGTCTTGTAGTTTGCCAAAACAATCACCGGATTCCTGAGACCGAAACGCACTCGCCCGTTGATCTTGATTCAAGCCTTCATCCAGATGGCGATGTCTGTAGGGATAGAGCGGGCTGTCGGGGTGGTTGAATTTCAGCTCTGGACCATCCCAGGCTTCCATACGACTGATAAACTCTTTCAGTCGTCGGTCAGCGGAATCAGGAATAGATAAAGTCAAACCAATCAGGGAGAGCAGTAATACAGAAAAACTGAATACATAATATACAAATATTGTTTTCAATTTATCCTCGCTGATTTCTCCCGATATATATTCTCCAAAATTGATTCAAATCAGAAATTAATGTGACGAAAATAAGTACTCCCCAAACTACAGGGTACGATTCATATCATGAGGATGTATGCACCGTGCCCGAGAAACGGGTGTCCAGATGGCAGCGAATTGACCATCAGACATGACAAACCTCCATCGTTCGCCAAACTGAATCAGAATCACCTAATCACGAAAAGACGTTAATCGACGGGTCCTGAGTCTGGTCAGATTCAAGTATTATTTTGACGCAAAGATTTGTTTTTTTTGCGTTTTCCAAAATTAATCATTCGTTCCTGGTTGGATTCCCAGAATCCATTATAAATATATTTGCATTGCGATGTAACATGTAGGAGTATATCTTAAATTGTGTGAAAAATTATATAAAGAAAGATAACTATGTCATTGAAAATATGTAAATATAATATTTTGAGTAATTTATCCCTAGTTTTTTTACTTTCTTCGTTATTAATTAATCCTGCAATGTCAGATGGAACTCATGGCGTTAAAGTTAAAGTTACGAATAATACCAACAGAGAAATTCAAGTTCTCACTTTTAACGCAAAAGACAAGTCCGATATTATTCCACATAAGGTATATTATATTTCAAAAGATGGAACCAGATGGGTGAAGGCTCACGGGCAAGGCAAAAATCGTATACGAATTCGAATACAACCCAAAGGTCAGGTTGATAGCACTGTGGGATGTTATGATGACTCTGGAAATATGTACAATGAGCAAAAAGATGTCAGCGATGGTAAGTCTCTGGTAATATCCGACTGTGATGAAGTTTAGACTCAAGGCTCATTAAATCCACCATATGACGGTTGCGGCGAGTGTTATTGCCGCCATCTACATGTCGGCGCAGCGGTCGTAGCGGGTTACGATATCGCTGGGCACATCGCGCCATCGAAGTTCGTTCTTGAGAACAAAAATAATACCGGAAATCAGACGGCGAACACCCCCCCGGCGCTCCATGAGCCAGTGGAAAATACGGACGCATCCGACCAAATTGACCACCAGACATGACAAACCTGGATCGTTAGCCAAACTGAATCAGAATTGCACAATCATGAAAAGACTTGAATCAAGGGCTCCAGACACGTGCTTGACGTCTTTCCCCACTAGTTCACCAGGCCGTCTGGTTAGCTTGCGATGTGTTGGTAACTAATCTGTATCAGTCGATACTTGGGCACCAAACCGGCATCTTTCAAAATTCTTGCTACAGTTCTGATGGGAACCACTAGCCGTTGTCTAGTCGGCTTCCAGTGCACTTATTTGATGCAAAGTTTTGTTTCTTTGCGTTTGTCCAGAATATATTATTCGATATTGATTGACCCATTTGAATCTATCCTAAATAAATTTGCATTGTCGAGAAATATGTATAAATATTTTAAAAACTTAGTGATCGAATAAATGAGGAAAGACAATTATGAAATTAAAAAACTTTTCACCTAATATCTTGAATTATTGTCCTATGGTTGTTTTATTTTCATCATTATTAATTACTCCGGCAATGTCAGATGGAACTCATGGCGTTAAAATTGAAGTAACAAACAATTCTAAAAGAGAAATTCAAGTTCTAACTTATAACGCAAAGGATAAAGCAAGAATTGTTCCTCATAAGGTATATTATATTTCAAAAAAGGGCATCAGATGGGTGAAGGCTCACGGGCAAGGCAAAAATCATATACAAATTCAAATACAACCCAAAGGCCAGATTGATAACAATGTGGGATGTTATGTTGGCTCTGGAAAAATGTACGACGACCCAAAAGATGTCAGTAATGGTAAATCTCTGGTAATAACCGGGTGTGATGCATCTTAGGCTCAGGATTCAATAAATCCACAATATGACGGTTGCGACTGGTGTTGCCGCCGACATTTATATGTCGGCGCATCGGTTGCAGCGGGTTGCGATATTGCCCGGCGCATCGCACCATCGAGGTTCGTTGACAATTCGATGCGATCGTCTTCCTGAAAAATTTCGTAGTGCGCAGTCAACATTAAGCGAACAGGCAGATTGGTTGTCCACACTCCAACGGGATATTCGAAATCAGGGAAAATCAACTTGCGAAGTTAAAACAGCAAGCGGAGCGCACAGGTGAGCGAAACGCACTCGCCCGTTGATCTTGGTTCAAGCCTTCATTCAAATGGCGATGTCTGTTGGGAGGTAATCCCCCCATTTTTAACGGGATAGAGCGGGCTGCCGGGGTGGTTGAAATTCAGCTCTGGACCGTCCCAGACTTCCATACGGCTGATAAACTCTTTCAGCCGTTGGTCAGCAAAACCATGAATAGTAAAAGTCAAACAGATCAGGGAGAGGAGTAATAAAGAAAAACTGAATATATAATATACAAATATTGTTTTCAATTTATCCTCGCTACTTCCTTCCGATATATATATTCCAATATTGAATCAAATCAGAACTTGATGTGACGAAAATAAGTATTCCCCAGTCCATGGAGTGCTATTCATTTCATGAGTATGTAGGCGCCGTGTCAGAAAAAAGCTGGCGAGGTGGCATCGAATTGGCCGATTCAAATGACGGCAGAGCAGCGCTGAAATCGCCGCCTTTACCGACTTCAGCGATACTTCCGGGATTGTTGTGCCTGATCAAACCATTCGGTGCACACTAATTGCCAATTACCGCGCAGATAGTTCATTTCATGCAGACGATGAGAGCGGGCGTGATCCAGCAATCGGTGAATATCCATGAGATTGATACCCTGCCTGCGAAAACCTGCAATCGCGGCGGTGAGTTGTGGTTCAGTCAACATGCCGTGATAAGAAGCCCGGCCCATCAGATAGATGGATTCTTCGACCGTATAGGACAATCCGCCAGACTGTCCCTTTCCCGCCCAGGCGTCCCGAATAGACGGCGGGTAACTGTTGCAAAAGGCCAGCCTCCCGAACTCACGTGCTATAAACTGCCACTTGCGCCAGGCAAAGTAGCGGGTCGGATCAGACAAATCCTCCGGGTCCAGCCTCACACCAAAAGCGCCATCCACGGGCCCGAACAAGGTCACATCAAACCATCTGTCCAGCTTGCGCTTTTGCTTGAAATACACACAGCGCTCCAACATGGCCGGATAGCTACCCCTGATGCTGCTGCGCACTCTGGGATAGCGATCCCAATCAACCATTATTGGCCTCAAATGGGGATAAAGCCCAAAAAAACCTGTGACCATGAGGTCGTAGACATAGGGGAAGCAGTTGCCGGATTTTTGAAGACTATTGAGCCAATGTCGATCAGCCTGGGACAATCCGTCATCATAATGGAGGTGCCGATAGGGGTAGAGCGGGCTTTTCGGATCACCAATCAACAGTCTTTGGTCTCCAACGCGGTCAAAAACGCGGACAAATTCGTCCAGTCTGGGATCAGCAAGCGCTTCTCCCGGGCCGTCCAACATGTTGAAATTGATTAAAATAATCAACAAAAATATTTTCCCTGACCGTGCAAATTTTAAAATATTATCCACCCGCTTTGCTCCTGAAATATAGTAAAACAGTACACCTATATTTAGGATTTATTATGGCGTTAGATGAAACAGAACAGGCAATCCGTTGTGATTTTCTTCACTCAAGTTTGGAAAGTGCACAATCAGGATTCACAGAACAGACAGATCGACTGTCTGGGCTCCAGCAGCAATTCCGAATGGAGGAAAATCAACTCAGGAATTTGAAAGAGCAATCAAGCCGAACGGGAGATCGAGAAGGATTTGCTCGGGCGATATTCGGTGTGGAAGTGCAGATCAGGCGTCTGCAAGATGATATTGCTGATGCTGAAAGCAAACAAAACATTGCTCGCCAGGAAGTTTCAGTGCTGAAGAGCCAAATCGCCAATTTCAGATGCTAAAAACCCCCACAAAAAAGCCCGGTCGCTGTGACCGGGCCTTCTAAATTCAATATGTCGAACTGATTTAGTTCTTTTCTTTGTCGACCAGCTGGTTGGACTTGATCCACGGCATCATGCCGCGCAGCTTTTCGCCAACTTCTTCGATCTGATGGCTGTCATTCATGCGGCGTGTACCTTTAAAGCGGGCAGCGCCGGAATGCCATTCCTGCATCCATTCCGAGGTGAAGCGGCCAGTCTGAATATCTTTCAGCACACGGCGCATTTCGTCTTTGGTCTCCTCAGTGATGATCCGGGGACCGGAAGCATACTCACCCCATTCAGCAGTGTTGGAGATTGAGTAGTTCATGTTGGCGATGCCGCCTTCATAAATCAGGTCAACAATCAGCTTCACTTCATGGAGACATTCAAAATAGGCCATTTCCGGGGCGTAACCGGCTTCCACCAGCACTTCAAATCCAGCCCGGATCAGTTCGACAAGTCCGCCGCAAAGAACAACCTGTTCGCCGAACAGATCGGTTTCACACTCTTCCTGGAAGGTTGTTTCGATAACACCAGAACGTCCGCCACCAACACCACAGGCGTAAGACAGGGCCAGATCATGAGCGTTGCCGGAGGAATCCTGATGAATGGCGATCAGGCACGGAACCCCGCCACCTTTCTGGTATTCGCCGCGCACCGTATGACCGGGGCCTTTTGGCGCAATCATCACAACGTCGATATCGTTGCCCGGCTCGATCAGGTTGAAGTGGACGTTCAATCCATGGGCAAAAGCAATTGCAGC
The DNA here is from genome assembly GCA_014238155.1 of Rhizobiaceae bacterium. Lineage (GTDB taxonomy): Bacteria > Pseudomonadota > Alphaproteobacteria > Rhizobiales > Rhizobiaceae > Pseudahrensia. The sequence goes on from JABABQ010000033.1 coordinate 155,157, forward strand.
ACCGGATTTGATGTTACCGGCAATGCTGTCTTTCCAGATGCCAGCCTGCAGTTCATCAGGTGCCGCCATCATCATCAGATCGGAAACTTTTGCAGCGTCCGCTACTGACATGACTTCAAAGCCGTCAGCCTGCGCCTTTTTGGCGGTGGCTGAGCCTTCGCGCAGTGCGACGACAACATCTTTGGCACCGGAATCTTTCAGGTTCATGGCATGGGCACGGCCCTGTGATCCATAACCTATAATGCAAACCTTCTTGCTTTTGATCAGATTGATATCTGCATCGCGGTCGTAATAAACGCGCATTAGCGTTCCCCTTAAATGTTTTGAAAAGCTATTTCGGCCCGGAACTGGCCAATTCGAATGGTGGTTTAGCGGGGCGAAACAAAAATGGCAAATCAGAAAGTGATTTCATTCGCCCGAACTGCAAACTTCCGGGAAAAATTGCCGGTCCGGACACCAAAATTGAGCTTTCTAATGCCCACAGGCCTTTAGAAATCGACGCACTGTCTCGGCCATGCCATATTCCAGTGCGTCCGCGGTCAGGCCGTGACCAATAGATACCTCAACCAGGTTGGGAATTCGCGCCACCAGCGCCGGCAGATTGGCCACCGTCAGGTCATGACCGGCATTCACGCCAAGCCCCAGCTGATGCGCCGCATCGGCAGTCTGACCCAACAACTCCACCTCGCGTGCAGCTGCGTCGGGATTATCGTAGGTTCCACCATAAGGACCGGTATAGAGTTCCACACGATGACAACCAGTATCGGCGGCCCATTTGATCGATTCCGGGTCCGGATCTGCAAACAGTGATACTGCCATACCGGCGGTCTTCAACCGCGCAACAATTGGTGCCAGATAGTTGTGCTGGAGACGAAAGTCCCAGCCATGATCCGAAGTTGGCTGCGAAGGATCGTCGGGAACCAGCGTCACTTGTTCAGGTTGATTGGTTTCGCATAAGTCCAGAAAATCATCTGTCGGATAGCCTTCAATATTATAGTCGGCCTGGTGAAACTCGTCATCCATCAGCGCCCGCAATTCCGGCACATCTGTAAATCGAATATGGCGTTGGTCGGGGCGAGGATGAACGGTCAGCCCCTGCGCTCCGGCTTCCAGCGCAATTCGGCCCATGCCGGTGACACTTGGCCATGGCAAATCTCGCCGGTTTCGCAATTGAGCAACAGCATTTAGATTGACGGATAATGAGACTGGCATAATGGTAGATCGCAGAAACAATAATGGTCCAACCATGACAATGCCAACCGCACCTGACAAGATCTGTTTTGACGATTTGAGCCAGTCAGATTTTCACCGTGATCTGCACAAGCCGTTTACGATTAGTCTGAAGCCGCTGGCCGGGAAAAATTTCTTGCAAATCGACAGTGATTTTTTCCCCTACCGCGACCAGAAACTCGACCTGTACAATTGCATTCACGATGAAGTCTGCATGACAGAAGCGGCAACGCTTGAAGCCCAGCGGGAAGTTGAGGCTTTGGTCATCGACGGCTTAAAATCCGGCTACCGGCAGCTATACGATTTCACCGATACCGATGCGACCTGCAGACAGACCGGTTTGGTGATCCGGTTTAATCAACAAATGCCACTATCCAGCGCAGCTCTGTTGATTCCTGACGACTTGATATTGATGAGGCGTGACGAGAGCGGTTGGCGACTGGTCGCCGGCTCATTGGCCTTTCCTGCCTATTGGAGTCTTGCTGAGAAACTTTCCATGCCACTAGAAGCTGTTCATGGGCCAGTACCGTTATCGGAGCAGATGAGCCAGCGTATCAATCGCATTTTTGATGGCATTCAACCGTCCAACCCGGTCTGGCGCTCCAATTGGTCGCTGGACCAGGGGCCGCAGCTGCGTCAGGTCCGTCTCGAAAATGACCGCCCCGAAACAGGCAAGAAAATCAGTTCCAATGTGCACTTCAGGACTGAATTCCAAACATTACACAAACTGCTGAAATCGAATGATATTCTGTTCACGATTCGCACCAAGACAACGCCGGTCAAAAGCCTTGCCAACGATGCCCTCGGTCGATCCAAACTGGCCACTTTACACCAGCAGTATCTGAACATGAGCGAAGCCGAACGAGATTACAAAGGCATCAATCACAATGCTGAGGGCCTGTTGGCCTGGTTGGAAGAAAACGGGAAGCACCCTGATGACAATAGCGACACTGAATGAAGCCAAATTACGCGCATGGATCGGCAAGACAGAATCAAGCAGCGACACGCTGCACGCAAAACAGGCCCAGTTGATGCAGCTGACGCTGGACCGCGATCCGTCGCTGCAGACCGGCGATGCCCTGCCACCGGTATGGCACTGGGCCTATTTCCTCAGCGCTGCGCCGATGTCGCAACTTGGGCGCGACGGTCATGCCGCTGTCGGCGAGTTTTTGCCACCAGTGTCTTTGCCACGGCGCATGTGGGCCGGTGGCCGACTGGTCTTCACAAAACCGGTTTATCTGGGCGAACCAATCGTCAGGAAATCATCCATCAAGGATGTGGTGCTGAAACATGGTAAAAGCGGCGCCTTGGTGTTTGTCACCGTGCTCCACGAATATTCCGGACCTGACAATGATCCGCGGTTTACAGAAGAACATGACATTGTCTATCGCGAAGATCCCTCTCCTGAGGTTTCTGAACCGGCGACCGTATCACCACCTGAAAACACCGCCTATGTGGAAACAATTACCCCTTCGACAGTCCAGTTGTTCCGCTACTCAGCGCTGACCTTTAACGGACACCGCATTCACTATGACCGCGACTATTGTAAAGACGTTGAAGGCTATCCGGGGCTTATATTCCACGGACCACTGGCTGCCACACTTTTGGCCGATCTGGCGGTTCGACGTCTTCCCGGCAAAGTGCTGAAAAGTTTTACTTTTCGTGCAGTCGCCCCGTTGTTTGATACTCAGTCGTTTACAATTCATCACGACGGAGATGCACTCGTATGGGCACAGACACCCGACGGAGGGCTCGCCATGAAGGCGAGCTTTACCTACTGATTACCCGCATTTAGCTTTTCGGAAAGTATTGAACCTGATCTTTGTCCTGCCACGAGTGACCGGCACCCATGATACAAGCCATGCCACGGGTTGTTGTCAGCAGAACCGTCCAACTACCCTCCATGGATGTATAGATTTCGAGCAGCGAATTGCCGGTCGCTGATACGCCAATCGCGCGCGGGGTCTCCTGATATTTTCCGGTCAGCATCTTGGCCATCTTGATGCGTTCCCCACAAACGCGAACTGCTGCCCAACTTGCACTGGTCATCACAAAGCATGTCAGCACTGCGGCTCCAAATGCCGCCAACCGCATGGGATTTGAGAGTTTCTTTTGCATTTTAACCTCCGTTCTCGGCTCGACCACCGGACTCACAGGAGGGTTACTTGGCTCCAGCGAGCGCGCGGTCGAACCGGTTCACAACTTGAACCTTCACTCAATAGTTCTCCGGGTCGTCTACTGAGGTCAGCCTGCGCTTCTTTTATTAAGAATGGATTAACCATGATGGGGCTAAATATTGGGGCTGAGCGGCACTATTAATTAGGGCTCTATTTCACAATTGTGATCTTTTCGGCAGCGCGGGTGATCGCCGTATACAGCCAGCGCTGACTGTGCTCACGAAACGCCCAACTCTCATCAAACAGGTAAACATTGTCCCACTGGGAGCCCTGGGCCTTGTGAACCGTCAGGGCGTATCCGTAGTCAAAATCATCATAGCGTCGCCGCATCTGCCACGGCACTTCTTCTTCGGGGTTTTCAAAGGCCGCTTTCAACACCCTGATCTTGGCTGACATACGCTCCATGCCATCGTCTTCCGACGCGATCAGCAGATTCATAAAGGCTTTGGAAGAATTTGGCGCCGACGTAACCTGCCACAGTGACCCGTTCAACAGGCCCTTAGCCGGATCGTTGCGCAGCGCCACCAATTTGTCACCAGCAGCCGGCAACGGTCCCTGGAATTCCTTTAAATCGCGCAGACGCTGATTATACCGCCGTCGGGTCTTGTTCGTCCCCACCAGCACCTGGTCTGCTGCAAGAACTTCCTCCTGCTCCACATCGCGGCGGTGAATCACCGTGCTGCTGCCAAAATTGCCATGGGGAATGGTCTGGCCTTCCCGCGCCATCTGGGCAAGATCGATAATCGGATTGCCACGTGCCTGCCGGTGGATGGATTCAAGCAAATAATCCGGTTCATGATCGGTGAAAAACCCGCCGCCCGATACGGGTGGCAATTGACCCGGATCTCCCAATACCAACACCGGAGTGCCGAAAGACAGCAGATCTCGCCCCAATTCCTCATCCACCATCGAACACTCGTCGATTACAATCAGCGAGGCATTCGCCACCGGGCTCTGCCGGTTCAATGTGAACAACGGCGTCATCGCAGATTTGCCGGTGTCTTCATCCTCCACCAGCTCTTCGCCACGCGGCCGATAAATCAGCGAATGAATGGTGCTGGCTTTTTTTGCGCCGCGCGACCGCAGAACCATAGCGGCCTTGCCTGTGAAGGCCGCAAACAACACATCCCCATCCACCCCTTCTGCCAGATAACGTGCCAGTGTGGTTTTGCCGGTTCCCGCATAACCGAACAGGCGAAATACCTGCGGAAACCCCTGTTTCAACCAGTTGGAAACAGCAACCAGCGCGGCGTCCTGTTCGGTAGAAAATTGCATATCTGGCCAGAATCGCAGAAAAATCTTGGCGAAACCTAATCGCTCGCTCAACGGAACACAATGGGAACATTATCTTCGGTAGAGGATCATCCACCGTTGCACAGCTTTCGTGGCGACAGCCTTCATCGTCGCCGGCTCCGGGCGTACATCTTCGCCCAACAGCAATTGACGTTGCCGGTCGCCAACCAACAATCCAATCAGGTTTTCAAATGCTTCCATGGGGCTGTGAACAGCCAGTTCACCGCTTACATTGCCCTCCTGGAACAAATCCAAAAACGGCTTTGCGACCTGATCCTTCCAGTTCGCCAGGACAGCGGTACCAAGATCTGAATTTTCGCTGCAGGCCTGAGCCATCGCAACCCGGTTGACTGTCAAAGCCGCATCGCCGGTCATGATGTCCAGCAAAAGAGTTGCGCAGGAACAAAGACGCGCCTCAAGACTGCCCTGCGCTGCGGCAAACCGGTCGGCCATGGCCTGTCGCATGCCGCCAGCCTGTTCATGGGCCAGGGCCATCATGATGCCATCACGGTCTCCGAACCAATTGTAGAGCGTTTCTTTGGAACAATGGGCTTCAGCCGCAATTTGCGCAGTCGTTATGGCGGAGCCGTGGCGCCGCAAAAGACGCAGTGTTGCCCGCAGGATCTGCAACCGGCGGGTTTCGTTCCTAACCGCTTTTGATTCGCTGTCCATTCCCGAACCTTACAGTACGGGCAAAAAATTGAAAGTCAGCCGGTGAATGCGACCGAACCGGCATTGTTATTGTGCCCGGCATCCGTTGAGAGCGAGCCTGCATCAAAACTATTTTCAAAACACCGATCGAGGATATCTGATAGAAACCAAATCCAAATGCTACATTCTGAATACGCCAAACCTGGTGTCGGGAATAGGTGCGTTAAGACTGGCGGCCAGGGAAAGCGCCAATATCCGACGGGTGTCGCGCGGACGTACAATGCCATCATCCCAAAGCCGGGCTGTTGAATAATAAGGATGCCCCTCTTCTTCAAACTTCTCGACGATCGGTTGCTTGAATTCAGCTTCCTCGATCTCAGACCAGTCTTCTCCGCGCCGTTCCATGCCTTCGCGTTTGACTGTCGCCAGAACCGAAGCCGCCTGTTCACCGCCCATCACGGAAATCCGTGCATTGGGCCACATATACATAAATCGCGGGGAATAGGATCGGCCACACATGCCGTAATTTCCTGCACCATAGGAACCGCCGACCACCAGGGTCAGTTTTGGCACTTTGGCACAGGCGACGGCGCTGACCAATTTCGCGCCATCCTTGGCAATCCCACCGGTCTCATGCTCGCGACCAACCATGAAGCCGGTAATGTTCTGTAGAAACAGCAATGGAATTTTGCGCTGGCAGCATAGTTCAATGAAATGGGCGCCTTTCAGCGACGATTCCGAAAACAAAATGCCGTTATTGCCGATGATGCCAATGGGCATGCCGTGAAGATGGGCAAAGCCGGTCACCAGTGTGGTGCCGTAACGGGCCTTGAACTCGTCAAACCGCGATCCGTCGACAATGCGCGCGATAATTTCACGAATATCATATTGTTTGCGCAAATCGACAGGAACGACCGTTTCCAGCTCATTGATATCAAAAAGCGGCTCTTCTACCGGGCGCAGTTTTACCGGCATGTGCGGCGTATGGTTTAGTCCACGCACGATTGACCGCACGATCTCCAGCGCATGAACATCATTTTCTGCCAGATGGTCAGCAACCCCGGACAGTCTTGTGTGTACATCCGCCCCGCCGAGGTCTTCTGCCGACACTTCTTCCCCGGTTGCCGCCTTCACAAGTGGCGGTCCTGCCAGAAATATCGTGCCCTGATTCTTGACGATCACAGCCTCGTCCGACATTGCCGGTACATAGGCACCACCAGCAGTGCACGATCCCATCACGCAGGCGATCTGGGGAATACCGTCTGCTGACATTGTCGCTTGATTGTAAAACGCGCGCCCAAAATGATCTTTGTCTGGGAAGCCTTCCGTGTGATACGGCAGGTTCGCGCCGCCGCTATCCACCAGGTAGATGCAGGGCAGCCGGTTCTCACGCGCCACGTCCTGCGCCCGAAGCTGCTTTTTCACCGTCATTGGATAAAAGGTGCCGCCCTTGATCGTTGCATCATTGCAGATGATCACGCATTGGCGCCCTTCAACCTGGCCCACCCCGGTGATGATGGCGGCACTGTGAATGTCCTCGTTATACAGCCCCTTGGCTGCGAGTGGCGACAGTTCCAGAAACGGTGTTCCCGGGTCAAGCAGGCGCATCACGCGCTCGCGTGGCAGGAGTTTTCCGCGATCCAGGTGACGCTGGCGGGATCTCTCTGGACCGCCTTTTGCCACTTCGTTTTCAACTTCATCAAGATCGTTGATCAGGTCCGACCAGGCTTTTGCATTGCGTTCAGCTTCCGCGCCATGCAACGAAATCAACGGTTCAAGAATGCTCACTTTGTCGGCTTCGCTTGTGGCTTTGGTTCAGGCGCGGTAACCGGCAGGCCGGATTCGCGCCACTGGGCGAAACCGCCTTCAATATGCGCCACCGGTGCCAGCCCCATATTTTGCATATCGCGCGTAGCGAGTGCTGACCGCCATGCTGCGGCGCAGAAGAAAATATATGTCTTGCCCGGTTGGGCGAATACGTCGCGGTGATATTTGCTGGCCGGGTCGACCCAGAATTCCAGCATTCCACGCGGCGCGTGAACTGCTTCAGGTACTTTGCCCTCGCGTCCAAGCTCTCGGATATCTCTGATGTCAACCAGAACCGCTTCTCCTGCCGCCTGCATAGCAAGGGCATCTTCTGGCTTTACGGTTACAATTTCGGCAGTGGCTTCCGCCACGAGTTGCTCGGCTGTCTTTTTCATGGATATTCGCGCTTGTTGCAGATCACGTGTGCAAACTAACAGGGCGAACAGCTGGAGCCAAGCAGGGTTTTATCCAGATACGGTCAAATTTGTCGTGGCACTGACGGTGGTTTCTGGCCCCATAACGAAAGTTGCAATCAGCACCACAGCCAACGCAACAGCGATAGCCCAGATAGTTATTCCCCAACAGGATTTTTCGACAGATTTTTCCATGATGCCCCGATTTACTCTTTTGACATGACGGCGTCTTTTCGACACCAATTGTCAGAACCGGCGCGGGTATAGGCCGATGGTGCAAGCCAGGCAACAGAAAATATGTCAATTTCGTGACAATATCGGCAAACCAGCCATGCGGTTCATGCATGGCATCAATAGTTTCAATGGGTTAGTAAAAAGAAGACTTAAAAAAAGGTTAACAGGCTAGAAGTGAATAAGGCGATTTCCGGGCAAGTTCAGCCAGTTTTTGCCGGCTTGCGGGGCTTTTTCGTCGGTGTTTCGACAACACCCTGGGGCGGTTGCATGATGATCTCGCGATGCGGGTAAGGAATCGAAATATTGTTGGCCTGGAAGGCGTCCCACAGCGCCAGCATGACCATGCCTCTGATATTGGTCAGGCCGTTCTGCGGATCGGATATCCAGAACCGGGCTTTGAAATTCAACGAAGAATCACCGAACTCTGTCAGCCAGCAAACCGGCCGCTTAACATTGCTGACCCGTTCAACAGTTTCAGCCGCTTCAATTGCCAACCGGCTTACCTCATGAGGGTTGCTGTCATAGGACACGCCAAATTCGACATCCAGTCGAACCAGCTTGTCGGTAAATGACCAGTTGATTACCTTTTCGGTTATGAAGTCCTCATTGGGAATGAGGAATTCACGTCCATCGCGCGTTACCACTGACACGAAACGCGATCGCAACTCCCTGATCCAGCCAAACGTGCTGCCAAGCGATATCGTGTCACCGGGCTTAATCGACTTATCCAGCAGGATGATCACCCCGGAGATAAAGTTGGAGACCACTTTTTGCAGACCGAAACCGAGCCCGACACCAATGGCACCGGAAAACACGGCAAATACGGTGAGATCGATCCCCACCGCGTTGAGCGCAATAATGATGGCGGCAATAACCAGAAATATCTTGATGAACTTGCCGATCAGCACTTGCAGGCTGGGGGTCAGATCGGACATTCCCCTGACGCGCGTTTCGACATAATTACCGGTATTATTGGCCAGCCAGGTGAGGCCCACCAGCAGCGCGAACGACTTTATGAGTACCAGCGCTGAAAGCCGCACATCACCCAGATTAAAGGCGATAGAATCGAGTGCCCGTGTGGTTGGCTCCAGATACCCGGTGAGGTTCAGCGCCACCAGGATCCAGGCCAGAATCGCAACCCAGCGCGACAATTGCCGCGAATGAATGATCCGCGAGAAGACGCTGACGAGTAACCAGGCGAGCCCCAGATTAAACACCAGTTTCAGGAAAAATGCCCGTGACGGCCACGTATAACTGGACACGATATATTGGGCTGAGCCAACCAGAATCACAAAGATGATCCACTCTACCCGTCGCAACAGCGCCGCCAGAAGTCGAAGGAATCCGGCATTCAGTTTGAGGCTCCGCACCCAGTTTTCCAGCGGCGGCTCGACGTGTTTTGCCGTATACCAGGCAACACCGAATGCAATCACGATGATCAGCGCCTGATAGATCGTCCAGGTTTGAAAAACGACACGCCAGGCATCGTGTGCCAGGTCCAACAGGCCAAGCTGGATATCGTGCAGCATTCAAACCTCCGCATCCGGGTGATTCGCTTTATCCCTTATCTGACATGATAGCTTGCGGCGGCTTCAATGCATGCACAGTTTCTCCACACCCAAAACTTCATCGAGGTTTGGCGCATCGGTGATGAGCCAGTGCCCCTGCGCAATGGTGAGCAGACGTGAGCAGTCAAAAACTGCGAATCATGGCGAACCGGGCGATCACCAGCGTGTTGTCGATATCGTAGGGCTTTGCGCCAATATGCTTGCCGGTTCTGGACGAGATGAAACCATCTTTGTTGACAAAGTTTCGATCGGTTCCGAAATCGACATAACTCACATCAAACCGGGCTGACCAGATGTCGGTCGCCTGCCAATCCAGACCAGCCCCAATCACCCACCCCAGACGGGCGCCATGATCGGTAAAGGAATCATCAGGGTCGACCACCAACACGTAATTGTCTTTGTCGGACGGGTTATGATAATATGGGTCCAGGTCAATAAAACGGTTTTCGACCCAACCGATTGCACCGCCAACAGTGCCAAACAATTGCAGTCTCTCATGTATCGGCACAGACAGTCGTGCCCGGACGGAAACCAATGCGTCGTAGCTGGTGTAGATCGTTTCATCAAAATATTTGGTGTCGGCGACCCCCGAACTGGAATTATTGAGCATGGCTGCATCCATCTCCAGCCCAATCCTTATCCGGTCAAACTGATGATCAATACCCAGCAGAACGCCAATATGTGGTGTTTCACTTCCAAACTTGACTTCATAGCCATTGCCAAATCCAACAAATCCCTGTGGATCACTGAATTCATTTCTATCGGCAATCAATCCGACAAAACCACCGAAATAAACGTTCGCATCGGCCAATGAACCGGCATGGGCAGTCGTATTTTGGTGAAAAAAACTGGTTGATGCCACCAGCGACACCAATATTGGTATGAATCTGTTCAACAGAAGGTCTCCGCACAAAATATACAAATCTTATTTTGTCATTTATTGAATCATAACGAATCAATAAACTTGCGGCATTCACTCCTGATAAAGGAGAAGTTATTAACAAATAGAATATTTTGATTGAGGTAAAACGGCGTTAGTATTTAAAAGTCAAATATCGACCCATCAAACACTCATCGCCAACACGCGACTGATTTGCTTCAGGTCGCGCCCCGATTCATCGTGCCAATGGTTAAATGCATCCTGCACCTGCTGACGGGCTTTTTTGGAAGTCGCCGGTTTATCGATGACATTTTCTGCCATTAATCTGGCGGTCACATCGGCAGACAGAATAAAGCTGTCCTTGCCCATAAAGCGTAAAAAATACTGGCCGGTATTGCCGCCGAGTCGCGATCCCCGCTTTTTCAAAACATCCAGTAGACCGATATAATCGGAGTTGGGCCATTGCCCGATAAATGCGCCGACACTGCCTGCTTCCTGCGCCAGCTGACGCACAAAAACCGCATTGTCCTGCACCGAGCGTATCTTGCCACCATGCCGTACAATGCGCGCATCCGAGACTAGCCGCGCCAGATCATCATCATTGAACATCGCCACCCGAGCCGGGTTGAAACCTTCAAAAGCTTCTTCAAATCCTGGCCATTTGGCCTCCACCACTTTCCAGTTAAATCCGGCATTGAAGATGCATTGCGCCATTTTGGCCAGCCAGCGGTCATCTGGAATATTTGCCAGTTCCCCGGCGCTGGCGGCAGGTTCCAGCAGCGCTTCCAGCGCATCAGTTCCACCTTTTCGCTTACTGGCGATTTCATAAATCTCGGCAAAGCTGCGCATCTCAATCATGTCCTTTTGGCCGTGCTATTGGAATAAATCCTAGAGATATTCACGCCTACATCAATCCGCTCATTCTCATCTTGAACTGACGAAAATCGGCAAAACCTCAACTATGGCTGATCCCATATTGGCGAAAACTCGTAGTCGCATAGTCTTTGATGACGTCTGGTCAGTGCATTCATTGCCGCCATATCGTCGGTGCTCAGTTCGAAATCAAATACCTGCAGATTCTCCACCAGACGATCCGCAGACGCGGTTTTTGGAATGGCCCCTGCCCCTTCATGCTGCACATGCCAGCACAATATGATTTGAGCCGGGGACCTGTAATATTTAGCAGCCAACCCGGCGATAACCGGATCATTCAGCAACTCCTGCCCTCTCCCCAATGGGCAATAGCCCATAACCGCAATGCCATGTTGAGCACATTTGGCTCGGATCCTGGATTGATCAATATAGGGATGGTTTTCAACCTGATTGACGGCAATCGGATAATCACAAGCCTCAATCATCGAATCGATCTGACCGGTGGTGAAATTGGATACTCCAATATGCCGTGTCCAACCTCGCCGCACGGTATCGCAAAGCAAGCGTGCCCATTCATCGACGTTGGCATTTTTTGGTGGCCAGTGAATTAGCAGCAGGTCGACCTGATCCAGTCCAAGCCGCTTAAGACTGCCCTCAACCGAGCGTTGGAAAAGCCCGTCAGACACTTCCGATGGCCAGACCTTGGTTGTCAGGAAAATCTCATTGCGAGAGATCTCTGTTAGGCGCAATGCTGCCCCGATCTCGGCTTCATTTTCATAAAACGCTGCAGTGTCGATATGTCGGTATCCGGCTGCCAAAGCCTTCTGCACGATGTCGGTGCATTCGGTACTCTGCAGACGAAAGGTTCCCAGTCCCAGAGCCGGAATGTTCGCACCGTTTGCCGCCAATGTTTTCATTGTCAGAGCTTCTCTTTCTATTTGCGCATATGATCCAACCACGTTTGCACATGTCGGTTGAAGTGCTATCGCTATCACACCGTTCCAGCGATAGCCAAAACCGTGTCAGAAAACCCTCCAGTACAGAACCCCACTCAACGCATCGCCTTGCTTGATGTTGTTCGTGGTGGCGCGCTTGTGGCCATGGCAATCTATCATCTTGCCTGGGATCTGGAGTTTTTTGGCTGGTTGGCCTCGGCGACCACACTGCAAGGCGGTTGGCTCTATTTCGCACGATCAATTGCCTCCAGTTTTCTGTTTCTGGTCGGTGTCAGTCTGGTGCTTGCCCAGGGGCAAGGGGTCCGATGGTCGGCGTTTTGGAAGCGTTTTGCCCAGGTAGCAGGTGCTGCTGCTGCCATCTCCCTTGTGACATGGTTTGCCATGCCCGGCGGCTTCATCTTTTTCGGCATCCTGCACGCAATCGCCCTGTTCAGCCTGATGGGCCTGATGTTTGTACAACGTCATTGGATAGTGCCGCTGCTGACGGCGGTCTGTGTGTTGTTGATTTGGAAGAGCTACAGCAATGAGCTTTTTTCCATTCCGGCGCTCTGGTGGGTGGGGCTGGCTCCCAAAGCTCCTCCAGCAAATGACTACGTCCCGGTGTTTCCCTGGTTTGCCGCCGTGCTGCTTGGAATTGCCGTTGCCCGCTGGTTGCAGACCCGGAATGTATGGCACAGCATTGCTGCAATAAATGTTCATCGCATCATTGAATTGCCGATGAGCTTTATCGGCCGACATTCGTTGGTATTTTATCTGGTTCATCAGCCCATATTGCTGGTGCTAGTCTGGAGCTTCACGACATTTGTAATGGCTCCGGACCATACAGCCAGATTTTCTGAAAGCTGCCAGTCAAGCTGCTCACAGAGCCGCTCGGGCACTTTTTGCCAGTCCTATTGCACCTGCATGATAGACCAGATGAAGCAGGAGAAGCTGTTTATTCCTTATGTCCAGCGCAACCTGTCTGACACCCAAAACACCCGTTTGCTTGAATCTCGCGACCTATGCGTGGCACGTCAGGAATAACAACGGCGAGGCGGCGAGGCGGCGAGGCGACGCGGGCAGAAGCGGAGACGCCCTGTCAGGTATGATACGACCAACCAGCGCCGTTGCAATCAGTCAGGTCGGGTCAATGTTGAACATGTTTAGGGGAAATAGATGCCCCTGCGTTTTCAAATTGGTCTGGGATTTGGGGGCCTGCATATAGCATTCGCAGTTGAACCATTTCCATTCGTCAGCCCAGGTCCAGCATCCGGCATCGCGATACACCTGAGCGACCTGATCGGCGAATGGCTTATCTACCGACAATGTCTGGTATTGCGGTTCGTTCGTTTCAAAATAGGTCTTGGCCAGCGGTAAGGCGCGTTCGGTGCAATAATTCGACATCCACAATGAAAAGCCGATGTCTTCACGCAGATCATTCAACACACGGTGCACCTGAACATGATCTTCATGCCCATATTCTCCCCAGGGATTGTGGGTGAACACATTCATATCGGGCGTCAACTGACTGCGCAGGCTTTCGCTCAACGCTTCAAAATTTTGTTGATAGTTAGATCGAATGCCACATTTGGGGGCGTGACTGCGACCCATGATCCGCAAGACAGACTGTTTGGCGTCCCGCAATTCACATTGCAGCCCAAGTTCAATCCCCCACGGCGAAATTTGCGGATTGTCCCAGTTGGCGCAACCATAAGTCGCCGCTTCCGACATGCGCAGCGACGAAACGTTGTCGCGTGGAAATTTTTCCAGCACCCTAGCCCGCGCTGGCCCGATTGCCGGTTCAGGCCAAAAGTCTTCAAAGACGATTGTCACCCGGTCGACTTGTTTCAATATCGCACCAAACCAGAGCAGTTCATCATCCGGGTGGGCGGCGACAATCAGCGAATTTTCAAGCATGGACGGACGATGATCAACCATTTGCCCGTCTCAGCTTTTGACCGAACAGAGCCAGTGCCAGCCTGCCTTTCAAACTGTTGGGCCGCAGGAAACGCGACATCGGGCTTGCATGTGTGCCGAACTGCATTTTGAACGGCTCGTCACCAATTGTGAAATCGAAACTGGTTCCACCCCGCGCCATCCAGTCTTCAATGATCCAATCATACATTTGAAGACCGGGAGAATGGCGCCCGTGATTGTCGTAATCTGCGCCAATCAACAGGTAATAAAACCGGCCTGCATGGGTAATCCCAAACAGGATGCCGGCAATGCTGCCATCGGAACTCAGCACCCAGGTTTCTGCCAACCCGTTGCCGCCGCCTTCGCGTGCCACTGCTGCGTAAAACTCTTCAACTTCCGGTGTCTGGATCGGGTCACCATCAAACCTGCCCTGTCGAAAATGCACCAGACACTTGATCGCTTTGGCAATATCTTCTGCAGTTTCCAACCGCTGCAGATCCACCTGATGCTGTTTCTTCCAGCGCTTGCCTTTGCGGGCCACCATGCCGGAAAGCTTTCGATCAAGATTGTTTTTGCGCCATTCCTCAAACGGCGGCGAAAGATCGACCGCGTGGGCGCCAAAGCCAGCCTCCTCCGGCTCACTCAATACCAGTGTCTGCCAGTCTGACGCATGATCCGGCAAAGCCGGCTGAATGCGTAATATATCATGCGACCCAACCGTACCGATAAATGTCACCGCCAGCGTTGGGTCAGTCCGCAATGCCGCACGTCCTGCTTCACTCAACACAGGGCTCGCATAATCGCTCACGCCAAGGTCGGTAGGTTCAATCAGGACAAGGCCGGATTTATTGCGCCTGATAAGGGGGACAACCCCGAGCAATTCACGGTTTTTGCGCAATGTAATGACCAGTTTATCAGCCCCTCGGTGGGGTGCCAGAATCTGGTAAAACATATCCAACCATGTGGGAGACTGAAACGCAGTCGCACCGGAGGCGGCAAATATGTCAGCATATTCGCTGCTTGAAAAATCAAACTGGTTTTCTTGTCTAAATTCAATCATCGCCGTCGTCGCCGCCGTCGCCATTCCCACGGCGTCACCATGACCACAAAGTAATAAGTCCAAATGAACAGAGCTGGCAGAATTGTCGGGTGGTTAATAAACTACGCCGGTCTCAGGCAGATTTGTTAAACAATTCCCGGCCAATCAGCATGCGGCGAATTTCGCTTGTTCCACCACCGATCTCATACAATTTTGCATCGCGCAGCAATCGGCCCGTTGCATAATCGTTGATATATCCGTTGCCACCCAGAAGCTGAATGGCATCCAGCGCAATCTGGGTTGCCTTCTCGGCGGCAAATAAAATGGCTCCTGCAGCATCCTCTCGGGTGGTTTCCCCCCGGTCACAGGCCTGAGCAACAGCATAGATATATGCCCGGCTGGCGTTCATGGTGACGTACATGTCGGCGACCTTGCCCTGAACCAATTGAAACGATCCGATCGGTTTGCCGAACTGTTTGCGCTCGTGAATGTAGGGCAAAACAATATCCATCGCCGCCTGCATGATGCCGATTGCTCCGGCAGACAACACCGCCCGCTCGTAATCCAGTCCGGACATCAAAACGCCGACACCGTCATTGACCTGACCCAGAACGTTTTCCTCCGGGACTTCACAGTTTTCAAACACCAGTTCTCCGGTTTCCGATCCACGCATGCCCAGTTTGTCGAGCTTTTGGGCGACCGAAAATCCTGCAAATTCCTTTTCGATCAAAAACGCCGTGATACCATTGGCACCGGCATCCATGTCGGTCTTGGCATAGACAATCAGCGTATCCGCCTGAGGGCCGTTGGTGATCCAGAACTTCGTGCCGTTCAGGACATAGCGATCTCCCCTCTTTTCGGCTTTCAACTTCATCGAAACCACATCAGACCCGGCCTCGGGTTCACTCATGGCGAGGGCTCCAAGGTGGTCGCCGCTGATCAGTTTGGCCAGATAGCGGGATTTTTGATCATCATTGCCCCAGCGGGCCAGCTGATTGACACACAAGTTGGAATGGGCGCCGTAAGACAGGCCGACAGAAGCCGACGCGCGACTGACTTCTTCCATGGCAATGCAATGTTCAAGATAGCCGAGACCAACGCCCCCCCATTCTTCCGGAACGGTGATGCCATGCAGGCCAAGCTCGCCCATTTCAGGCCAGAGGTGACGGGGAAACCAGTCTTCCTTGTCGATTCGACCGGCCAGCGGAGCAATATTATCCTGCGAGTAGGAACGCACACTGTCGCGCAGCATGTCGGCTTCTTCACCCAGATTAAAATTGAAGGATGGAACATCGTTAGGGATCATCATCTAAACTTTCGGTCTGGTAAAACAGATTGGACGGTGCAGGGTCACAACTGGTGGGAATATTTAATAAAGGGTGTCCGGTCTGCGACCTTATCGTATAATATCCGCCCCTGGTAATTGAATTCCTGGGTCAGCCAATATACGGCCTCAGCCCCATCAGCACCTGCCGCGTCGTAAACTGCGTTTATAAGCGAGCGTCCGACCCCCTTGCCGCGTGTTTCCGGCAGGGTGAACAGGTCATGGAGATAGCATCGAGCGCGATCTGACCAGGTTGTGCCATGATAGAGATATGTGACCATACCGACCATTTTTCCGGCATCGCCCACCGCCTTGAATCCCTCGATATCTCCCTTTGGGTCAAGCATTCGGTCCCAGGTCTTGTGCCCCACTTCGGCGGGCAGAGTGGCTTTGTAAAACACCAGATAAGCCTCCCAGAGGGCCAGCCAATCCTCCCGGTCTGCGCTGCAAAATTTCTTGATTGTTATGGACATACAGAGTTCCTGAAAGCTGAGCATTTCAACAGTATTTGAAGCCTATCGGAGCCGCATTCTCAAGCGAAATAGTTATCTGGCCACTGGGCGGCATTCCGGCCTGCGCCGAAACAGATGAGGCCATCGGATGAACTCCGACGGCCTCAGATTACGCAATACAGGTATTAATTGTTGGATCAGGCTTTGGCGACATTGAGGCTTTCGCCGGTTTCCAGATAAGTTTTCAACCGTGCTGCAATCACAGCCCAGCCGTTTTTCACACTGGCCAGTTCCGGTGTGACGCCAAAGTGTGAAATTGTCAGCTTGCAGACCTCTGCCATCTCCTCAATCTCATAGAGATTGTGGGACAAATTTTCCGTCCGCTCCATAAATGTCGGCAGGAAGGTCATGGCCAACCTTGTATAGGGGCTGGCTTCGAGAATTTCCCCCACCAGCATCGGGTTGCCGTCACCGGAGGTGTAGAGATAGTCCGCACCTTTTTCAAACGAACTCTCCACCGAAGCATCCCCCTGAAAATAGTGTTTTGTCATCTCGCCGTCGGTCAGCGCATTCCAAAGTTTTTCCGGTGTGGTCTTGATATAGGTTTCCAGTACAAAGTCGGGCATTTCAGAAGTACTCATTTTACTTCTCCTTCCAATTTGGCCTTCAAATCCAGCGTTGCGCGGGCCAGAGGCTTTTGAGTTAAGGGTTCGATCCAGCGGTCGATGACCTCCTGCAACGGCACCACGTTGAGATGATGATATTTGAACCGCCCTTGCTTGCGGCTGATCACCAGGAATGCAGCTTCCAACACCTTGAGATGTTTCATGACACCAAACCGCGTCATCTCCACCCCCTGTTCGGCAAGTGAAACCTCAAGCTCCTGAAGGGTCTGACCATCCTGCTGACGCAGGACATCCAGAATGAGGCGCCGTGTTTCATCGGCTAGTGCTTTGAATATTGCATCCATGGTTTCTTATATGTGACTAATTACTCACGTGTCAATATAGTCACATAATAATTTTCAACTAATTGCCCCGCCTACCGCTCGCTGCTCGCTGCTCGCTGCTCGCTGCTCGCCGCCGCCGCCGCCGCCGCCGCCGCCGCCGCCGCCGCCGCCGCAGCTTGACGCATCAGTGCGAAAAAGATCATCTGAGGAAAACCGGAGAATCCCGTCCATGTCCTCGTTCAAGGAAAGCCCCAACAAATACCCGCTGCCGCCAATTCTGACGGTCGGCATGGTATTGGTTTGCCTTTTGCTCGACATCTATCTGCCGTTGGGCTGGGAACCGGAGCAAGTCTCCAATTTGATGCGCGGTGCCGGAGTTTTGCTGCTTGTTGTTGCGCTGGCTTTTGTGATCTGGGCCTTTCTGACTTTCCGTAAACACGATGCCAATATGTCACCGCATCGTGCAGCAAGCCGGTTGCTGACGAGTGGCCCGTTCGCCCATTCACGCAATCCGATTTATCTTGGCGACGTACTTCTTGTTGCCGGGTTTGGCTTCGTCTTGGGAAGTCGCTGGTTCATAATTGGTGCGGTGGTGTTGTTTTTTTTATTGGGCGAACTGGTGATCAAGCGGGAGGAGAAACATCTTGAAGCGAATTTTCCCGAAGCCTGGGCCGATTACAGAAAGCTGGTGCGGCGCTGGATCTAGATCCATGAACGGTTCTGACCAATCGACCAACCCACCTGATTGACGAAGATCAGGAGATATTCCATAAGTGGCGCATGGGGTTTGCGAACGCCCCGTGAGGCTCAGGCCCAAGAATCGCATCCACAATATCTCAGCAACGAGTAAAGGATGCATAATGGCTTCTCCAAACCAAATTACAGTATCACAGCTTTCCAGGCTCATCGGCACCCCTGACTGTCCGACACTTATCGATGTCTGCATTGATGAAGATTTCAACGACGACCCACGACTGATACCTTCGGCCCGGCGACAACCGTTTACCAAAATTCTGGATCTGGCGCCCGAATTGCAGGGTCAGCGGGTGGTGATCGTTTGCAAAAAGGGTAAAAAACTCAGTTCCGGTGCATCGGCCCTGCTCCGCTCACAAGGGATTGCCGCTGAAGGCCTGGAGGGTGGAAACTACGCCTGGCGGGATGCCGGCTTGCCTCTCATACCAACAAAAAATATTCCGCCTCTTAGTGCAGATGGCCACACGCTTTGGGTCACCCGGCACCGTCCCAAGATCGACCGCATCGCGTGTCCGTGGCTAATTCGGCGTTTTGTCGACCCCCGGGCGCAATTCCTGTATGTCGCACCCGCCGATGTGCTTGAAGTCGCAGACAAATTCAACGCCACCCCATTTGATGTCGAGGACGTCTTCTGGAGCCATCGCGGCGACCGATGCACGTTCGATACGATGATTGAAGAGTGGAAAATCGGTAGTGATGCGCTGGACCGCCTGGCCAATATCGTTCGCGGTGCAGACACAGAGCGTCACGACTTAGCCCCCGAAGCAGCAGGACTTCTGGCCGCATCGCTGGGTCTGTCACGGATGTTTCGTGACGATCTGGAACAGCTGGAAGCAGGCATGCTGCTTTATGACAGCTTTTACCGCTGGGCCCGCGACGCCCATGATGAAACCCACGACTGGCCGGCAGTCAAATGAGTGTGGACGAATTTGATCCGCAGCCTGGACTGGTGGAAGCCACCCGGGTGTGGGCCCGCATTGGCCTGCTCTCTTTTGGAGGTCCGGCCGCTCAGATCGCCCTGATGCATCGCGAACTGGTGGAAGAACGCAACTGGCTATCGGAAAGCCGGTTTCTCAATGCTTTGTCTTTCTGCATGCTGTTGCCGGGACCGGAAGCCATGCAACTGGCCACCTATGCCGGGTGGCGGATGCATGGGACGCTGGGCGGGTTGATTGCCGGACTGCTATTTGTACTCCCCGGCGCTTTTGTGATGCTGGCATTGTCAGTTTTATACGTCACATTGGGCCAGATTCCGCTGGTTGAAAGCCTGTTTTTGGGGATCAAGGCAGCTGTCATCGTTATCGTGATCGAGGCATTGCTGCGGGTATCGCGCAAAGCTCTCAACCGAAACGATTACTGGGTTATCGCCGGGCTGGCATTTGTCGGCATATTCTTTTTCGCACTGCCCTACCCGCTGATTGTGGTCATTGCAGCGGCCTATGGGTTCCTGGCGGTCCGCTCGGGCGAACAAAATTCAGTTGAGGGTTCTGTTCCTCCGCAGCACACTATCTGGAACACCGTTCGCACCATTTTCCTGTGGTTGGCCATCTGGTTTGTGCCATTGATTGCCTTGCAGGTTCTGGCACCGGGTTCTTTGTTGAACCCGATCGGTGAGTTCTTCTCAAAACTTGCGGTTGTAACCTTTGGTGGTGCCTATGCCGTACTTGCTTATATGGGGCAGGATGTCGTTCAAAATTCAGCCTGGCTGACCGCCGGCGAAATGATGGATGGTCTGGGACTGGCGGAAACGACCCCCGGCCCGCTTATTCTGGTGACCCAGTTTGTCGGCTTTCTGGCAGCTTTCAAAGACGGTGGCTTCTGGCTGGCATTTGCCGCGACTGGTGTCACTTTATGGGCCACATTTGCGCCCTGCTTTTTATGGATATTTACCGGCGCTCCCTATATCGACTGGATTTCCAACCAACCGCGGTTGAAAGGCGCATTGTCGGCCATAACCGCTGCTGTGGTCGGGGTAATTCTAAACCTGTCAATCTGGTTCGCCCTGCATGTATTCTTCAGTTCAGTTGCAAGCTGGAACTTCGGGTGGATCCAAACTTCTGCACCAGATCTGGCGACACTGGACTGGCGCGTTGTGGTGCTGACACTGGTATCAGCATTCGTGCTGTTTCGGTTGCATTGGGGGATCGCCAAAATGCTGCTGACAATGGCCCTGCTGGCACTAGGGTTGGGACAATTCTAGAAAGGCGACGCTGTTGCAGGCCGCTACTGACTGACACCCAGTTCGGCCAATCGTTCGAAGCAGTTTTCTTCCGCCAGATCCATCTCCCGGATGGTCTCTTCAATGTCACGACGCTTTTGTTCGAGATTGGCGCGTTTTTCAGCAATTCCGGAGATCATAGCCTTGATCTGCCCCTCTTCGCCGTCCGGAGCTTTATACATGGCAATGATTTCGCGAATCTCAGCGATGGAAAATCCCAGACGCTTGCCGCGCAGAATCTGCTTTAACAGAATTCTGTCTGAAGGGCGAAACAACCGAGTTCGCCCCCGGCGCACGGGTTTGATAAGCCGTTCGTCTTCATAAAATCGAATTGTCCGGGTTGATACGCCGAACTCCCGTGTCAATTCTGTGATCGTATAATATTCGCGCATCTTTGCTTGCCGCTAATAAATCTGCGTTCCCATGGAGGGTTAGATAAATGATTAAGGTAAAAGTCAAACCCTGAGCCAACATATTTATGCCATCGGTTTACCCAAGGTTATCTGTCAGTTGGAAATCCGGCTCCAATTTCGCAGGATTTCTTCATCATAAAGATCAAACTATTTGTTTATTTTACAATCTATTGTCGGAGAATTTCGACTCAATATCTGAGCCCCAAGCCAACGACAATCGCAAGTGTCGGGATTCATATGCCATACCACCAGGAGGCCAGGCCCAAAAAGGCAAAAAACCCGACAACGTCAGTTACAGTTGTCACAAATACACTGGAAGCGATGGCCGGGTCGGCATCGAGCTTGTCGAGAGCGATGGGGACCAATATTCCCGATGCCGCAGCAAAAATCATGTTGACGATCATTGCGATACCGATAATGACACCCAAAACCGGCTGACCAAACCAAAGAACGGTCACCAAGCCCATGACAACGGCAAAGGCTGATCCGTTGATAAATCCCACCTGCAATTCTTTGCGGATGATCTTGCGGGCATTGTAGGTGTCCAGATCGCGCGTTGCCAGCGCTCGAACGGCCACGGTCATGGTTTGCGTACCAGCATTGCCTCCCATCGATGCGACAATTGGCATCAGGATGGCCAGCGCCACCATCTGTTCAAGCGTTGCATCAAACAATCCGATAACCAAAGACGCCAGAACAGCCGTGGCCAGATTGACCGCCAGCCAGCCAATGCGCGACTTGGCAATCGACAACACATCGTCCGACAATTCCTCATCGCCCACACCGGCAAGGCGCATAATGTCTTCCGACGCTTCTTCCTGAATTACGTCAACAACATCATCAATCGTCAGCACGCCGACAAGCCGGTCGTTTTCATCAACCACCGGCGCTGACAAGAGGTCATATCGTTCAAACAGCTGGGCCGCTTCTTCCTGATCCATTTCTGCATGGACCGGGTGCGCATTGACCTCGTGAATGTCTCCAACCACCGTATCACGTTTGGCCCGCAACAGGGTGTCCAGCGCCAACGACCCTGCCAACTTATACCGGTGGTCAATGGTGAACAGTTCGGTAAAACGCTCCGGCAAATCTTCGTCGGCGCGAATGTAGTCAATGGTCTGCCCGACGGACCAGAAAGGTGGCACGGCGATGAATTCCGTCTGCATGCGACGGCCAGCCGATTCTTCGGGAAAATCCAGCGACCTGCGAAGCCTGATCCGCTCCTGAAAAGGGATCTGGGCAAGAATATCTTCGCGTTCTTCGCTTTCCAGGTCTTCCAGAATGTAGACCGCATCATCTGAATCGAGATCGCGAACCGCCAGAGCGACCTTGTCATTCGGCAACTTGCCAACGATCCCAAGACGGATGGCTTCATCAACTTCTGTCAGCGCTGCAAAATTGAATGCATCACCTGCCAGCTCGACGAATCGATTTCGCTGCTCTTCTTCCAAAGCTTGAAGAATGTCGCCAACTTCGGATTCGTGCAGGCCGTCCAGTGCGTTGCGGACGGCCGCGCTGTCATCGTCGTCGATAGCCCCGCGAATGGCATCAACAACTGATTCAAGCACCACGCCATCTTCACTGTAGATCGTATCTACAATGGCTTCCGTCGCCATTTCCGGAACGTCATCATCCTTGTGAATGTCGTCTTCGTTCATGATTGAATCGCATGCAGCTGATTATTCCAACCAAATAACACAGCAAATCAGCATCGACCAAGGGAAGTTGATGATCCCGCAGCCGAATTTACGACATTCGGCAGATTATCAAGGTTGTTCAGGGTTGCGGTGGCGGGGGAAGTTGGCTCGGCAACATTCTTTCAAACAGCCCGACCAGAAAGGCAGTGCTCAATCCGAAATTTAAAAGTCCGGTGACTGCTGCCATGGCACCGAACACCCGAAAACCACCACCAACCGTTACATCTCCATAGCCAACGGTCGTATAGGTGACCAGGGAAAAATAGATGGCGTCCGATAGATTGGGTAAAGTCCCAAGCGCCAAAAACGACAAAGCCCAGATCCAGACCTGCACTGTGTGCGCAAACACAACGATCGAAAAACCCAGCACCAACAATTTCATGACAAGAAATGGGCTTCGCGAAGTCCGGTCATGCGGGGCCATGCGCCGCAACAATTTAATCGCTGCAACCAAAAGCACGATATGAAGCATTGAACAAATTCCAAGCACGATGCTGCCCAGAAAAATCTGCGTCACAATTGTCATTCCGTATCGCCTTCAATAACGCGACAGATTAGAGGCAGGACCCCAACCACCAGTCGCACCGGGGACTGGCAAAACCCAGCCCGCATGTTCTACGTCGATACAGGTTCGACCCAATCGAGATCAACCCTGATCCAACAAATCCTGTGGTTGAACTGGTTCCCATTGAATTATTCGTGCAGAGCACCAGAGTTTTGTTCGATTTTGGTGATGATTGTGCTACCAAATCCCATCTTTGGCTTGTTCGTACGGACGTGAGGCCAATTTTTATACTGCGACAATCACCGGGAGACCCACGATGCGGAAATTGGCCACTCTAGCTGTAGCAAGTATGCTGCTGGCATCCTGTGAGAGTGAGAACGACAGCGCCCAGGTAAAGGACCCCGTTGTCAGAGGACTTAAAACGGTTCTGGTTCAAAAACAGGAATCTACAACCATTCGCCGCTTTCCCAGCGTTCTGCAACCTGCAGAAGTAACGACCATGTCGTTTGAAATTAGCGGCAAGATGGGCGCGATTGATCTGAAAGTCGGCCAAATCGTCGCCGAAGGTGAAATTCTGGCAAAGCTCGATACTCGCACTCTGGAAATTCAGGTTGAATCTTCACAGGCTGCTGTGCAACAGGCTGAGGCAACGGCCAAAAATGCAGTTGCCAATCTGACGCGCCAGAAAGAATTGTTTGACAAGCAAGTAACAACCCGCTCCAAGCTGGACGATGCCCAGACACAGGCCGCCACCAGCGCTGCAGCCCTCGCACAAACTAAAAAACAGCTGGAAACATCAGTTGAGAACCTCGGCAAAACCGAACTGAAATCCACCATCAACGGCATCATCAATTCGGTTCTGGTCGAATCCTTCGCAATCGTCAGTCCCGGCTCACCGATCGCCACACTGTATCGGTCTGATGGTTTCGAAGTATCTTTTTCCGTCAGCTATGAAGTTGTACAGCGATTGACAGTTGGCAAGCCCGTCGCCATCAAACTTGCTGACAATCCAAGCATTGTTCTTAACGGCGTTGTCAGCGAACTGGGGTCAAAGGCCGACACGGTTTCGTCCTTCCCGATTGTCGTTGCGCTGAACGAAACCGATCCAGCGCTGAAGGCGGGCATGGCGGTAGAAGCGTCGATGGAATTTACGGTTCCAACGGGTCAGGGATACCTGATGCCGCTGACCATATTACCACTATTCGGCAATATTGACGCTGATGCAAACACTCAAAAGCCCGCGAAAACTCAAGTTTATGTTTATGACGCGGACACCCAAAGTGTCATGACCCGGGACATTACCATTGCCGGGGTGAGGGAAAATCAGGTGATTGTCGTCGACGGCCTGATCGCCGGCGACAGGGTCGCGTCAGCCGGAGTGTCTTTCTTGAGGGACGGGCAGAAAGTCAAACTGCTTCCTGATAGCAAGTAGGTCCCATCATGAACATTTTGACCCGCTTCGGCATCAGCCACAACCGCCTCACAATCCTCGTTATGATTGGGCTCCTGATTCAAGGCCTGATTTCATATTCGGGTTTGTCAAAACGCGAAGACCCGTCGATAACCGTTCGAACCGTGGTTATCTCAGCTCAGTTCTCTGGCATGTCGCCGGAGCGCATAGAAGACCTGATCGCCGAGCCCATCGAACGCAAGGCACGTGAGATTGCAGAAATTGACGACATCAAAACCCTGATCTCTACCGGCAGCACGACCATCAAGCTGGATATCAGTGATTCGGTCCCCAATTCTGCCATTGATGAAGTTCAGCAGGATATCCGCAATAAGATGGCGGATCTTGAAAATAAATTGCCCAAAGGAACCCGCGGACCATTTGTCAATTCCAGCTATGGCAATGTCACCATTGTATCGGTTGCCATTACCGGGGAAGGCTTCAATTACCGGGAACTGAGTGACGCGGCAGAAGCCCTGCAAAAACACGTCTATTCAATCGAAGGTGTGGGGCGGGTCAGCCTCTATGGCGAACAGGGCGAGCGGATTTATCTGGAGATCGACACCCGCAAACTGGCGGCAGTCGGAGTGGAGATTCAACAGGTTCTCAGCGATCTGGAATCGCAGAACGTCATCTTGCCGGCTGGCGAAGTTGACGCCGGCGGCATTGGCCTGGTGCTCGAAGCCAATGGCGATCTGAAAGATGTTGAAAGCATCAAACGGGTGCTGACCAAAGTTTCCGGCCTGAGCGGATTTGTGCGTCTTGAAGACCTTGTTTCGGTACGCCGCGGCTATGTCGATCCGATGGAAAAACCGGTATATTATGATGGTCGGCCGTCGGTCATGGTTGCTGTGGAAATGTCTGATGGCGGAGATATTCAGGTCATTGGCAAACGGCTGCGGGAAGCCATTGATCGGCATGAAAATACCCAACCTATCGGCATTTCCTACAATTATACGACCTATCAGGAATCCAAGGTTACCGCGTCAATCAACAGTGCCCTGGAAAACGTCGCCCAAACTTTCGTGGTGGTATTCATCGTTATGCTGATCTTTCTGGGTCTGCGCGCCGCGTTCATCATTGCCTGTATTGTACCCTTTACGGTGATGTTTGCGCTTATGGGCATGCAACATTTGGGCGTTGAACTTCAGCAGGTATCGATCGCTGCGGTAATTATTTCACTTGGCCTGCTGGTCGATAACGGTCTTGTCGTGGTCGAAGACATTCAGACCCGGATGGACCAGGGATTAGACCCCAAACAGGCGGCCGAAGAAGCGGGCGGTCAGTTTACGGTACCCCTCGCGGTTGCCTCGATTACAACCGTATCGGCGTTCATTCCGCTGTTGATACTTGAAGGAACCGAAGGAGAATACAGTTTCTCATTGGGCGCAGTGGTCGGTGTTATGTTGTTTGGTTCCTGGTTGACAGCGCTTTATATATTGCCCGCTCTGACGGTCTGGCTATCCAGTCGCAAAAAGGCTTCCAAAGCGCCGAATGGGCCAAATGCGCTGGTCAGGATTTATGGCGTTGTGGTCGACCGGGCACTGAGTTTTTCGCTGATTGTTATTCCGCTCTGCTATTTGCTGGTCGCATTTTCGGCGACGCTGTTTGCAGATCTGAAGAAGGAAATGTTCCCGCTCAGCGCCCGCAACCAATTCCTGATTTACCAGGATATGCCCAAAGGTACGGCGATATCTGCCACCGGTGCGGAAGCAAAGTCTGTACAGCAATGGCTGTCTGACAAAAACTTCAACCCGGAAGTTACCAATGTAACGACCTATGTCGGTGATGGCGGACCCCGATTCTATCTTGCACTCAGCCCGGCTGATACCAATCCGGCCAGCGCATTTTTCCTGATCAATACGGAAGATTTTGAAGGAGCAATCGCCGCCTCAGATAGAGCTCAGCGCCATTTGCTGGAAAATCATCCGGCTGCCCGCTACAAAATCAAACGCCTCGCCATGGGTGGGTCGGAATCGGGCATTGTCGACATCAAGATTTCCGGTCCCGACGCTGACATGCTGCTGGATCTGGCGCGTCAGGTCGAGGCAGGTTTTGCCGAAGCACCGGGAATAGTTCAAAACGAAAACGACTGGGGCAACAAATCCCTGAAGATTGTCGTCAACGTGGCCCAGGACAAGGCGCGTGAGCTGGGTGTCACCTCAGAATCCATATCAAATGTGATGAACGCCTATTTCTCCGGCAGCACGATTTCTGAATATCGCGAAGGGACAGATTCGATTCCCATTGTTGTGCGCGCTGAAAAGAGTTTCCGAGACAGTCTTGAAGACCTGTCAAACCTGTCCGTATCGGCACAGGGACAACTGATATCCCTCGACCGCGTGGCAACTTTGGCTCCGAAATTGGAATTCTCGCAGATGCGCCGCGAGAACCAAAAACGCCTGATCAAGATATCAGCAAAAAGTTCACTGCTGAGCGCTGAACAACTTTTGGCCGTCAACCGCGAAACCATCGACAATCTCGACTTGCCGGCAGGTTTTTCCGTCGAGATCGCCGGTGAAACGACCAATAGCGCAGAAGTTAATGACAAATTGGCGGGCGGCCTGCCCCTCGCCTTCATGGTGATGATGATCGCGCTGATGTTTCAGTTCAACTCGGCTCGCCGGGTGATTTTAACTTTCATGACGATTCCTTTGATCATCATCGGTGCCCCGCTGGCACTGTTGATAACCAATCAGCCCCTGTCCTTCTTTGCAATTTTAGGCATGATTTCGCTGGCCGGTATCATTATCAACAATGCCATCGTTCTGATTGATCAGGTTGATATTGAGCGGCAATCCATGGAATTGCGCGAAGCCGTGATCGTCGCTTCGCAAAAGCGCCTTACGCCAATCATGCTGACGTCCCTGACCACAGTGTTTGGCCTGTTGCCAATGGCAATTCTCGGCGGAGCTTTGTTCGAACCGATGGCAACTTTGATGATCGGCGGACTGGCAATTGGATCAGTGCTGACGCTGTTCTTTGTCCCCTGTGGCTATTATCTGTGTTTCCGCGGTTTCAAGCGCCGGACTTCGCCATCAGTCGAAGAGCTGGAAATGAAGCAGGCAGAAGACTAAATCGACCCAAGGTGGACCCAATGCATCCACCTGTTGCAGGAAGCCATTAACCAAGAATGCCCAGTTTCCATCAATGGGTTGTAAACCGTATGTAAACTATTTGAATTCGTCGCGAGCTATGGTAGGCAGAGCGACTATCTGTTTCGGGTGTTTACGATTATGAAATCAAACTTCCTATCCGCAGTCATGGGGATTGTGTTGCTGTTGGCTTTTTCGGGCACAGCGCAAGCGCAATCTGTTCATATTGACGAGGCGCGATTCGGCGGAGCCTGGATTGATATGCCGTTTGGCGCAGAGGAAAGTTACTACAATTACGATTTTCCCGGCATCAATGGCGAAGTGCTGTTTGCACCCTTCGATTTCGACATGAGTGAAGCTGGTGCAGAAGGTATTGTGCGTACGCTGCTGACACCGCGTTTGCACGTTGGCACGACCATTTCATTCGATGACGCAACGCCCAGTTCAATATATACCGGATTGACCTGGCACCACCAGTTCACTGAACGTTTCTTTGTGGAAACTTCATTTGGCGGCGCCTGGCACGATGGTGAAACAAGTCTCAAACAGATTTCGGCAACCAAATATCAATGGGGCCTGGGTTCGAACCTGTTGTTCCGTGAATCAGTGTCGCTGGGTGTCAACCTGACCGACACTGTCAATGTATTGCTGCAACTCACCCATATATCCCACGCAGGGCTCGCCGGCAGTGAGAATCACGGGCAAACAGATCTTGCACTCAAATTCGGCAAAGAATTCTAAACAACATAATTTGTGATTCGTTTTGCTGTTGGTAACGGATTTTTCCTGGAATCGCCGTGCAGCCGGGCCGGGTCAAAACCGAACCGTCATCTGATCAAACCGTGATTGCAATTATCAATTAAATGGTGCGGCCGAGAAGAACAGTAAGGCCCTATAAAACTCAATAAATTCAACGCACAGGTGTCCCGCATGGCCTGCCGTATCGCCCAATACGTTTCAATGGGTTATGGCCAAGGTGTCCCACGAAGTCCGGGCATCCACAGGAACGTCATTCACAGAAAACCGCACCTGTGGACATCTTTTGCGCTGCGATGGTCGCTGCGCTCCTGATTCCAAGCGGTCGGGCCAGGTGCGGCCAGTCGGAGAAAGTCCAATACGCCTGACTCTGAAGCGTCAAGCCATCCTGTTTTTGCACCCACAAGGGCACTTCGATAACTGGCCAATCTTGGTTTTGCCTAAGCCGTTTGCCTCCGTTTCATAAAAAACTCTCCTTTGAATGGAGAACAAAACGCGATCGCCGGTGAGTTGTTCCGAACGTCGCATCGATCTCCATCATCGATATCAACTTGCTTGGTCCAACTATGAAGGGCAAAGGCATGGGGCGCACACTCACGTGCAAAACTTTCAACACCATGACCCGATCGGGCCAACGCGACCAACTGATCCCTGAATTCCGCAGGTTGCAGGTTCCTTGTTCTCGGCATGAAATACCTCTGCCCTCAATAATCGGAAAGTGCCCGTCAAACCGAGGGAACCCCAAAATGCATAAATTGGTCGTGTTCACTTTAGTGAAAAACATTCTACCTGCGGTAACAGTGTGGCCACACCCCCACCCGTGGCGTCGCTGTTACTGGCCGGCTGATCGAGTTGATCTTGCTCGAATCCTCCCCCGCTCGTCGCTCCCCAAGCTGACCAAAGGGGGGACGGGTAGCTCTGCTATTCGATCCGCCGGCCAGGCACGCGCACAACTCGAGCGGCTTGATGGTTCGAGCGGATGGGCGCAACAATGCTAAAAGCCCATTGCCTGGGAACAGTGCAACAAGTGGTGGATCAAAAAGTAAACTGAGACGCTGCCGAATGTTTGGCTATTCATTCTGGCGACGTGCTCGAAGGTGGCTGTTTTTCAGCTTAGCGGGTACGATATAACTTGAAAAACGTCCGGTCTGGTCGACCGTCTTTTAACAATTTGAGGGAACTAATGAGTAGAAACGACATAATGGCAACCTGTGCGTTTGTCACATTGGCCATGGCTGCAATAGTGGTGATGGTGCTGCAGGCCGAGTTAAAAAGTGACGACCACCTCTTGTATCGATACCAAACTCTGATAGCCACCGCCGTCGCCTTCTTAACCGTCGTGGTGATATATTGGCAGGCTTCGAATGAGAGACGCCGTCACAAGGATGAGCTGAAATCATTGGCACTCTATGCAAGAGCAACGTTGCCCAGCGCACTTTTAGAAATCAGCACATATGCAGATAAAGTCGCAAGCTGGATCGTGAATCCTGCCGACTGGGACACTAAACAGCCGGATTCTGAAATCCGGGTCTTGGTCGAGGCTTCAAAACATCTGCCACCGAATGTATCGGAAAGAATTTCGAAGCTGTCGGCTTGGTATCAAATACACAACGATCGATTTGCGGGTTTTCGAGTCGACCAGCTGAAACCGAACCAAAATCTAGGAGAATATCCCGAGGATTGGCAACTCACTAGAATAAAGCCCAACAAGCTTACTCAAATCCGGGACACTGCTCGATTGCAGGTCCTCGTCACCAGTCTTTACGCTGAGAGTAGAGCGGATGTTTACAAGTACGAAGGGACTGCGGAGGAATGGGTGGGGGCTCTGAAAGCTTGTCTCGGCGAGGAATACTATCGAAATGAAGAAATCTACAACAAAGCCTTGCCCAGTCAATTCAGGAAATAAGACGAACCATCTGCGTGGCCGGAGTTCCGCTCTCTAGATGCAGGGTTGTGTTATATTACACAGTTGCGACGAATTTTTGATTTTATCTGTTTGGATATTGAACAGGCCGCCCGACGGGTTGGTCCACCAAACAGGAAATTTCTTTAAAATGTATGCGTATTTATTCACCAAGACCCTGACCATCGGCGCGGCGATCACCATGTTGAGCAGCGCGGCACACGCCAAAGACTGGATACACAAAGTCGATATCGCCAAACGCGGTGTCGATACCAGGAAGGTTGAAGTTGCAGCCAATGCCAAAGGCTATACCAAGATGAAAACCAGTAAGCACCGGTTTGGCCTGGGTGTATATGCCCGTGCAAAGCGTGGTAAACGGATTGGCATGATGAAGATTTATACTGCTGCAGGCATCAACAAAAAAACCTCCTGGAGATATACTCTGCCATTCAAAACCATTGGATCGGGCACCAGGAAACGGGTCAGACGGTCAATCAGGCCGGAAATCCCCACATCTAGGGTCACCTGGCATAAAAGCCCGGTTGCGGCCTGCAACTTGTTGAAATATCGCAAAATGTCCAACGGCATGTCCAAACATGCTGTGCTCTCAAAGGCCTGGAATGTGACCGCAAAAGCAAAATTCCACGTCGTCGCTTATGCAGAGAAACCAAAATACGCCAGGAAATCCGGTCTCAGTTTCCTAAACCGGCACTCATATACCAGCAAGGCGGTTGAAATGATCTATCCGGTCAAAGTGCGGTGTTTGTCCGGCCTCGACCCTGAAACAAAATCATCTGCCTCAAGAAAAAAAGTCCGCCCGGCCAAATCTTACAGGAAATTTGCCAAGCGCCGCGATATCAAAAAGCGATCGAAGCAGCGCCATGTAAAAATTGCCAAGCGCGACGATATCAAAACGAGGTCGAAGCAGCGCCATGTAAAAATTGCCAAGCGCCACGATATCAAAACGAGGTCGAAACAGCGCCATGCAAAAATTGCCAAGCGCGGCGATATCAGGGCAAAGGGCCACGGTATCAGGGAAAGTTCGAAACACGGCGATGTAAAAACCGCCAAAATGTCCCATGCAAAACCTTCGACACGGCTTGACAAGAGCAAATCCAGACGGCCAGTTCGACCTGCTCCGATACAGAATTGATTGACACCCCGCAAGCCAGGCCAATGTCCAGCATTCACTCCATCAAAACCCGATTGTTCCGGATTCCACTGGCCGAAGTCCTGGTCGATTCCAAACATGGCAGCCATACCCATTTTCGAACTGGTGACAACAACGGTGCGGTTGAATGACGGCACCCAGGGCACCAGCTACACCTATACTGGCGGGGTTGGTGGCCGGGCCATTGTGGCAATGATTGAAAATGACCTGACCCCGTTTTTGATCGGCCAGGACAGCCAACATGTCGAGCAACTTTACGAAGCCATGCAGTGGCATGTGCATTATGTGGCGCGGGGTGGCATTGCCTCATTTGCCATTTCGGCGATTGATATTGCGCTGTGGGATTTGCGCGGCAAAATCACCGGTCAGCTGCTGTGGAAAATGGCCGGCGGCGCTGGCCGCACATGCCGGGCCTATTACGGTGGCATTGATCTCAATTTCCCCTTGGCAAAACTGCTCGACAATTTGCGCACCTATCTGCAGGGTGGCTTCAACGGGGTCAAAATCAAGATCGGGCAGCCTGACCTGCAGGATGACATTCAACGCATTGCCGCGGTGCGCGAACTCATCGGGCCTGATGTCACATTCATGGTCGATGCCAATTATTGCATGTCGGTAGCACAGGCCATCAAGGCCGCGCAGGCGTTCAGGGATTACGGTCTGACGTGGTTTGAAGAGCCGATCATTCCCGATAATTATGGCGGATTTGCCGAAATTGCCGAAGCGACCGGCATGCCGCCGGCGATGGGTGAAAATCTGCACACGATTCATGAGTTCGAATATGCATTTGAGCAGGCAAAGTTGAGCTTTATTCAACCTGATGCGTCAAATTGCGGTGGCATTACGGGTTTTCTGCAGGTGGCGGAACTGTCCCGCAAATATGATATCCCCATATGCAGCCACGGGATGCAGGAATTGCATGTCAGCCTGCTATCTGCGCAAGTCAACGGCGGCTGGCTCGAAGTCCATTCATTTCCCATTGAACATTATACCCGGCGCCCGCTGGTGGTGGAGAACGCGCTGGCCGTGGCGCCGGACGAGCCCGGCATCGGCGTGACGTTCGATTGGGCAAAACTGGAAGCTGAAAACGACCTTTCCTAGTGCCGTTCACGTCTGGCCGGATCCTGACCGCAGCCTGCTAGATGTTCAGTTTTCTCACTGACTGAATCGTTTTGAGATTCCCAAAAGTCCGCGAATATGATTCAGACTTGGTGCTGGACAAAGGAGGCCAGCACCGATGACCGCACCCCTTTCCAACGATCTTCGCCTTCGTGTTGTTCTTGCCATTGAAAACGGCCTTTCTCGTCGCGCTGCGGCGGTGAAGTTTGATGTTTCCGTTGCTTCTGCGGTCCGCTGGCATCGGCGTTACAAACGAACCGGCAGCGTTGAGCCGGATGCTGTGGGCGGCGACCGACACAGCCATCGTGTGGAAGCTCATGCGGCGCGGGTTCTTGGCTGGATTGATGCACAACGCGATCTGACCCTGGTGGAGATCGCAGACAGGCTGGCCGAAGAGGGCCATGTATTTGCGCCCGCTACGATCTGGCGTCTGCTCGACCGCCACAACTACACGGTCAACAAAAGACTGCTCATGCCAGCGAACAGGAGCGTAACGATGTGAAGGCCGCGCGTCAGGCATGGTTTGACAGGCAAGACGATCTGGAGATTGAGCGGCTGTTCTTCATCGATGAATGCGGCACTAATTTAGTTCCAGAAACGGCTGCGTATTGTCCATGGCAACGTGATGCCGAATATCTTGCAGCGATGAATTACGTCAGCGTATGTCCGGCGAAACTCATTTGATTCAACCTGAGCTATCCATGGACCGGCAGTAAATGTTCCATTGTCCCTAACCTTGGCCGGTCCTGGCCTGATCGCCACGGGCACGTCGTGCCCGGCGCGTTCCCCCAGGTGCCAATCAAATGCGACAAAGCTGCAATCAGGCCTCAACCTGGCGCTTTCAATCCAGAATGCGGTGTAGGGCCCCCTGCCCTCGAAACCAGCCTCTAACTACTCTGCGGGGTCATCCAGACATAATCGGGATAGTCACGGCCCTCTATCTCAACCGTTCTCCCGAGCTTGTCGTGCTCTCTTCGCGAAGCCAAAATGGGCGAAAGGGCTGTCACCTTTGTTCGGGGCATTTATCGCTGCGTCCCCTTGAAGCT
>JABABQ010000031.1 GCA_014238155.1 Rhizobiaceae bacterium
AAGAGAAAGGATCAAACGAAAAACTATCGAAATGCGGCGCTTGCAACACCGAAAACAAGCCGCATAATACCAACAAAAGATGAGCTAAAGTCTCTCTAAGTCAGACCGCCATCTGTCTCAAATACCCTGACTACGAACAACCGGCCAGATGCATCAATGTGTCTCTGACTTCCGGGGAAACGATGGGCAGGGCCAATCCGTTCTTGCGGGCATTGTCGAAGAAGATGCCCGCAAACCCGGTTCCGATACAGGCATCAATCCCTAGCTGCCGCATTCCCCAAACCGCATGTTCCCGGCTTGAGCCGCAGCCAAAATTGTCCCCAACGATCAGAATGGAAGCCTGCGACCAAGGCGGCCGGTTCAGAATGAAATCGGGGCGGGATTCTCCGGACTCGTCAAAGCGCAGATCCGCGAACGTGCCGTCGGCCAACCCCTCTCGGGTGATGGTGACCAGAAACCGCTTGGGCATAATCACGTCGGTATCGACATTGGCCAGCGGCAAAGGGGCTGCGATCCCCAGGATTATTTTCGTCATTTGCTTGTCTTTCATTTGAAATCACGCACGTCAGCCAGGTGCCCGGAAACGGCAGCCGCGGCCACCATTGCCGGTGACATCAGATGGGTGCGAGCACCGCGGCCCTGACGCCCTTCAAAATTTCGGTTGGTCGATGAGGCGACCCGTTCGCCATCCATGGCAATGTCGTCGTTCATTGCCAAACACATCGAACAGCCCGCCTCGGGGCGCCATTGGAATCCAGCGGTTTCGAATATGCCGCGAAGACCTTCGGCTTCGGCCTTGATGCGCGTCATGGCAGAACCTGGCACAACGATGGCTTCGACGCCCTCGGCAACTTTTCTGCCGTCCAGTATTTTGGCTGCCTCTCGCAGATCTTCAATACGACTGTTGGTACAAGAGCCAATGAACGCCGTGTCGATCTTTATCGATCGGGCTGATTGCCCTTCGGTCAAACCCATGTATTGCAACGATCGTTCCAGCGCCGCCTTGGCTTTGGGCGAAACATATTCCCGTGCAGATGGGACGTTCGCAGTGATTGGTACTGACTGATCCGGGCTGGTGCCCCAGGTGATCAACGGCTCGATATCGGCGCCTTCAATGGTGAACTCTTCATCAAATTTGGCTTGGGGGTCGCTGACCCAGCTTTCACCTTTGAATTCAAACTGACCGCTATGGGAATGGCCCGTTAACGCCGCTTCGGTGACATCGTCCGCTGCGATCAAAGCCGCACGAGCGCCAAGCTCTACCGCCATATTGCAAACTGTCATACGACCGGCCATACTCAGGCCACGAATAGCTGAGCCATCAAACTCCACCGCATATCCATTCGCACCGCCCGCCCCAACAACCTGCACGACCTTCATAATGATGTCCTTTGCCGTCACTCCGGGGGCGGTGTCACCGTCGACGGTAACCCGCATGGTTTTCATACGTTTGTAGCGCAGCGTCTGGGTTGCCAGCACGTGTTCAACTTCCGATGTGCCAATGCCAAAGCCCAATGCGCCAAAAGCTCCATAGGTGGTGGTGTGGCTGTCTCCGCAGGCGATCAACATGCCCGGTGCAACCAACCCCTGTTCCGGCACCACCACATGTTCGATGCCCTGCCGCCGGTCGCCGAGACCATAAAAAGCGATACCGTGTTTGGTGCAGTTTGCCTCCAAATTGTCGATCAGCAGCTTTGACGCAGCGTCATGCGGCTGCTGGCTTCGGGTAGCGTTGACATGATCGATGACGGCAAGATGTGCCTCGGGTCTCCAGACCTTTGCCCCTTTGCTTTCCAAACCTGAAAACGCCTGCGGGCTGGTATATTCGTTCATGATGTGGAAATCGACATAGATGAGCATGTCCCCATCCGGCAGATCACAGACCTTATGCGCGTCCACCAGTTTGTCATAGAGCGTACGGGTCATTAAGCAGTTTCCTTCGTATGGATGGGATTGCGGGAAAAGAAACCGGATAGGTGTGTGGCGATGTCTTCCGGGATTTCTTCAGCCATGTAATGTGTAGCATCGAGCGCTTCGCCTTCAACTTGTTCCGCCCGCTGATGCCAGAGATCAAGGGCGTCAAAGCAAGATTCGATGACGCCACGTTTCGCCCAAAGCGACAGGATGGGCATCGACAATTTTCGGCCCTGGTCCGCATTGTCATGTTCAATGTCGATACTTGCGGCCGCACGATAGTCCTCACAACTTGCGTGAATGGTGTCCGGATCTGCGAAGGCTTCCAGGTACTCAGCCAAAGCCTGGGAAGAAAACGGGTTGTTACCGCGCGCCTGGTTGAAACACTTTAATTTCCAAAACCCTTCCGGATCCGCACCGATCATCTGTTCAGGCAGCGGATGCGGCTGGGTCAGGAAGAACCAGTGCCAGTAGGCACGCGCGAATTCCGCACCGGTTCCTGCATACATTTCACGGGTCGGTGCAATGTCGAGCAGAGCCATCGCCGCCACACGATCTGGATGATCCAGACCCAATCGATGCGCCACTCGCGCACCTCGATCATGAGCACCAACCAGAAACCGGTCATGCCCCAAATGCTTCATGACAGCGACAATGTCATTGGCCATAGCACGTTTGGAATAGGGCTGATGCGATGCATCTGAGGCTGGTTTGTCCGAGCGACCATATCCGCGCAAATCAGGGCAGACCACCTGATACGAGCGTGCCAGAATGGGCGCCACTGCGTGCCACATGGCAGATGTCTGCGGATACCCATGAAGAAGCACAATCGGCGTCGCACCCTGGGGTCCAGCGCGGCGGACAAACAATGCGACACCGTCTCCTTCGATACGTTCGGCCACGAATTCCTTGAACAATTCGAATTCTCCGGTGAAATCAATTTTATACACTATCCCAGATTAAACTGAAGTTTTTAATCGGAAAAACTGATCAGTATTGCCGACTAATTCTCGCAGAAAACCCCGGTAGTCTTTGGCCACACAAGCCGCTCCAGAAGAATTCTGGAGGCGCGGTGTAACGGATCAAAGGAGGATACCATGAAGTTTCTGCTCACCACAGCACTGTCCCTGAGTTTGGCGTTCAGCGCCTCAACTGCATTGGCAGCATGCGACGACGGCGAGGTCGTCATCAAGTTCAGCCACGTCACCAACACTGACAAACACCCTAAAGGCATCGCGGCCACATTGTTGGCGGAGCGCGTAAACGCTGAAATGAACGGCAAAGCCTGTATGGAGGTTTTTCCAAACTCAACCCTTTATAATGACGACAAGGTTCTGGAAGCGCTGCTGCAAGGCGACGTTCACCTGGCTGCGCCGTCCCTTTCCAAGTTCGAGAAATTCACAAAGCAGTTCCGCATCTTCGATCTGCCTTTCATGTTTCAGGACATCGAAGCTGTTGATGCTTTCCAGGCATCCGAGTCGGGTCAGGCGCTTCTAAACAGCATGCAGCGTCGAGGCCTTCAGGGCCTGACATTCTGGCACAATGGTATGAAACAAATGTCTGCCAATAAGCCTTTGATGTCGCCAGCTGACGCCGATGGGCTGAAGTTCCGTGTGATGTCGTCAGACGTACTTGTCGCCCAGATGGAGGCGATCGGCGGCACGCCGCAGAAGATGGCATTTTCTGAAGTCTATGGTGCTCTTCAGCAAGGCGTGGTCGATGGTCAAGAGAACGTCTGGTCGAACATTTACGGCAAGAAGTTCTTCGAAGTGCAGGACGGCATCACCGAAACCAATCATGGGGTCATCGACTATCTGGTCGTGACCAGTGTCGATTGGCTGGACGGACTTGATGCAGAAGTTCGCGGCCAGTTTCTGACGATCCTGGGTGAGGTTACCGAGCTTCGCAATTCCGAATCCTTTGCGGTCAACCAGGCCAACAAGCAGGCCATCATCGATGCAGGAGGCAAGGTGCGTAGCCTGACATCTAACGAGCGTGAGGCTTGGGTAAAAGCCATGAAGCCGGTCTGGGATCAGTTTTCCGACGACGTTGGTGAGGACATGATCGAAGCCGCTCAGTCCTTCAATTCTGGAAGCTGAATCTGATTTTGCCGGGGGCGGATGTCCCGCCCTCGGCGTTCAAACAAAGGAGGCCAGGTATGGATGACACAAGATCGTTCACCGACAGCATAGAAGAGACGTTGATCGCGGTGATCCTTGGACTGATGACAGCCTTGACCTTCGCGAACGTTGTCGCCCGCTACGCCTTTGCCTCAAATATCCTTTGGGCCCTTGAAATGACGGTCTTTTTGTTTGCTTGGCTGGTGCTGCTAGGAGCGGCTTATGCGGTCAAAAAGGGCACCCATCTTGGCGTCGACCTCGTCGTAAACATGCTCGACCGTGGGACGCGCAAAGTGATGGCGCTGGCGGCCGTCACCGTTTGTTTGGCTTTCGCATTTCTGATGATGAAAGGGTCATGGGACTACTGGGCAAATTTCGCGAACTTGCCGGCAACCGAAGGACGTTGGTTCCCAACCGGGCTGGAAGAAAATTTCCGGGAAAAGGGCTGGTACGAAACCAACGACACCCCCATGCCCGGCTTTCTTGCATGGATGAAAGACGTATTTAACGAAGGTGAGGCCTACGAAAAGATCCCACGCTTCCTGCCCTATTTCGTGTTGCCCCTGTCTGGCGCGCTGATCCTTGTGCGCTTTGTTCAATCCACGATCGCCATTTTCAACGGCACGATGGACCGCCTTGTGGCCAGCCATGAAGTCGAAGAAGAGCTCGCAGAGCTTGAAGCCCAGAACGCGGAGGCAAAATAATGGAAGTCGCTCTTCTCTTTGCAATGGTCATTGGTTTCCTGATGATTGGTGTTCCGATTGCCGTTTCACTCGGCATGTCGTCGGTCTTGTTTCTTCTGTGGTTCTCAGACAGTTCCTTGGCATCTGTTGCGCAAACCCTTTTTGCGGCCTTTGAGGGACACTTTACGCTCTTGGCGATTCCATTCTTCATTCTTGCGTCAGCGTTCATGACCACCGGTGGCGTTGCACGGCGAATCATCCGGTTTTCGATTGCTTGCGTCGGCCACTTCCCTGGCGGTTTGGCGATCGCCGGGGTTTTCGCCTGCATGCTTTTTGCAGCGCTTTCGGGTTCGAGCCCCGCGACCGTGGTTGCCATCGGTACCATCGTCATCGCTGGCATGCGTCAGGTCGGCTATTCCAAGGAATTCGCTGCGGGCGTCATCTGTAACGCAGGCACATTGGGTATTCTGATTCCGCCATCCATCGTGATGGTTGTTTACGCAGCCTCAGTGGAAGTTTCCGTAGGTCGGATGTTCCTGGCCGGCGTAATTCCTGGTCTGTTGGCGGGTGTTATGCTGATGTTGACCATCTATGTCATCGCCAAGGTGAAAAACTTGCCGAAAGGCGAATGGAAAGGCTGGGGCGAAGTGCTTTCTGCCGGTCGCGAAGCTGGTTGGGGTTTGTTCTTAATCGTGATCATTTTGGGGGGTATCTACGGCGGTATCTTTACACCAACAGAAGCTGCCGCGGTGGCCGCAGTCTACGCCTTCTTTATTGCGACCTTCATTTACAAGGACATGGGCCCATTGGCAGCACCGCGCGCCAAAAGCCTGTCTTCTGCGGCTGTGTTCGAAAATGCACCACTTGGAGATACAACACCTCTGCGCCAAAAGCCCTGGACTTTGCTCACGGCCATCTTTCACCCGGACACGCAGAAAACACTGTTTGAGGCTGGCAAATTGACTGTGACGCTGTTGTTTGTCATCGCGAACGCTTTGATCCTGAAACACGTTTTGACCGACGAGCAAATCCCGCAACATATCGCCAATGCCATGCTGTCTGCGGGCTTTGGTCCGATCATGTTCCTGATCGTCGTGAACATCATCCTGCTGATCGGTGGTCAGTTCATGGAACCATCTGGCTTGCTGGTAATTGTTGCTCCGTTGGTGTTCCCGATTGCGATTGAACTGGGTATCGACCCAATCCATTTGGGCATCATCATGGTGGTCAACATGGAGATCGGGATGATCACACCTCCGGTTGGTCTCAACCTCTTCGTGACTTCTGGTGTTGCTGGTATGCCGATGATGAGCGTCGTTCGTGCGGCTCTTCCTTTCTTAGCTGTACTGTTCGTATTCTTAATCATCGTCACATATGTTCCCTTCCTATCAACGTTCCTTCCGAACATGATCATGGGTCCGGAGATCATTACGAAATAGGTCCAATGGTCAAAACGGATTTGTGGCGCCTGCCATTTCCATTTTAAATTGCGCGCACAAATTCAAATGACTAGTCATGTTTGAATGGTACAAACCAACCGCACATGGGGAAATTTGAACGGTGAACCCACATTTGCTGCATTTGAAGTCGGTTTGTGAACTGTCGGGAAAAAACATTGCCGATATTGGTGCTGGCAATGGTGTCGTGGCGATGGAACTTGGCGAGCAGGGCGCCTGGGTTACCGGGGTGGAAATTGACGAAGCAAGAGTCCGCGCCGTACAGAAAAGACTGCCTTCAAATGTTAGTATGAAACTTGGACGGGCGGAAAACTTACCCATCGAGGACGACACACAGGATGTCGTTTGTTTCTTCTTTTCATTTCACCACGTGCCGATTGATCTGCATGATTTGGCGATTTTTGAAGCAGTACGCGTTCTCAAACCCGGTGGGTGGCTTCACGTTGTTGATCCACTCGCCAATGGCACGATGAGTGAGGTGTTGAAGTTCGTCGAGGATGAAACTCATGTACGCACCGTCTCGCATGCACGGATGAGCTCATTGACGGACGAAACGAAGTTCAAATTGGTGAACAGCACGGAATACAATGTGGAGCGGAGTTTCAGGGACTTTGACGATTTCGTTCAACATGTCGTGGCCGCCGACAAAGCACGTGCGGCAATTCTTCCCCGTGTAAGGCCAGAAATGAGAGCTGCGTTTTTGGAACTTTCGACGAGGGACAATGACAGATACCGTTTTTTACAACCCTGCAGAGCCTATCATTTTGAGTTGGCGTGATCTGACTTCGGGTGAAATTTGAATTTGTTTAAGAGGACCCTGAGGCTACCAAGATCGGCAACCACCGTCCTTCAAACAGAGAATTCGAATGATTCCTGCTGAGGCAAATTCGGCTCTGATGTTTCGGTTCACTGGGCAGTTTCAACCTCAATGTCAGCTTTAGGAAGTTTTGCAAGGAAGTCATGTTTGCTGGGAATGGCAGCTTCCCACAGGTTGTGAAATCGAACTGTGTCGCCAGTTGAGTATCGACGCCGGGTATACCAAGTCACTTTGTCCGCACTCCCGACATTGAGCCAAGTGCGGCCAGTGAAGTGCGCAAGGTCTGCTGTGAACCCGAAGCCGTTATTTGGCAATTTGCGCAATCGCATGCTATCGACGGTGCAAAAGTTGGTAAGTGTTCGCTATGTCCGACGACAAGAAAGCCAGCTCAGGTGGCTGCCTGTGTGGTAAAATCAGATATAAATGCACCGCTCCGGCCCAAGCGTCAGGTTTTTGCCATTGCACGACGTGTCAGAGGGCGCTTGGTTCTGCTTTCGGAGTGTGGTCAGCCTTTAGTCTAAACGACGTGGAAGTTACCAAAGGCAGGATAAAGTGGTTTCGCTCCAGCGACATCGCGAGGAGAGGTTTTTGCGGCAATTGCGGATCGCCAATAGCATACGTCCGTGATGGCTCGGACACCTATTTTCTTTGGGTAGGATCACTGGACGAACGAGATGACTTGGAACTCACTGGCCATTGGAAACCGGAAAGCAGGCTAAATTGGGACGACATCCGGATGGATCTCCCATCGTTTTCAGAGATCTTGGAAGAACAAGGTTAGGCGAACAAAGACTGCAATTCAGAGAGTCGGATACGGCCGCTTCGTCCGGAGGCTATCCCAACATCGCATCAAACTCCCGAATCATTGGGAAAACTGAATCTGGACCTGTCGCAAAGTTTTCAAGACATGGGCACACTTGGCGGTTTGTGTAAGCCGTAGGCCCTTGTTTTTGAGGGCAGGTATCAGACCATGACGATTTACTTCAAAGGCAGCCAATATCCGAAAAGCGTGATCCTCTACGCGGTGTATTTCTACGTCCGATAGGCACGGAAGCATTCGCCGTTGATGGGGCCATCAAACACACAAGGAGCGGTGAGTTGGTCGCAGCGCAATGCGGCAAGGACGGTCATGGTTCGCCAGCGTCCGTGTTGAGCAAAGCCGCGCAACCGCTGGCCTTTCGGCGACTACCCCGTAGCGGCGCCATGTTTGTCTTGATCCAGGTTTCATCGATGAAGACAAGACGATTTGGGTCCGGCTGCTTCTGAAAGCCTTTCCAGCGTTGCCGTCGCCAGGCGACATCGCGGCGCGATTGCTCAATGGCGAACAGGCCTTTTTTGAAGCTCAACCCCTCGCGCTTGAGAAACCGCCAGACCGTGTCGTGAGAGACCCTCACACCGCGCCCGGCAAACAAGTCTTGCAACCGTGAAAGGGTAAGGTGGGATGTCTGCACAGGCTGCTCAATGATGAAATCACGATACGGTTTCAGGAGAACAGACCGGTGACCGCCCATTTTCCGGGAGCGACACTGCCGGTTTGGCGGAACAACCGTGTCCATTTAATAGCGGAAGATTTGGAAACGCCAAAACGTTCACCGGCCGCAGCGCAGCTGTCACCACCAAGGACGGTTTGAACAACACGTTCACGAAGACCATTGGAATAGGTTCGGGTCATGAATGCTAGCCTCCAGACCCAGCATCCATCTTGAATCACAAAGCAACTCAAATGGGAATCCCTAAGGAATCAGTCAAAATCAGAAACGATCTAGCAGGTAAACCAGAATGAAGATGAAACCGAGGACAAAGAACGCGTTTGTATTGCCCAGTTCCTCAGCCAGATTGAGAAGGCCGGTTTTGTGTTTGATGATCATATCGGTACTTTTCAACACGCCGAAGACACTCAGCAAACCGGGGGAATAGCGCCAGTCAAATTCGAAAAAAAATCAGCCTAAACGTGATCCGGATTAATTGCCCTGCAGAGGTATCACCAGGCGCGCGTCCCCGCCCCAGGCTTCATGGTCGTCGATGCCAATACCATCATAAAAGCCAGACAGATTGAGAGAGACCCCGGACGATCCAGCCCGCAGGTCAAACCCGCCTTCGGCCCGCGCCCGAATTTCCTCTTTACCCGAATCAACACCACTTTCCAGACCGCCCGTGTCGCCGGTGTCAAAATCCCAGATGCCGGTAACCGCGATATGCGGCGCCAACACCAACCCAATATCCGTATAAAAACTGGTGGAAAGTTTCGGCCCGAACGTCAAACGCCCAAGCGACACGGTCTGAGAGTCAATCTCGATGCCGTAATGGTCCTTATAGGCGTCCTGCACCTCCTCAAAATAATGCACCGCCACATGCGGCTTGATGTTGAACCGCCCGACATCGAAATCACCGGTCAACTGCGCCTTGGCATACCAGCGCCGGGTATCGAAACCGTTAGAATAGATATCACCTTTATAAGTCTCGGTGTGTTGCGTGAACGGGGTGATTTCATTGTCGGACATGCCCCAAGATGCGCGGGCATCAAAGATCAGGTTTTTATGCGGTCGGGCCACCAGATAGGGTCCAACCATCCAGCCGGTGCCGGTAACTTCATAGTGCACGGCATCGTCCTTCTCCAGTGTCCAATCGACCTGGCCAAGCAGGCCAATAACCAGATCCTTGTTCAGCCGCATATCGGCACCGAGAAACAATAAACCGACCTCGTCCTCGGCTGTATCGTTCTTCGACCAGGAATAACTTCCCTTTACCCAGATATCGAACCTACTATCATCGAATTCCCAAACATCCTTTTTGCTGTCAATTGGACCGGCCGGTACCGCATGCACCTGTTTCTCCTCATTGCGGTTCATCTGGCTGCGGAGGCTGGCGGCAAAGTCAAGGTTGAAACTGGCGTGCCTGTCCGTGAATTCGCTGGACACCTCAAACTGATCAGTATCACTGTCACTCATCCGACCATTAACAACCGGTTGGTTTGCAACGATGATGTCGGCACGCCGGGCAATGAATTTGCGAATGATCCCAGATGTGCGGATTTCGATGAACTCCTTATCGACATAGTCGACCGTGATGGTATCTCCCAGATTGCCATTGCCGGCTTCATCTGTTGCTACAGCATCAGCGACAGTAATCGTGATTGTGCCCACCCGGCCTGTGGACGGGGTGATGATCGCTGTATAGATGTCGGCGAACGTATCCTTGGAAAATTTCGGCGACAGTTCCGAAACCTTCCCATGATCAATTTTGATATCGCCAGCTGTAAACCCCGTGACATCTTCCTCAAAGGTGAAAATCGCCACAAATGGTCCTCCTGTTGCACCATCCACTGCGTCGGTGGAAATGGTGAGGCCTGGTGGAATTTCATCCACATCCAGGACCCTCACCGTTATCGCCTGACTGTCGGTCAGACCACCACTATCGGTCACCGTGACTTC
Organism: Rhizobiaceae bacterium; assembly: GCA_014238155.1. Classification (GTDB taxonomy): domain Bacteria; phylum Pseudomonadota; class Alphaproteobacteria; order Rhizobiales; family Rhizobiaceae; genus Pseudahrensia. The sequence continues at coordinate 10,423 of JABABQ010000031.1, forward strand.
AACCTGATAATCATTTTGGCCATCGGAATCACCCGGGTCATCAAAATCCGGTGCTGAAATGAACGTCAAAACGCCGGTGGCGGTATCGAGGTCAAATTTAGCGTTGTCTGCACTTGCATCGGCATTGTTCGTCGTCAGGCTGTAGGTCAGGCCACCGCCATTTTCCGTCTCCCCGTCCGGGTCGCTGCTCTCAACATTCGTTACCTGCGTCTGGTTCTCATCGACAGAAATTTCTGCTGCGTCACCGCCACCATTGGAGGTGATCGAAGGAGCATCGTTATTATCCAGCGTATAGGTCTGATCGGTGACAGGTTGAGTGTTCGGCAGAGGGTTCCCGCCGCTATCGGTAATGTTATGGCTGGTGGCGAGGTTAAGTCCCACCGTGCCGTTGAAGCTGTCCAGATCGCCGTCCGATACCGTAATCTCGTAAGTAAAGTCCGCCGACTCGCCCGTGACATTGGTGATGGTTGCCGTGGTGCCGGTGACCTCGAAATCGCTGGCATCGACATTCACCACCGCCTCGCTGAACGTTGCCAGGAACACCAGGGTGTTTGCATTGGTGGTCTCGACCGATGGCTCGAGGCGGGTGAAGGAGGCCAGGGTTGGTGCCGTCTGGTCAACCGTGAAACTGGTCAGCGTCTTGCTGCCCGCATTGCCGCCTTTGTCGGTGACCGTCACCTCACAGTCGGAATAGGTGGTGTTGTCTTTGAGGTCGCCACCGCCCGCCGCCTCCAGGGTGATCGTGGTCTCCTGATTGGCGGCGGTGAGCTCAGAGACATTGCCCTGGCACGCGCCGCCATAGCTCACATCGCCAATCTCGGTGGATTTGATCACCACGTTTGGCATGGGATCGCTGGTCGGATTCGGTACGGTAACCACCTCGGTAACCGTCGGCACTACCCGGTCAATCCTCACCTGGCTTGCATCCGTCGTCTCCGTGACGGTGGTCGGGCCGTTGCCAAAATCGTCGGTGACCTTGATCGTGAACTCCGCAACACCGTCACCGTCCGGGATCGCATCGGTAACCGTGACGGTCGCCGTCCAGATGTTGCCGGAGGTGTTGTTCAGCGTCACATTGCTCCCGCTCTGGCCCAGCAACGTCACCTGCAGTTTGTCCACCGTCAGTTGCTCATCGGAGGTGAAGCTCAACGTCACCTCATCGCCGGTCCTGGCAATGCTCGTGTCATCTGTATTGTTGGAGGCGATTTTCACCGGGTTCAGGGATGGTGCCTTGTTGTCCAGCGTATAGGTCTGATCGGTGACAGGTTGAGTTTTCGGCAGGGGGTTCCCGCCGATATCGGCAATGTTATGGCTGGTGGCGAGGTCAAGTCCCACCGTGCCGTTAAAGCCGTCCAGACCGCCGCCCGATACCGTAATCTCGTAGGTAAAGTTCGCCGACTCGCCTGTGACATTAGTGATGGCTGCTGTGATGTCAGGCGTGCCAGTGTAGTTAACCTCGAAATCGCTGGCATCGACATTCACCACCGCCTCGCTGAACGTTGCCAGGAACACCAGGGTGTCGGCGTTGGTTCGACCGTCTGGTTCGGTTTCTGCATCCGAGGGTCGGTGCCGCGTGATCGATACGATCTCGGGATCGGTCTGATCGATCTCAAAACGGCTGGTCTTTCGGACTTTCGCCGCTACGAGCGAATTGCCGACTGCGTCTTCGATGTCTGTTTGATCAGAGACTTGCAGCGCGAGAGAGCCGTCGCCGGCAATATCGGCGACCGTGACATGCCAGATCAAATCCGTTCCGCCTGGCTCGACGCTGCTGACGGTTGCGCTGGAAATCCCCGCACCGAGCGCGACAGCAAAATCCGCCGCATCGACTGTTGCCGGGTTCAACGGTTCAGAAAATTCCACGGCGAACATCACTTCATTGGCATTGGTGATCTTGTTACCGTCGGCGTTCGTCGATGCACTGCCAAGCGCGGTGATCGATCTCACCGTCGGCCCGGTGTTGTCGAGTGTGTAACTGACTTCATTGGGCTCCGGCGTCACCGAGCTGTCGAGCGGATTGAGCAGCAGGTCAGTTATCATACGTGACACGAAATTGAGTTTGACCGTGCCATCGTGATCCTTCAATCCATCATGCTGAACCGTGACGTCATACACTGTTCCAGACGCGTCCTGTTCAACCTGAATCACCTCTTCGGACAAGTTTGTCCGAAAAGAGTCCGCACCGACCTGGACCGGCTCGCTGAATGTAACCTGCCAGGTCAGAGTATCGTCATTTGTTGTCTCACTGGCCGGTTGAAGCCTCACAACCGAAACAATAGACGGTCTGCTGCGATCCAATGAATATAGTTCGGATTTCGGAACCGTTGCCGGATCAAGCTGATTGCCAGTCAAATCGCGAATGGCCGCATTGACGACCATGCCGAGACCGACGGTACCCTCCCCGCCTGCACCTTTCGCAGTCACTTGCCATACGATATTGTCGCGATCAGACGCGATCCGGGTAATTTCACCATTGGAAACGCCCTGTCCATAAATTATGGCGAAATCAGCAATATCAACACTTTTCGGGTCGACGGCTTCAGAGAATGTCACCTCAAACACCAAGCGATTGGACGTGGTGGCTTCGGTAGCCGGATCATGGCGGGTGATCGACACTATCTGCGGATCAGTGTTTTCAATTACATCGTAGGATATCCATTCAACAGTGCTGTTTCCGGCCTTGTCGGTCACGGTGAGGCGGAAGTAGAGCGTAGCCGACACATCCGTGTCGGGAAGCGTGAACTTCGCAAATCCCGGATACGACGTATCCAGGTCGACGACCAAGTCCGATGCTGGCTGATCGCTGCCCGGACCGGCAACCTGCGACCATTGATAGGACGCTATGCCGCTGGCGTCGCTTGATCCGGTAGCATCGAGCGAGCCAGACTCGCCGCCACGACCCGGACCATCGGCGGTCACAATCACCAGCGGTAGCGTGTTTTCGGTGACGCCAAATGACAGCGCAGCCTGGTCGTCCCCGCCGCCATGTTTCATCAGGTTCCCAGCTATGTCTTCGACATCGCTGACCACCACGATCCTGGTGACTTTGATCGAAACATCAAGCGGATCGTTCAGGTCATAGTTCACCGTGTAGGTGGTACGCGTGGGGTTCCAACTCCAATCCCTCGCCGCAAGTTTGCCGGTGAGCAATCTGTCTGTCACTTCGGAATCACCCTCAAAAAACGACAGGTTCAACGGCCCGGCTCGGGCGAGCGGTTCACTGAAAACCACTTCGACAGCAATTCTGCCTCCGGGGAGCGGATCAGTACCGGGCGCACTCCGTGATGCACTGACGACGTGGGGCGGAACGTTTTCCGCCACGGTGAAGTTTAGCGGGGCCTCATCTGCATCACGGCTGCGATCGACAGGGTTGCCGCGTAAATCGCGGACAGCGTCAGCGACCACAACCTTGGTCACGGTCACCGGGGAAGTAAGCGGGTCTTTGACGGCATAGGTTACCAGGTACTGCATGTCCTTTGAGACCCACTTGCCTTGCACAGAAGGATCTTGCACGAGACGCTTTGTGACATCGACTGAGCCGTCGAAAAACTTCAGCCGCGGCGTGTCGGTCCTGTCCATGGCCTCGCTGAACTCGACCACCACCGCAAACTCATGTCCGGCGACTGGAGGATTGGCCTGACTGTATTGGCCGGCAAGTGCAGCGCCGGTCACGACCGGCAGCTGATTTTCAGTCACGGTCACTTTCAGCACCGCTAAGGCCTGGTTGCCCGCATTGTCGGTCAATGTCACCCGGAAAAAGAGCGATAAGTCGACGGTGACATCGGAGGGAGCATGAAATCTTGCTTTAGGTCTGTTGGCGTTGAGTATCGCTACCGTCTCGGAGGTTATTTCGTTGCTACCCGACCGGTCGGTCACTTCGACCCACGAATAGCCGGCAATGTCATCAGCCAGGCTGGTGAATTCCAGCGCCACGTTGCTGGTGTCACCCTTGACGGCAATGTCTAAAACCCCAATATCCGGCGCGATGTTGTCGAGCGTGAAGGCCCAATTCTCCGGCCCGGGCGAAAGTGTGGGATCCAGCGGATTGCCAACCGCATCGGTAATCGCCTGTGCGCCGGCCAACTTGATGGTGATGTCGCCGTCGAATTCTTCCAATTCCACCCCGGTCACTGTGACGTCATAGATGGCCTCATCAACTTTGCTGATGCTAATCGTCCGTCCGTTCGGCCCGCTTCCACCCTCATCGAAGCTGGATGGGTCAACATTTTCAACCGGTTCGCTGAACGTCACCCGCCAGGTCAACGCGTTGGCGTTGGTCACTTTTTGTTCGGGCCATTGCCGTTCGATCAATTCGACAGTCGGGACGACCTGATCGAGTTCATAGTGCTGCAGGTCCCCAATTGGCACTGACGATGCCAGAAAATTGCCGTTCTGGTCCTTAATGACCGCATCGCCAGCCAGCCTGATGCCGACAGTCCCCTCGCCGGTGGCGTCGGTAACGGTTACTTGCCACACCGAATCCGATCCGTCGCGCTCAACACGGCTAATAATTCCGCCAGAAATTCCTTTGCCTTTATCGATCACAAAGTCATCGACACCAATGGTTGTGGGGTCAATCGCTTCTGAAAAATGCACGGTGAATATCAGCGAACCGGAATTGGTTTTCTTTTGCGCCAGCGTATGAATGTCTACCAGCCGTGGTGCAATGGTTTCGAGGACAGTGAATTCGAGTTCATAAGGCCCCTGCCACAGAGGGTTTTTAAGCGTGTCGAACGCATTTGCGATAGCAATGTCGGTAATAGATACGCTGTCGCCACCTTTGCGCCTGTCGATGTCGAATATCGCGGTGTAGATATCGCCGCCGCCGGCATTCGACCAACTCCTGCCAGCTGGAATTAGCCCGAGCTTGCCTGTCACCTCGGTGCTGCCGTTCCAAAAACTCAATTTTGGCTTGGCGCGTTGATCCATCGCCTTGTCGAATGTCACGGCAATCGAGATCCGGTCAGCATGGCGCACGTTCGTACCGCGGCGCGAAGGTTCGTTCACGATTGTCAATTGCACAGGGGCGACTGTTGGATTGATCGTGTCGAGCAGATAGCTCTCTGATGTAGCCGGGACTGCCGGAAGTTCTAGCGATTTGCGCTCCGTATTTTCGATGCGGGCATCGTCGGCAATGCCAAGTCCGACCGAGCCTTTTCCGGCGGCGCCGTCGACCGTCACCAGCCAGCTCTGCGCATCGCGACTGTCTGTTGAGAGGAGTTCCAGATTTTTAATCCGCGCGTTGACGATGCCGGGACCCGCCAGGATGACAAAATCCGACCGATCGACCGAACCCTCACGAAGCGGTTGGGAGAATGTCACCGCAAATACAAGAAAGTCGGCGTTGGTTATTTCAGCAGCCGGATCATGACGAAGGATGGATTGGACGACCGGTGCGAATCCGAGGCTGTCGATGGTAAATTCCAGCTCCGTTGCACTGTCATCTGCCAGCCAATTCTTGAACTTGTCTCTGGCTTTGATCTCGACCGTGTGTACTGAAACCGGCGTCGCGCCGACGGCGGCGACCACATAATTGACCGTGTAGACGCTGTCGACGCCATACACAGGATCATCCGACCAAACGCCGGTGGCGTGGGGATCTGTCACTGCGCGTCCAGAGACATCCACGCGTATGAGACGGGTTGGGCCCGTGTGGTAGAAAAAGCGCAGCCTGGGCGTTGCGGTGCTGTCCATTGGTTCGTCGAATTTCACAGAAACCGAGATCTCGTCTTCGGGCAACGGCAGTTTTGCGCGTGACGCGTCGGTCAGATTGATCAGGCTGGCAGAAACCAGATATGGCGCCGCTCCGTCAATCACCGGTATTGTGATCACGTCTGATGCCACATTGCCATTGTCGACCCGGTCGACCGCAGCGTTGGCACGGATGCTTATTGTCACATCGTCCAATCCGTCCGGAACGAGCAATATTTCGTAAGTCGTTTCGTTTTGTTGACTGAATTTCGACAACTGACCGGCATTGACCTTGATGTCAGCAATATCGAATCCTACGACCAGCTCCGAAAATTCGATCGTCACTGTAACGGGAGCTGCCCGGATACTAGTCCTGGTCACCACCGGGTTCTTCGGTGCCGTGATCGTCACCGTCGGCGCAATGCCATCGACATCAAACGAGACACTTGCTTTGGTCACGTTCTTGGAGTTGTCGACCACCGTAACCTCGAAGGTCAGGGTCTCCTCGACATTATCAGGCGCGGTGACCGTTGCTGCCGCTGTTGTCGCCCGGTTAATATTCTTCACGGCGGTGCCCCCGGTCTGTCGCCAGGAATACGACCGGATGTCGTCAGCGGCTGATTTGGCCTCCAGCGTCACCCGCCCGCCACCTTTGACCAGGTCCGGTGTGGCCGAAAGGGTCAACTGCGGTGCGGTTTTATCGGCAATATTCAAAAACAGAAAGGCCTGGTGGTCGCCTGCGGTCACGTCCAGCAGATTGCCCGATTTGTCGTGGACCGACCCGGCAACCAGAACCCTGGAGGTTGCGGGATTCTGCAACCCATGCTGATCGCTGATCGTGTATGCAACCGTGTAAACCGTTTGCGTCGCATCCCACCGGCCGGTGACCGTGCGGTCGGTAACGAGATTGCCGCTCACGTCGGTGGATTCGCGAACAAACATCAATTGCGGCTTGTCGGTCTTGTCCATCGGCTCGGAGAAGGTCACGGCCACGGAAAATGTCTCTCCCGGTGCCGGGTTGGTATTGGCGTCGGTCAGATGCGCGCCCGTTACCGAGGGCGTGGTGTTATCGGTCACCGTCACCGTCAACACGGCAATGGTGGTGTTGCCGGCAGCGTCGGCCGCCGTACCGCGGAAAAAGAGCAGCGTGTCTTCCGTCACTGTCGGTACGACGAAAAAGGAGCCACCGTCGCCACTCTGCAGCTTCACCGGGTTTTCGGTCTTTTCCGTCAGGCCGGTGACATCGGTGGTCTCGACCCACACAATTGAGACAATGCTGTCATCCGGAAAATCCTTTTCGAACGGTATATAGCTTCTCAGGCCCGTCACCGTGAAATTCTTCACCGAGAAGCGCGGTGGGATGTTATCGGTCACCGTCACCGTCAGCACGGCAATGGTGGTGTTGCCTTGATCGTCCGTCACCGTCACGCGGAAATACAGTTTTTTATCCGCTGCCGCGTTGGGTGCGTCGAATTCCGCCGTCATCTGATCAGCATCGCGCAACCCCACGGTGGGTTTGTTTTTCGGTGTTTCACTGCGCGGTGTCGACAGTTCAACCCAATCGATTTTTTCGATATCGACGGCATCGCTGTCGAAAGACAGTTCAACGCCAGCCGTTCCGCCTTTGACGTCGAAATCAGTTACCGACACATCCGGTGCAATATTGTCTGTGACCGTCACCGTCAGCACAGCCTGCGTCTCATTTCCATGCCGATCCTTCAACGTGACGCGGAAATAGAGCGGGGTATCAACCGCAACATCGGGCGCATCGAAGTTTGCCATGGCCTTGTCACCGTGACGCAGCAAAACCGCGTCTGACGACCGTTTTTTCCGGCGGCCAGAAGCCTCGGTAACCTCGACCCATTCGGTCGACGCAATGTCGCCGGCCGCGCTTGAATAGGTCAGTTCGACACCGGTGGACCCGCCCTTGACCTCGAAATCGGTCACCGACAGATCCGGTGGTGCGTTGTATGTGACAGTTACGGTGAGCACCGCGCGGCTCTCGTTGTCATCCTGGTCAGTCACGGTGACGCGGAAATAGAGCGGGGTTTCGACCGCAACATCGGGCGCGTCAAATTTGGCGGTGGCGGTATCGGTGTCACTAAGCTCAACCGGGTTATCCGTTAATTTGACCGCGCCATCCGCATCGGTCACCTGGGTCCAGACGATGGTCTCGATGTCGTTAGCGCTGCTTTTGAGTTTCAGCTTCACACCTTCTGTGCCGCTCTTGACGCTAAAATCGGCAACGGAAAATTTTGGCGCGGTGCTATCGGTAACCGTCGCTGTCAGCACCGCGGAAGTCGAATTGCCTGCGTTATCGATCAACGTGACACGGAAATAGAGCAGAGTATCAACCGCCACGTCGGGGGCGTCGAACTTGGCTACTTTCTGATCGCCATCGCGCAAGGGCACGGCGACATTGAACCGCTTCTCGCGAGTTCCACTACTATCTGTGACTTCTACCCATTCGGTCGACACAATGTCATCCGCTTTGCTCAAATAGACCAGGTCAACGTTCTTGGTATTGCCGGCGACGACGATTTCACTCACCGCGATATCCGGTGCGGTGTTGTCGAGCATAAACTTCACATTGTTCGGGCTTGGCGCTATGTTCGCGTCAAGCTTGTTGCCGGCGAGGTCCCTGATTTCATTTTCGCCGAGCGTCAACGTCACCTGACCGTCGCGATCGGCCAGTCCACCGCCGGAAACACTGACATCGTAGACTTCATCGACGATGCTTTTGACACGAACTACAGTGATCGTCGGTTGGTTCAGCGCGTTTCGAACCATCTTGAAGCTGGATGGGCTAACATCTTTAACCGGTTCGCTGAACGTCACCCGCCAGGTCAGGTGATCGGCATTTGTCCGGCCGTCAGGCTCGGTTTGGGTGTCGTCGGGCACGTGGCGCAGGATCGAAACGATTACCGGCTTCACCTTGTCGAGTTGGTAGGTCTCGGCTGACGCGATTGTCGCGGCTGGATCAAGCTGGTTGCCGGCTTCGTCTTCAATGGTTGCATCAGACGCAATTGCAAGTCCGACAGTGCCGGCGCCAGCGACCCCTTCAAACTTCACCAGCCACCGCTCGTCTGAACCTGCCTTAACGACACCAGTCACAGACCCGTCGGATACCCCGCTGCCGCGAGCAATGACAAAATCTTCCCGTTTGATCGTCTCCAACTTGATCGGTTCGGAAAATGTGACCTCGAACGTCATACTGCCCGAGTTGGTGAGTTCCTGCGCGGGCCTGTTGCGTGAAACCGAAACCACCTCCGGGGCAATGACGTCATTCAATGTTACTAGCACCGGTGCGAAGGCTTCATTGCCATTGCCGGCACCGTCGTGGGCGATATCGGCTGCAATGCTGATTGAGACATCACCGGAGCCATCCGGGATAATATCGATATCAAACTTGTCGCCATCGGTACCGACGCTCCGCAGGTTCGTAGCATCACCATTGGTGATGTCGATATCGCCAGTACGGAAATCAATCACCGGTTCAGAAAATTCGACGGTGATCTCAAAGGCAACCAGCGGATCGGCCGCCGATGGTGCATTTTTGATTTCAACGGTGGGTGCGACACCGTCAACAGCGATGGAAACATCAACTACCGTTTGGTTATCTGAGCGGTCGGTAACGGTGACCTGAAATGTAAGGGTTTCCTCGACATTTTCGGGCGCCGTGACACCGACGGTCTTTTTATCGTCCTTGCCGAAACCGGTAACTGACGACCCGCCGATCTGTTGCCACAAATAGCTTTTGATGTCCTTGTCGAGCGGTACGCCGTCACTGTCGGTGGTCGGTTCGGCGATCAGTTTGAACCGCTTGCCGCCTGCTACAAGGTCAGGTGGTGCTGTCCGCGCTGAAACGTGAGGCGGGCTGTCGATGACGGTAAACGCCAGCGATGCCTGGTTGTCGTCAGGCCCGGTGCCCAACGGATTGCCGGCTTTGTCGTGAACGGTGCCGTCGAGTTCAACCTTGGCGACGGCGACAGAATCAACCAGCACATTGTGGATCTGATAGGTAACCGTGTAGACGGTCGCATTTGCAGTCCACTGGCCGGTCATGTCCGGTTCCCCGACCAGATCCGCGGTCACCGGGTTGCCATTGGCGTCCAACAAGTTCAGCGCCGGTCGGTCGCTGTCTTTCATCGGCTCGGTGAAGGTGATGGCGACGGAGAATTCCTCGCCGGGCGCCGGGTCGGTATTATCGTCGGTCAGCGTTGCACTGTCGATTTCAGGCGCGGTGTTTTCGATGATCGTCACAATCATCACTATGGAAGTCTCGTTGCCGACTTTGTCGGTCACCGTGACACGGAAATACAAATTTGTGTAAGCTGCCACATCGGGTGCATCAAACTTGGCTTTCCCCCTGCTGTCGGCGTTGTGCAGCGGCACGGCTTTCGCCTCCGCCATTTCGGTATTTCCCGCCGCATCGGTCACTTCGACCCACTTTGTGGAGGCAATGTCATCGGCCGAACTGGTATAGGCCAGCTTCACATTATCGGTGCCACCGGGTATCTCAAAATTTGTAACCGAAACGTCCGGTGCTGTGGCGTCGACGGTGACCTTCACCCAGCTGACAGCATCGGCGTTGAACCCGTCGCTGGCCGTCAGGCGCAGATAGATCTCGCAATCTACTGCCGGTGCTTTGAATGTTGGCTCCAGCGTCCAGCTGCTGATGTCGGCGAGAATGCAGTCACCCGAAGTGACTGGGTTGTCGCTATTCTCGTCATCCACCTGCAGCCAGGCAATCGATGTGTGGTGGCTGGCTTTTGCGCTCAGTTTTACATCGGCGCCGGCAGCGACCGTCTGGTCCAATCCCGCATTGGCAGTCGGTTCTAAATCGTTGATCCTGACGGATGCGGTCAGATCCCCGGACGCCGAATTGCCGTTTCCAGCCGCATCAAACGCGGCATCGGCCAACACGCCGATAATGATGTCGTCCAATCCTGACGAGGTCAGTGTCACCTCGTACGTCTTGCCCATGCCGAAATTGTCGGCGTTGCCCACCAATGCCGGATCGCCATCTTCGGTGGCACCGCCCGTCCGGAAAGCGAGCCCGCCACGGGAAAACGAAACATTCTCCGAAAAGACGATGGTTACTTTGAATGCGGCGTTGATATTGACCGCGACGAACTCCGGCACGATCGACAGCACCGTGGGCTTGGTGTTCTCGGCAACGGTCAGCGAGAAGGCGTCGGCTTTGACGGGGTAGCGGATCGGGTTGCCGAACAAATCCTCAGCAGTTTCGACCTTCACATTGACATCGCTGACCCGGAACGTCTCCACCAGCGAATCATTCACCTGATAGGCGGCGACATAGGTAGACGGAGACGTCCACCGGCTGCCGGCGGCATCGAATGCCATAACGGTGGTGATGTCTTTATTTGCTTCCGGGAAGCTGACCAGCGGTGTCGTCAACTGGTTCATCGCCTCGTCGAAAGTAATGGTCAGCGAGAACGGTTCACCGGGCGCCGGATTATCATCACTGGCAACCACGGCGTCGATTTTCGGCGCAATTGTGTCGCCGAAGGTAAATTCCAATCCGGTGGCGCGATCTGTCAGATCATAGCCGGCGGCATCCCTGGCAGTCCCCACCACCTCGAGTGCGCCCACGCGGAACTGCCCGCTGCCCGATCCGCTCAACCGATAGTCGACGGTGTAGACCTTGCCACCGCCCGACCACGCGCCGGTCGCGTTGGGGTCGGTCACCAGTTCAGTGGTGCGGTTGATGCCGCCTCCCTCAAGAAACTTCAGCGTCGGGAAGTCGTTGACGTCCATCTCCTCCAGAAAGGTCACCTCGACCGAAACGGCGTCTCCTGGCGATGGATTGGTGCTGTCAAAAACCGGACCCGTCCGGTCGATCAGCTTCGCGTCTGCGATCCCCGATGGGCCAGAGTCGAAGTAAATCGACAGTGTATTCGATTCATTATTCCAATTATTGTCCGATTCATATTTATACTTTCCATTATCAACAATTATATTTATTTCTTTTCTTTGTACAGCGATCTGCTTAATGATAGCTTTATCAAAATCAATCTCAAAACTATATATATACGGCGGAGATTGTGAATTGTCGCCATTATTTCTGTTTAGCGTCATTCCAATTACTGATTTTAGGTCAGGATTTTGTTCAAATAACGCGACTGTATTTATATAATGTACAGATAGATCAATTTCGTCCAGTACACCAGTACCACCAATTGATTTGCGTCTTATTTGATCACTGGTCTCCAGAATAACAATTACCTTATTATTACTTCTGGTTACGGTGTCGCCGTTGTTGATACCGCCGCTGGGATCAAAATAGAGTCGTGTCGTCCTGACACTGACCTCCTGATTGATGACCGACAGCGAAAAGGCTTTATCCAGGGAATGATCCACCGGATTGCCAGCCAGATCGGTGGCGTCTTCGACCGTAACCTTGATATCATCGACGGAACCGGCGGCCGCAGCGACCGTGTAAGAGGCGACATAGCTTGTCGGTGAAACCCAATAGCTGTCAGCGGCTGCAAATTCCAGCTCGGACAACGCATTGTCGCCGGATCCGGCCAGACTGATCGTCGGCAGGGTCTGCTGATCCATCGCCTCGGAAAATGTGACGGTCAGAAGAACCCTGCCGCCTGGCGCCTGGGCGACTGGGCCGCCGGTGGGATTGGTGGTGATTTCCGTCACCGTCGGCGCTGTCGTATCAATGCCGAATTCGGAAATTTCCAGCGGCTCGGAGGTATTGAGGAAAGCGTCGGTCACCGTCACGGTGCAATCGGCATGGATACCGTCTGCCAGGGCACCACCCTGCCCGTCGGCCGAAAGGGTCGCGGTGATCTCCTGTTTGGCGTCCGGGTCGGCACCACCGGCAAGCGTTGTCGGGCTGCCGTTGCACGACCCGCCATAGGCGATCGAAAGATCACCGCTTTCACTGACCGAGAAGGTGTATTCCGGTGTGCTGTCCGCAGTCTTCGGCGGCACTGGCGTCTCCTCAAGCAGGCGCGGGGCGCTCACATCGACGGTGATCTTGACCCAGTCGAAAACGTCGGCATGGTGTCCGTCAACCGCGGTGAGGCGCATATAAAGATCGCAGCCGTCATCCGGCGCGGTGAAGTTGATGGCGCGTTTTGTTGGATCGCTGAGGGTGGCCAGATGGCATGGACCCGACGTGACCTCGGTGTGACTGTTCTCGCCATCGACCTGCAGCCAGGCGAACGATGTGTGGCCGCTGACTACACCCTCAAGCGTCACCTCAGCTCCGCCGCCAACCACCTGATCAAGCCCGGCATTGGCCGTCGGCACGGGGTTGTCAACAGAGATCGTTATCCAATCTTCGGCTGCGTCGTGGACACTGTCGCTGGCTGTCAAAAGCAGGTGGATCTTGCACTTCGCGGCGGGCGCGCCAAAGGTCTGACCGAGTGTCCAGCTGCCGATGTCGCCAAGATGGCACTCGCCCGAGGTGGCCGCGGTGTGACTGTTCTCGCCATCGACCTGCAGCCAGGCGAACGATGTGTGGCCGCTGACTTCACCCTCAAGCGTCACGTCAGCTCCACCGCCAACCGCCTGATCAGGCCCGGCATGGGCCATCGGCTCGGAGTTGTCGATCTGGAAGTCTCGCTCATCGGGTGTCGGGTCGACGGCAAGATCGAGCGCCAGACCGTTTCGGCCGAATATGCCGGTAAACCCGAGGCCGACCGTGCCGTCCATGCCGACCAGGTCACCATCCGAAAGCGTGCTGTCATAGGTCGCGGACGAACCGTCACCTTCAGGGTCGTTGACCACCTTGATGGTGGCGGTCGTGCCGGAAACGGGAAAATTCGCACTGGTCAGCGCACCGCCACCGGAATCCTGCACATCTTTGTTAAACACCACTCGCCAGGTCAGCCTGTCGGCGTTGGTCGGCGAATGATCGGGCGAATTGCGTGTGATGGAGATGATCGTCGGCGGCGCAGGGTCGAGGGTGTAGGTCACCTGGTTCGGTGAGGGGGCAGTCGAAGTGTCGAGCGACTGGTGGAGATTGTCGGTAATGTCGGCGAAACCCAACGTCACTTCACCGTTCGGGTCTGACGGGTCGCCGCCGGCGACCGTTACATCGTAGGTATTGTCGAGATTGGCGACCTTCGAGACAGTAATCGTCTGGTCGCCGTTGAGCCCGGTAACAGGGAAATTGCCTCCATCAGGCACCCCACCGCCTAAATCCTGCACATCTTTGTTGAACGTCACCCGCCAGGTCAGACTGTCGGCGGCGGTGAGCCCATCGGGGTCGGTGTCGTCGTCATGGGGTTCGTGGCGGACGATTGAAGATATTCGTGGAGCTATCTCGGTACTGGTTGAGACCACATTCCCGTTGTGAAATGTGAATTTGCCTGCCCCGTTGGCAGACACGACCGCACTCAGCTTGTGCCGCGCATGGGGAGATTTCCATTCAAACAAAACATTGTACTCACCGAGGGCTGATTGGGCGCCGCCATCAAACCGACATTTTCCCGGCCGCTGCGACAAACCGTATGGAATAGAGCAAACCGAAAACCCGCTGTCACCAATAAGGACTGTCGCCCTGCCATCTAAAGTGGTCGCAATATCTGCACGCGCTTCGGGCTGATTATTCGGACGAAACCAAAGGTCTCCGATGGAAGGCTCCGCAATCAATCGCTCCACACTACCGTCGACAAAGCAACGGTTCTTGGCGACAGAGTATACGATCCTGCCGGTTCCGTGCTCAAAGCTTCCCGTACAGCCAAACTGCCCAAACGGTGAGTTTGGTTGGACCATCGTATAGATACGCTGATCGACCTGCGGTAGTGTTTTGTAGTCAATCGTTCTGCCGAGATTGTCGGTGATGCCGACGAAACCAAGCGTCACTTTACCGTTCAGGTAGTCCAGGCCACCACCATCGACCTTAACGTCATAGACATTGTCGATATTGACAACCGCCGCGATCGTGATCACCTGGCGGCCGTTGAGCCCGGAGACAGGAAAGTTATCTCCATCCAGCGCGTCGCCCCCGGCATCCCGGACAGCTCCATTGAACGTCACCCGCCAGGTCAGGCTATCTGCGTCGGTTTGCCCGTCAGGGTCGGTGTTGTCATCATGGGGGTTCTGGCGAACTATTGACAAGATTCTTTTGTCGCTTCCACTCGGACAGTCCGGATTATATTTGCCGGGATTGAACTCAAAGCTCAGCCTGATCCGGTTCTCAGTGGGATTGACATTCAGCAACCCAAACGGAAACTCCTCGCCTGCACTGTATTCAACGGAACGATCGTTGCGGTTGTTGTCAAATAGTATGTAGCGCCAGTTTCCCGGGTTTCTACCGATAAGGTCCTGTTGCGCTTTTAGGAACGGCTCAACATCATAATCTGTCGTCCCGGCATTCCGGGTAAACCGCTTTGATCCCAGCACGATGTTGGACCCATCCAGCAGATAATAGGTAAACACGTCTACAGGAGCGCCTGATTCAGAATAATTGTCTCCACCATTGATTTTGCGGGAATGCCTCAATGCCCACGCCTTTTGGTGACAGGTTTTTTCTTGATCAGCCGCTCCGCTTAAGTCATCTGCCAGGCCAAAAACCGTGACCCCGACATAGACCTGGTCGATGACATAAGTCTGATAGTCGTTACCGATGGGCAGCTTCGAATCGAGATCATAATTGCTCAAGTCCTGGATGTTCTGGTCGTCTGCCAGGACGAGTTTTATCTCGCCTTCGAAACCGGGCAGGCCCCCACCTGAAACCTTTACGTCATAGACCTTGTTGTCTGCTTGGACGGGCTGGGCGACAGTGATTGAGAGGCCGGACAGGCCCCCGGGCGTGCTGACTATGCGGAAATCCGCACCGTCGACATTCTTAACCGGCCTGTCGAACGTCACCCGCCAGGTCACTTCGTCCCAATCGGTCGGTGAGGCCAGCGGCATTTTCCGCAAGACCGATAGGATGGTCGGCAAAGACTGGTCGATGACATAAGTCTGATAATCGCTACCGATGGGCAGCTTCGAATCGAGATCATAATTGCTCAAGTCCTGGATGTTCTGGTCATCTGCCAGGACGAGTTTTATCTCGCCTTCGAAATCGGGCAGGCCGCCACCTGAAACCGTTACGTCATAGACCTTGTTGTCTGCCTGGTCGGGCTGGGCGACAGTGATTGAGAGGTTCGAAAGGCCTTCGGGAACGCTGATCACCTGGAAATCCGAGCCGTCGACATTCATAACCGGTGTGTTGAATGTCACCCGCCAGGTCACGCTGTCGGCGGTGGTCTGTGAGCTCGTCGGATCGTACCGAAGCACTGAGCTGACTTTGGGCAAATGCTTTTCGATTATCTTGAGCGAGAATGCATCCGGGTAGGTATGATCGATGGTATTGCCCGCCAGGTCCTCAGCCGTGGTTATGCTGACGTCGATGTCAGCCAGGTCAAATGGGTCCGAAATATTGTCGGGCACAACATAGCTTGCTGAAAAGATGGTTGGCGACAACCAGCGCGTGACATCTGAACTGTCATCATAGGAAAGAACCGATGTCGGGTCTTCGTGATCGGTCGGAAAGCTCACTACCGGTCTCGGGTCAACATCGTCGGTTTTCATCTCTTCATCAAAGGTGATGATCAGATTTGTCCGGTCACCTGGAGCCAATATTTCATTGTCAAGGTAAATGTCGATAATCGTCGGCGCGACATTCTCGGCAACAGAAAATTCCAGGCGAGTTGCAGCCGCCGGGTTGTCAGGGCGTAATTTTTGGGATTCCGGCATTGATTCGACTGCATCGGCCAGCGCGACCCTGGAGACATTGATGGTTGCTACCAACGGGTCGCGCACGGTGTAGCTGACCGTGTATTTTGTATTATCATGACTATAAGTGCCGGTGGCATCGCTATCGGTGACCAAGTCGGCGGTCACGTCGGTAGTGCCATCAAAAAACTTCAGTCTCGGTTTGAATTTGCCTTTTATCGGATCTGAAAAATCGAGTTCAACCGAGAAGGCTTTCCCGCTCACCGGGGATTTATGATCGCCAATACCGACAATATTGGCCAATTTCAAAACGGGAAATGGATAGGCGGCAGTGCAATGCGGCATGTCCGGGCGATATGGATGAAGTGCCGCACCCTGTTCGTCGACAATTCCGTGCTCGTCTGTCGTTGTGATCACTATTTTCGTGACCAGATCAAGATTATCGATGGTTGTGTGCAATCTTTCGACCGAGAACCACCAACCGATGCTGTATTCTTTGCCTTTGTCCGCTGCTCTTACCCCAATTATCGGATTGGTAATGTTTTGGGCCGTTATTTTTTCGGCCGTTATTGGGTCATACCCAGGGCTGTCGAGCTGGATGCTGGCGTCCGTGAGTTTGACCGGCTTGGAGAACAGCACGTGAAAATACCGCCCGAAATATGACCATACACCGGGACCCCATTCTCCGGTGCATTTGGCAGACAAAAAAACAGGACGATCTACGATCTCAAATTTCGGTATGTCGACTTCTACACTTTGGCCATCAAAATTGCGGGTGAATATGATTTTGCAATTGGCATAGACGCCTGGGTCTAAACGCCGTAATATGATATCCACCTCCTGATCATGAAATATCGTTACGCGCGATGCGCTGCATCCTCCAGAATAAGTAACGACAGCTAGGTAACGGGAGTGTATCCACAATTTCGGCGCTTCGACGCTGGTGAATTGAGGCACCGGCACCGTTATGGAGGCGAATGGCGTCGCGGTTCCGGCTTTGATCGTCAGCGAGAAAGCGTCTGCTTTGGTGTCATCGACCTGCTTGCCGGTCAGGTTCCTTGCCGAGGTGACTTTAACATCAATGTCGGTCAGGTTGACATCTTCCGCCAGCGTATCGATCACTCTGAAGACGGCCTTGTAAGTCCGCGCAGTCTGCCATTGCGAAAGATGGTAAACTATTTGGGTCAACACCGATCCCGCGTTTTCATTCATTGTAGGAAAACTGATCACCGGTGTGGTTGTGTGGTCCATGTCCTCATTGAATGTCACATCCATACGCAGGAAATCGTCCATGGCTGGTGTGTCGGTGTCTGTTTCCACCTTTTCGATCACCGGAGCGAGGACGTCGACCAACACAATGAGGTACGCGGATGTACTTAAACCCGCTCGGTTCGTCGCGGTGACCTTGAAATAGAGTTCGGTGTCATCCGACATAACAGCGGTGTTGATCGTCGCCGTTTTGGCTGTTGAATCTGTAATCTGAAGCGGATTTGCCGGGATGGAGTCATCGCGAAGCGACGAAACTTGTTGCCACCGATAGCTTGCGCTGTTCGCTTCATTTCCTGTAGCTCCAGCGCTCAACTGAACCGATACGCTTGCGCCGTTGCTTCCGTCGGCGGGGTTGGGCGTGGCTGATGGGTAAAGGTCCACCGAAGCCTGCAGCTGCGCATCGATCACGAGCGTGTCCAAATGAAATGTAATCACATCGTCTGCATTCCTACCTTCTGTGAACCCTACCCATACGCTGCCAATGTTATCAATGTTTTTTCCTTTTTGCCGAAAACTGACCGTGCGGGAGGAGTGTGTGTCACAACCCCACATAATGATCCCTCTCCAGGGTTTCCCGTTGTCAACGACTCTCGTGCCGCAGAGGTGCTTCCCATTTGCATCTTTATAGGTCCAGTAGTCGGTGTGGGCGCGGATTTCGGCCGATCTGGGCGTCGAAGAAGTGATAACAAAATCATGTTCATCGCCGTTGTTATAACCATCTGACGTTTGGCTGGCGGAAAATGATGGGCAGATCCCGTTGCCGGAAGCCTTGATCAGAGTACCGATCCTGTATTGCTTGGGATATGAATCATCGGCGATGCCGGTCACCCGCATCTTTGTCCTGCCATCGGTGTCCACGAATGTTGAACATGTCGCCGCGGACGACGGAGACACATCCAGCATCACCGCAAATACCAGCGCCAGCAGGCCGGCAACCAGCACGGACAGCCTGCCCGTTCGCACCGCAGGGCTGGCTCGTTCAGTATCATCGACGCTTTTTATAACGCCAATTTTTCTGTCGCTTTTGTCAGTTTGAACTGGTCGAGAAATACCAATTGGGGTTGCCGGCAATTTGGCTGATGGGCGATCAGACGATTCAACAACACCGCGGCCATGGAAAGGCAAAGTGTCGTTACAACAATCAGGGAAATTACCAGATTTTTCTGCCGCAGCACTGGGGGCCGGATCTCGGGGCGATGTTGCACTCATGCAATGACCTTGAATTGACTCAATTCAAGCTGCCCATGAATTCCATAATCCAAACTGTGATCAGTATCAATGTGTTAATTGCGCAACAGGGGCGTCTAATTTGCACAGTGCGCCCAATTGGTCGGCTAAATTTTTATGGCGCGGTTCAATTGACCGTGACTCTTGCGGTCAACCAACGGATTGATTCGCATTGTAAATTTTAGCTGCCTGGATCGTAGCATCCGTACTTTGCCCTGACATAACCGGCAGCAGCCATTTGCCTGAGTTGACTTCGCTTGAATGGATGGAAGCGTGTCTGGTTGCCGGGTGCCTTTGGTCAGATCGCCCGCCGATAGTGGGGCCTGTATCCCATTCGATACCGGTAACCGCCGGCTAACAGGCACTAACGATGTTCTTTTTGGACGTTTTGGGGACGGAATATCCTGATGCGTCGCCGGTTGGTGAATTACCGGGATACCGGTTTGCGGTGTTGATAAAGTCCTGGTTCGTGCAGCAGGTCGTCGCTGCTTAATTGTCAAACCCATCCAGAACACGTTTGTCGGCCTGATCAACCGAGACACCATCAAACTGGGTAATTGGAACGTCAATGTTCGGCTCCCAGATCGTTGGGGTAAGATAGACCACCACTTCGCTGTCGACATTGATGGAGTCCTTGGCCCGGGTCAGCCATTTGATGACGGGTATTTTTCTGAGAAACGGCGTGCCGGAGCGATCCACTTCGGATTGCTGCCGGTTCAGGCCCCCCACCACGATGGTTTGGCCTGACCGAACACTCATCGATGTTGACGCGGTTTTACGCTCTTTGGAAATCAGCTCGGTGGCAATCGAAGAGGTTACGAACTGACTGTCTTCAACACTCATCTTTATCCGGATCATGCCGTTGGATTGCACCGCCGGTGTTACCGAAAACAACATGCCTGCTGATACGCTGTCATTTGCGGCGATGCTCACGCCGCTCTCGGTCATCTGAACCAGAAAAAAACTTTCGTCGGCAATTTCGATTTTTGCTTCCTCTCGGCTGCGGGCCGTTACATAGGGTCGAGAAACAATCTGCGCCTTGTTGATATTGACCAGTGCAGTGACGGCTGCGGTCAGTTCAGTCGGTGTGACGTTGTCATCCAAAAATGAAAAAGTGATATTCCGAGCACCGGCAGACGGCAGAAAGGCCGCCGCGATGAGTTTGTTTTCAACCAGATTAGTAATGTTTGTCCCGTATCTGCTGGAGTCTCCCACATGGAATTCCACCACCAGCACTTCGATGAGTACATGGGGGATTTTTCTGTCAGCCCGGCGCAACACGATCTGCGCTGAAGCCACATCCTTGGGGGAACCGGTGATATAGATCGCATTGATGTCTGCAAGCGCCCCGAATTTGGCATTGCCGTCCGACCCCTCAAACAAGGTCCTTAACAACAGTACTCCGCTGGCGGCGTCGATATGGGTCAATTCGACTTCCTGATAGCCGACACCATCTGTGCTGGATTCGTTGACAGCAACATCATAGGAGAAATGGTATTTCGAACCGGACTTCTTAACCACAACACCTTGTGGGTTGGTGAGCCTGTTAAGGGCATCAAGCAGCGGCAGGCTGGTAAAGCTTGTTGTTATAATTCCGTGCAAACGCACATTGTCCATTGAAGCAGTTGCGCGGGCAGAACCGAGAATATGCTCAACCACCTTTAGGACGGAAACCCGCTGAAGTTTGACTGAGACCTTGCCTCTTATCACCTTCACCACCGCCACCGGTTTGTTGGCTTCATTATAAGCGTTTTCTGATGCCTGAGAGCGCTCGTCATACTGCTTGATCGTCGAACGAAACTGCGCATTGTCCCTGAATTCAGGGTCTGGAATACAAGCCGCCAGAGCCAGTGGAAGCACAACAGGTGCAATAAAATGAAGACGTATACCAGTATTAATCATGGTGGCTGCTCGTGTGCAGTCGGGGTTATAAAAAGACTTCGACAGAACAATAACCAAAGTTACCACTGCACAAATATTATTTTTTGTAATATTTTATATCACTATTGACATATTTCAATAATCTCGTGTTTTGACGAAGAATTAATGTCAAACTAAATTAAAAATCGTAAAAGACAAATTTACTTGAGAATAAAAATCCAAAAAACACACGAGGGGTCACAATGAATATTCGTGAACTATTAACACCGCTGCTTGGATTGACTTGCGCTGTTACACTCGCAGCAACATTTTCCGCTCCCGCTCATGCAAGCAAGGAAAAGGCTCGCTACACATCCGATAATTGCAAATCTGCGACGGCTCGGTGTGGCGCGATTATATATGGCAACGGTGGTGGCTACACGGTGCAACCGGTCAAACTCAACGCCGACTCGAAACAGCCAAGTGGCGTGACCGTCAATGCCAATTGCGTTGGCGTGGATGCAGAACTCGACTACGGCGTCAACCTGGATCAGTATGTCGTATTCATTGTTCCCGCCAATTGTGCCTACCGTCTGAAAATCAAGATAGTGACCGGGCCGTCCAAAGACAGACACTTGTTTCTGACACCGGGATGCCAAATTCGGGCGACGACCAAAGGTACAACGCAGCAAAACAAGTGGAAAAATATAGATGTCCGATGGATCAAAGGCAAAAAGCCTACCGACGCCCCTTCCAATCCTCAGGATGCTGATGGCCATAAATGCGGGTCGTTGGGCAACATGTAGCCCAGGCTTCACATTGAACGATTTCAGGAACAGCCGAACAGACAATTGCATCTGACAGGTGCTGGCTCACGTCACCGTTCATTCAGTTTCAACACCTGCCGGGATGGAATACCATGACCAACTACTACCTCTTGATGATCGCCAAGCTCGCGGTTATCCCCTTGTTGGCATCTGTCAATGCAGCGGCCCAAACATCTTCAACAACACCCAAATCTGTTAGCCCGATCGCCAATCCTGACGCAATTTCCTGTTTGGACCAGGTAACCGACAAAGACCGATTGAAATGCTACGACAAACTGTTCAAAGAGCAGAAAAGCCAAACCAAAAATACAAAATCCAAAAGCCAATGGGTGATTAACAGTTCGGTATCATCGTGGACCGGCGAGCCCACTGTAATCGCCACGGTGAAATCCCAAAGGGCCGCCCAGTGCGGCATTGACGTCTGGAAACCGATAGAATTGGTGGTGAGTTGCCGGGATAACCGCACAATCCTGCATATTGCGTCAAGCCATTGTTACATGGGCTCCAATATGTGGGATACAAAAATTGCCGTTAGATACCGCGTTGACAAGCAAAAGCCGGTGAGCACCGATATGCAGGAGATTGGCATCGGAAAGGCGTTTGGGCTTCACGAAAATGCTGATGTTATCAAATTCGCCAAGAAACTCTATTCCTCCAAGCACCTGCGAATAGAATTTGCCACGCTATTGCACCCCAATGTGCAAGTCACTTTCCCCATTTTGGATACCCAAAAAGCCCTGGCTCCGGTGCGCAAAGCCTGCAACTGGTAGCCGCTGGTTTGAGTTCGGCGGTGTCTGGCAAGGGTTGAAGTTGCACCATGCAACGAGAGTTGCTTGAAAAAAATGGTGCCGATGGTTAGGAAATAGGCCAGCGCCACGCTAATCCAACTTGCTTTCGGGTGAGATCGTGGACGAGCGGTATTTATGGTCTGTATGTAAACACTTGGTATCGATGGCGTTTTGTCACCGAACGGTGAAGCACCCGCGACCCAGTTGGTATCGACAGGGACCAAATTCCACCTAAAACCTCCCCACAACACACCGTGCTCAACGCGGTTTTAGCAGCACACTAACGTTGCAATCACGCGGAACCACAAATATCCGCGGACGGAAACATTCCGTGGTTGTTGCTAACTGCACGGGACAACGGGCTGCTTCGATTTCGCCGCTCAAATGTTTGGACAGGCAGAGTTGAAGCTTCTGCCTAGCAATGATCGCCCTCGACCAGCTTCATCGCAGGGCCATCCATGACCATACTGTAGTTCTTGTATTTCGGCCATCTGCCCTTAAGGGTTCTTTTGAACGTTTTCTTTGCGGAGGCGCGCAATCCGGGGTCGGTGATGCCGTTAATGACATCTTTTTGATCTTTCATCATCTTCTTGCACATTTTACCGGCTTCAAACCCGTCCACCAGTTTGACAGCCCCATAGGCAGCGCCGACGACGGCGCCCGCCGCCACCACTCCTGCGCCAACCGAAATGCCCACCGCACCAACCAACCCCGCATCCGCAGCAATAATGATCATCATGGTTACCGTACTGCCGCTGGCATACCCAAGCGCAATGCCGGCACCGACTGAGGTCGGAACCCAAACAGCCGCCTGGTTTTTCACGCTATTCAAAAACTTTTTGACGGACCCGGCATCCAGCCCCGAAAACATTTTACATCGCTTGCTTGAGCCACAGGAAAAACGCTCCTTTTCGCCAGGAGAAATTCGTCTGGCGTGATACGGGACCAGAAGCAGGCTATCGGTTTTGTCGTAGGCGCACATCACTATTTTTATCTTCGTGCAATTTCGAACAGCAAGTCGGTTGAGCCCGTTTACATCGGCAAGGGCAGCGGGCGCCAAAAACGATACAAACAGCAATGCTGCGACCGAACATACAACCGGCCATTTCTTTGACCAAATTCCTTGGAACACGGATGAATAAAAAGCGTGCATTGCAGCCTCCACATGGTGATTACCCGGGGATGTGCCGGATAGACGGAGCCTGATCGAACATTGTTGCACAGATTCTGCATGGTCGGGCCCGCCATTGCTTAGATATAATCCAAGGCCTGCAGATCCGCATTCCCTGGTGGCTTTTTGCCCAACCCACTTCAGGAATATTCAATTCACTATTTTCAATTGTTTGCACCTAACCTTAGGTTTTTCTTATTTGTATTGTCAAGGTAAAGTTGGAATAGCCTAAATCTTCTAATATTCATCGCGTCATAAGTATGATTCTTTGTATTGTTCTTCGGATATATAAAATTATATTTCGCATTCAAGAGTTTGGCGCCCGGCATCACCGAACAGAATTTCGGGCGCTGTCCAACTCAGAAGTCAGAGCCTCCCAGAAACAACGGGCGTGTCAATTCTGCAAATGCGCCAAGATCTGCATGAAGCCCAACGCTGCCCCGACAACTGTGTCGTGCATGGCACAAATCTAAACGAAGACATTTGTCCAACAGCCAAATGCCTCCATCGATGCCAACTATCTGCTCTGGATAATTATGGATGTCCTGTCGTCAATACAGCCTCGGCTCGATGATCAATCAGTCAACATGTACCGCGATAACCTTTAGGCGGCGACGGCCTCTGGTGGCGGTTCTTTGGCACCGGTCATGAACGCAACGGCATCAGACATGGAATAATCCTTGGGATCAATTACGCATAACCGACTGCCGAGACGATGCACATGTATGCGGTCAGCTACCTCAAAAACATGGGGCATGTTGTGGGAGATCAAGATGATGGGAATGCCGCGCGATCGAACGTCCTGAATCAGCTCCAATACCCGTCGAGATTCTTTCACACCCAGCGCCGCGGTTGGCTCGTCCATGATGATAACTTTCGAACCGAACGCAGCAGCACGAGCGACGGCAACGCCCTGTCGCTGGCCTCCCGACAGGGTTTCCACCGGTTGCCCGATATTCTGGATGGTCAGCAACCCAAGCTCAGACAGCTTGTCACGGGCCAGTTTCTCCATTTTCTGATGGTCTAGCTTGCGGAAAACACTTCCCAGAATGCCCGATTTGCGGATTTCCCGGCCCAGAAACATATTGTCGGATATCGACAATGCGGGAGACAACGCAAGATTTTGGTAAACCGTCTCAATGCCAGCATTACGCGCATCATCCGGTGACTGGAAATGAATTTCCTTGCCATCTAGTTCTATTGTTCCATGATCAGGAGTAACCGCACCAGAGATCGCCTTAATCAAAGTGGATTTTCCAGCGCCGTTATCGCCGATGATACCCAGCACTTCCCCGGGATACAGATCGAAATCTGCACCGTTCATCGCTACAACGGTACCATAGCGTTTCATCAGGCCACGGGTTCTTAATACTGGTTGAGCTGAGCTCATTTTTTCACCCTCCAGTGTGGTCATCGCGTGGCCCTCCGCAGCCATTGATCGAGCGCAACCGCAATCAATACCAGATTGCCCGCTGCAAACATTTGCCAATAGTCGTCCACTCCAGCCAGGGCGAGACCGGTATTGAATACACCAACTATCATCGCTCCCAGGACGGAGCCAGGAATTGAACCACGGCCTCCAAACAGGGATGTGCCGCCAATCACCACAGCGGTGATGCTTCCCAAATTGATGTCGTCAAATGAGATCGGCGAGACAGAACCAACGCGACCAATGGATATCCATGCCCCAAAGCCACAAATCAGACCCGCGGTCGCATAGACCGAAATCAAGGTACGCTTGGTCCGAATACCCGAAAGCAAAGCTGCGTCCGGATCGTCACCGATGGCGTGAACATGACGTCCCCACGCGGTGTGGGTGAGAATATACCAGAAAAGAATGGCCAACAGGATCAACGCCACACCACCGAATGTGATTGTCGCACCAAACGCTTTAAAACCGTTGCCGAACCAAAGAAGAAAAGGCGCGTTGGCCTCAATGTCGGCGTTGCGGACTGATTCTGAATGGGAATACCAGAGCTTAAGAGCTGTAAAGACGCTCAGGGTGCCGAGCGTCACAATGAACGGCGGCAAGCGCACAATGGTGACCAATACACCATTGATCCACCCCATAATTGCTCCCACCGCCATGCCTATTGCAACGGCAAGAGGCACCGGCACACCGGAATGAACCGCCAGGTTACCCATTACAAGCGCAGAAACCACAAGAATTGCGCCGACTGAAAGGTCGATACCTGCAGTCAGGATTATCAGGGTCTGGGCAATGGCAATCACCCCGATGACTGTTACTTGCTGCAACACAAGACTGAGTACATAGGGTGACAGAAATCGCGGTGCTATAATGCCGAACGCCAATACGCTGACAATCAAAACACAAGCCGGAATTAAAGTTGGATAAGCGTGCAGTTTGGCACGAATTCGAGCCAACAACGTGTGATCATCACGCTCGAATGTTGCCACCGCATCGTCTGCCGCTTCGAGCCCCGCCTCATAGTCGGAAGCCGCGGTTTTGCTCGCTACTGGGTCAGACATAGTTTCCGTTTCCCCTGATGCCGGATATTGGGTTCAGCCAGTTAAACAAAGGGCGACAAAACTGTCGCCCCCTGAATGAATTTTTCTGTGTTTATTTTGCTGTTAGCCCCAGCAGAGGTCAGTGCCTTTTGCAGTATCGATCGAGGGAACACCGTCTACTGGCTGGTCGGTTACCAGGTTAACGCCGGTGTTGAAGAAGGTGAGTCCTTGCGACGCCGTTGGCTTGGTTCCGTCCTTGGCAAAAGCAGCAATCGCTTCAATGCCCTTAGATGCCATCAACAAAGGATATTGCTGCGAAGTAGCTCCGATGACGCCCGATTTGACGCTCGCAACACCAGGGCAACCGCCGTCAACGGAGACAATCAGCACACCTTTTTCCTTACCGGCTTTTTTCAACGCCTGATAAGCGCCTTCCGCGGCTGGTTCGTTAATGGTGAAGACAACATTCATGTCAGGTTCTTTGGCGAGCAGATTTTCAACCGCCGTCACGCCACCTTCTGGGTTCGCATTTGAAGTCTCGTGGCCAATCACGCGTGGGTCGGTCTCGGATCCCATGACTTTCAGATCAGGGACCTCAATGCCAAATCCGACCAAAAACCCAGTATCCCGCTGGACATCAACCGAGATATTGTCCTTGTTGATATTGAGCATGCCGATCTTGGCATCCTTCGCAGCATCGCCAAGTTTTGCTTTCGCCCATTTACCGATCAACAGTCCAGCTTCAAAATTATCGGTTGCAAATGTGATGTCCTGGGCCTCGGAGTCAGCCAGCTCAGTATCGAGGGCGATCACCAGGATGCCTTCAGCCCGAGCCTTTTTCAAAGCAGGAGCCACTGAATCATTGGAGGGGGTGATTAAAATCCCCTTGGCACCTGCCGCAATGCAGTTTTCAATGGCGGTAATCTGTGGTGCAGCGTCGCCGTCAATTTTTCCCGCATAGGAACTGAGTGCGATGCCAGCCTCAGTGGCCTGAGCTTCAGCACCTTCCTTCATCTTGACGAAAAACGGATTGGTGTTGTTCTTGGTGATGAGGCATGCCGCGGTTTCTGCCTGGGCAGATCCGATGGACGCCACTGTTAATGCGAGCGCGCCGAGCGCAGAGCTGATAATTGATTTCTTCAAGGTTTTTCCTCCAGTTTTTCCCAATCGTGCCGCAAGAGTCAGTGTGACTGTGTTGATATGCAAAGCCCGCTGGGAGAATGTTAAATCTATGCACCCCAATAGGGTTCCATGAATCAGGCTACTCTGTCAATAAATAAATCAATTTGATTTATTTATTAAGAAATGTAACTCTTCTCAGGTTGAAGCTGGCAAATAGTTTGCCAGCATTCGAAATTGAACTCCTCCAAGTAAATCTAATTTACGATGACAAAACAAATGCTTGATGGAATCGAAGATCTGACAGGTGGTGCGAACCAAAGACGCGTTCGAGACTATAACGAGCGTCTGGTGCTCTCCTTTGTTCGGCGACATGGTAGCCTATCGAAGTCTGAGATTGCTCGAAAATCGGGCCTGTCAGCTCAAACTGTATCCGTCATTATGCGCTCGCTGGAACGGGACGGATTGTTGCTGCGTGGCGAACCGCGACGCGGCAAAGTCGGGCAACCTTCCATTCCGATGCGGCTTAATCCTGGTGGTGTTTTTTCAGTTGGGCTTAAAATTGGACGCAGAAGCGCAGACCTTGTTCTCGTCGACTTCATTGGCCAAGAGCGCGCGGCGGTCAGCAAGACATTTGCCTATCCCATCCCCTCCGACCTGATCACCTTTTCGAAAATTGGCTTGGCGAAATTATTCGAAAGACTCTCTGCGGATGAACTTAAGCGGATTGCGGGAATTGGCGTCTCAATGCCGTTTGAGTTGTGGAACTGGGCTGAGAAGATAGGGGCGCCGGAAGAACAAATGATTGAATGGAAGCATTTTGACTTTCAATCCGAATTGGCACAAATGACCAATTTGCCTGTGTTTGTCCAAAATGATGCCACATCAGCCTGCGGTGCCGAATTGATTTTCGGGCGTGGTGCTGAATTATCCGACTTTGTCTACTTCTTCATTGGCACTTTTATCGGAGGAGGCGTTGTGTTGAATCACAGCGTTTATTCAGGCCGAACCGGCAATGCCGGCGCCTTTGGCTCCATGCCGGTTATAGTTGGTGGTGGAAAGCCGACTTCTCTGATTGATCACGCTTCGGTTTTCACCCTGGAAATGCGCCTCAGTGAAAATGGTATCGACTTATCTCCACAATGGCGGGAACCGGAAGAATGGCATTCTCTGGGCCCGGTTCTGGACGCATGGATCGACGATATTGCCCGTCACCTGGCCTGGGCAATCGTTGCCTCCTGCGCGGTCATCGACTTTCAGGCTGCGGTTATCGACGGAGCATTCCCGCCTGACATCCGCAAAAATATTGTCCGAGCCATCCAAGCCGAAGTTTCAAAACTTGACACCCGCGGGATCAATGATCCTGTCGTCCTTGAGGGAATGGTGGGTCGAGGCGCCCGAGCCCTTGGGGGGGCCAGCCTGCCGCTGTTTTCACGTTTTCTTCTGGACCAAAAGGTTCTCTTTAAAGGTATCGAATAATGCTGATAGGCATCAATCCAATCCTAAGTCCCGATCTCCTGGCAACTATGAGAGGGATGGGTCACGGCGACGAACTTGCAATTGTGGATGGGAACTATCCCGCACTCGCCCATGCTCGGAGGTTGATACGATTGGATGGCCTGCACATCGTGCCAGTGCTTGACGCAATTTTGAGCGTACTGCCTGTCGATGATTTTACCGACGAGGCGTTGTTCAGATCGACGGTCGGTGACGATGCGGAGGCCCTGCATGACATCCACCATCAGATGCTGGCAACCTGCAGCAGACATGCTCCAGAAGTTGGTGTTTTGCCGTTGGTTGGCGGCGCCTTTTATCAACGCGTCAAGGACTGCCACACACTCGTGTCGACAAGCGAACCGCAGTTGTATGCCAATATGATAATTCGCAAAGGCGTCATCCGTCCCGGATAAGTTGCAAACGCTGACATTGGCGATGGCGTGCATGGAGCAACATTTTGGCAGATTAATTGTAGTTTGTCCGATGAGCCGACTTTGGCATACTATGTCGCTCCCAGCCGGTATCTACAGCTTACAGATTCTTGCTGCCCAAAAAAGGATGTTGAAAAACTCCCCTTCCCTACCGTTGGCTTTTCAGGGTTTTTAGCTTGTGATACACCCCACTCAACACACACAAGGTGCTGTCCTGGTGCATCTCCAACTCTGTGGAACCTGTGTTGATGCGCTGAACGAAGCGATCCGCAAACTGGCGCGCCTGAAATCATGAGCAAAGGGCTCACAATTTACCAGCACGAAATGGGCATCGTTCCTCAAGCACCACAATCTGGAACACTCGAAGAGCAGACGTGGTAACTGCCATTTCATTGACGACGGACAATCTTTTGCCAAACGCCCCAAGCGCTGAATAAGATCTGAATTGTGCTATTGGGAAGGCAGGATAATTGATATCCGCTTCCCCCCTCCAGCTTGTTCCGAGGTGGCCAGATAACCACCATGGGACTTTGCGATATCTTTGCTGATCGACAGTCCAAGTCCGCTTCCTGAACTACTGTCATCCCGGGTTAAGAACGGTTGAGTGAGAGTCAAGAATTCTTCCTGCGTAATAGCTCGCCCGCTGTCAGCGACGTAAATTTCAATATTTTCACCACTTAATACCAATCCCACTTCAATCACTGTGCCCGGTTCAGTGTGGTGGATGGCATTGTCGATCAGGTTGCTCACTGCCTCACGCAGTAAAACCAGATTGCCCTGAAACAGCATTTGTTTGGTGGGTTTTGAAAACGAAATATCCTGGTCATTATCAAAGGCACGAGGCGCAGCCATTAGTGTTGCCTCTTCAACCATGGGAACAAGGTCATGGGTGCTTTCCTGCTCGCGATCGAGAGAATGCGCACTGGCACCTGACAGCATCTTGTTGATCATCCCAGTTGAGTGATCAACAACCTGCACGATCTGATGCAGGCTTGAATCAACATTGCTTTTTTGGCCAGCGGCAAGGGCCGCTTCAGCTTGTACTTTGATCGCAGCTACCGGATTGCGCAATTGGTGCGCAGCATCGCCTATAAACCGTTCGCGATTACGCTTTGAGCGCGACACTCTCTCGAATAGCTCATTCATCGAACTGACAATGCCGCGCAGTTCGACGGGCATCAGGCGTTTGATGGGATTCAGGTCGTAGGGCGTGCGCCGTTCGATCGCAGATTGCAGGCCGATCAGAGGACGCAAACCAATTGCCACGGCAAACCAGACGATCGCACCCGCCGCCAGCACGAGCATCGCCAGGCGCATAAGCGAGCGGGCAAACAGGCTCAACGTCAATTCGGCCCGTTTTGTCACCCTTTGCCAGGCAGTAATGGTTGTTGTTCCGTTCAGCGCCCTGCCAGACAAGTCTTGACGCAATTGCACGACCCGAACCGGCTCACCTTGGTGGATGCCGTCAAAATACAACGGCTTACCAAGCTGCGGTGCCTGACTGTTTGCAGGTCGCGGGTAATTGCTGTAGCCCGTCACGAAAGCTCCGTTGGGCCCGGTGACGTGATAGAAAAACCGGTCTCCGAGATTGTCGGTCAAAGTTTGCAGAGTGGCATCGGCCAGCAAAGTGCCGTTTGACGAAATTACGTTTTCCAAAATCGTGAGGGTCGCAGCCAACAAGGTGCGGTCATTCAAATCGTTCGAGATCTTGCGTGAGGAAAAAAAAGTTTCAAGAGATACGATCGCAGCAATGATCACTAACGGAATCATCAACCACAAAAGGAGTTTGGTTCGAATTGAGTTCATGATTTTGCGCGAAAACAATATCCCAGACCACGGGCCGTTTTTATTTCTGTACCGCTGCCCGACAGGCGCTTTCTGAGCCGATGAACGTAGAGTTCCACCGTACCCTCTTCGATTTCCGCCCCCGCTCCGTACAGGTGATCGATAATCTGGTGTTTTGAAATAATGCGGTCTTTGGATCGAATGAGTATCTCAGCCAATGCATATTCACGCCTCGGCAAATTCAGCACCTCTCCTTCAATGCGCAGCTGACGAGCATCTGAATCAAACTGCAAATCACCCAAAGAGATGACCTCACCAATTTTCTTTTCGCCTCTGCGCAAAAGCGCACGGGCACGGGCCTTCAATTCGGTCAGATCAAACGGCTTGGTGAGATAATCATCAGCTCCCAGATCCAGTCCTGCGACCTTGTCGTTAATCTCAGCGCGGGCGGTCAGCAGCAAGACCGGTGAATGCAATCCGTTGGCGCGAATTCCCTGCAATATTTCCAATCCGCTCTTACGGGGAAGGTTGACGTCCAGCACGATCAGGTCTGGAATTTCTTCGCATAAGAACTCAACTGCACCTTCACCTGTATGCAGTTGATCGACCCCGTGACCGTCCATTTCAAACGCCTTTGCAATGCCGTCGGCCAGCGGTTTGTTGTCTTCAACGATCGCAATACGCATGAATTATCCACTTTCTGAGATTGAAAGCTACATGAAAGGTTGGCCTGCAAAAAGGGCATTGTGTTTTTAATGACGGGGTGGAAATCGCACGACTTTGTGTGACCCCAAACGTTTTCGGGAGAATTATCATGAAACGCAGAACTTCAGCTTACTCAATCATTGCAGCGGGCCTTTTCGCCCTGGGCACGACAGCATCAGCATCAGCCATGGATCTGGCAGGCAAAACAGTTGAATGGGTCATCCCGTTCTCTGAAACTGGCGGCTC
This sequence comes from Rhizobiaceae bacterium, assembly GCA_014238155.1. Lineage (GTDB taxonomy): Bacteria > Pseudomonadota > Alphaproteobacteria > Rhizobiales > Rhizobiaceae > Pseudahrensia. The sequence continues at coordinate 42,218 of JABABQ010000031.1, forward strand.
CGCCAAATGGGCCAATTTCTTCGCCCCATTGCTTTCCGAAGCCCTGCCCGGCAACCCAGCCGTTGTTGTAAAATTCATGCCAGGTGCTGGTTCCACCAAAGGCGCAAACTGGTTCCAGCAGCAGAAAAATGGCGACGGCACTTTGTTGTTCGGCTCTTCCGGTTCAACTCAGTTCCCCTATCTGCTTGGCGATCCGCGGGTGCGCTACGAGTATAACGACTGGAATCCGGTAATGGCTTCGGGTACGGGCGGTGTCGCCTATTTGAACGCCAGTGCTGGTGCCAAATATGACGGTTCTGCAAACAACCTCAAAGACATGACCTACATCTATGGTAACCAGGGTGCGACACGTCTGGACCTGGTGCCGGCGCTTGCATGGAAAATGCTGGGTATGAAAGTTGAACACGTAATGGGCATCAAAGGTCGTGGTGATGGCCGCAAAATGTTTGAAAGCGGCGAAGCCACTATCGATTATCAGACCTCATCCAGTTATCTGAAGGGATCGGCTGGCATGGTCAAAGACGGCAAAGCAGTTGCCATGATGAGCTGGGGCGCCCTTGATGGGGACGGCAATATAGTTCGCGATCCTACCTTCCCGGACATGCCTACATTCAAGGAAGTTTGCGAAAAGACCGATGGTTGCGAAACTTCGGGCGAGGCCTGGGATGCATGGAAAGCCTTCTTTGTTGCTGGTTTCCCGTCTCAGAAACTGGCCTTCCTGCCTAATGGCACATCTCAGGATGTCATCGACATGTATGTAGCTGCATTCGATAAGATTAAAGGTCGTTCCGACTTTGCTGAAATTTCCAAGAAACGTCTCGGTAAATATCCGGTATTTACAGGTGCAGCTGCAAAAACAGCTCTTGGCAAGGCAACTCAGGTTCCAGATTCCGCCAAAACCTTTGTGGTCGGCTGGTTGAAAGACGAATTCGGCGTCCAGTTGAAAAAGTAGACCGTTCAAATTCGCAAAGCCCCGATGGCAATTCGTCACCGGGGCTTTGCAACCAAAATGGGTGACTGATGTTCATGGCGGTGAACTGATCGACCCCAAGTTTGACTGTGCAAGGAGGCTGGCATGGAAGTGTTTCTAGAAGCGTTCCCGGCGTTGGGATCGGCATTTTCCCAAATTCTTCAACCGATGGTACTAGGCTATCTGGTGCTCGGGGTAATGATGGGTTTGTGCGTTGGTGTGTTCCCCGGACTGGGCGGCATTGCCGGTCTTTCTCTATTACTTCCTTTCATGTTCGGCATGGATCCAATTCTCGGTCTGGCGCTGATGATTGGCATGGTCGCCGTAGTGCCAACATCTGACACATTCGCCTCGGTTTTGATGGGCATCCCGGGGTCTTCTGCATCTCAGGCCACGGTGCTGGACGGCTTCCCTATGGCCAAGAAGGGAATGGCAGCAAGAGCCCTTTCGGCTGCATTCTCGTCGTCGCTGTTTGGCGGGTTGGTAGGAGCCGCTTTCCTCACCTTGTTCATTCTGGTGGCTCGTCCCATCGTTCTTCTTTTCAAATCACCGGAACTGTTGATGGTTTCAGTCTTTGGACTGTCGATGGTCGGTATCCTGGCTGGTCGCATTGCTATCAAAGGCATTGTCGCTGCCGGACTTGGATTGCTCATAGGCACAATCGGCGAAGGTCCGTTTAACGGTGAACTTCGCATGTCGAGTTATGATTATCCCTATCTCACCGATGGGCTGAAACTGGTCATCGTTGGTCTCGGCATATTCGCCATTCCCGAAATCGTGGCGCTGTTGCGTCAGGACAAAGCCATTTCAGAACGTTCCGCACTTGGCAGTGGCTGGACCGAGGGAGTGAAAGACTGGTGGGCCCATAGATGGCTTTCCATGCGCTGCTCAATTATCGGCGTCATCGTCGGGGTCATACCCGGCCTGGGTGGGTCGGTGGTGGACTGGATCGCTTACGGTCACGCGGTTCAGACCAGTAAAGATAAATCAGGATTCGGTAAGGGGGACGTCCGCGGTATTATCGGACCGGAAAGCTCCAACAACGCTAAAGAAGGTGGTGGTCTTGTACCAACTTTGTTGTTTGGTATCCCCGGTTCCGGCTCCATGGCTGTCTTTATCGGCGCTTTGGCGCTGCTCGGTACCGGCATCGATGTGGGCCCGTCGCTGCTGGAAAACAACCTGGATTTTACCTATTCGATTGTCTGGTTGCTTGCATTGGCAAATGTTGTTGGCACGATCCTTTGTATCGCCCTGTCTGGTACAATCTCCAAATTGACCAATATTCGGTTTGCCCTGTTGGCGCCGTTCATTTTCATGATCATTGCATTTGCAGCCTTCCAGTCCGGTCAAAACCTGATGGACTTGGTGGCACTATTCACCATCGGTTTCCTCGGCATCTTGATGCGCCGGTTTGACTGGTCACGTCCGGCCTTCCTGATCGGCTTTGTGCTGTCCACACCAGTGGAAAACTATTCCAACAATGCCAATCAGATTGCCGGCATTCGTTTTCGGGATAGCTTCGAAGCGGGCATGGGTTATGTGTTCTCTCCGATCGTCATCATCCTATTAATTATCACATTGGTTTCAGTCGTGGTTGGACTGCGGCAAGCAAAAAACATTTTAGCTGAAGGTGATGTTCCTTCAGGAGGCAAGCGAGCTCCGCTGATCTTCCTGTTGGTGGTGATGGGCTTCATTCTTTATGCTCTTATCAATACAGCAACGATCCCCGACTATGCAGCGGTTGACCGCGTATTCCCGGTATTCGTCGCGTCTGTGTCGCTGGCCGGCACGATCATCTTGCTGATCCAGATGATGATTTCAAAAGAAAGCCACGTACTGTTTGCTGACCGTGAAAACGGCAGTGAAGCAAATTCAAATGTTCATGGGTTGTGGCCGACCTTGGCATGGTTTGCCTTCCTGTTGATTTTGACCTCGTTGATCGGCTTCATATTGGCTCTGGCAATTTTTCTGGTGGCATTCTTGAGAATACGGGCATCGCTGGAATGGCTCACCACCATTATGTACGCCGCAGCCGGCATCTTATTCATGTGCTTCATGGCATGGACGCTGAACAGGGACTTTCCTCCGGGCGTCTTACAGTCCTTTGTCACGCTGCCTTGGCCGTTTACCTAGGGTCAGAAAATGATGAAGGAATGAAATAATGAGCCAGCAGGATATCCCCTGTATTTTCATGCGCGGCGGCACATCACGTGGACCCTATTTCAACCGGGCGGATCTTCCAGAGAACCTGGATGATTTGGCCACGGCATTGATAGCCGCTGTGGGTGCGGGACACCCACTCAACATTGATGGAATTGGTGGAGGTAATGCGGTAACGACAAAGGTAGCCATGCTTTCCCCCTCAGAGGATGAGTGGGCAGATGTGGACTATTTCTTTGCTCAGGTGGCCGTTGAGAAGAAAGAAGTCGATTTTAAACCAACCTGCGGCAACATCCTTTCAGGCGTCGGCCCTGCTGCCGTCGAGATGGGTTTGGTGCCCGTTTCAGGTTCCACAACCAACGTGAAAATCAGGAGCACTAATACCGGTGCACGCGTTGAAGCTGAAGTGCAGACTCCCAATGGGGTGGTCGAATATGACGGTGATGCCTCGATCAACGGAGTGCCTGGCACCGCGGCACCAATCATCCTCAATTTTATGGATGTGATCGGATCCAAAACCGGAGCGTTTTACCCGACAGGAAACGCCATCGATACAATCGATGGCTTCGAAGTCAGCTGCATCGATGTGGCGATGCCCATGGTGATCGGCCGGGCCAGTGACTTTGGCATTACCGGTTATGAGAGCCGTCAAGAATTGGACGAAAACAAAGCCCTGTTCGAGTTGTTTGAACCGATCCGTATCAAGGCGGGCGAGTTGATGGGACTGGGTGACGTGACCAGTTCAGTCGTCCCCAAATTTGGCCTTTTGGCTGCAGCGAAAGATGGTGGCACCATTGCTGCCCGATATTTTATGCCATGGAGCACCCATCCGTCCTATGCCGTCACTGGTTCAATCTGCACAGGGTCTTGTTTGCTGGCATCTGGAACCGTCGCAGAAGGACTTGTCCCGCTTTTTGAAGCTGGCAAAGTGCCGGTGAAAATCGAGCATCCAAGCGGCGCCATTGATGTTGTGTTTGATTACGCAAAAAGCAATGACGGGATTGCGCTCCATTCAGCCGGGTTGTTGCGCACCGCGCGCAAATTGATGAGCGGCAGAATTCATATTCCTTCGTAAACAAATAAACTGAGGACCAACGAGTACTCAGTCCTGCTGCGATATTGGCTCAAAGTGATGCCTTCGACACGACGCATCACAGAATCCCTGTCATCGCCAAGCTGGTCGACGAACACAATGGTTAACCGTCCACAAAACCGGGGAAACTCCAACTCCAGGCATGGTCGTTTCGAAAGGCGTCGTTAGCGCGAGGAAATGCTTCAAGAAGAAGGTAGATCAAAGACATAATAAAGCTGGGTTCCAGCTAAAATGGATAGATGAAGTCGAACTAAAATTGGCTTAGGACATGTTGGCTCAACTGCCCAACCGATGTTCCAGTTCAGCGCCCAAACCTTTGGAATTAATCAGCGGTCTAATTATCATTATTCAGATTACCCGGATCGAATACATTTCCAAACGTTCCTTTGCCGGGACTTTGAGGTGTTTCAGGCTTAGCTGGACTGGCACTATCAAGATTACTGGGATTAAACACCCCACCGGCACCAATCTTGCTTGGCGCCTGGGGAACTTTGGAATTTCCGCTGCCGAAAATATCCGGTCCTTTATACAGTTTCTTAAGACGCTTCTCCCGCATCCGGTTTTGTAGTGCCTCGATACGCAACGCCTGTTCAGCGCGCTTTTCTTTTAGCAACACGGCCTTGGCAGGTTCTGGATCATAAACTCTTGAGATACCAATTGTTGCAACGACCGCGACGACAAAAACAGCAAGGGAAACAGCCGCCGGATTTCCGGTAAAAAACTTTGGCATGGTGAAACCATTACTGACAGCTCCAATCGGAGCACCATTGGCAATTGCCAATTGAGCGCGGCGGTTTTTGACCTCGTGCAGGAGGGCAAAGAAAATTGTCAGGCAAACAATGATAAAGGCGAGCGCTGCGATCGAAGGATTGATGCCATATCGCACCTTTTGCGCCAACTCGATGGTCAGGGTCGGGTATTTCTGAAAAGTGAAAGTGGTCGTGTTGTAGTTTTCAAACGAAGCAAGAAATGCCAATACAGCAGCCGATCCCATGGCCGGTGCGAGGAATGGCAACTGTATTTTTCGGAAAGCCTGAACATGGGTCGCGCCCAGATCAAGTGCAGCTTCGGTCAAACCGACATCATAACGTTGCAAGCGGGCAACAAACACCAGCATGCAGTAAGAGGCGATGAAGGTCGATTGACCAAGGACAGTCAGTAAAATGCCATTGTGCAGGAAGCTGTCGTTCGAAAATCCAAGCATCACATTGACGCGATCCCAGAATACAAGGGTCGAAATGCCAAGGACCACACCTGGAATAAGAATCGGCGCAATAATGATAGTATAAAAAGTAGCGCGAATTTTTGGCCAAATCTGAGTGAGCATCAACGCGCCTGCCAACCCGATAGTCACCGACAATATGACTGTGAAAAAACCGACGATCAAGCTGTTGGTGATGCCGCTAATGATGCGTTGATCATTGAACAGAACGCTGAACCACTCAAACGAGAGAACCTCCCACGGGGTAACCTGCGGAAACGAAGCCGAGTTGAAGGCGGTTATACTCATCAGGAATAGTGGGCCGAGGAGATAAGTGAAAAACAACACCAGATAGATCACTAGACCAACGCGAATGAGCAAAGACTCGGATTTCATTTACCGATATCTCCCATGTTGACCTTGAACAGGCGCATGACCGACAACACAATAATTATACAGGTAACCAGGAGCACCACCGCATAAGCGGATCCTTGCGTCCAGTTACCACCCTGGTTGAACCACTGATAAATCAGCTGGGTGAACCAGAGGCTCGACGGCCCTCCAAGAATTTGTGGTGCGGCCAAAGCACCTGCAGACAACATAAACACCATAGTACACCCGGACGAAATCCCTGGCTTCGCATAAGGAATAACGACACGGCGATGGATCATCGTCCAGGATGCCCCCATATCGCGAGCCGCCTCGATCTGATTGCGATCAAGGCTTTCGATGACATTGTAGATCGGGAATATCATCAGTAGGATGTATGCATATCCCAGTCCGGCATAAAGCGCGATGTTTGCCCGAATAAAATCGACCGGACTGTCGATGAGACCAAATAGTAACATGAATTCATTGATCACACCGCTGTCCCCGAAAATGATGCGGAAAGCAAAGGCGCGTAAAATTTCGTTGATCCAATAAGGAATGATGAGCAGCAACACCAGTATGCGGACATATCCGCCGCCTTTGGATTGCCCGAGGTAATAGGCAATCGGATAACATAACAGTAAATCGAGGATGGTGACGAAAGCTGCTGCAACAAGGGTTCGCACGAACACCAACAGATCAACCTTGTTGTATCCCTCTTCGTTGCCTTGCGCGCCAAAAATCAAATACTGATAGTTGGCCAGAGTATAGGTGTCTTTCGGCCCTCCAATTTCAGGGGGCGGCAGGTGATTTCGAAACGAAAAATCAAGCATGGAAATCTGTGGCAGGATAATCAAAACAACAACCCAAAAGCCAACTGCTAGGAGTAGGCCCCACCCCATCAGCTTGCCGTTTCTACGAAAGTATTCTTCCAGGATTCCCTTTTTCATGGCGCTACTCGCTGGCCAGCTCACCGGCTGGCAGAGCCACAGCCTGATTAGCATCATACTCCAGCACTAATTCAACTCCGGGATCATAAAGCCGTGCTTCACCGCGATTGATCAGCGCCATTTTCATTTCTTTTCCCTCAGACCCCTCAAGGAAAACATTGTAGCTTTGACCTTCAAACTCCGAGTGGCGGACCTTGGCTACGATATTGTTGTGGGTGTCGCTATTCTTTTCAGCGATATTCAATGCTTCGGGGCGAATGAACATCATAGAGTCATCACCTACCTTTAAGGTTCCCGATGCAGCGGATGAAACTCTGGCCCGTAATTCACCACTGCGGTTGGTTGATATGATGGCATGCCCGTTGGTTATCGAGTTTACCTTGCCTCGAAACACGTTATTTTCTCCAACGAACGAAGCGACAAACGCGGTTGAGGGATCATCATAGATGGATTTACCTTTGGCAATCTGATCAATAGTGCCTTCCCTCATGACCGCTACGCTGTCCGACATGGTGAGCGCTTCACCTTGGTCGTGGGTAATGTATATGAAGGTAATTCCGACCCGTTGCTGAATTTCACGCAACTCGGTGCGCATGTGCTGACGCAACTTTAGATCAAGTGCTGACAATGGTTCATCAAGCAACAGCACATCAGGTTGAGCACAAAGAGCACGAGCAATGGCAACACGCTGCTTTTGTCCACCGGACAGTTCGGACGGCAGCTTGTCGCATTGATCCGGCAGGGCGATCATTTCGAGCAATTCATCTGCTCGCTTTTGCCGCTCCGCTCGACCGGCTCCTCTCACCTCCATGGAAAATGTTATGTTTTCCCAAACTTTCATCAAAGGAAACAAAGCAAGGTTTTGGAATATCAAAGCCGTCGGGCGCTCATTTGGCCCTTTGCCGACCATATTTTTGCCGCCGATCAGAATGTTCCCCTCGCTGGGGTCCAGAAAACCGGAAACAGCTCGCAATATCGTGGTTTTTCCACACCCAGACGGTCCTAGAAATGAGAAAAAATCGCCGCCCTTGATGTTTACATTGGCATCACGAACCGCGACAAAATCCCCGAATTTGATCCACATATTTTCGAGATCAACGCCCACTCCTGAGCTCATTTGCAATATCCCCAGCCGACCAGTATCTGATACGATTTCAATACTTTGATTAATTTATTTGGTCCTGCGAGGTGCAATTGCGCCTCGCAGGAAAGTGTTTCGTGGCGTTTCTTATGCGCTTTTGAACTTGTTCACATATTCCGTGCGAACCTTGCCATACCATGGTGCCTGAGGCGGCCACGGATTAAGGTTGGCCAGCGCATCGCCTGGATATGCTTCTGAAAAATTCTTCTTGTAGTTGGCATTGGCGTGCTTGTCAGCACCAAGAACCGGCGAATTGTAACCATGTTTATTGATCGCCTCGCCAGCCGGTTGAGCTTGATAAGCAAACTTAACGAACTCGTAGATTTGATCAATATTCTTTGCACCGATCGGTATCGCCATACCGTCGACCCATGCCATTGAACCTTCTTTTGGTGCCTGATACTGCACCGGTTCTCCAGCTGTCTTGAGAGCAAGCGGTGGCCCGTCCCAAGTTTGACCAACAATAACACCCTCTTTCAATAATGCGTTCTTTTGGGTGTCAGCGTCATTCCACAAAATTTTGACATTCTTTTTCCGCCCAATGCACCAGTCAGTCACCTTTTGCCAGATTGGGCGCATGGTTTCTTCTGACTCATAAGCTTTCCACATGTCGCCTTTTTCAAGCTCACCAATGGTTTCCATATAGAGTCCTGCGCCCAGCATCATTGAGTGCGGACGGCCCATGGTTTTCCCTGCGTTTTCTTCGGCCCATACCGCGCCATAAGACGGAACACCGCCTTCAGGTGAATATTGATCGGTGCGCCAGGCAATGCCTTCGGTGCCCCAGATATGTGGTAACCAGTGCGAGCCCTTGCCAGCAAATGCCCAGCCGTCGGTACCAATTTTAGACATCGCTGGATTAACCAGGTCAATTGGAACGCGATTCATATCAATAGGCTGCAACAGTTCCAAAGGGCCCCATTCGAGGTTTTGATTGTTCGTCGGCGAACAGATGTCAAAGCCCTGACCTTTGTTGGCCTTCATCTTGTTGATAATTTCTTCGTTGGAACCGATACCCGTGTAATTAATCTTGATTCCGGTCGCTTTGGTAAATGCCTCGATGAATTCAGGCGGCAGATAATCCGCCCACATAAGGATATCTACCTCACCAGAAGAGGAAAATGCATCTTTAACATATGCCGGGCCGGCGGCAACAAATGCACTCGTGGCGGCAGCGCCCTGTACAAATGTACGTCGGCTAAAAGTTTTTCCAGTATAGAGTTTTTTGTGCGTCATTTTGTTTCTCCCTTAGTTTATTCAAGCAAGCTTAAGACGGTTCCCACGTCGTTTTCATCGTCTTTTTGACGTTGTGCAAATGTGGACAACTTCCCTCTGTATTATTGTCAACAGCTTGGTCAGATGACTGAAATTGTTGTTTCTACGTAACCCGTTACAAACCCGCTAGCTGATGTTTTGTGCGACAAGTCTGGAATTGTCAGATGGCATTGTCAAGCAAGGAAACAGTGGTAACAATGGTTTGGTTTTGAAATACTATTGACGCGGAGACATTTAGAAATGCCACTAAAAACCACCTGTATCGGTTCATATCCAAAGTTTGATTACGTTCCCATTCAAGATTGGTTTCAGATCGAACAAGGCCTGACTGCAACTGGAGCGGACGTTACGCGTGGCTATACTGATGCCATGGCAAGTGCCAATGCCGAAAATGAAGCCTTATTCGATAAAGCAACAATTCAGGCGGTTACCGATCAGGTCACCTGCGGAATCGACATCCCAACAGATGGCGAGCAACGGCGCGAGAATTATATCCACTATCATTGTCGACATCTGAACGGGTTTGACTTTGTTAATCTAACAGAACGAGTGCTGCGCGATGGCGCGTACAAAGCTGAGTTGCCGACAATCAGTGGTAAAATTGAACCCATGGGGCACCATTTTCTGGTCCGCGATTTTGAAGTCGCACAAAGCGCAACAGATCGACCCGTGAAAATCACCATACCCGGTCCGACAACAATAATGGATACAAGCGCAAATTCATTTTACAAAGATGAACGCGATCTTGCATTCGAACTCGCAGATGCACTCAATTTCGAAATTCGGGCACTGGCAGATGCGGGCTGCCAATTCATCCAGATCGATGAACCGCTATTTGCCCGCAATGTTGATCGCGCTCTGCGCTATGGTGTCGAATGTCTCGACCGGTGTTTTGAGGGGGTACCAGATTCAGTCACGCGCGTCATGCACATGTGTTGTGGTTATCCTGAACACCTCGATGACGAGGAGTATCACAAAGCCGATCCGAATAACTATTTCCTGCTTTCGCAAGCCATCGACGCTTCAACGATCAACCAGGTTTCTCTGGAGGATGCTCATCGTTACAATGACCTGACTTTGCTTGAGAAATTTCAACGCTCGACAGTGATATTCGGGAGTGTTGCAATTGCAGAAAGCCGTGTCGAGACGGTCGAGGAAATTGCTGCTCGGCTGACAGCTGCGCTGAACCATATAGATAAGGACCGATTGATCGCCGCTCCGGACTGTGGCCTCGCCATGCTGGGTCACGAATTGGCAAAGAAAAAACTTCGGAATCTGTGTGATGCCGCGCTGGCGGTTTGATAAATTGTCAGCCACCGATATGGGCGCATACAATGCTGCCAGGGCGAACGACAAGAATGTCCGCCAAATGCTGGGGTCAGGACTCATTAAATTGGTGATTGTCTCTCAGTCTCACCCAAACCCGCCAAGACACTGCGGATCTTCTCTTCAGCAGAGTAAGTCTGACGTGTCTTGCGACGGATGTTCTTAACAAGCCTGTCAGCGGCACCCTTTGATGTTCCTGATTTCTTATTCATCTTGGTCTCCTAAGCGATAAGATGAACCAAAAATCCTCCCTTATTCAAACTCTCAAATTTGCCCAAAAGGTGCTGACGTCAGACAGAAGCGGTTGGCGGCACTTGTTCAGATATACATGGCTCTCCATCACAACCTGCACGGTTCTCACGGTGAGTTTCGGAATATGACGACACGATACATGAAGCTCGCCCATGAGGTAGAACTCAGCGATATGTTGGATCATATTGATAAACATATGAAACAAGGCCTGAAAGCGGTCCTGCGCGCATTGTAGACGCCAAGCCTGCTTGGGTCAGGTTAAGTTGCAAACTAGCATATTGAAGCGCTCGGGCACATCTACCGGTGCGAGAACTATGCCTGGTAGAATGGCCTAAGGATATTGACGGGAATATTGGTCAGTCGAAGTGGTTTCTACCGATGCCCTACCTACGCTGGCCTTCTTGCCAGTGACGGTCATTTCCCTCACGAACTGGGGCTTACATATCCCCGTCCTCATCCTCATTATTCAAGCTCTTGTGTATTGCCTTGGTCCCACTATAGACCACCTTGGTGGTGCCAACGGTTCCTTTGACGGCCAATTTAGTTGCTGTCACCGCAGTGCCGACAACAGCACCTGTTACGACCGCCGTCGCACATCCTGAAATTGAAACCAACAGAACAAGAGTAATCAATCTGATCGGCACGTCAGCCTCCTTTTCCGTCAAACTGACACAATATAGTTTCCAGAAGTTGTATCCCGGATGCCGCTGTTTCGTAGTTCAGCATTACTGTTGAAGCAAGGGGCGGTCATTCACACATAGGTGGAGCGGGGTTAATCTCTATGCGCATTGACCACACGGACCGGCTGCAGCGTCACCTTGTGCTAAACCGTGACAATTTTGGTTTGCCAGGAGGCCACCTGCCTCGCCACCAACCGCAAATCGCTGGACAAGTCCATTACTTCACTTCCCAGACCGGCAATAATAAGCAATGCTGATTTGGCCGGTACGTCCTCCCATTTCGTCACCGGTGCTCCTGGCGCAAATGCCATGCCTTTTCATGGGGATGTGTGAGGATGGCTTCGTTTGGATGTCATCGACCCCGGTGTATCCAGACGGAGCCTTTTGGCACACCAACCTATCCACCAACCTTAATAGGTGGGCTTTTTGTTGAGAGCATGGAGAGCCATGATCATTCTATTGGGGACGGCGCTGCTGAAGGATCGCCCGAGCCAGAACAACAAGAGGCCGATGACGATGGTGAACCGATGAAATGGTAGTGCGTTGCGGTTGGCCTCTCAATGAAAGATTCGGCCCACCGCCGACCTCGGGTCCGGTTGAAGCAGGGCTGCAGAGTTTTCTTAAAGCTGCCTTTCAATCTCGAAGGCTGTGACCGGCCTCTAATGGCCGTATTTCGTTGAAAAACTCATCGTCGAAATAGCGTTGTTGCTGACCAAAGCTCAGGGCGAGGGTGTTTGTTGCACCTTTTACGCAGTTGGACTTGGTGTTGGGATCAATTTCGCTAATTTTCTGAGGTTCTGTGTGGTTGCTGCAAGGTGGAATTCATCTTTGGCACCACAGGGCCCTCGTAGTCGAAGCCTTCCAAGTCCCAGAATGCGTTTGAGATGAGCAAACAGCATCTCGACCTTTTTGCGCAACTTGCATGAGATCGCGTAGTCGATGGTCAGGTAAATCTTGCGAGCAACATCGCGCGAAGGTTCGTGGATGGATCGGGTCACTTTTCTCGTCGGTTCTTTGGGGCAGCATCGAGGTTTCAATTGGCAGCCATCGCAGTCTGCCTTGCGGGTACGGTAGCGCAAGATGCCATCCTTGTGGGGTCCATCTGGTCTTGGCTTGGTAAAAGCGCGGCGGCTTTGCCTGAGCTCTTTTCCACCGGGACAGACATAGAGATCATTCTCATCATCGTAGGTAAAATCGGCACGCTCGAATATTCCATCCTTGCGACCAGATTTATCAATCACCGGAATATGGGGAGCAATGCCACGCTCCTGAACAAGCCATTCGAGCAACGGCCCCGTGCCATAGGCTGTATCTGCAATCATCCGTTCCGGATTAATATCGAAGGTGTCTTTGGTTCTGTCGATCATGGTTTGCATGGCACCAAGTTCAGCTTGTCGAACCGACCGACTGGCCTCCACATCAAGGATCACAGCATGATCGGTATCAATCATGTAATTGGCAGAATACGCGAAATAAGCAGGGCCTTTGCGTGCCGCAGTCCATTGTGATGCCGGATCAGAATGGGAAGTGAACTTCGGTTGCACCGGAGTGGCAGCACCAAATGCGGCGTCATCCAATGTATCCAGATATTCCCGCACCGCTCGTGGAGCACCTTCTGGATCAATGTTGTCCGGTCGCCATTCTTCTTTAGATGTAGAGTTCAGACGATTGGTGTCGGCCTCGATCAAACTGGCATCAACAGCTAAGCATTGACCGCTGGCCAGGCCCTCAGCAATGCATCGGGCAACCACCGTTTCAAACACATGCCGCAGCAGATCGCTATCCCTGAACCTACCATGACGGTTCTTGGAAAAGGTCGAATGGTCGGGAACACAATCCCCCAGATCAAGGCGGCAGAACCAACGATAAGCAAGGTTCAGATGAACCTCGTCACACAACCGACGTTCAGACCGGATGCCCATGCAATAGCCAACCAGCAAAATGCGGATCATCAGTTCCGGGTCAATCGAAGGGCGTCCTGTCGAACTGTAAAATGGCACGAGGTGCTGACGGATATCTGAAAGATCAACAAACCGGTCTATCGACCGCAACATGTGATCTTGAGGTACATGATCCTCAAGGCAGAAATCATAAAACAGCGCAGCTTGTGCTTCCTGACGTGGACCCATCATCGCAATCAATCTCCCAAATCAATAAGGAAATTGAATCAGTCCAAAGCGCCATCAATAAGGCGAGTTTTTCAACGGAATAGGCTCGATGCAGCCGCTGACCGTTTACAGATTGCAAATGGCCGAACGTCGGCTATGCGGAGATATTGTTGATAAGGACTCTGTTAAAAACCCGCCAACCTCTGGAATACCCAGATCATTTGTCGTCCAAAACGTCCACCACCATTGTCGCTGTGTTGCCACCATCGAACGCGAAGGTTGTGAAGTATCGGCCCGGCTTCGACCCCGCCGTAAAAATGGCAGTCAGGCGTCCCGCGGGAATTGGTGCGCCAAACGAGTTTCCGATCAGCGGCGTTCCCGGAATTGTCACTGAGGGACCACCCGATACGCTTTGGCCGGTTGCGCCTACTGGCGTTGATATCGTGACGGTACCAACTTTTGTATTGTTGTGCAGAATGAAACCACCAGTTTCGGACTCAGAGACGATCTCAAGACCTTCGTAAGCGTTGCCGTTACCATCCCAAACCAGAAAGTCCCACGGCATCGGTGCAATAGCACCGGTCGTCGTCTTTTGGTAGATCGTGTTGGGGTTGGGTGGATTACCGCCGTTCTTGTCACCCGGCACGAATACGCTGGTTATATTGATACTCGGCGCAATCGCAGGGCGGATCATGAATTTGCCTACCCCGGCCGCGCGTTCTGCCCCGTCGACGCTATGGATGCTAACACGGATTGGATAGCCGCCGGGCTGTTCGGGATTGGTGAATCCGAGCAGCAACATGTGCATTGCCTTGAGTCCAGGTCCCGGAAGCGGCACGCCGTCAATGTCCTTGACTGCTGTAAAGATCACACTGTTCGCTTCCTTGTCGTAACTAAATGTGTATTGCGGCTCTTTACCCGGCGGGAAACTCGGTAGGATCGGGTGCTGCGGCCATCCTTGTAGGAGCCCACCGGTCGAGCATTTTAGCATCGTCGGCACACAATCTTTGGCCCCAAAGAGGTCGTTGATCGGTCGACCTTTTGGGTCGGCGAAGACGAAAGCTCCGGGCAGAGTCACGCGTATGTTCTCGCCTGCAGCGAGCTTCAAACCGGGTTTGGCCGGGTCTTGATCCACTGCCAAGTTGATCACAAAATCAGTGACCGCTCCGGCGACATCGCCATCGGGGGACACTGGAGCCTTGGCGATGGAGGTGACAAGGCCAGTTTGGGCGTGGACGGTAGAGGCCGCGAGGGCGGCTACAAAGCAAAGACTAACAGTCGTAAGAATAATGAATTTCACAGCGTTTCCTCCAAGAGACAAGACGTCGGTATTTACACCGCCCGATTCAACTTCGGGACATGCTTCAGATTGCTGTACGTCGGCGAAAATGACCGGGTTGAATCATCATCTGTTTGGCAATGAACTAAAAGGTTGACAGCTCTGAATATTATTTGGGCATGTTCTACATATCAAAAAGAGCCGCTTTCGTCCAATTTGAGACCATCGCCGGAAAATCAATAGACACAAATCTTTGGCGAAACCTCCCTTCGTCTTCCACGTTTTCGACTGCCCCTGAAGATAGGTGCCACTTGCGGTGTATCAGAATTTGGTATCTTTGGCCTAGAGCGTGAGTTTGCTGCAATCAACACGGATGACCGCATTGAGCCGTCCGCGCCAACCCGAAATGCCACAAATGCAAATCAAGATTTGCTGGACGACGTAGATCTGGGCTGATTTTGATGAAAAAGGCTTTGTTGAAATAGTTTTCAAGTTCTGATTCAGTTTTCCCATAGAATTGGGAGATTGATACGATGTTGGGACCACGTCAGGCGTTTCAGGCGGCTCTATTTTACGAGTTCAATCTGGAAGATCA
>JABABQ010000030.1 GCA_014238155.1 Rhizobiaceae bacterium
GCCGCCATACTCCCCAGATCTGAACCCCATCGAGATGGCATTTTCAAAACTCAAGGCACATCTCAGAAAAGCCTGCGCCAGAACATATGATGAAGTGTGGCAATCCATCGGGCAAATTTGTAACTTGTTCACACCAAACGAGTGCAGAAACTTTTTCAAAGCATGCGGCTATGAATTCAAATGAATGCGACACGCTTGTCTTATGATTTCTTTGGGTTCTCTGCGAAGATTGGGCCTCTGCCCGACACGCCATTTGTGTTGGGCAGAGGCGGTGTCTGGATCGTGAAAGGCTTGGTCTTTTAGGACCGTTCTAGAGTGTGATCAGCCACCGTCTTCGCATGAGGCCTGAACGGATACGCAGCAGCCAGAAAGCTCTGCATGACAAGCAAAGGACATGACGAAGATGACGGATGATAGCATCGGAATTGATATTTCCAAAGGTCATCTGGATGTCCATCGGCTGAGCGATGGTCAATACGCCCAATTTACCAATACAGGGCATGGGTTTACGGCCCTGCATCGCTGGATCGGCGACACCGCGACTGCACGTGTCGTGTATGAAGCCACCGGCCCTTATCATGGCACTTTTGAGCAGGCCCTGCGGGATCACTTGCCTCTGGTCAAGGTCAACCCGTTACAGGCACGACGTTTTGCGCAAGCCAGTGGAACTCGCGCAAAGACAGATGCTGTTGACGCACGGATGCTGGCGCGGATGGGTGCGGCATTCAAGTTTGAGCCAGATCCGCACCTGCCCGAAGACCTTCCTGATCTCAAAGAGTTACAGATCGCACGAACGGCCCTGATCAAGGATCAGACACGACTGAAGAACCGGTTCCAAACCCAGACCCTTGCCATTACACGCCGTCATACAAAAGCGCGCCTTGACCAGATCGCACGGCAGCTGGCGCAACTCGACGAAGAGATTACCTCCAGGCTCACAGCTAGCCCAAAACGACAAAAGGCCTACGCCATCTTGCAGTCCATTCCGGGGCTGGGGGCCACAACCGCCGCCACCATCCTGATCGAGATGCCTGAGATCGGAACCCTCACAAACAAGGCCGTCGCCTGTCTTGCAGGTCTTGCGCCGATCACGCGCCAGTCGGGAAAATGGAAAGGACAGGCCTTTATCCAAGGCGGGCGAAAATTCTTGCGAGATGCCCTCTACATGCCAGCCCTAGTTGCCGCACGCTTCAATCCGGATTTGACTAGGAAATACCAATCCATGAAAGCCGCCGGAAAACCATCAAAAGTCGCCCTCGTCACCATCATGCGAAAACTCATCATCCTTGCAAACACACTCATCAAAGATGACAGAAAGTGGATCGAAAATGCGGCTTGACCAAAACGGATACTCTAGAAATGATACAAACTGCACACGAAAGGCGTCATCAAACTTGAAAAATTGCGAATTTTTATTTGGCAGAACACGCGTTCATGTATCGTAAAGAACTAAATAATAGTGCCCGGTCAAACTGGGATTATTGGGTTTTGCGCTTTTGGCGTGATACGGCAGCGATAACCCTGTTTATCGTGGCTCCGGTTGTGCAGGTTATACTGACACGTTGGCTACCATTGGCAATCTTGCTAGCTGTTTTGTTTTTGCTCGTTGGTCACGCGATGACCGGATTTAGACAATTTGCGTCCCCCCCTATCAGTAAATATCTAAACCTGAGCAATTGGCCAGGTGGGGCAAAATTGCTGGCTTTGGCTTATCTCGGCTTTCTTGCGTGGCTTGCCACATCATTAATGTGGAGCCCATTGCCCGTTCAGGGAATTCAAGACATTGCCATATTGATTATTGTCCCACCAATAACGCTGTTTTTAGGCTGTGAATGCTCTAAAACCACGATACTACCCTTCTGGTCCATATTTTTGATCGGAGTCACCCTAGCTGCAGGCCTGCTAATTCTTGAGATGATGAATTACACGGACTTTTGGCGATTGGGCAGTCCGAATCATTGGATTCATGACTGGAATCGTAACGCGGTTGTGTTGGCGATGTTCATAGGTCCAATACTGTTGACAATCCGAACACGACCGCCGGGCTTCGTGCTGTTTGCATTAGCCATGATGGGAAGCATTGTCGTCATTTATCTATCGGTCAGTGAATCGGCCAAACTCATGCTTCTGTTGCTTGTGGGTGTTTGGTTGGTTGCAAGTACCTTTCCTGGGCTACACCGCATTCTTTTCTTGGCGATGAGTGTCACTGTCCTGGCATTTCCATTATTGTTGAATCCAATTGATCGCTTAGTAGTGCACTTAAAAGATACATCAATCGTCACTCCGGCGGTAACTGGCCGTTTACCAATATGGAAAGGCTATCGGAACTTGGCCTTTGAAAGTCCTATTGTTGGTTTCGGCTTGCGTGCCAATCGGCACTACGGTTCAGCCGGCGCAGAAAAACGATCAGATATATCCCATCCTCACCCACACAATTTCGCCATGGAATTTTGGAGCGATCTTGGGGTGATTGGTGTGTTTTTGTTTGCGATGGTACTCACTTTTTTAGGCCACGCCACAAAAAACCTGGAGTCCAGATATATGTCGGTCGTCGGCGCTGTGACCGTCGCTGGATTTTCATATTCCATGACTGGTGCCGGTTTGTTGCAAGGTTGGTGGATCGCAGCTATGTCGATGGTTGGGATCGCAATAATTGCCATCAAAATAGGCCATATTGGCCCCGAGCAAAGTTCAAAAATTGAACCTACCGCCGCATGTTAGAACACCGGGGGATTCACCGGTATAATTCGCCAAACGGCAAATAAACCATTTAGCAATTCTGCCCGGCAAAGTGGTGAATCATGGCCTAAGAGTCCGACTCGAAACTGTTTCAATGATTTGAAGCTCTTGCGATACGCCTTGTGACGATCTTGATGTGTGCTATCAGCAGCCAGCTTTCAGCTGACTGGATGGATTTCTCCCAGTCCTTTGCCAGTCTGCGGCATCTTCCCAGCCATGCGAAAGTGCGTTCCACCACCCAGCGTCTGGGGATGACTTCAAAGCCTTTCGCTTTATCTGTCCGTTTGACGATCTCCATGGTCCAGCATCCGATTTTCTCCAGCGCACCACGCAGTTTTGGTCCGGCATAACCACCGTCGGCGAAGACATGGCGCAGCCAGGGATGAGTATGGCGGATGGATTTGAGCACCCAGGATGCACCGTCACGATCTTGAATATCGGCACCATGAACGACAAAGCCGATCAAAAGACCAATCGTATCAGTGATTATGTGGCGTTTGCGGCCTTTGATCTTCTTGCCTGCATCATAGCCGCAAACACCCCCACTTTCAGTGGTTTTGACCGATTGACTGTCGATTACGCCGGCTGAAGGCGAAGCCTCGCGGCCTTCCAGTTCCCTTGCATCCATGACAAGGGCATGATTGATACGGTGAAACAGGCCACCGTCCCGCCAGTCATAAAAATACCGCTGCACGGTTGACGGAGGCGGGAAATCATTGGGGATCATCGACCACTGGCAGCCAGTAGAAGCCATGTATTGGATAGCATCCCAGACATCGCGCAAGTTGGTCGTTCGTGGACGCCCCGTTGGTCTCCGGCAAGGCATGAAGGGATCGATCAAGGCCCATTCTTCATCACTGCAATCACTTGAATAACGTCCGCCAATACGATCATATCGGATACGAGTGGTATGAGTCCAAACCATTGTGTGTTCCTTCGAATCTTTGAATATCCGAATGAATCACAAACAACTGATATCACTCAATTAGATTCGGGTTGGACACTTAGAGCGTGTCGCATTCATTTGAATTCATAGCCGCATGCATTGAAAAAGTTTCTGCATTCGTTTTGTGTGAACATGTCACAGATTTGCCCGATGGATTGCCACACTTCATCATATGTTCTGGCGCAGGCTTTTCTCAGGTGTGCCTTGAGTTTTGAAAATGCCATCTCGATGGGGTTCAGATCTGGGGAGTATGGCGGTAGGAACAGGAACCATGCGCCGATTTTCTCAAGTATTTTAACAGCCTTCGCGCTCTTGTGTGATGAGAGATTATCAAGGATGACAACATCGCCCTTGCGCAGCGTCGGTGCCAGTTGAGTTTCCACATAGCATTCAAAGGCAGCCTGGTTCATGGGGCCATCGAGAACCCATGGGCGGTCAGGCCATGGCACCGCAGACCGGCGATGAATGTCTGGGTTTTCCAGTGACCAAAAGGAATGTGATCCAACAGTCTCTCGCCCACAGGTGCCCATCCGGTCTGTTTGGTAAGCTTGGTATTGGTTGAGGTTTCATTGATAAAGACCGGCAGTGTCAGGAATTTTGTGTTTGAGGCCTGTTGTCGTCATTAGATGACGAATCTTTCACCGAACATTACGGCGAATTGGGTTTTAGCCATGTACCATTCCCGCGGCTGACGTTTCCATCCGTTCGAGGCGTGGTTCAACACAAGATAGAGTAATTTAGATGCGGTGTCATCATTGGGGAAATGGCCTCTGGCTCTGACTGCCCGTCGCAGCTTGGAATTCAGTGCCTCAATCGCGTTGGTTGTATAGATGATTTTCCGCACTGCTTCAGGGAAGGCAAAGAATGGAATGATGAGATCCCAGTTGCGCCGCCAGCTTGGCCCGATGGCCGAGTATTTTTCACCCCACGGTCCAGCCTCGAATTCACCCAAGGCGATTTCTGCAGCGTCAGCGTCCTTTGCCCGGTAGACCGCCTTCAACGCCTTGGCGACATCCTTGCGATCCTTCCACGCCGCGAAGTTCATGGAATGGCGGATCAGATGCACAATGCAGGTTTGAACGATTGTCTGTGGGAACACAGCATTGATGGCTTCAGGGAAGCCTTTGAGACCATCGACCACGGCAATGAGAATGTCGTTCAGCCCCCGGTTCTTTAATTCGTTCATCACCCGAAGCCAGAACTTGGCCCCCTCGGTTTGCTCGATCCAAAGGCCCAGAACGTGCTTGGTACCGTCCGGGAGGATGCCCAAGGCTATATAAATCGCCTTGTTTCGCACAAAGTCCTCATCGCGGATCTTGACCCGCATGCAATCGAAAAAGGCGATCGGATAGCAGATGTCCAGGGGGCGGTTCTGCCACTCACTGACTTCATCTAACACCGCATCGGTGACTGCTGATATCAAGCCCGGTGGTACGTCAATGCCGTACAGGTCCTCCAGATGGCCGCGTATTTCCCGCACACTCATGGCTCACAGCTAGCCCAAAACGACAAAAGGCCTACGCCATCTTGCAGTCCATTCCGGGGCTGGGGGCCACAACCGCCGCCACCATCCTGATCGAGATGCCTGAGATCGGAACCCTCACAAACAAGGCCGTCGCCTGTCTTCCAGGTCTTGCGCCGATCACGCGCCAGTCGGGAAAATGGAAAGGACAGGCCTTTATCCAAGGCGGGCGAAAATTCTTGCGAGATGCCCTCTACATGCCAGCCCTGGTTGCCGCACGATACAATCCAGATATGGCCGGGAAATACCAATCCATGAAAGCCGCTGGAAAACCATCAAAAATAGCCATTGTGACAATAATGCGAAAACTCATCATCCTGGCAAACACACTTTTCAAAGATGACAGATACTGGGTAAAAAATGAGGCTTGACCAAAACGGATACTCTAGTGGATTGAATCCAACGTTTGGAACCCTCTGTTTCGGGACGCTATGATTTCGTCGGGATCTGCCCTCCAGATGAACGGCTTTGCTTCTTCTTTGTTGTGTTCTGCAAGGGATCGGTTGATTGCTGCTTGCAGATCGACGAGGGAATGAAAGACACCGTGCTTGAGGCGGCGTCTGGTCAGCTTGGCGAAGAAACCCTCGACCGCATTCAACCATGACGATGACGTTGGAATGAAGTGGAACGTCCAGCGCGGATGACGGACGAGCCATGCACGGACTTTCGGATGCTTGTGGGTTGCATAGTTGTCCAGCACCGCATGAACTGCCTTTCCCGCCGGGACGCTGCTCTCAATCTTGTTGAGGAAGCGAATAGACTCCTGATCGCGATGACGCTGCATGTTTTGCCCGATCACTGTGCCATCGAGAATGTTGAGGGCGGCAAACAGGGTGGTGGTACCGTTTCTCTTGTAGTCGTGGGTCATCGTCTGGCCTCGCCCCTTCTTCAGTGGCAATCCCGGCTGGGTGCGGTCAAGTGCCTGTATCTGTGACTTTTCGTTGACCGAAAGCACCACCGCATGGACTGGTGGATCAATATACAAGCCCACCACATCATGCAGTTTCTCGACAAACGCAGGATCGTTCGACAGCTTGAACTGCCGCCAGCGGTGGGGTGCAAGGCCATGCGTTTTCCAGATTTTCTGCACCGTGGAAATAGCCATCCCGGTCACCTTGGCCATCGCCGCACCCGTCCAATGGGTAGCTTCGCCAACCGGTGGTTCATGCGTCAACCGCACCACCTGCGCCACCCGTTCCGCTTCCACCGGCGGTGTTCCAGGTGGACGGTTTTTATCACGCAGCAGACCGTCAACACCTTCGTGCATAAACCGTTCCTGCCATCGCCAGACGCAGGTCTTCGACTTCCCCGTCGCCGCCATGATCGCGTGCGTTCCCACACCATCGGCGCTCAACTGCACAATTCAGCAGCGCCAGACATGCTTCTGGGGGCTGTTTCGATTCCCGATGACCGCATCAAGACGGTTGCGATCTGTCGGACTTAAAGTGATTGATATGCCGCTTCTCATGCCAAAGAATCGCATGATCAAACGAGAAATGGAATCCAAAAACAGATTCATTTGTCTCCGCTAATCCACTAGGTTATTGGGAAGAAAGTTTTCCAGAAAACTCTTGCCTGGACAAAATTATCGATTCCAAATACCTGGCGTATTCAGCGTGACCAAGCTCGGTGAAGTGCCGGTGCCGAAGGTCATAAAAACTCTCCAACGTTTCTAAAGGCAAGCCCTGAAGATGGTCGAAGAAGGACTTGTAGTTCAATCCGAGAACTTTGGTCACATTGGTGAAATGGACTTCTGGCATAGCTCTGCCATACGCGCCGGTCGTGGTTGAAAAATATGCGCGTTCCAACTGCCCCCAATATGAAGGAACGACACTAACGGCCGCCGGTATTGTCGACACAATGTAAGGGATTTTTCCGGCATTCTGCCAATCGCTAACTTTGTTGAGATAATGCTTAAATACGGACAGGTCCCGTTTCGTGAATTCAGGAAGTTGTTCAAAAAACACGTGATATATGTAGGGAACTTCCAAATCATTTTCAGAATTCCTCAGCCGTTCAAAGTTGAAATTTAGATGTTGATCTTCTTTAACGTCAGAAAACAGTGCATTAAACAGCGAGCCGAAGAAAAGTCTGGATCGCCAAAAAAACAGCCGGTCCCAATCGCTGCTATTTTCGCCCCGTTTTAGAGTACCTTCCAAACAACCAGCTTCAACCGGAATAAATCCCTCTGATTGCGGTTTGGAAGTCTCAACAATCGATGACCCAGTACTAAGGCCCGAGGCATCAAATGCCGATAATCTCACAAACACTCTCTTTTCCAACCAATCAAAGCAGGACGGATCGTGCCGCAACACTTGCAACTCGATCGAGGCTCCCTGTGTATTTTTGAATCTCAAATTCAGGGCGATATCTTGTGAATTATATTTCGAAAATGGGTAATATTCATAATCCACAAAATCGTATTTAAGACCAAAATAATTGAGATTTATTGAGAAATAATCGGTTAAATTTTGGGATTCCACCGGCTTCCACTTCAAATTTAAATTAACCTCATCATCATTTATGTATATAGTTTTTTTGTATCTAAAGGCGTCGAAAAAATTTAGAAACATATAATAATCTATTTTATGTTCAATTTCGACAAAACCACTACTATTCAGCAATACATAATTCTTATTTGCAAAATTTTTGTGTGGTGACTGATATCTCTTAAACAACTCATAGCTGGAATCAGTAAAATCGTTGCCCAAATATAAACTTTGGACGATCAGATCCGGTTGATGGTTCTGAACAGCGTAGGAAACCTGCTCGAGTTGCTGATCGACTCCATGCCCCCCCGCTGCATAATTAAATATTGAAACTTTCTTGCTGGGCATTTTGGCACTGAGTGATTGCTGAAGCAGCACCGGCCAGGTCTTGTTGAACGGGACCTGGATTGACGCTGTAAATGAATCCCCTATGGCTGCAATGCGAAACTCGTTGCCATCTTTCTGTTCTGAAACACAATCGCCAAAAAACCCCTGATCGTTCACATTTCTCGCACTTGGGTTTAGGAAAAAACCAATTGAACGATCTCGGATCAGATCGGATCCTTGAGAATCCACATAGCTAATTTTTAACTTGTCAGCACATTCCAAATCTTCGGCCTGGCGATCCTGTCCAGAATCGAAATGGAAAAAATACGGGATCGAAAATTCAAGAACGAAACCCAGTATAATCAACGTCAAAATATTTATGGATATAGTTTTGAGAATACTCTTCATCGGTAATATGATAATTAATAAATTCTATTATTTAGATTGATTAGTTTTACGTATTATATAATTCTCGCAGATGAGAACATCCATATTGGTTTTCATAAAACACTTATATGCATCTGCAGGCGAATTGACGATCGGCTCACCCCGAACATTAAATGACGTATTCACCAAAACTGGACACCCTGTTTTTTCCTTAAACTTTTCCAACAGTTCATGGTATTTTGCATTTGAATCTCGATGCACGGTTTGTATTCGTGCAGAATAGTCAACGTGAGTCACCGCCGGGATTTCAGACCTCTTGATATTTAACTTTTCGATGCCAAAAAGAGCACTCTCCTGAGGCGTCATCTCCCGGCACTTATCGTCACGCACATTCGCAACGAAAAGCATGTAGGGACTATCGCGATCCAGATCGAACCAATCAGCAACATCTTCCCTCAGCACAGAAGGGGCAAAGGGGCGAAAACTTTCGCGAAACTTTACTTTTATGTTTAAGGTTTTTTGCATGGATTCAGAACGCGGATCTCCCAAAATGGACCGGTTGCCCAACGCTCTGGGACCAAACTCCGTCCGCCCTTGGAACCACCCGACAACAAGACCGTCAGACAAGGCATCAGAAGCGCAGTTTATGACCTCATCGTTTAAAGCGGTTTCGAAAATTGCCCCACATTCCAACAATTGATCTTCAATTTCCTGAGGACCAAAATGAGGGCCAAGATACGACCCTTGCATCGAATCCGGGAATTGCACTTCACGAATATTTTGAAGTTCCTTGTGCCAGATTGCCAGCGCTACACCCAATGCTCCACCGGAATCGCCGGCTGCAGGTTGAATCCACACGTCGTCGAACGCACCTTGGCGCAGAATTTTTCCATTGGCGACACAGTTTAATGCCACCCCACCCGCCAGACATAAATTTTTTACATCGTATTGGTCGGCAATGGATCCAGTCAGTTGCAATACAACCTGCTCAGTTACAGCTTGAATCGATGCTGCGACATCCATGTGAAATTGGGTTAGTTCGTCGATGTCAGGCTTCCTAACCGGCATTCCAAACAGGTCATCAAACGCTTTGTTGGTCATCGTCAAGCCGGTAGCGTAATTGAAAAACTTTTGATTCAATCTAAAAGAGCCATCCTCTTTCAGGTCCATCAATTTTTCTAATATCAATTCCTTATACTGCGGGTCTCCATATGGCGCCAACCCCATGACTTTGTATTCACCACCATTCACCTTGAACCCGAGATAATACGTGAACGCGGAATACAATAAGCCTAAAGAGTGTGGGAAATGGATTTCTTTGACCACATCAATTTCATTTCCCTTGCCAATGGAAAGAGTGGTGGTCGCCCATTCGCCTACCCCGTCGATCGTCAAAATTGCAGCTTCGTCAAATGGTGACGGATAATACGCACTTGCTGCATGACTCAGATGATGCTCACCAAAAAGAAGCTTCTTGGAATCAAAGTCTGGAGACAGATTTTTGAATTCATTTGAGAGTTGATTCTTCAGAAACAGTTTCTCTCTCAACCAAATTGGCATCGCCTTGCAAAATGATTTAAATCCAAACGGCGCGTATGCCACATATGTTTCTAACAGCCTTTCAAATTTCAAAAATGGCTTGTCGTAAAATCCAACGTAATCTACTTCATCAAGCGTTAGTCCGGCTTCCTCCAGGACGTAATTGATCGCATTTTTTGGAAATCTGGCGTCATTTTTCTTTCGACTAAATCGCTCTTCCTGCGCTGCCGCAACAATTTTACCATCAACCAATATTGCCGCAGCACTGTCGTGATAAAGAGCGGAAATGCCTAATATGTTCATACCGCCGCTTCCTAAAACAAGGTGTATATGAATGGAGCCACCGCAGATCCTTGGCTCAAAACGATGAGGCCGCCAAAAATCACCAAAAAAAACAGCACAGGAAACAACCAGTACTTTTTCCTCAACATCAAAAATTTAAAAAACTCTGCAAAAAATTCCATAGAGAATTGCCTATTCGATAATTTGTTTGGCGCAGGATTTGACGCAACAACGATGTCTAATATTGATTTTTCATAGATCCGACTGGGATTTCTCTATCCTCCCAATAAGAATCTTTCTCAATTTGAATACTCTTGTTTATCAAATCTTTTTTGAGAATAATAAACAAAAGCCCCAACGGAACGACTGAAAAAATATAAACAACCCCCAGTACGACAGGGCTAACGATTTTCCCTAATGCGATTCCAATTTTTATCCATAAAATATTTGGATACTTAAATATCATTGGGCGGAATATGGAAAATAATAATATCACCACACCCACAGCAATGGACCACAGTGTTAACATTTCTCCGTAAATGAGCGGATACAGGCCAAACAATATTAATACGGAAGAAAATAGGAGCCCAAAACTCCGTTCGCTGGAAGTTTTTAGTTCCAAGTTCTCTTGATACTCACTCATCGCTTATTCTCAATCAAAAGCTGCACCAGTATGGTTTGATATACGCCAAGAAAAAATTGAATTCAAAAACAGGATTCTTGCTTTCAAATAGCAAAATCGACCGTGATCCAATTGATTCAATCCTTCCGGTAACGAGCAAGTTTCTAAGTTCGAAAAACCAAACTTCAAGTTACGGTTCCTACTGCGAACGCGAAATTCGCACAACCCTAGTGCAAACGATTTATTGCGGCGGGCACTGAGATGTCGTTGCACGAATCATACTAATCATTGGACCAATGCAATGCTTTTAATCCGCTAGCCATATTCGGGTTGCAGGATTGTCCATACGGCTTTGGTTCGTGAGCGGGTATCCCAGCAAGGGGATGTTACCCTTGATCAGTTAAGCCGTGATCTCCATGAGCAGTTTGATGTTCGAGTGCACCGTTCTTCGATTGGTCGACTTTTGCACCGGCTTGGCCTCAGTCATAAAAAAAGACGCTTTTTGCCAAAGAACAACATCGTGCAGATGTAAAGCAAGCGCGCTTACTATGGCGTGACAGGCGCATGAGTTTTCTCA
>JABABQ010000065.1 GCA_014238155.1 Rhizobiaceae bacterium
ATCATACTTTCCAGAAAAATGAACCTTAAGCTCCCAGAGCCGGTTCATTTTTCTGGAAAGTATGATCATTCGTATATGTTCGCGCTAAAGCGATCCCGTCTCGAAGACGGGGGAGCTAACCCAAATAAGTGGAACTTAGAATAACCCGCGTTTATCAGCGCCCTCTGTAGCCGCGTCAATCGCGCTTTGGAACAGTGTTGGTGGCATTACCTCGGGTCCATCATGCGGCCAGCGCGTTGAGGCCTTAGCTCTTCGATCGCCAAGTTCCTAAACCCGAGATGAACAGCCGGTTCAGTTTAGGTTGAGGCTTGATGAGATAGAAACATCAAACGGACCTCAGGAAATGAAGAATACACTAATCATCAACCTGAATACGACACCGATTGAGGAGGCCTTGGTTCGTTTGGCTTTAGTGAAGGACAGACAATGGCAGTCAAAATACTTAAAATCGCTTCGATAATCATCGTGGGCTTGGTTGGGGTTCTGATTGTCCTGCTCATTTCCCTTATTTACTTCAGCCCATATGAAAACTGTTTGAGATCTAACAGAGCAGAAAACAAGGGCGAAGCTTGGGCGGTACAGACCTGCCAGTGGAATCATTATTTGATGGGAGAGCCACCCCAATCATCGATCAAAAAAATTTACCCAACTAAGTTGAGGGGCAACCCCAAACCAAAAACCAAATAAACCTCGCCGTTGTTAGTTTGATGGAATGCGCCCAGTCTGCCCCCGCTATGAGGACGCCGAACTTGCTGCGCGAAGAGTGGGAAACAACCTTGGCAAAATATACGCGTTGCCTGACTATTGTAGCTAGTATCAGAATCTTGTTTCCGGCAGCACTTTTGTGATCGATTAGGCGGATTACTTAACTCAATTGCTGACCGACACAGTCGTATTCCTCAAGCCATAAGACTTAGTTAGATCGAATAATATGGCGGCGTTTTTAGGGTGCAATCGGATGCATCCAGCCGATGCAGGACGACCCAATCTCTTGATGTTGTACGTGCCATGAATTGCAAAGTTTCCGCTGTAAAAAATTGAATGGGGCATTGCCGCACCATTGTATCGACTAGAGCGGTGGTGACGCGATAGCCATTTTGCTTTCCAGCGTCCCCTTGGTGTCACCTTGCCTCTTCGGGCTGTTGAGACTTTCCAATTGTACCGCGGGAAGCCGTTTTGATACACAGTCATGCGTTGCTGGGAAATGTCGACTTTGACCAGTATTTTTCCTGCCTGAGCGGTAGTGGAACTAAGAAGCGTAAGCATCCATAGGAGACAAACTACCGCAACGAATTTAGCTACAGGTCTCAAGTCTGCCAAACGTGCCCTGTGCATCTGAAATCCCCCAAAAAACAACTAATCCATTGTAGGGGGCGACAGAGAAACGGCAATGGTGAATGTGGAGGTGTTCAAACCAATCATCAATCGATGATTGGGAAGATCATACGAACTCATAGTTTTCAAGACGCCGAGTTTCATGCTAATTTTTTTAGTGTGCAACTGGAGGGAAGGACATGACCGATGAACAGTCTATTTCGGATCACTGGGGAACCGGGGACGTCTATTTTAGAATAATTGAAGCCATGAAGGCTGCCGGGATCGACCCAGACACTGTGACAGTCGAACAATTGGCACCAGTCGACCATTTTCATGCGCGTGGATTTCCAGCCACCGTTGAGTTGGCCGATGCCCTTCCGATTGAGGCCGGTCAGCGACTTGTCGATATCGGTTGCGGCATAGGCGGTCCGGCAAGATATCTGGCGCGACGTTTCGGATGCAAGGTTGATGGCCTGGACATCACGGCTCCTTTCGTTGAAGCGGGCAATAAGCTGACAGCGCTTGTCGGGATGCAGGATGTCGTAAAGATTGAACTCGGCGACGGGCAGAAATTGCCTTACGCGGACACGACCTTCGACGGGGGATACGCTCAGCATGTGACGATGAACGTGCCTGACCGCAGTGCTTTTTTCGACGAGGCGTTTCGGGTGCTTAAGCCGGGTGCATTCTTCGCTTTGACAGAGCATGGGTTAGGCGAACTTGGCGACCCTCATCATCCCTTGCCATGGTCGGAAGACGGAAGCGGAGCCTATCTGATGCGACCGGCGGATACCGTCGCCGTGCTCGAAAAATCGGGCTTCTCCGACATTCAAGTCACCGATACCGGCGAAAGTTACCTGCAAGGGTATCTGCGAGTCATCGAAATGGCCGGGAAGGGCGAAGCGCCGGTTTTTGGCACGCACATTCTGCTCGGCAAGCTGGCACCGCAGATTGTCAGAAACGCTGCACGCAATATCGAAGAGGGCAGAACGCACCCGGTGCAGATAATCGGCCGCAAAGCGTAACAAGTCGATCCGTCATCCAAACGTTAGTTTTCCAACGGCAGTTTTGCCCGCTCAGCGGTCGTGTAGCCCAATCGTGGTTGGACATTGGGCAAGGTCTGCATAGAGCCGATTTTGATGAAAAAGGCGGCAATCTACTTTAGACGGTGATTTTGCAGAAATGGCTTTCAAGTAGTTCATTTGTTCAAAACGCGACTCTATCAGAGCATTTTTTCGCATTCCATTTGTGAGCCCTGCTGGATTAGTCGTGACGAGAAAATGAACCAACCAATGGCTAACAGCAAAAATACCAACAGTATCCCCATGGCATATTGGTGCCCGACAATTGAATAGCCAGCGCCAGTCGTGGGAAACCGGTCCAGAACGACGCCATATAAGCTTTGAAACAAGAAAGCTCCCAACATCCAGGCAAGTGTCAGGCAGGCATTCAGCCGACCGATCACTTGAGGTGCAAAATGAGGTGCAAGGGCCGCGTATGTCACGAAATTGAGTGATGCCAGAAATCCAAATAATGCCCAGAAACAAAAAACTATCAGGGTGGAGGGTGTCCATTGCAGGAAGATTGGAACAAGCAATATTGCAAAAAGCCCAGCCGTAGTCGCAGCGAACTGCATTGCATCAAAACCAAATCTCTTTGCCAGCTTGGTGAGTGCACCGGTCAATAAACCCGCAAGAGTCATTGCCGCGGCCAGAACCAGAAGTAAATTTGCAGCCTGTTGAGCAGATAGCCCGGCAACGTCGCGAACCCATGGTCCTACCCATAACTGGGTCATGCATGCAAAGATGCCCACCACTGCCATCATCAATGGTGCGGCCCTCCAAAAAACCATGCTTCGCAGGATGACGTTCAAGCCTTTGATTTGGTCGACTACTGTCAGACCGACAGTCTCTGATTTCCGTTCTGGTGCGACCAATAACACAAGCATGGCCACGGCAACCAAAACACCTCCAACGAACAAATGAATTGTACGCCAACTAACGATTTCAAGCGCGGCCTCTACCGGTACTGTCCCTAACATTAGACCCAACCCACCTGCGGCAAGGCTCAAACCGTTCACCAGGGGCAATCGTTCTTGTGGAAACCATGTGGCATAAACTTTGTATGAAGCAACGGCACTGCTGGCGACACCAATAGCGACCAGCGCTCTGCCCAATGCAAGCAGCTGAACATTTTCTGCGTACGCGATGATCACCGCACCAAGAGCGCACACACAAAGCAAGGCGGCATATACGCGTCGCGGGTCGTATCTGTCCAACAATACACCAGTTGGTAGTTGAAAAATGGTCGCACTGAGAAAGAAGGCGCTAATGGCAAATCCCAATTCAGACGCGCTCAGGTCAAGGTCACGGACCAGATCAGACGCAATGACAGCATTGATCGAACGGAAAATCGAAACACAAAGGTAGCCAATCGCAAAGGGCACAAATACCCGAACAGCCAATATCGACGACATTGCTCAAACCTCAGATTTTATAATTCGTACCATGTGGCATCGGCGACGAATTTCTTTGAACGTAGCACGGCCAAAAAGGTATCGTCGCAAAATTACTGTCTCAACAGATGATTTATGACCACATGCAAATCTGGGCTTTAGGCGTTTGACTCTCTACTGGCTTCCTGTGGCGCAGGCTGGATAATCTGGAAAGTTCGATATTGTTGTTTTGTCAGCAGAGCAGACCTTTGGCTGTGTCCGATCTGAAAAACTTCAATGGCTGCATGGAGCCCTTTTTACAGTTTTGGCCCTTGTCGCTCCTAGAGCACTTTGAAACGGCATGGCTCGTGAAAGATGGTCCAATTCGAAACCCGGCTTGATTTTGCAAAGTCAGCAGGGCGAACTGAAGCGGCCATCCAGTTTCTGTGCATCTCTCTAGGAACACTTGGGGCTGGTAGTGTTGGCAAGGAGATAGAGGCGAGTGTTTATCTATTTGATCGTGTGTGAAACTGAGCCTACTCCAAGACCGTAGCTCCTTTTACGCCTCAGTTCTCTCGAATTCACAACAATCCTTCATAGGACTTGGTGCTGGATTCGCCGGTTTCTTCAGTATACTGCCAGAAAGCCCGGCCCAGTTTGGAAAGCCGATCGAGGAACAGCGTCGTCGCTTTTTCTTTTTCGGCTACATAGTTACTGTCAGTTTGCGGATTTGCGGAGAAGTAAGACATTGAAACCTCGTTTGTTTGCGTTGGAACCAGGTTAGACCTTGCTTTCTAGTCGCGCTTGACCGGAGGCGTGTTTTTTGCTTGCTGGAAGCTTAATTCTGCTTGCGAAAGGCTTGCTGGCCCATGATTTTCAGATTCTCCGACTATTGTGTGGACGCAGAGCGCCTTGAGCTTTCTGGGCCCTCAGGACCAGTTTCTTTGCAGCCGCAAGCCTATGCGCTTCTTGTTTTCCTGATCGAGAACACGGACCGCGTGGTTACCAAGGACGAGATATTTGATGCAGTCTGGCAAGGCCGGATCGTCGGCGACGGCACCCTAAACGCCAGGATCAATGCAATACGTACGGCGGTTGGTGATGATGGCTCGCGGCAGATGATAATCAAAACATTGCCGCGTCAGGGATTTCGATTTGTGGCCGCATTGGAATATGGAGCCACATCGACACCTGTGTCAGAGTCGCACTTCGAAACATTCAAGTCGGTTGGCATCCTGCCCTTCACCGATATCGGAAATGATCCTGAGCAGGCTTATTTCGCCGACGGACTGACAGAGGACTTGATCACCGACCTTTCGAAAGTTCAGGATCTGTTCGTCATCGCGCGCAATACTGCCTTTTCCTATAAAGGCTCTTCCAAGAGCACTGTTGAGATCGGTCGGGAAATGGGTGTGGCCCATGTTCTGGAAGGTAGCGTCCGCCGCGCTGGTGGGCGAATCAGGATTAATTCGCAACTGGTCGCGACCGAAACTGGTGGATCGGTCTGGGCGGAACGGTACGACCGAGATCTTAGCGATATCTTCGCGGTACAAGACGAAATCACATTGGAAATCACCAAAGCTTTGCAATCAAACTTAGAGCAAAACAGCGGGGTAAACCGAGGTGGCAGCGTCGAGGCCTACGAGCTATGCCTACGGGCACGGGCATTGCTATTTAAATTCCAACCAGAAGCGTTAAATGAATGTGTTGCATTGCTGGACAGAGCGGTCGAAATTAACCCAAACTATTCGCGAGCTTGGGCCGAACAGGTTTTCCCCCATCAAAGCGGCCATACCTTTGGGTTTCCCGGGTTTGATGACGGCTTGAGAATCGCGGTCGAAAAGGGTTGGCGAGCTGTAGAGCTTGAGGAGACTTCCGGGTTTGCGCAAGCGAGATTGGCTTGGGCGCTGATCATGAGTGGTCAACACGACCTATCGTTGGAACACTTTGACAGAGCGGTGGAGTTGGAGCCGAACAACGCTGAAGTCTATGCTTGGTATTGCGAGGCGCTAAACTTTGCAGATGAGCCCGAAAGGGCAATTGATGCCGCTGAAACATGTTTGCATTTTGACCCCGCCGCCCCACCGAACGTCTTGCATCACCTCGCACATTCAAAATTCCTTCTGGGCGACCTGGACGGCGCGCTTGAACTTGAGGGAAGGGTAGCGCGGGTCATGCCGTCGTTTCCCCCGGGCCGGATTATTTCAGCATCTTCATTGGTCGAGACCAAACGATTGGAAGAAGCGTCGGAACATATTCAAGCCATTTTAGACTACAATCCCGATTTCAAACTGCGGCACTTTCGGGAGCGTTATCCCTACCGAGATAAAACGCAACTTGATCGCATTTCCAAAGCGCTGATCGCTGCGGGTCTTTCCTAGCGAGCTGCATACTCTTCCATCTGTTTGAAATGGGTTCCGAGCTGACCCGGCGATTACATATTCAATGCCGAGTGATGGTACTTTGTGTGGTTGAAGCGCCTGTCGTAGGCGGACCAATCATGAAAATCGAAAACGGTACTTTGTCCACACTCCCGCCGTTGGGCACAACGCTTTCTGCAACTCGCCCAATGGTCTGCATGGAGCCCGAAGGATAATCAAAAATTCAGGTCGCGCTTCGCAATCTAATCCATTCCATCGACAGCTACCAAACTGGAGCTTGCCGTTCTTTGGCGTAAAGCCTTTAGTTCCGCGTATTCGGGATCATTGACGAAATCGTGGATTGCCCGTCGATTGGGGAAACTAAACAGTACCATTCTGGTCGGCTGCCAGTCGCCTTCCAACACTTCGAAATCACCGCCGCGAACTAAATACTCACCGCCGTGTTTGGCTATCAGTGCAGGAACTTCCGCTTTATATTTCTCATAACCTTCAGGATCATTTACGTCCACATCAACTATCATATATGCAGTCATATTGTCGTCCACGTTAAAAATTTGAATAGACGGCAATTAAGAAGACAGTTGTTTTAAATTGCAATGGTAGCCGGATCGTAGCTGCCGTCGGTCGAAGTTTGTGAATGGTCGGTCCTGGCACAAAGTGACGGCGGTAGGCGTGTCGTTCCATGAACATTGAACCAAGGTAAATATGGCAAAAGGTCCGCACTCCCGACATTGGATGCCGAATTTCGAACTGCATTCTAATTGGCAGCTTTCGGGAATGTCCATTGCAAATACTGAATCTGACCAAGCTTCGGTACGGACCAAAATTTGCTTCCACTTAACGCCCTTTCCCTCGTCCGCAATCCCGTCTAGACTTCCCCCAGAGCCTGCGACACTCGTTGGCTTCGGGGCGTAAGAACCTCTTACTGGGCGGCCGGTGTCGGCCGTAACGATACCTCCTCAACCTTCGGGTCGGGGAGGCTTTGGCGCATGTCCAGGGTGCTCCCCTCACGGGGAATATCTAAAGGCCATAGCGGTCGTCGCTAGGCGATCAACGAACTCCCCGGCTACCAGAGGTTTTTGCCGCGCTCGCCGCTGCGTTCCTCCGGTGGCCTTCTTTATATTTTGCGCTCACGCAGGCGGCTTTGCCGCCGCTCCGCGAGGGCGCGCCATTAGGCGCGGGCCGCTCTTCGCGGCTTGACACGCAGGTTGTGGAGTTTGTCTGTCGACGATGACGGCGAACTCTGATGTGCCCGTTCCAGACGGCGAAGAGCCGTCCGGACCGGTCAGGTCCGCCCCCGCGGAGCGAAGGGCGCAGCCCGCCTGCGTGAGCGCAAGCACTGTTAAGCGCAAGCGCTTTTAAGCGCAAAATCAAGTTCGCTGCCGCCAGGTTTCCATGCCCGGATACAAAGCTTTGTTGACATAAAATATTGGCTGATATTATTTATAAAAATACCGATGATATCGCTCATATTTCTACCGATATCTGCATGCCGCCGCATATGGGTTCGACTTCATGATTTCATGGTGTCGCGTCGGCTGCCTCTGTACTCAAACGCTCTTTGGAGAACCCATGAAAATTCTGTTTAAAGCCATTCTCAACACGACTTTTGCCGCCTTGTTGACAATAAATGCCACCGCCGCCACCGCCGCCAATTATAGCGTCGATCTCGGCAGCAACGTGCAACTCACTGACGCCAATGGCACCGCCGTTTCGGGCGATGACATGAAGGGCACCCTGTCGCTGGTTTATTTCGGCTACACAAAATGCCTGATGCAATGCCCGTCGATCTGGATCAGCTTTGAACAGCTCAACGCCCTGTTGGGTGCAAATGCCGATAAAGTGCGGCTATATTTCATCTCGATTGACCCGGCCCGCGATACGGTTGAACAATTGGCCCAATGGCAGCAGGACTGGCCCAGCATCACCGCGCTGACCGGCGACAGCCAACAAATCCGCAACGCTGCCGACGCGTTCCATATATTTTATGCCCGCAAGCCCAAACACGCCATGCCCGCCGCCATGTCTGTCATGAAACAGCTCAAACAAGACCATGGCGGTGACAGCCGTGTGAAATGGAACCCCAAAAAGAGCGGTGATGATTATATGATGGATCACACCAACCGGTCATTCCTGTTGGGCAAAAACGGTGACTACATCACCCATTTTGAACTGGAGCATTCCGCCGATGAGATTGCCGATTATATAAAGGACTATCTGCAGCGCTGACTGCGGCGAGCGGCGAGCGGCAGGCGGCAGGCGGCGGAGGCTAACCCGGCCTCTTGCGCAGCGAAGATTTGCGCGGCATCAGATATTTCAGGTCCAGGGATTGTTTGCGAAGCATGCGCGGGTCCTGATCAATCTCGGACATAAATACAACGCCCATTTCTTCACCGCGGCGCCACTTGACCTGACAGTCCACCCGAATGCCATCGATTGGAACCGTCAGTGTGAAATTCTCCGGCACAAAGGCGTTTTCTTCAAACCGCAGCTTGGCCCCGCCGTCATTGAAATCCCGCACCGTGCAATTGGTCGTCAGCGCATGGTTTTGATAAGACGCAATGCCCGCCTTGAAGGTGCGCTTGCGCAATTCCCGCGTCTGACTTGCATCTGCCGCCTCTTGCGGCTGCCCCGTCTGATCGGCTGCACCAAACTCATTTGACATAATATCTCTTCCAAAGCGACCCGTTCAAACACCACTCTAACAGACCACAGTTACTCAAATCCTTATAAGCGGCGAGCGACGGCGGCGGCGGCGAGCGGGCGGTGAATCAAAATGAGTTGTGGTGCGTCAGGAAATGTTGCCGCCCTGCCCTATGTCGGACAGGCCGAATAATTACTCCTTGGCCAAAACCCGGCCTGGCTGGCCCTTTTCGTGAACCCGAAACACCAGGATTGTTACGCCCTGGTCACCAGAACGGGCGGTATGAATGTGTTTTAAGGGAACTGCACCGGTCTCGCCCTGCGAAATCACCCGTTCATCTTTGCCTTCCAAAATCAGCGTCACACTCCCCTGCAGGACGTAGGCAAATTCTTCACCCGGATGCCAGTGCTTTGGCAGCGTAACATTTGGTGGCAGAACCACATGGCTCATGATGACCTCCAGCCCATCCGTACCGTTCAGCGGATTGGTTAGCAAATTACTGATTTTGGGCTTGTCCAGCTTGACCGGCTGGTTCACCTCATGTGCCATTGAGCCAGACACTGAGCCGGCTACAAAGATCGCAACAAGGATCGCAACAAGGATCGAAAATCTACCTATTTTCATCGGGTTTCTCCTGATTGATTATTCCGGCACACCAGCAGCAAGCATCAGATCATGAATGCGCTGGCGGACCTTTGGGGATCGGGTAAACGTGAAAAAATTCCAGCCTGTAAGGCGAAAGGCAGGAAACAACTGTTTGAGCTGATCCACCAGACGTTTGGCTTCGGTTGGTTTGCCAAGCGCCCAATAGGACGCGGCGGTCCATGCCAAAACCGGCGGGCCGACAGGGCCCCGCAGATTGACGTTCTCCTCGTAAGACCGCACGGCACCGCTGTGGTCCT
The DNA here is from genome assembly GCA_014238155.1 of Rhizobiaceae bacterium. Taxonomy (GTDB): domain Bacteria; phylum Pseudomonadota; class Alphaproteobacteria; order Rhizobiales; family Rhizobiaceae; genus Pseudahrensia. Next base: position 9,679 of record JABABQ010000065.1, read on the forward strand.
CGGCAAACACCATTATGGCACCACGAATATTGAGATATGGCCCGTTGATAAATTGCGGGTTCAGCCGAAGTGCCAGGTTGATTGGGTCGATGCCGAGTTCGGGACGACCGTCAAAGGCCAGTATCAGACCCCGAAACGCGTGCGCATCGGCTTCATTTGGTTGACATGCAACGGCTTTATCGACCGCCAATATCGCTTCCTTATGCTGTTTTTGCAGCAACAAAGCCAAACTAAGTGCGATGTGGGACCAGCCAAAACTGTCATCGAGCTCGACAGCCTTGCGGGCCAGCTGTGATGAACGGGTTGCCATCTCATCAACATCGACATGACCAAACAACGCACCCACGCTGAGCATCCAGGACACGCCGGCATATCCACCGGCGAATTGTGGATCCATCTCGATAACACTTTCAAACATCCCACGGGCCGCATTAATACGGTCCGGTATCGGAGGATAGGGGGTGGCCTTCGCCCGGACATAAAGCTGATAGGCGTCCAGGTTATGGGTGTGCACCCGGTTAAGCCGGTCATCTTCATCGCCGGTCAAACGGACTGACAAGGCAGATACAACCTTTGCACCGACATCGTCCTGCAACTCAAAAACATCCTCAACCGAACCATCATAGCGTTCCGCCCACAGGTGACCGCCGCTAAGTGCATCGATCAGCTGTACGTTGATGCGCACACGGGAGCCAGATTTGCGCACGCTACCCTCCAGCACATAGCGCACACCCAGGCGCGTTGCGGCTTCGCGAATGTCGACCGCTTTTCCCTTGAATACCATTGAGGAATTGCGCGCCACCACAAACAGTCCGGATATTTTCGACAGGTCGGTAATCAGGTCCTCGGTCATCCCGTCGGCAAAATATTCCTGATCAGGATCTCCCGACATGTTGTCGAATGGCAGCACCGCGACAGATGGTTTTTCCGGCAGCGCAAGTTCCTGCGCCGCATTCAGCGCGTCTGGCAACACATCTGGCAGCGTATCTGGCTCACCAGTCACCGGCCAATGCCATACGCTCACCGGTCGATCAATATTCTTCAGTTCGTGACTTTCACCGCCCGCGAATTGTTCAACGGTCTTGCCGTCCAAACTGTTTCGCGCTGTGTCGGAAATCAACACTTGCCCCGGCTCCGCTAAGGCTTCCAGACGCGCAGCAACGTTGACCCCCTCCCCGAACACATCGTCGGCTTCGAAAACCACCTCACCGGTGTGGATGCCAATTCGCAGATTTATGATTTCATGGCCCTCCAACCCAAGCTGAATGGCAATGGCACAGGCAACAGCATCTGAAATGGAGGGAAACTCAACGATCCAGCCATCGCCCATTCTCTTCACCACATTGCCGCGATGACCGCCAACGATCGGATCAAACAATTCGCCGCGCAATTGTCGCAAGGCTTCAAGCGTACCACTTTGGTCAGCGCCCATAAGCTTTGAATAGCCAACAACATCAGCAACCAAAATTGCCGCAAGCCGGCGTTTGACGGGGCGAGTTTCCATCGCATTATTGTTAATCGAAACAAGAACGTGCTGCTAGTGGCAACTCGCCAAATTTTTCTAGCCAATGGCGGTTCATGGTCTGTTTCGACGTGATGCCGGATGTCGATTTGTGAACAAGTTTGGCTGGCCTGTTTTGGCGCCTTGTTCGCAGGCGGGCGAAGGTTCGCTGCGGTTTGGTTATTAATTTGCGCTCACGCAGGCGGCTTCGCCCTTCGCTCCGCGGGGGCGCGCCGTCAGGCGCGGACGGCTCTTCGCCGTCTTCGATGGGCGGATCAGGGTTCGGAGTGTGCCGCCGCGGTTTGTTTGTTTTGCGCTCACGCTGTCGGCCTGCGGCCTTCGCTCCGCGGGGGCGGTCTTTCGACCGGGCCGCTCTTCGCGGCCTGATACGGTGGGCGTGGAATATGCCGGTCGACGATTACGGCCAACTCTGAACCCTCCGTAGAGACGGCGAAGAGCCGTCCGGCGCTAGCGCCGCCCCCGCGGAGCGGCGGGCC